>NZ_UXAU01000045.1 GCF_900609065.1 Arthrobacter ulcerisalmonis | reverse complement strand
TGGCACCTCGGCGGGACCACCACCGCCACCAACACCGCAGGACTCTGCGAAGCCTGCAACTACACCAAAGAACAACCCGGCTGGAAAACCACCACCAACACCGGCACCAACGAACCCGGCACCAACCCCACCTGGACTGGTACCAACGACCCCGTCAGGCATCAACTCCACATCACCACACCCACCGGACACACCTACACCTCCACGGCGCCCCCACCCCCGGGAACACCACCCAAAACCACACACAATCATCAGCACCAGCAGGGTGTGCCCACACGCCCTAACGCCACCGAGTCCCCACACCCACCAGGCCAGAACCACGGACCAGCACCATCACGGCCACGCAAAAACACCGCCGAGCCAGCCAAGGCAGTGCACCTAAGCCAGTGAGCCAGCCTAAGTCAGCGCGTTACGCCGACCCTCAAACGCCCTGCCCAGGGTCACCTCATCGGCGTACTCAAGGTCGCCGCCCACCGGCAGCCCGGAGGCAAGCCTGGTTACGGTGATGCCGATGGTCTTGAGCATCCGCGCCAAGTAGGTAGCAGTTGCCTCGCCCTCCAGGTTGGGATCGGTAGCCAGGATTACTTCCTGGATGGCGCCATCGTTGAGGCGGGTCAGGAGCTCGCGGATCCTCAGCTGTTCCGGTCCCACGCCAGCAATGGGATTGATGGCGCCGCCCAGTACGTGGTAGCGGCCGCGGAAGGACCGGGTGCGCTCTACCGCGAGGACATCCTTGGACTCCTCAACCACGCAGATGATCGCCGGATCACGGCGAGGGTCGCGGCAGATGTTGCAGAGCTCCTGCTCGGTGACGTTGCCGCAAACCGTGCAGAACTTGACCCGTTCCTTGACGGTGGTGATGGCCTCAACCAACCGGGCCATGTCCTGCGGATCTGCTTCAAGAATATGGAATGCCAGCCGTTGTGCCGACTTGGGGCCCACACCAGGAAGGCGTCCAAGCTCGTCGATCAGCTCCTGGACTGCACCTTCGTACACGTTTTCCTTCTAACTTTTTGGGTGGATCGGGGCCAGCTGTACTTGGCTGCGGTCAGTAGCGGGGCGCCAGTGGACTGCCGTCCGCGGAGCGCTCCTCGATGAGTTTGCCACCCAGGATTCTTTCCACAGCTGCGCGACCAAAAACGCCTGACTCCTCGATGGTTTCATCATCGGCGCTGGGCACGTCCTGCACGTAGGCCGCTGCCACGGGCATCCGGGCCGGTGCTTTGGCTCGACCGGCCTCGGCTTCTGGGCTGTTGGAGAGCCGTTGGTACAGGCTTTGTTTGGCCTGGGCCGCAGTTTGGGGTGCTGGACTACTCACCGGCGAGGCAGGGGCGGTAGTTGCCATCGCATACGCTGGCTCCCGCTCCTCCCTAGGCGATTCCTGGGACTTCTGTACCGTGCTGGACGGCGTGGCACGCCCTGCTGGCTTCGCATCAGATGATGCAGATTCTCGCTGCGCTGGGGAATTGCTTGCTCCTGCAGACGTTGCGACCAGTCCGGAGACGCTGCCAGTGGTCTCCCAGTCGGGACCACTTGAGTCGCCTGGCTGGCTCGCCGGAATCGACGGCGGCAGTTGGGCCGTTGCGGGTTCGTAGTGCGCGGTGTGCGCTGCTGGCGCTGGCGACTCGTCCGGCTCAGTGCTCGGTGCGGCCCCTACGTTGCTGGTGTTGCCGATAACCCAGACGCCCGGCGCCTGCTCGACGGCGTGTGTCCAGGGATCGTGCGGCGTCGCTGCGGGGGCGGAGGTGCTGGAGGCCGAGTCGTGCACCGCTTTTTCCGCTGAAGGGGTCCCTGCAGAGGCTGGGGACGCGGTTCTAGTTCCCGCTGACCGGGCTGGGGGAGTCCAGTCCATGGGCGGCTCTTCTTCAAGCGGGGGAGCGTCCTCATCGCGCGGCTGGCCCCAGTCGTCGTCCGAGTACGAATAGTCGCCAGCCAAGGCAACGACCGATGGCGCAGCCAGGTTTGTACTCGCATCCTCGGTGACACGCGCATTGGCGGTATCTGCTTGGTCACTCGCGGCAGCATGCTTCTCGGGTGCGGGTGCGGGTGCGGGTGCGGGTGCGGGTGCGGGTGCGGGCGCGGGCGCGGGTGCGGGTGCGTCAACATGCTCCGCCGCTGGCACCGTAGCGAGTGGGGGAGTCGTAGCACTGGACGTGGGCGTAGCTACATTGGCGTCGGCGACGCCCGCTTGCTGCGGCGAGGCTTCATTCTGAACGTGTCCGGCTGCGGCGGCAGGGGCCGAGGCGGCAGCACCCTCCGCGGTTTGCTCCGTTGCGGAAGGGGGAGCTGTTGACGTGGACGTGGCCGCTGCGACATTGTCGTCCGCTACACCCGCTTGCTGAGACGTATCGGCGGCTACTGCCGGTGCTGACGCCGTGGCGGGAGGCGCGGGCGCTACCGCTTTTTCGTCAGAGGGCCCCGAGTGCTGAGGTACAGGTTCAGACGCATTTGTGGGTGCGGCCGATGCTGGCGCGAGTCCCCAAGCTACATCGGCGGACGAGGCTGGCGGTGCCTTAGCGGCGGGTGCTTTTGGGTCTGGTTCAGAGCTCGCCTTGGCGTTGCCGCCACCTGCTGTCGCGGTGATTTGGCAGTCGATACCAATCGTTTTGTGGATGGCTTGACGCAGGTTTTCAGCATGGTCGGCCCTGCCGAACGCGCCTGCCAACCCTGGAGTGGAAAACGCAAGCGTGAGGACAGTGCCATCGAAGTTGCTGACCTGGGAGTTCGGTTCGACGAGGGCCCACGTGCTGCGCTTGATTTTGGACAGCGCTTGCAGCACGTCTGGCCAGGCCCGACGCAATACCTCGACATCGCCACCTGCAGAATGAGCTGTTGCGGCTCGAGGTGTGGAAGCGCCTTGGTCGTTTGACGGCATCGCTGAAACAGCCTGCTTGGCAGCCTGTTCCGTTGTCGGGGCTGTATGATGCTGCGCTGGCGTGGGCTGTGTTGGCTCAGGCCGCTGTTGTGACGCGGTAGGTTGCCCTGACGCGGCCCGCTCTTGTGAGGTGGCGGCGTGCTGTTGCGGGATCGTGGGACGTTGTTCGGCAGGGCGAGTTGAGGTTTTCTGCGTGCTTTCGCGGGCATCCACTTCGCCGTGGGGCCAGTCGCCAGTGGTAACCCGCGGCGCTGTGAGCGGTTCGCGACTGGACTGATTCGATGCCGGCGTGGGCATAGCGTCTGCTGTGGACGCAGCGCTCTGCACTGGAGGAGTCATGGTTTCTGCAGCAGGGGCCGGCGCCTGGTCAGAGGGTGTGGACGGGGAGGACTGCGGGACGGGGGAGGAGCCTGCCGGCGCGGAAGGGGTGTGCGCCGGTGCGCCCGGGCCCGCAGTGCTGCCAGATGTCGTGCTGCCAGGACCTGATGCGGCGCCCGAGGTGGTGCTGTCAGGACCTGCTGTGGTGCCAGAAGTAGCGGTGCCAGTGCCGCCAGCGCCCGCAGCAGTGGCGGGAGCCCCGACGTCGTTCCCGCTGTAATTGAGCCGGCGCTCCACCCTGTCGATCCGGGCGGCCATACCGCGCTCGGTCTGTTCTGAACTGGGAAGCAGGATCCGGGCGCACAGCAGCTCGAGGTGCAGCCGGGGCGAGGTGGCGCCGGTCATCTCGGTGAGCGCAGTGTTGGTGACATCTGCCGCGCGCGACAACTCGGAGGCGCCGAGGTTGTGCGCTTGGTTCTGCAGGCGGGCGATCTGGTCTGACGGCACCCCACGCAGGATGGTCTGCGCACTCTCGGGCATGGCCTGGACGATGATGAGGTCGCGGAATCGCTCGAGTAGGTCTTCCACGAACCGCCGGGGATCGTGCCCGGTCTGGATGACACGGTCAACGGCGCGGAAAACTGTGGCCGAGTCGGAGGCAGCAACGGCTTCGACGACGTCGTCCAACAGCGATGCGTGTGTGTAGCCGAGCAGCGCCACGGCCAACTCGTAGTCCAGGCCCGTGGGACCGGCGCCTGCCATCAGCTGGTCAAGGACGGACAGGGAATCGCGGACCGATCCGCCACCAGCACGAATGACCAGTGACAGCACGCCGGGGGCAACGGGAACGTTCTCCTGCTGGCACAACAGTTCAAGGTAGGCCATCAGCGGCTCGGGCGGAACGAGTCGGAAGGGGTAGTGGTGCGTGCGGGACCGGATGGTGCCGATCACCTTGTCCGGCTCAGTGGTGGCAAAGATGAACTTGATGTGTTCCGGTGGCTCCTCGACGATCTTGAGCAGCGCATTGAAGCCAGCGGACGTGACCATGTGGGCTTCGTCGATGATGAAGATTTTGTAGCGATCACGGACCGGGGCGTAGGTGGCGCGCTCGCGAAGGTCGCGGGCATCATCCACGCCACCGTGGCTGGCGGCGTCGATCTCGATGACATCCAGTGACCCTGACCCGCCGCGGGCCAGCTCGATGCAGCTGGGGCAGACGCCACAGGGAGTGTCGGTGGGGCCCGCTGCACAGTTGAGGCAGCGCGCCAGAATGCGGGCGGAGGTGGTTTTGCCACACCCTCGAGGGCCGGAAAAGAGGTAGGCGTGATTGACGCGGTTTTTCCGCAGTGCTGTCATCAGCGGCTCGGTGACGTGTTCCTGCCCAATAACGTCCGCAAACGAATCGGGGCGGTATCTGCGGTAGAGGGCGGTAGTAACTGTCACAGTGGAAACCCTACCAATCCGGACTGACAAGCTGCCGTCCTGTGGGGGAAAAGTAAAGACCCCCCATGCACCCGCCAGAGCCCATTTACCCTTGCTACCTTCCGGTCCTGGGGGAGTTCAACAGGATGACGCCACATGAGGGGCCGTCAGTAACTTTACCCGAACATCTGGCCCGACTCGAATCGACGGGTGCCGGCGACTGATCGCACCGCTCTGATGCCAGAATTCGGCTTTGTCGTTGCCAATCCACCAGCCGACGCGGATCATGGTTAGGTATGCCGATTGGGGCAATCTCAAGGTTGTGAGCTGCGCGGCCTGGGGTGTGGGGCCGGGCCCGGCGGCTCAACGGTGTACCTCCCCGGAAATGGGCGCGTTGGGGGCGCCCATTTCAGCGGCGACGCACCGGTGCTGGCACCGCCAAACGGCCACACCAGCGGGGCGCCAAGCCTCAATTGGGCGATGCGGACAAATTCAGGTAATCTAATACCTGCTTTTGTTTCAGAAGCAGCTGGAGAATTCGCCTAGCGGCCTATGGCGCACGCCTGGAACGCGTGTTGGGTTCACGCCCTCGGGGGTTCAAATCCCCCATTCTCCGCGCAATTTGTCTTCGGACAGAAAACACCCCGGTCTTCGGACCGGGGTGTTTTGCGTTGCCGTCACGAATCGCTGCGGGCCCCGAAGTCCCGGATACCCAGGCGTTCCAGCCGCTGCCGGGCGGCGATTTCGCTTGGTCCGCGGCGCCCCAAAGACAGGTGTACGACGCCGAGAACAACTCGGGTGGCCAGCCGCACCGGCAGTGGAAATGGGCCCAGCCGTGGAACAGTGAGGCCCATCATCTGCCGGTATTGCGGCTCCAGGCTGTAGACCGCGCCCGCAAAAAGGACCCGGTAGCCAGGCCGGAGCATGGGATGCAAGGGCGGATTCCGGATGAATTTGATGGTCTCCTGGACGCGCTCGTCAACGCGAAGTTCACCACTTTCATGCCAGGCCTGAAGTTCGCGCCGCATCTCGGCCTCGGATGTTGCTGGCGCCGTGACCCCCATCAGCCCTCCGGCCTGGGACCACTCACCAATATAGGCGTCGGGACCGCCGGGGATGGCCTTGCCCCAAATCTTGTGGCTGGCCAGAAAACCGTCGGTAAACGCGAGATGGATCCAAGCAGCGAGTGCCGGATCGTTGGCACTGTAATGGCGCGCGCCGCCGTCGTTCCCCTGATACTCGCCCTCCACAGGTTCGTGCAGCCGACGGACCCGACGCGACGCTTCATCGGCGGCGGCCTGTGAGCCGTACGTAACGGTGAAAATCCACCGGATGGTGCGCGCGAGCCGCCCCAGGGGATCCGCCTGAAAATTGGAGTGCTCGTTGACGCCGGCCAGCGCTCCCGGGTGCAACGACTGCATCAGGAGGGTTCGGATGCCGCCCACAATCGGTGTCATCGATCCGTGAACGGCCCAGACCGCGGACCCGGGCAGGTGGTAGCCGGGATCATCGCCGTCGGCCAGACGCAACGTCCACTCCGGTGGGCCGCTGCCCGGACCGGAAAACGTCTGCCGTATCTCTTCCCGCCATTCCCTCAGGAAATTCCGCATACCTCCATTGTCAGGCACACTTCGCCGGCGCATTTCCACAGATATACCGCAGACGCGCCAAACAGGGTTCCCTGCAGGCCGGTCCTATGGTCCCATGGGATAAGCCGCAAAACTGCGGATGGGGGCCAGCTGGAGTCGATCACTTTGGGCAAGCATTGCGGAGCCGTTCGCGGCGCAAAAGGCACTAGCTTCATCGTCGTGGCCAGCCGGGTGGTAGCGCTTTCCGGAATCTTCGCTCTATCCGTCTGCACCTTGAGTCAATCGGCAGTAGGCGCCCCCGATGCACGGGCCATCGGCGCCATTGCCGTCGTCGACAGCTCCACAACCGGCAGTCAGCTTCCCGACACGACCTTCGGTGCGCAGTCCGGTACTGGCGCCGCCGCTTCCGGGACGGTGGCCGCAGGTGTCCTGGCACCCATCATCGTTTCGGATCCCACAGTGGTCCTCCCCTTTTCCCGCTCTGCCATTGGTGGCGCGGGCCTGGCATCGGCCATGCCTGCCGGTGTTGGGCCCGGGGCGATCGGCGGAATCCTCAGTGCAGTAAATGGCGCCCGGGCCGTCACCGGCACGTTGATGGCCCCGCTGGCAACCTTGAGCCCGAGCTCACCCTATGGCTACCGGGTAAGCCCCATCACTGGCTCAAGCGCCGATTTCCACCTCGGCCAAGATTTCTCCGCGCCCTGCGGAACCACCGTTTACGCCGCCGACCGCGGGGTTGTCCGCGCCGCCGGCTGGCACCCCTGGGGCGGCGGCAACCGGGTGGAGATCGACCATGGCGACGGGCTGATCACCACCTACAACCACCTGCAATCCATCGGCGTTCGCATTGGCGACGCCGTCCAGATGGGGCAGCCGATCGCCCAGGTGGGCACCACCGGCTGGTCCACGGGCTGCCACCTGCACTTTGAGACCATCCTCTCGGGTAACTACACCAACCCACTGAACTGGACGCTCGAGCCGCTGAAACCCTTGGCCGGCGACGTCGCCGCCACCGCGCAAAGTTTCGCGCCCGGCAGTTCGGCAGGAATCATCTGGACCATCCCCGGGCACGCCTCAGAGACACCCACTCCCGTCAGCCCAAGACCCACGACGCCGGCCCCCACCACACCGGTCCCGGCACCCACTGCTTCGGTTCCGTCGCCCACACCGACGACGCCGGTCGTCCCGCCTACGCCAACCCCTACGACGCCGGCTCCGTCGCCGACTAAGCCGGTCGTCACGCCGACTCCGAGTCCGTCGCCAACCCCTACGACGCCGTCGCCTACGCCGACGCCGACCAAGCCGGTTGTTACGCCGACACCGACGCCGAGTCCGTCGCCGTCGGTTACCTCGTCAACACCGTCGCCTTCGCCCACGACGTCGGCGTCGCCTTCGCCCACAACCGCTGCGCCCACACCTACCCCCACGAAACCGCCGGCAGCACCTGTCCCGACGCCGTCGTCAATTACGTCCTCAGCAGCCCCGACGCCTAAACCTGCAGCGACGACCGCACCAGCGCCCGCGCCCAAACCGAGTATTCCCGCTGCCCCAATGACACCTGCAACGCCGGCAAAGCCCACCAACATCACCAAGTAGTCCGAGGCGCGGGGCCGCCGGGCTCAGGAAACCCACAGATCCCACCAGTACCTTTTAGAGTTGGCACCGAACTCCTGGTAACACCAACTTTGGAAGGACCACCCCCATGGCCGATCTTTACCCCATTTCCCTCACCCTCAACGACGGGACTGTGTAAATAACGGTGTATCCGGCTCGACACGCCGGGCGGTGAGCCTGGCGGGGAGGAGCCCGATATGGCCGCAACACTTGAGGCTGTGCCGAG
>NZ_UXAU01000042.1 GCF_900609065.1 Arthrobacter ulcerisalmonis | reverse complement strand
GCGGGACCACCACCGCCACCAACACCGCAGGACTCTGCGAAGCCTGCAACTACACCAAAGAACAACCCGGCTGGAAAACCACCACCAACCCCGGCACCACCGGCACCAACGAGCCCGGCAGGCACCAACTCCACATCACCACACCCACCGGACACACCTACACCTCCACAGCACCCCCACCCCCAGGAACACCACCACAGCCAGCCGGCCGACCACCCGGCTGAACCCGCCTAAGTAAGAGCGTGACGCCTGCCCACGAAAGCACGGCGCTGGATGATGTACTCGGCGATGGCTAGGTTGAGCAGCCACGAAGCTCCCATCAGCAGTGCCCTCGACGTCAAGTCCGGTGGCCCAGCGATGAGTTCGGC
This sequence comes from Arthrobacter ulcerisalmonis, assembly GCF_900609065.1. Classification (GTDB taxonomy): domain Bacteria; phylum Actinomycetota; class Actinomycetes; order Actinomycetales; family Micrococcaceae; genus Arthrobacter; species Arthrobacter ulcerisalmonis. The sequence goes on along the minus strand of NZ_UXAU01000042.1, from coordinate 40,426 downwards.
TGCCGTCAGGACTATGGCCTGCGTCCCAGCCGCCACTCCGACGGCGTAGGCACGGGTCATCCAAGCGCCATGACGGGCGAACTGACGCTGCACGATGGCCCGGGTTCCCAGCGCAATACTCACCACCATGGCCACGCCGAAAACGAGCCGGAACCAGAGCAGCAGTGGCCCGTCGTTGGGTGGGAGTGAATAGAACACGGTCATCCAAAGGCCAGACAGGCCAGCGAAGAGCCCCGCAGGAACGACGACTCTACCGGTTGTCCTGTGCCAGCGAATTCTGGTTCCCGAAGGAGCCGAAACAAATTGGAACGCACCCAGCATCGCAAAGACGGTGGCGCTGACGATATGGATCACCACAGGAATGGGCGAGCCGAAAAACCGTTCATTGTCCGCAGTCACAGCCGCCCCGCTGGAAAGCTCGGTCAGCCTCAGTGCTCCGGCCAGGATAGGAATCAGCGAGAGCAGAACGAGCCCCGTGGGCACCACCCATGCTGACCTGCGGACGGGGGCACTCATGATTGGCGGCCGCTGGCTTCGGGTTTTCGCACTACCGGTACCGTTCACTGCCTACTCCTCGACTCTGAGGTGTACAGCGTATACATCGTGTCTTGAGACTAGGTGTACGGCATACACCTGTCAATGGTTTAGATTGGCTGCAGGGAGAGGAAGTGGTCCGTGACCCAGACAAACGACGCCAGCGCCCGCCTGCGCCTGAACAAGGCGCGCGTGCTCGCAGCAGCCGTAAACCTAGCCGATGACGTAGGTCTCGCGGAACTCAGCATGCGGCGGCTGAGCCAGTCACTGGGCGTGGTGCCCATGGCGTTATACAAACACGTTGCCCATAAAGAGGATTTGCTGGATGGCATGGTGGGGCTGATCGTTTCCGAGATCGACCCGCCAGCCAACGACGCCGACTGGAAGAACGTGGTCCGGCTCAGAGTGCTTTCGGCCAGGTCAGTCCTCTTGCGGCATCAGTGGGCACGGCAAGTTCTCGAGACCCGAACTAACCAGACGCCTGCCGTGCTGGACTATACCGAGTCGTTCATTGGCATGTTCCTGGCGGGCGGGATGTCCGCCGACCTCACCCACCACGTCATGCATGCCATGGGCAGTCGAATCTGGGGGTTCAGCCAAGAACTTTTCGATGCGTCGGCTAAACAGTCACCGCAACCGGCGGCGTCGCTATCCTCCGAGGCACAGGCAGCCATGTTCCAGCAGATGGCCGCTACATATCCCAATATTTTGCGGGTGGCCACGGCCGCGAGCCATGACGATGAGTCCGTGATTGGACAGGGTTGCGATGATCAGTTTGAGTTCGAGTTCGCGCTGAACGTGATGCTTGACGGCTTTGAACGGCTTCACATCAGCGGCTGGTCCTCAGTAGATGCCAAGGGTAGCTAAAGACAGCAAAGCCGCAGTCCCCCGACAGGGGCTGCGGCTTGCTGTTCTTGACTGGGGCCCTTAAGAGCTATTCAGAGTCCGTGCCCTCTGTTGCGGATTGGGATCGCGTGAGGCCGTTGGTGGCGCCACCATCGAACGTCGGGCGATTCGCCGGAGCGTCAGCTGGGGCCTCGGTTGTCTGGCCGAAGTTCTTCATCATGCCGATGATGTCGAAACCCGTGGTGTCCTTGAGGAGTTGGGCTGTCTCGTGGACGCCCGAGGCGACGTTTTTGCTGACCTGCCCGGCGCCGTCGTTCGAAATGACCGTCATGTTGCTGATGGCGCTCATCGGAGCGGCGATTTCCTTGGCGATGGAGGGCAGTACCTCAAGCAGCTTGTTGAGGATAGCCGCCTCGTTGAACTCGCTGTAGGCCTTGGCCTGCGCCTCGATAGCTTCGGCTTCGGCCTTACCGCGCAGGCCAATCACGTCGGCGTCGGCGATGCCCTTGGTCTTGGTCACCTCGGCCTCGGCCAGGCCGCGGATCTTGTTGATCTCGGTCTCTGCGTTTCCCTTGGCGGTGTTGGCGGCGGCCAGGGCCTTTGCTTCGACCTCGTTACCGGTGGCCCGCAGCTTACGGGTTTCGAGCTCGGCCGCAGCTTCAACCTTGGTGGCTTCAGAGATGCGGGTACGGCGCTCGAGATCAGCGGCAGCTTCCGTTTCGACCTTGTACTTGGCTGCGTCAGCAGGCTTGCGGACCTCGATGTCGAGTTCCTTCTCGCGAAGCTCAGCCTGGCGCGCCACCACCTGCTGGTTCTTGAGGATGATGGCTTCCTGCTGATCCGCCTGGGCCAGCGGGCCGGCGGCATCGGCCTCAGCCTGCCGCGCGTCGGTTTCCTGCTTCAGTTCGGCGCGACGGAGCGCCAGTTTCTGCTCGGCCTCGGCGGTCTTCTGGTCAGCCAGAGCCTTAGCTTCGGCGGCCTCACGCTGTGAGTTGGCCTCGGCAATGCTGGCATTCCGCGCTACCAGGGCAGCTTCCGGGCGGCCCAGGTTCTTCAGGTAGCCGCCGGTATCGTCCACTGACTTGATCTGGAACGTGTCGATGACCAAGCCCTGATTGGTCATGGAATGCTCGGCTTCTTCCTTTACGGAAGCAGCAAACTGTGCGCGGTCCTTGATGATCGCGTCGACGCTCAAGGTACCCACAATCGAGCGCAGTGAGCCAGAAAGGGTTTCCTGCGTGTAGTGGTCAATGGCGTCCTGCTGATCGAGGAAGCGCTGGGCCGCCTTGCGGACGGAAATCTTATCGCCGCCTACCTTGACCTGCGCAACACCCGTCAGTTTGAGCTGGATGCCGTTGTTGGAGATCGCTTCTATGGTGACCTCAACCTGACGCGATGACAGCGAGATATGGCTGACGCGTTCGGTGATCGGATTGACGAAGGCGCGGTTGTTGATGATGACCCGGGATTGATCGTCCGAGGTTTCGTTGGTGGTGTTGGGATCGCTTTTGCCGGTGATCAGCATTGCCTCGTTGGGCTTGGCGAACCTGATGCTCTTGGTGTAGAAAATGAATCCCGCAATCAGCAGGAGCAGAACAGCTCCCCCTGCGACCAGCAGAATAAATATGGTTCCCCCAATAATCACTGTTTCCCCTTATTCGGTGATTGATGTCCTGGCCAGCCTACGTGGCAGTAGCAAGGAGGGAAACCGACTAGCTGGCACGGGAGTGGATGCTGATCCCGGGTCGCCTAAGATATTGGCATGCCTACACGTGTTCATGAGTTTTCCTGGCCCGATCGGGTTGTTGTCGGCACCATCGGCATTCCGGGTGCGAGGACGTTCTATCTACAGGTGCGCGCCGGAGCCGAAATCGTGAGTATCGCGCTGGAAAAACAACAGTCCGCACTGCTAGCCGAGAAGATCGATGAGATTTTGGATCAGCTCGTCACTATCGACGGAAATCCGTTCAGCGTTCCCACCAGCACTCCCATTGAGTTGGTCGACAACGATCAGCTTGAGCCCGTTCAGGAGCAGTTCCGAGCCGGCGCCATGAGCCTGGGCTGGGACCCAACCACTGCCCAGGTGGTCATTGAGGCCTTCCCCATCACCGAGGTCGAGGTCGACGAGGACAACGAACCGCTGGACCAGGACGGCATCGAAGTACCAGAGATGTTGGTGGTGCGGATGCCCGTGGGATCCGCCCGCGCCTTTACCAAGCGCACCCATGAGGTGGTGGGGGCAGGCCGCCCCATCTGCTCGCTGTGCGGCTACCCCATGGACGCCGACGGACACGTTTGCACGCTCCCCGAGGTCTGAGGCAGCCGAAGACCCGTTCTGCGTGCCTCGATTACTCGGGAATCTGAATGCGCGCCGCTTCTTGCAGGAGTGGATCGGAAATCATGACAGTGGCGGTCCCTGGGGCGATATCGAAGGCGACGTTGCCCCGAGACTTGTCCCCGGGAAGCACCTCGCCTGGGCCCAGCTGGTTGTCGGCGAACAAGCTCATGTCTGCCTTACGCCCGTTGGCGTCCTTCGCCGAGAAGTAGAGCGGGTTGGAGTTCGTCGTGCCGGACTCCGTTTCCCACAGCACGTCCATGAGCAGGTACGTGCCGTTCTTGGGCGGCGTGGCGAAGGCGCCGGACGTGACAGTGTCGGCGCGGACCGCGGACACGACGGTAATCCGGGCGACATCTCCGTTGAGCATCTTCACGGCGAACGGAACGCCCACGGCAGGCTTCGTAGATACGGGCGCGGTCGACGGCGATGCTGCCGCCGCCGAGGCGGCAACTGGCGCCGCGGCCTCAGCAGACGCGGTGTCAGAAGACGCGGTGGTGGAGGCGACGGGACCGGAGTCCGCAGCCTGGTTGCCTGCTCCGGAGCAGGAGCCCATGAGAATGCCCGCCAGCAGGACGCCGGCGGGGACAACATAACGCTTCTTCTTGTAGAAGGGACGGCCTGCAGGGGTAGGGACGGAGGTGAAGTTCTGGTTGATCATGGTGATGCCTTTCAGGTAATGCGAATGGATGATGCTGCGGAAGGAGTCAGGGCTATTGCTTTTCCCATTTGCCGCAGCGGGTTGAATTGAAGTCCTGGCCTTGACTGAGGGTGATTACGGGCCGGCCACCGCCGGGGATGTCGTTTTCGATGATGTCGCCGCCGTTGCTCCCGCTGCGGTAAATCCCCCAGTAACAGGTGGACCCCACGGCTGCAGCAGCACGGTACGTCCCGGGTTCGATGTCGGACCCCACAGTCCAGGTCCCGTCGCTGACCGTGTTGGCAGCCTTCGCCTTCTCCGCACCAGTTACGGCCTCTTCGCGGGCTTTGACAGCGGCCTCAGCGGTTTTGACCGCAGCGTCTGCCTTGCCAACTTCGGTCTCCTTGGTGGCAACCTTGGCTTCGCGGGTGGCGATGCCGCTTTGCAGGGTGTCGTATTTACCCTTCACGGAGGCATAACTACTCAAAGCCGCGTCCCGCTCCGTCTCCACCGTGGATTTCTCGTCCGCTAAGGACTTATAGGCGTCACTCGTCTTGGGGTCCGGCAGCACAGTTCCAAAGGCAATTCCGGCGCCCAGGAGTACGACGCCGGCCGTCGCCACAAGGACGCGCTTCTTCCGGCTGCGTTTCGGCGCAGCCGCATCCGGCAAGGTCTGCAGTTCCGAGGATTCCGCCGGATCCGGCAATAGGGCGCCGGCGTCGTCTGTAGTCAACATGTTCACTTCCTCTGTTCGTGGACGATCCCTAGACGGCGGCGGGATACCGATCCCCCAATGCACGGTTCCCCGCCGCCGCAGCAGCCTCGGAAGATGACTTCGTGGCTGCAGAAATGAACTTACGGTTCCAGGCTCACAAGAACTCTTGAATCACTGATAACCCGGGTTATCAAACAACATGTCTTGATGTTTCCCGATTCGAATAGGCTGTTGATACCATCACGACGAAAAGAAGGGGGCAGCTGTGGAAACCACGGAAACGTTGCGCATGACCCTCTCTGACGTGGCGTTGCTGGCGCAGGTTCAGCGGCCCGTAGTATCCATGTGGCGCAAGCGCAGCAGCGGCGGTCCGCTTCCATTCCCGCCGGCCGCAGAACGAGTCAACGGCATCGAGATGTTCGACGCCGGCCGCGTCACCGCATGGCTTCAGGCCACAGGCCGGGGCAACAACCAAGAGGCGGGCAACGACGTCGCGATTTTCGCCAGACTCGCGGTGACGTCAAGCGAATCTCCTAGGGATAGCCGCCTGACGTTTGACGGCCTGACTGCGCTGCTTGCCCTGAAAGTGTTGACAGGACAGGCCTTGGCACAATCGACTGCCGCCGAACTCCTTGATGCCGCGGATGAAGCCGACCCGGATGATGCATTCCTCTACAGCGAACTCGCAGCACTCGGCTCGGCACTGGCTGGACTCGCGAGCTTCGCCGACAGGCTGGCGGACAGCGCCTTCAGCGCATCGGCGGCTTTCGAGAAGCTGCTTGCCCATCGGTTCAAGGAAGGCCTGCGCGAGCAATCAGACACGGCCCTTGCCGAGCCGGCGCTGGCGCTGACCGCTGCAGCCGCCATGGAGCTTGCAACCACACTGGAGGGCAGGCTCCTTTTCGTCGACTCGACGCCGGGCGGGAGCGACGTCATGCTCAGCATCGTGCAGCAATTTGGCGAGTCCCATTCACTCACTTTCTTGGCAGCCGACCACCACGGGAGCGCATCACGGCTGGCGAGGCGCCGGCTAGCCGTCCACGGTACGGATAACGGGCCGGTGAAAATCGATGCCAACGGGGCTTTCGCCGTGAACGGACCGGCCGTCCACGTGGCGCAGTTTCCCTCCCCGGGCAATCTGGAGCCGGGCAGCACAGGAATTTTGTCCGGAATCGAAAACATCGTGCTCCAGATGGACGACTCGCAGCGTGGCGTGGTCATCGCCCCTGCCCGGGTTCTGTGCGATGCACTGTCCGGAGAAGCCAGCAACCTTCGATCGGACCTGTTGCGTTCCGGTCGTGTCCGCGCCATCGTCCAGCTTCCGGCGGGCCTCCTTCGTGCCAAGCCGCGGGAACAGCAGGCCCTGTGGATCCTCGGCCCAGCATTTGCCAATGTCCCCATCGCGGAACGCTGGACCATGGTGGCCGACTTGGCGACAATCCCGCTCACCCTCGACGTGACCCAGGACCTGATCAGCGACGTTGCTGCCTCCATGGGCGATCGGGCCACCCTCCGCGCGCACGCCTTTCGGTTTGCCCGCCTGGTGCAGACCCGGGTGCTCCTGGCTGGCCGGGGTGCCCTAGTTGACGCTTCCGTCAAAAGAAGTACGACGTCGGTACGCGGCGCCGAAGCAGCGCTGCGGATCGAGGAACTCACCCGAGCCTTGGCCACCGAATCGTCCCGCCCGGCACTTCCGCGTGCCCAGCTGGCGGCACTCGAAGCAGGGAAACCACCCGCGACAGTTCAGGAAATGCTCACCGCCGGACACATCAAGTACCTCCAAGGCATCAGGCTCCGTGCGGAGGACATGAACAGCAGAGGCGGCAGCCGGGTCCTAGGACGCGACGAACTGATGAATCCAAACAACGCCCAGCCGCGGTTCATCACCCTCCTCGACTTTGCCGCCAAATATCCGGCCGGCAGGCTTACCGAGCCTGGCGACGTGGTTTTCTGTACCAGCCCGCGGCCGGCCGCCATGCTCGACGCGGAGGGCGGCGCCGTCGTCGTCTTTCCCGCCCGGATCGTGAGGATTGACCAGGGCGACCCGGGCGGCCTGCTGCCTGCCGTCGTCGTCCGTGACATCAACCGGCTCAATCCCGCGGACAAGACCTGGCGAAATTGGCGGCTACGCCGGACACCCGAAGCCCAGCGGCTGCCGCTGGCCAGCGCCCTGCAAAACCTCCACCGCGAGCAGTCCGAAACCCGCGAACGTCTCAAGCGGCTCGAAGAACTCGCTACCCTGATGACGGACGGCGTTGCGGGCGGAAGCCTCACCCTGACAGACCCCCTTACCCACGCCGTGCCAGAAGAAGGAATCGCATCATGCCCCCGAAAGTGAAAGTGGACCTCGCCCCGTCCACCATGAAGGAACTCAAGGACACGCTCTGGAAGGCGGCGGACAAGCTCCGCGGCTCGATGGATTCTTCGCAGTACAAGGACGTGATTCTTGGGCTGGTGTTCCTGAAATATGTGTCGGACGCCTTCGATGAACGGCGCGAACAGATCCAGGCAGAGTTGGAAGCCGATGGGCTCAACGAGGAGCAAATCGCCCAACTGATTGATGACGTGGACGAGTACACCGGCCGCGGCGTGTTCTGGGTATCGCCGCGGGCGCGCTGGACCTACCTGGCGGAGAACGCCAAGGGCGTCGATTCGTTGGACGGCGCGGCCCCGAAGTCCGTCGGGCTGCTGATCGATGAGGCGATGGAACTCATCATGGCGGACAACAAGTCCTTGGCCGCCACGCTGCCACGGATCTACAACCGGGATAATGTGGACCAGCGCCGCCTTGGTGAACTGCTGGACTTGTTTAACTCGGCCCGATTCACCGGCCAGGGCGCCAGCAAGGCCCGCGACCTGCTCGGTGAGGTGTACGAGTACTTCCTGGAGAAGTTCGCCAAGGCCGAGGGTAAGCGCGGTGGCGAGTTCTACACCCCCGCCGGTGTGGTCCGCGTCTTGGTGGAGGTGCTGGAACCGCACCGCGGCCGTGTCTACGACCCCTGCTGTGGCTCCGGCGGCATGTTCGTCCAGGCCGAGAAGTTCTTGGCCGCGCACAACATGGAGGGCTCGGATATTTCGGTCTACGGCCAGGAGCTGAACGAGCGTACCTGGCGGATGGCCAAGATGAACCTGGCGATCCACGGCCTGAATGCCAACCTCGCCTCCCGCTGGGGCGACACCTTCGCCCGTGACCAGCATCCGGAGCTGATCGGCAACAACGGAGCGGACTTCATCCTTGCCAACCCGCCCTTCAACATTAAGGACTGGGCCCGTTCCGAGTCCGATCCGCGCTGGAAGTACGGCGTCCCGCCGGCCGGCAACGCCAACTATGCGTGGATCCAGCACATCATCTCCAAGCTGGCGCCCGGCGGCAGCGCGGGAGTGGTCATGGCCAACGGCTCCATGTCCTCCAACTCCGGCGGCGAGGGTGAGATCCGTGCCCAGCTGGTGGAGGCAGACCTCGTTTCCTGCATGGTGGCCCTCCCCACGCAGCTGTTCCGCAGCACCGGCATCCCGGTGTGCACCTGGTTCTTCGCCAAGGACAAGACCGCTGGCCCGCGCGGCTCGGTGGACCGGACAGGGCAGGTACTCTTCATCGATGCCCGGAACCTGGGCTCCATGGTGGACCGCGCCGAACGTGCTCTCTCCGACGAGGACATCGCCAAGATCGCCAACACCTACCATGCGTGGCGAGGCACTGCTTCGGCCGTTGAGACCGGGCTGACGTACGACGACGAAGCAGGCTTTTGCTATTCGGCCAGCCTCGCGGAGGTCAAGGCTGCCGACTACGCGCTGACGCCGGGCCGGTACGTTGGAGCCGCCGACGTTGAGGACGACGGCGAACCGATCGAGGAGAAGGTCGCGAGGTTGTCGAAGGAGCTGCTGGAGCAGTTCGACGAGTCCGAGCGGCTGGCCGCTGTTGTGCGCGAGCAGTTGAGGCGCTTGGATGTCTAGGACTACCTCAATCGGCGAAATAGCAGCTCTCGGTGCCCTCCAGTTCGGTGACGGTTACAGAACCAAACGAAGCGAGCACGGCCAGCCGGGTTACCGGATCATTCGTGTTGCCGACGTGATGGACGATGCTGTCAGCTTCGAAGGACCGGACTTCGTTTCGGCTGACTACGTCAGGGCCATCGGTACGAAATTGGGACATCCCGGTGACATCCTTCTGACCACTAAGGGCACTGTTGGCCGAGTGGCCGTTCTACCCGAAACAGATGAGCAGGTCGTCTACAGCCCGCAGCTCTGCTATTTCCGGGTTCTGGATTCCGATGTAATAACACCTCGCTTCCTACGCTACTGGTTCAGTAGCCAGGAGTTCTGGAATCAAGCCGCCGACCGGATGAACAACACAGACATGGCTGCATACATCAACCTTGCCGATATTCGGTCGCTGAAGTTGTCCCTACCCGAGGTCTCGGAACAACGAGCAATTGCCGAGGTGCTGGGCGCCCTCGACGACAAGATCGCCGCCAACACCAAACTTGCTCGGACTGTTGAGGATATTTTGCATGCCTCATATCTTGGTCTTATTGCCGCAAATCCTTCGCACCAAGTCGCGGTCGAAAGTCTGGTTCACCGCATCACACCAAACCGGAAAATCGCGAAAGACGAACTGCTTGCCAAAGGCGACTTTCCAGTGTTCGATCAAAGCGAAGCAGGACTCCTTGGCTACCTAAACGGCGACGGGTTCTTGGAGGCCAGCGCGGAGCACCCAATTCTTTACTTTGGAGACCACACCTGCAGGTTAGGTATCGCGGCCCAAAAATTTACCGTCGGCCCTAATACAGTACCTTTCAAGGGGTCTGGCATCCCGTCGCTAACCCTCTACTGCGCGTTGAGCGGTCTACAAAGACATGAAGAGTACAAACGCCATTGGCAACTTTTGATGAAAAAGGTAGTCAGCGTTCCGAATGCCCAATCGGCAGCGGAATTTGCACTTCAATACGGATATTTGCTGAGTCTGCTCCAGACTGTCAGTCGTGAGAGCATCTGCTTGGCCGCCACCCGCGATGCTCTCCTCCCCCAACTCATGTCCGGCAAGCTGAGGGTCAAGGACGCGGAAGCGCTGGTCGCTGCCGCAGTGTGATGTCTGCCAAGAATGTCAGGGCGGGCGGATACGTTCAAGGTGAAATGACCGCCCGGAAAGGAACCGATCCACGTGTCCACACCAGCATCGTTTGAATCAACGCCAGCGAAGTCAGGCATGCCGGATTGGTACCCGGAGTTGCTGGCGTCCGTGGCACATCAGATCGACACAGGTCGGTCCAAGGCGGTCTCGGCAGCCAATGAGGAACTCGTGCGCGCGTATTGGTCCATTGGGTGCGAACTCCTGGAACGCGAGTCCCAAGAGGGCTGGGGATCCAAGGTGGTGACCCGATTATCTGCCGATCTTCGGGATCGTTTTCCCGAGGCCCGTGGTTTCTCGCCACGGAATCTGCGGTATATGAAGTCTTTCGCTGCCGCGTGGCCCGACTTCGCAATGTTGCAGACAGCGTCTGCAGCATTGCCGTGGAGCCACCATGTGTTGCTGCTGGAGAAGCTTGCCGAGCCCGAGGACCGGCTCTGGTACATGGCTTGCGCCAGCGCCGAAGGCTGGTCCCACAGCGTCCGGGGGCACCAGATTGAGACGTTTGCGTGAAAGCTCCGGCAAGGTGATCAACAACTTCAAGGCGACCCTGCCGCCGTCGGGCTCGGACCTTGCACGGCAGTCCTTCAAGGACCCCTATTTCTTTGACTTCGTGTCCATGACCGGTAAACGGAATGAGCGCGAACCCATCGGCATAGCCGAGTGGGAGTCGGAGATCGTGAAGTCCATGCCGGAGGAGTTCATCTCCACGCTTCCAAGTATCAGCGAACTCGAAGCCGAACTTTCACAGGACATATCATCAGAAGATCCGGTCAACCAGGGGGAATCACCGTGACAGCACCAGCACTAGCCTTTTCCGAAGCAGACTGGGAAGGCGCCGCGAAGGAGCGGCTCGGCGAGTTGGATTGGATGCCGCTCGACGGGCAGGCAATTGCGCCAGGAACCGGGGAACGCGAATCGTGGGCTGAGCTGCTCATCCGGCCGCGGCTGCTCGAAGCCCTGCGTCGGCTCAACCCGACAGTGCCGGCGCAGTACCTCCAGCAGGCACTCGCGGAGATCGCAGCACCAAAGTCAAATGATCCGATGGCCGAGAACCACCGGATCCACACCTGCCTGGTGGACGGTTACCGGCTGACCTACATCGACTCCGACGGCAACGAAGCCAACCCCACCATCCGGCTGCTCAGCCCGGCGCCGGACCAGAACGACTGGCTCGCCGTCAGCCAGGTCACCCTCGTGGAGGGCGACTACAAACGCCGCTTCGACCTTGTCCTGTACTGCAACGGCATGCCCGTCAGCATCATCGAACTCAAGAAGGCCGGCAATGCCCACGCCGACCTCCCAGGCGCGCACGCGCAGTTGCAGACCTATCTCCGCGAATTCCCCATGGCCTTCCGCTTCTGCGTCTTCACGCTCGCCAGCGACGGGATCCAGGCCAAATACGGAACGCCGTTCACCCCGTTCAATCACTTCTCACCGTGGAATGTGGACGACGACGGCGTGCCGGTTCCCCAGGGCTACTTGCTCGACGGCGACGCCGTCACCGCGTTGGACACGGCCTTGGACGGGCTCTACAACCAGGAACGCTTCCTGCAACTGACGCGGAACTTTACCGCCTTCGACCAAGGCTCCGGCGGTCTGGCCAAGCGGATCGCCAAGCCGCACCAGTACTACGCGGTCACTAAAGCCGTAGCCAGTACCATCCAGGCGGTGGAAAGCAACGGCAAGGCTGGCGTCGTCTGGCACACCCAGGGCTCAGGCAAGTCCATGGAAATGGAACTGTACGCCAACATGGTGGCCCGGCAGCCCAAGCTGAGAAATCCCACGGTGGTAGTGATCACCGACCGGAATGAACTGGACGGGCAACTGTTCGAAGGCTTTGATCGCAGCCTCCTCCTGGCGGAGTCGCCAAAGCAGGTCAAGAAGCGGTCCGAGCTGCGGGAGGAACTGAGCAACAGGACCACCGGCGGTATCTACTTCACCACGCTGCAGAAGTTCGGCCGCAGCCAGTCGGAGAAGGACGCCGGCGCAGACCACCCGCTGCTGTCCGACCGACGGAACATCATTGTGATGGTGGATGAAGCACACCGGTCGCACTACGACGACCTGGATGGTTACGCCCGCCACCTCCGCGACGCGCTTCCGAACGCAACGCTGATCGCGTTCACCGGCACGCCCATCTCGTTTGACGACCGCAACACCCAGGACGTCTTTGGCGACTACATCGACATCTATGACCTGTCCCGCGCTGTGCAGGATGGTGCCACGGTGCCGGTCTACTTCGAGCCGCGTCTGATGAAGGTCGGCCTGGCTTCGGACGTCACGGAGGAGATCCTGGACCAGGCTGCCGACGAAGCGACACTGGGCCTGGACGATACCGAGCGGACGCGCCTCGAGGCGAGTGTCGCCGTCGTCAACGCTGTCTACGGTGCGCCACAGCGGATCGCCGCGCTGGCCGAGGACTTGGTGGCGCACTGGGAAAACCGGCGCGAGCGGATGGGAAAGTTCATCGAGGCGCCAGGCAAGGCAATGATCGTCGGCGGGACGCGGGAGATCTGCGCGAAACTGTATTCCGCGATTGTGGAGCTGCGGCCCGACTGGCATTCAGACGATCTCTCCAAAGGCAAGATCAAGGTGGTGTACTCAGGCGACGCAACCGATGTGCCGCCGGTGTCCGACCATGTGCGCCGCGACTCTTTGAATGCCCGGGTGAAAGAGCGGCTCAAAAACGTGGACGACGAACTGGAGTTGGTGATCGTCAAAGACATGATGCTCACCGGCTACGATTCCCCGCCTCTGCACACCCTGTATCTGGACCGTCCGCTCAAGGGCGCATTGCTGATGCAGACGTTGGCACGCGTGAACCGCACCTTCCGCGGCAAAAAAGACGGGTTGCTGGTCGCATACGCGCCTCTGGCCGAAAACTTGGCGAAGGCGCTGGGCGAGTACACGCAGTCTGACCGTGCGAACAAGCCGGTGGGCAAGAATATCGACGAAGCTGTTGGCCTGACGGTTTCTTTGGTGGAGTCTCTCCGTTCCCTGCTGGCCGGCCATGATTGGAAGGCCGTGCTCATGAAAGGCGGTCCAAAGTCGTTTCTGAACGCCGTCACGGGCGCCGTCAGTTACTTGCGCAGTCCTGGCACGCCCGGTAATCAGCCCACGGACGGCGACGAATCGGTTGCTTCCAAGTACCGCAAATTCTCCAGCCAGCTTTCCCGTGCGTGGGCGCTGTGCTCCGGCTCGGAGACGCTGGCTGAACTGCGGCCGGAGATCCAGGTGTACGAGGAGATCCGTGTCTGGATGGCAAAGTACGATGCCGCCGACCGGCAGGCCAGCGGCGAACCGGTTCCCGAGGAAATCCAGCGGCTACTCGGGCAGCTGATCGCCAACGCCACGTCGTCGGGTGATGTGCTGGACATCTACGACGCTGCCGGCATGCCGAAGCCGTCCCTGGATGACCTGACACCGGAATTCATGGCCTCGACGCAGAAGGCGCGGAACCCGCAGCTGGCCATCGAGGCGTTGCGGAAGCTGATTGCCGATGAATCGGCTGCCACGACGCGGAACAACGTCATCCGGCAGCGGGCGTTCTCCGAGCGGATCACCGAGCTGATGAAGAAGTACACGAATCAGCAGCTCACCTCAGCTGAGGTGATCGCGGAACTGGTGGAACTGGCGCGCGAAGTTGCTGCCGAGGGCAAGCGCGGTGCGCACTTCACTCCCCCGTTGAACTCTGACGAACTGGCCTTCTACGACGCTGTGGCTTCGAACGAATCAGCGGTGGAGGTCCAAGGCGAAGGCGTCCTGGCCGACATCGCCCGCGAGTTGGTGTCCGTGTTGCGGCGCGACGTGCGAACGGACTGGACCGTACGCGACGACGTCCGCGCGAAGCTTCGTTCCTCGATCAAGCGGCTCCTGGTCCGATTTGGCTATCCACCGGACAAGCAGCCCGAAGCCATCAAGCTCGTCATGGAACAGATGGAGTCCATGGCCCCGCGGTTCGCCGACGCCCGGGCGTAGGCCACAAGAGTTCCGCCAGCAGGCGGGTATAGAAGCACCGAGAAAATGGGGACATGACTACATACGAATCTTCTAATGTCGTGCCGGAATTACCGCCGACACCTGACCATGCCCCGCAGCTCAAGGCCAAGCGGTTGAAGTTGTTGAAACTCCGTTCGACCAACGGAGCCAGGATAATTTTGGGCTCCATATTGGGAGTGTTGATGATCATCACCTGGATTGCCAACAACCCTGCAATTCACAGCGGCAGCGATCCATCGGATTGGAAAGCGGACCTCGCCGAGGCCGCCGTCACGAATGAACTCAACGCGGGCGAAACCAAGGGGGCAGCGCAGCAAAGCGTAGTCAACGGATGGTACTTGAACGACGTAGCAGTGGTACAGGCGGCCCAGAACAGCTACATCGCCGGAAGTTCCATGCGGAATGGCAACCTGCTGACCCTTCTTGGTTTGGGGGTAGCCGGCGAACTCATCATCCGAGGCGTCGAACGAGAAAAGCGACAGCGAAGTACGGTCGCATAGGTGCAAATCCCATCGCCTGCAGCATCACCGGTTCCTGAGTGGCTGCAGATTGTCAGCGCCGCTGCCCCCTTGGCAACGTTGTTCGCTGCCGTGGTGGCAGGCGGCATCGCTGTGGCCGCGCTGGTTCAGCGGCATCGTGCCGACAAGCGAGACCAGTGGTGGAAGCGGGCTCAGTGGGCCATGGACCTAGCCATAAAAGGCGACCTGCCTGCAAAATCTGTCGGTATTCAAGCACTCACAAAACTCGGGGAGAGCAAGTTGTTGGCGAGGGGAGAGGAGGAATTCCTCTATGAAGTCGGCGGCGCCGTGCAAGACTTGGTCATAGACAGCGCGCTGGAAGAGTCTCAGACTGGACGTAGAAGAAACATCTTGAGGAGGCCACGTGTCAGTGATCCCAGGTAGGGCCAAGAAGTCCTTCACCACGTCCAAGCCAGCCATCAGGAGCCCTGCAACTGCGGCTTCCCGAGATGCTGCGAGTGGACAGTATGTAACCGTGGTGTTGAAATCGCGGGGCGGAAAAACCGTCACAGTCTCCCCCGCCGCAGCGAAAGTGTTGAAACAGACTGAAGAGCTTCGTGAACGCGTCAGCAGGGATTGGTAGCTCCTGGACAAGCTAGTGGGCCCTGCACCTTTGAAGGTGCAGGGCCCACTTGCCTCTTTAAGCAGATCTCAACCTGACTGGCGGCGAAGGACTAGAAGTCCCAGTCGTCATCCTCAGTATTGACAGCCTTGCCAATGACGTAGGAAGAACCCGACCCGGAGAAGAAGTCGTGGTTCTCGTCAGCGTTCGGTGACAGGGCCGAAAGGATGGCCGGATTCACGTCTGTGACGGACGCCGGGAACATGGCCTCGTAGCCCAGGTTCATCAAGGCTTTGTTGGCGTTGTAGTGCAGGAACTTCTTGACGTCTTCGGCCAGGCCAACGCCGTCGTAGAGGTCGTGCGTGTACTGGATTTCGTTCTCGTACAGCTCGAAGAGCAGCTCGAAGGTGTAGTCCTTGATCTCCTGCTTGCGCTCCTCGGAAAGACCTTCCAGGCCCTTCTGGAACTTGTAGCCGATGTAGTAGCCGTGCACGGCCTCGTCGCGGATGATCAGGCGGATCAGGTCAGCCGTGTTCGTCAGCTTGGCGCGCGAGGACCAGTACATGGGCAGGTAGAAGCCCGAGTAGAACAGGAAGCTCTCCAGCAAGGTGGAAGCCACCTTGCGCTTCAGCGGATCGTCGCCCTGGTAGTAATCCATGACGATCTGAGCCTTCTTCTGAAGGTTCTGGTTCTCCGTGGACCAACGGAAAGCCTCGTCAATCTCCTTGGTGGAAGCCAGTGTGGAGAATATCGAGGAGTAGCTCTTGGCGTGCACCGACTCCATGAACGCGATGTTCGTGTACACGGCCTCTTCGTGCGGGGTGATCGCATCCGGGATCAGCGACACGGCGCCCACGGTGCCCTGGATCGTGTCCAGCAGGGTCAGCCCCGTAAAGACGCGCATGGTTAGCTGCTGCTCGGCCGGCGTGAGGGTGTTCCACGACTGCACGTCATTGGACAGCGGGATCTTCTCGGGCAGCCAGAAGTTGTTGACCAGGCGGTTCCAGACATCCACATCCTTGTCGTCCTGGATGCGGTTCCAGTTGATCGCTTCGACGCGGTTAAGCAGCTTGACCTTCTCGGTCATATGATTTCCTCCGCCTGTTGGCATTCCACGCCAGATTTATCCAGCGGTTGAATACCAATCGTAGCGTCTTTAAGGCCCCCAACGGTCTGCATCTGGTGCCATGTAACCTTCATAACAAGGCGTCAAGATTTGTCGGCTTCACAAGCTTAAGCACCACAAGCGGGCCCACTTTCGTGGACCCGCGTGGCCTCAAAGCGACGATGTCACTTCGATTCCTTGACGGTGGTCGACGGATGCGACTTGCCGTACTTTGGCGTCACGTAACGACCGGTCTTGGCGCTTCGGTAAGAACCCTTTGCCATGATATTTTCTCCTTCCTGTTGAGTTGTACGGATGCATACTCGCCCTAAACGGGGCGGATCGTGATGCGGATAGTGCGGCGAATCGTACGACGTACAGTGGCCATGACTATCAACTCCTTCCCGGAGCTATGCCCGGGAGGAGGGCCTTCGACAGAAGGCCGACAACTCCTGTAAACTCAACAGTCCAGGCAATAACTTGGAACTGTCTCGTTTCCGGGACTTTCTTGAGGGGTCGTGTTAGTGCACGACCCCTCAAGCTTTTAAAATTTGCAAAGCCTGAAAGAATTCGTTAGTTAATAATCAACCTATATTGGTTGATTACAGCATGCAGCTGACGCAGCCGTCCACTTCCGTGCCTTCCAGCGCGAGCTGGCGCAGACGGATGTAGTAGATGGTCTTGATGCCCTTCTTCCACGCGTAGATCTGGGCCTTGTTGATGTCGCGGGTGGTGGCGGTGTCCTTGAAGA
Organism: Arthrobacter ulcerisalmonis; assembly: GCF_900609065.1. Classification (GTDB taxonomy): domain Bacteria; phylum Actinomycetota; class Actinomycetes; order Actinomycetales; family Micrococcaceae; genus Arthrobacter; species Arthrobacter ulcerisalmonis. Next base: position 23,290 of record NZ_UXAU01000042.1, on the reverse strand, counting down.
ACAGCGTCAGCGAGAGGCCTTGGTCCACGTGCTGGGTGGCGGCAGCGTAGGTGTCGATGACCTTCTCGTAGCCGATCTCGTACGCGTCCTGGTAGTACTCCAGGTTGTCGTTGGTCAGGTACGGCGCCGGGTAATAGACGCGGCCCAGCTTGCCTTCCTTGCGGATCTCGATCTTGGACGCCACCGGGTGGATCGAGGAGGTGGAGTTGTTGATGTAGGAGATCGAACCCGTGGGCGGGACAGCCTGCAGGTTCTGGTTGTAGATACCGTGCTCCATGACGGACGCCTTCAGCGCACGCCAGTCCTCCTGCGTGGGAATGTGGATGCCCTTGAAGAGCTCCGCCACCTTCTCCGTCTGCGGCAGCCATTCCCGGTCCGTGTACTTGTCGAAAAACTCACCGGAGGCATACTTGGAGTTCTCGAAGCCACCGAAGGTCTGCCCGGTCTTGATGGACAGCTGGTTGGAAGCGCGCACCGCGTGGTAAACCACGGAGTAGAAGTAGATGTTGGTGAAGTCCAACCCCTCTTCCGAACCGTAGTGAACCCGCTCGCGGGCCAGGTAGCCGTGCAGGTTCATCTGGCCCAGGCCGATGGCGTGGCTCTGATCGTTGCCCTTGGCGATAGAAGGCACCGAGGTGATGTTGGACATGTCCGACACCGCAGAAAGGGACCGAATAGCCGTCTCAATGGTCAGGCCGAAGTCCGGGCTGTCCATGGTCTTGGCAATGTTCAGCGAACCCAGGTTGCAGGAAATGTCCTTGCCGGTCTGCTCGTAGGACAGGTCATCGTTGTACGTGGTGGGCTGCGAGACCTGGAGGATCTCAGAGCACAGGTTGGACATGATGATCTTGCCCTCGATCGGGTTCTCCCGGTTCACCGTGTCCTCGAACATGATGTACGGGTAACCGGACTCGAACTGGATCTCGGCGAGGGTCTGGAAGAACTCGCGGGCCTTGATCTTGGTCTTCTTGATCCGGGAATCGTCCACCATCTCGTAGTACTTCTCGGTGACCGAGACGTCAGAGAACGGCATCCCGTAGACGCGCTCAACGTCGTACGGCGAGAACAGGTACATGTCCTCGTCCTTCTTGGCCAGCTCAAACGTGATGTCCGGGATCACGACGCCGAGCGAAAGGGTCTTGATCCGGATCTTCTCATCCGCGTTCTCCCGCTTGGTATCAAGGAAACGGTAGATATCCGGGTGGTGCGCGTGCAGGTACACTGCGCCGGCACCTTGGCGGGCACCGAGCTGGTTGGCGTAGGAGAAGCTGTCCTCGAGAAGCTTCATCACGGGGATGACGCCCGAAGACTGGTTCTCGATCTGCTTGATGGGTGCGCCCACCTCGCGGATGTTGGTCAGCGCAAACGCCACGCCGCCGCCGCGCTTGGACAGCTGCAGTGCCGAGTTGATGGACCGGCCAATCGACTCCATGTTGTCTTCAATGCGGAGCAGGAAGCACGAAACCAACTCGCCGCGCTGCTTCTTGCCAGCGTTCAGGAAGGTGGGGGTAGCCGGCTGGAAGCGGCCTTCGATGATCTCGTCCATCATCTGCATGGCAAGTTCCTCGTCGCCACGGGCCAGGTGCAAGGCAGCCATGCACACGCGATCCTCGTAACGCTCCAGGAAGCGCTTGCCATCAAAAGTCTTCAGCGTGTACGAGGTGTAGAACTTGAACGCGCCCAAGAAGGTCTCGAAGCGGAACTTCTTCTTGTACGCGCGGTTGTAGAGCTCGCGAATGAAGTTCATCGTGTACTGATCCAGCGTTTCGCGCTCGTAGTACTCGTTCTTCACCAGGTATTCGAGCTTCTCTTCCAGGTCATGGAAGAACACGGTGTTGTTGTTCACGTGCTGCAGGAAGTACTGGTGCGCCGCCTCGCGGTCGGCTTCGAACTGGATCTCGCCGTTGGGACCGTACAGATTCAGCATCGCGTTAAGCTCGTGATACCCCAAGCCCTTGTAGGCGGCAGGCATTCCGGCCTTGTCGACGGCGGCCGCCGGCAGGGAGCCGACTCCCCCCGTTGCTAACTCCGAGTCTGCGACAGTCGTGTCCAAAACGTCTCCAATCCTGTTCTGACCCTGGAAATGTCCTCTGGAGTTCCCATGAGTTCGAAATTGTATAAATGCGGGACTTTGCACTTGGCGGCCACAATGTCAGCAGCCAGGCAGTAGTTGTCCCCGAAATTCGTGTTGCCGGCCCCAATGACTCCCCGCAACAGTTCCCTGTTGCGGGGTTCGTTCAGGAACCGGATGACCTGCTTGGGCACCGATCCCTCCCCACCTGTTCCGCCGTACGTTGGCAGAACCAGCACGAACGGTTGAGTGGCAAGCAGTGGTGCTTCCTTGGCGTACAACGGAAGCCGGGCGAAATCCATGCCCAGTTTCCGGACAAACCTCAAGGTGTTCTCCGAAGAGGAGGAAAAGCAGATGAGTGCACTGTCAGTAACGGTGGCGTCTACAGCTAGGGCTGCCACGGAAGGTACCTCGGTTCAGTGCTGGTGGTGCAAGGGCAAATCAGGCGACCGAAGAGACGGCCGATTCGGCGAGTTCAGCGATCTTGTCCGGACGGAATCCTGACCAGTGATCCTGGTCCGTGACCACGACGGGAGCCTGCATGTAGCCAAGGCTCTTGAGGCGCTCCAACGCCTCCGCATCCTGGGAAATATCAACGCTCTGGTAGACAATGCCCTTCTTGTCCAGTGCCCGGTAGGTTGCATTGCACTGCACGCAAGCTGGCTTCGTGTAAACCGTGACGGTCATGATGCCGATCCCCTTAAATAAGTCTCTAGATGTACTGCTCAATCCGTAGATCGATACTACATCTTGTGGGGACCGGCCGAAGCGACCCCTAGATGATGTATTACAAGTATGTCATTCCAGGCAGTTTTAATCCACAGGATGAGGGTGCTTAAATGGCCGGATTTCCGGTGATTAAGCCCTCCCTGTCCACATCCTGTGGATGGACTTACGCACATTTCCACACTCCGCGTGTCGTGATTTTCGGCGTGTCGGACGTGGGTGTGATCCAGGTCCCGGACACCACATGTAGTGCCCACGCAAAAGCGGCCCCTGCCTGGTCTGGACAGGATCCAGAGCAGGCAGGGGCCGCGGGAAATACAGTCCAGCTACAGGGCTTCAGGCCTGCTGCACAGGATCTGCTCGACACCCATCCGGCCCTCCGCGAAACTGCGGAGCGCACCCACCAGGTACAGCCGCCAGACGCGGACCACCTCGGCGCCCATCATGGCCTCAGCTTTGTCCTGATTGGCTTCGAACGTGGCGTACCACGCTTCGAGGGTGCGGACGTAGTCCCGCCGCATCCCCTGCACGCCTTCGATTTCCAGGCCAGCGCCCTCAAGGAAGCTCAACGTCTCCCCCACGGGCCTCATATGCATGTCTGGGGCAATGAAAGACTCGATGAACGGCCCACCGCCAGGATGTTTGCCGCGCCGGGACATCTGCTGCACCAGGACTTTGCCACCGGGGACCACATTGCCAAACAACGCCTTGGCATAGACCGGGTAGTTCTTCTGGCCTACGTGCTCGCCCATCTCAAGGGAGGCAACAGCGTCGAAGGGGCCGTCGGGAATTTCGCGGTAATCCTGCACGCGGATGTCCACCTGGCCTTCAAGGCCGTACTCCTTGATCCGGGCATCGATGAAGGCCTTCTGCTCTACCGACAGGGTTACCCCTACCACCGTGGCCCCATAGTGCCGGGCCGCGTGCAAGCTCAAGGATCCCCAGCCGCAGCCGATGTCCAGCATGCGCATGCCTGGCTTGAGGCCAATCTTCTGGCAGACGAGGTCGAGCTTGTCGCGCTGGGCGTCCTCCACACCGTAGGAAGCTGAGGCCTCCTCCCTCCAATAGCCACTGGAGTAGGCCATCTGCGGGTCGAGGATCAGTTCGTAGAAGTCGTTGCTGAGATCGTAGTGGTGGCTGATGGCCGCCCGGTCCCGGAGCAGGCTGTGCAACCGTCCCTTGACCTTGGCCTGTGTGACAGGCGGAGCCGGTGGCGCCCCCAACGCGCCAGCGGCCCTGGCGATCTTCCCAATACCGGCCACGATGGCCCGTGTGGGGCGGATGCCGGACAGCTTGCGCTGCCGGACCACTTCCCAGAGTTGTTGGAGGGCCGAGTTGAGGTCCCCCTCGATCTCCAGCTCCCCCGTGACGTAGGCCTGCGCAGCACCGAGCTCACCCGGCGCCCACAGCAGGCGACGGATCGCATCGGGACTCTGCAGCAGCACCACCGGCGCGTCCAGAGGGCCAGCCTCTGACCCGTCCCACACCTTCAGACGGACGGGCAACTCCCCACCCACCACGGGCCGGAGGACATCGGCGATGGTTCCTGCCAGCGCCCCGCTCATGCGCCCATTCCAGGCGTGCGGGAAACGGTTGAGACCCGACTGTCCAACACAATCTGCTGGACGTTCAGGTAGCCAGTGGCGAAACCAGCACGGGAGTAGCAGAGGTAGAACAGCCACATGCGCTGGAAGATCGCGTCGAATCCCAGGTCTGTGACCTCATCCTGCCGCGCCATGAAGCGCTCTTCCCAGAGGCGGAGGGTCTCGGCGTAGTGCTCGCCCATGGCCAGCCGTTCGCGGACCTGGAGCCCAGTCTGCTTCTCCGTGACTTCCTCGATGGCACGCACGGAGGGGATCACGCCGCCCGGGAAGATGTACTTGTGCACCCAGGTGTAGCCGGAACGCGTGGCGAGCAGGCGGTCGTGGGCAATGGTAATGGCTTGGATGGCCACCTTCCCGCCTGGTGCCAGCACCCGTTCAATGGTCTGGAAGTACGTGGCCCAGTACTGGTACCCCACAGCTTCGATCATCTCGACCGAAACGACGGCGTCGTACTCGCCCTCCACGGCCCGGTAGTCCTTGAGTTCGATGGTCACCGCGTCCGCGTAGCCGGCAGCAGCAACCCGCTGGCGGGCCAGCTCCTGCTGCTCGCTGGAAAGCGTGACGGAGTAGACGGTGGCGCCGCGGGCGGCGGCGCGCAGGGCCAACTCACCCCAGCCGGTGCCGATTTCCAGCACCCTGGTGCCGGGTCCGACGTCGGCCTTGTCCAGGAGGCGGTCGATCTTGGCCTGCTGCGCGGCAGCGAAGCCGTCCCACGGCATGTTCTTCACGGCCGCACCGGAAGCGGGGAACAACGCGCTGGAGTAGGACATGGTGGAGTCCAAGAACGTAGCGAAGAGTTCGTTGGAGAGGTCGTAGTGCCGGGAAATGTTGGACCGGGTGTTCTCCACGGTGTTGCGTTCCCGGCGTGGCTGCCGCGGCAAGACCAGGGCACGGAGCTTTTGCAGCGGCTCGGGAATCAACGTCCCGGCGCGGGCGGCAAAGACCTCGAGCACTGCCGTGAGGTTGTCCGCGTCCCAGTCCCCTGCCATGTAGGACTCGCCCAAACCGATCAGGCCGCTGTCGCCCATCCGGTTCGCGAAGTCGTCGGGCCGGTTGATGGTCATGACCGGCGGCTGGCTGCCAGCGGGTGCGGAACCAAGCACCACACCGTCCGGGTACCTGACCTCCAAGGGCAGGTGCCGGACTGCTGCCTTGAAGATCCCGGCCGCAACCTTGCCGGCCACACTGGCCTTGAAGCCTGACGGCACCGATGCGATGCCTGGCCAGATTCCTGCATCAATGACGGCTGGCGGCTGCGGCACGGTGTAGGGAACCTCGCCCCTGTCCCCGGGCCTGCCGGCTGCGGTTCCGTTTGCATCGGTGATAGTCACTGAACTGCCTCCTGTGAGGTGTGGTGTGGTCGTTTGATGATGGGCAACCTGCGTGCCCAGAGCCTGATGCCTTGCCAGTGGATTTGGAGGACTACCCGGAGGGGAGCCAAGGGAACGGCGGCCGCGGCGCGCAGCACGTTTGCTGTGCTGGCCGGGCTGCGGGTGCCGTCCATGGTGGCGATGAAGGGCCGCTGGTCTTGGCGCTCCAGGACGATTGCCACCGCCAGCCGGTCCGACGGTTCGGGCAACTTCATCCGATAGTCGCCAGAGACGTCGTTGAACGGGGAAACATAGAAGGCCTTCGGTACGCTGGCCCGGCCCTGTTCGTCCGTCTCGAGGACGTAGCAGTGGCGTTCGCCGTAGGTGTTGTGGACCTCCGCAATCACGCACCGCAGCTCCCCGTTAGGCGCGTGGCACCAGAACAGGGTCAGCGGGTTGAAGACGTGCCCCAGGACGCGGGCGCTGGTCAACATGGTGATGCGGCCGCCGTCGACGTCGATTCCCTGGGCCCGCAGGAACGTTTCCACGTTGCCGCGGAGGGTTCCATTGGGGTCACCGAGATGGTCGGCCGGCCGGAAGACCGCCAGCGGCCGCAGCAGGCGCGGCAGCTGCGGAAGATGGTCAATATCCACAAACCAGCTGTAGCTGCGGTAGGTGAACTTGTTGGTCAGCGGCGTGGTCCGGACGTGCGCAATCGAGGTCCGGTAGATGGCTGCGGAAGTACTCACGCGCCCTCCGCAGCTGGCTGGTGTTGGGGCAACGCCGCGCTGGCTTCCCACTCACGGCCCAACCGCTGGGCAGCCTTGAGCCCGGACAGTGCGCCGTCCTCGTGGAAGCCCCACCCCAGGTAGGCGCCGGCAAACACCAGGCGCTGGTCCCCCAGGCCAGCAATGAGCTGCTGGGCCTTGAGCGAGTCAGGGGTGTACTGCGGGTGTTCGTAGACCATTCGATCGAGGATGCTCGACTCCGCCACCAGGTCCGATTCGCCCAGGCTGACCACGTAGGAGCCACCCCCGGCCGGGCTGAGCCGCTGCAACCGGGTCATGTCGTAGCTGACCAGGACGCGGTTGGGTTTCGCATCGCAGCTGGGCAGTCGGTAGTTCCAGGACGCGCGGGCGTTTTGCGCGGCGGGCAGGACGGCGGTGTCTTGGTGGAAAACGGTGTGATTGACCGAGTACGGCATGCCCGTCAAAGCCGACCGTTCGGCGTCGTCCGCGTCCGTGAGGAACCGCAGCGCCTGCCCGGGATGCGTGGCAATCACGACGGCGTCAAACAGCTCGGTGCCACCGCCGGCGGTGATTTCCACACCGTCAGCCGTGCGCCGCAGGGCGGTCACCGGCGTGCTGAGTCGGATGTCCGTCAGCTGTGCTGCCAACTTGTCGACGTAGGTGCGGGAGCCGCCCGTCACGGTGCGCCACTGCGGCGAACCCTTGACCCCGAGCAGGCCGTGGTGGCCCAGGAACGTGAAGAGGTAGCGCGCCGGGTAGGCCAGGGCTGTGGTGGGATCGCAGGACCAGACGGCGCTGACAATGGGGGTCATGAAGTGGGAGATGAAGTAGGCGCTGAACTTTTCCCGTGCCAGGAATTCACCGAGGGTTAATTCAGTGTCGCGGTCCGTGGCTGCCACCAGTGCCCGGGCCCGGCGGTAAAACTTGGTCACTTCCAGCAACATCAGGAGGTACCGGCCGCGACGCAGGGTGCCCAGGGTGGGGATGATGCCCTTGGCGCCATCGCGGGCGCCGGCGTATTCGAGTCCGCAGCCATCGCACCTGATGGACATGCTCATCTCAGAGTCCTGCGTCTGCACCCCGAGTTCGGCGAAGAGCCGCAGCAAGGTGGGGTACGTCCGTTCGTTGTGAACGATGAAGCCGGTGTCCACGCCCAGCACCGAGCCGTCCTGCTGCGGGACATCATGGGTGTGGGCGTGCCCGCCAAGTCGCGAATCGGCCTCAAAGACGGTCACGTGATCGCGCTGGTTCAGGACATGGGCTGCCATCAAGCCGGCAATTCCGCTGCCAATGACGGCGATGCGCCGCCCCTCAGCCAGGCCTGCTGCGTCTGTCACGAAACGTCTCCCGAAGATCGGCCGTGAGCTGTGGCTCAGGGCATTGTGTGTTGCGTTGCTATCAGCAGCCATTCGGAGCCGGGCACCCACTGGATGGGTTGCCGTCGAGCCTCCGTGCCCCCGTTGACGCCAACCCTAGCGCCCCGCGCATGCCAGAATGAAGCCAGTCCGGGCACGGTGTACCTGCCTTGACAACGCCCCCTCAGCGCCACTGTCGTTCCAGCCCCAGCGGCTGCCAACTTTTTGCCCCCAGCGGCGTCTCCCTAGAACCTGCGAAACCTAAGGATACTGATGATCAACCCGGTTCATCTTAGGACACTCATTGAAGTCACCCGGCTCGGTTCGTTTGCCGCGGCGGCAGCCACTCTGGGGTACACGGCGTCGGCCGTTTCGCAGCAGATGTCGGCGCTGGAACGCGACGCCGGCGTGGTCCTCTTCGAGCGCGCCGCGCGGGCCGTGATTCCCACGGAAGCCGCCGTCGTGATGACCCGGCACGCCGGCAAGGTGCTGACAGATATTGAGGCGCTCCTGGCTGCCGCAAAGACCGAAGACACCAGCACCGAGGTGCTCCGGCTCGGAATATTCCCCAGCCTGGCCACCTACGTCTTACCGCGGATCCTGAAGAACCCTGCCTGGAAGAACCTGGGCATCGAGCTGAAGGTGTCGGTGGCTGAGCCGGGGCAGACCATCCAGGGCTTGCGCACCGGCGGCGAGCTCGATGTTGCCTTGGTATTCCAAGTGGGCCAGACCGGTCTGGCGTGGCCGCACACCATCAATCGGCAATGGGTGGGCGATGACGACTTCCGGGTGGTCCTGCCCGCCAGTTGGGGCTTCGGCTCCGATGCAAAGGTCACCGCCGACCACTTGGCGCAGATGCCCTGGATCATGCACCACCCCGGTACCAGCGACGCCATGGTCATCGAGCGGCTCTTCGCCAGCTGCAACCTGCACCCCCGGGTGGTGGCCTGGAGCGACGATTTCCACGCGAGCCTGGAGATGGCAGCGGCCGGGTTGGGTGCCGCGCTGGTTCCCGAGCTGGCGTTGCGGAACAAACCGGCGGGCGTGGTGGTGCTGGACGTGCCCGAAATCCGGTTGGCCCGCAACGTCTTTGCCCTCCTGATCAACGACCGTAAGACGGCACGGGTGCAACTTTTCGTTGACCTGCTGGCCGAAACACTTGCCGGGATGCGCACGGCGGTGAATTAGCGGCAATGCTGGAATGCGCCGCTGTGTAGGTCTATGTTGAGACTATGAACAGGGTAGCCAGCCAACATTTCGGTGAAATCGAGGTCAACCACGGCAGTGATCACAGCTTCGGCACCGATCACGAACTGCGCGGCCACCCCCTCAAACTTGACCTGAACATCACCGCCCACGACCACTTCGACGAGGCCGCCCTGCATAAGGTGGACTACCGGTTGCGGTTCCTCCCCGAACTGGTGGATGAGGTCAAGGAGATGATCTCCGAGGAACTCGGGCAGGAAGGCACCAGCCCCCGCGAGTACCTGCACTTCCACTGCAACGCGCTGAAGGCCGAGCACCTGCACAAGATTTTCGGTGTCGAGGACCGCAGCCAGCTGACCAACGACGTTTTCCTCAAGGCACTCAAGCTGGGCCGGGTGGCCATCTACCCCGGCCAACCGGAACGCTACTTCGTCTTGGACTTCACACTCGGCGAGCACTTCACGGATGAGGTCCTGGTGGCCTCAGCCGATGAAGACGGCGTGGTCGACGACGAGATCGTCTGGGAGTCCTGACCCTGCCAGGGCTTCGGCGTTAACCCGCGACGGCGGCTGGTCACCCTAGGTGACCAGCCGCCGTCGTACGTTCTGCTGTTCTTACGTGGTCGGTTCCAGGAGGCTGGCGCGGACCGTCTGGGTGGCCTTGACCAGGTTGCGCAGTGACTCTTCGGTCTCGGCGTAGCCTCGGGTTTTCAGGCCGCAGTCCGGGTTGACCCAGAGCTGGTGCGAGGGGACGTGCCGTACGGCGGTGGCCAGGAGCTCGGTGACCTCAGCTTCCCCGGGCACGCGCGGTGAGTGGATGTCGTAGACGCCCGGGCCTACGCCGCGGCCAAAGCCGTGGGACTCGAGGTCGTGCACCACCTCCATCCGTGAGCGGGCAGCCTCGATGGAGGTCACGTCGGCATCGAGGCCGTCGATGGCGTCAATGATCACGCCGAACTCCGAGTAGCAGAGGTGGGTGTGGATCTGGGTGGCGTCGGCAGCACCTGCGGTGGCCAGCCGGAAGGAGTCCACCGACCAGGCCAGGTAGTCCGCCTGGTCAGCCTTCCGCAACGGCAGCAGTTCGCGCAGCGCCGGTTCGTCCACCTGGATGACCTTGATGCCGGCAGCTTCCAGGTCAGCGATCTCGTCGCGGAGGGCCAAGCCCACCTGGTTGGCCGTTTCGCCCAGCGGCTGGTCATCGCGAACAAAAGACCAAGCCAAGATGGTGACCGGACCGGTGAGCATGCCCTTCATGGGCTTGGCGGTCAGGGACTGCGCGTATTCGGCCCAGGCCACGGTGATGGGGGCGCTGCGGGTGACGTCACCCCAGAGGATGGAGGGGCGGGTGCAGCGGGAGCCGTAGGACTGGACCCAACCGTGGACCGTGACGTCGAAGCCTTCGAGGTTCTCGGCGAAGTACTGCACCATGTCGTTGCGCTCCGGCTCGCCGTGCACCAGCACGTCGTAGCCCAACTCTTCCTGCAGCTCGACAACGCGCTTGATCTCGTCCTTCATGAGCTGGCCATACTGCTCATTGGTCAACTCGCCCTTGTTATTACGGGCGCGGGCCGACCGGATCTCCGAAGTCTGCGGGAAGGAGCCGATCGTGGTGGTGGGCAGCGGCGGCAGCTGCAGGGCAGCCTGCTGAGCCGCCTCGCGGACCGTGTACTCGGAGCGGCTGAAATCGGCTGCTGTCAGTGCCTCGGTGCGGGCACGGACCTCGGCCCGGCGGACACCGGTCGCTGAGGCGCGGCTGGCGATGATGGTGCTGGCGTCCTCGATCGCGGCCGGGGCTGCTGCAGGATCGGCCAGGTAGGTGGCCAGGGTCTTGACCTCAACGGCCTTCTCGTCGGAGAACGCCAGCCAGCTGCGCAGCTGCGAGGAGAGTTGGGCCTCTTCGGCGACGTCGTGCGGGACGTGCTGGGTGGAAGTGGAGGTGGAGACGGCGATCCGGCCTACGGCAGCCTTTAGTTCATCCAGCTTCGCAACGGAGGCGGCCAGGTCGTTCCGCCAGATGTTGTGGCCATCCACGACGCCAGCCACCAGGGTCTTGTCGCCCAGCGCAGCAAGTGCCGCTGCGGAAGGGACGGCGCCCTTGAAGACGTCGACGTGCAGGGCTTCGATGTTGGTGGCTGCCAGGGTGCCCAACTGGGCGTCCAGGGATCCGTACGGGGCGGAAACCAGGATCTGCGGGCGATGCTGCGCGGCGGTGAGGACCTCGTAGGCACGGGCCACGGCAGCTTCAATCTCGGTGACAGGCGTCTCCTGGTCCACCACCAGGGCGGGCTCGTCCAGCTGGACCCAGCTGGCACCGGCAGCGGCTAGCTTCTCGAACAGCTGGACATAGACGGGGAGGATGTCCTCGAGCCGGGACAGTGGCGCGAATCCTGCCGGGGCGTCGTCGGCGGCCTTGGCGAGCAGCAGGTACGTGACCGGCCCCACGATGTAGGGACGCGTTTCAACACCGTTGGCCAACGCGTAGCTGAACTCGTCCACCTTGGCGGTAGAGGCCAGCGTGAAGACCGTTTCAGGACCAATCTCGGGGACCAGATAGTGGTAATTGGTGTCAAACCACTTGGTCATTTCCAGCGGCTGCTGCTCTTTGGTGCCGCGGGCCAGGGTGAAGTAGCCGTCGATGTCCAGCTGGCCCTGTCCGTTCAGGAGTGAGCCGAATCGTGTGGGTACCGCGCCAAGGGCGGCGGTGGTATCCAGGACCTGGTCGTAGAAGGAGAACGTCCCGGGGACGGCGGCGGGTTCGGTGAGGCCGAGATCCTGGAGGCGCCGGGCGGTGGTCAGTTGGATGTCCTTGGCGGCGGCGTCGAGGGCGGCAGCGTCGATCGTGCCGGCCCAATAGGCTTCGACGGCTTTCTTGAGCTCGCGACGGCGGCCGATGCGGGGGTAGCCCAGGAGGGATGCGGACGGGAAGGCGGTGGAGTGTTCAGTCATGGTTTCCTCAGAGTGAAGGGCGAGGTGGTTCAGCTGGCGAGTTGGCGGGCGGCGGCGGGCCCGCGACGGACAGGGACGCGGTTGTGCCGTGGAAGTGCCAGTTTGTCCAGCACCTCCAGCGCGTTCTGATGTTCATTGAAGGTGTAGAGGTGGATGCCAGGGGCGCCGGCGGCGAGGGCCGCATTGGCCAGGTCCACGGTGGCGTTGACGCCAATGCGACGGCGTTCTCCCTCGGTGTCCGCAGCGCCCAGCCGGGACAGCAGATGCGGGTCGGGCTCCACGCCGGTGAGTTCGGCGAGTCGGCGCAGCCGTTTGATGCTGATCAGCGGCATGACACCCGGAATGATCGGAATGGTCACTCCGGCGCGGCGTGACCGGGTCAGTAGGTCCGCGTACTGCTCGGTGTGGAAGAAGACCTGGGTGATGGCGAAGTCAGCGCCGGAGCGCTGCTTGGCCAGCAGGACTTCCACGTCATGGGCTTCCGTGGGCGACTCGGGATGCAGGGTGGGGTAGGCGGCAACGCCCACGGCAACTTTTCCGGCGCAGAGCAGCGCGGACCGGCGCTGTTCCACCCTACGGATGAGTTCGACCAGGTCCTGGGCGTAGCGCAGGGAGCCGGATGGCGCCCCTATTCCGTCCTTGGGCAGGTCCCCGCGGAGTGCCAGGATGCCGCGCACCCCGGTGTCCAAGAGTTCGCCAATGATGACAGCCAGCTCCTGCGGTGTGTTGCCAACGCAGGTCAGGTGTGCCAACGGCCGCAGCGTGGTTTCCAGCAGGAGCCGGTTGATGAGTTCCACGGCGGTGTCCCGGTTGGTGCCGCTGGCACCATAGGTGACCGAGACGTAGTCCGGCGAGGTTGTCTCGAGCTCACGGATGGTGGTCCAGAGCGTATCCGCTGCAGCGGCTGAGCGGGGCGGGAAGAGTTCATAGGACAGCGCTACAGGCGCAGCATCGGCGGGATTTGGCTGTGCCTCTATCAGGCTTGATGGTGACATTTGCGTCCTTGGCTTAGCCATCGCCGCTGAGCCCGAAAAGGGGGCTGTCAGCGACGATTAAGTGGGGTTGGGAACACTAAGACTCCGCAGGACGCAGCCGGGACTGGTACTCCTGAAACGAAGCTCTCCGTGAGCAAATGTCAGGCCCACATGGGGGCACCCACACCCTCCAGAGCGGAGGATCGCTGACACGTTACCGCGGTAACTTGATCCCGACTCTACGATCGAACGGCCCCCTGATCAAGAGGAACGCCGAATTAAGCCGACTTTCTACCCCACAAGGAGTTATCGGGCGAAATTATGTTCGCTATGAGACCGTCATGACAGCAAAACCAGCACAAAGGGCAGCACGATGACCAGGACCAGGAACACAATGACGGCAACCCGGCCTTTCCGATGGCCCACGTTGATGGTCAGCCCCAGCCCAGGTCCCGCCCGCTTGGGTACCCAAAGATGCGGATCGGCAGGATCGTTGTAGAGGATCCCAGCGATCCATTTGTCGTCTTCGGCGCGCTCCGCCGACGTGGGTGCGATGCCGGCCCGGCCGGCTGCTGCCCGCGACCAGCGCTGGGCCACCGCGAAGGCGCCAGCCAGGGCGGCGAGCAGGGCAAGTATCCCAACCACCACCGGCCAGCCGGAAAACTGCTCCGGCTGCGTCCAACCGGCCACGCTGAGCTGGCCGAACATGATCGAGAACACCAGGGCGCAGAAGCCCAGCACGGCAAGGGTTCCGCGGATCGTCCCCTCATGCCTGAAGCGTTCCCAATCGCTGGCACCGGCCGCCACGACGCTCAGCTTCGTCACGAGAGCGCCGATCAGCGCCATGAGAACGGTCACTCCGGCGGCCGTCAACAGCAACATGAACACCGTGCCAAACGACTTCCCGCTCCAGGCGTCCGGTGTCCCGTCAGCGCCCCAGTGCGTGGGCAGGACGGCAGGGAGCCCGTCGTACAAGGTTGCGCCATAGGCTGCGTAACCGGACAGCACCAGGATTGCTGCCAGGAACGGCAGCCACAGGACAGTCCGGCCGCGGCTCAGGAGACGGGCAGTAGTTGGCGAGACCATTCATCCAGCCTAGCCATCACCACGGCTTCTCGACGCGCGGGCCCGTATCGGAACGGTCGAGGTATTCGTTGCGGGCTTCGGACTCCAGCCGTTCCCGCAGGGCGTCTTGGGCTTTGCGTTCCAACTCGTTCAGCCGGGAAGCGTCTGCCGGTGCCGGTTCGCTCGGTTCGTCCGGTGGGGTTGGTTCGCTGGTGTTTCCCCCGGCGTCGCCAGAGCCGGCTGCCTGGAGCCGCTCGCGGGCTGCGCTCAGCTGCTGGCCCTGGCCGGCGTCGTTGGAGCTGGTGTCCTGGAAACAGGCAGCAGGTGACTGCTCGACGACGGCGAGCGCTTCGCCGCGTAACTCACGGCCGCGTTCCTCTCCTCCGGCCGTGGTTGAGGTTTGCTCTGCCAGGCGCTCGGTTGCCAGGACCAGGTTGACCCGGACCGTGCACTCATCAGTCCCGGGCTTCTGGTCCAGGGCCCGTTGGAAGCGCTCCCTGGCCCCGGCAAAGTCGCCGGCCAGGGCCAGGGCGTCGCCGGCCGCAAAGTCCGCTTTGAACGGTTCGAGGATGTTGCCCAGGAGCAGTCCGTCCGCGGCCTGCCGGACGCCTGCAGCGTCGCCGCGCTCGAACGCCGTGCCCGCAGCACCCGCCAGGAAGCCGACGCTGAGCAGTTTCACGGCAAGCAGGAGTGCCAGCAGGACCGGGATCGCTGAGGCCAGGAGCAGTCGACGCCTGGATCCGCGAGCGCCCCACCATCGCGCCCGCTCCGGATGTCCGGCGCTCATGGCTGTCCCTCCACAGGCTCACCTTTGGTGTCGTGAAGCCGTCGCGTCACACCCACAAGTTCGCGGAGCCCCAGTCCGAAGGCGGCCAAGGCCAGCAGCCAGGCCAGGTCACTCCGGACGGGTTGGTCCGCACCGGTAACGGACTCAACGGTCATGGCCGCGGGTTGGGCGTCGCTCAACAACGGTGCCGGCGGGTCGTCACTGGACCGGTGCACGTACGGCACCCCGAGTTCGGCCGCGATGGTGCGCAGCGCTGACTCATCGAGCCGGGAGATCGCGTCCCCCTCGCTGCCAGCGGAGCGGTCCTGGATGTAGGACCCGGCAGTCTCCCCCGCACTGCCGCCGGCGTATTCACGCATCCGGCCGCCGTCGGAAGTGCCGTAGCCCAGCACCGCGCCGCCGTCCACCAGGCCGGCGTCAACGCCAAGGGCCCCGGCCCGGGTAGCGCTGGTCTGCTCGCCATCGCCAAAGTAGAAGACATACCGCAGCCGTTCCGGGTGTCGGTCATGGGCGACGCGAAGCCGTTCGGTCAGCACCGGGCCCGCGGCGGTGATGCTGCTCCCTCGGGCATAGTCGGTGACCTCCGGGACGAGCACCTCGGCCGCTGTGGCCAGCGCACCGGCATCGGTCGTGAGGGGCAGCCGGACCGTTGCATCGGCGTCGAAGGCGATGAGCGAGAACCGCGCGCCAGCGAGTTCGGCAGCCAGCGCCGCGAGGTCTTTCCGGACACCGGCCAGCCGTGGCTGGTCAGCACCGTAGTCTTCGGCCGCGATACTGCTGGTGGTGTCCACCAGCAGGAAGACGTCGACGTCGGCTGCGCGGGCGGCGGCCATCTCGCCGGCGCCGATGCCTGGCCGGAATGCCGCGGCAAACACCAGGAGGACCATGACGCCGCGGAGCAGCCAGGTTCGCCGCACCCCCGGGACCGTGCGCACTCGGGCGACCTGCCACCCGATCAGCCCGACGGTGATCAGTAGCAGGGGTAGCAGGAGCCACCACGGCAGAATGGGAAGAATACTCATCGCTCCACCCGCCACAGGAGCAGCACCAGTGCCAGAACCGCCACCAGGGCAACCCCCAGTGGAATGGCTGCAGCATCACTGACCACCCGCACGGGTGCACCCTGGATCTTGGCCGCTTCGGTCTGTTGCACCGCGGCCACAATCCCTGCCACGGTACCTGCGCTATCGAGCGGATAGTAGGCTCCCCCGGTGGACTCCGCTGCTCCCCGGAGTTCAGCACCAGGTTGCCCGGCAGTGTCACCAAAGTCGAAGTCCGCCGGATTCAAGGCATAAACCCGCGCTCCCTTCTCCCCTGCGAGTTGTGCCGCCTGCGCCAGCGTGAAGATGGGACTCCCCGCCACGAAGTTGTCAGTAGCGAACACCACCGACCGCGAGCGCGTACCGTCATCCGGCCCGGGAAAGCCTTGGCTGCATGCGGCCAAGCCGTCACCAACCAGGGACGAGCCGGCTCCCACCCCGGTACCGGCGAAGAAGCTGGGATCGTCGAGGTTGCCGTCGAAGGCCTGGCGGGCGCGGGCCAGCTGGTCCTGCACCAGCTCGTAGTCATCGGTCAGAGGGAAGACGTGGGCGGCGGAGGAATCGAACATCATCAGCCCGATCCGTTCGCCGTCGAACCCTGCCACCAATTCTTCGAAGACGGCGGTGATGGCGGCATCGGCGCTGGCCATCGAGGCCGAGGTGTCGAGGCACAGCATGATGTCGCGGCTGTGCTGCTCCGGGGTGATGACGGCGGTACTGACGGGCCGGGCAGCGGCAGCCAAGGCAGCCAGCAGCAGCACGGCAGCCGTGACCACACACCAGGTCATCAGCCGTCGGTGCCGTTGCAGGGCCGCCCGATACTCGGGGAGATTCGTCAGCCGGGTGGTGTGCGCTACGGCCCGCCCATGGACCTTGGACTTCCCCCTGCGGAGCGCCCATAGCGCGGTGCCAATCGCGAGGACGCCCAACGGGATCAACCACCAATAGATCAATTCCACGCCTGCACCGCCGCCCGGGCTGCGGCGGCACTGGCGGTCACGGTGGGCAGCGGTTCATGGCCGAACTCGCCCGGATACAACGCCGTAATGGCGTGGGCTGCGGCGGGGAGGTTCTGGGCGCCGAGCTCGGCCAGTGTCATCCGGGTCGCGTCCTGTCCCGTTGCATCCCGGAAAAACCCGCGGACCAGCAGGCTCAGCTCCTGGTGGGCAGCGCGCTGGCTGATGGTCCCAGCTCCAGCAGCGGACTCCACCGCCTGGATCCTCGCCAGGTAGTCCTGTACCAGCGCAGCCGTTTGCGCTGGTCGTGGCATGGTGTCGGGGCGCACCGGCCGACGGCGGGTCCGCACCAGGACTCCCACCACCCAGGCGACGCACAGCACCATCAGGACCATTCCAGACCACAGCCACCAGGGGTTGTAGCCCAACGGCCCGTAGAACTCCGGTTCAGCCCCCACGGCGGTGCCTCTCAAGCAAGGCGAACAGCGCGCGCACCACATCAGTGCCGGCCCCCACCGAACCCTCAGTCACGCCAGCCCGGCGAAGGATCGCGGCCCTGGCGGCGTCACGTTCAGCCTGGGCGCGGTAGTACGCGGCGGCCACGTCTGCGGAGAGCGCCACTGAGGGTACGACGGCGGCACGGCTGACAACGTCGCGGAGGAATCCTCCCGCAGGGGCCTGGGCTGCCGGGGTCTCGGGGCCTGCCGACGTGGCAGGGGCTTTCGACGTGGCAGGCGCGGTCAGGTCGGCGTCGCGGATGGTGAGCCACAGGATCTCGTGCTGGGCGCGCAATCGCTTGAGCAGCCGTTCCGCCGAGGGGCCCAGTGTCCCTTCGTCCGCCACGACGAACAGCAGCATCCTGCGGCGGAAGGTGCGCACCACGTACTCGAGCAACGCATCGGGCGCGCTGGGCGCGGTGTCCACGCCGACGTCGTCCGCTACCCGCAGCAACCGCTCCAGGTGCGCTTCACCGCTCTTGGCTGGCAGCGAGCGGATGCCGCCAGAATTACCGGCGACCAGACCCACCGGGTCGCCGTGGTTGAGGGCCAGGGACCCCAGCACTCCCAGGGCTAGGACGGCGATGTCCTTCTTTGCCTCACCGCTCAGCGCTTCGGCCGCCATGTTCCGGCCCGTGTCCACCACCAGGAGGACGTCTTGCTGCCGGCTGGCCACGTAGCGGCGGATCAGCGGCGACCCGTGCCGGGCGGACGCCTTCCAGTCAATGTCGCGCACCTCATCGCCCGGTACATAGGCGCGGAGGTCGTCGAAGTCGAGGCTGCGGCCCTTGAAAACGGACCCGTATTCCCCGTCCAGGAGGCCGCGGGCTTTCCGGTGCGCAAAGATGAACATCTTTGACTTCACGCGTTGCAGCAGGGTGGTCATGCAGCCCTAGGGTGTCTGGACGGCTGCGAGCACCGCGTCGATCACGGTTTCCACTGGCACCTGCTCGGCAACGGCGTCGAACCCCAGGATCAGGCGGTGCCGCAAGACCCGGTGCGCCAGAGCCTTCACGTCCTCGGGGATGACATGGTCCCGGCCCAGCAGCAGGGCCCGGGCGCGCGCGGCCTGACTGAACGCAATGCTGGCCCGTGGGCTGGCGCCGAACTCGATGAAGCCGGCCAGCCGAGGGTCAATGTACTGCGCGGCGTTCCGGGTCACGAAGACCAGGCCCACAATGTAATTGAGGATCGCCGGGTCGAGGTAGATCCGCCGGACGGTCCCCTGCACGGCAAGGACCGAATCCAACGAGGCCGCAGCGGGCGGTGTCTGCTCGGGGCTGTAGACGCCGGCGTCGATCCGGCGGACGATCTCGGCTTCCTCCTCCGGCGTGGGATAGTCCAACACGTCCTTGAGCATGAACCTGTCCATCTGCGCTTCGGGCAGTAGGTAGGTTCCCTCCTGCTCGATCGGGTTCTGGGTGGCCAGCACCAGGAACGGAGCGGGCAAGCGGTAATCCTGGCCGCCAATGGAAGTTTGGCGCTCCTGCATGGCTTCAAGCATGGCGCTCTGGGTCTTGGCGCTGGACCGGTTGATCTCGTCAAGAAGCACGATGTTGGCGTGCACTGGACCCAGTTGGGTGACGAACGTGCCCTTCGCGGCGTCGTAAATCTGGGTTCCCACAATGTCGCTGGGAAGGAGATCGGGCGTGCACTGGATCCGACGGAAGTCGCCACTGACTGCCTCAGCCACGGTTTGCGCCGCAGTGGTCTTGGCCAGGCCCGGCACACTCTCAAGAAGGACATGGCCACCGGTGAGCAGGCCCAGGAGCAGCGACTCACGCAACCTCGACTGGCCCACCACCTTGGCTTCGAAGCTCCGGGAAATGTTTACTGCCACCTGTTGCGCCCGGGCCAGCTCCGCCGGTTCGATCCTGACGGCCGGACTGGTCTGCTGCACTACTGGTCCCCTTGGTGTGCTGTGTGAGTGGCTGGGCTGCGGATGACTGCACCCCGCCGCCATCCTATCCAAGTGGTATGGCCGCGAAGCTGCAATGGGGACCCCTCCCCATCGGCGCCGTGCAGGTCTATATTGGGCCCATGAATGAGCTGCCAGAAAGTTACAAGGAGTTCCTCGCCGGCAAGGGCGCAGGGTTCGTCAATACCGTCAGGCCGGTGCTGCTGCAGTCAGCGGCTGACGGCCTGTTTGGGGTCCGCGTGGTCCATAACGCCAGGGATACCAGCCATCAGGCCCATCTGGATGAGACGTTGGCCTTTGGCGTGATCCTCGAAGACATCGACTGACCCGCCTACACTTCCAGCAACAAACGTTGGGCACGGGGCGCAAACGTGTGTTCAAGGACCAAGCACGCTGCGCCGATCGCTCCGACGTCTTCGCCCACGCCTGTCCCCACCACGTCGATCGGGTGGATGAGACGGGCAGCACTGCTTTCCGCCAGCAACTCCGGAATGCGATCCAGGTAGCGCTGGGACTGGCCCTGCCAGAACGGACCGCCAAAGACCACCCGTTCCACGTCCAAAGTGTTGGTAATGACGGACACGGCCCGGGCTACCAGGACCGCCGATTTATCGATGATGGCAACTGCCCGGGAGTCGCCGTCGTCAGCCAACTCGCAAAGGCGGGCGAACGAGCGCTGGATTTCCGGGCCGCTGGTGCCGGCCGGGAGCCCATCAAGGAGTCCCGCTGCCCGCGCCTCGGCCACCAACGCTTGCGGGATGCAGGAGGACTTCACGCAACCGCGCTGGCCGCAGTCGCAAGGTGGGCCGTCAGGATCGACCATGATGTGGCCAATTTCGCCGGCGTTGCCGGAGGTCCCCCGCACCACCTCGTCGTTCAAGACAATGCCGCAGCCAATGCCCGTGCCCATGTACATGAAGAGGAAGCTGCCGGAACCGCTGGCACCCCCTGCCCAGGTTTCGGCGACGGCGGCGCTGGTCACGTCCTTGTCCACCAGGATGGAGAACCCGGTGGCGTCGGTGAGTGCCTGCCGGAGTTCCACCCGATCCCAGCCAGGCAGGAGCGGCGGGTCAACCACGGTGCCGTGGTCCAGGTCGATCGGCCCGGGTGACGCTACGCCGACGCCGGCAATCAGGTCGCCGTGAACACCGGAATCCTTGGCCACGCGCAGGACCTCGGTGGCGATGGTGGCGATGACCGCTGCGGGATCGTCGCCGCCAGGGGTGCTGATGCGGGAATGCTGGACCACTGTTCCCACCAGGTCCAAGAGGACCACGGTGGTGACTGCCGGGTCCAGGTGCACACCGATCGCGTACATGCCCTTGGGGTTCAGGCGCAGGATGGTGCGCGGTTTCCCGGGTCCACTGCCCTCCTTGCCAGCCTCAACGATGAGGTGCTGGTCAAGCAGGCGGCGGGAAATGTTGGAGATGGTCTGCGGAGAGAGGCCAACAATCTGGGCCAGTTCCACCCGACTCAAGCCACCGGGTGACCTTCGAATGGCATCGAGGATCACCGTCAGGTTGAAGTCCCCCATTTTGGGTAAGTTGGTTCCGCGCCTCGGAGAGGGTGGGCGGATCTCAGTCAAGGCTTCCCCTAAACGTTTTTGCGGTGTGTTGCCGATGCATTGAATCGTACGTTAATGACGCCGCCAGCCAGCAAAGCCGGACGACGGCGCGGCGGAGCGGCTCAGCCGGTGGCGGCTGCCCGCCTGATGCTGCGGGTCACGGTGAACTTGGCGTTCTGGCCGTGGCTCCTGGTGGCACCGACTTCGCGTTCGAGGGTGGGCAGATAGGGCAGGTGCCTGTTGTAGACGGTCCACAGCTCGCCTCCTGGTTCCAGGATGCGGGCCGCAGCGCGGATGAGCTTGAGGCCAGCGCCGGTATGGACGCCTGCACCCACGTGGAAGGGCGGGTTGAGCAGCACCACGTCGGCGCTCTTGGGTGGGAAAGTGCTGAGGGCATCGTCCTGCAACACGGTAATCTGGTCGGTCAAACCATTGGCGCGGGCCGTGGCCTGCGCTGAAGCTACTGCTGCCGCTGATTGGTCGCTGGCTGTGACGGCGGATCCTGGGAACTGTCTGGCGTACATGGCGGCCAGGATTCCCGTGCCGCAACCAAGGTCCACGGCGTGACGGCCAGCTCGCATGGTGGGCAAGAAGTCGAGCAGGAAACGGGTGCCGATATCCAGCGTGGCGCCAGCAAACACCGCGCCGTGGGCTGCCACCTGCAGATCCAATTCGGCAAGGTGTTCCAGTACCGGGAAATTGGTGCCAACGGCGTCCCGGCGTGGCGCGGAAGCCACAATGACCCGAGACTTCTGCCGCGCGAGCTGAGGTTGGATCGTCCCAAAATACTGCTCCAGCACCTTATTCATCCCCAGGGACATGTGCTTCACCCGGCCGCCTGCCAGCAGCACCGCGTGGGCTGGTGCGTGGTGTGCCACGGCAGCGGCGATCTCGTCGAGTTCGGCCAGCGTCTTAGGCAATTGCAGCAGGATGGTGCTGGCGCCTGCCAAGAGCTCCGGTCCCAAGGGCAGGTGGCGGAAGCTGCTCGCCGCCATGCCGAGGCGTTCGGCGTTCTTCGCCAGGGCGCGTTCGCCGGTGATGAGGTCCTGGTGAACGGAAAGTGCCTTCGGTGCCAAGACGGCCTGGGCGCCCAGGGTCAGAGCACCGTAGCGATCATTGATGACCACGATGCTCTGCGCCGGCTTCGCGTCTGCGGCGGCCGTTTCGAGCAGGAGCCTGTCGGTGGCGTCCCATGCCTGCAGGTTGGCAGCCTCTACATCGGGCCAACGCCGTAGGCTGCGGAGGACGTCGTCGAGGGTGGCCGGAAGTGACGGGTTCATGGTGCCTTAATCGCTGGGGACAGTGACGGGAGTTTCAGGAGTTCAGCCACGGCGGCCCGGCCGGCCCGGTTAGCGCCGATGGTGGAGGAGGACGGCCCGTACCCCACCAAGTGGACCCGCGGTTCGGCGGCCACGCGGGTGCCGGCCATGGCAATGCCGCCACCTGGTGCCCGAAGGTGCAGTGGTGCCAAATGTTCAAGTTCAGCCCGGAACCCGGTGGCCCACAGGATGTCATCCACCGGCAACAGTTCCCCGGTGGCGAGCCGGACGCCGTCGGGCTCTATCGATGTAAACATGGGACGCCGCTCCATGGCACCCCGAGCTTGGGCGGCCCGGAGCGTTGGCGTCCAGAGCAGGCCCGTCACTGACACCACGCTTTGCGGGACCAGGCCCTGCCGAACGCGTTCCTCGACTAAAGCCACGGCGTCGTGACCGGCCTGGGAATCGAACTGGGTGTCCCGCCAGACGGGCGGGCGCCGGGTAAACCAACTGGTCTCAGCCACCACGGAAATCTCCGCGAGCAGGCCGACGGCGGAAATCCCTCCGCCCACCACTGCCACGCGGTGGCCAGCGAAGTCTTCGGCCGCGACGTAGTCTGCAACGTGCAGCTGTCGGCCGCGGAAGCTGGTCTGCCCCGGGTAGATGGGCCAGAACGGCCGCGTCCACGTGCCGGTGGCGTTGATGACGGCGTGGGCGGACCACTCCCCTGCGGCGGAGGTAACCAGCAGCCGTCCATTGGGGTTGGTATCCATTCGGCTGACCGATGCGACCTTCACCGGCCGCTGGATGGGGAGGTTGAGCCCATCCTCGTAGCCGCCAAAATAACGGGTCAGGAACTCTGAG
Organism: Arthrobacter ulcerisalmonis; assembly: GCF_900609065.1. Lineage (GTDB taxonomy): Bacteria > Actinomycetota > Actinomycetes > Actinomycetales > Micrococcaceae > Arthrobacter > Arthrobacter ulcerisalmonis. The sequence goes on along the minus strand of NZ_UXAU01000042.1, from coordinate 400 downwards.
CTCGGTTCCGTGGGATCAACGGCGGGTTGCGCGATGCCAGGCAGGTCGCTGATGCCATTGACGGTGGCCATGCGCAGGCTCTTCCACCGATGCCGCCACGCACCACCTGGACCGTCTTCCGCATCCAACACCACGTGCGCCACGCCCCGGCGCTGCAGATGATACGACGCCGAGAGGCCCGCCTGGCCAGCACCGATGACTACGACGTCGGTTGCGGCAGGATTCACTCCCCCATGATAGTCGCGAGCGGGTGCGTGGCTGACTTGCCCAGCTCGGCGGCAACACGGTTGCGGGGGCTAGTTGTACTCAGCCAGCAGGTTGGTTACATCTGCTGATGGGTGGTCGTCCTCCGAGGGCTGCGTGGTTTCGGCGGTGGTTGTAGAAGTCTAGCCAGCCGGTC
>NZ_UXAU01000056.1 GCF_900609065.1 Arthrobacter ulcerisalmonis | reverse complement strand
CCAGACCACTGGGTTGATAGGCCGGATGTGGAAGCGAGGACTAACGACTCGTGAAGCTGACCGGTACTAATAGGCCGATAACTTACACCACACACCACCTTCGTGTAACCCATCCTTCAAAAGGGGTTACACACTTATGGGGTGGTACAAGAAAACAAAGACTGCCCGCGTCCACTATGTGGTTCCCAACCAACAAACCCGTTGCTTGAGGAACAAAAACACAACAACATAACAACACCACCACTACCCCTGACAGGGTAGGAACATGTTGTAACCACAAGATTTCCCACACACCCCTGAACAATGGGATGTGACGGGTACAAGGGTTACGGCGGTCATAGCGTGGGGGAA
>NZ_UXAU01000041.1 GCF_900609065.1 Arthrobacter ulcerisalmonis | reverse complement strand
TGGCACCTCGGCGGGACCACCACCGCCACCAACACCGCAGGACTCTGCGAAGCCTGCAACTACACCAAAGAACAACCCGGCTGGAAAACCACCACCAACCCCGGCACCAGCGAACCCGGCACCAACCCCACCTGGACTAGCACCAACGACCCCGTCAGGCATCAACTCCACATCACCACACCCACCGGACACACCTACACCTCCACAGCACCCCCACCCCCGGGCGCAGCTCAAACACGAAGCAGCCCAACGCCAGGACCGGGCACCCCGACGCCGCTATGACCCAAGCGGCTGGCGATGAGGTGCCGTTGCCAGAGGAGTAGCAGGTCCGTCGCCTTACATCTCCGAGACCTCAGCTGTCCCGAACTTCGGCTGCCCCCCCGACTTCAGCCTTTCGAAGCGTCAGCCTCGAGTGACTTAGCTCTTCGGGCTGTGAGCGTCCGGGCTCTCAGGCGTCGCGGGTGCTGGCCTGGTGACCAGCCAGGCAATCCAGACGCCCAGAATGTAGAGCGGCGCACCCATGATCAGGCGGGTGGTGGCCAGGGCGGCGAGTCCGTCCGGGCCCATGAGGTAGAGCGGCACCTGGACCAGGAGGCGCAGGACCAGCACCGAGACGATGATCCACGTACCCAGGCGATAGGCCCGCACCCGCGCGTCATCCTTGCGCCAATCCAGGCCCTCATTGCGGATGAACCCGAAGAGTAGACCCGCGATGGGCCACTTGATGACGATCGAAATCACCATGCCCACCACGTAGGCAGCGTTGGTGATCAGGCCCGGCAGGTAGAAGTCCTCAGCCTTGCCGGTGGAGTTGGCCAGCCACGCTGAAATACCCACGCCCACGACGCCGGCCAACGCCTGGGTCAGCGGCTTGCGTTGAATCAGGCGAACCACCGTGAACACCGCAGAGACGGCCAATGCTGCGATCAGCGACGGGGTGAGGTCCGTGGTGATGGTGAAGGCAATCAGGAACACCAGTCCCGGCGCGATGCTCTCGGCAATGCCCTGGACTCCCCCGGCACTGCGGAGGACGTCAACCTGGCCGGTGTGCGTCCGATGCAGCCCAGCCTTGGCCGCATACTCGGCGGCCAACGCCGTAGCACTGACCTGGCCCTGCGTGCTGGCCTGGGCTTGCGTGCTTGCCGGAGCGTCTGCGCTGGTGTCACGTTCACTGGCGTGGCTGGGTCCGGCGTCGGGCGTGAAGCCCTGGGCTGGGCGCTGGTTTGCGCCGCCGGTGGAATCGGCTGCCTGGGTGGGGTCCTGCTGGGGCGCGGTCATTCGTGCTCCTGATGCGAAAGAATTTCGTAGCGTGGGTTGAAAATGGTGGGCAGGCCGTGACTTCGGGAGAGCATGCCCTCCAGGCGGAGCTCAGTTCCGGCTTCAATGCCAGGCACCCGGCGCCGGCCCAGCCAGACAACGCGAAGCCGGGAGCGCTGTCCTACCTTGATGACAGAGCCCGGCCGCGCAGATTCGGCGTCCGAAAGGATCGCCGCAAACATGGCGGTCTGGTTGGCGGGCACGAAGGTGACCGACTCGATGCGTCCCTGACAAAGGACCCTGCCTTTGTCCGGCAGTTCGCTCAACGGGAGCGCGGCGCCAAGCCCCGGAACACCGGCGTGCTCCACCTCAGACACTGGGTATCAGCCGATCTGCGTGGTTTCAGGACCGCGCTCGGGTTCCTGCAGGGTGGGCGCCCCGGCAGGCAACGGTGAGCTGGCGGCATCCTTCGGGAGCCGAAGCTGCAACAGATCACGCGGCGGCATGGGGACGTCGCCGCGGATGACAACAACCTGGCGGAACAACGTTTCCAGCGGCTCGGCTGCGTCGCGTTCCAGCGCTGCGGCACCACCGAAGACGCCGCGAAGGAACCAGCGGGGACCGTCGACGCCGATGAATCGGGCCGCGCGGTAACCCTGGCTGCCATCAGGCATGCCAGCAGGAAGCTTTGCCACAAGTTCCGTGCCGAAAGTACCTTCGATTTCTTCGACCTGGCCACCTTGCGAGCCCACCGACTGACCGATCTGTGTACGGATTTCGTCCCACAGCTCCTCGGTTTTTGGTGCAGCGAAGGCCTGGAGCTGCAGGCTCGAGCCGTTGAGGTCCAAGGTGACGGCCACGACGCGTTGGGTGGCTTCCTCGACCTCGAGACGCAGCTGGAGTCCCTCACTGGGCGTGATCAGCAACGCGCCCATGTCAACGTAACCGTCCTGGCTGTCGATCTCGGAGACGTCGAAGGGGCCGTTGTCACGGCGTCCGGCGAGGTCGCCGTCGTCGTCCGTCGCTTCCGCTGGCGTCAGCGAATCGTCTGGTTCCACTGCATGTTCCTGTTTGGCTTTCTTGCCGCGCCCAAAGACCATGGGATTCTCCTTAGTAGTGAATTTCCGGTCCCGGCCCGTGGGCGGTCCCGTCGTCGTTGTACGTTGCCCCCGTGACAACCCGCGTTGACGCTGAATCAGGCGCTTGGACCGCCGAACCCGCCCGTGGAACCAAAGCCGCCGGTACCTCGGGCGGATCCGGTCAATTCGGTGACGGCAACAAACGTCGCGTACTCAACGCGCTGGATGACCATCTGGGCAATTCTATCGCCGCGTTTGAGTTCGATCGTTTGGTTGGCATCGGTGTTGAGGAGCGTCACGGAAATCTCCCCGCGGTATCCCGCATCAACGGTTCCGGGCGCATTCACGATGGTCAGTCCATGCTTGGTGGCGAGCCCGGACCGTGGATGGATCAGCGCCACAAATCCGTGCGGCAGCGCGATGGCAACACCCGTGGGGACCAGCTTGCGCTCGCCCGGGGCCAGGCTGACATCCTCGCGGGCGCGAAGGTCGGCGCCGGCGTCACCCGGATGTGCGTACGAGGGCGGCTCCAGCTCCGGATCCAGCATCTGCAATTGCACCTCGAGTGTGGGTGCAGCGGATTGCTCGGCGAGGTGGGCGGCAGCAGTGGGTTGATCAGTCACAGTAAGCCACTCTAACCCGGCCGCTATGCCGGACCTAGGCCAGCCGCCGGCCGGCGACGCACGCTGCCCGGGCCAATGTGAAATCACCAGGCAAAGGTGGAAAGCTAGGGTCATGCCCGAATCGACTGCGCCTTCTTCCGACTCCACCACCCCGTCCCAAGGAGCGTCCGAGCTGTATCGGGAAAAGCTCTGGCCCAACGCGTGGATCTGGATCATTGGAGCGGGCATTGCAGGAGCGGGAATTTTGGTGTTTGCGCCCATCAGCGCCGCCGCGGGCATCACCGCAGCAGCCGTGCTGTTTGTCATCATCGCTGCGCTCCTCATCCTTTCGACACCGGCCATTGTGGTCACGGAGAGCACCGTTTCGGTGGGACGGGCCACCATTGAGCGGCGATTCGTGGGCAGCGTTGAATCATTCCGCAAGGGTGAAGCGACCGCCGAACGCGGTACGCGACTGAATGGTTTGGCGTTCCTCTGCTTCCGCGGCTGGATTGATCCGGTGGTCAAGATCGAAATCACCGATCCCGCCGATCGCACGCCGTACTGGTTGACTTCCAGTCGCCGCCCGGAGGAACTCGTCAAGGCCCTTTCCCGGGACTGATGGACTTCCTGGCCTGACACCGCACGCCGAGTAACCCGACCCAGCGATGAGGGTAAACCGGGTGATACGGCGGAAAATTGCGGCGCGCCCTGCCTCTTGAGCCAATTCCAGGCCTACGGATGGCAGAGTTTCGCTTGATAGTCATGTCAAGGTGGAGGATTTGTATGCAGGATCTACGGCTTGTAGGCCTACACGACGACGGGACTCACCTCCTGTTGAGCGGGGCCGGCGGCGAGATGTTCCAGCTGCCGATCGATGAGGCGCTACGGACGGCGAGCAGGAGTGCCGCTAAACCGCGCGCCGAGAAACCTTCAGTGCCAATGTCACCGCGGGATATCCAGGCGCGGATTCGGGCTGGTGCCACCGCCGCAGATGTTGCGGCGATTGCTGGCTTGCCGCTGGCCAAGGTCCAGCGCTACGAGGGCCCTGTCCTTGCAGAGCGGGATTATGTGGCCCAGCAGGCCCGCAAGGTTGAGGTTGCCGCCCCCGCGCCTGGGCACGATGTCTATCGTTCGGCGTTTGGCGACAGCCCCGCCACGTTGGCCGATATGGTGGCCCACCGACTCTCTGCCCACCAGATCGACGCCGCAGACGTTGAATGGGACTCGTGGCGGAACTCCGACGGCTCCTGGACGGTCTCTGCCGAGTTCGAAACCGGCACCTCGACTACTACTGGGATCGGCGAAGCCCCGCCCGCGCTGTGGACCTTCAGCCCTGCCCGGAAGTCGCTGCAGAACGCCAATCGCTGGGCCCAACAGCTCAGCGAACTTGAACCTCTGGACGGCCCGCTCCCCGCGCGCCGCCTGTCGGCCGTCTCAGACAAGCCTTTCGACGTTGAGGCAGACGGTGACGGCGAAGCCGCCAACCTTGTCGCCCTCAGCGCACCCGGCCACGGCTCGGCAACTGACCCCGAAGGCATCCTGGACATGCTCCGCTCACGGCGCGGACAACGCCTTGGCGTCGACGAGCAGTCTGACGATGCACTGGCTCTCCTGTTGACCCATGGCGTTCCTGCCGCCCACCCGAGGCCGTCGGAAGTGACAGCGGAAACGGAAGAAACTCCTGACGCTGAGACGCCAGCCGAGGTTCCGGCCGCACACGAGGAGTCTCCAGCCCGGCGCAGTTCGGCCCGCCCGTCAATGCTGTCACGCCTCAGCCTGATCCCGCCGCACCGTGACTCCGAAGACGATGCACTGAGACTGCACGACGGCGTCAGCACCGAAACGCGCGAGATCACCATTGTGGCGTCCCCGCGAAAGGCGGATGGCGACTCAGCCTCACCATCGGTTCCCCGCACGGGCTCCTCTGGCACGGCAGGTCTGAACGAACTTCTGGGCGGCAACTCACGCCGCCCACAGCCCCGGAATGATGAAGAGACCTCCGGTGAAGCTGACGTTCCAGAACGCCAGCCTGCCCGGCCCAAGCGCTCCAGCGTCCCCTCCTGGGACGACATTGTCTTCGGCACCCGCGGCGACTAACTGGCCTGGCGCACAGGTCGCCTGGGGAAGTGTGAACTAGTGGCTGGAGCCTGACGCGCCGCGCCAGAGGCAAGCATCCACGTCGAACGGCAGCAGCTGGTCTTGTTCTGCCATGAGGTTGGCGCCGTGGGCAGTGACCCTGCGCATGTAGTGTCGCCTGCACAACGTTTCGTACCCAACGGCGGCTTCGGCCGCAGTCCCGAGCACCGCAGGAGTGGGGGCCAGGGAAGCAGAACCTGCCATGTCGACGTCCCCCACCAGCACCTGCGCACCCTCGGTGACCATGACACCGTCAACGGTCCGTGCGTTGTGCGTGGCCCGTTGGCCGCACCAACAGAGCGCTTCGACTTGGAGGAGCTGCACCCGGTCGGCCAGTTCGATGAGGCGCTGCGAGCCCGGGAAGAGCTTGGTGCGGAAGTCGGCCGAGATGCCAAAAGCGAAGACGTCCACGCCGATCTCGTCCACCACTTTGGCAAGCTGTTCCACTTGCAGCGGTGTATAGAACTGTGCTTCGTCGCAGATGAGGTAGTCCACGTGTTGCCCCTGCGTCCGTCGATGCATGACTTCGTCCCAGAAGTCGGTGGCGTCCACCACCTCGACAGCATCGGTTTCGAGTCCCAGCCGGCTTGAAATCTTTGAGGCGCCGGCCCGGTCATTGCGGCTGAAGCGCACTCCCCCGCGACCCCGGGCCCTGTGGTTGTGGTCCATCTGCAGCGCTAGTGTCGACTTGCCGCAGTCCATGGTTCCCGAGAAAAACACCAACTCAGCCACGGCGGCCGCCGGTGGCGGTGAAGCAGAGCAGCGGCACTTCGCGTTCCGCTTTGGTGAGGGACCCGTGTTGGCCCACCACTTCCATGGCGGCTGCACGGACCCGGCGCAGGTCGTAGAGCGCCAGGGAATCGCGGACAGCGATCATGACGTCGCCGATCCGGCCCTCGACGGCGGCCCGCGTGGCACCAAACAGGCCGGCACCGATCCCTTCCTCGCGGGTGAAGGCCCAGATTTTGGTGCCAAACCGTGCCCGCCAGGCCGCGATGAGGCGTTCCTGGCCGGCAGCCCGGTCACCGTCAGGGTCGAGGTAGAGGTGCACCATGCGCGGTTCGCCGGCCGTGTGCTGTACCCCCGCAACCAGCTCGGGGAACTGCGAAAAGTCGATCCGTTGGCTTTCCGGGACGTCCACCATGCCGTGATCCCCGGTGAGCACAATGGTGGTGCCTGCCGGCAGGGACGCGTTGAGGCGCTTCATGGTGGCGTCCAACTCCTCAAGCTGGTGCTCCCACTGCGCAGATTGGCAGCCGTGCCGGTGCCCGGCCTTGTCCAACTCGTTGAGGTAGTAGTACATGAGGGAACGGCTGGACTTCGCCATGGCCTCTGCAGCGGCCGCGGTCCTTGCGTGCGGGGTGACGGCCGAGACGAAGCGGCCGCCCCGGAGCGCAGCCCGGGTCATGGGCGAATCGGCGAACTGCGGCAGGCTGACGGTGATCACGTCAACCTCGGCGGCCGCCCGTTCCAACACTGTGGGGAATGGCTGCCACGCCTTGGGGTTGACCCCGGCGTCCCAGTTTCCCAGGAGGTTGACCACTTTGTCCTGCTCCGGGTCCAAGACGTCGTAACCCACCATTCCGTGCTGGCCAGCAGGCAGCCCGGTGCCAAAACTCGCCAACGCGGCGGCAGTGGTGGAGGGGAACGTCGAGTCGAGCCAGACCGGAATCTCGCCCTGGCCAGCCTGGATGATCGACCGCAGGAACGGAGTGTGCGCCGATTTCTGCTTCAGCAGGCTACGGCCCAGCCCGTCAGCAAGCACCACGCATACGCGGGGCGCAGTAGGCAGGCCCAGCGTATTGGTGAAGCCGCCGACGCCGACACTCGCCGCGGCGCTCGTCAAAAGTTCAGCGAGGGAGCGGCTGCCGTACGCAGGAGGCACGGGAAGGTCGGACGCTACAATGCCAGCAGCTGCAGTGCCAGCAGAAGAGTCAGTGGTCAAGGGAACAGCGTGCGGCTCGGATGTCATCAGCGCTGTTGGTGGCCGCGGCTGAGACGGTTGCCAAACACGCCTGCCCGCGGACGTGGCGGCAGTGACTGAATGTGCGGAGCCTGGCCTGTGGATCCGGTGTTGACCGCACGCAGGGCACGCGCAAAAAGCTTCGCCTCCTGCACCGCCTGGGGGCCGTCAGCTTCGGCGCTGATGCGCAACACAATGTCTTCCTGGGCGATGGTCCCGGTGAAGCCGTGATCGGCTTCGCACTGGGGGTCCCCGCAACTTGCCGGTCCCATGTCGAGGCGTTGGCCACCAGACCAGGCGATGGCGAGCGTCAGTTCGCGGACCGGGTCTGAGGGCTTGTAGTCCTGCGGTTGGGCGTACATGTAGCTGAGGACCACGGAGCGGATCTGCGCCACGGGCACGGATTCCGTGGATACCTGCGCCACGATCTGCTCGCCCGTCTCGTCGAGCTGCTGGTCGTCAACGTGGGTGATCACCAGCATGTCGGCGGTCAGTACCAGGACAGTGATGTGGCGGCGCACTTCGGCCCGATCAAAGTGAGTTTCGAGGTGCACCAGGTGGGCTACGCAATCGCGGCCGTCCAGGGCATCATCCACCACGTCCGCCACGAGGCGGGGGTAGAAGCCTGCCTTCTGCAGGGCGGTTTCCAGGCTCTGGCCTGCTGGACCGTGGCTGTGCGAGCCGTGCTGGCGTACTGCCTTGGATTCGTTGCCGGGCGTTTCTGGCGCCGAAGCGGGAGGCTGAAAGCTCATTGGACTATTTTCACAGATCGGCCGGTCACTTGCTAACCGGCCTAGCCGAGCATGGCACGCCGTGCACTGTCTGTCCGCCGGGCGGCGTTGCCGATCCACACGTTGGCTGCGAGGATGCTGGCCCCAGCGGCTCCGCACTGCACCGGATTGAACTCGATGAGCGCGATTTCCGGGTGATTGTCCTTCAGCCAGGCCAGGCGCGCCGCCAGATCCTCCAGCGCGGCAGCGTCTACGGCCGGCAGCCCCTGGTAGCCGAAGAGTTTGGGGGCAGCGCGGGGTGCCCTGATGAACTCCTTGACGTCAACGTCCGTCAACGGCGGGACCCGATGCGCCCAGTCGTCCAGGAGGTTGACGGCGTCCCCAGCCAGCCCAAACGAAATAACGGGTCCCAGCATGGGGTCCTCGATAGCGCGGAAGGTGCAGGCCTGTCCCACCGCGGCCATGCTCTGCACCTCGAGGCCAGCGTCGCCATAGGAGGCCAACGATCGCCGCATCTGGCTGACGTTTTGGCGCAGTGACTCCGCATCCGGGATGTCCAACCGCACCCCGCCCAGGTCCAGCCGGTGCCGCAGCGTTGGGTTGGTGGTCTTGAGCGCTACGGGCCAGCCCAGCGCGTCGGCGGCTTCGACTGCCTCTTCCGTCGATTCAAAGCCAACCGATGGCAGAACGCTGATGCCGTAGTGGCCCAGCAACGACGCGACGGCGGCCTGGTCCAACTCCTTGAGTTGGGCGCCGGGAACGTCGCGCAACAGCACCTCGATTTCGGCACTGGCAGTGCGGGGATCACACCCGGCCGGTTCCATGAAATGACCGTGGTCCCGTCCCACCCAGCCGGAATATCGGACCACGGCTGCGAGCGCGGCCACCGCGGCCCCCGGATTGGAGAAGCACGGGATGGCGAGTTCGGCGTCCCCCACCCTGCCCTCCACGTAAATGGAGGCATCCAGAATCCCGGTGAACACCGCGACAACCGGTTTGCCCGCCGCGATGGAGCATTCGGCCAGGACCCGTGCGATGCTTTCCACCGTCAGTCCCCGCGCCGGCAGCAGTGCAGCCACCGCAGCGTGCACATCGGCATCCGCGAGCGCCGCCAACAAGCGCTCTCGCAGCATGGGCAGCGCAACTGACTTTCCGGCGTCGAGATCCAAGTTCAGGACGGTACCGGGCACGGTGAGGCCGTGGCTTTCAGCGCTGTCGGCCACCACTTTACCCAGGGCCAAGGAGTTGCTGAGGATGACCAGGCCGGGACCTGCCGGGGCTGGCTGCCCGGACACCACCTGCGCCACGTCCACCAGTTCTTCGATGGTCTCCACCCGGATAACGCCTGCTTGCTTCAGCATGGCGTCGAGCGCGCCGGTGGGCGCCTGTGTGGTCCGTACGGCGTGGCCTGGCGGCAGGCGCAAACCCATGGCGTCGGATTTGGCCACGATGACCGGTTTGGTGAGGGCCAGCCGCCTGGCTAGCCGGGAGAACTTGCGGGGGTTGCCGATCGATTCGAGATAGAGCCCCACAGCGGCCGTATCGGCGTCGTCTTCCCAGTACTGCATCATGTCGTTGCCGGAGACGTCGGCACGGTTGCCCGCGGAGAGGAACGTCGACAGGCCAAGTCGGCGGCGGCTGGCGGCCGCGTACAGGGCAACGCCGATCGCTGCCGATTGGCTGAAAAGGCCCAGTCCGCCGCGGACCGCCAAGGTGGGGGCCATGGAGGCGTTCAAGGCAACGTCGGGGTGGGTGTTCACGATCCCCAGCGATGCGGGGCCGATCACGCGCATGCCGTTTGCCCTGGCCTGGCGCACCAGGTCGCGCTGCCTCTGGAGGCCGCGTTCGCCGTCGTCCGCGAATCCTGCCGTGGCGACCACCACCCCCTTGACCCCGGCAGCCGCGCATTGGTCCAGAACCGCCGTGACCTCCTCATACGGTACGGCGATCACGGCCAGCTGAACCGGGACGGGAACGTCGGCGAGGGACCCGTAGGACATCATGCCGGCCAGTTCGAGGGCTTCGGGGTTGATACCGAAGACCGGTCCGGGGAAGCCGGCCTCAATAATGTGTTCGAGCAGTTGGTGCCCCACGGTGCCCCATTTTCGGCTCGCCCCGATAACGGCAATGGACGACGGCGTCAGCAAGTCCTGCACACTCCTCGCCTCGGCGCGGTGCTCGCGTGCCTCCATCACGGCCCTGGATTTCTCCGTCGGGTCCACGTTGAACTCGAGGCTGATCACGCCGTCGTCGAAATGCCGTTTGACGTCATACCCGGCGTCAGCGAAGACCATGAGCATCTTCCTGTTGTCCGGCAGGACTTCGGCGGTGAAGCGCAGGATGCCGTTTTCGTGGGCCGCCGCCGCGAGGTGCTCGAGCAGGATGGATCCGATGCCCCTGCCTTGGTGCGCGTCGGCGATGTTGAAGGCGACCTCCGCCTCGGCTGGATCATCGAGGCGGTCGTAGCGGCCGATGCCGATGATTTCGCTTCCGCTGGTGATGACGAAGGCGACGCGGTTGGTGTAGTCCACCTCGGTGAACCGCTTCAGTTCCTTGCTGCTCAGCCGGGCCTTGAAGGAGAAGAAGCGCATGTAGATGGATGCCTGCGACTGGCCGACGTGGAAGGCCTGGACTGCGTCAGCGTCTGCTGGGTGGATGGGCCGCAGGTGGGCCGTTCCGCCGTCGCGCAGGACAACATCAGCTTCCCAATGTTCTGGATATTCGCTGTCTGCGGGCTGATCCACCATAGGCTTAGCCTAACCACAATCCCCCGCAGCTCGCCGAGTTGCCGTTGATGTAACCCCGAAGGACTCACCAGCCCCATGGCCCGCCGCCAAAGTTCAACTCCTGCTGCCGACGATTCTCCGTTCACGGAAAACATTGTGGACATTGATGTCACGGCCGAAATGGAAGGTTCGTTCCTCGAATACGCCTACTCGGTGATTTATTCGCGGGCCCTGCCTGACGCCCGGGACGGGCTGAAGCCTGTGCAGCGGCGCATCCTGTACATGATGAGTGACATGGGGCTGCGCCCGGATCGCGGTCACGTGAAAAGCGCCCGGGTGGTGGGCGAAGTCATGGGCAAGCTGCACCCGCACGGCGACGCCGCCATCTACGACGCGATGGTCCGGATGGCCCAGGACTTTTCGCTGCGCCTGCCGTTGATTGATGGGCACGGCAACTTCGGCTCGCTCGACGACGGCCCGGCAGCCCCGCGGTACACGGAGGCCAGGTTGGCGGCGGCGGCCCTCTCCCTGACGGACCACCTCGACGAGGACGTGGTGGACTTCGTCCCCAACTACGACAACCAACTGACCCAGCCGGAGGTCCTGCCGGCGGCGTTCCCCAACCTGTTGGTCAACGGCGCCACCGGCATTGCGGTGGGCATGGCCACCAACATGGCCCCGCACAACCTCGTGGAAGTGATCGCGGCAGCCAGGCACCTCATCGCCAACCCGGAGGCCACGCTTGAGGATCTGATGCGCTTTGTCCCCGGTCCCGACCTCCCCAGCGGCGGCCGGATTGTGGGCCTGGCCGGGATTCGCGACGCCTACGCCACGGGCCGCGGCTCGTTCAAGACCCGGGCCAAGGTAGAGGTGGAGCAGCTTTCTGCCCGCCGCACCGGCCTGGTGGTGACTGAACTGCCCTACATGGTGGGTCCGGAGAAGGTCATCGAGAAGATCAAGGATGCCGTCAACGCCAAGAAGCTGACCGGCATCAGCGACATTGTGGATCTCACGGACCGTAAGCATGGACTGCGGCTGGTCATTGAGCTCAAGAACGGCTTCAACCCCAGCGCCGTGCTCCAGCAGCTGTACCGCTATTCCCCGATGGAGGACTCCTTCGGGATCAACAACGTCACCCTGGTGGACGGGCAACCGCAGACCCTGGGCCTGGTCCCGCTGCTCACGGTATACGTCAACCACCGGATCGATGTGGTGCGCCGCAGGACCGCTTTCAGGCTGGGCAAGAAACAGGACCGCCTGCACCTGGTAGAGGGCCTGTTGATCGCCATTGTGGACATCGACGAGGTCATCCAGATCATCAGGTCCTCGGATGAGGTCGCCGCGGCCCGTACCCGGTTGATGAGCATCTACGATCTGTCCGAGATCCAGGCCAATTACATCCTGGAACTGCGGCTGCGGCAGCTCACCAAGTACTCCCGGATCGAACTGGAAAAGGAACAGGACGAGCTGCGGGCCGAAATTGCCGAACTCGAGGCGATCCTGGCCTCGGAAGTTCGGCTCCGCACCCTGGTGTCCGACGAGTTGGCCGAAATTGCGCAGAAATACGGCACCCCCCGCCGGACGGTGTTGTTGGAATCAGAAGCTGTCTCCCCCACTGTCGCCGCGGAACTCGCCGCGGCGACGGCCGGGAAGGGCAAGGCAGCTCCGCTCGCCCTCGAGATCGCCGACGATCCGTGCTGGGCCATCCTCACCGCTTCGGGCCAGATCGCCCGGACCAGCAACCAAGAACCCATGGCTGAGGCGGGCCCGCGTGTGCGGCACGACGTCTTCGCCTCCGTCATCAAAACGTCCGCCCGGGGTGAAATAGCCGCAATCACCTCGCAGGGCCGCATGTTGCGCCTGCAGGTGATGGACATGCCGGTGCTGCCGCCCATGTCGGGTCTGCCCAACCTTGCGGGCGGTGTGCCTTCCAAGGACTTCATCACCCTGTTGAAGGGTGAATCACTGGTGGCCTTCGCGCCCTTGGACCAGATCCTCGCCCTTGGCACCGTCCAGGGCGTGGTGAAGCGGGTGCAGCCTGACTATCCGCTGAACCGGGAGGACTGGGAAGTGATCGCCCTCAAGGACAAAGACACCGTGGTGGGCGTGGTGGCAGCTGACGCGGACGACGACGAACTCGTGTTCGTGACGAAGCAGGCACAGCTGCTGCGGTTCGCCGCCGCGGTGGTCCGGCCGCAGGGCCGCACCGCAGGCGGGATGGCAGGAATCAAACTGGCCGACGACGACGTGGTGCTGTTCTTCGGTGCGGTCCGGCCGGCAGATCAGGCCGCCGTCGTGGTTACCATTGCCGGCACCACGGGCGCCCTACCGGGCACCGCGCCCGGGACCGCCAAGGTGACGGCCTTCGCCGAGTACCCGGCGAAGGGCCGCGCCACTGCAGGGGTCAGGGCGCACCGCTTCCTCAAGGGCGAAGACACCCTGCTGCTCGGCTGGGCTGGCCACGGACCGGCGAAAGCGTCCTCGGCTGGCGGGGTGGCTCGCTCACTGCCGCAGGAGCACGGCCGCCGCGATGGCTCCGGCGTTCCGCTGTCCCAGGCCGTGGATCTGATTGGACCGGCCATGGCCTGGGAAACGCCTGCGTCAGAGGACGAATAAACCCTCCCTGGCGGGCGTCTCCACGAGCTGGCCCAGGCGACTCAACGGGTCCAGGTGTAGGGAGTAGTGCTGGAGACCTTGAGCAGCCCGGCCCGTTCAAGGATGGGCCGGGAAAATTCCGTGGAATCGCTGTGGATCAAGGTTTTTCCCAGCTGGAGGGCTGCCCGGGCGCGCTCGGCCGTGAGCGTCCGGTAGATCCCTTGGTGCCGCCACTCCGGCAGCGTGGCGCCACCCCAGATACCCGCGAAATCGGTCCCTGCCACCGGTTCGAGCCTGCCGGCGCTGACGAATTGCCCGGCGTGCTCGGCAGCCCAGAGTTGCGTGCCGTCGTCGCGCTGCAGCTTGTTCACCAGGTCCTGGGCCCGGGACACAGACACGGCCTCGCCGAAGACCGTATCTTGCATGGCGCTCACGGCCCGGACTTCCGCCGGATCAGTGATGCGGCGGACGGTGATGCCAGCCGGCAGGGAGGTGTCGGCAACGAGCCCAGCTGCAGCGCCGATCATGATGGATTCCGGCTCCCCTTGCTGGAAGCCACTGCGAGACAGGGCCTGGTGCAGGCCGGGTGCGGCGTCATGCGCCCGGCTCTTCCACTCCACTGCTGTCACCTCCGGAGCAGCGCGGAACGACATGTCTGCCTGCTGCACCCAGGCAGCGATCGCTGCCTGGTCCGCCCCCGCGAGGTCAGCGTAGGTGATGAATCCCCGCCCGCCGTCGAACGTAGCCAGCAGGAGCGGGCCGATCCTGGTGACGGCCAAGGCCCCCGTCACTTCAGCGTCGAGTCGCAACTGCTGATCATAGGCGGCAAGGTACTGGGTCCTGAGCTGCTGAAACGTGAGCTGAGGTGACGGATCCTGCAGTGGTGAACTGGCCATGGACGTTCACGCTAGCAGGCACGGTACCGTCCGCAGCCACCTCCGCCCCATAGACTGCACGCATGCCTATCGAGCCCGAAGACAGGGACTGGACCTGGGTCCTCTCCCGCCCCTGCCCCGAGTGCCATTTCGACGCCGCCACCGCCACCCCTGCCACCGTGCCCAGCAGCATCGACAGCATGCTGCCCCGCTGGCGTGCGGTCCTGCGCCGCGCCAACGCTGCCGATCGACCCGACGAGAACACCTGGTCCGCCCTCGAGTACGCCTGCCACGTCCGCGACGTCTTTGAACTATTCGACCAACGCCTCGCCCTGATGCTGACCTCGGACGATGCCCGCTTCCAGAACTGGGACCAGGACCAGACGGCCCTCGACAGCGACTACGCGGCTGCCGATCCCGCCGTCGTCGGCGCCGAACTCACGGCAGAAGGCGAGGGCCTGGCCGCCGCCTTCGCCGCCGTCCCTGAGTCCGAATGGGGCCGCAAGGGCCTGCGCAGCAACGGCTCCGAATTCACTGTCTTGACCTTGGCGCAGTACTTCTTGCACGACGTCGTCCATCACCTGCATGACGTGGACGGCTAGGTTCCCGCCGCATCACGCTCGCCTCGGTCACCACGAACTTAGGCTCCCCTTAGTATGGTCTATATGCCGTCACGCCGAAATGATGCCCAGCGCCCGAAAAATCCCCCCTTCACGCAGTGGACGGACGGACGACTGTCCCGGCTGGCGATTTTCGGCGGCCGTCGCGGCTGGTTGGTCCTCCTGGGGACAGGCGGCTTTGTTGCGCATCAGGTCTGCGAGGCCCTGGTCCCGGTGGTGATTGGCGCCGTCGTCGACAATGCGTTGGCACCGGCGGACGGCGCAGCCCTGGGGGTGTGGCTGGCCATCCTGGCGGGTGTCTTCCTGGTACTGGCGTTCTCGTGGCGCATCGGCATGCGGCTGACCGTTCGGGCCTACTCTTTCGGCTCCCATGACCTGCGCCAACTGGCGATCACCAGGGTCCTGGATCCGCGCGGAATGCGGCACCGGAGAGCTCCGGGCGAGGTCATGTCCATCACCTCGTCGGATACGGACAGGATCGCCGGCCTGGCATGGCTGGTCGGCGGGTCCGTCGGAGCTGCCGCCGCAGTGGCGACAACGGCGGTAGCGCTCCTGGCCATCTCCGTGCCGCTGGGGCTCGCTGTCCTGGTGGCCACTCCCCTGATGCTGACCGTGATGCATTTCCTGTCCCGGCCGCTGGAACGCCGCAGCGAAGAGGAGCAGGCGACGGCGGCCCACGCCGGTGCGCTCGCCACGGACTTTGTGACGGGGATGCGGGTCCTGAAGGGCCTGGGTGCCGAGGACGCCGCCGCCGAACGCTACCGGACGGCCAGCCAGCGGTCCTATGCCGCGGCCCTCCGGGCCATCCGGTCAAAAGCGGCGTACCTGGGAGTGGGAACTGCGCTTTCCACGACGTTCCTGGCGGGTATTGCGCTCTACGCCGCCCAACTGGCCTTGGCCGGCCAACTTTCAGTTGGTGATTTTGTGGCAGTGGTGGGACTGGCGCAATTCGTCCAGGGGCCCATGATGCGGTTGGGCTTTGTTGGTGTTGAGCTGGCGCAGAAACGGGGATCGAGCCGGCGACTGAGCGCCTTCCTCGCGGAAGCGCCGGCCCTCGCCGCGGCGACGGGCGGGACGATTGCCGGCAGCGCTGCTGCGGCAACCGCAGGCACCGTGGGGGCCGAACTGGCCTTCGCTGGCACCTCCGCGGACGGACTGGATCTGCCAGCTTTTAGCGCCAAGCAGGGTGAGGTGGTGGGTCTGGTGGTTCCCGATTCGGCGAGGGCGAAGCAGTTAATGGGGGTCCTGGGTTTCCACGATCCTGCACCGCGTGGCTGGATCACGGTGGACGGCCACGACGTTGCCGACGTTGACCCACGTCATGGCCGTTCGCGCATCTTTGCCGCAGCGCATGATGCCTCCCTTTTCACCGGGACTATCGCAGCCAACCTGGCGGGCCGGGCCAACGACTCGGCTGGCGCCGAACACCGGGCACTAGCGGCCTCGGCCGTCTCGGACGTACTCAATCACCGTCCCGCGGGCCTCGCATCCCACCTCACCAACGGTGGAACTGAACTCTCCGGCGGGCAGCGGCAGCGGCTGGTCCTGGGCCGGGCGCTGCACCAGCCGCAGCCCATCATTGTCCTGCATGACCCGTCTACAGCCGTGGATTCTGTCACGGAGGGGATGATCGCCGAGGGGCTCCGCCGTTTCCCGGACAAGATCCTGATCTTGATCACCACCAGTCCAGCACTTCTGGCCACCTGTGACCAAGTGATCGTGGCGAATGTGGTGGGTCCGGGCCCGGCCCGCGGCACGCACCGCGAGCTCCTGGCCACCCTGACCGGCTACCGCGAGCTGGTGCAGGCATGAGCGCACTGCACGAGCTTCTTCCTATCGCCAGTTCAGCGCAGACCCGCACCCGACTCTGGCAGATCCTTCGACGCCGTCCGATGCTGTTGACCGGCACGGTGGCGGTGCTGTTGCTGGCGGCCTGCTGCGGTCTTGCCGTGCCCGCCATCCTAGGGGGCATGGTCAACGTGGTCGCTGGCGGGTCAGAGGCCTCCCTCTTGTGGTGGGCTGCGCTGGGACTCCTAGGTGCGGGCCTGGCAGGTGCCGGCTTGGGCATTCTTGGCCAGGTCATGCTGGCCAAGATCTGCGAGGGGGCCTTGGTCAGCCTCCGCGAGGAAGTTTTCGCCGCCGCCACCCGGCAGTCCCTTGCGCGTATTGAACGGGCTGGTACCGGCGACGTGGTGGCCCGGGTTTCAGGGGACGTTGAGGCCGTCAGCGAGGCCATCTCGGGAGTACTGCCGGCATTCACCACCGCCGCCTTCACCATCGCTGTCACGGTTGTTGGCCTAGGTGTCATGGATTGGCGTTTCATGATTGCCGCGCTGTTGGCCGCTCCGCTGCAGATCGTGTCCCTGCGCTGGTTCCTCCGGCGCACCGGTCCCGTCTATCGGGATGTCCGGATCGCCGAGGCCAACCGGACGGAGCAGGTACTCGAAACAGTGCACGGCGCCCACACCGTCATGGCACTGCAGCAGGGCCCTGCCCACGCCGATTTGGTGGCTACCGCCTCACGTGAAGCGATTGCACTGCACCCCACCGGCGTCAACCTGCTGACCCGCTTCTTCAACCGCCTCAACCTCGCCGAGCTGATCGGCCTCGCCGCCATCCTGGCGACAGGCTTCTGGCTGGTCACCACCGATGGTCTCTCGCTGGGAGCCGCCACCGCGGCAGCCCTGTACTTCTACCGCCTCTTCGACCCCATTGGCCTGGTCCTGGGTGAGTTCGATGAGCTGCAGAAGGCTGGCGCCGGGTTGAGCCGCATGATTGGCCTCACCCAGCTGGGAGAAGCTTCGCCGACGTCACGAAGGACTGACGCCGCAGCGGGAACCCCTCCGCCAGCCACCCTTCCGCCGGGTCCCGCAATCGACGTCGACAGGTTGACGTTTTCCTATCCTGGACAGCTGCCTGCCGTCAGGGGTATCAGCTTGAGCGTCAAGGATGGTGAGCGGGTTGCACTGGTTGGCGCCTCAGGCGCCGGCAAAACGTCGGTGGCAAAGCTCCTGATGGGCCTGCAGCAGCCGGACAGCGGTACCATCCGGGTGGCTGGGCGCGACACGGCAGGCACCTCTGCGGAAGAGCTGCGCGCGCTGATCACCCTGGTCAGCCAGGATGTCCACGTGTTCAGTGGATCGTTGGCTGAGGATCTGCGGTTGGCCGCTCCGGATGCGTCCGACGCCGATCTGCTCACCGCATTGGAGCGGGTGGGGGCGGCCTGGGTGCAGGAGCTCGCCGACGGACTCGACACCAGCGTGGGCGCCGGCGGCTACGAACTCAGCGCCGAGCAGGCCCAGCAGGTGGCGTTGGCGCGGTTGATCCTGCGGGACGCCCCTATCGTCATCCTGGATGAGGCAACGGCAGAGGCGGGCACCGGATCCGCTCGATTG
The DNA here is from genome assembly GCF_900609065.1 of Arthrobacter ulcerisalmonis. GTDB lineage: Bacteria > Actinomycetota > Actinomycetes > Actinomycetales > Micrococcaceae > Arthrobacter > Arthrobacter ulcerisalmonis. The sequence continues at coordinate 122,459 of NZ_UXAU01000041.1, read as the reverse complement.
CTTGACCAGGCAGCCACCGCAGTGCTGGCCGGCAGGACCGGAATCGTCATTGCCCACCGGCTCTCACAGGCGGTCTCCGCTGACCGGGTGGTGGTCATGGCAGCTGGCAGAATCGTCGAGTCCGGCCCGCACCAGGACCTGGTGGACGCTGGCGGGCCTTATGCGGAGCTGTGGAGCGCCTGGAGCGGGTCCACCGCGTAGTCCGCCAATCCGCCACGGTTAGGCGCTGACAGCTCCAGCCGCGCGTCAGTTGGCATGATGTCTGCCGGATTGTGGGTCACCAACACCACGGTCCGGTGGGAGAGGCCCTGCCGGAGGTCAGCAAGCATGGCGGCTGCAGAATCTGCGTCAAGGTGCGCCGTTGGTTCGTCCAGCAGGATCACCTCGGTACCCGTGAGCAGGGTTCGTGCTACCGCCAGTCGCTGGCGTTCACCGCCGCTGAGGAACGCTCCTCCGGGTCCGATCCTCGTCGCCAGACCCTCAGGCAACCGAGCCAGCAGTTCACTCAGACCTACTGACCCGATGGCGGCCATGAGGTCTGAGTCGCCGGGCGCCTCGCCGGTGGTTTGAACGTGCCTGCCCAGGAGCAGGTTGCCACGGATGGTGGAATCAAACAGGTGCGCCTCCTGTGGGCACCAGGCGACCCGGCCGGTGGCGGCTACTGAACCGGCGGAGACGGGCAGGAACCCCAAGAGAACGGACAGGAGCGTTGACTTGCCTGCTCCGGAGGGCCCGGTGATGGCCAGCCAGCGGCCAGGCTCCGCCACAGCATCAACCGCAGCGAAAACATCGGGACCTCCGGGCCAGGCAGCCGAAACACCCGTGAGTTGGATACCCGGCAGACCGCCGCGACGTGCCGGCACCGGCACCAGGCCCGTTTCGGCGGCAGACTGTTCGTCTGTGGTTGCGCCGTCCAGGGCGCCGGACTCCCCGACCCGCCGCAGGACGGCACGCAACGCGGGATACTGGCGGACCGCCGTCGTCATCGCCGAAAAAGGTTCCACCAGCGCGAGCACCAGGAGGACCAGCACAGCCGCGATGGCCGGGTCCAGTGCGCCAGCAAGGACTGCCGGCGCCACCAGCCAGCCGGTCGCCAATGCGGCAACGCAACAGCTTGCGGTAGTGATGGCCTGCCCCAGGCCGTCGGCCCACGCGGAACGCTGCGATGCCCGGGTGGCGTCGCGATCGTCCGCCCGGAGCCCCGCCAGGACCTGTGCCGCCACGCCGTTGACGTGTAATTCTGCGCGGGCATCGAGGGCCGCAGAGATTCGCCGTAGTACTCCCGCCCGCAACCGCTGTTCGGTGCTGGCTGACGCCCGGTCACCCCACAGCGCAACGACAGGAGCGACCACCAGGCTGGCAATCCCCGCGATGACGACGGCGGGAATCGCTGCAGGCCCTGTCAGCCCGGTAGCCACCAAGGCCAGCGCAAAGACGGCGACGGCGGTAACGGGCGGCAGGACGACACGGGGCAGCAGGTCGCGGATCGTGTCGACGTCGTCCACGATGGTGCCCAGGACGTTCCCGCCCTGAAGCAGCCGCCGCAGCGACATGGCCCGCCGGCTCAGCGACGCCCACAGCCGGCCGCGGAGGCTGGTGAGCGCCGCGAAGACGGCATCGTGCAACAGGAGGCGTTCCCAGTACCGCAGCACCGCCCGGCCGATCCCGAAGAAGCGCACGCCAACGATCGCACCCAACAGGTACAGGATGGGCGGTTGCTCGCTCGCCCTGATGATCAACCAGCCGGACAGGCCGGACAATGCGACCGCAAAGAGCGCGGCCAAGGTACCCACCACGGCGGCCGCGATGAACTTGCCACGGACTGCAGCCAGGAGCCGAGCCAGCAGGCGGCCGGCAGCGGTGGGCTCTGGGCTTGGGTCCGTGTGGGCAGCAGAACCGTGGCCAGTCCCTGCGGATTGACGTGGGTTTTCAGCGTTGGATCCCGGTGGCACCGGCACAGTGGGCGCGGCGGCGCCCTGCACGGATGCACCGGCGGTGTGGGCAGGCGCCGCTGCTACAGGGGTGGCTTCGCTGCCCACCGCCACGAGGTGGTCCGCCAGCGCGCGGGTGCGTTCCTCGTGTGCCACCAAGATGACAGTCACCCGTCCACGGAGCGCGGCCACGGCGTCCTCAACCACGCGGGCAGACACTTGGTCCAGGTGCGCCGTGGGCTCGTCCAGAAGGAGCAGGGTTGCTCCGGTTTCGAGCCGCGCGAAGCCGCGGGCCAAGGCAACGCGACGCAACTCGCCAGGGCTGAGCTCCGCCGGGTGTTTGCCGGCCAGGTGGCCTGCCGCTGCCCTGTCAAGGCATCGCATGGCGAGCACGTGCAGATCCACCGGGTCCGGTCCTGGCGCGACGCTGAGGTACAGCAGCACCTCATCCAGCACGGTGTCTGCCACCAGGACGGGGTGCTGCGGTACCCAGGCGATGGCATTCCGATCCAGCCCGGTGAGGCTCCCCCGTACGGTGGTCCCGACGCCATCTCCGACCGTGCCGGCCAAGACACCCAGGACGGTGCTCTTGCCGGCACCGCTTGGGCCGTCCAGTGCGGTAATCAGTCCGGCCGGCGCGGTGAAGGACAAGGGCCCGACGGCGGGAGTGCCCCTCCCGCTGTACGTCACCGCCAGGTCCGTGACCGTCAGCGGAGTAACGGAGACTCCCGTAGCTGGCAGCCCGGCGCGCGTTGCGTCGGAGACCCGGGCGCCGACGTCGTTCGAGGGAGCACCGGCTGAAACGCCGGGGCGGCCGAGGGCGTCGCCAGTGACCGCGAGCGGAGTGGCTACCGGTGCGGCCAGCACATCAGTGGTCTGGGTGAGTGCCACCCGGCCGTCGTCGCTGGCGTGGTGTGCGGTGCCGAGTTCGCGCAGTGGCAGGTAGCAGTCAGGTGCCAGGATCAGTGCCAGCAGGCCCGCCTCCAGAGGCATCTCGCCGTGGACCAGGCGTACGCCAATGAACACTGCCACCACGGCCACCGAGATCGTGGCGATCAGTTCCAGCGCAAGGGAGGAGAGGAACGCCGTCCGCAACGTGCCCATCGTCTTGGTGCGGTATTCCTCCGAGATTTCCTCGAGGGCCTTGCGCTGCGCTGTGGCCCGGCCCAGGCCCACCAGGACCGGGAGACCTTTGGCGAGCTCGAGCATGTGGGCGGACAGCCGGGTCAGGGACGCTTGAGCATCCCGGACCTCGTCCTCCGTGTACCGGCCGATGAGGACCATGAACAGGGGTACCAGCGGCACCGTCAGGACCACCACCACAGCGCTGACCCAGTCCGCGAACAGGATCCGGGCGCCGATCAGCAAGGGAATGGTGGCGCAGTTGACCAGCGCCGGCAGAAACTGCGTGTAGTAGTTGTCCAGCGCGTCCAGGCCTCGGGAGGCCAGCACCGCGAGCCCGCCGTCTGCTGGGCCAGTGGCCCGCGCACCGTTTCGTAGCGCGTGCGCCAGGAGACTGGCGCGCAGTTCTTCCTTGATCCCCAGCGCGGCGCGGCGGGCGGCCACGGCCTGGGCCCAGACGGTGACCGACCGCAGCACCACGCCCACCAGGCCAAGGGTCAGCTGGTCAGCCCACGCGGAATCCCCGCTGGCCAGGCCTGCAAGCATGGTGGCGATAGCCTGGGCGATCAGCACCAAGGACAATGCCTTCACTGCGGCAAGGAACCCCAGCCAGTAGATGGCGAATCGCGTGGCTGGGCCGGCGGGAAAACGTGGACGCATCTCAGCCCTTGTTGAGGAAGGCTTTGGCGGCGATCGCCGGCAGGAAACTGTGCGCCTCGGGGATCTGCTCGGCGCTGACCCGGCGCCGGAACACCCAGTAGGTCCACGCCTGGTAGGCAATCACCAACGGCAGCCCTACTGCGGCAACAACACTCATCAGCCCCAACGTGTAGTCCGACGAGGAGGCGTTGGAGATAGTCAGGTCAAATGCCGAATCAAGCGTCGACGGCAGCACCACGGGGAAGACCGCACCGAAAATAGACGCCGTACCCAGGGCCAGGAACAGGCCCAACGCTGCGAACGAGCGACCCTCCAGGTCGCGTCGCCCCAGGTACCAGGCAGCACCAGCGGCCACCAGCGCAACAGCCAGCGCAACCCACGTCCACGTCTTGCCATCCAGGAGCTGGACGCTGAGCGCCCAGCCGGCGATGGGTAGGAGCAGGACGGGGAGGAGCCGGACGAACCACCGGCGCGCCCGGTGCCGGATCTCGCCGTCGGTCTTCAACGCCAGGAACGCCAACGCGTGCACCAGGGCGAAACCCACCACGGCGAAGCCACCAAGGATGGCGTAGCCGCTGAACCAGGCCAGCGGGCCGCCCTCGCGGTCCCCGTTCGCGTTGAGCGGCAGGCCCGTAGTGGTCAAGGCCAGCGCGGCCCCCACCCCAAACGCTGCGAAGAACGACCCCACGGCAATGGCCCAGTCCCAACGGGTCCGCCAGGAGTCAGAGTCCACCTTGCCGCGATATTCGAACGCGACCGCCCGGAAGATCAATGCCAGCAAGACCACCAGCAAGGGCAGATAGAGCGCCGAGAACAGGGAGGCGTACCACAGCGGGAAGGCGGCGAACGTGGCTCCGGCGGCAGTCAACAGCCAGACTTCGTTACCGTCCCAGACCGGACCCACCGTGTTCAGGAGAATGCGGCGCTCGGTATTATCGCGGGCAAACAACTTCATGAGCATGCCGACGCCCAGGTCGAAGCCCTCAAGGAAGAGGTACCCCGTCCAGAGCACGGCGATCGCAATGAACCAGATAGTCGGCAGGATTTCCATGGTGTTCCCGTTCCCTAGTAGGCGAATGCCAGGACGTCGTCGGTGGGTTTGCCGTCCCCCGGACCGCCGTCGCCGTCTTTCTTCCCGCCGTCGCCACTGTTGGCGTCCGACGGCGCGTGGGCCAGTTCCGGCATGGCGGACACCACTCCACCGCGAATGTATTTCACCAGCAGCTTCACCTCCACCACCAGGAGGACAGCGTAGACGGCGGACAGCGCGACCAGGGAGGCGATCAACTCGCCGACGGTCACACCCGGCGAAACTGCAGCTGCGGTGAACATGAACACTTGGTCAATACCACTGGGGTCAGGGTTTGGTGCCACCACGAACGGCTGCCGACCCATCTCGGTGAAGATCCATCCTGCGGCGTTGGCACCAAACGGGGCCAGGATCCCGAAGATCGCCAAACGCATCAGCCACTTGGACTCGGGGACGGTCCCCTTACGGGCAATCCACAGGGCAACGAGCGCTGCAAAGGCGGCTAGTCCACCGAAACCGATCATCATCCGGAAACCCCAGTAGGTGACCTCCATGACGGGCAAGTAGTCGATTTCGCTGCCGGCGCGCTCACCGTAAATGGGGTTGTCCGGCAGGTTGGTGCCGTACTTCTCCTGGTACTCGGGAAGCAGGGTGTTCACGCCCTTGACCTCGGTGGTGAAGTCGCCTTTAGCCAGGAAGGAGAGGATGCCCGGCACCTCGATGACGGCCACGATTTCGTCGCAGTTCTGCGCGCCCAGGTTGCCGATGCTCAAGATCGAGAACCCGGTTCCGTCGTGGCAGGCGGCCTCGGCGGCGGCCATCTTCATGGGCTGCTGCTCAAACATGAGTTTGCCCTGCAGGTCGCCGGTGAAGGCAGTCCCCGCGAAGGAGATCATGGCCACCACTGCGCCGATGCGGAGGGAGCGAATCCAGACTGCGTGGTCTGCCTTGTCGCGGCCGGGGATAGCTGCCGATTCGCCCACGATGACCTTGCCATCGGTGCCAACCGTGTCGATCCCGTCACGGCGGCGGCGCCACAGGTGGTACCAGGCAATGCCCAAGAGGAAACCGCCGGCTACGGCGAGGGCGCCAAAGATGGTGTGCGGGACTGCCACCATGGCGGTGTTGTTGGTGAAGACGGCCCAGGCGTCAACCATCACCGGCCTGCCATCCACCATCTCAACCCCCACCGGGTGTTGCATCCAGCTGTTGGCCACGATGATGAAGTAGGCGGAGAAGACGGATCCGATGACTGCGATCCACAGGCACGCGAGGTGGATTCCGGGCTTCAGCTGCTTCCAGCCGAAGATCCAGAGGCCTAGGAATGTGGACTCGACGAAGAACGCCAGCAGCGCCTCGAGGGCTAGTGGGGTGCCAAAGACATCACCGACGAATCGGCTGTACTCACTCCATGCCATCCCGAATTGGAACTCCTGCACGATGCCGGTGGCCACACCCATGATGAAGTTGATGAGGAACAACTTGCCCCAGAACTTGGTCATCCGGAGGTACTCGGGCTTTCCCGTCCGGTGCCAGGCGGTCTGGATGACGGCCACCACCAACCCCAACCCAATGGTCAGGGGCACCATCATGAAGTGATACACGGTGGTGATTCCGAATTGCCAGCGTGCGATTTCCAAGGCGTCCAAGGCGGTCCCTACTGTCAAAGCGAGTTTTCTACGCTTCGTAGAACTCTAACTTCTACACAGTGTAGAACAATGGCGGTGGTGATGTGCAAACGCGTGCCCAACCCCTCCAGCATGGACTGGAAGCGTGCGCCACGCCACATGTTCTACCTAACGTAGAAAGTGTGCAGGTTTAGGGGTAAATTTGTTTCTACACTAAAAGCAGAAGTGCAGTCACCAGTCAGCTCATTGACCTGGGACAGCGACATGAAGGAACAAATCGATGGCCAGTCTTGGCGAACTTGAACGGGCAGTGATGGATCTGCTCTGGGCGGGCCAGGAAGCAGCCACAGCCAACACCCTCCGGGACAGGCTGGCCCAGACCTCAGCGGCCCGGAGTGAATCGGGGCATGACGCCAAAGAGTTGGCTGTCACCACCGTCCTGACAGTACTTTCCCGGTTGGAAAAGAAGGGGCTGGTGGAACGCGAACGCGGCACCCGCCCGCACCGCTACCAGGCCGTATCCAGCCGCGCGGATCACACCGCAGAGCTCATGCATGAAGTCCTCGGCTCGGCACCGGATCGCGAAGCCGTCTTGGCACGCTTTATCGGATCCGTCACCGAAGGCGAAGCCGAAACCCTTCGCAAACTGCTGGGCCTTCCCTAGCAGACCATGTTCTGGACCTCATACCTGTTGGCGGTCCTGGCGATCGTCCTGGCGTGGCCAGTACCGATCCTGCTTTCGAGGGCGCAATGGCCCGCGCGTTCGCCGTTCACGGCCATGCTCCTCTGGCAGGCGATCGCGCTGGCCGGCGGGTTGTCCATGATCGGCGCCATGCTGGTCTACGGGCTCGAGCCCATTGGCGATAACCTCCTGGCGGGCCTCCGCGCGCTGGCGTCAATGGTCCTTTTCAATGCGCCCACAACAGATTTAGGCTTCTGGCACATTTTTGCCTTGTCGGCCGCAGCGTTATTGACGGCGCACCTGGTATTCACCCTGCTCCTGACGTACTACCGCATTCAGCGCCAGCGCTGGCGGCACCGTGAGCTCTTGGCCCTCCTTGCATCTCCCTCGGGGCAGGACGCAGCCACCCTGGTCATCAGCCACGACTCCCCCGTTGCCTATTGCCTGCCCGGCGGCGCACGCTCTGTCACTGTCCTCTCCGACGGACTGATGGCAGCTCTTGAGCCAGCTGAACTTCGGGCAGTCCTCAGCCACGAAAATGCGCACCTGAGCCAACGCCACCACCTGCTGCTCTGGGCCTTCGCGGCATGGCGGCAGGCGCTGCCTTGGCTTCCCACCACCCGCCTGGCCCAGGAAGCCGTCGGCTCCCTGATCGAAATGCTTGCCGATGATGTGGCGCTCAAGTCCGAGAGCAAGGGCACTCTGATCAAGGCGATTGCCATTGTGGCCAGCGGATCAGCCAAGGGCCTGGGGCAACCCGATCTGCAGTCCGGTACTGCCAACCTCAACCTGGGCGGCGGTGACCTCGCCCTCGGGGCCGAATCCGCACGGACCACCGCGTCCCGCGTCAGTCGGCTCCTGTCCCCGCAAGCTCCACTCCCGCCGGCCGTCCGCTCCGCGGTGCTGGTGGTCTGCGTATTGCTGCTCGCCGTGCCTACGGCGCTGCTGGTGGTACCGGGCCTTTTGGGCTAGGCCAGCCGTTTCAGCGCCGCAACTTTCGACAGTGCAGGCCGAAGTCAGGCGTCGATGCGTTCGCGGTCCAAGCTGGCGGCGCCGGCAACGATGAAGTCCTTCCGCGGCGACACGTCCGATCCCATGAGCAGGTCGAAGGTCTTCTCGGCCCGCTCCAACTCCGAGATCCGCACCTTCCGGAGCATTCGGTGCCGAGGGTCCATGGTGGTTTCGGCCAACTGCTCGGCGTCCATCTCACCGAGTCCCTTGTACCGCTGAATCGGCTCCTTGTAGCGCTTGCCTTCCTTCGCCAGCCGGGCCAGCAAGGTGTGCAGTTCAGCCTCGGAATAGGTGTAAATCATCTCGTTGGCCTTCTGGCCAGCGTTGATGACCTCCACCCGGTGGAGCGGTGGAACGGCAGCGAAGACCCGGCCCTCGTCAATCATGGGCCGCATGTAGCGGAAGAACAGCGTCAACAGCAGTGTCCGGATGTGTGCCCCGTCCACATCGGCGTCGGTCATGAGGATAACTTTGCCGTAACGGGCGGCGGAAATGTCGAAGCTGCGCCCCGAGCCAGCACCCACCACCTGGATGAGCGCGGCGCACTCGGCGTTGGAGAGCATGTCTCCCACAGAAGCTTTCTGGACATTGAGGATTTTCCCGCGGATGGGCAACAGGGCCTGGAAGTCCGAGGACCTGGCCAGCTTGGCGGTACCCAGCGCCGAGTCACCTTCCACAATGAACAGTTCGGAACGTTCGACGTCGTCGGTCCGGCAGTCGGCCAGTTTGGTGGGCATGGACGACGTTTCCAGCGCGTTCTTGCGCCGTTGGGTCTCCTTGTGAACGCGGGCAGAAATCCGCGATTTCATCTCGCTGACGATCTTTTCCAGCAGGAGCGCCGACTGTGCCTTGTCGTTGCGGTTGGCTGAGCCGAGCTTGGCGGTGATCTCCCGCTCAACGACGCGCGCCACGATGGCCCGGACGGCGGAGGTGCCAAGAATTTCCTTGGTCTGGCCCTCAAACTGCGGCTCGGCAAGCCGGACGGTCAACACGGCGGTCAGGCCGGCAAAAATGTCATCCTTTTCGATCTTGTCGTTGCCAGCCTTAAGCTTCCGGGCATTGGTTTCAACAGCCTTCCGGAAGGTCTTCACCAAAGCCTGCTCGAAGCCGGACTGGTGCGTTCCGCCCTTGGGAGTGGAGATGATATTGACGAAGCTGCGCACGGTGGAGTCGTAGCCAATCCCCCAACGCAACGCAACGTCAACTTCGCAGTCGCGCTCCACCTCAGCCAACTGGCTATGGCCACGCTCGTCCAGGACAGGGACCGTTTCCTTAAATTTCCCTGACCCGTGCAGGCGCCACACATCCGTCACCGCAGAGTCAGCTGCCAGGAAGTCGACAAACTCAGACAGGCCGCCGTCGTGGTGGAAGACCTCCTCATGCGGCCCGGCCTCCCCCGGCGTTCCGGGCGCCTTGCGTTCGTCCCGAACCGTCAGCTTGAGCCCGGGCACCAGGAAGGACGTCTGGCGGGCGCGCGCGGCTAGCTCATCGTAGGAGAACTTAGCGTCCGGGGTGAAAATCTGCCGGTCTGCCCAGTACCGGATCCGGGTTCCGGTGACGCCGCGCTTCGCCTTGCCGATGACGTCCAAAACGGAACCATCCACGAACGGAGCGAAGACGGCTGCCGGATCGACGCGGGACCCCGAATCCTGGAACCGGCCCGGCTCGCCCCGCCGGAACGACATTTTGTACGTTTTGCTGCCGCGGTCCACCTCAACGTCCAACCGGGAAGAGAGTGCATTGACCACGGAGGCGCCGACGCCGTGGAGGCCACCGGAGGCGGTGTACGAGCCGCCGCCGAACTTACCGCCAGCGTGCAACTTGGTAAAGACCACCTCGACGCCGGTGAGGCCGGTCTTTGGTTCTGTGTCCACCGGAATGCCGCGGCCGTCGTCGTGAATCTCCACCGAGTTGTCGGCGTGCAGGATGATCTTGATGTCGTGGCCGAACCCGGCAAGGGCCTCGTCCACGGAGTTGTCGATGATCTCCCAGAGGCAGTGCATCAGGCCGCGCGAATCCGTGGAACCGATATACATTCCCGGGCGCTTGCGGACAGCCTCGAGGCCCTCCAAGACAGACAAGTGCCGAGCAGTGTAATCAGAACTAGGTGCCACTGGTGATGAACTCCTTCAGGGAGGGAAAGCGTGCGTCAGGATCGCTCCCTCTAGGGTAGTCGCGCGCAGCCCGGCAGCCGAGCTGCCACACGGTGGTCGCCGTGTGCGGCATCCCACCCACTCCGGAACGCCGACGGCGGCACGATCTTGAGCGATTCTTGCGGCTACGCGGACAGCGAACTTGGCCCATCCTTGCAATGGTTTTGCTGCGAATACTGGTTATATAGACGTACAGATCTACTAAGGAGGCCGACATGACAACAGCAGTGGCAGACCGCACACTCAATGCACTCGACAGGTGCGATCGTTGCGGAGCTCAGGCATATGTTCGGGTTGTACTCGAGACCTCCGGCGGTGAGTTGCTCTTCTGCGGCCACCACGCCCGTGCAGTCGAATCAACGCTCAAGCCGTTGAGCTCAGACTGGCACGACGAAACCTCGAAGCTTCACGAAAAGGCAGTCGTAGACGTCGACTGACGTTTGACTCGCAAAAATGAGCCCTCGCCACCTCGGCGGGGGCTCATTTTTTCTGCCCTCGCCACACACAAAAGCCGCCCCGTGCCGCCATCCGAAGATGCCGGCCAGGAGCGGCCCTGTGGTGCAAGCTGATTTAGTCCAGGTAGTCCCGCAGGACCTGTGACCGGGACGGGTGGCGCAGCTTGGACATGGTCTTCGATTCGATCTGGCGGATCCGCTCGCGCGTGACGCCGTAGACCTTGCCGATTTCGTCTAAAGTCTTCGGCTGGCCGTCGGTCAGGCCGAAGCGCATGGCCACCACACCGGCTTCACGCTCGGACAACGTGTCCAGGACCGAATGCAGTTGCTCCTGCAGCAGCGTGAAGCTCACGGCGTCTGCAGGTACCACGGCCTCGGAGTCCTCGATGAGGTCACCGAACTCGGAATCGCCGTCCTCGCCCAACGGGGTGTGCAACGAGATGGGCTCGCGGCCGTACTTCTGGACCTCGACAACCTTCTCCGGCGTCATGTCCAGCTCGAGGGCCAGTTCTTCGGGCGTAGGCTCCCGGCCCAGGTCCTGCAACATCTGGCGCTGTACACGGGCCAGCTTGTTGATGACTTCCACCATGTGCACCGGGATGCGGATGGTGCGGGCCTGGTCTGCCATGGCGCGGGTGATGGCCTGGCGGATCCACCACGTGGCGTAGGTGGAGAACTTGAAGCCCTTGGTGTAGTCGAACTTCTCGACGGCGCGAATGAGGCCCAAGTTGCCTTCCTGGATGAGGTCCAGGAAGAGCATGCCACGGCCGGTGTAGCGCTTGGCCAGTGAGACCACGAGGCGGAGGTTGGCCTCCAACAGGTGGTTCTTGGCCCGCTTGCCATCGTGGATGATGAATTCGAGCTCACGCTTGAATTTGGGATCCATGGAACCGTCGTCCGCGTTGATTTTCTCTTCGGCGAACAGGCCAGCTTCGATGCGCAGGGCGAGGTCAACTTCCTGCTCGGCATTGAGCAGCGCAACCTTACCGATCTGCTTCAGGTAGTCCTTGACGGGGTCCGCAGTAGCGCCGGCCGACATGACCTGCTGGACAGGGGCATCGTCATCGTCGGCGTCAGAGTAGACAAACCCTTTACCTGCCGGGACAGCCGTCTTGGCAGAGCCATCTTCGGACTTGTCCGACCCGTCAAGGGCGGAGTCGTCCGGATCCTGATCGTCGTCGGCGTCCTCGGCGTCGTCATTGCTGGCCTGTGCGGCAGCAGCCTTTGCTCCAGGCTTGGGGCCGCGCTTTTTGGGCTCGGGCTTACCGTCCGTGCCTACGTTCGCCTTGTTGGCAGCACGCGTTGCTGCGCGCTTGGCGTTGGTAGCCGCCTGCTTTTCCTCTGCGGACAGTTCGTCCTGGGCGGCGGGGTCCTTCTTCGTGGAAGACGGGGTCACAGAAAACCTTTCTAGCGGTGGTCTGTGGAATCGCCATACGGGCAACACCACTATGACCCTGTCAAGTCCGTGGTAGAAATCAAGCGCCACCACGGCCAACAGAGTCTAAATGATCCAACTGCTGGAGCGGCTGTATTGTTCCCAAAGGAAGACAAGACAAGCACTGAATACACGGACCCAACCGGGTCTCGGCGTCTATTGTCTCACGATTCCGCCGGATCGGGCCTACCCACGCCGCCTGCCCTACACCGTTCCGTCCACCACGTGCTGCCAGGCTGCCTCCCGCCGAGCAGCCCAGCCACAAATGGTCCCGCGCCGATCCATCTCCAAGAGCAACTCAGCCAGCCTGTACTGCGGCTCCGCCCAGAGCGCCTGGCCGAAAAATGCCGCGGCCATGGACCCCCTTCCTCGGCTCCACGCGATCCACCCACGGACAGTGAGGGGAGCAGACACCACCTTTCCGCCGACGCTGCTGAGGTGCGCCGCCACCCTGTCCAGGGCATCCATCCGACTCCAGGTGGGAACCGCCGGCCACAGTCCCATCAGGACCTCGCCGTAGCCGGGCACAGCGCCGTCGTCCTTACCTGACACCCAAGCTTCCGGAGGAGGCGCGGCCGCCGCTTCGAGGAGTTGGCCGCATTCCGGCAGCACCGGGGACGGGTGCCGTCCCAACGTGAAGGGCCGGAACCGCGCAGCGCTCTCCGTAGCGAAGGTTTGGCCTGCAGCGGAAAGCACTAGGACGGCATCCCGCAGCACCGGCATCCGCAGTGTGGCCAGCAGGAACGCATCCCGCTCCACATCCTGGCGCCACGGGAGGCCAGCGGGTTGGGCCAGCACCAGAGCCCAGTACGACAGAACATAGCTGAATTGCGCTTCGCACCCTTGCCGCCGCTCCAGCTTCCGGCTCCATTGGCTGCGCGCCCGCCGGACCGCCAGCGCATAGGGCTTGTCCGCTGGCTCGAGGCCCACTGGTACCCCCACGGGCTCAGGACCAAAGGTGCTCCCGCGAAACACCATTTCGGCGTTCAGCCGGCTGTCCAGGATTTCCTGCACCGGCCGGCCAGGCAGCGGGCAGCATTCGAGGTTCGAGCAGTAGGCATCCCGCCAATATTTGGTGCCCACATACCAGGCGTCCCGGATGGGCATCCCTGCTGCAGTCAACGCCGTCTGCAACGTCACCAGGAGCAGGTCATGGGCGGCGGCGGCGGGCCGCTCCCCCGTTCCGCTGAAGATCACCACGAGGGTTTCGTCCGCCTCACCATCCGCCCGGAGGTAGCCGCACACGGCGCGGACCAGAGGGGTGGGGTCCCGCAGCAGATGCGGGGCCGGCAGATCCAGCCGGAGCGTGGCCCCAATCCCCTTGTTATGCAGTGTCACCGCCACCAGGCTGGAGGTGGGCCAGTAGCCCAGGGAGTGCGGAATGAAGCTGAGGATGTCCTCGGGTCCGTGGGCTGTGATTGACGTTGGCGTGTCCATGCCTCCACTGTCCGACGGCACCGGATCCTACGGACCCAGCCAATCGGGCTATGTGGGAAACCCGCCCTGTGGAGGACTACTCCGGACCGTTCTGCCCCTGCGCTGGAGGCCGTCGCCGGGCCAGGCTTTCCCGGCGCTGACGGGCCAGAGCAACGCGCAGCGGGGGCACCACGACTCCCTGGTCAGCCAATTGCCCGCGCACCTTGCGGCGGGAGAGGATAATGCCCACAACACCTATCGCGTACAGCATCAACTGGACGCTCAGCGCGATCTTCATGGGCCCCAGCCCGTACAGCACGCCCTGCGAATAGCCACTGGCCATCAGGACGTCCAACACAACGCCAATCAGGAACGTGGCAATCAAGGCAGCAACGAAGCCGCCGACGTTGACAATGCCGGTGGCCGCGCCGATGCGGTGGGCCGGGTTGAACGACCGGGCGAAATCGAATCCGATCATGGAACCTGGCCCGCCGATGGCCAGGACAACCACCAACACCGCCAGCAGCCACAGCGGTGCACGGCCCGGCACCAGCAGCACAGCAGACCAGGCAGCAATGCTGGCAGCCGCAATGAGCAGCACCATGGTGGAACGGCGCAGGGGGTGCCGCGAAACGAACCCGCCCATGAACGGTCCAACAGCCAACGCTGCGGCCACAAACAGCGCCATGAGTGCGGCCACCGTGGCAGGATCCAGGCCCTGACCGGAAATGAGGAACGGGTAGCCCCACATCAAGGCAAAGACCGTGCCGCCGAACTGGATGGTGAAGTGGCTCCACATCCCCAGCCGGGTGCCGGGCTGACTCCACGCCCGCGCCAACGAGACACCGGTGGCTTTGAGGCCCTCCCTCGGCGCAGACCGAACAGTTCCCGGCGGCGCGTCGCGCAGCACCAAGACCACCAGGACAAGAACCAGCACCGACATTCCGGCCAGCATCAGGAAGCCCGAGGTCCACCCAGAGGCGTGCAGCACCAGGGCAAACGGGATCACGCTGAAGAGCTGACCCAATTGACCTGACATACCCGTCAATTGGGTCACCAGCGGCACTCGCGCCGGTGCAAACCAAAAGGGGATCAGTCGGATGACGGCGATGAAGGTCATCGCATCGCCGGCACCCACGAGTACGCGGCCGGCAACCCCAGCAGTAATCGTCTCCGCGAACGCGAGCTGCAGCTGGCCCAGCCCCATCAACACGGCTCCGCCGGCGATCAGTGCCCGCGAACCAAACCGGTCCACCAGCACACCCACGGGAATCTGCAGCGCTGCGTAGACCAGTAGCTGCAGGACGGTGAAGAAGGAAATTGCCGAAGCACCGGCGTTGAACCGTTCCGTTGCTTCGAGCCCCACCACGCCAAACGAGGTTCGCTGGGACACTGCCACCAGGTACCCGAAAATTCCAACAGTCCAGATCAGCCAGGCGCGGGGTGCAGTCACCACCTCATTATGCCCGCACCGGCCCGCGACCCTGCCCAGCCAGCCCTGCCCAGCCAGTCCCGCCCAGCAGACCGGTCCAGCATGCCCGGGAGCCATGCACGCCTAGCTCCCGGGGTTCTCCCGAGCGAGGTAGGCCTCCACGGCTGCACCCAGCTCGTCGCCGTCGGGCAGCTGATCATTGTCATGAGCCAACAACGAGCGCCGGACGGTGCCCTCGGCTTTTTCGTCGTAGCGGGTTTCCAGCCGCGCCACTACTTCCTGGACGTCCTCGGAGGATTCGATCTGTTCTGCAATCTGGCGGCTAACGTCCCGGCCGGATTCGCGCAGCCTGTCCGTGGGGAGCATCAACGAGGTCGCCGCGCCGAGGTATTCCAGACCCGCGACGGCGGCGGGCGGGTATTCAGCATCCGCCAGGTAGTGCGGCACGTGGATGACGTAGCCGGCAACGTTGCGTTCGGCCTCGGTAAGACGCAATTCCAGGATGTGTCCTACTGCGGCCGGTACCTCAACCGTTGGCTTCCACACGGAAATGCCCTCGATGAGTTCTGGCCGGTTGCCGTGCACCGTGACGCCTACCGGCCGGGTGTGTGGGACAGGCATGGGGATCGAGTGGATCCAAGCCACGAGATTGACGTCCAGCTTTTCCACGATCCCGACGACGGAACGCGCGAACCGCTCCCACTGAAGGTCCGGTTCGAAGCCCGCCAACAACAGGAAGGGGCTCCCCAGCCCGTCCACCAACCGGTACAGGGCCAGGCGAGGTTCCTGGTAGTCCTGGAGGTGGTCCTCCACGAAGCTCACGTGCGGCCTGCGGGAGCGGTAGTCGATCAATTGGTCGGCGTCGAAGACCGCCACGGGCTGGACGTCTTGGGAGTCCAGGAGTTCGGCGTTGATCTGCTTGACTACGTGGCCCGCGTCCGCGAATCCGGTAAAGCCCATGAGCAGGTTCAGCCCGCGGAGGTCGGGGCTGTTGAAAAGCTCAATGTTGCTGGCGTACAGCGATTCGGGATCCAGGAGGGAGCCGGAAATCCGTTCAAGCACGGCGTTTTCCTTTCACGGGGCGGGTGTCTGGTCTGTACAACGCAGCAGGTGGCCTGGTCATTCCGCGCGCCACTGTGGCGCAGCTCTCAGAGGATTCCCGCCCCGCCGCGCGGACGGGCTACGATCGAAACTGGTCCGCCAGCCGGGCCTCTTGATACCCGGAGCGTTGCCGGAACGGCTTCCGCCGGGCATCAGGCAGTAGCCCATCAGGCGCCCCTGCCCCATCATCTTTCGAGAATCGAGGACTGATCCCTGTGATCAAGAATGTTGACGTCACCCTGAGTACCCTTTCCCGGAGCCTGGCCAAGAGCCCCAGCGACGCGGTGGTGCTGGGCGTGGGGCAAGGCGCCGATGGTCCAGAGCTTCTTGCTAACCCGTTGACGGCCAAGTCCGCCGAAACGCTCGCCGCTTCCCTGAAGGGTCTCGGTGTCACGGGCGCCGCAGATCAGGCAGTCCGGCTGCCGGGACTGCCTGAAACCGGGGCGCCGGTCTTGGTCCTCGCGGGCCTAGGCAAGGTCACCGCCGGCCAGCCGATCCCGGCAGAGACCCTGCGTCGAGCAGCCGGTTCAGCGGTCCGCCAGCTGGCAGGCCTCGCCACGGTCACGTTGGCGCTTCCGACGACGACCCTCGCCGACGTCGCGGCCATCGCCGAGGGCGCAGCGCTGGGCGCCTACTCCTACACCGAATTCCGCTCCTCGCAAGATGGCCTCAAGGCCCCCGTGCGCAACGCCGTGATCCACACGGCCCTGGCAGACCACGAAGAGGTCCCGGCGGCGTTGAAGCGCGCCACACTGTTGGGCAAGGCCGTCAACGCCACCCGCTCGCTGGTCAACCAGCCGCCCAGCCACCTTTACCCTGAATCCTTCGCTGAAGCTGCCAAGGACCTCGCCAAGGGCCTGCCCGTCAAGGTCACGGTCTGGGACGAGAAGCGGCTGGAAAAGGAAGGGTTCGGCGGCATCATGGGCGTGGGCAAGGGCTCCACCCGCCAGCCGCGCCTGGTGAAGGTGGAATACGCTCCGGCCAAGGCCGCCGCCAAGATTGCCCTGGTCGGCAAGGGCATCACGTTCGACACCGGCGGAATTTCCCTGAAGCCGGCCCTCGGCATGGGCGACATGAAGAGCGATATGGCGGGCGCCGCCGTCGTCCTCAACACCGTGCTGGCCATCGCCGGCCTGGGGCTGAACGTCAAGGCAACCGCCTGGCTGTGCATTGCCGAGAACATGCCCTCCGGTGCCGCAACCCGGCCCGCGGACGTGCTGACCATGTTTGGTGGCAAGACCGTTGAGGTCCTGAACACCGACGCCGAAGGTCGTCTGGTGATGGCCGATGGCATCGTGGCGGCAAGCCAGGAATACCCGGACGCCATCATCGACGTCGCCACCCTCACCGGCGCGCAGCTGATCGCCCTGGGCAACCGCACCGCTGGCATCATGGGTGCCGACTCCGTCACTTCTGCGCTCAAGACCGCAGCCGACCGCGCCGGCGAACTGGTATGGCCTATGCCCCTGCCCGAGGAACTGCGGGCCAGCATCGACTCACAGGTGGCAGACCTCGCCAACATCGGCGAACGCCACGGCGGCATGATGACCGCCGCTGTGTTCCTGCAGGAGTTCGTCGGCAAGGGCAAGGACGGCGAGCAGATCCCGTGGGCCCACGTGGACATTGCCGGCCCGTCCTTCAACAACGGCAGCCCGTACGGTTACAACCACAAGCAGGGTACGGGCTGCACCGTGCGGACCCTGGTTGCATACGCCGAAGACGTCATCGCCGGCACCCCCGCTTAGCCTGAACCCACGCGGCCCTGTGGCCAGGACAGCAACGTCCGCCACAGGGCCGCGTGAGTCTGGACACAAGCCAGCAACAAACATGCTGCCAAGGTGGAGCATGGAAGAGTGGTTCGCTAAGGTGAAGCACGATAGTCACAAATGCAAGCGAATGACCCTGCTGACATAATCACGGCAGTACTAGTTCAAAGACCAGATGATGCGCCAGAACGCGTCATCGTTCACGCGAGGGAGCGTTTTAGTGGCCGATCAGGCAACTGCGCAAGAATTCGACATCCTGGTACTCGGTGGCGGCAGCGGTGGATACGCCGCCGCGCTTCGAGCCGTCCAATTGGGCCTGACCGTCGGCCTCGTGGAGAAAGCGAAGTTGGGCGGCACCTGCCTGCACAACGGCTGCATCCCCACCAAGGCGCTCCTGCACTCCGCAGAATTGGCCGACCACGCCCGTGACTCCGCCAAGTACGGCGTGAACGTCAGCCTGGACGGCATCGACATCAACGCCGTCAACGCGTACAAGGACGGCATCATCGCTGGCAAGTACAAGGGCCTTCAAGGACTGATCAAGTCCAAGGGCATCACGGTCATCGAAGGCGAAGGCAAGCTCCAGGGCACCGACACCGTCGTGGTCAACGGCACCCCCTACAAGGGCAAAAACATCGTCCTGGCCACCGGCTCCTACTCCCGCACCCTGCCGGGCCTGGAAATCGGCGGCAAGGTCATCACCTCCGATGAAGCCTTGACCATGACCTCCATCCCGAAGAGCGTCATCATTCTCGGTGGCGGCGTGATCGGCGTCGAGTTCGCATCGGTCTGGAAGTCATTCGGCGCGGACGTCACCATTGTTGAGGGCCTGCCCTCCCTGGTTCCCAACGAAGACGCCACGATCGTCAAGGCCTTCGAGCGTGCTTTCAAGAAGCGCGGCATCAAGTTCTCCACCGGAATCTTCTTCCAGGGCGTTGAGCAGAACGACGACGGCGTCAAGGTCACCCTGGTGGACGGCAAGACGTTTGAAGCCGACCTGTTGCTCGTGGCTGTGGGCCGTGGCCCCGTCACCGCCAACCTTGGCTACGAAGAAGCAGGCGTCACGATCGACCGCGGCTTCGTCATCACCAACGAACGCCTGCACACCGGCGTGGGCAACATCTACGCGGTGGGCGACATTGTCCCCGGCGTGCAGCTGGCGCACCGCGGTTACCAGCAGGGCATCTTCGTAGCCGAGGAAATCGCCGGCCTGAAGCCGGTCATCGTCGAGGACATCAACATCCCCAAGGTCACGTACGCGGAGCCTGAGATCGCCACCGTTGGCTACACCGAGAAGGCTGCCAAGGCCAAGTTCGGTGACGACCAAGTCATCACCCAGGAATACAACTTGGCCGGTAACGGCAAGAGCTCCATCCTGGGCACGTCCGGCTTGGTCAAGCTGGTTCGCCAGAAGGATGGCCCCGTGGTGGGCGTTCACATGATCGGCTCACGCATGGGCGAGCAGGTCGGCGAAGCACAGCTGATCGTCAACTGGGAGGCCTACCCGGAGGACGTGGCGCAGTTGCTGCACGCCCACCCCACCCAGAACGAATCTCTGGGCGAGGCTCACATGGCGCTTGCCGGCAAAGCCTTGCACGGCTAGTTTTCCCCAGCATTAACGAGGTTTAGTGCACCTGGCCGAAGCTGCCAGGTGCACTAGGCTTCACACAAGGCAGCAATCATTCGCACTTAAGATCAATAAGGAGAACGGGGACGACATGTCTGAAACCGTTAACTTGCCCGCCCTTGGTGAAAGCGTCACCGAAGGAACCGTCACCCGCTGGCTCAAGCAGGTAGGTGACCGGGTAGAGGTGGACGAGCCGCTGCTCGAAGTCTCCACCGACAAAGTAGACACTGAAATCCCCTCCCCCGTGGCCGGTGTGATTGAAGAAATCCTCGTCCCCGAAGACGAAACCGCCGAGGTAGGCGCACCCCTGGTGCGCATCGGTGATGGTTCCGGTGGCGGCTCGCCCGAGGCTGCCCCGGCAGCAGAGGAAGCCCCGGCAGCGGAGGAAGCAGCAGCACCGGCTGAGGCTCCCGCAGCCGCTCCGGCACCTGCCGCTGAGGAAGCTGCAGCACCGGCAGCCGGCGGCGAAGGCCACGAAGTCACGCTGCCCGCCCTCGGCGAGAGCGTGACGGAAGGTACCGTCACCCGCTGGCTCAAGGCGATCGGCGACACCGTCGAGGTCGACGAGCCGCTCCTGGAGGTCTCCACCGACAAGGTAGACACCGAAATCCCGTCGCCGGTAGCCGGCACGTTGCAGGAAATCCGCGTCAACGAAGACGAAACCGCCGAGGTGGGCTCCGTACTCGCCGTCATCGGTTCAGGTGCTGCGGCAGCCCCCGCCGAGGCACCCAAGGCAGCACCGGCTCCCCAGGAACCAGCACCCGCTGCGCCCAAGGAAGAGGCCCCCAAGGCTGAGGCACCTAAGGCCGCTGAGCCCGAAGCCCCGAAGCCCGCCGCTGTTCCCGAGGCACCCAAGCAGGCACCGGCGTCCGCACCGGCACCCCAGGCTGCGCCCGCAGCTGGCGGTTCCGAGTCCGGCTACGTGACTCCCCTGGTTCGCAAGCTCGCCAACCAGCACGGCGTGGACATCACCAGCCTGACCGGGACCGGCGTCGGTGGCCGCATCCGCAAGCAGGACGTCGTCGCCGCAGCAGAAGCGAAGGCAGCCCCCGCGGCCGCACCGGCTGCAGCTGCACCGGCAGCCTCCGCTGCGCCTGCAGCAGCTGAGTCTTCCCTCCGTGGCACCACGCAGAAGGCGCCCCGCATTCGCCAGGTGATTGCACGCCGCATGCGCGAATCGCTGGAAACCTCCACGCAGCTCACGCAGGTGCACGAAGTCGACATGACCAAGGTGGCCAAGCTCCGCCTCAAAGCCAAGAACTCCTTCCTGGCCCAGAACAACGTCAAGCTGACCTTCCTGCCCTTCATTGCCAAGGCAGTGGCGGAAGCCCTCAAGCAGCACCCCAAGCTCAACGCTGCGTACGACGAGGACAAGCAGGAAATCACCTACCACAACGCCGAGCACCTGGCGATCGCCGTCGACACCGACAAGGGCCTTCTGGTTCCTGTGGTGACCGACGCCGGTAACCTGAACCTTGCCGGCCTCGCCGCCAAGATTGCCGACGTTGCAGGCCGCACCCGCGCTGGCAAGATCGGCCCGGATGAACTGTCCGGCGGCACGTTCAGCATCACCAACATCGGTTCGGTGGGCGCGCTCTTCGATACGCCCATCATCAACCAGCCGCAGGTAGGCATCCTGGGCACCGGCGCAATCGTCAAGCGCGCCGTCGTCGTGGCTGACGAAAACGGTGATGACTCGCTGGCCATCCGCTCCATGATGTACCTGTCACTCACGTACGACCACCGCTTGGTGGACGGCGCTGACGCTGGCCGGTTCCTGCAGACCCTGAAGGCCCGCCTCGAAGAAGGCGCCTTCGAAGCAGACCTGGGACTCTAAACGCACCAGACGACGGCGGTCCAGCGGCCGGTGGGAAACCATCGGCAGGCTGGGCCGCCGTCGGCCGTTAAAGGCAGAGCACCCCGCGCGAGGTTTTGCCACGCTGCCGCTACTACGGTGCGTAGAAACAGTTGACTAGACTGGTCCCATGACTCTCGTTTACAACATCATTGTCTTCTTGCACATCGTTGGCGCGGCTATGATCGTGGGCCTCTGGATCGGCCAGATGAAGAACCCCACGGTCCATCCCCGCCAGTTCGACGGCGCCATGCTGCAGTTGATCACCGGCATCGCTCTGATGGGTCTCATCCCAGCCCTGGACATGGATGCCAACTATTTCAAGCTGGGCATCAAGTTCGCCATCGCCCTCGCCGTCGGCGTGCTCGCGTTCATGGGCCGCCGCCAGTTCAAGAAGGGCGAGCAGGTCCCGCCGGGGATTGCGCACGGTGTTGGCGGACTCGCGTTGCTGAACATCGCCATCGCCACGATCTGGCACTAGCACCACCGCACTAACGGCAAGTCACAATCCACTGGTAGCGGACACCTCTCGCCCCCACCCGGCGAAGTCCCTACGATGGAAAAAGGCGGGGTCCAGGCAGCAGTCTGCCCCGGTAATGATCAATCTGAGGAGTGGAAATGGCAACTGTACGCACCGCACACACCGTCTGGAACGGGTCTTTGATCGAGGGCGCGGGCAACACCACGCTGGACAGCTCAGGCCTGGGCACGTTTGACGTGACCTGGAAGGCCCGCACGGAGGCCGCCGGCGGCAAGACCAGCCCAGAAGAACTGATTGCCGCAGCGCACTCGGCGTGCTTCTCGATGGCCTTCAGCCACGCTCTGGCCGGCGCAGGCCACACCCCGGAGGAAGTTAACACCAAGGCTGACGTCTCGTTCGTCCCCGGCACCGGCATCACCGGCAGCCACCTGACGCTCTCCGCCAAGGTCCCCGGCATCTCCGAAGAAGAGTTCCAGAAGATCGCCGCCGAAGCCAAGGTGGGCTGCCCCGTCTCTGGCGCACTTGCCAGCATCGACATCACCCTCGACGCCACCCTGGTGGCCTAAGCAACACCCACACCCAGAAGCCCCCTTGGGGCCGGAATGCTCCGGCCCCACTGGGGCTTCTTCGTGCTGTCCCGGCTTAGCTTCCCTGCCGCCGCGGCGGGAGGGGTGCTGGCCGGAGCTTTCGGTACCCCTCACGGAGCGGTGGCCTGTCGGTGGGCAACTCCTGGATCATTTCCTTCAGCGCACCGATCCCATATTCCAGCTGTGGATCCTGGCCGGCTGCGTAGGCGTGCGGCGGAAATACCACTTCGATGTCTGGATCGACCCCGTAGTTTTCGACGCCCCAGCCAACGCCACCGCCAAACCAGTTGGCGTAGCGGGGCTGAGTGACACCGGTACCGTCTGCGAGGCTGAAGCGGTTATCGATGCCCACCACGCCGCCCCACGTCCGGGTCCCGATCACAGGGCCGATGCCGCGCAGCTTCGATACCTGGGTGATGATGTCGCCGTCGGACCCGGCAAACTCGTCAGCGAGGACGGTTACCGGCCCCCGCGGCGCGTGGTGCGGGTAGGTCCGCGGTTTCTCGCCACGCGGCATGCTCCAGCCGGTTACCTTCCGACCGATCAGCTCGGCAACAAGTTGGGACGTGTGTCCGCCGCGGTTCCTGCGCACGTCCACGATCAGACCATCCAGGGCGGTCTCGGTGTCCATGTCCCGGTGCAGTTGTGCCCAGCCGTGCGCCATCATGTCCGGGATGTGCAGGTAGCCGTAGGCGCCGTCTGAGGCTTCGCGGACCGTGCGCCGGTTAGCTGCCACCCATTCCTGGTAGCGCAACCGTTCCTCATCCTTGATGGGCACTACTGCCACGCGCCGTTGGGTTCCGGTGGCCTCGCCGTGCGCGGCCCCGTTGAGCAGGGTGAGTTCCACCGCCCGGCCAGCAGCACCCACCAGTTGCATGGCTGGCGAGACCGTGGGAGTCAGCGGCACCCCGTCAATGGCCAGGATGATATCGCCTGGCTTGGCGCCTACCCCGGGGCGGGTCAGTGGTGAGGTCGCCAGCGGGTCGGAGGACTCGCTGGCCAAGATTCGAGTGATTTCCCACCCCGCTTCTGTGGCCTCAACGTCAGCCCCCAGCCGGCCCTGCCCGTGGCTGCCCGGCTCCGAGACGGCCGCCGGACGCACATACGCGTGGGAAGTCCCCAGCTCGCCGTGGAGCTCCCAGAGCAGGTCCACCAGGTCATCGTGTGAGCCCAGCCGGGCCACCAGTGGGCGGTAACGCCGGGCGATGGACTCCCAGTCCTGGCCCGCCATGTCCTCCGTCCAGTAGAAGTCCCGTTGCAGGCGCCACGCTTCGTCAAACGCCTGGCCCCAGACGCTGACGGGATCCATCATCACGCGGATGCGGCCCAAATCAACCTTGACGAGCTTGCCTGAGTCCTCGTCAGCCTTGGCATCAACGGGCACCACGGTGACTTGCTTCTCGGCAATCACCACCGCCTTCTTCCGGTCGCCGGAGAGCCGGTAGCTGTCCAGCGTGTCCACGAGCGTGGTGGTCTTCCGCCGGGCGATCTCGAATCGCACCAGGCTGGGTTTGGTGTCCTTGTCTTCCTGGCTGGCCTTGCCGTCACCTGTCACTCCGGCCAACGCGGCATCGAGCCACAGCAGTGCACCGTGGGTGGCCTTGAGCGAGGCGTAGTTGCCCTGCGGGACGGGGACGCCGATCACGCGCTGGGAGATGTTCTCCGGCTCTACCACCACGGCGGCCACGTCGTCAGTGGCCTCATCGGGTTCATCGGCGTCCGCTGCCACAGCAGGGCCGAACGGCGACGGCGTGTCAGCGCCCAGGGCCACCAGGTACGGCTTGATGGGGCTCGGGAAGGACAGGTCGAATGAATGCCCGTCGTAGACCGGGTCGAAGCTCCGGTTGGACAGGAATGCCAGGAACTTACCGTCCGGAGTGAAGGACGGGGATCTATCGCAGAACCGACCGTCGGTGACCTCCACAATGCCGCCACCCTGGCCCGCCTCGACGAGCCGCAGCCGGCTGCGCGCGCCAAACGATGTCACCGGCTCGGACCACGCCACCCAGCGGGAATCACCAGACCACGCGAGATCGTCAATGGACCCTTCGCCGATGCTGGCCACCAGAGTGAGCTGGCCGCTCGTGGTGTCTACCAGGTGCAGGTCGCCAAAGGACGTCCCCACCGCCAGCCACTGGCCGTCCGGGCTGGCTTCCATCGAACTGACGCGCGACGGCGACGGGAGGTCGATGCGGACCGCCTCGGTGTGGCTGCCAGCAGGCTTCGCCGCATCACGTTTGCCCTGGTCAGGCTCGGTATCTGCCGCCAAGGGGGCTGTGGACGCGGCGGGGGTGTCATCGCTGGCAGGAGGATGGGCTGACGCAACGGAGCGTCCAGTTGCGCCAGCGGCAGGCACGGGTTGCGGCAAGGGCGCTTCACCGTCTTTGGAGCTGGCCGTTTCACCGGCAAGGGCGTCTGCCCCCACCGTGGCACGAACGACGCCGGCACCTCCTCCGGCTGCCGACGCTGGCAGTGCGGCGGGGGCCGGCGTCGTCCGCTGCCGAACGGGGGCGGCGATGTCCTTGACGTATAGTGCCTCCACCCCGCCATGGTCTGCGACGTAGGCGATCCTGCCACCGGCGACGGGGCGCGGAAGGCGACCGCGGACCCCGGGAGCAGCTTCGACGATGCGGGACGGGCCGTCCTTGTGGCGCAGCCAGTGCAGCGTGCCGTGCGCCTCGACGGCACTGGCCGTGCCGGCGTCGTCCGGAACGACGGCGCCCAGATGCTTGGCGGTCTTCAGCAGCGCGGGGCGGCGGGCCTGGGAGGCGGAACCCAGCGTGATGTCCAACTTTGTGGCGTCAGAGGTGAGGTCGTTCAGGACCCACAACTCGCCTGCCGATTCAAAGATGACGCGCGTGCCGTCGGTCGCAGCGTGCCGGACATAGAAATCCTCGTGGTCCGTGTGTCGGCGCAGATCCTTGCCGGTGGGCAGGACCGAGTACAGGTTGCCGTAGCCTTCGTGGTCGGACAGGAAGGCGATCCGGCCGTCCACCCACAACGGATCGGTGAGGTTCCCGTCGATCTCGGGAACCAGGCGCGCGAACTCGCCGCCGCCGTCGGCATCGATCCACAACTTGCCCGCGGTGCCGCCACGATAGCGCTTCCACCAAGCGGGTTCGCGGGAGAGCACTGATGCCAGCACCACCGGCCGTTCATCGCCCACCACCGGTCCGAAAGCCACGCCCTCGACCGGGCCAAACGGCAGTTCCTGCGCGGAGCCCCCTTCTACCGGGATGCTGTACGCGTACGTGTGGCGGCTTTCCGCCTGCCGGAAGGCGCTGGTGACTACCACTGACCCGTCGGGGGTGAAGCCTTTGACCTTGGTGGTTGCATGGCCAAAGTAGGTCAGCTGACGGTAGCCGCCGCCATCCACCTCGGCACTGACCACCTCGGGCGCGCTCCCCTGCACCACCGACCAGACGAGGCGCTGCCCGTCCGGGGTGAACCTGGGATTGCGGGCTGGCAACTGCAGGGCCGAGACCCGCCATGCCCGGCCTCCGGTTAATGGCGCAATCCAGACATCGTCTTCAGCCACGAAGGTGACCAGATCGCCATGCAGATGCGGGAAACGTAAGTAGCTCGAAGAGGTCATCAATCGATCATAGTCACACGAATCCGCCGCCTGCCGCGCGTGCCAGCAGGGCATCAGCCGTGGTGAGATGGAGTATGCGTATTGTCATGGCCGGGGCTTCGGGACTGATCGGCACCCATATGTCTGCAACCTTCCGCGCCGCTGGGCACGATGTTGTGGCACTCGTCAGGCGCGAACCTTCCTCCAGCGCAGAGGTCCGCTGGGATCCTGCCACCGGGGATCTCAACCCCGCAGCGCTGGCTGGTGCCGACGCTGTGGTGAACCTTTCCGGCGCCGGCATTGGCGACAGGCCATGGACCAAGAAACGGGTGGCTGAGATCTTCAGTTCACGCGTCGACGCCACCAAAACCTTGGCAGCTGCGATGCACCAGATGGACGTCCCACCAGCCACCTTCCTCAGCCAATCGGCTTCCGGCTACTACGGCGACGCCGGCAACACGGTGCTGCGCGAGACCGCACCCGCAGGCTCTGCCATGCTGTCACGCGTCTGCCTGGCCTGGGAAGATGCCGCCCATGAGGCTCCGGACGGCGTCCGTGTGGTGACCCCGCGGACCGGTGTGGTGTTTAGCAGGACCGGCGGCGCGCTGGGGAAACTGTTGCCGCTCCTGAAGCTGGGGGTGGGCGGGCCACTCGGAAACGGCCGACAGTTCTGGCCGTGGATCACGCTCCCGGATATTTCCTCGGCGTTCCTCTTTCTCCTGACAGGGCCGACGGCGGGGTCCCCAACTGGTGGGGCAGGCGATTCGGTGGTGGGACCGGCGAACCTCTGCGCTCCCGAACAGGCAGATGTGGACGCCATTGTGGCAGCACTCGCCAAAGCCCTGCACCGGCCGGCCATCCTCCGGGTTCCCGCGCCGGTGCTCCGGTTGCTGATGCAGGACCTGGCCGAGGAACTCCTGCTCTCCAGCCAGCGAATGGAACCCACCGTGCTGTCCGCCGCCGGCTTCACCTGGCAACAACCCACGCTGGCGTCCGCTGCTGCCTGGGTGGCTGGCAAAGACTGAGCTGGGTTCCTCAGCCGGTGACCGGCAAAATTTCGCTGACCCGCCAGTAGCCGTCCACAGCCAGCAGGACCACATGGAGCCGTTGACTGCCCCGCTCCGGGGCACTTGACAGCACGGCACCGCTGGCATCGACTTCCCGATAGTCGGAGGTAGCTGCCGTCACGGCGACCACAGCTCGTGCATCAGTGGCAGCTCCCACTAGGAACGCATCGCTGATGGAGCTGGTGAAGCCGTCGAGTCGCTGCCCGGACGCCACCAGTCTCGCCATGAACGCGTCATCGGCAGCCGCGGCAGCCGATCCTGCGACGTTGACCTCGGCGAGCAATTCCGGGTTTCCTTTCCGGAGAGCTCCGTCCCGGAGTGCGGAGAGCCCACTAACCGCAAGGACAGGATCAGCCGACGCGGCGGCCGCCTTGACCCTGGCCAACTCCGTCGATTCTGCCGTAGCTGATTCACCGCCGTTGACCGTCTCGCTCAACGCGGCGGGGACACTACCGCTCTGTTGGCCGGGAGTGACGGGCTTGGGGCCCCACAGCCACCAGCCGCAGGCAGCAGCCACCACGAGGGTCAACCCGCCCAGGATCGCAGTGATATGCCGAAGTCCAGCCGCCCAACCCCGATAACGCGACGCTGCCCGTCCCTTCGGTTTCGGCACTTCGCTGGCCCGCCTGCCGTGCGCCGGCACGGCATCGGCCGGTGGCTGCCGGGTGAGCAGCCGCCGTCGTGCGTCCTGCCAACGGGCAATCAACGCCGCCCGCCGCGTCGGGACCGGCTCCTGGCGTCGCGTCAGGAGTTGTGGGACCACCGAGGAATGCACTGAGCCGGCCAGGTCCACCGGCCGCGCCGCTGCACTGCGGAAAAGGGCCACGGCGAAGGCGGCAGCAGTGGGCCGTTGCCGACGGTCCTCGTTCAGGCCCGCCTCGAGGGCAGTGACGAGGTCAACTGGCACCTCGGGCACCAGCAAGGGCAACGGGGCGCGGTCTCGGGTGCGGCCGGGGGCAGTCCCCGTGAGGCAGAACCAGCCCAGGGCCGCCAGGGAATAGACGTCGCGTTCTGGCTGCAGTCCGGCGCGGACCACATCCAAGGGTGCCGGATCCACGAAGCCAGCCGTCCCACTCGTAGCGTCCGCTGCCGGCTCGCCGAGCATCCGGGCAACCCCCAGATCAGCCAACAGCGGCTTCCCGTGGGCTGTGAACAGGACATTGCCCGGCGACACGTCGCCATGGGTGAAACCTTTTCCGTGCAGGTAGGCCAACGCCTGGGCAAGAGGGGTCAGGACGGTGACCGTCTCACCCACACTGATCTGCGTCCGGGCCGACAGGAGCGCTGCCAGCGATCCACCAGGAGCGTAATCCATGAGCAACCCCACGGGACCTTGCACCTCACCCTGCCCACCACTCGTGGCCAGTGCGAAATCGTTGACCCGGATGACGCTGCGTGCCTTGACCAGATGGGCGTGATCGAGGACTGACAGGATACGGACTTCGCGTCGGATGGCGTCCTCGTCAGCTCGCCCGGTTTCGGGTCTGCCTGCCGCATCGAAGCATTTGAGGGCATACTCCTGGCGGGTCCGCTGATCCTGGACCAGCCAGACGCTGGCGCTTCCGCCGCGACCTAACCTGCGCCCCACGTCATAACCAGCCGCCGTCGGCCGTTCCTCTTCCGCCATGACCTATTTCTAGTCCAAAACGCGCAACGCTGCAGAAGTTATCCACAGGCAGCCCCCTGCCTGCCGATGATGACTGCCCGGAGCGGTGAGCTTAAGCACTAAATCATGTCTGGCCGCAGCAGAGGTCTAAGCTGTTCAGCATGACTCTTCAGTTTTCACAGCTGGGTCTGGCACCGGATTTCATCGACTACGCGAGTGGTTGGAAAATCCAGGCCGAACTCCATGACAAAGTTGTCGCCGGAACGGCGCCCAGCACCGTCCTGTACCTTGAACACGCAGCCGTGTACACGGCAGGCAAACGCACCGAGGACCACGAACGGCCCTTCGACGGCACTCCCGTGGTGGCGGTAGATCGCGGCGGTAAGCTCACGTGGCACGGCCCCGGCCAGCTGGTTGCCTATCCCATCATCAAACTCAAGCACCGAGCCGGCATCCGGGACTACGTGGAACGGCTCGAGGCCGTCATTATCGCGGTCCTCGCCGATTACGGCATCGCCGCTGTCCGGATCAAGGGCCGGGCCGGCGTCTGGCTCGAAGCGGATGCCAAAGGTCCGGACCGAAAAATTGCCGCCATCGGAATTCGTGTCCATGAGGGCGTCACCATGCATGGCTTCGCCATCAACTGCAACAACGATCTCGCCCCCTACGCGCAGATCATCGCCTGCGGGATCACCGACGCCAGCGTGACCACCATCGCGGCGGAGATTGGCCGCGATGTCGCACCAGCAGACCTCGTTGACAGGATCACCGAGGAACTGCGCAAGAATGAAGACGCACTAGTCGCCACCCCAGAAGGAGCATTACTTTGACACTGGCACCCGAAGGCCGGAAGATGCTCCGGATCGAACAGCGCAACGCGGCAGTTCCCGTCGAGCGCAAGCCGGACTGGATCAAGGCAAAGGTCCAGATGGGCCCGGAGTTCGTCCAACTCAAGAACCTGGTCAAAAAAGAAGGCCTCCACACGGTCTGTGAAGAAGCTGGTTGCCCCAACATCTTTGAATGTTGGGAAGACAAGGAAGCTACCTTCCTCATCGGCGGCTCCGAATGCACCCGCCGCTGCGATTTCTGCCAGATCGACACCGGCAAACCCTCCCCCGTTGACATGTTCGAGCCCAC
This sequence comes from Arthrobacter ulcerisalmonis, assembly GCF_900609065.1. Taxonomy (GTDB): domain Bacteria; phylum Actinomycetota; class Actinomycetes; order Actinomycetales; family Micrococcaceae; genus Arthrobacter; species Arthrobacter ulcerisalmonis. The sequence continues at coordinate 92,703 of NZ_UXAU01000041.1, read as the reverse complement.
CAAGGTGGCCCGCTCCGTCCAGGCGATGCAGTTGCGCTACGCCACCGTGACCGGCGTGGCCCGAGATGACCTTGCGGACGAGGGCGTCTGGCTCTACGCCGAGACGGTCCGTAAGATCCACGAGCTGAACCCCGGCACCGGCGTCGAACTCCTTATTCCCGACTTCTCCGGACGTCCGGAGCACATCGCGGCGATCTGCGATTCGAAGCCTGAAGTGTTTGCGCACAACGTTGAAACGGTCCCCCGGATCTTCAAGCGCATCCGCCCGGCGTTCCGGTACGAACGTTCCCTCGACGTCATCACGCAGGGCCGCAAACTCGGCATGGTCACCAAGTCCAACCTGATCCTGGGCATGGGTGAGACCCGCGAGGAAATCTCTGAAGCACTCCGCGACCTGCACGAGGCTGGCTGCGACCTCATCACCATCACCCAGTACCTGCGCCCCTCGGAGCGGCACTTGCCGGTGGATCGCTGGGTCAAGCCGCAGGAATTCGTTGACTTGCAGAATGAGGCCGACGAAATCGGCTTCCTGGGAGTCATGTCCGGCCCGTTGGTGCGGTCTTCCTACCGCGCCGGCCGCCTCTGGGCCACCGCCATGCGGAAGAAGGGGTGGGAGATTCCCGCCCAGCTGGCCCACATCGAGAGCTCAGGCAGCACCCGGCAGGAAGCCAGCTCACTCCTGGCCGCGCATTCCTGATCAGTAGTTAAGAGCAGGTCCTTAAGGCCGGACGCCGCAGGATATTGGCGTCCGGCCTTTGGCGTCTGGTCACGTAGAATTGAGGAACTATGGCGAAATCCACTGACTCCAGCAACCCCACCGCGGCATCCCGCGCTCCCAAGCGCGGCCTTTTCTCTCGCAAGCCGAAAGAACCCAAGGTCAAGAAGCCAAGCCGCCTCAAGCAAATCGCCGAGGTCTTCACCATGACCCGGCGCCACGACCCCATGGCGCCGTGGCTCATGCTGCTGGTGTTCCTCGGTGTCGTCGCTGCAGGCCTCCTGGTGGGCTTCCTGCTGGACAACTGGATTACCGGCCTCATCATCGGCATCATGCTTGGCCTGCTGGGAGCCACCCTCATCTTGTCCCGCCGCGCCGAGCGGGCCGCGTTCGCGCAGATCGAGAACCAGCCGGGCGCCTCTGGCGCAGCGCTGGGCACCCTCCGCCGTGGCTGGATCACCGAAGACCAGCCAGTCTCCGTCAACCCCCGCACCCAGGACGCCGTGTTCCGCGCCATTGGCCGTCCCGGCGTCATCCTGGTCAGCGAAGGCCCCACGCACCGGGTCAAGCCGCTCATTGACGCCGAGCGCAAGCGCCTGACGCGCATCCTCCCCAACGTCACCATCCACGTGATTGAAAGCGGCCGTGGCGAGGGCCAGGTGCCCATCAGCCAGGTAGCCAAAAAGATGGGCAAGATGAAGAAGGAACTCACCAAGCTGGAGGTCAACACGGTCTCTAAGCGAATCTCGTCGCTGGGAAACCGGCTTCCTATCCCCAAGGGCATTGACCCCTACAAAGCCCGCCCCAACCGCGGACGCTAAATCGTCGGACGCCCCGGTCCCGGCTACAGCCGGCGCCGGGGCGTTCTTTTTTGCCCAACACCCCGCACCGACAGGACATCGACATGACCGCCAAGACCATCGTGATCCGCGCCTTCAAGATCCTTGCCATTGCCGAAGCCTTCAGCTGGGCAGCCCTCCTGACCGGCATGTACTTCAAATGGATCGCTGGCACCACCGAAATCGGAGTGGAAATCGCTGGACCGATTCACGGCGCCCTCTTCGTGGCCTACGGTGTGGCGGCTCTCGTCTTATGGCGCCTGCAGCGGTGGCCGTTCATCGTGGCGCTCTTTGCCGGCCTCTCCGCGGTCTTCCCCTTCGCCACCATTGCGTTCGAACGCTGGGCTGGCCGCAGGGGTTACCTCACTGCTGCGCCCGCAACTGAGCTGGCTAATGAGCTGGAGTCGACCCGAGCCTAGGCTCCCAACCCTCCCGGAGATCTGACGGGCAGACGGCCAACCCTCCCGGACATTTGATTGGAGTCATGACCCTTATCTAGATATCTCCGGGAGCGTTTCAGGTTTAGGCGCGAAAGCTCCGGGACGGATGCCGGTTTGGCCGCGAAAGCTCCGGGACGGATGCCGGCTCGGGCGCGAAAGCTCCGGGAGGGATGACGGTTCCGGCGCGAAAGCTCCGGGAGGGGTGGACTAGCGCCGGACCAACAGGGTATTCATGGCGCGGTCGTGCAGGCCGCGCTGGTCTGGGTCGAAGATGACGGCAGGAATGACCAGGCAAAGGAGCAGGGCGCGCAACAGCCCTGCAAGTGGGCCTGGTGCACCGCCCCCGCGTCGGATGACGTGGATGCCAAGGGCACGGTGACCAATGCTGTAGCCGAGCGTGCCGACCAAGATGGTCTGTTCGATGGCGAAGATCGCCAGGGTGGCCCAGGAGTCGCCGCCAAACGCGAAGTTGCTGATCAGGAGCGCAATGGTCCAATCGATAATGATCGCCGCAATCCGGCGGCCGGCCCTCGCCATGGACCCCGGACCAGATTCGGGCAGTCCGAGCCGAGCACCGGGGTACCGGGAAATGCCGGAGGTGTCTGGCCCGCTGAGCCACGAGCCGATGTCTTTACGATCTACCACCACCCCAGTTTACCGGCCCTGCCGGGGTGGCAGATCACGCCAATTCCCGGTCGCAACATTGCCGCGAACTGTCAACTGGTCGGGAGTGGCGGCGCGGGAACCCGCTAGGGTGGAAGCAGGCCGGGCAATCTGTAACCTGCCCGAAACAATACGGACACGGCCGAGAAATGCCGTGTCCATAGGCTGTTAGCAGGTTTCAAGCAATACCTTCGAGCAGGGACGCGAGATGGCATCCCTGCTTTCAGATTGCGCTGGATCGGCTGGCCACCAGCCACATACACATATGCGTTAGGAGCATAGATGTTCAAGAATGCGGACGAAGTCCTCAAGTTCATCAAGGACGAAGATGTTAAATTCGTCGATATCCGCTTCACGGATCTCCCGGGCCTACAGCAGCACTTCAACGTTCCCGCAAAGAGCGTCGACGCTGAATTCTTCATCAACGGGCAGCTCTTTGACGGCTCCTCCATCCGCGGCTTCCAGGGCATCGCCGAGTCTGACATGCAGCTCATCCCGGACGTCACCACTGCGTTCATCGACGCGTTCCGCATGGAGAAGACCCTTGCGCTGAACTTCTCGATTGTGAACCCCCGCACGGGAGACCCGTACCACCGCGATCCTCGCGGCGTGGCCGAGAAGGCTGAAGCGTACCTGTCCTCCACCGGCATCGCCGACACCGCGTTCTTCGCTCCCGAAGCCGAATTCTTCGTCTTCGACGACATCCGCTACGAGTCCACCCCCCAGGGCAGCTTCTACAAGATCGACTCAGAAGAAGCGCACTGGAACACCGGCCGCAAGGAAGAGGGTGGAAACCTCGGCTACAAGACCCCCGTCAAGGGCGGCTACTTCCCGGTTTCCCCCACGGACAAGCAGGCTGACCTGCGCGACGCCATGTGCGTAGCGTTGGACGAAGCTGGCCTTGAGGTTGAGCGCAGCCACCACGAAGTCGGTTCGGCCGGCCAGGCTGAGATCAACTACAAGTTCACCACGCTGACCCACGCTGCTGATGACCTGCAGAAGTTCAAGTACGTCATCAAGAACACGGCAGATGCCTGGGGCAAGTCGGTCACCTTCATGCCGAAGCCTGTCTTCGGCGACAACGGCTCAGGCATGCACTGCCACCAGTCGCTGTGGACCAAAGGCGAACCGCTGTTCTACGACGAAAAGGGCTACGCCGGACTCTCCGACACCGCCCGCTGGTACATCGGTGGCCTGCTGAAGCACTCCTCGGCAGTCCTCGCCTTCACCAACCCGACGGTCAACTCGTACCGCCGCCTGGTCAAGGGCTTCGAAGCTCCGGTCAACATGGTCTACTCGCAGGGCAACCGCTCCGCTGGCATCCGGATCCCCATCACAGGTTCCAACCCGAAGGCCAAGCGCATCGAGTTCCGCGCGCCGGACCCCTCCTCCAACCCGTACCTGGCGTTCGCAGCCCAGCTGATGGCCGGCATCGACGGCATCCGCAACCGCATTGAACCGCCGGCTCCGATCGATAAGGACCTCTACGAGCTCCCCGCCGAGGAAGCCAAGGACATCCCCAAGGCTCCGGGCACGCTCGAGGAAGCCCTGGAGGCCCTGCGTGAGGACAATGAGTTCCTGCAGGCCGGTGGCGTCTTCACCCAGGACCTGATCGACACCTGGATCGACTACAAGTACGAGTACGAAATTCGGCCGCTGTCACTGCGCCCGAACCCGTACGAGTTCGAGCTCTACTACGGCGTCTAGTCGAGCCGCAACGCATTAAGAAGGGCTGGCCCCGAGGTGGAAACCTCGGGGCCAGCCCTTTTGCGTGCTCCAGCGCACTGAAATTCCGTAAAGGTGGGAATCCCGTTCCAGACGTGCTGAGACCGGGAACGGGATTCCCTAGCGTTTGCCCCCCGAGACGAAGACAAAATCAGCCTTCCCCCCAACAAGGATAAAGAGCAACACCAATTCACATATTCGACTACTGCGCCCCGGAAGGCAAAACGACTCCAGTCGAAGGTTGGTTGTGCGTCGCAAAGGGGGCAAACATGGTCCGCTGGGGACCTGCCGAACCGCCCAGATACTGGCCGTGATCCACGAATCCCGCCGCAGCATACGCCGCAATCCCGGCTGGGTTGGCTTCGTTGACGGAAAGTACGACGCCGGCCTCCCCGGCCCCAAGCTGACGACTGAGTCGGTGCGCGGTCACCACAGCAGCGGCGGCTGCGGAGCGGCCCAAGCCCTTGCCTTGCTGCCGCTGATCGATCAGGAACCCGCGCAACAACCATGCGGTGTGCTCATTGGCCCATCCTGCCAGCCTGGCGGCACCAGATTGCAGTGTGAGCACTCCCACGGCCTGGCCGTTGGTTTCGATGACGTAGGGCCATCTGCCCGCTTCGGCCAGACCTGTTAACGCCATCCGGAACGGGTCCCCCACGAACCTGTCCTGGCCAGCGGCAAGCTCAAGGCTGGCAACGGCGCCGAGCTGGATGGCCCGGGCGTCGTCGTCGAGGTCGCGGAGGGAGATGAGCCAGGTGTGTGCCGGGATCAGGGCGCGGCGGGCGCGTCAGCACCAGCGGCGTCCCCGTCGGTAGGCGGCCCGGCGGGGTCCATCCAGAAAACCTCCCAGAGGTGACCATCCGGGTCCTGGAAGCTGTGGTTGTACATGAACCCGTGGTCGATGGGCTGTTCGGAGAGCGACCCGCCGTGGGCAAGGGCGGTCTGGACTGCAGTATCCACTGCTTCACGGGTGTCTACCGAGTAGGCGATGATGGCTTCGGCCTTGCCCTCGGTGCTGGCAACGTCCTTGGCGGTGAAGCTGCTGAAGTAGTTCTCCACCAGGAACATGACGTAGGCGTTCTCGTTTACCACCATGCAGGTGGCGTTTTCGTCGGTGAAGTCAGGGTTGAAGGAGAAGCCCAATGCTGTGAAGAAGGTGACGGTCCGGGGCAGGTCCTTGACGGGCAGGTTCAGGAAGAGTTGGTTTGCCATGCGCCAAAACTAACACCAGCCACTGACATGTGTCAGCTGGTCAGTGACCGTAGAAGACCCGCTCAAACACTCCGCGTGCCCGCCGGCTGATGCGCAGGTAGTCCTCCTCCAGGGCTGCCGCGTTGCCTGGTTCGTAGCCGCACCAGCGCGATACCGCTTCGAGATCACGGCGCGAGGAGGGCAGCAGGTCGGAAGCCTTCCCGTTCCAGATGACGTTGGCGGAACGGATCCGGCTCGCTAGTCGCCACGCTTTGATCAGGAGTTCTGCGTCAACCTGGTCCAGCAGTCCCAAGCGGGCTGCCGCCTCCAGCGCGGGGACGGTAGACGTGGTGCGCAGTTCCGGAAGCTGGGCAGCATGCTGGAGCTGCAGAAGCTGGACCAGCCATTCGACGTCACTCAGGCCACCGCGCCCCAATTTCAGGTGCCGGGCGGGGTCGGCGCCGCGGGGCAGCCGTTCGGACTCCACCCGGGCCTTGATGCGGCGGATTTCGCGGAGGTCCTGTTCAGCCACCGCTTCCGGGTACCTGATGGGTTCGATCAGGTCGATGAAGTCAGCTGCCAACGTGTCGTCTCCCGCCATGGGCCGGGCCCGCAGGAGCGCCTGCGCCTCCCAGATGAGGGACCAACGCCGGTAGTACTCGGCAAACGAGTCCAGCGAGCGGACCATGGCACCGTTCTTGCCCTCCGGGCGGAGGTCAGCGTCCATCTGCAGGACCCGCTCGGCCATGATGGCGGGTTTGAGTGGATGGGTCAACAGGCTGGAGACCTTGGCAACGATCCGCAGCGCCTGTTCCTGGGCTTCGGCGTCGGAGAAGCCTGGCCGGGCCCGGTGCACGAACATGACGTCGGCGTCGGAACCATAACCAATCTCGCGGCCGCCCTGCCTGCCCATGGCAACCACCACCACTGCTGTCTTGAGTGGTCCAGAAGCCAGCACCACGCTCTCGGCCACCCGAAGCGCGCCAAGCACTGCCGCGCGGTCGGTGTCGGACAAGGCGGCACCCACCTGGTCCTGATCGAGCAGGCCCACCGAGTCGGCGATGGCAATCCGAAGGGTTTCCCGCCGTCGGATCAGCCGGATGAGCCGCATGGCGCTTTCCGGGTCTGCGTGCCGCGACATCTTCGACGTAATCTCGTGCCACTGCGCCTCGAACGAGACCGGCACGAGTTCCTTGTCCTGGCCCAGCCACGCCACCGATTCGGGTGAGACTTCCAGGAGATCGGCGATTAGGCGGGAGTTGGCGAGCATGTGGCACAGCCGCTCTGCAGCGGCGGTGGAGTCGCGCAATAGCCCCAGGTACCAGTGCGTTGTCCCCAGTGCCTCGCTGACCCGGCGAAAAGCCAACAGCCCGGCGTCGGGATCCACGCCTTCGGCCAGCCAGTCGAGCAGGACGGGCAGCAGCTGTCGCTGCAGGGCAGCCCGCCTGCTGACACCGGCCGTGAGCGCCTCAATGTGCCGGAGTGCGCCGGAAGGATCGGAGTAGCCCAGGGCTGCCAATCGGCCCTGCGCCGCCTCGGGCGTGAGCTTGGCGTCCTCGGTGCTGAGCTTGGCGGCCGTGTTGAGGAGGGGCCGGTAGAAGATCCGTTCGTGCAGCTCACGCACCGATCGTTTGGTCTTTTGCCATGCTGCCAACAAGGCATCTGGATGCGGACGCTCGTCCGAGAACGGGCCCAGCACGGCCTTGGCCAGTGCGCGCAGGGCAGGTTCGGCGACGGGCATCAGGTGGGTCCGCCGCAGCTGGAACAACTGGATGCGATGTTCGAGCAGGCGCAGGTAGCGGTAGGCGTTGTCGAAGGCGGCGGCATCCAGCCGGCCAATGTAGCCGCCGTTGGACAGTGCGCTGATGGCTGAGGTGGTGTCGCGGCGCCGCAGCGACTCGTCCGCCTTGCCGTGGACAAGCTGCAGGAGCTGCACCGTGAATTCAACATCCCGCAGCCCGCCACGGCCCAGCTTGATCTGCCGCTGTTCCTCGGCCTTGGGAATGTGATCGGTCACGCGACGGCGCATAGCCTGCACCGACTCCACGAAGCCGTCCCGGCTGGCCGAGGTCCAGATCAGCGGCGCGACGGCCGCTTCGTAGCGTTGGCCCAGCGCGGCGTCACCAGCAATGGTCCTGGCCTTGAGGAGTGCCTGGAACTCCCAGCTTTCCGCCCAGCGGGCGTAGTAGGTTTCGTGCGAGGCGAGCGTCCTGACCAGCGGCCCCGACTTCCCCTCGGGACGCAGGTTGGCGTCCACCTCCCACAGCCCCGGCTCGCGGGCCACACTGGAAATAGCACGGGAAATGCCACTGGCCAGCACGGTCCCGATGGTGTTGGCGCGGGCATCGTCCAGTTCACCGGCATCCACCACGTAGATGACGTCGACGTCGGAAATGTAATTAAGTTCGCGGGCTCCGCATTTGCCCATCCCAATGACGGCGAGGCCCACCTCCGCGACCTCGGTGGCGCTGTGGTGCTCCGCAGCTTCTGCCCGGGCGACGGCCAAGGCAGCCTCGATCGCGGCGCCGGCAAGGTCGGCCAGTTCCGCGCCAACAGCGGGCAGGTAGTCCAGCGGATCAGCGGCGCACAGGTCTTTGACTGCCAAGTCCACCACCCCACGACGGTAGGCAGTCCGCAACGCAACGTAGGCGTCCACCCCTGAAGCCGTGGCGACGGGCCGGGTTGCGCGGGGATCGGCGCCAACGGACTGCAGCAGCCGGGATCGCAGCTCGGCAGGATCAGCGGGCACGGGTTCTGGACTGGGCCGGACCTCGAACGCCTTCAGGTGCTCCGGGTGCCGGATCAGGAACTCTCCCAACGCTTCGGAGGCCCCCAGGACCCGAAACATCGGCTCGCTGGTTTCGGTATCCGCAGCCGCCAGTTCACGCAGGGCAGGGTGCTTTTCGATCAGCCGGACCAGGGACAGCAGCGCAGTGTCGGGACTGGCAGCCATCTGCAAGCCAGCAAGCAGCCGCTCCTCGTCAAGGCCCTCGAGTTCGGGCGCGGCGAGGAACCGGCCGGCCTTCTTCAGGTCGCTGAATCCTACGGTGATGAGGCGGCGAACAAGGCTCACGCCCGGTCCTAGAGGATACCCAGGTTGCGCTGCAGCTCGTAGGGGGTGACCTGGAGCCGGTAGTCCTGCCACTCAGCACGCTTGTTCCGCAGGAAGTGCTCGAAAACCTGTTCGCCAAGGATCTGCGGCATGAGTTCGGAGTCTTCCATCGAGCGAATGGCGTCGTGCAGGCTGGCAGGCAGGGGGTCGTGGCCCATGGCGCGGCGCTCCGCAGAGCTGAGCGACCAGACATCGTCCTCAGCGGCTGCCGGCAGTTCGTAGCCTTCCTCGATGCCCTTGAGCCCCGCACCCAGCAACACGGCGTAGGCCAGGTACGGGTTTGCTGCCGAGTCGATGCCGCGGTACTCGATGCGGGCCGACTGGCCCTTGCCCGGCTTGTACAGCGGCACGCGCACCAGCGCTGACCGGTTGTTGTGGCCCCAGCTCAGGTAGCTTGGCGCCTCGCCGCCGCCCCAGAGCCGCTTGTAGGAGTTCACGAACTGGTTGGTGACAGCAGTGAACTCGGGGGCGTGCTTGAGGATACCGGCAATGAACTGGCGGGCTGTGGAGGACAGTTGGAACTCCGCCCCGCCTTCGTAGAATGCGTTGGCGTCGCCCTCAAACAGGGAGAAGTGCGTGTGCATGCCGGAACCGGGGTGGTCGGTGAAGGGCTTGGGCATGAACGTGGCGTAGGTACCCTGCTGCAGGGCGACTTCCTTGATGACCGTGCGGAAGGTCATGATGTTGTCGGCTGTCTGCAGCGCATCTGCGTAGCGCAGGTCGATCTCGTTCTGACCGGGGCCAGCCTCATGGTGGCTGAACTCCACGGAGATACCCACCGATTCGAGCATGGTGACGGCGGTCCGGCGGAAGTCCTGCGCCACGCCACCGGGGACGTGGTCAAAGTAGCCGCCCTCATCCACAGGCACGGGCGAACCGTCCGGGCCGGGCTGCTGCGACTTGAGCAGATAGAACTCGATTTCGGGGTGCGTGTAGCAGGTGAAGCCCATGTCTGCGGCCTTGGCGAGGGTGCGCTTGAGGACATTCCGGGGGTCCGCCGCGGACGGCTCGCCGTCCGGGGTGAGGATGTCGCAGAACATCCGCGACGTCTGTTCGGTCTCGCCGCGCCAGGGCAGGATCTGGAAGGTCGAGGGGTCCGGCTGGGCCAACATGTCGGATTCGAAGACGCGGGCCAGTCCCTCAATAGCGGAGCCGTCGAAGCCAAGACCCTCTTCGAACGCCCCCTCGACCTCGGCGGGCGCCAGGGCCACCGACTTGAGCGAGCCCACGACGTCGGTGAACCACAACCGCACAAATCGTACGTCGCGTTCTTCGATGGTGCGCAGGACAAACTCTTGCTGGCGGTCCATGAGGCCTCTTTCCGGTCAACGTCCATAGCTCCGGGCCCGCGAGAAAGGGAAAGCCGGCAGCAGTTCATCAACACTGTACTAAGCATTCGACGGCGGCGCTGAAGCCGCGGGGCGACGTAACCCAGCGTTTACATCGGCGACCTCGCCTACACCTGCCCAGGCCCCGCCGTCGCGGTCCCGCAGGCGGTGGGTACGTGATGCGGATCACCGCCCCGGTTGTGGACGATTATGGCCCCGGCGGCAGCGGCACCAGTACGCTCGTGGCATGGAACCCAGCACTCACCCCGGCTCAACTGCCTCTGCTGAACAGCCCGCTCCCTACGGGACAGGGCCTGGCAAGGACGCCGCTGCAGCGATCCGCAAGCCCGCGAAGGTGCGGATCCACCACCTCCAGCAGGCCAAGGACGAGGGCACCAAATTTGCCATGCTGACCGCCTATGAACAGTATTCGGCCGAAATCTTCGACGAGGCCGGCATTGAAGTACTCCTGGTGGGCGATTCGGCGTCGAACAATGTCTTTGGCAACGAAACCAGCCTTCCCGTCACCGTCGACGAGCTGCTGCCCCTTTGCCGGGCGGTGGCGCGGTCCGCCAAGCGGGCCCTGATCGTGGCGGACCTGCCCTTCGGCAGCTATGAGGTCTCGGCCGAACAGGCGGTGGCAACGGGTGTCCGCTTCCTCAAGGAAGGCCTGGCGCACGCCGTCAAGATCGAAGGTACTGCCTACTACGCTGAGACCGTCAAGGCGATGGTGCAGGCTGGCATTCCCGTCATGGCGCACATCGGCTTCACCCCGCAAAGCGAACACTCCCTGGGCGGCTACCGGGTCCAGGGCCGCGGCGATGACGCCCAGCGCCTCATCGACGACGCCTTAGCACTGGCCGACGCCGGCGCCTTCAGCATCCTGATGGAAATGGTTCCAGCGGACACGGCAGCGGCCGTGGATGCCGCCGTCGGCGTTCCCACCGTGGGGATCGGCGCTGGCGCGGCGACCACGGGACAGGTCCTGGTCTGGTCAGACATGGCAGGGCTTCGCGGCGGCAAGATGGCCAAGTTCGTCAAGCAGTACGCGGACCTGCGTGGCACCCTGCTGGCCGCTGCTGCGGAGTACGGCGAGGACGTGCGGACCGGCCAGTTCCCCGGCCCTGAGCACTCCTTCTAGCCTCCTGCAAGTCGAGTCCGCCCTCGCCAGCGGCGGGCACGCCTAGTTGTCGTCCTGCTTATCCCACTGCTCGTTGCGGGCGCGGACCTTTTCCAATGCGTGTTCGGCTTCCTCCCGGGTGGGGTAGGGGCCAATGAGTTGGCTCCAGTCGGACTGCCGGTCCTCTTCGATCTCGTGCGTGGTGATGTTGTACCAAAACTCGCTCATGCCACTCCCCTGTCCGATGACGGGCAACCATCCGTGGTGTGGCCTGCGTAACGTTTATTCTTACGCGGGTCACGGGGACGTCCTGTTGCCAGCCGTTCTGCACTGCCTTATATGATCAATCTATGCCTTCCCTTGCCTCTACTGCACCCATCGGCACCCTCACTCCGGGAACCATCGGTCCGCAGCGTTCCGTTCCGGCAGCTATCCCCCGGCCGGAGTACGTAGGCAAGCCTGGACCGGCTAAATTTACCGGCTCCGAGGTGAAGTCCGCCGAAACGGTAGAAAAGATCCGGTTGGCTGGAAAGATCGCGGCGCAGGCCATCGTGGAGGTGGGCAAGCATATTGTCCCCGGCGTCACCACAGATGAACTGGACCAGGTGGGTCACGAGTTCCTTCTGGATCATCACGCCTACCCGTCCACCCTTGGCTACCGCGGCTTTCCCAAGTCGCTCTGTTCGTCGCTGAACGAGGTCATCTGCCACGGCATCCCGGACAGCACGGTGGTCCAGGACGGCGACATCATCAACATTGACATCACCGCGTTCATCAACGGCGTCCACGGCGACACCAATTCCACCTTCACCGTGGGTGACGTGGATGAAGACTCCAGGCTCTTGGTGGAACGGACCCAGGAATCCTTGAATCGGGCCATCAAAGCGGTGGCACCCGGCCGTGAAATCAACGTCATTGGCCGCGCCATCCAGTCCTACGCCAAGCGGTTCAACTACGGCGTGGTCCGTGATTTCACCGGCCACGGCGTAGGCGAGGCCTTCCACACCGGCCTGATCATCCCGCATTACGATGCGGCTCCCGCCTACAACACCGTCATCGAAACCGGCATGGTCTTCACCATTGAACCGATGCTTACGCTCGGTACCGTGGATTGGGACATGTGGGCTGATGACTGGACAGTGGTCACCAAGGACCGCAGACGCACAGCCCAGTTTGAGCACACCCTGCTCGTCACTGAATCCGGCGCGGAAATCCTGACGCTACCCTGACGGGTCGGACAGGTACCCACTAGCCTGTTGTACCAAGCAACACCCGTGCCCGCGAACCATTCGGGTGCCCCACCATCCCTGCACCTGCCACGAACGGATACCCATTGGCCAAGAAAGACGAGAAGTCGCACAAGAATTCCCCGCTGATCGGCATCGATATCGGTGGTACCGGTATCAAGGGCGGCATTGTGGACATCAAGAAGGGCAAGCTGCTCGGCGAACGGTTCCGGGTGCCCACCCCCCAGCCCGCCACCCCCGAGGCTGTCGCCGAAGTGGTGGCCCAGGTGGTAGCTGAGCTGTCGTCCCGCCCGGAGGCTCCTGCCGCCGACTCGCCGGTTGGTGTGACCTTTCCCGGCATCATCCAACACGGTGTGGTCCACTCCGCAGCCAACGTGGACAAGGAATGGCTGAACACGGACATTGACGCACTCCTGACCAAGCGCCTGGGCCGGCCGGTGGAGGTCATCAACGACGCCGACGCCGCTGGCCTCGCCGAAGCCCGCTATGGCGCCGGCGAAGGCGTAGACGGCACCGTCCTGGTCATCACGCTGGGAACCGGAATCGGTTCAGCCTTCATCTTCGACGGCAAGCTGGTCCCGAACGCCGAACTCGGGCACCTCGAAGTGGACGGCTTCGACGCCGAAAGCAAGGCTTCCGCCGTGGCCCGCGAACGTGACGGCTTGACGTGGGACGAGTACAGCGTCCTGCTGCAGCGCTACTTCTCGCACGTGGAATTCCTCTTTTCCCCCGAGCTCTTCATTGTGGGCGGCGGCATTTCCAAGCGCGCCGACGAGTACCTGCCGAACTTGGACCTTCGCACCAAAATTGTGCCGGCCGAGCTCCGTAACGAAGCCGGCATTGTGGGCGCCGCCCTGGAAATCGCCATCAAGCACAAACTGACCAAGTAGCACCGTGACCGCCGCCCACCACCAGGACGTCCCAGCCGGCAGCGACCGGGATGTCCTGGTGGTGACCGGCGCCAGCAGGGGCATCGGCGCAGCCATTGCGCTCCGGGCGGCCCGTGCGGGGTTCGCGGTGGTGGTCAACAATTCGGCAGATGCCGCGGGGGCTGCCGGGGTGGTCCAGGCAATCACGGACGACGGCGGCACCGCCCTGGCCGTCTGCGCAGACGTCAGCGAACCAGCCGACGTCGTGAGCCTGTTTGACGCCGCGGCACGCCTTGGCCGCGTCTGTGCCGTGGTGAACAACGCTGGCGTGACCGGTGACCACATCGGTACGCTCCTTGACATGAGAGCGGAGAACGTGCGCCGCGTGATGGCGGTCAACGTCACCGGCACGATCTTCGTATGCCAGGAAGCGCTCCGCCGGATCGGCACCACCTTTGGCGGTCCCGGCGGTTCCATCATCAACATTTCGTCCACCGCCACCAAGGCAGGTTCGCCGGGAACGTGGGCGCACTATGCGGCGTCCAAGGGCGCGGTAGACGTCTTGACGATCGGGCTGGCCACTGAAGCTGCCCGCCATGGCGTCCGCGTGAACGCCGTGGCACCTGGCAGCACCAACACCGGGTTGCATGCCGCGGCCGGAATGCCGGACCGGGTGGAACGGCTGAACCCCACCATTCCGCTGGGGCGGGGCGCAGAGCCGGACGAAATCGCCGCCGCCGTGCTGTGGTTGTTGTCCAAAGAGGCCAGCTACATCACCGGGGCTGTCCTGCCTGTGGCTGGCGGCCGCTGAAACTGGGAGTCCTCCCGACCAACGCCCTCAGGCTTGGCTTTTTGCCGAACCGTTGGGGGCTGTAGCGGCGGCCGGCATTTCTTGTTCTGCCTCGTGGCGGAGCAAGGAGATGGCGGACTCGAAGTCCTCCAGAGAATCAAACGCCTGGTAGACGCTGGCGAAGCGCAGGTAGGCCACTTCATCAAGTTTCTGCAGTGGCCCCAGGATGACCAAGCCCACCTCATGGGCTTCGATCTCGGCGGCCCCTGAGGAGCGGATCTGTTCTTCGACTTCCTGGGCGAGGAGCGCCAGGTCGTCTTCGCTGACGGGCCGGCCTTGGCAGGCCTTCCGGACGCCGTTGATGACCTTGCTGCGGCTGAAGGGTTCGCCCACACCCGAGCGTTTCACCACGGAGAGGCTGGTGGTTTCGACAGTGGTGAATCGGCGGCCGCACTCGGAGCATTGCCGACGACGGCGGATGGCGGAACCATCGTCAGTGACCCGGCTGTCCACCACTCTGGAGTCGGGGTTCCGGCAGAACGGACAGTACATGTGCGCCTCCCTCTCCCTTGTCTGGACAGCCTACGCGCTCACTTTACGGCCACATCTTGGGTAATCACAATCGTGTCATTACTACATCGTGTGGTCAGTTGTCGGCGAAGCGCGCCGTCACGGCGTCACCGTGGGCGGGCAGATCCTCAGCGCGCGACAGGCTGACAATGTGACCACTGACTTCCGCCAGGGCCGACCTGCTGTAGTTGATGACCTGCACGGCCCGCAGGAACGTGGTGACGTTCAGTCCGGACGAAAACGCAGCGGTCCCGCTGGTGGGCAGGACGTGGTTGGAGCCCGCGCAGTAGTCCCCCAGGCTGACGGGACTGTAGTCGCCCACGAAAATGGCACCGGCGTTCCGGATCCGTGCCGCCACGGCCGCTGCGTCCAGGGTCATGATTTCCAGGTGCTCCGCAGCATAGGCGTCACAGGCGGCGATGCCTTGTTCCAGGTCATCCACCAGGACCACGCCGGATTGCGGACCAGAGAGGGCCATCTGGACTCGAGCGGAGTGCCGCGTCACTGCTGCCTGCCGGTTCAGTTCAACGCGGACGGCGGCGGCAAGGTCAGGGGAATCGGTGATGAGGACCGAGGCGGCCTGCGGATCATGCTCGGCTTGGCTGATGAGGTCTGCAGCCACCAGGTCTGGTTGCGCCGAGGAGTCGGCGAGGATGGCGATCTCTGTGGTGCCGGCTTCGGAATCGATTCCCACCACGCCCTTTACCAGGCGCTTGGCGGTGGCCACGAAGATATTCCCGGGCCCGGTGACCACATCAACGGGCTCCAGCGCCGGACCAGTTGCTGAGGCGGGCACCCCATAGGCAAAAGCAGCAATGGCCTGCGCTCCACCGATCGCGTAGACCTCGGTGATGCCCAACAACGCTGCGGCAGCCAGGATAGTGGGGTGCGGCAGGCCGCCAAACTCCTTCTGCGGCGGGGACGCCAACGCAATCGACACCACGCCGGCAGCCTGCGCCGGAACAACGTTCATGATCACCGAGGACGGGTAGACGGCCAAGCCGCCGGGGACGTAGAGGCCCACCCGGGCCACGGGCACCCAGTTTTGGCTGACGACGGCGCCGTCACCCAAGGCCACATCAACGTTGCGGGGGCGCTGACCCTCGGCAAAGATCCGGGCCCGTTTGATGGATTCCGCCAGCGCCGCCCGCACGGTGGCATCCAGGCTGGCCAGGGCGGCATCAAGTGCTTCCTGCGGAACCAACGGGTGCTGCTGCTCAACGCCGTCGAACGTGGCCGCGAGGTTGGCGATGGCCGCGAAGCCGTCTTGGCGGACAGCGGCAATGATGGCGTGCACCTTTTCCTCGGCGTCAGCCATGGTCCGGCCCTGCGCCCGTGGAACGGCGGCGCGCAGTGCGGCCAGGGACAGTTGCTGGCCGCGCAGGTCAATCGTCCGGAAATCGACGGCAGGGCTGGCGGGTGCGGGGGCGTTCGTAGTGCTCACCCAGCTATTTTACCGGCCACGGCGATACTCTCATCGCCAGCCATCGCCGCACGTGAACTCGCGGGTTTAACGATCTCGAAGACAAACACGCCGATCGCCGTGACGGCCGGCCAGATGAGCAGGACCGGCCAGGCCCGGAGCGAAAACCACACGCTGGGGTTGTAGGAAGGATCCACCGCTGGCCCCCAGAGCGTCCCCGCCAACAGCCCCACCTGGCAGGCCAGCACCGCGCCGCACAGCGCACCCACAAGGCCCACCAGCACCACGCGCGCCGGCTCTGGCTGCCTACGGTCAGCAACGACCACGGCAAGCACACAGCCCGCGACGAGCAGCAGGCCCGCCAACGTGAGGTCCCGGGGCAGCCAAATCATGGGATTGGTGCCCACGGCCAGGGCAGGGTCCCTGGTGATGACGTTCAGCCCGCCGGGCGCCAACAGCCACCAGAGGAGTCCCAGCGGGATTCCCGCGAGAACCGTCACGACAAGGGTCAGCCAGGGTGCGCGGACGGCGCGGCGGCGCGGCGATGTACTCATGCAACAAACCTTAACAAACACCTCCCCCGCCGCCGTCCCGGGACATGGGGCTTCATGAGGTTCGGCCTGCTGGCCACCGCGCCATAGTCTTGAGGCTCAGCAACTTTTTCATCTGTTCAGGAGTTTTCCGTGCCCGAGTCCGATTCGCCGTTCGAAGCAACGTTCAAGCGCATGTTCCGTCGGCACGCTGCCGGTGTCGCCATCATCACGGTGAACTACAAGGACAAGCCCTTCGGCTTCACGGCAACTTCAGTGGCCTCGCTCTCGGCGCAGCCGCCACGGTTCACCTTCAACATGGCCCGGAGCTCGAGTTCGTGGCCGGCGGTGGCCAACGCCACGCACCTGGGCGTGCACATGCTCGGGTTGGAAAACCAGGAACTGGCCGACCGTTTCGCCAAGACCCAGAATCGTTTCGAGGGCGACCACTGGGAAGAGGGCCCGCACGGTGTCCCCGTCCTGAAGAACGTTGCCGGCTGGCTGATCGGCGAAGTCCAGATGCGGCTGTCGTTCGAAAACAACGCCGTGGTGGTCGTCCAGGTGGTTGACGGCGAAGAAGGCAGCGACGGCGTGCCCCTCCTGTACCACGATGGCGCCTACAGCAAACCTGCCCCGCTCGACTACCAAATTTAGGCTACGGCCCTAGGCCGGGGCCGTCATCGTGGCGGCCACAGCCTGGCGCTCAGGCGTCCAGGCAGGCAGGTCCCAGGAGAACTTTCAGGTCGCCAAACAGCGACGGACTGGGGTTGACCCGCAGGTGCACGGGGAGGCCCATGACCTCGGTCCGGGTATCGCCCTGCAGGTGCAGGCGCACCTCCGAGTTGCCGCGATGGGTCCGGAGCACGTCGCCGAGTTCGGTGACGACGGCCTCGGTGGCCTTGTGCGTGGGCATGGTGATCACCAGCGGTCCGTTGAGTCCTTCGCTGAGGTCCGGCACCGAGAGTTCCATGCAGTTCAAGGCGATTGCGCCGTCGTCCCGCTTCTGCAGCCTGCCCTTGATGACCACGATCAGGTCTTCGGCCAGGACCGAGGCGATGGGTCCGTAGACCTGGCCAAAGAACATGACCTCCATGGAGCCACCCAGGTCTTCGACCTCGGCGCGGGCGTAGGCGTTGCCACTGGCCTTCGCGATCCGGCGACTGAGCGAGGTGATCATCCCGGCGATGGTGATGATGGCGCCGTCGTTCGGGCCGTCGTCGCCCAGGACGGTGGTGATGCTCATCTCGGCGTGCTGGCTGAGGAGGCCCTCGAGGCCCTGGAGCGGGTGGTCGGAGACATAGAGGCCCAGCATGTCGCGTTCAAACGAGAGCTTGTCCTTCTTCTCCCACTCCGGCAAATCCGGAATCTCGATGCTGAGCGACGCTTCTGAATCGGCGGCCTCGAACCCCGCGAAAAGGTCAAACTGGCCAATCGCCTCGTTGCGTTTGAGGGTGATGACTGAATCGATGGCCTCTTCGTGGACCATGGCGAGTGCGCGGCGATGGTGGCCCAGCGAATCGAAGGCACCAGACTTGATCAGCGACTCAATGGTCCGCTTGTTGCAGACCACTGCCGGTACCTTCATCAGGTAGTCCTTGAAGGAGGTGTAGGCGCCCTCGGTGGTCCGGGCATTGACCATGGCCTCCACGGCGTTCACACCGACGTTGCGGATGGCGCCCATGCCGAAGCGGATGTCGTTGCCCACAGGAGTGAAGTTCAGTGCCGATTCATTCACATCCGGCGGCAGGACGGTGATGCCCATCCGGCGGCACTCGTTGAGGTAGATGGCGGATTTGTCCTTGTCGTCACCCACGGAGGTGAGCAGGGCTGCCATGTATTCCGGGGCGTAGTGCGCCTTGAGATAGGCGGTCCAGTAGGAGATCACGCCGTAGGCCGCTGAGTGGGCTTTATTGAAGGCGTAGTCGGAGAAGGGCAGCAGGATGTCCCAGAGGGTTTTGACGGCGGCCATGGAATAGCCGTTGTCCTGCATGCCCTGGGAGAAGCCGGCAAACTGCTTGTCCAGTTCCGACTTCTTTTTCTTGCCCATGGCGCGGCGGAGGATGTCTGCTTGGCCCAGGGAGTAGCCGGCAAGCTTTTGCGCCACGGCCATGACCTGCTCCTGGTACACAATCAGGCCGTAGGTGCCGCCGAGGATGTCCGCCAGGGGTTCCTTCAGCTCGGGGTGGATGGGGATGACTTCCTGGATCCCGTTTTTCCGCAGGGCGTAGTCGGTGTGGGCGTTGGCGCCCATGGGGCCTGGCCGGTACAGGGCCAGCACGGCGGAGATGTCTTCGAAGTTGTCAGGCTTCATGAGCTTCAGCAACGACCGCATGGGGCCGCCATCCAACTGGAACACTCCCAGCGTGTCGCCGCGGGCCAGGAGCTCGTAGGATCCGACGTCGTCGAGTTCAAGGGTTTCGAGGTCCAGATCCACGCCGCGGTTCATTTTGATGTTTTCCAGGGCATCGGAAATGATCGTCAGGTTCCGCAGGCCCAGGAAGTCCATCTTGATCAAGCCCAGTCCTTCGGACGTGGGGTAATCGAACTGGGTGATGACCTGGCCGTCCTGGAATCGGCGCATCACGGGGATGACGTCGATGATGGGGTCAGAGGACATGATCACGCCGGCAGCGTGGACGCCCCACTGCCGTTTCAGGCCTTCAATGCCGAGTGCCGTTTCGAAGACCTTGGCGGCTTCCGGATCGGTGCCGATCAGCTGCCGGAAGTCCCCGGCTTCGCTGTACCGCTTCGAGTCCTTGTTCTGGATGTCAGCCAGCGGGATGTCCTTGGCCATGACGGCCGGCGGCAGGGCTTTGGTGAGCGTCTCGCCCATGCTGAACGGGTAACCCAGCACGCGGGAGGAATCCTTGAGGGCCTGCTTGGTCTTGATGGTGCCGTAGGTGACGATCATGGCTACCCGCTCGTCGCCGTACTTCCTGGTGACGTAGTCGATCACCTCGGACCGGCGCCGGTCATCGAAGTCGACGTCGAAGTCGGGCATCGAGACGCGGTCCGGGTTGAGGAAGCGCTCGAAGATCAGGCCGTGGTGCAGCGGATCGAGGTCGGTGATGCGCATGGCGTAGGCCACCATGGAGCCTGCACCTGAGCCACGGCCAGGGCCCACCCGGATGCCGTTGTTCTTGGCCCAGTTGATGAAGTCGGCCACCACCAGGAAGTAGCCGGGGAACCCCATCGAGGTGATGACGCCCAGTTCGTAGTCGGCCTGCGCGCGGACCTTGTCCGGGATGCCTTTGGGGTAGCGGTACTGCAGCCCGGCGTCCACCTCTTTGACCAGCCAGGAGGTTTCATCTTCACCCTCCGGGCAGGGGAACCTTGGCATGTAGTTGGCGCCGGTGTTGAAGGAGACTTCGCACCGTTCGGCGATCAGTAGCGTGTTGTCGCAGGCCTCCGGGTGGTCGCGGAAGAGTTCCCGCATTTCCTGCGGCGACTTGAGGTAGTAGCCGCTGCCTGAGAACGCGAAGCGCGAGCCGCCGTTGTCATAGGTGGGTTCCAGCAGCGTGGACCCGGATTGGATGGCGAGGAGTGCCTCGTGGGCCTTCGCGTCGTGTTCGTGCGTGTAGTGAAGGTCGTTGGTGGCCACCAACGGCAAGTTGAGGTCTTTGGCGAGCCGCAGCAGGTCTCCGGTGACGCGGCGCTCGATGTCCAGGCCGTGGTCCATCAGCTCGCAGAAATAGTTTTCCGCACCGAAGATGTCCCGGAACTCAGCTGCCGCTTCCAGGGCTTCCCGGTACTGCCCCAGCCGCAGCCGGGTCTGGACCTCACCGGACGGGCAGCCGGTGGTGGCGATCAGGCCCTCGGAGTACGTGTTGAGCAGCTCGCGGTCCAGCCGTGGCCACTTGCCGAAGACCGAGTCCAGGGATGCCAGGGAGGACGCCCGGAACAGGTTGCGCATGCCCACGTTGTTGTAGCTGAGCAGCGTCATGTGGGTGTAGGAGCCACCGCCGGACACGTCGTCTTTCCGCTGGTTTTCCTCGCCCCAGCGGACGCGGGTCTTGTCACCGCGGGCCGTTCCGGGGGTGACGTAGGCTTCCACGCCGATGATGGGCTTGATGCCCTTGTCCGTTGCCTTCCGCCAGAAATCAAAGGCCCCGAAAAGGTAGCCGTGATCGGTGGTGGCCAGCGCCGGCATTCCCAACCGCTCGGTCTCATCGAAGAGTTCTCCGAGGCGGGCCGCTCCATCCAGCATGGAGTATTCGGTGTGGGTGTGCAGGTGGACAAATGAATCATTGCTGGAAGTCACCGGACCATTCTACGGGCTGGTGTTTGGCAGCCGAATCAGGCTTGGCCGGAGCCCAGGATTTCCAGGGCGTAGGCCAGATCCTGTGGGTAGTCGCTGGTAACCTGCACCCGCTCCCCCGTGACAGGGTGGTCGAAGCCGAGCTCCTTGGCGTGCAGCCACTGCCGGGTGAGCCCCAGCGTAGCCGCCAACCGGGGATCCGCCCCGTACGTGAGGTCACCGGCGCAGGGATGACGCAGCGCGGAGAAGTGGACCCGGATCTGGTGGGTCCTGCCGGTCTCCAGGTGGACTTCCACCAGGCTTGCCTTGCCGAACGCTTCCAGCACCTCATAGTGGGTCACGGACGGCCTACCGTCTTCAATGACGGCGAAGCGCCAATCGTGTCCGGGATGCCGGCCAATGGGGGCGTCAATGGTGCCCGCCAGCGGATCTGGCAGCCCTTGAACCACGGCGTGGTAGACCTTCTCGACGGTGCGTTCCTTGAAAGCCCGTTTCAGCACGGTGTAGGCGCGCTCGGTCTTGGCCACCACCATGACCCCTGAGGTGCCCACATCGAGCCGATGGACAATGCCTGCCCGTTCCGGCGAACCGGAGGTCGAAATGCGGTAGCCGGCACCGGCCAGGCCACCCACTACTGTGGGTCCAACCCAGCCCGGAGAAGGGTGGGCGGCGACGCCAACAGGTTTGTCGACGGCGACGAAATCATCGTCGTCGAGCAGGATCTTGAGGCCTTCCACTACTTCCTCCACAACTTCCAGCGGGTCGGACCGCTCCGGGATGGTGACCTCGAGGGCATCACCTGCCACCAGCTTGGCGGACTTGCCCAGCGGCCGGCCGTGACTGAGGACGTGCCCACCAGAAAGCAGGCCCGCCGCGACGGAACGGGAGATACCCAACAGGGCCGCCAGGCCGGCGTCGGCCCGTACGCCACCGAATTCCTCGGCGACTACTACCTGCTCAGGCATGATCCGAGGACCCCTTAGCAGCGGACTTTTCCTTGGCTGCAACCTTGGAACCGTCCATCGCGATGCCACGAATGGTCAGCAGGCAGATAATGACCACTGCAGAGACCACTGCCGAATCGGCGATGTTGAAGATCGCAAAGTTTGGCAGCTGGATGAAATCGACAACGTGCCCCATGCCGAAGGACGGCTCACGGAACAACCGATCCGTCAGGTTGCCCAACGCACCGCCCAGCAACAGCCCCAAGGCCAGCGACCACCATTTGGAGCCCAGTTTTCGGACTTGGAAGAGGATGGTGACTGCCACCGCTGCCATGATGAGGGTGAAAACCCAGGTGATGTTTTCGCCGATGGAAAACGCAGCACCCGAGTTCTTGATGAAGTACCAGTGCAGCAGCGGTGGCAGCACCGGCGTCCGTTCGCCTTCCACCATGGTGGAATCGACCCACAGCTTGGTGAGCTGATCGAAGGCGTAGGCGAAGACGGCAAACCCGATGAACAGGGACAGGAAAACTATCCGGCGGGCTCGCGGTGCGGGCGGAACAGGAGGTGCTGCGTCGGCGGCAGGTTCGTCAGTCATGGTGCTTTCGTTCGTCAAAACTGGAGTTAATGCCAAAAGCCGGCGGCCGAGGAATCCTCAGCCACCGGCTTTCAGAATACGTGCTGGGTGGTTCAGTTGGCGTCGCTGACTTCCGGCGCCGCTACCGAACCGCGGGCGTCGAGATCGCGAAGCTGACCCTCGATGTAGGCCTTCAGGCGTGAGCGGTAGTCGCGCTCGAAGCCTCGGAGCTGCTCCACCTTGCGCTCGAGCACCGAACGCTGCTGTTCCAGGGCACCAAGGATCTTGCGGGACTTCTCCTGCGCGTCGTTGACCAGGCTGCTGGCTTCGATCTGCGCCTCAGCGATGATCTTGTCCTTCTGCGACTGGCCGTCAGCGACGTGGCGATCATGCATCTGCTGTGCCATGGCCAACAGGCCAGCAGCGGATTCTGCGGACGCTGAGCTTGCCTGGGCAGGCGCTGCAGCGGCGGCCGGAGCAGCCGGTGCCGGAGTAGCAACAGCTGCGGGGGCAGCCGGCTGGGCGTCCTTCTTCTTGGCGTCCTCGGCAGCTTCGGCGGCCTTGGCTGCCTCTGCCTTCTCGGCTGAATCGTCCTTGTCAGCCTTGGCGGGCGCGGGAACCTTCTCCACCACGGGTGCGGCTGCAGTCGCAGCTGCCGGGACGCTGGTTCCGGATTCGGCGAGCTTCTTGCGAAGGTCTTCGTTTTCCTGCGTCAGGCGTCGGAGTTCGACGACGATTTCGTCCAGGAAGTCATCAACTTCATCCTGGTCATAGCCCTCGCGGAACTTGGTGGGCTGAAAGCGTTTGTTGACAACGTCTTCTGGCGTCAAAGCCATCTGGTCACCTCACTGGTCTGGTTAGTCAGCAGGCCTTCCGGCCGTCAAAACTACGGTACCTAAATTTGGTCTGCTACCTCTAATTCGACACAACCGTGTCGACGTCGTGGTTTTTCTTTCCTTCACCCTAGCCGTTCCCGGAGCGGGAACTGGGCGCATGGCAAGTTTTTGAATTATTTATGCGAAACTCCGCGTGATTCCCATCAGGATGCTCACCGCAATAAAGAGAACCAGGAAGCCTAGATCCAAGGTGATGCCGCCAAGGCGCAACGGCGGGATGAGGCGGCGCAGCAAGTTCAGCGGCGGATCAGTGATGGAGTACACAGTATGCGCAGTGACGAGGGCCACGCCCCGGGGGCGCCACTGCCGGGCAAACATCTGGACCCAGTCGAAGACGAGGCGGATGATCAAAGCCACGAAAAACAGGAGGAGGGCGAGATACACAAGTCCGAAGACAATTCCCATGACGTACTCGTAACTCCATGTCGATAGTGATGTTGGGCGGCCGGAGCCGATCCTCTATTTCAGCACAGATGCCAGGCAGGTGTCCCTGCCTGGCATCTGGCGTCCGTCTGGTGGTCAGCTCTGGTTGAAGAAACTGGCCTGGGTGTCGCTGACTTTCTTGTCGTCTCCGATGACCTCAACGTAGGAGGGTGAGAGCAGGAAAACCTTGTTGGTGACGCGCTCAATGCTGCCGCGCAACCCGAAGACAAGCCCCGCGGAAAAGTCGACGAGCCGTTTGGCGTCAGCTTCGCCCATATCGGTGACGTTCATGATCACCGGAATGCCGTCGCGGAAGCTCTCACCGATGAGTTTGGCATCGTTGTAGGAGCGCGGGTGGATGGTGGTGATCTGTCGCAACCCGGCGTGCTCTTCTCGGCTGGAGGCCGCACGCTTAATGGGGGTCACAGGCGCACGGTATTCATCATCGGGGCTGTAAGACGATTCGCGGCTGACTTCGCGGACCGGTGCTGGTGCACGGCGTTCCTCGCGGTCTGCTTCCATCGTTTCGCCTTCGTCCTTTCGTGTGGTTTGGTGCTCGGACTCGTAATGCTCATCGCCGTCGGCGAGCCCAAGATAGATCATTGTCTTGCGCAGAGCGCCGGCCATGGTCGACTCCTCGTTCGTGTGTCCCGGTTGCGGGCCGTCCAATGATTTGACAGCACTGGAATATCCGCCCATCACTTCCAATAAAACCGACGCTACCCCAAGGCGGGGCGTGTTCCGAGAATATCGGAACCGATCCGCAGGTGTGTCGCACCGAACTTGATGGCGGCTTCCAAGTCCTGGCTCATGCCCGCGGAAATCGCGCCGGCATCAGGATGCTGGGCCACCAGTTCCGCCGATACCCGGGCAAGTTTCTCGAAGGCCGCTTCGGGGTCGACACCCAGCGGCGCCACCGCCATCACCCCTGCCAGGCGCAAGCCAGCGGCAGCAGCTACCTGGTCCGCCAGGTGGGGCACCACCGCAGGAGCCGCACCTCCCCTGCCCTCAGCTGCATCCTCATCGAGGCCCACCTGGATGAAACACTCGAGGTCAGCCCGGCCGGACCCTGCCTGCTCTACAGCAATGGCTTTGGCCAAGGCGTCGACGAGTTGCGGCCTGTCCACCGAATGCACTGCCGCTGCGTAACGGGCCACCGATTTGGCCTTCTTGGTCTGCACCTGGCCCACAAAATGCCAGGTGAGCCCGCAGTCGGCTAACTCCACTGCCTTCGCAGCGGCTTCCTGGTCCCGGTTTTCACCGACATCCCGCACGCCCAGGTCCGCAAGCCGACGGATGTCAGCGGCCGGGTGGAATTTGGTGATCACAATCAGCCGAGGGGCAGCTGCCTGCTTGCCCGCACTGGACATGGCGGCCTGGATCCGGTTCCCCACGACTGCCAGTCGGCCAGCGAGCTCAGCCGTGCGCGTATCGGCAGGGTCCACAGGTGAAGGATTCAGGGGCTCAGTCATGGGTCACCAGCACTCCGGCGAAACGTCCGGTCCGTTGGTCCCGGCGGTACGAAAACAAGGATTCGGTCTCCAGGGTGCACGCGCCGGTGAACTCTATGGACACCCCGACGGCGGCCAGCTGGCTGATGGCTCCTGCGGGGAGGTCCAGGCTGGGGGTCCCCCACGATGTGACGCCGTAGGTCGCCGGGACCAGGGCAGAAACTTCAGCGCGCAAAGCCTCGGGGACCTCATAGCAGTGCCCGCAGATGGAGGGACCCAGCCACGCGCGGATATTCTCAGCGCCCACGGCACGCATGGCCTCGACCGCAGTCGGCACAATGCCGTTGGCCACTCCCGGCCTGCCTGCATGCACCGCGGCAAGCACCGGCCCCGTGGGTCCAACACCAGCCAGCAGCACCGGAATGCAGTCGGCCACCATGACGGCCAGCGGAACGCCTTGGGACACCATGGCGTCTGCTTCGGGCGCCGTACTGTCCGCTGTCATCAGCGCCACAGCAGAGCCGTGGACCTGATTCATGAACTTCAGTCCAGCAGGCGCCACGCCCAACGTCTCTTCAAGTTGGGCGCGACGCGCTGCGACTACTGCTGGATCGTCCCCCACGTGCAGGGCGAGGTTGCCGGCGTCGGCGTTGGTAAAAGCAGCCGTGACCCCCGGCAGGATCTCTTTCCGCCATGCGAACAAGCGAGGCCTACTTCAGGAAGTCGGGGACATCCAGGTCATCCGAGCGGCTGCCGGTGAGGTCCGGCTCCACCACGGAGGGCAGGTCAACGTCGAAGCCGGAGTCGGCCGGGACGGCGGTGGCACGCTGCTGGCCCCAGTTGCTCAGGCCTGCCCCTACTCCGGCGTGGACCGGCTGCACATTGGCGTGCTGGGTACCAGCGGACGGCGCCTGGGTGGGCGCCGGGCCTGCTGCGGGAGCTGCGGGACGCTGCGGCGCAACCTGGGGCTGCGACTGGTCCATGGAGGGCGAGGTGGCCTTGACGTCGTCGAAGCCGGCAGCGATGACCGTGACACGGGCTTCATCGCCGAGGGCGTCGTCAATGACGGCACCGAAGATGATGTTGGCCTCGGGGTGCGCCACTTCCTGGACCAGGCGGGCTGCTTCGTTGATTTCGAAGAGGCCCAGGTCCGAGCCGCCCTGGATGGACAGCAGGACGCCGTGGGCACCGTCGATCGAGGCTTCCAGCAGCGGGGAGGCAATGGCAAGTTCGGCGGCCTTGACGGCCCGATCCTCGCCGCGTGCCGAGCCGATACCCATCAGCGCCGAACCTGCACCCTGCATGACGGACTTGACGTCTGCGAAGTCGAGGTTGATCAGGCCGGGGGTGGTGATGAGGTCGGTGATGCCCTGGACGCCCGAGAGCAGGACCTGGTCCGCGGAGCGGAAGGCATCCAGCACGGAGACGTTGCGATCGCTGATGGAGAGCAGGCGATCGTTGGGGATCACGATCAGTGTGTCCACCTCGTCGCGCAGCGCATCGATACCGGTTTCGGCGGAACCTGCACGACGGCGGCCCTCGAACGTGAAGGGACGGGTCACCACACCGATGGTCAGGGCCCCGAGGGAACGGGCAATTCGGGCCACGACGGGGGCGCCACCGGTACCGGTACCGCCGCCTTCGCCAGCCGTCACAAACACCATGTCGGCGCCGCGAAGGACCTCTTCGATCTCGTCAGCGTGATCCTCGGCGGCCTGCTTGCCCACCTCCGGATTGGCGCCGGCACCCAAGCCACGGGTCAGTTCGCGGCCTACGTCGAGTTTGACGTCAGCGTCACTCATCAGCAGAGCCTGGGCATCGGTGTTGATGGCGATGAATTCAACGCCCCGGAGGCCGACATCGATCATTCGGTTGACTGCGTTGACGCCACCGCCGCCGATGCCGACGACTTTGATGACGGCCAAGTAGTTCTGCGGAGCTGCCACGTTACGTGTCCCTTGTTCGTGTCTTTGTGTTCGTGTGTACTGCTGAATCCTGCGAGCAATATCTTGTGCCGGGCGTGAACCCGCTAACCTTAACCTTCGACTTGAGGGTTATAGTTATGTCAAGTAACTCATGTCAATGACGGTATTTGCTCTGTATCCCACATTCAATAACCGGGTCCGCGTGTCGGATTAATACGCGAAATAAAGCGGCTCACCGGGTGACGGGATGGCGTGGCACGCTGACGTCATAGACTCGCACGGGATTTTTGGCATCCACGGGGACGGTCAATAGCGCCGCCAGCACCTTGGCCTTGAGTTCCTTCTCGGACGCGTTCCCCCAGACGATGGTCTGGCCGTCCACCAATTTGAGCTCCACGGCGTCAACGGACTGGGCCGAGGCATTGGACAACTTGGCCAGCACGTCCGCCGGGAGCGCGGCCAGGACGTTGGTGGTGGCGCGGAACAGGTCTTGGCCGATGGTGCCTGCGCCGCCGTCGATCACCGGCAAGGCGACCGAAGCGGGGTCGGCAGTGTCTGCCAGCCGGACGCCGTCGACGTCCACCAGCTGGTACTGCTCGCCCTGTTTGACCAAGGCCACGGGCACGCGTTCGTCGATCTGCACGGCCAATCCCGACGGCGGCCGGGCCGAGATCTGCACCGAACGCACCTGGACCAGTGGTTCCAGCAGCCGGGTAACCTCGTCGTTGCTGATTTGCGGCAGCGGTTTGCCTTGCAGGGGTGCCAATGCGGTCTGGACCTGGGCAGGCGTGAGCAGCCGGGTGCCAGACACGGTGACGTCCTTCAGCGCCAGAACGGGCGAATAGATGGCAGCGAGCAATAGTGCGGCCACGACGGCAAGCACGGACCCGGCGACGAGTGCGATCGTCCGCCGGCGCCGCTTGCGCTTCGGCTCGGGAAAGGCCAGCACATTCTGGCGGGTGGCATCGGCCGGCGTCGTGGCGGTTGCCTTCTTCCGTTTCGGCAGGCTGGGCAGCGACTTCCTGGACTTTTCCGGCGTGCTGGAACGGGCGGCCTTGGTGGCATCCCCCGGCGTGGTCGATTGCCCCTGTTTCGACTTCTTGACCGTCGTGGGCGACTCCGGCAGGCTACGAGAGGCGGAGATAACCTCAGCGGCCGGTGTGCGGGGCGCTTCCTTGGCCGTCGGTTCTTCGGGTCCAGCTGGGGGCGGACCGGCGGGCGTCAAGCCTTCCCGGCCCTTCTGCCCGGCCGAGGTGTAGGTGGGGCGGCGTGAGCTAGGCATGGAGCGCCTCAACGATGCGCGGTCCGTAGGCTGTCACATCGCCAGCCCCCACCGTCAGCACCACGTCGCCGTCGGCAGCAACGCCTGCCAGCGCAGCCACAGCATCCGTTGCGCTGACCAGCTTGCCTCTGGCCGAGAGGTGGTCAACGATGAGTTGGCTGCTGACACCCGGAATGGGGTCCTCCCTGGCCGGGTAGATGTCCAGGACCAGCGCAGTGTCCGCGAGGTTCAGCGCCTCGGCGAACTCCCGGGCGAATTCCCGGGTGCGGGAGAACAAATGGGGCTGGAACAATACGTGCACCCGTTTTCCGTCAGCCACCGAACGTGCAGCGGTCAACGCTGCACGAACCTCTGTGGGATGGTGCGCGTAGTCGTCAAACACGCGCACTCCCCCGGCGGTGCCCTTCAGCTCGAACCGACGGGAGGCACCGGAAAACTGGGCCAAAGCGGCCGCCGCGGCGGCGGGATCCACTCCCAGTTCCACGGCCACGGCGAACGCGGCCGCAGCGTTGAGGGCATTGTGCCGCCCTGGAACTTGCAGCGACAGCTGGTAGTCACCGGTCCCGGTGGACACCGAGACGCGGCCGGGGCCGCCGTCGTGCAGCTGGACGTCTGCGCCCTCGGCAGTGCCGTAGAGCAGGACCCGGGTGGTGCCCTGCGCCTTGGTCCGTTGCGCCAAAGCCAGCGCGCCGGCGTCGTCAGCGCAGGCAATGAGCAGCCCATCCGCCGGCAGCAGCGCCGTGAATCGGTCGAAGGATGCGAAGACGGCCTCAGCGGTGCCGTAGAAGTCCAGGTGGTCTGGTTCCACGTTGGTGACCACGGCGATCTGGGGGCGGTAGTTCAGGAACGAAGCGTCCGATTCGTCCGCCTCGGCGACGAAGATGGGCGTGGATCCGGAGGCAGCGTTGACGCCCAGGGCTGGGACGTTGGCGCCGATCGCGAAGGACGGGTCCAGCCCAGCGCCCTTCAGTAGCACGGCCACCATGGAGGTGGTGGTGGATTTTCCGTGAGTTCCAGCCACCGTGACCGCCGTGTCTGCGGCCATGGTGGCGGCCAATGCCTCCGAGCGGTGCAGGATTGGCAGGCCGGCTGCGCGTGCGGCGGCAAGTTCGGGGTTGTCCTCCCGGATCGCCGAGCCGGCAACCACCGTCTGGGCATCGCCGAGGTTGGCCGCGGCGTAGCCCACGGCAATCCGGGCCCCGCCGGCAGCCAGGTCCGCCATCACGGGGAGGTTCTTGGCGTCACTGCCGCTGACGGCCACGCCCCTGGCAACCATGATGCGGGCTACCGCGGACATCCCTACGCCGCCGATGCCAATGAAGTGTGTCCGGCCAAGCGCGCTGAGGTCTGGGATGGGCTGGTTCATGCGGACGCTGCTTTCAGGACGAGGTCGGCCATGCGTTGATCGGCGTTCCGGACGCCCAGCGCAAACGAGCTGCTGGCCATGGCGGCCAATCGGTGGGGGTCGGTGGCGAGCGGGATCAAGGTCTTTGCCACCCAGTCGGCGGTGAAGTCGCGGTCTGCCACGAGGACGGCACCTCCGGCAGTCACCAAGCCGGCGGCGTTAAGTGCCTGTTCGCCGTTACCAATGGGAAGGGGTACCAAGACGGCAGGGACACCTACCGCGGCTACTTCGCAGACTGTGGCGGCACCAGAGCGGGCCAGCAGGAGGTCTGCTGCCGCGTAGACGAGTTCCATTCCCGCAACGTACTCCACCTGGCGATACCCCTCCGCGGACAACGGTGCGCCGGTGTGGTCGAGGACCACTTTGTCCCGGCCCGTAATGTGCAGGGTCTGGATGCCCGCGGTGTGCAGGGCGGCCACGGAGGCCGCAACGGTCCGGTTGATGCTGAGTGCTCCCGATGATCCGCCGGTGACGATCAAGGTGGGACGGTCCAGGTCCAGCCCCAGGGTTTCGCGCGCGGCTCGTTGGGAAGAGGTCCGGTCCAGGCCGGAGATTTCCTTCCGCATGGGCATGCCCACGTGGACCGCGTGGCGCAAGGGAGTTCCGGCAAATGCCACGGCAACGTTTTGCGTGAGTCGGGCGCCTACCCGGTTGGCGAGGCCGGGCCGGGCATTTGCTTCGTGGATGACAATGGGGATCTTTCGCCTGCGGGCTGCCAGGTACAGCGGGGTACTGACGTAGCCGCCCACTCCCACCAAGACGTCGGCGGCGGCTGAGTCGAGGATGGCCCCCGCTTGCCGGACTGCGCCAGCGAGGCGTGCGGGCAGTCGCAGGAGGTCCAGGGAGGGCCGGCGCGGAAACGGCACCCTGTCGATGGTGGCCAATTCCACTCCTGCTGCGGGCACCAAGCGGGTCTCCATGCCCGACGGCGTCCCAACGGCAAGGATCGACGCGTCCGGTACGGTGCTCCGCAGGGCAGCAGCGATCGCCAGGAGCGGGCTGATGTGGCCAGCGGTACCGCCACCGGCCAAGACGATGGAAAGGGGTTTCGAGGTCATCAAGGGTCAGGAGCGCTTTCTTGCAGTCTTCTTTTTGGGTGTTGCCCGGCCCGGTTTGAGGCCTAACGTGAGCACCCGTTTGGGCCGGATGGCGGGGGCCATCTGCTCCCGGGCCAGGGATAACACCACACCCACAGCGCAGAGCGACATGAGCAGGGCGGAGCCGCCATAGGAAATGAACGGCAGGGGTACACCGATCACGGGCATGAGGCCTGTCACCACCGCCATGTTGACAGTGGCCTGACCGAGGAGCCACACCATGATGGTGCCAGCCAGGACTCGGTGGAAGAGTCCCTCCTGTGCCACCACCACGCGGTAGATGGCAGCGCCCAGGATGGCGAAGAGGACAAGCACGACGACGGTTCCCACCAGACCCAGTTCCTCGCCGATGATGGCGAAGATGAAGTCGTTGTGGGCTTCGGGGATCCAGCTGTACTTTTGCCGGCTCTGGCCCAGGCCCACCCCGAACCAGCCACCGGAAGCGAGGCCGTAGAGGCCGTTGGTGGCCTGGTAGTTGGCGTCTGTTCCGTTGGCGCAGGTTTCACCTGTCCACCAGGAGGTGATGCGGCACATCCGGTTGGAACTGGTGATCGCCATGACGGCTGTTCCCGCCGCAGCGGCGAGGCCAGCAATGCCGAAGATGTAG
This sequence comes from Arthrobacter ulcerisalmonis, assembly GCF_900609065.1. Classification (GTDB taxonomy): domain Bacteria; phylum Actinomycetota; class Actinomycetes; order Actinomycetales; family Micrococcaceae; genus Arthrobacter; species Arthrobacter ulcerisalmonis. The sequence continues at coordinate 61,276 of NZ_UXAU01000041.1, read as the reverse complement.
AGCGGGACGCCGGCGAAGAAGAGTGCGGCTGCGGCCACCATCATGATGATCATGGCCGTGCCAAGGTCGTTGCCGACCAGGACCAGCGCGATAATGACTGCTGCCATGGGAACGGCCGGGATGAGAACGTGTTGCCAGCGGGCCAGCAGCTTTCCCTTGCGGGCCAGGACGGTGGCCATCCAGAGCGCCAACGCGAGCTTCGCAGCTTCGGAGGGCTGGAAGGTGATGCCGCCGAAGTCCACCCAGTTCTTGTTGCCGTTGACCGATGAACCCACCACCTGCACTGCTGCAAGCAGGACCAGGGCGAGTCCAATACCTGGCCAGGCCAGGCGCTTAAGCCACACCACATTGATGCGGGACAGGACAAACATCAGGCAGATCCCGATCGCGGCGAAAGCACCCTGCTTTAAGGCGTTGCCGTAGGGCGATTCGCCGGCAGCAATGGATTCCACGCTGGACGCGGAGAGGACCATCATGATGCCGATGGCCGTCAGCGCGAGGGTGGATCCCAGGATGAGGTAATACGTGGACCCGTTGCGGGAGGTTCCTGTCCCTTCGAGGGCGGACCAGAACTTGTGATAGGCGCCCCGGATGCGGGCCCCAATAGGCAGCGGCGTGGTTGGCCGCTTTGCTTGAGGGGTTTTCGTGGGGACCTTGGGCTGGGTTTTGGTGGCCTGCGGCCTGGTGGGCGTGCTGACCATTGTTACTCCTCGCCGGTCTGGGCCTGCCCTTCCACCAGCTCACGGACAGCTTCGATGAAGGCGCCACCGCGGTGAGCGTAGGAAGAGAACTGATCCATGGAAGCAGCTGCCGGAGCCATCAGCACAGTGTCGCCAGACTCGGCCACCTGTGCCGCTGACGCTACGGCCAGGGACATGATGTGTTCCCCTGCGGCAGACTGCACGTCTTCAGTGTCACCCGGCAGCGCAGGGATCACGGGGACATCTGGCGCGTGTCGCTGCAGTGCTGCCAGCAGGGACGCCGAGTCAGCACCAATGAGCACCACGGCCTTGAGGCGACTGGCATGTTCCTGGACCAACTGGTCGTAACTGACGCCCTTGGACAGGCCACCGGCGATCCAGACGACGTTGCTGAAGGCGGCCAGCGAGGCCGCTGCGGCATGCGGGTTGGTCGCTTTGGAATCGTTGACCCAGAGGACACCGTTGTGGCGGGCCACCGGCTGGATGCGATGGTCCCCGGGGACGTAGTCCTTGATTCCCTGCCGCACGGCCTTGACGTCCACCCCGTAGGCACGGACCAGGCCGGCGGCGGCGAGGGCGTTGGCCACCATGTGCCGTGGCGCCAGTTCGCCAAGATCTGTCATGGCAGCAAGCTCCACGGCGCTGTCTTTGCGTTCTTCGATGAAGGCCCTGTCCACTAGGAGGCCCTCAACAACTCCGAGCATGCTGATGGCGGGGGTCAGGGTGGTGAACGCCACGGCGCGGCACCCTTCCACGACGTCTGCGTTCTCCACCATGCGTTCGGTTTCGATCTGCTCCGCGTTGTAGATGCAGGCTTTCCGGGTGCGTTCGTAGACCTTTGCCTTATCGGCCAGGTACGACGCGTAGGAACCGTGCCAGTCCACGTGGTCTTCGGCAACGTTGAGGCATACGCTCGCCTCTGGCGAGAGGGACTCTGACCAGTGCAGCTGGAAGCTGGAGAGTTCCACGGCCAGGACGTCGTATTCCACGGGATCCCGGAGCGCGTCGAGGATCGGTGTGCCCACGTTGCCCACTGCCAGGGCCTTCAGCCCGGCTGCGCGCAGCATCGACTCGGTCAGGCCTACCGTAGTTGTCTTCCCGTTGGTCCCGGTGATGGCCAACCAATCAGCGGTCTTGCGTCCCTCCCGCACCCGGACCCGCCAGGCGAGCTCCACATCGCCCCAGATCGGAAGGTGGGCGCGCGCAGCGGCGGCAAGCAGGGCTTGATCGGGACGCCAGCCCGGCGAGGTGACAATCAGGTCCGGCTGTTCGCCGTCGACCTCGGGAATGCTGGTGACGGCGTCGGGACCGAGCAGCACGTCCACGGCCCCCACGATCCGGAGCGTATCGGCGCGGGAGCGTGCGGTGTCGCTGGTGGCGGCGTCAACCACCACTACCCTGGCGCCGAGCTCGATCAGGGTGTCCGCAGCCGCGAACCCGGACACGCCGATTCCGGTGACCACCACGCGGAGCCCTGCCCAGTCGGCATCCCAGGTATCGAGGCCAACAAGTCGGGGGGAAACGGTCACAGCAGCACAACCCATTCAGCGTAGAAGATGCCCAAGCCCACGGCCACGAACAGGCCGCAGAGGATCCAGAACCGGACCACCACCGTCACCTCGGCCCAGCCCTTGAGCTCGAAGTGGTGTTGGAGCGGCGCCATCTTGAAGACGCGTTTGCCGCCGGTGGCCTTGAAGTAGCCCACCTGGATGATCACCGAGAGGGTGATCAGGACGAAGAGTCCGCCGATGATGCCCAGCAGCAGTTCGGTGCGGGAAAGGATGGCGAAGCCGGCAACAGCGCCGCCGATGGCCAGCGAGCCGGTGTCGCCCATGAAGATTTTGGCGGGTGAGGTGTTCCACCAGAGGAAGCCCACCAACGCCGCGCTGAGGATGGCGGCGAGCAGTGCCAGGTCCAGGGGGTCGCGGACGGAGTAGCAACCGCTGCCAGCCTCGCGGGGTGAACCGCAGGACTGGTTGCTCTGCCAGATGCCCATCAGCGTGTAGGCGCCAAAGACCATCACGGAGGCACCTGCGGCGAGACCGTCCAGTCCGTCGGTCAGGTTCACGCCGTTGGTGGCCGCAGTGACGATCAGGTTGGACCAGAGGACAAAGAGGATGGCGCCCAGGACGGTGCCACCGAAGGCCAGGTCCAGCCAGGGAATGTCGCGCACCAGGGAGATTTTGGTGGAGGCGGGGGTCAAGCCTTCCGAGTCCGGAAAGTTCAGTGCCAGCACCGCAAAAATAATGCCGACGGCGGCCTGCAGGATGAGCTTCGCCTTGGCGTTCAGGCCCAGGCTGCGTTGCCGGGAGATCTTGATGAAGTCATCGAGGAACCCCACCAGACCCATTCCCACCATCAGGAACAGCAGGATCAGCGCCGAGGCGGACGGTCCCGGCGAGGCCGGATTCATCAGGAGCATGATCCAGTGGGTCAGGAAGTAGCTGACCAGGACTGCTGCCACCACCACGGTGCCGCCCATGGTGGGGGTGCCGCGTTTGGTGTGGTGCGAAGTGGGTCCGTCGTCGCGGATGAACTGCCCATAGCCTCGTCGGACCAGGAGCTTGATGAAGAGCGGCGTGCCAACCAAGGCAAAGAGGAGGGCAAGGCCCGACCCGATCAAAAGTGCAATCACAGCAGAGTGCTCCTTTCATCGGTACTTTGCGGGGTTTGTGGGGGTAATGCTATCCGATCGCCTAGACGGTGCAGCCCTACTCCGTTGGAGGATTTGAAGAGCACCAAGTCTCCCGGCTGCAGTTCACGGCTCAACAGTTCGTAGGCTTCATCAGCGTCTTCGGTGAAGATGCATTCATCGCCCCAGGAGCCTTCCTGGACCGCGGAAACGTAGAGGGCCCGGGCTTCCCTGCCCACCACCACCAGGCGGGAGATGTTCAGCCGCACCACCTGGGTGCCTACGGCAGTGTGCTCCCGGATGGTGTCCTCGCCGAGCTCCCGCATGGCGCCGAGGACTGCCCAGGTGCGCCGGCCACGGCCAAGGTCGGCCAGGGTCCGGAGCGCCGCGCGCATGGACTCGGGGTTCGCGTTGTAGGCGTCGTTGATGATGGTGACGCCGTCGGCACGTTCGGTGCGTTCCATCCGCCACCGGCTCGCAGCTGCCTGCGTTCCCAACGAAGCCGCAATGTCAGCCCCCGGCACGCCGGCAGCAGATGCGATGGCGGCGGCGGCCAGGAGGTTGGCCACATGGTGCGCACCAATGAGTTGGCTCTGGACCGGCAGCGTCCCCGGGTGGTTCGGCAGCACCAGGTCAAATTCAGGGTTGCCGGAAGCGTTGGTGTCGACGTTGAGTGCCTGGACGCCAGCGTCGCTGCGCCCCTCGGCGGAGAAACCCAGCACTGTCGCTTCGGTGCGGCTGCGCATGGCGGCCACCCGTTCGTCGTCGAGATTCAGGATGGCGGTACCGGCAGCCGAAAGGGCTTCCACCATTTCGCCCTTGGCGCGGGCAATGTTCTCCACGCCGCCGAACTCGCCGGCGTGCGCGGTACCCACGCCGAGGACAACGCCGATGTCCGGGGCCACCAGGTCGCAAAGGTAGCGGATGTGGCCAATCCCGGTGGCGCCCATTTCGATCACCAGGTAGCGGGTGTCCTCGTCGGCCCGGAAGACCGTCAGCGGGACGCCCACCTCGCCGTTGTAGGAGCCTTGCGGCGCGACGGTGGGGCCATGGGCGGCGAAGATTCCAGCTACCAAGTCCTTGGTGGTGGTTTTCCCGGCGGAGCCGGTGATTCCCACCACGGTGGTGCGTTCGTTCCGGGCGGTACGCGCGGCCCGGATACGCCGCACCACTTCCGCGGCCAGGGCACCCATGGCGGCTACGGCGTCGGCCACTACCACTGCGGGATAGGTGGTTCCGTCTGCGGCAGCGACCGGGCGCTCCACCAGGGCCAACGTCGCTCCGGCGGCGAAGGCGGCCGCAATGAAGTCGTGGCCGTCCGCCTGCTCGCCGGGTTTGGCAACGTACAGCGCGCCTTGGGTGGCTTCCCGGGAGTCCGTCACAACGGACGACGGCGTGATGCCGGGTTCGGCGTCAAGGCGCCCGTGAGTGATGTCGGCGATCTCCGCCGCAGTAAGTGCAATCATGTCGGTCTAGGACTCTATCCGGTCGGCTTGGAGAACGTTCAATCCCCTGGCTGTCAAGGCGTTGCGCAGTTCAACCCTGTCATCGAGGGCAAGGTTGACGCCTTTCACTTCCTGCCAGACCTCGTGTCCACGGCCGGCAACAAGGATGGTGTCGGCGGGCTGGGCAAGCTGCACGGCATGCTGGATCGCGGCCTCACGTGGGAAGACTTCAAGAATGTCAGCCGCCAACGATTCTGCTGCTTTCGCTGAGTGTGCGCCGGCCAGGACGTCTGCCCGGATGGCTGCAGCGTCTTCATCGTGGGGGTCGTCGTCGGTGATGATGACGGTGTCTGCCAACCGTGCGGCAATGGCGCCCATGGCGGGCCGCTTGCCTTGGTCACGCTGGCCGGTGGCGCCGAAGACCACAATCAGGCGTGAGCCCGGCTCGGCGGACCGGACGGCTTCGAGCGCCCTGGCAAGGGCGTCGGTGTTGTGGGCAAAATCAACCACTGCCGCGGGCCGCTCACAGACGAGCTGCATGCGGCCAGGTACGGCCACGGTGAACGGATCACGTATCGTCAAGGCTTCCTGCACCGCCTCAACCGGGACGCCGGAGCTGAGCACCATCACCGTGGCCAGCGCCGCGTTGGCCACGTTGAAGCTGCCAGGCAGGCCGGTATGCACCTTGAGTTCGGCTCCGTGGGGGCCGGTCAGGGTGAAGTCCGTGCCCAATCCGCGCGGCGTGCTGGCGGTAACGGTCCAGTCCGCACGTGCACCGGGGCTCGTGCCCAGAGTGGTCACCGGCACCGGAGAATGCGCAGCCAGCCGCTGGCCCCAGGGATCATCCACAGTGACCACCGCATGCCGTGCCCGCGCCGGGGTGAAGAGTTCGGCCTTCGTGGCGAAGTACTCGTCCATGGTCCCGTGCAGGTCCAGGTGGTCCTGCGTCAAGTTGGTGAAACCAGCCACGTCAAAGCGGACGCCGTCCACCCGCTGGTAGGAAATGGCGTGTGAAGAAACCTCCATGGCCGCCGCCGTCAGCCCACGTTCGCGCATGAGGGCCAACAGCCCGTGCACGTCAGTGGATTCGGGCGTGGTGAGCAGACTGGGAATGGCCTCGCCGCCGGCGAGGATTTCAATGGTCCCGATCAAGCCCGGCTGCCGGCCCAAAGCCCGCAGCAGGGCGGTGATGAAGTAGGTAGTGGTGGTCTTGCCGTTGGTACCGGTGACGGCAAACAATTCGGGCGCGGTGCCGTCCTGCGGCTGGCTACCGTAGATCAGTGCCGAAAGCGGCCCCACCACGTTGCGGGGCTGCCGGACCACCACCACGGGAACCGCGACGTCGGAGCCGAGCGCCTGCAGCCGGGCGCCTGCTTCGTCGGTGAGGATCGCCACGGCACCGGCGCTGATGGCCTGCGCGATGAAATCGGCGCCGTGCCGGGTGGCCCCGGGCAGGGCCACATAGAGGTCACCGGGTTGGACGGTGCGGGAGTTCAGGGAGATGCCGGTCACCTCCACAGCGCCGAACCTGTCGGGTACGGCGAGGCCCAACGCGTCGCCGATTGCGTCCAGGCGGACGGGGTGGACTGTTGCGGGGCGGAACGGGGACCGGCCGGCCTGATCGTCCGGGGCGGAACCGCCGGACGGGGTGAACTCTGACAAGGGATCTCCGATGGTGCTAGATGTTCCCGCGCCAGCAGGAGCGCCGGGTGAGGCTTGCCTGCATGGTGCGGGGTATTACTTGGCGAACTGAGGCAGCCTGGCTGGCTCGCCGGTGGACGGCTGGATGTTGTAGGTCCGCAGGACCTGGCTCATGACGGACCGGAAGACCGGTCCATTGGTGATTCCGTAAATGCTGCCTTTCGGCCGCTGGAGCACCACTTCCACAATAAACCGCGGATCGTCCATCGGGGCCATTCCCACCATGGAAGCGGTGTAGCCGCAGAACCCCGACTTGCCGTCGTCGCACGGTGACTCAGAGGTGCCGGTTTTCGCTCCGACGCGGTAGCCGTCGATGCCGGCGTCCTTGATCTGGCCCTCGGTGACGGCGCTCTCCAGGATGTCCCGGACCTGCTGTGCGGTGCCCTCGGAGACCACCTGGCGGGTGTCCGCGGCAGGCACTTTCTCTTCGGTCCCGTCAGCAGAAATGTACGAATCAATGAGGCGCGGCTGGATCATGGTGCCCTTGTTGGCGATCGCGGCGAACGCACGGACCGTCTGGAGCGTGGACTGGGAGACCCCCTGCCCGAAGAGGACTGTGAACTCCTGCCGGCCGTCCCACTGGTCGGCCGGAGTGAGGATTCCAGCAGCCGTTGAGGGCAGGCCAACATCCGGTGCCTCGCCAATGCCGAACTTACGGAGCCAGTCGTAACGCTCCTGCTTGCTGAGCGCCGAACCCGCCATCACGGTGCCGGTGTTCATGGAGTAGCCCAAAATACCGGCGAGGGTCCTGTCCTCTGTGCCGTGCGAGAAGGAATCGGTGAACGTCTGCCCGTTGATGGTCAACGACGGCGGCAGGGTGTACTCGCTCAGCGGGGTCGCTTTGCCTTCGTCAATGAGGGCAGCAGCAGTGATCATCTTCTGTACCGAGCCCGGCTCGTACGCAGCAGTGACGGACCTGACGCCGCGGTCGGCAGCGGCTACCAGGCCGGGGTTGTTCGGGTCCGGGGCGTTGGTGTCGGCCATGGCCACCAGGTTGCCGGTCTTGATGTCCATCACCGTGATGACGCCCCATTCGGCACCGAGCTTGTCAGTCTGGCTCTGGATGGCCTGCTGGGCAAAATACTGCAGGTCGGAGTTGAGGGTGAGCTTGACGTCCTTGCCATTTTCCGGCGGAGTCAGTTCATCGAGGCCAACGGGGATGCGGAGCCCATCGGCACCTTCTTCGTAGACGCGTTTACCGTCTTTGCCCTGCAGCAGCTCATCCTGGGTCTGTTCGATTCCGGCCTGGCCTGTGGTGCCGTCACGGAGGAAGCCGATGATTCCGCCTGCCACCGACCCATTGGGGTAGACCCGCTTGCTGATGCCTTCGCTGACGACGCCGGGGATCTGAAGTTTCGAGATCCGGTCCTCAACGTCGGGCTTGACCTCTTTGGCCACGACGTAATAGCGCGAGTCGCCCGTCAGCGCCGTTCGGACGTCGTCGGACTTCATGCCCAACGCCGCCGCGAGTTCGTTGATGCCTTGGTCCCGGCTGACGGCGACTACCTTGCGTTCGCCATCGACCGTGTCCAGCCGACGGAACGTGTCAGTGGCCGTGTTCAACTGCTGGTCCACCACAACGTTGTAGCGGATCACGCTGCTGGCCATGACGGTGCCGTTGGCGTCGAGAATCTTGCCGCGCTCAGCGGGCAGGACCGTCTCGGTCATCCGCTTGTCGAGGGCGGCTTCGGCGTTGCCACCGACATCCAGACCCTGCACCAGGAAGAGCTTGCCACCCACCACCAGCAACAGGGCCAACATGATGCTCAGCCCGAGCCGCAGCCGTTTGGTGGGGTTGGGCGATTTCCTGCTGTGTGCCGTGCCGGTCCTCTGCGCCACCCTGATTTTCCTTGCTGCTCGCTGTGTTGCCTTGACCTGCTACTTACTGACCGGGGACCTTCTGCGCGGGGGCAGGAACCGTTCCGCCGTTCAATTCCACTTTAGGGGCGGCAGGGACGGCAGCCGGGGCTTGCGCCACCGGCGCGGCGGAACCTGCTGCGCTTTCAGCGGGTTTGCGATTCTCCAACGGTTCACCCTTGGTAGCTGGCGGGACCACAATGAGCTGGCCGGCCACGGCGGGGGCGGGAAGAACCGACCCCGTGGTGGCGCCCTTGACGGCTGGGGTGGCCTTGCCGGTCACTGCCAGCGTGGACAAGTCGATCTGGCCCTTGACCGTGGAGGCCACCATGCCCAGATCGGTGGCCTTGGCCGCCAGGTTCTGCGGCGCTTCGAAGTTCTGCACCTGTTGGGTGAGGTCCTGGTTGGTCTTGGTCAACTGACTCTGCTTGGCGCGCAGTTCCACCAACTGGTACTGCGAGGTGGAGACGGAGATGTTGAGCACCAGAACGGCAACCAAGGCGACGGCGAGCATGGCGAAGCACAGCACCACGAAGGGCGCCCGGCGCTTCTTCGGAACGGTACGGACCACTGAGAGCGGAGTACGTTCCTTGCGCCCTGCGCCTGGACTTCCTGCCGGCTGAGCCTTACCAGCAGACAGGCTGGAGGCAGCGGGGAAGGACTTGACGGCGGCGATGCTCATGCAGCTCTCCTGGCTCTGATACGTTCCGCCGCGCGCAGCCTGGCTGAGGCAGCGCGCGAATTTTCGGCGATTTCGACGGCGGTAGGCACCTCGGTGCCTTTGGTCAGGGTCTTAAGTTCGGGTTTGTGCTCTTCGAGCTCCACCGGAAAATGCAGGGGCGCAGAAGACTTGGACCGCGACTGCAGCACACCCTTGACGATTTTGTCCTCCAGCGAGTGGTATGACATCACCACCAGGCGTCCGCCCATGGCCAGTGAATCCACTGCCGCAGGAACCGCGCGCTCAAGGACTTCAAGCTCTTCGTTGACCTCGATGCGTAGAGCCTGGAACGTTCGCTTGGCCGGGTGCCCGCCAGTTTTCGCTGCAGCTGCCGGGACCACGGAGCGGATCTGCTCCACCAGTTCACCGGTGGTGGCGAAAAGCTTCTCGGTCCGGGCGGCCACGATCCGATTGGCAATCCGGCCGGCAAACTTCTCCTCGCCCCACTTCCGGATGATTCGGACCAGGTCCTCTTCGCTGTAGTTGTTCACCACATCTGCCGCGGTCTGCCCGCGGCTGGTGTCCATCCGCATGTCCAGTGGCGCATCAAACGAGTAGGCGAAGCCTCGCTCGCGTTCGTCCAGCTGCAACGATGAGACACCCAGGTCCATCAGGATGCCGTGGACTTCGGTGACCCCGAGGTCGGCCAGGACGTCCTCGATTTCGTCGTAGACGGCGTGGACCAGGTCGGTGCGGGCCGAGAAGTCGGCCAACCGCTCCCCTGCCAGCGCCAAAGCCTCTTCGTCCCTGTCGATGCCGATCAGGTGCAGGTCCGGGAACCGCTGCAGCATTGCTTCGGAGTGCCCGCCCATGCCCAGGGTGGCATCGATGGCTACCGGAGTCTGGCCGCGGAGCCTGGCGGCCTCGAAACCAGGTGCCAACAAATTGATGCACCGGTCCTTGAGAACCGGCACATGGCGTTCGGACGTGGGCTTCGGGTGTTCAGTCATGCCTCGTCCTCTCTCGCCATGAGTAAAAATGTGTGCTTCTTGGATCAGAGCCCCATCCGTGCCTGCCATCCCTCTCCGCCTGGCTCCGGGGAAGTGAGCCAGGTGGTTGGGTGGGCGGGCCGGCTGGAGTTCTCAGCCAAGAAGCGTAGGAGTCCGGGTAGTCAGAGAATGCCCGGGATTGGATCGTCGGTTTCAGAGAAGGCCGATTCCTTCTCTGCGAGGTACTCGTTCCAGGCCTGGGCGTCCCAGATCTCTGCGCGGGATCCGGCCCCAATGACGGCCAATTCCCTGCCAAGACCTGCGTACTCCCGGAGCGCCGGTGGAATGGTCACGCGCCCCTGCTTGTCAGGTACCTCATCAGAGGCCCCAGAGAGAAAAACGCGGATGTAGTCACGCGCCTGCTTGGAGGAAATTGGTGCCTCCCGCATCTGCTCGTGAACCCGCTCAAATTCCTTCTCACTGAAGACGTAGATGCAACGTTCCTGGCCTCGAGTCAGTACCAGTCCGCTGGCCAGTTCCTCGCGGAACTTAGCGGGGAGAATGATCCGGCCCTTTTCATCAAGACGCGGCGAATGTGTGCCAAGAAACATTGGCCCACCGCCTGTCTTCTGAAAGGAACTGCACATCCCCTGTGTTGCAACCACCCTCTTATGTCCTCCACAGTACTCCACTTTGCTCCCCAGTCAACGCGAAACACCCCACGCCACTCCCCTATCTGTGGTGCGCATGCCGGAAATCCGCGGCCGCGAGCGGTGGAGGGCAGTGGAGGGAGTCCGCCGACCCGTCCGACCCACACGCCTGGTAAGGGGCTTCAGGGGCCTTCACTGGGCCCCGGCGGGCGCGTCAACTCCACCCGAGACGCCAAAATCTCCGAATCTGAGCCCGGGTGGGGCGAAGTGGGGACCCCCTCGAAACCCAGCCACCTGCCTTTTCGAAAGGGCAGTTTTATGCGGAGGCGTTAAATGCGAAAAGACCCGCCGGAGCGGGTCTTTTCGCGGATCCTCCACTAGCCCCAAGAGGAGCGCGGAAGGAGGCTGGGGCCTGGAAGCTTAGGGTTCGCCGCGGCGGCGTTCGTCCCAGCGTTCCTCGAGACTGTTCATGAATGAGCTTCGCGGCTTACCGGATTTCGCGGTACTACCGGGAGCACCGCCCCTGGCAGCTGCGGCGGCGCTACGCATGGTGGCGAAGTAGACGCCACCACCCATGACAATGAAGCCAAGGACGCCAACAACAATGAGCTGGGTAGTCACTCCGACCAGGAGCAGGAAGATGCCGGCAAGGGCGCACAGAACACCGATCACCACATGTCGCGTTGACCACGATCGGCCCGGATCCGAACCCATGGAGTTCGCAAACTTGGGGTCTTCCTCGTGAAGCTGCTTTTCAAGCTGTTCCAGCAGCTTCTGTTCGTGCTCCGACAGCGGCATCACGACCTCCTTTTGTAGGTCAACGTCCAGGCCAATCCCGGCCAGTACTCCGTTCGTTTTAACGACTGGAGCCCCTGATACGTTCCCACTCTGCCACCGATGACAAGAGCAGTGCCAAGCACTCAGCCGCCTAAGCGGAGCATGTCAGGAGGGTCCGGCAGTAAATCCATTCACTCGCAAACTATGTATCTTCAAGGATAGGTCGTCAGGCCCGGATCTGAAAGGCGAACGGGAAGTTCGCTGACCGATTTCGAAGAATGTTACTCCGGAGTATCCCGACTGGTCTCCGGCTCCATCAATCGGGCGGGCAAAACCGACTTGGAACCGAACCTGCGGGTGACCTGATCCAGCGCCTGCTCCGCTGCCCGCCAGTTGTCGTCGCGCCGATCGAAGCTCAACTGGAGCGATGTCCTGGCCGCTTCCTCCAGCCCCTCCGCTCGGATACCTACCAGCCGGACGGTCATGGCCCGCTGGCCCACTCCTTCCAGCAACTGCAGGGCCACCGCGTAGATGAGCTGGGCACTGTCCACGGGAGTATGCACCGTCCGGCTGCGCGAGATGGTGGAAAAGTCGGCGAACCGCAACTTTAAGGCGATGGTCCGAGCCACCATCCCGGAGCTTCGCAGGCGCACCGCCGTCCGGTGAGCCAGTCGAAGCAGCTCGCGGTGGATCAGTTCATCATCGGCGGTATCGATGGCGAAGGTCTCCTCCGCGCCGATGCTCTTTTCCAGCCGAATGGGCGTCACGGGGCGGGGGTCAATGCCCCACGACAATCGGTGCACGTGCTCACCGGTCGCCCCCATGGCTCGCTTCAACGTGGCAATGGGAGTAGCAGCCAGGTCGGCTACCGTCCTGATGCCCATGTTCGCCAACACGTCGGCAGTCTTCCCGCCCACTCCCCAGAGGGCACCGACCGGCAGGCTGTGCAAGTAAGGCACGGTGTCATCCGGACCGATCATCAGCAGTCCATCCGGCTTGCAGCGGGTCGAGGCGATCTTTGCCACGAACTTTGTCTCCGCTATCCCCACCGACGCCGTGATGCCCAGTTCCGCTGACACCCGACGGCGGATCAGCTCACCGATTCCCCTGGGTGGTCCCAACCGGCGCATGGCGCCGGTGACGTCAAGAAAAGCCTCGTCCACGCTCAGCGGTTCAACCAGCTCAGTGATGGATTCAAAAATGGCCATCAATTGGGCCGAGACCTCATAATACACTCCGTGGCGCGGTTCAATCACCACCGCCTGCGGACACATCCGCATCGCTACGGCCATGGGCATGGCCGATTTCACTCCGAAAGCCCTCGCCTCGTATGAGCCGGAAAGAACCACCGAACGCTCCCCCGGGAACCCCACAATGACGGGCTTGCCCACGAGTTCAGGGCGGGTCCGCAACTCCACGGAAACGAAGAAGGCATCCATATCGACGTGCATGATGCACTTGCGCCGGCGGTCCGTTGCGGCCGCCGATCCGATCTGGTTCCTACCTTCTGGTTGCACGGCTGTAATCCTAGCCGTCGGTACTGACTAAACTGGAGGTTGGATCCGGCATCTATACCAGGAGGAATGTCCCTGTGACGGTCATTGGAAAACTTCGGCCCGTGGGCCTCGCCCTCGTGGCCAGCACGGCACTCGCCTTGGCAGCCTGCAGCCCCACCCCGTCGGGCAGCCCGGCACCCACAGTTTCTGGGTCCACTTCGGCCGCCGCCCCCTCCACCGTGACCGCCTCGCCCAGCCCGTCGGCGTCGCCCAACACCTCAGCGACGGTGGGCGCAGTGGTTGCCGGCTTCCCCACCCAACTCCTTCCCCTCATGCCGGAGTCGACTGTGGTGTCCAGCAGCTTCGACAAGGCCACGACGCCGGTCACCGCGGCCTTGGTGGCAACGAATCGGACCACAGCGGCCGCCGTCGTGGATTTCTACACGAAGGCCCTCGAAGCGCAAGGCTTCAAGGCCGTACCCGGCGACTCAGTGGGCGCCATCGCCTCCAAGGACTTTGTCCGGAACGACTCTGAAACGGTCAATATCTCTGTTGTCGAGGCAGCCGGGGTCAGCACGTTCACCATCGGCGCCAACGTCGCCGCCGAGTCGGCGAAGTGAGCGCTGCGGAGCAGCTCCGGCACGAGCAGGCAGACTTTGTGGCGGCGGTGGCAGGCGAGCTGACAGGGTTCCTCAGCGCAAAGCAGTCAGTCATGGCCGCCATCTCGCCAGACATCGAGCCCATCATGGGTTCAATCTCCAACCTGGTCACCGGCGGCAAACGGCTGCGGGCACTGATGTGCTACTGGGGTTGGCGCGGTGCCGGCGGCGCTGCGGAGGCACCGGAAGTGGTGACCGCGGGCACGGCCCTGGAACTCTTCCAGGCAGCGGCCCTGATCCATGACGACATCATCGACAGGTCGGACACTCGACGCGGCGGCCCCAGCGTGCACCGCAGCTTCAGCCAGCTCCACGACGCCCAGGGCTGGGCGCTCGACAGTGAGCGATTCGGCCAGGCGGCAGGCATTCTCGCCGGCGACCTTTGCCTGTCCTTCAGCGAGGAAGCTTTCACGGACATCGGCGAACGAGCCGCCGCCCGAAGCACCGCGCGCCTGATTTTCAATCTCATGCGGGCCGAAGTCATGGCCGGTCAGTACCTGGACATCCTCGAGGAGGTGGCCGGTCCGGTCCGCGACCGCGCCGGTGCCGTCCACCGGGCGCAATCGATCATTCGATTCAAGAGTGCCAAATATTCTACTGAGCACCCATTGGCGCTGGGCGGCGCACTGGCAGGAGCCAGCACCGAACTCCTCCGCGGTTACTCAGCTTTTGCATTGCCATTGGGCGAAGCGTTCCAGCTGCGCGACGACGTACTGGGGGTCTTCGGCGATCCGCAGACCACGGGCAAGCCGGCAGGGGATGATCTTCGCGAGGGAAAGCGGACTGTCCTAGTGGCCCTCGCTTTGGAGCAGGCTACCGCAGCCGAGTCGGCGTTCATCGATGCCCGGCTGGGGCACCAGGATCTCACTGACCCTGAAATCGACCAGATCCGGACGATCATTGCGGAGTCGGGGGCGCTGCAGGCCACGGAAGTCCTGATTGAGCAGTTCGGCGCAACAGCCTACGAGGCGTTGGCAGCCCTGGATCTTGACGAGCTGCCTAAAACGGCACTACGCCGCTTGGCTGAAGTGACGGTCAGCCGCGCCGCCTGACCCGCACGCCGCGGCGGGCCAGGCACTGGTCCTACCAGGCCAGAGTTTGGGCCCGGCGCCTAATTTCGGTCTTTCGGCCTTCGCGCAGCGCATCAATGGGACGGCCTCGAAGTGACTCGTCTGCGGTAAAGAGCCACACGATCAGGTCTTCATCGGAATAACCAGCATCAGATAACACCACAATGGTGCCCTTTAGGCTGTCCACCACCATGCCATCCTGCAGGAAAGCGGCAGGGACGGAACGGATATTTCGCGCGCCAACCCGCACTGCGGCCAGGGCCCGTTCGGTAAGAAGGCTGTGCACCCGAGTAATGGGCACATTCAGTTCGAGGGCAACATCTGGCAGGGGCAACCATTCGCCCACAAGGTTTTCTACAGTACTCACGTACCAAGAATGCCACGGTGTGTGCCATGGCGCCCAGTTGGCCTGCCCTAAAGGGGCATTGGCCTGCGGTAATGGCAACAAATCCGTTTGTCATGAATATTGACAGTCTTCTTGTGATCTCCGCAGATTCGTGAAAGATTCACATTGATCACATCGGTAACACAAGTCACTTGCCTAACATTAGAATACGAACTGACAGCGGCTACCGCTGCACGTCGTGATGACCCCGCAGTTGAGAAAAAGGACCCCCTCCATGACGACATCCCGCACGCGCCAGCAGTCCCGGTCGCGCCTGCCGATGATTGCCGCCACCACGGCTGCCCTGCCCGCGGTTGTTCTGTCATCCCTGGCCATGGCCCAGCCGGCCACAGCACAGCCGGCAGTCCGGAGCATTCCGGGCACCCTGGCTGCAGCAATGAAGGCCCAGGCAGCCAGCCAGTTGACGTCGATCATCCCGGCATCAGCCGTCCCCGCTGTCATCCCTGCCCTTCGCCCAGCCCAGACAGCCGTCCCGGCGCAGTACACGATCGCCCGCGGCGACACGATCAGCGCCGTTGCAGGGAAATTCGGCCTGAGCACCAACGCTGTGCTGGCGTTGAACAACCTGCAGGCAAACACCATCATCTACCCCGGCCAGACGATCAAGCTCCCCGGCTCGGGCACTGCACCGGCAGCCCCGGCAGCCCCGGCAGCAGCCGCTCCTGCGGCACCGGCGGCCGCTCCCAGCGGCGCAAGCTACACCGTCAAATCAGGTGACACCCTGGGCGCCATTGCTGCCCGTCACAACGTGAGCCTCAGCGACGTGTTCGCATGGAACAACCTTTCCAACCGGTCCATCATCTATCCCGGCCAGAAGGTCAAGGTGGGAGCAGGCAGCGCACCAGCCCCAGCCGCCGCCGCACCGGCAGCTGCTGCACCGGTCGCCAGCACCAGCCCTGCGGCGTCAACGGGCTCGTACACCATCAAGTCGGGCGACACGCTCTCTGCTATCGCGTCCCGCCATGGCGTCAGTTTGGGCAACCTGCTGGCGGCCAACCGGATCAACGCAAGCACCATCATCTACCCCGGCAGCAAGTTGACCATCCCCGGGGCATCGGCTCCCGCGGCGGCAGCTCCAGCCGCACCGGCTGCGCCCGCCAAGGATCTGGTACCCAGTTCCTTCCTCGGGTTCTCCTACCCGGCAGCTGTGGTCAGCTCGGCCAACGAGAACAAGGCGCTGCTGAACGCGGCTCCGGTTCCCAGCCGCGCCGAAATGAAGACGATTGTTGCAGACACCGCCCGCAAGATGGGTGTCGACCCAACTTTGGCGCTTGCCTTCGCCTTCCAGGAGTCCAGCTTCGATCACCGCTCCGTCTCGCCGGCCAACGCCATCGGCACCATGCAGGTGATTCCCAGCTCCGGCCAGTGGGCATCGGACCTGGTCGGCAGGAAACTGAACCTCCTCGACCCCTACGACAACGCCACCGCCGGCGTAGCCATTATCAGGCAGCTCCTGGCAACCAGCGGTGACAGGGACTCGGCAATCGCCGGCTACTACCAGGGTCAGTACTCCGTCAGTAAGTACGGCATGTACGACGACACCAAGCGCTACGTTGCAAGCATCAAGTCGCACCAGCAAAGCTTCCGCTGAGTCGGCATAAGAACGCCACGGTGAGGCCCGGACCGGGATCGGTCCGGTCCTCACCTTTGCGGGATTAGGATCGAAGGGTGCAAGAACACGTCTCAGACCCCCTCATCGGAGCGCTGGTGGACAATCGCTATGCGATTCTCTCCAAGCTGGACTTCGGAGGCATGTCCACCGTGTACCTGGCCGTTGACCAACGCCTGGAACGCGAAGTAGCGCTCAAGGTGCTGCACCCGCATCTCGCGGCCAACAATGGTTTCCTGGACCACTTGGGCCGTGAGGCGAAGGCCGCGGCCCGGCTGTCCCATCCCAACGTGGTGGGTGTCTTTGACCAGAACACCGACGCCGCCACCGCCTACCTGGTGATGGAGTACATCAAGGGGCACACCCTCAGAGACGTCATCAAGGCCCAAGGCCGGTTGACGCCGCGCGCAGCGTTGGACTACATCGAACCGGTGGTCGCCGGCCTGGCAGCAGCCCACGCCGCCGGAATGATCCACCGGGACGTCAAACCGGAGAACGTCCTGATTGCCACGGACGGTCGCGTCAAGATCGGCGACTTTGGCCTCTCCCGGGCCGTGTCCAACGCCACCAGCACCGGGCAACTCATCGGCACCGCCGCCTACCTCTCCCCCGAACTGGTGGAGGCCAAGCCAGCCGACGCCCGCAGCGATGTCTACTCAGTGGGCATCATGCTCTTCGAGATGCTCACCGGCCAACAGCCCTACGCGGGCGAGACAGCCCTCCAGGTGGCGTACCAGCACGTCACCGGCACCGTCGCGGCACCGTCGAGCATCGTGCCGGGTTTGACCGCCGAGCTGGATGAACTGGTCCAGTGGTGCACGGCCAAGGATCCGGAAAACCGGCCGGTGAATGGCGGCGCGCTGCTGGCCGAACTCCACCACATCCGTTCCCAGCTCACCGACGCGGAGCTGGACCTGAAACCTGCGGCATCCCGCCAGCCCCAGCCAACCTTGCCGGCGGACCCCAGGTTTGGCGAGACCGCCGTGGTGGCGCAGCAGGGTGTAAATCCCACAGAGTTCATTGCCCGCAACAGCAACCCCACCACCATTCTTCCTGCGGCCCGGACGCTGACCCCACCGGACAAAGAACCCGTGCACGAACAGACCTGGACGCCGCCAACTCCAACCCCGACCAAACGCGAACAGCGCAGGAACGCCAAGGAATCAGCCAAGGCCGATGCCCGGGCAGCTGCCACACCCACCCGCACCCTGCACCACGGCAACCCACGGCGGCGCGGAATCCTTTGGGTAGTGGCACTGGTCCTCGTTGCCATCCTGGCAACCGGCGCTGGCTGGTTCTTCGGGCTGGGCCCCGGCGCCGCCGCCAGCATTCCTGCCGTCTCCAACAAGACCGTTGAGGATGCCCGGATCATCCTTGAGCAGGCCGGGTTCAGCACCAAGACCAGCGATGTGTTCGACGACGACGTCCCTAACGGCCTGGTGGTGGGCAGCGATCCAGCAGCGGGCGCTGAGATTCGAAAGTTCATTCCTATTTCACTGTTCGTCTCCAAGGGTCCCCAACTCTTTCCGCTCAGCGACCTGACCGGAGGCACGCTCGATGCGGCGAAGGCTGGCCTCAACGCAGCCGAAATGGCGTTGGGTACTGTCACCGAACAATTTGATGAAAAGGTAGCCGTGGGCGTGGTGCTCAGCCAGAATCCGGCGGCTGGTACTGACATCAGGCGCGGCACCCCGGTGGCATTGGTGGTCTCCAAGGGCCCCCAGCCCCTGCCCGTCCCCTCGGTGGTGGGTCAGCGGCAGAAGGCTGCCGTGGATGCCATCAAGGCAGCCAGCCTGGTCGCCGAGATTGCACCGGAGGAGGTCTTCGACGCCAAGGTTCCCGAAGGATCGGTGGTCAGCCAGAGTCCCGCCAACGGAACCCTCACAAAGGGGGGAACGGTCACGCTGACCATTTCGAAGGGCCCCAAACTGGTGGATGTGCCCAGCTTCGTTGGCAAACAAGCGGCCGAGGCAGAGAAGGCCTTGCAGGCCTTGGGCTTTGAGGTGCGACGCAACAACATCCTGGGCGGATTCTTTGGCACTGTCCGCTCGCAGGACCCGGTCAACACCAAGGTGCCGGAGGGCTCAGTCATTACCATCACGGTGGTCTAGGCGCACCAAGCAGAAGGCCCGCCGCCAGCAGCAGCTGGTGGCGGGCCTTCACCGTCAAGCAGGAGGGGCTAGTTCTTCGACAGCGCTCCGGCAACGAGGAACGCCATCTCGAGCGACTGCATGTGGTTCAGGCGCGGGTCGCAGACCGATTCGTAGCGGTCCAGGAAGGCTTCTTGGTCCACGGGATCTGCGCCGCCAAGGCACTCGGCGACGTCGTCGCCGGTCATCTCCACGTGCAGGCCGCCTGGAACGGTGCCCAACGCTTGATGGACCTCGAAGAAGCCGCGCACCTCGTCGATGACGTCGTCGAAGTTGCGGGTCTTGTAGCCATTGGGTGAGGTGACGGTGTTGCCGTGCATGGGATCGGTCACCCAGAGCACCTGCGCTCCGGAGGCGGTGACTTTCTCCACGAGGGCAGGAAGCTTCTCGCGGATGTTGCCAGCACCCATCCGGGTGATGAAGGTCAGGCGGCCGGGTTCACGCTCCGGGTCCAACTTGTCGATGAGGCGCAGCGCGTCGTCTCCCGTGGTGGACGGGCCAAGCTTGACGCCGATCGGGTTGCGTACCTTCGAGAGGAAGTCGACATGGGCGTGGTCGAGCTCGCGGGTCCGCTCGCCAATCCAGAGGAAGTGCGCGGACGTGTCGTAGGGAAGTCCGGTGCGGGAATCGATGCGGGTCAGGGCACGCTCGTAGTCGAGCAGCAGCGCTTCGTGGCTGGCAAAGAACTCCACGCGCTTGAGTGCTTCGAAGTCCGCGCCGCAGGAGTCCATGAACTTGATGGCCCGGTCAATGTCGCGGGCCAGTGATTCGTAGCGGGCGTGCGCAGGGTTCTCGGTGAAGCCCTTGTTCCACTGGTGCACCAGGCGCAGATCGGCGAAACCGCCCTGCGTGAAGGCGCGAATCAGGTTCAGCGTCGAGGCGGAGGTGTGGTAGGCGCGGAGCATGCGGGCGGCATCGTGGCCGCGCGATTCCGGCGTGAACTCGTAGCCGTTGACGATGTCGCCGCGGTACGCGGGAAGCGTCACGCCGTCGCGGGTTTCATCGTTGGAGGAGCGCGGCTTGGCGAATTGGCCTGCCATCCGGCCCATTTTGATGACCGGCATTGCGGCACCGTAGGTGAGGACCACTGCCATCTGCAGGATGGTCTTCACCCGTGAGCTGATCTTGTCTGCCGTAGCGGCGTCAAAGGTCTCCGCGCAGTCGCCGCCCTGCAGGAGGAAGGCCTTGCCCTGGGCCGCGTCCGCAAGCCGGGCACGCAGGACGTCTACTTCGCCGGCGAAAACCAGCGGCGGAACCATGGAGAGTTCCTGCACGGAAGCGTCAAAGACTGCCTTGTCCTGCCAGGTGGGCTGCTGTGAGATGGGAAGATCTCGCCAGCTGTCCAATCCGGGGTAGTTCGCGGCGCCGCTTTGGGCGATTCCGGACAGCGGGAGGGCAGATTTTTCAAATAGCTCAGTCACTCCCCTAGCCTATCTCCCGCCACGGCCTGCGGGGCACCGTGACCATCACGTGGACACCTCCCGGCGTCGTGACAGCAAGGGCGGGAAGGGCCGCCTACTGGGCGGCGGCAGCACCGCCGTCGGCCGCGGCGGACTGCCGGAGCTTGACGACGGCGGCATATTCGTCCACGTATTCCTGGCCGGAGAGCCGCATCAGTTCGAACATGATGGCGTCGGTGACCTTGCGCTGCACGGCGCGGTCCTCGACCTGGTCGTGGAACTCGGAGAAGTCCAGCGGCTCGCCGAAGATCATCCCGATCCTGCGGATGTTGGGGAGCCGCTTGCCGATGGGCTGGACCTTGTCCGTGCCGATCATGGCCACAGGAATCACCGGCACGCCAGCCTCCAATGCCAGGCGGGCCACCCCCACCTTGCCCCGATATAGCTTGGCGTCCGGACTCCGGGTGCCTTCTGGGTAGATTCCGAGGAGGCCGCCGTGACCCAAGACGTCCATCCCCGCACCGAGGGAGGCGGCCGAGGCTGCTCCGCCGGACCGATCCATGGGGAGCTGGTTGGTCAGCCGGAAGAAGAGCGCCGTGAGCCGACCCTTGATTCCAGTACCGGTGAAGTACTCAGACTTGGCCAGGAACACCACCGGCCGGCGGACCATCAGTGGCATGAAGATGGAGTCCGAGAAGGACAGGTGGTTGGAAGCGATGATGGCCGCTCCCTCGGCAGGAATATTGTCCAGTCCTTTGACCCACGGGCGGAACAGGAGCCGAAGGATCGGCCCGAGGAAGACCCGTTTCATGACCCAATAGAACACGTAGTGACCTCTCCCGACGGCGGCCGTCCAGCCCGGCGTCGGGCCCGGCCAGCAATTCAATGCCACCCTACTCTAGTGAGAAACACCGCGAACAGTGACACGATGGACGCATGACTGCAGGCACCCATCCGACCCCTCCGGCCGCCTTCAGCTACCCCGGCCACGGCGAGCGCGCTCGGATTGGAATCGCCATCTGCCACGGGTTTTCCGGCAGCCCGCTGAGCGTTTTGCCGTGGGCCCAGTACTTGGCGGATGCAGGCTTCTGCGTTACCGTGCCGCTCCTCCCCGGCCACGGAACCAGCTGGCGCGATCTGGGCCGGCGCAGCTGGCGGGACTGGTACGGCGCCTACGAAGAGGCGTTCCTGGACCTGCAGGCGCGGACCGACACCTGCTTTGCGGCCGGCTTGTCCATGGGTGGCGCCATTGCCCTCTTGACTGCCGCCAAGCACCGGGTGGCGGGGGTCAGCGTGGTGAACCCGGGCCTGACGTTCTACGACCGGCGGATCAAGGTGATCGGCCTGCTGAAATTCGTCCAACGCACCACCGCGCCCATCGCCGAAGACAAGCCCAGTGCCATGGTGACCTACGACGGCGACTACTCACGGACGCCGCTGGCAGCAGTTCACGAACT
Organism: Arthrobacter ulcerisalmonis; assembly: GCF_900609065.1. Taxonomy (GTDB): domain Bacteria; phylum Actinomycetota; class Actinomycetes; order Actinomycetales; family Micrococcaceae; genus Arthrobacter; species Arthrobacter ulcerisalmonis. Next base: position 39,616 of record NZ_UXAU01000041.1, on the reverse strand, counting down.
GAAAAAGCTCTTCGCGGCAGCCACCCGGGGACTGCCCACCATCAGCGCTCCCGTGCAGGTGTTCAAGTCGTTGACCGACGTGGTGGTGCCACCCACCTCGCTGGCCCTGATGCGGAAGCACCTGGGGTCCCACCTGGTGGAGGTGGTGGACCTTGCGGAGAGCGGCCATGTGGCTACGCTTGATGTGGACGCGCCGTTGATTTTCGCGTCGTCCCGCGCGTTCTTTGATTCCACTGCCCGCACCGCCCTCCCGTTGGAGACCTCATGACCGCAGCACCGGACCACCGTCCCTTCAGCAGCGACGTCCGCGCCGGTGGACCAAGCATTGGAGTGGTGCTCTCGCACGGCTTTACCGGCAGCCCGCACGGACTGCGTGACTGGGCGCAGGCAATGGCCGACGCCGGATTCGCGGTCCGCATGCCGCTCTTGCCCGGCCATGGCACCAGCTGGCAGGACCTGTCCCGCAAAAAGTGGCACCAGTGGCACGATGCCCTGGATGCCGCGTATCTGGACCTTGATGCCAGCTGCGAGCACGTTTTTGCTGCGGGGCTCAGCATGGGCGGAGCGCTGGCCCTCCGGATCGCGGCAACCCGCCCGGTGGCAGGCGTGGTCTTGGTCAACCCCGGGTTGGTTATCGACGATCCGCGAGCTCCGCTGGCCGGGCTGCTCAAATTGGTGGTCAAGTCCACGCCGCCAATTTCCAACGACATCCTCAAGCCAGGGGTCGAGGAAGGCGCCTACCCGCGCACGCCGGTGGCGGCCGCGCACGAGCTCAACAAGATGTTCAAAGACACTGTCCGGCTGCTCCCTCGCGTCACCGCACCGGTCCAGGTCTACCGCTCCAGCGTGGACCATGTGGTGTCTGAATCCTCGATGGTCGCCTTGCGGCAAGGCCTCAGCCATGCGCCGCTGGAGGTCATCCCGCTGCCCAACAGCTATCACGTGGCCACCATGGACCACGACGCCGGAACAATCTTCCAGGGGTCGGTCGACTTCATCACCCGGCACGTCGCCACGATCACCCCCGCGGCGTCCGGAACTCCAGCGCCAGCCAGGGAGGATAGCCATGACCCGGCATGAATCGGACTCCGCTGACCACGATGCCAGCCAGGACGACGCCGTGTGGCTGGATCTGGTGGCCCGGCTCGAAAGTGACTTTGCCGGCGTCGACCCGTCCCCGGATCCAGCGCCCGCGCCGCCGCGGCCCTTCCGGGATTTCGATCCCCTGGGCCTGGCTGGAAATGCACCGGCCGAGCCGTCAGCCGCCGAACGCGCCGCGGGAGCACCAGGTGAGGCCGGTCCGTTGGGTCCCCGCGATTATGACGTGGAGGACGACGACGGCGAGTTCGTTCCCGAGGAGCCGCCCAGCCTCGCGGGCACGGATCCCCTCACCGTGCTGGCCTGGTGTGGCGCGCTGGGCGGGCCACTGGCGATCATGGCCACGGTGATGTTCTGGCGGTCGGCTCCCCTGTTGGCGATCGTGGGCATGGTGGCAGCCTTCGTTTTCGGGGTGGCGTTCCTGATCATGAAGCTGCCGCAGGAGAAGGCCGACGGCGACGACGGCGCCAGGGTCTAGCGGCGCCCGCGGCTGCTGACGCGGGCCAGGTCGGCGGCCCCAATGAGTCCCGCGTTGGGGCCAAGGGCGGCGAGTTTGATGTCGGCGACAGGCCGGAAGCCGCGGCCGGTCAGGTTCCGGGCGAACGCCTTGCGGGCCGGACCGACCAGGAGTTCGCCCGCCGAGCAGAGCCCGCCACCGATCACAAAGAGCCCTGGATCCAGTGCGGCGGCCAGGTTGGCGAGCCCCAACCCCAGCCACTCCCCCACGTCCTCCACCAGTTCCCGGGATGCCGGATCGCCTGCCAGGGCGAGCTCGGTGACGATCGCGCCGGTGAGCGACACAGCATCACCGGACACTGCGTCCAGCAAGTCCCTGGCCATGGGCGAGTTGGCGCTGGCGAGCAGCCGAGCTTCCCGGCCGAGGGCATTCCCCGACGCGTACTGCTCCCAACAACCGCGGTTACCGCATTCACAACGCTGCCCGCCCGGCATGATGACTTGGTGGCCAAACTCGCCGGCCACCCCAAAGCGGCCCCGCTCGATCCTTCCGTCCATGACCATGGCGCCCCCGATTCCGGTGCCCAGCGTGATGCAGACCAGCCTGCCCTCACCCTGCCCGGCGCCAAAGCGCCATTCTGCCCAGGCCGCGGCGTCGGCGTCGTTCGCCAACAGGACAGGGCGCCGAAGGAGCTGCTGCAGGTTCGCCCGCAGGGGTTCGTTCCGCCAGGCAAGGTGGGGGCTGAAGAGCACCGTGCCACCGTCCAGGTCCATCCAGCCGGCAGCGCCAATTCCCACCGATCCCACCCGGTAGTCCCGTCCCAGCTCGGTCACCAGTTCCACAATGACGCGTTCGACGGCGCGTGGATCGGTGCCGGGGGTGGCCCGGCGGCTCTGGCGGAGGATGCGCCCCTCGGCGTCCACAACGCCGGCTGCCACCTTGGTTCCACCGATATCGATCCCGATCGCCAGGCCCTTGCGGCCCAGCCGCACTCGGGGGTGGAAACCGGCGTCACGGCGAATCCGGGCCGGCGCCGGTGGCCTGCGTCCCCAGGGAACGTTTCTCGCCGGAAGGGTGGGCTGCTCACCGGCAGCTGCTGCGTTCATAGTCCACCATCCTAGATCGCCCGCCCCGGCTCCCGCAGACGGCCCTCACACCGGACCGGGAAGGCACATTGACGCCAATGTTACTGGCCAGTAGGTTTAGTTCCAGCATGGCCTCGCGCGGACATACTAGGCTGGTTGCACATCCCTGCGCGGGACCTCGGATATCAAAGGAGCTATAGTGCGCGAATTCAGTGTTCCGTCCCTCGTTGTGGCCGCACCAGAGACCAACGTCACGGACCTGGTGCTGCGGCAGTCCAACAAGCCGAGCAACCCCATCCTGTTCTCGCGGCTGGACGCCACCGGCGCCTGGCAAGACATTGCCGCCAAAGACTTCCTCGCCGACGTGCACGCCCTCGCCAAGGGGCTGATGGCCAGCGGCGTTGGCGCCGGAGACCGCGTGGGAATCATGTCCCGTACTCGCTACGAATGGTCTCTGGTGGATTTTTCCATCTGGTTCGCCGGCGCGGTTTCGGTGCCGATTTACGAGACGTCTTCGCCGTCTCAGGTTGCCTGGAACTTAGGTGACTCCGGCGCCGTGGCTGCATTTGGCGAGTCGGCGCACCACGAAAACATCATTCAGCAGGCGGCTACGTCCGAGGGCCTCACCGCGCTGGCGAACGTCTGGCAGCTGGAAGGCAACGGCCTGGACGCACTCCGGGAGGCCGGCCGGGGCGTCAGCGACGCCGACCTGGAAGCGCGCCGCGCCACGGCGAACCTGGATGACGTCGCCACCATCATCTATACCTCCGGCACCACCGGCAGGCCCAAGGGCTGCGAACTGACCCACGGCAACTTCGTGGAGCTCTCCGACAACGCGCTGGCCATCATCGGCGAAATTGTGCACGAGCATGCGAAGACGATCATGTTCCTTCCGCTGGCGCACGTGTTTGCCCGCTACATCTCCGTGCTGGCCATGGCGGCCGGCACCACGGTAGCCCACACCCCGGACATCAAGAACCTGCTCGCTGACCTGCAGAGCTACCAGCCCACGTTCATTTTGGCTGTTCCCCGCGTCTTCGAAAAGGTCTACAACTCGGCCCTGACCAAAGCAGAGGACGGTGGCAAGGGTGCCATCTTCCACCGCGCAGCAGACACCGCCATCGCCTACTCCAAGGCGCGGCAAGCTGGCTCGGTAGGCCTGGGCCTGAAGCTCAAGCACGCCCTGTTCGACAAGTTGGTCTACGGCAAGCTCCGCGCGGCTATGGGTGGCCAGGTGGCCCACGCTGTCTCCGGCGGTGGGCCCCTCGGCGAACGGCTGGGCCACTTCTTCCAAGGGATCGGCATGCAGGTCCTCGAGGGCTACGGCCTGACGGAAACCACCGCACCCATCACGGTCAACACGCCCTCACGGATCAAGATCGGTTCCGTCGGCAAGCCGCTGCCGGGCAACGCCGTCAAGATTGCCGACGACGGCGAAATCCTCGCCAAGGGCGTCTGCGTCATGAAGGGCTACTACAAGCGCGAAGAACTGATGGCCGAAACCTTCACCGAGGGCTGGTTCCGCACCGGGGACGTCGGCAGGATTGATGAGGACGGTTTCGTCTGGATCACGGGCCGCAAGAAGGAAATCATCGTCACCGCCAGCGGCAAGAACGTGATCCCGGCCCTGCTTGAGGATCAGATCCGCGCCGATGCGTTGGTCTCGCAGGTCCTGGTGGTCGGCGACAACAAGCCGTTCATCGGCGCTTTGGTCACCTTGGACCCCGAGGCCCTGCCGGGTTGGTTGCAGAGGCACGGCCTGCCCGCAAGCACATCGCTTGCCGACGCGGCCAGCAACACCGTGGTCAAGGCAGCCGTCCAGGACCTGATCAACGCCGCCAACGGTTCGGTGTCCCAGGCGGAAGCCATCAAGTCCTTCCGCATCGTGCCGGCAGATTTCACCGAAGCGTCAGGGCACCTGACCCCGTCCATGAAGGTCAAGCGGGCGCAGGTGATGAAGGACTTCGAGGCCGTCATCGAGGAAATGTACTCAGCGCCGCGCGCGTCCTGACCGCAGGGTCCGCCGGCAGACCTGGTCTAAGCGCACCAACGAGACGGGGCCACCCCCAGCCAAGGAATCCAGTTCCTTGGCTGGGGGTGGCCCCGCCTCGTTGTGGTGTGGTTACTCGACCACGATCAGCAGATCGCCGCCCTGGACCTGCTCCACCGCGGAGATGGCGAGGCGCGAGACCTTGCCGCCCACCGGCGTCGTGATGGACGCTTCCATCTTCATGGCTTCGATGGTGGCCACGGTATCGCCTGCCGCCACGGTGTCGCCCGCCTTCACTGTCACGGTGACGGCGCCGGCAAACGGTGCCGCAACGTGGCCCTGCTGGGCGGGGTCGGCCTTCTCCGTGGCCTTGACGTTGCTTACCACTGAGCGGTCGCGGACCGTGACATTGCGGGACTGACCGTTGAGGGTACACATGACGGTGCGCATACCCTTTTCGTCCGGTTCCGAAACGGCCTCGAGCGACGCGATCAGGCGCACGCCACGTTCAAGGGTGATCTCATGCTCCCCGCCCTGCTGCAGGCCGTAGAGGTAGTCACGAGTGTCCAGGACCGAGATGTTGCCGTAGGTCTCAACGCTCTTCAGGTAGTCCTTGGTGGGACCGGCGAACAGCAACCGGTTCAAGGTGTGCTGGCGCGTCTTCGAGTCCGCCTGCAGCGCAGCGCTGTCCTCGGCACTCAATTCCACGTCGCGCACCTTGATGCTGCGGCCCTGGAGGGCCTTGGTGCGGAACGGTTCCGGCCAGCCTCCGGGCGGGTCGCCCAGTTCACCAGACAGGAACCCGATGACCGAATCCGGGATGTCGTAGTTTTGCGGGTTCTCGTTGAAGTCGGCCGGGTCGGCGTTCAGGCCCACCAGGTGCAGGGCGAGGTCGCCCACCACCTTCGACGACGGCGTGACCTTGACCAGGCGGCCCAGGATCCGGTCCGCGGCGGTGTACATATCCTCGATGGCCTCGAAGCGCTCCCCCAGACCAAGTGCCATGGCCTGCTGGCGCAGGTTGGACAGCTGTCCGCCGGGAATCTCGTGCTGGTAGACCCGGCCGGTGGGGCCCGGCAGGCCGGACTCGAACGGGGCGTAGACGCGTCGGACGGCTTCCCAGTACGGTTCCAGTGAGCTCACACTGTCCAGGTTGAGGCCGGTATCCCGTGGAGTATGCGCCAACGCTGCAACGAGCGAGGACGCCGACGGCTGGCTGGTGGTGCCGGCCAACGAGGCGGACGCCACGTCCACGGCGTCGACGCCGGCATCGACAGCTGCCAGGAGGGTGGCCAACTGGCCGCCGGCCGTATCGTGCGTGTGCAGGTGCACGGGCAGGTCGAACCGTTCGCGCAGTGCCTTCACCAACCGGGCGGCGGCGGCGGGCCGAAGCAGCCCGGCCATGTCCTTGATGGCTAGGATGTGGGCGCCGGCGTCGACGATCTTCTGCGCGAGTTCCAGGTAGTAGTCGAGGGTGTAGAGGGTTTCGTCTGGGTTGAGCATGTCCGCGGTGTAGCAGAGGGCAACTTCTGCGACGGCGGTACCCGTGGCCCGGACGGCGCGGATGGCCGGGGCCATCTGGTTCACGTCGTTGAGGGCGTCGAAGATCCTGAAGATATCGATGCCCGTGGCGGCGGCCTCGTTGACGAAGGCTTCGGTCACCTCTTCCGGGTAGGGCGTGTAGCCCACGGTGTTCCGGCCGCGCAGCAGCATCTGCAGGCACACGTTCGGCAGGGCTTCCCGGAGTGCGGCAAGCCGGTCCCACGGGTCCTCGCCCAAGAACCGTAGCGCGACGTCGTAGGTGGCGCCACCCCAGGCTTCCACCGAAAGCAGCTGCGGCAGGAGCGCCGTCACTGCAGGTCCGGCGGCAACCAGGTCCCTAGTGCGCACCCGGGTGGCCAACAGCGACTGGTGGGCATCACGGAACGTGGTGTCGGTGACGGCCACGGCCGTCTGGGCCCTGAGGGCCGCCGCGAAGCCTTCGGGGCCGAGTTCCTGCAGCCGCTGCCGGGAGCCAGGTTCGATCGTTGCGTCTTTGACGACGGGAAGCTTGTCCGCCGGGTCTGAGTGGACCGTCAACTCGCCGTTGGGCTTGTTGACGGTGACATCGGCAAGCCAGGTCAGCAGCTTGGTGCCACGGTCGGCCGAGACCCGGGCCTTGAGCAGCTCGGGGCGCTCATCGATGAAGCTGGTGGCAACATCGCCGGCGATGAAGGCCTCATCATCGAGGACAGCCTGGATGAAGGGGATGTTGGTGGACACGCCACGGATCCGGAATTCCGCAAGGGCCCGGCGGGCCCGGGCAACGGCCGCGGGGTAATCGCGTCCGCGGCAGGTGAGCTTCACCAACAGGGAATCGAAGTGCGGGCTGATTTCGGCACCCGAGTAGACGGTGCCGCCGTCGAGCCGTACCCCTGCGCCACCGGCGGAACGGTAGGCAGTGATCTTTCCGACGTCGGGGCGGAACCCATTACTGGGGTCTTCAGTGGTGATGCGGCTCTGCAGCGCGGCGCCCTTGAGGTGCACCGTTTCCTGCGAGAGGCCGAGGTCCGCGAGGGTCTCGCCGGCCGCGATCCGCATCTGCGCCTGCACCAGGTCCACGTCCGTGACTTCTTCGGTGACGGTGTGCTCCACCTGGATGCGCGGGTTCATTTCGATGAAGACGTGCTGGCCGGCCCGTTCACCCACGGTGTCCACCAGGAACTCGACGGTTCCTGCGTTGACGTAGTTCAGTGCCTTGGCGAACTTCACGGCATCGCGGTAAAGGGCCTGCCGGATGCCCTCGTCCAGGTTGGGAGCGGGCGCAATTTCGATGACCTTCTGGTGGCGACGCTGGATGGAGCAGTCACGTTCGAAGAGGTGCATGATGTTGCCCTCTGCGTCAGCCAGGATCTGCACTTCGATGTGCCGTGGGCGCAAGACCGCCTGTTCCAGGAACATGGTGGGGTCACCGAAGGCGGCGTCAGCCTCGCGCATGGCCGCGTTGAGTGCCTCTGGAAGGGCTTCACGGGTGTCCACGCGGCGCATGCCACGGCCGCCACCGCCGGCTACGGCCTTGGCGAAGATGGGGAAGCCGATTTCGTCTGCTGCCTTGATGAGTTCGTCCAGGTCCTTGGACGGCTCGCTGGACTTCAGGACGGGGACGCCGGCTTCGCGGGCAGCTTTAAGGGCCGCCACCTTGTTGCCAGCCAGCTCCAGTACCTCGGCCGGCGGGCCGACGAACGTGATGCCAGCTTCCTTGGCCGCCCGGGCCAGGTCCGGATTTTCGGAGAGGAAGCCGTAGCCGGGGTAGATGGCGTCGGCACCTGACTCCTTGGCGACCCGCACCACCTCAGCCACGTCCAGGTAAGCGCGGACCGGGTGTCCTTCTTCACCAATCAGATACGCCTCATCCGCCTTCTGGCGGTGGATCGAGTTTCGATCCTCATGAGGGAACACAGCAACGGTTTTGGCACCCAGCTCGTAGCCGGCGCGGAAGGCCCTGATCGCGATTTCGCCGCGGTTGGCCACCAGTACTTTGGAAAACATACTTCTCCTGCATCATTGCGATTGGATCGGTGAGTGGTCACAGTGTCTAAGAACGGTGCCGCCCATGACAAATCTTCGTGACAACCATCACAGTAATCCCCGTCATCTCCCAAAGAGTTTCGCGGTCGTCACTAAAAATACCCCGACCCAAAGTCCGTTGCCGTGCCGCCGCCGTAGAAAGCAATAAACGTCCAGACAGCAACATATGATGAGTAGGGCGGCAGGTCCGTCCGGACTCGGTTCTGCCGAGCCAAAGTACTCCGAACAGGGCAACCGGCGTTAGGTTTTGGTCTCTCAAGTGCAAGTAGTCAGCATCAGCAGCCTCAAGGGCGGGGTCGGCAAGACCTCCGTCACCACAGGACTAGCCTCGGCGGCGCTGGCCGCAGGAATCCGGACTTTGGTGGTTGACCTCGATCCGCATGCCGATGCCACCACCGCCTTGGGCGTGCAGCCTGGTGATCAGCTGGACATTGGCAAGATGCTCAAGAGTCCCCGCCGGGCACGGCTCGCGGACAACGTGGTTGGTAGCAGCTGGACCGCCAAGGCTTCATCCAACGGGTCCGGACCAGCAGTCCTGGACGTCGCCGTCGGGTCCGCCTACACAGGCATCTACGACCGTCCGGACCTTGGCAGGCGTGACCTGCGCCGACTCTCCACAGTGCTTGCCGGCGCCGACAAGTATCAGCTGGTGCTCATCGACTGCCCGCCGTCACTCAACGGCCTGACCAGGATGGCGTGGTCCGCCAGCGACAAGGTGGCCCTGGTCGCCGAACCTGGGCTCTTCTCCGTGGCTGGTACCGAGCGCACCCTGCGAGCCATCCAGTTGTTCCGGCGCGAGTTCGCCCCCAACCTGGTACCTGCAGGCATTGTGGCCAACCGGGTCCGTCCCAGCTCCTCCGAACACACCTACCGGCTGGCCGAGATGGAATCCATGTTTGGCGAGCTGTTGCTCAGCCCGAGGATTCCGGAACAGGCCAACTGGCAGCAGATCCAAGGCGCAGCCCACCCCGTGCACCAGTGGCCCGGCGATTCGGCCAAAACCGCAGCCGGACTTTTTGACGACCTGCTGGCCAACGTGATGGCGGCTGGTGGCGGCCTGCGCAGCCGCGCCCGCTAGGGATACTGCCGGTCACAGACAGCAAGCTAAACAAAAAAGCCGCTCCGAGGAGCGGCTTTTTTGTGGCGCGGTGGTCAGCTGATTTTTCGGGTGGCCCTGCGCTTGCTCAACTCATCATCCGGGAAGGATTGTTCAACGGCGTGCTCACTGGGCAGCGAGGCGAGGCTGCCTTCAACTTCACGCCACACGCGGCCTACGGCGATGCCGAAGACTCCCTGGCCGCCCTGCACCAGGTCGATGACTTCGTCGGCGGACGTGCATTCGTAGACACTGGCGCCGTCGCTCATCAGCGTGATCTGGGCGAGGTCTTCGACGCCTCGCTCCCGGAGGTGTTCCACGGCGGTGCGGATCTGCTGCAGCGATACTCCGGTGTCCAGGAGCCGCTTGACCACTTTGAGGACCAGGATGTCCCGGAAACCGTAGAGGCGCTGGGAGCCGGATCCGGCTGCGCCGCGGACAGCGGGCTCAACGAGTCCGGTGCGGGCCCAGTAATCCAGCTGGCGGTACGTGATGCCGGCTGCTTTACAGGCGGTGGGGCCGCGGTAGCCGGCGTCTTCGTCAAGAACGGGGAGGTCCTCCGTGAACAGGAGGCCCTGAGCTCCGCTGACGGGCACAGCAGCACCGCCAGTGGGCTGCTTCAGCCCGCCTGATTCGCCTTTGGGACTCACCTGGATCCTCCTTGTTGTGCGTTCCCCGGAGCTACTGCACACGAGCACGAGGCCAGACTGGCCATGTCCGCAGGGCGCACTTTCCAGTGTGACGTGCCCGGCTGCCGTACGCAATGGGAACCTAATACCTCGACGTTAGGCCCGGCGGGGGCCAAGGTCAAAGACGTTGGGGGCTTCGAGGGGGCGTGTCGAAAGTTTCAGCCTCAACTTTAACCTTAACGTGACCTCAGCCGTCGAAGTCTTCCGGCTCAACGTCGTCGAGGAACTCGCGGAAGCGGCGCAGTTCGCCTTCCTGGTCCACTGCTGGTGCAGGCTGGGCGTCTTCACCGTCATCGTGCTCGGTGATCCGAACTCCGGCCTCGTCCATGACGGAGTCAGCGCACCAGATGCGGCACTTGGCGCGCAGCGCCAGAGCCAGGGCATCGGAGGCACGTGAGCTGACAGTGGTACCGCTGTCGAACTGCAGCTGGCCATAAAAGATGTTGTCCTCAACCGCCACGATATTGACGCTGACCACCGTGTGGCCCAAGGCTTCCACGACGTCGAGCAGGAGGTCGTGGGTCATGGGCCGGGGCGGGACCACACCCTGTTGCGCCAGTGCGATGGCGCTTGCCTCAGGGGTTCCGATCCAGATGGGCACATGCCGTTCGCCGTGCAGCTCCCGCAGCAGCACCAGGGGTTGGTTGGAAGGCAGTTCGATGCGGACACCCACGATTTCCACTTCGATCATCAGTTGTCCATACGTGCGATGTGGTCCTGGACCAGGGCACGGTGCAGGGTGAGGCAAAGTTCGCTGATTTCCCGGGCGGCTTCGGCGGCGCGAGCCTGGGACGCGGCGTCCTTGCGGGACGCCAATGGGGCCACCACTCGCTCGACGAGGCCGAATTCGCGTTCCGCGGCGGCTTGGAAGGGGCGCAGGTGGCGAGGTTCCAGGCCGTGGCTTTCCAGCTGGACGCAGGCGCGGGCTACCTGGAGTGAGTGTTCGTCGAATCGGCCACCGCTGTGGCTGATGAGGCCGAAGCTCAACAGCGAGTGCACCAGCGGGACGCTCGCGCCTGACTCGGCCCGGAGTTGCTCTTCGCTCAGGGTCCTGCCGCGCCGCTGCAGTTCCGCAGCGAGTTCATCGGAGACAATGCGTGGTGAAACCACGACGCCGGGCGGCAGGTTTTCCGGCCGCTCTCCCCTGTCGATGGCGTCCAGGTAGTCCTTGATCACCTTGAGCGGAAGGTACTGGTCCCGTTGCAGCGCCAGGACGAACCGCAGGCGCTCCACGTCACTATCCGAGTACTGACGATATCCCGCTGGCGTGCGCCGCGGGTTGATCAGGCCTTTTTCCTCCAGGAACCGGATTTTTGACGCAGTCATGGCCGGGAAGTCGTCGCTGAGTTGTGCGAGGACTTCGCCGATGTTCAGGACCTGGGGACCCCGACGGTCCGGTTGTGCCATTGCCACAGGCAGGTGTTCCCGGATCAGCCGCGGCCTGCGACGGCAGGGCTCAGGTAGAAGGTCAGGCGGAACTTACCGATCTGGACTTCACTGCCGGACTTCAGTTCCACCGCATCCACCCGGTCTTGGTTGACATAGGTGCCGTTGAGGCTATTCTTGTCCACCACTTCGAAGCCCTTGTCCGTGCGGCGGAACTCGACATGCCGCCGGGAGACGGTGACGTCGTCCAGGAAGATGCCAGCTTCTGGGTGCCGCCCAGCGGTGGTGACGTCCGAGTCGAGCAGGAACCGGGCGCCAGCGTTCGGGCCGCTGTGGGCCACGAGCAGGGCGGAACCAGCGGGCAGTGCTTCGACGGACGTGCGTTCCTCCGCAGACAGTTGCGGAGCAGTAGCGGGTGTTTCGGCCACGGGAGTGATGTGGATCGAGGTGGTCTCCGATGCCCCAGCCGACCCCACGCCGTAATCCCCGTCGGCAGGGTTTTCGATATGGCCAGCCATGGATTCCTCCTCATTACGCAGCAGGCTCGGGCCTGCAACTCTCAATTTCCGGCCGACCTTTTCAGAAAGGTCCGGCTCCGGCTCCCAACGGCCTCTGACGTGCGGAGATACCCAGTCAAAGGTTCGGGGGCCGGACCGGCTTAACCGGCTATCTTCAGCCTACCTGCTGTTCGTACTCCGATGCACTGAGCAGTGACTCCATGGCGTCGGCGTCAGCGAGTTTGACCTCGAAAAGCCAGCCGTCGCCGTAAGGATCGGTGTTGATCAGGGCCGATTCGGTGTCCAGGGAGTCGTTGCGCGAGACGATTTCGCCGCTGACGGGTGCGTAGATGTCGCTGACACTCTTGGTGGACTCTACTTCGCCCACCACTTCGTTGGCCGTGACCTTGGTTCCGGATTCCGGCAGCTGCGCGTAGACCACGTCGCCCAAGGCATCTTGGGCGAAATCGGTGATGCCTACGCGGACTACCCCATTGGCGTCCGGGGCGGAGATCCATTCGTGTTCGGCGGTGTAGGACAGTTCTTCGGGAATGTTGGACATCAGGGGCCTTTCGTTGGATCAATCACCACTGTCGACGCCGGCCCGGAAACAGGCCGCCGCTGAAAGTATAGACACAACTTCGCGCCCGTTCACCGGTGTTTCTGCAAGGATGGGACCCATGAGCTCATGCGCTGGATTCGGCTGCTGGAATCGCTGGCGGTAGGCCGTGCCTGAAATGCCGGAAGTTGCGGCCCTGGCCGAATTCCTGGACTCGCAGCTGCGCGGGACCACGGTTTCCTCGGTGCAGATTGTCTCCTTCGCCGTTCTAAAGACAGCTGATCCACCGTTCACGGAACTGGCAGGCCAGACGGTGGCTGGAGTGCGGCGCTTCGGCAAGTTTGTCTGCATCGATACCAGCGGGCCGTCACTGGTGTTTCATTTGGCTCGAGCGGGGTGGGTTCGCTTCACCGATGCTCCCAGTTCCGCTGCCTTGAAGCGCGGCGGCAGCTATATCGCTGCCCGCTTGGCGTTTGAGGGCGAAGACGGCGCGCACGGCATGGACCTCACGGAGGCCGGCACCCGGAAAAGCCTGGCCGTGTACGTGGTGCGGGATCCGCTGGATGTCCCTGGTATCGCCGCCTTGGGCCCGGACCCGTTGGGCGCAGCGTTCGACGTCGGCATGCTGGCTGAGATTGTCGGCAGCAGTTCGCAACAGATCAAGGGACTGCTGCGGAGCCAAAGCGTGATCGCTGGGATTGGCAATGCCTACAGCGACGAAATCCTCCATGCAGCCAAGATGTCTCCTTTTGCGATCGCCAAGTCGCTGGAGCCAGCAGCCATCCAAACCCTTTTCGAGTCCATCCGCACCATTTTGGGCGCGGCTGTGGCGGAGGCGCACGGCAGGCCGCCTGCAGACTTGAAAGACGCTAAACGCAGCCACCTGCGTGTCCATGCCCGGACGGGTCAGGCCTGCCCAGTCTGCGGCGATACGGTTCACGAGGTTTCCTTCTCCGACACAGACCTGCAGTACTGTCCCACCTGCCAGACCAAGGGCAAGATCCTGGCGGACCGCCGGACGTCGAAGTTCCTCAAATAGGGTCTGCCCCAATGGCGGATGACCAGGCGGGACGACCCCGGATAAGCCTCAGGCGGCGCGCACCTGGACGGTGCCGGCATCGGCTCCAGCACCAAAGACGATCAGCTGGTTCGCGATCTTGTCCGTGAAGAACCGATCGTGACTGACCACCACCACGGCGCCCGGGAAGTGCATCAGTGCCCGCTCCATCACTTGCGTGCTGGGCAGGTCCAGGTGGTTGGTCGGTTCATCAAGCAACAGCACCGACGCGCCGGACAGCAGGCACTGGGCCATGGCCACACGTGCCCGTTGCCCACCGGACAGCTCGCGGATACGTTTTTTCTTGTCCGCTTCGGAGAACTGGAACATGGCCAAGAACCTGGCTACCGATTTTCGCGTCGCCGTCAGGGCCAGACTGTCCGGCATCGCGTTCACAGCGTGGGTCAGGGTGTCGTCCCCGTCGAGGTCGGCCAGGACCTGGTTATAGGAAATCACCCGCGCGCCGGCCGCCCACGCGACGGTGCCGCCGTCGGCCGTTTCCTCCCCTGTCAGCACCCGCAAAAGGGTGCTTTTGCCGCTGCCGTTGGCGCCCAGCACGACGATCCGGTTCCGGCGGCCGATCTCGAAATCGAGCCCGGCGAACAGGCTGCGGTCGCCGTAGCCTTTGGCCAGCCCGTTGACTCGGCAGAGGACGTCCTTGACGTGCAGGCCACGGTAGATCTCCGTGATGATCTCGTCCACCGGCCGAGGTGCACGAGATTTCTTGATGGTGGCCAATTGCCTGCCCAGGCCTTTGCTGCCGGCCTTGGCGGCTTCCCGGCGGTCCGCGATGCCTTCGGCTTCGAAGGCCAGCAGCTCAGACTCGTGCACGAACTGGGCTTCCAGGGTTTTGAGCCGGAACTGTTTGGCAATGACGTATTCGGCGAAGTTGCCGGGGTATTCGTGCAAGTGGAAATTTTCTACTTCGACGATCCGGGTGGCCACCGAGTCGAGGAACTTGCGGTCGTGCGAGACGATGATTGCTGCGCCCTTGAAGTCGCGGAACCATGACTCCAACCACTCAACGCCTGCCACATCAAGGAAGTTGGTGGGCTCATCGAGGAGCAGGACATCGGGTTCTTCAAGGATGATCTTGGCGAGGGCTGCACGGTTCCGCCAGCCGCCGGACAAGTCATCAATGGCGCAGGTGCGGTGAGCTGCCGTGAAGCCCAACGTGGTCAGGGCCTGATCAATTTTCCGCGGATAGTCCCAGCCGTCCAGCCTATCCATGTCCTCGAAGAGCTCTGCCTGGCGGATGATCTGCCGGTCTTGTTCCGGACCGCCGGAAGGATCAGCGGCGATGGCCGCCTCGATCTGCGCCAGTTCCGCTTCCAAAGCATGGACCTCATCAAAGAGGCCGTCCAGCACTTCGCTGATGGTGGCCGTACCGTCCAACTCCGAAAACTGGGAGAAGTAGCCAATCCGCAACCCGTCATCCAGGGACACCGTCCCCGAGTCCGGCTGCACTTGGTCCAGCACCAGTTTGAGCAGCGTGGTCTTGCCGGAGCCGTTTCGGCCAATCAAGCCCACCCGGTCCTTGCTCTCCAACCGAAAGAACGCCTCACGCAGGATCTGCGCGTTGTCGAAACGGACATGGACATCGTTGAGGCGAACCAGGCTCATGGGAACTCTTTCGTCATGCTCAGATGGTGCTGGAAAACCTACTGGATGACGATCATGGATCAGCGACACCACTGCTGGACCGTCCGAGGAAACAACAATGCCCTGATGAGAATCACTTCTCATCAGGGCATTTCTGTCGGGCTGACAGGATTTGAACCTGCGACCCCCTGACCCCCAGTCAGGTGCGCTACCAAGCTGCGCTACAGCCCGCTGGTTCCACCGTTCTCCGCTGATTGGCTACCAAGAATTCCTTCAAGGTTTTTATCAGCAGTCCGGCCGAACCACCTAGAAGAGCTTACACGATTCCGGGGGTGCCAATGACACTTTCCAATCGCGTGCGCCCAGGTGTGTCGCAATTAACGCTTCTTGCCACGCTTTTCGCGAACCCGCATGTTGACCTCGATGGGTGTGCCCTCGAAGCCGAAGGTTTCGCGGAGCCGGCGGGTGATAAAGCGGCGGTAGCCGGGGTCCAGGAAACCGGTGGTGAACAACACGAACTTCGGCGGCCGGCTGGAGGCCTGGGTGCCGAAGAGGATCCGGGGCTGCTTGCCGCCGCGCACCGGGTGCGGGTGCGCCGCTACCAGTTCGCCAAGGAACGCGTTCAGGCGGCCGGTGGGGATCCGTCGGTCCCAGCTTTCCAGGGCCACGTCAAGGGCAGGAACCAGCCGGTCCTTGTGCCAGCCGGTCAGCGCCGAGATGTTCACGCGCGGGGCCCAGGCAACGTGGGCCAGGTCCCGCTCGATCTCTTTCTCCAGGTAGTTGCGGCGTTCGTCGTCCAGCAAGTCCCACTTGTTGAAGGCCAGGACCAAGGCACGGCCGGATTCGATGGCCAGCTGCAGGATCCGGACGTCCTGCTCGCTGAGGACCTCGTCCACTGCCAGGAGCACGACGGCGACCTCCGCCTTCTCCAGGGCAGCCTGGGTCCGGAGGGAGGCGTAGTAGTCGGCACCCTGCGCCATGTGCTGGCGGCGGCGGATACCGGCGGTATCAACGAACCGCCAGGTCCGGTCCCCCAGCTCAATGAACTCGTCAACAGGATCCCGGGTGGTGCCGGCCGTGTTGTCGACCACCACGCGGTC
The DNA here is from genome assembly GCF_900609065.1 of Arthrobacter ulcerisalmonis. GTDB lineage: Bacteria > Actinomycetota > Actinomycetes > Actinomycetales > Micrococcaceae > Arthrobacter > Arthrobacter ulcerisalmonis. The sequence goes on along the minus strand of NZ_UXAU01000041.1, from coordinate 23,433 downwards.
CGAACCGGCCAGCTTGTTCAGCAGCGAGGACTTGCCCACGTTGGGACGGCCGATCAAGGCGATCCGGCGCGGCCCGCCGGAGCGTTCCACACCCTCAATGGTGGAGAACTCGGGCAGGGTGTCAATCACGTGGTCGAGCAGGTCTGCCACACCGCGGCCGTGGAGGGCAGAAACGGGGTACGGCTCGCCGAAGCCAAGGCCCCAGAGAGCAGCCGAATCGGATTCCTGGGCGAAGTCGTCCACCTTGTTAGCCACCATGATGACGGGCTTCTTGCTGCGGCGGAGCATCTTCATGACACCCTCATCCGTGGCGGTGGCGCCAACGGCGGAGTCCACCACGAAGAGCACCGCGTCGGCCAGCTCAACAGCCATTTCGGCCTGTTCTGCGACGCGGGCGTGGATGCCGCGGGCGTCATGCTCCCAGCCGCCGGTGTCTACCAGGGTGAAGTTCTGGCCGTTCCAGTTGGCTGCGTACATGACCCGGTCGCGAGTCACGCCAGGGGTGTCCTCCACCACTGCTTCACGCCGGCCCAGGATGCGGTTGACCAGGGTGGACTTACCCACGTTGGGTCGGCCGATGATGGCCAGGACGGGGTCAAGTTTGACCGGCCCGTCGAAGTCGGCGTCGTCGTAGTCCCCGCTGAGCAGGGCGGCGTCGTCCTCATCGAGGTCATAGTCGTCCAGCCCTGCCCGGAGGGACGCCGCGCGGAGTTCCGCTTCGTCGTCGCCGATGGCTGCGAGCCGTTCCGCCACCTGGTCGGAGCCGGAGGGGGTGTATTCGTCGTCGCCGGCGCCGGAGTGGCCGGTTGTCTGCGTGGTATCGCTCATTGCACTGTCCTTAGTGGTGGTCATCTGCCGGCGTCCCGGCTACTGCTATCAAGTCTGTTGGTTCCCCGGTGCCGGGCAGTGGCTGCCCGCTGCGGCGCACTGCGTCCTGCACATGCACCGCCATGGCCGCGCGGATTTCCTGCGCCGCCCTGTCCATTGAAGCACGGCCGGTTTCACCGGCCCTCCGCCCCAGGGTTACGGCTGGGCCGAAGCTCACGTGCAGGCGCCGCCGCGGCCGGGGCACCGTGTCCACGTGTTCATCGCCCACCCGGGTGCCCAGCACGGCGACGGGCACCACCGGCGCTCCGGACTGGAGTGCGAGCCAGGCGACGCCGCCGTTGATGTCTGCGGCGTCCCCGTTGCCCCGCGTCCCTTCAGGCAGGATCCCCACGCACCGGCCGGCGTCGAGCAGGTCCTTACACCGGTGCAGCGCGGCCCTGTCGCCGGTACGGTCCACCGGCAACTGCCCGGATGCAACCAGTACACGGCCCAGAATGCCCTTGAACATCTCCCTTTTAACCAGGATGTGCATGGGCCGCGGTGCTGCGCCAAACATCACCGGCCCGTCGAGGAAGCTGATGTGGTTGGCGGCGAAGATCACCGGTCCCCCGGTGGGAACATGGCCCTTGCCGGTGATGGTGGTCCGGTAGATGACGTGGTCCAGAAACCAGCCAACGGGCCTGCTCCACGCCATGGTCCAGTTGGCGGGCACTGCGTGTGCAGCCTCAGTCACGGTTCAACACCCTCGCCACGATCACCAGGGCGGCGTCCACGGTTTCGGCAAAGTCCAGGTCTGAGGAGTCGAGAGTCACCACGCCGTCAGCGGCCTGGGTGAAATTCACCACAGTGGAGTCTTTGGCGTCGCGGTGCGTGACCTGGGCAGCCAACTGCTCGGCAGTCTGCGTGCCGCCCAACTGGATCCCGCGGCGGCGGAGCCGTGCCTCTTCGCTGGCAGTCAGGAGCATCCGCACTTCCGCCCCGGGCGCGACGACGGTGGTGATGTCCCTGCCTTCCACCACAATGCGCCGGTGATGTTTTTCGATCAATTCCCGTTGCCGACGAATCAGTTCGGTCCGCGCCCCCAGGGTGGTGGCCACGGCGCTGACGGCGGCCGAGATGGCCGGTTCCCGGATGGCCTCGGTCACGTCCACGCCGGCAACCCTGACAAACTCTTCGTGCGGGCTGGAGCTGAGGTCGAGGACCATGTCGCGGGAGGCTTGCTCCACGGCGGCACCGTCCGTCAGATCGATGCCTTGCGAGACGCAGAACCAGGTCACCGCGCGGTACATGGCACCCGTGTCCAGGTACGCCAAACGAAGCCGGTGCGCTACTTCCTTGCTGACGCTGGATTTGCCCGAGCCTGACGGCCCGTCAATCGCCACCACCAGCGGCCTGCCCTGCCGGAGCGACGGGACAGTGTCGAGGAGTTCCTGTGTCATTACTGCAATACCCGCCATCCACGGTCGTTGAGTGCTTCGATCAGGTGGTCGTGTTTATTCGGCAACACTGACAATTCCACCATGCCCACGTTCTGGCCGGAGGAGTGATCGAGCCGAAGGTCTTCAAGGTTGACCCCAATTTCGCCAATCTCGGTCAGCAACCGGGCAATCTGTCCTGGCGTGTCATCCACCAGGACCGTCAGCCATGAGTAAGCCTGTGGTGGTCCACCGTGCTTGCCAGGGATCCTGGCCTGGCCGGCGTTTCCTTCGCTGATCAGTTGCGCCAAGTCCAGCCGGGCGCCCGGAGCGGCCGGATCCTCAAGGGTGCCAATGAGACGGTTCAGGTCCTCGCGGACGCCGTAGAGGATTTCCACCATCTTGGCGGCGTTGCCACCGAGGATCTGCACCCAGAGGGTGGGGTCACTGGCAGCAATCCGGGTCACGTCCCGGAGCCCGTTTCCTGCCAAGGACAACGCATGCAAGGGCGTGCCCTGGAGCCGGCTGGCCAGCAGCGAGGACATCACCTGCGGCAGGTGCGAGACCAAAGCCACCGCTTCGTCATGCTCATCTGCGGAGAACTGCGACACCACGGCACCCAGGTCCGTCGCCAGTGAACGGGCAACAGTGAGTGCCGCATCAGTAGAGACATCGGTGGGGCAAAGCACCCAGGGCATGGAAGTAAACAACTCGCCCCGCGCAGCCACCGGCCCTGACTTTTCCCGCCCGGCCATGGGATGGGTACCCACGTACCGGGACAGGTCATCGCCCGTAGCCCGCAGCTGGGCCAGGATGTCAGCCTTGACGCTGGCAATGTCCACCACCGTAGCGGCCGGGTAGTCGCGCAATGCGCCGGTCACCACGGCAGCCGTGACGTCTGGCGGAGCTGCCACCACCACAAGCTGCGGCTGGGCGGCACCTAAGTCGGCCAAGGGCCGACCGGCACCAATATCCACGGCAACAGCCTGGTTGGTGGGCGAAGGGTCGCTGAGGTAGACCGGGATCCCCCGGCCCCGCAGCCCCAACCCGATGCTCGCGCCGAGCAGGCCCGTGCCCAGGACCACCACCGGACCATCAAGATGGCCCCGGCCGTGGTTGCGAAAAGCTGACATGCCTAGAGTCCTACAGATGCCAGCAGGTGGCCGACTTCCTGCCTGCCGAGGTTGCGGATGCTGCCCTGGCGCTGATCGCCCAGGCCGATGGGGCCAATCTTCACGCGCACCAGTCGGAGCACCGGGAAGCCCACGGCATCGAACAAGCGGCGGACAATCCGGTTCTTGCCGGAGTGCAAAACTACCTCGATCAGCACGTGCCCCGGGGTAGAATCCACCAGCCGGAAGGAGTCCACCGAAGCGAAGCCGTCCTCAAGCTCAACGCCCGACTTCAGCTGGGCGCCCACGCCCTGCGGGAACGGCCCGCGGACCTGGACCAGGTACGTCTTGGGCACCTCGTAGGAGGGGTGCGTCAGCCGGTTGGCCAGTTCGCCGTCGTTGGTCAGCAGGAGCAGCCCTTCGGTGCCCACGTCCAAGCGGCCCACGTGGAACAGCCGTTCGCCGTGGCTGTGCTTAATGAAATCGCTGATGCATGGCCGGCCCTCGGGGTCTTCCATGGTGGACACGACACCCTTGGGCTTGTTGAAGACCAAGTAGGAGAGCGTTTCGTCGAGTTGGATGCGCAGGCCGTCCACATGGACCACTGCGGTCTTGGGGTCGATCCGGACACCGAGTTCGGTAACTACCTGACCGTCAACCTCAACGCGGCCTTCAGCGATCATTTCTTCGCAGACGCGGCGTGACGCCACGCCCGCCTGGGCCATGACCTTCTGCAGGCGTACGCCGTCAACATCGTGGAGATCCGACTGCGGCACCGGGCCGCTGGGGCCCTTCCTGCGGGTAGGGCGGCGAATCGGGCCCAGGTTCTGACCGAACCGTTCGCTGCCGAAGGCACGCGATGCTGCTGCGCCCGGCTTGCCGGTGCGCGGCTTGGCCTTCGGCGCGCCGGGAGTGCCGGGCACCTTTTTGTCGCCGGGCTTGCGGGCGGCGGGCTTGCGCGACGACGACCGGGCCTGGCTTTGCTCCGGTGCGCGGCCGGCGTCGGGACCTGCAAGGTCCGGGTCGATGAAGCGCTCCTCGCGCGGCTTGGGTGCGCGCTGCGGCCGATCGCCGCCTGCAAAGCCGCCAGCGTTGAAGCCGCCGGCGCGTTTGGGGGCGCCGCCGCGGGATCCGCCGCTGAAGTTTCCCCCTTGGGGGGTGTTGCGTCCAGAACCGCCGCGCGCTGCGCCGCCCCGTCCTGAACCGTTACGTGGTGAACCCTGGCGTCCCGCCTGTGTCATGACCCGTCCTTTGTGTGTTGGCCGGCAAAGGTGTCTATAGACAACCCTAGCCAGCCGTGCAGATTTCGTCTGCCCTGATGAGTATTTCGAGCAGGCCAAGAAGTACCTTGGCCTACATTCGTTCGGCGTCGTAGAACTCCGCGATGCCATCGAGCCCTGGAAGGTGCGGCGACAATTGCGGCAACTCCACCACGGAGCTGATGCCCATCCGTTCCAGGAAATACGAGGTAGTCCGGTAGAGGATGGCGCCAGACTCGGGATCCTGTCCCGAGTCTTCAATCAGCCCGCGCTGAGCGAGTGTCCGTACGACAGAGTCAACATTGACCCCGCGAATTGCAGACACCCGTGCCCGTGAGACGGGCTGGCGGTACGCGATGACCGCGAGCGTTTCCAATGCCGCCTGCGTGAGCCTGGCTGTCTGTCCCTCCAACACGTATTTGCCCACGATCTCGGCGAAATCCGTGCGGGAATAGATTCGCCAGCCACCGGCGATATTCCGCAATTCAAAACCCCGGGGGCTGGAGCCGAAACCAGCGTTGCTGGCCTTCTCCATATCCGGGGCTTTAACAGTATAGCCGTTATAGTCGCGCTGCAGCTCAAGGAGCAGCCCGGCCACCGTGGGGACGTCCAGGTCCAGGCCGGCTGCAAGCTCTGCCTCAGTGGCTGGCTGGTCCAAAACCATCAGGACCGCTTCGAGGGCAGCCTTCGCCCCGCCGGGAAGATCGGTGACGCCGGGCAACTGCTCGTTGTCGGTCTGGTCTGGTGTGCTCACTGTGGGTCCTCGTACTCTTCGCTGACGTTATCCGCCGACCAGGTGCTCCCGCTTGCGGTCCAGTGGACGGCCAGTTCGGCCAAAGGTGCCAGTTGGTCAAACGTGACTGCTTTGTCTCTGAACAGTTCAAGGAGGGCAAGGAAACGGGCCACCACCACCAGCGGTGAGCTGGCATCCGCGATCAATGCCCGGAACGTCAATGGTGACTGGCGCTGGAGCCGGCGGCCCACCAATTCCGCTTCTTCCTTGACGCTGACGTTGCTGCTGTGGCCATGCAAGTGCGCCAGGCCAACCTCGTTGGGCTGCGGGGTTTTCGGTTGCAGCGCAGCAGCGGCCAGGGCAGCGAACTGCTCGGGCGTGTGCTTCCACACCAGTTCCGGCAGCATGGCCGCAAAGTGGTCTTCCAGGGCCACTTGGCGCGGGAACCGCTGGCTTTCGTGCTCCAGCGTCACGGACATCAATGCCGCCACCTGCTTGAAGGCTCGGTATTGCAGGAGCCGCGCGAACAGCAAGTCACGGGCTTCCAGGAGGGCAATGTCTTCTTCATCATCAACCGCTCCGGCGGGCAGGAGTCGGGCAGCTTTGAGATCCAGCAGGGTGGCCGCAATGACCAGGAACTCACTGGCCTCGTCCAGATCCCAGTTGTTTCCCTGCTCCTGCAGGTTGCGGATGTACTTGATGAACTCATCGGTAACGGTGGCGATAGCCACGTCCGTGATATCCATCTGGTGCTTGGCGATCAGCCCCAGCAACACGTCAAAAGGGCCGGTGAAGTTGGCGAGCCGAACCTCGAAGGCGGGCTTGGTGTCGACCACGGTGTGGCTAGGGAGCGCCGCCACGGGAGATCAGTTCCTTGGCCAGGCGACGGTAGGCATCGGCACCAATATGGTTCCCGGCGTAGCTGGTGATGGGTTCTGCAGCCACGGTGGCGTCGGCGAACTTGATGGACCGCTTGATGACGGTCTCGAAGACCTTGTCCCCGAAAGCCTCGACCAGGCGGGTGATGACCTCGCGGCTGTGCAGGGTCCGGGCGTCGTACATGGTGGCCAGGACGCCGTCCACCTGCAGCCTGGGGTTGAGCCGGTCCTGGACCTTGTCGATGGTTTCTACCAACAGGGCAACCGCGCGGAGCGCAAAGAATTCACAGATCAGCGGGATGATGACGCCGTGCGCTGCCGTGAGGGCGTTGACCGTCAACAGACCCAGCGACGGCTGGCAGTCGATCAAGACGACGTCGTAATCGTCTTCCACCTTCTTCAGCGCCCGGTCGAGCACCTGCTCGCGCGCCACCTCATTGACCAGTTGCACCTCGGCGGCGGACAGGTCGATGTTGGCGGGCAGCAGGTCGACGTTTTCGACGCCGGTGTGGTGGATGGCATCGCGGATGTCCACCTTGCGATCCATCAGGACGTTGTAGACCGTGAGATCCAGCTCGTGCGGGTTGACACCGAGGCCTGCAGACAGGGCACCTTGGGGATCGAAGTCCACCAGCAAGACCTTGCGGCCAAACTCGGCGAGCGCTGCTGCCAGGTTGATGGTGGAGGTGGTCTTCCCCACGCCACCCTTCTGGTTAACCATGGCAATCACGCGGGCGGGCCCGTGGGAAGACAGCGGTGCGGGTTCCGGGAATTCGCGGTAGGGACGCCCGGTGGGGCCCATGACCTTGTCCTCAAGATCGAGGTCCGTGCCCTCCAGAGTTGCCGAACCCTGATCGCTGCTCACGTATCTATCCACACTTTCGATGACGGTGATTGCAGGCTCCCGGACGGCCGGAAGCATGCCTTCTTCTCACCAAGGTTACAGCCGCGAGCACGGCTTTCCGGTCAACTTGACTTTCTGCGAATGTTGAGCCTTGACCCTCTAGTTGAGGTCGAAGGTTGCCCCCACTCCCCCTGCTCACGCCAAACAACACCGCCCCCGCAGCGTGGTGCTGCGGGGGCGGTGTCGGTTGCCAGACGCTGTGCGGTGGTTGCTGCTAGGCGTTGACGGGAACGGGCTTCTGGTCGGCTGTTGGCTCGTCGGTAACCTCGCCGTGGCCGGCGATCATGGTCTGCTCGTCGAACGGTTCTTCACCGGACAGCACCCGGTTGACTTGGGCATTGTCGATCTCCTTGACCCAGGTGCCCACCAGGACGGTGGCCACTGCGTTGCCGGTGAAGTTGGTCAGGGCGCGGGCCTCGGACATGAACCGGTCGATCCCGACGATCATGCCCACGCCGCCGAGCAGTTCAGGCTTGTGGGCCTGCAGGCCGGCTGCCAGGGTGGCCAGGCCGGCGCCGGTGACGCCTGCCGCACCCTTGGAGGCGATGATCATGAAGACCAGCAGCGATACCTGGGCGCCGAGGTCCAGCGGGGTGCCCATGGCGTTGGCGACGAACAGCGATGCCATGGTCAGGTAGATCGCAGTGCCGTCAAGGTTGAAGGAGTAGCCGGTGGGGACCGTGACGCCTACCACGGGCTTGGAGACACCCAGGTGCTCCATCTTGGCGATCAGGCGGGGCAGTGCTGCTTCGGAGGATGAGGTGGAGAAGATGAGCAGGTATTCGCGGCCCAGGTACTTCATCAACTTGAAAATGTTGAAGCCAGTGACCAGTTTGAGCAGGCCGCCGAGGATGATGACGATGAACAGGGCGCAGGTGATGTAGAAGGCAAGCATCAGGGTGAACATGCTCACGATTGCCTGGAAGCCGGTGGCGCCAACCACGGCGGCGATGGCACCGAAAGCGCCGATCGGGGCAAGCCACATGATCATGATCAAGATGCGGAACACGAGGGTCTGGCCGTGGCCGATCGCCTTCAGGATCGGAGCGCCCTGCGGGCCCATCTTCTGCAGTGCGAAGCCCACCAGGATGGCGGCGAGAAGCGTCGGGAGGACTGGGATATCACCGGGGATGATGCCCAGCAGGAAGGCTACCGTGGGGTCTGTGGCGGCCGGCTTGGTGGGATCGTAGGGGGTGAGCTTGAGGCCTTCGCCGGGGTGGATCAGGTTGCCGACCACCAGGCCGATGGCCAGGGCGAAGGTGGACATCAGGACGAAGTAACCAAGGGCCAGGCCGCCGACCTTGCCCACCGTCGCGGCTTTGGCGATCGAGCCAATGCCCAGGACGATGGTGCAGAAGATCACGGGGCCGATCATCATCTTGATGAGTTTGATGAAGCCGTCACCCAAAGGCTTGAGGGACTTGCCAACCTCGGGGAACATCAGGCCAACCACGGCGCCGAGGATCACGGCGGCGATGACGGCGATGTAGAGATAGTGCGATTTGTCGATGCCCTTGCGCTTCTTCTTAAGGGTGCCGAGCGACTCTCCTCGTTGAGAGGCCATGATGTGTCTCCTTATGGATAATCTGGAAGACGCTACGGCTCGTGTTCTGGATCCCGATGCGTCCTTGCGGTGTGATGTCCATCATTGGGCACGCCGTGATCCAGGTCACCGTTGCGTTCATATTGGTCGTGGAAGGCAGTGATGATCCAGCGTTGGAGTATTGCCCGCCGGCTTTTTGTGGCGAACCTGCTGATCGTGGTGGCATTCATCGCCGTCGTGGGAACTGCCACCTTTACCGACGCGCGGGACCGGACCTATGACGAGGCGGGGCTGCGGATGGCAGGCATTGCCGCGTCGATTGCCGCCAACCCGCTGGTCCTCCAAGCGGCCGGGTCGCCTGATCCCAGTGCCGTGCTGCAGCCATACGCGCTGGATGTCATGGCGGGCGCCGACGTGGATTTCATCACCATCATGGCGCCGGACCGGACCCGCTGGACGCATCCGCGGACCGAGGAGCTGGGCAAGCCCTACATTGGTTCCATTGATGCTGCCCTGCAGGGTCAGGCGTTCACTGAGGTCACTGCCGGGACGTTGGGGCCGTCGGTGCGCACCATTGTTCCCGTGCTCGACGGCGGCGGCACAGTCCGTGCCCTGGTGGCGGTGGGGGTGACGGTCCGGACCGTCGATGTGGCGTTGGCTGCGCGACTGCCGGCGTTGCTGGCTATTGGGTTGGCGTTGCTGGTGGGCGGGTCCTTGGCGGCATGGCTGCTGGGAAGGTATCTTCGCCGCGTTACCCGCGGGTGGGGGCCGGAGCAGCTCTCCCAGCTCTTTGCCTACTACGAATCGGTGCTGCACTCAGTCCGTGAGGGGCTGATCCTGATCGACACCAAGGGCAACGTGGTGATGTACAACGACCAGGCCGCGGAACTCCTGGGCCTGGCAGGCAGCCCCCTGGACCCCACCAGGCCGCCGTCGTTGGCTGAGCTGCCCCTCGACGAGGGGCTTCGGGAGCTCTTCATCTCCGGCCGCGCCACGAAGGATGAGATTGTCCTGACCGGATCGCGGATCCTGGTGGTCAACCAGGGCCCGGCCAAGGGGCCGGACGTCCCTGCTGGCCGTGGCAGGACTGCACTTTATGGCACCGTGGCGACGCTGCGGGACAGGACTGAGATTGAAGCGCTGGGCAACGAACTGGAGACCATGCGAACCTTGTCTGGGGCCCTCCGGGCACAGACGCACGAGCACGCCAACAGGCTGCACACCATGGTGTCGCTCCTGGAACTGGGCCGCATGCAGGAAGCCCTGGACTTCGCCACCAACGATCTGGCCCTGAGTCAACGGCTTACGGACGACATGATCAGCTCCGTGGACGAACCCGTGCTGGGCGCCCTGGTGATGGGGAAAGTCGCCGAAGCGCACGAGCACGGCGTGCAGCTGGATGTGTCAGCCCTTGGGTCCGGGAGCGTGGCGGGGGTGCCGGTCCAGGACCTGGTCACCATCCTGGGAAACCTGCTGGACAACGCCATCGACGCGGCAACCGAAGGCCCCCCGCCGCGGCGGGTCAGGCTCACGGTCGAATCCGACGAGGAGGGACTGGACGTCACCGTCCACGATTCTGGGCCGGAAATTTCACCGGCAGCGGCTGCGAACATTTTCCGGCACGGCTACAGCACCAAGCAGTCGGGGCCGGGCGGTCGCGGCATTGGGCTGGCCCTGGTACGGCAGGCCGTGCAACGACTGGGCGGTACGCTGGCCATCAACGGCAGGCGCGGCGCCAAGTTTGAGGTTTTCCTGCCTGCTACCGTCCCGGGCCATGAACCAGCTACCCCACCAGAGACTGCCCCAGCCGAAAGGGAACCATGAGTGCCATCCGCGTCCTCGTCGTTGAGGACGAGGCGATCGCCGCCGCAGCACACGCCACCTACGTGGGCCGGGTACCAGGGTTCGAGCTGGCCGGGACGGCACCGGATGGCCAGTCGGCGCTGCGGCTCTTGGGCGAATTTGCTGCAGCCGGGACTCCAGTGGAACTTGTCCTGCTCGACATGAACCTGCCGGACCTGCACGGCCTGGACATTGCCCGGCGGATGCGTTCGGCGGGCATCCTGGCAGACATTATCGCCATCACAGCGGTCCGGGAACTCGCCACCGTCCGGGCGGCCGTGGCGATCGGCGTGGTCCAGTACCTCATCAAGCCCTTCACGTATGCCGCGTTTGCGGACAAGTTGGCCAGCTACCAGCAGTTCAGGGCACAACTGGCCGGCTCAGGAACCGGGGCAGGCCGCTCCAGCGCCTCGCAGAGCGAGGTGGACCAGGCGTTCGCCAGCCTCCGCGCACCGTCTGAACTTCAGCTTCCCAAGGGACTATCGACCTCCACCTTGGGGTCGGTCCAAGATTTCCTGCGCGCACAGACTGCAGCGGTTTCGGCCACCGAGGTCATGGACGCCCTGGGCATGTCCCGGGTCACTGCACGGCGCTACCTCGAGTACCTGGCAGATGCGGGTACGGTGTCCCGGATGGCGCGGTTTGGCACCCCCGGCCGGCCGGAAAACGAATACCGCTGGTACCGGGCCTGACATCACTGCCGGGTGCCGGCGTCGTTATTCCCCGCCGCGCACCGCCGCGTTGGGAAACGACGACGACGGGACGTCCGCGGGCCAGTCGGCATACCTGACGCTGGCCACATTTTCGTTGTCCGCTGCCAGGACTACTGTCACGTCCGTGCGCCGCCCGGACAACAACGCCGGCAGCCAGTGCTCGGCGTCAGCCCACATCAGGGCCGTGGGTAACTGGTCGGCGGGGTGCCAAGCCGGGGTGATCTCGTCACTTTCGGAAGGCTCCCCCAGCCAGCGCCGGGTCAGGAAGACGGTGCAGAACATGTTCCATTCCGGCCTGGCGGGGAAGACGAAATCGACGGTCCCAGCTGGAAGCAGGTCTTCCGGCGCAACGGTGACGTTGACCTCTTCCAGGACTTCCCGGCAGGTGGCGGCCAGCACCGTCTCGCCGGGTTCGACGTGACCGCCCACCCCCACTACCTTGCCACGGCCAAAACCGGTGCGTTTGTGGCCCAAGAGGACTTCCTGGCCGGGACCGCTGTCACGGAGGAAGAAGCACAAAGTCACGGGGTCGGCAGTCATGCCGCCCAGCCTATGCGAAGCTCTAGGGGTGACTGAGGATATCGCCCCGGGGCGCAGGCCCACCCGCGGTTCTGCGCTCGATGCCCGATTGCCGGACTGGCTGGTCCGCAACCCGCTGTACTGGGGCTGGGCGTGGTCCGGACTGTGGACCGCGTTGATCATCCTCGATGAATTCGTGGATATCTCCGGCTGGACTTGGTACCTGCTGGTGGGCATGGCCGCCCTACCCACTATGGTCTGCACCTTGGCCGTGTTGCACGTGACGCCACGACACGAGGTCAAACCGGTCCGGGAATCGGTGCTGAGCCTGTTCTTTGTCCGGTTCCTCGCCTTGGTGGCGGCGTTCCTGGTGTGGTCAATTTCAGTGGTTCTCAGCGCGTCGATTTCCACCACCATCCAGGCGCTGGCCGGCGATTCGGAACGGGAGGTGACTGCCCTGGGCCTGAACCTGATGGCGGCCCTCGTTCCGCTGGTGGTTTCGGTCCTCTGGCTGGCGTTCGTAGCCCGCTGCGCCTGGTTCCTGCGCAGGCTGCGCGGCTGGACCCAGTCCCCTGCCCGCACCCGGGTGCCGGCATCATTCCTCCGTGGTCAGCCGAGGCTTCGACGGGTGGTGATCGGGTTGGCACACCCCGGCCTGATGCTGGTGGCGGCCATGGGTTCGTCGGTGCTGGCGTTGTTTCTGAGCGCCGTGGAGCTGACCCTGGACGCCGTGCTTTAGTCCCCCGCCTGGGCCGCTGCCACACCAGTCTAAGGTCCCGGCTCGGGCTGCTGCCACACCAGCCCAGTTTTCAGCCCACCCGGTACGCCGGAGCACAGCAGCTCCACCACCAGCCCTCCAAAACCGGGCCAGTCTGGCAACCCGGTCAGCCCAATGCCCTCGGGTGCGCCGCAGCGTAGATTTCGCGCAGGGTGTCTGCGGTGACCAGCGTGTACACCTGGGTGGTGGTGACGGATGCATGTCCCAGGAGTTCCTGGACCACACGGACATCCGCCCCGCCCTCCAGCAGGTGGGTGGCGAAGGAGTGCCGAAGTGTGTGTGGCGAAACGGCCCGGGTGATGTTGGCTTTTTCCGCTGCCGTTTTGATGATGGTCCAAGCGCTCTGCCTGCTGATCCGGCCGCCGCGGGCGTTCAAGAAAAGCGCCGGGGTGCCCTTTCCCTTGGCTGCCAACAACGGCCTGCCCCGGACCAGGTAGGCGTCCAAGGCCCTGGCACCATAGGACCCCAGCGGCACCAGCCGCTCCTTGGAACCCTTGCCGAAGAGCCGAACAATTGCGGGGCCGTCATCATCACTGGCCAGCGAGATGTCATCAACATCCAAGTCCATGGCCTCGCTGATCCGGGCGCCGGTGGAATATAGGAATTCGAGCAACGCCCGGTCACGGAGTCCAGCGGCCGTGTCCGTTCCGGCCGCCTCCAAGATACGTGTCACCTCTGCCACGCTGATGGCTTTGGGGAGGCGTTTGCCGGGCATGGGCGGATGGACTTCACTGGCGGGGTCTGCCACCGTGTAGCCTTCAAGCGCCCAGAACTTGTGCAGGCCGCGGACGGCCACCACCGTCCGGGCTGCCGAACGGACGGCGAGGACGGAGCCGCCGTCCGACCCTTCCGAGAGCGCCCGGACAAAGCCTGTGACGTGCTGACGGGTGATGTCGCCGGGTGCCCGGGTGCCGTCGGCCTGCAGGTAGTGCGCGTACCGCGTCAGGTCTCGCCGGTATGCCGCGAGCGTGTTGGCGGCCAGCCCACGCTCCACCCCCATGTGCTGGAGGTAGTCGGTGATGCCGCGGTCAACAGCAGTGGGCGGCGGCGCAGCGCTCATCAGCGCTGGCTGGGGTGGGCCGGCCAGGGCGCATCCGCTGGGCGTAGGGCTGCGTAGTCCCCGGCCCGGGCGGCCGCTGCAGCCAGGATCCCGACGACGGCAGACGGGTTGTGCAGTCGACCCGCCAAGACGGCAGAGACGGCGTCGTCGAGGCTGATCCAATGAAACTCGATCTCAGCTTCTTCATCAGTCCGCTGGTGCCGATCCTGGTGCGGGATCTCGGTGATGTCCCGGGCCAGGTAGATGCGGATCGCTTCGCTGGAGGAGCCTGGGGAGTTGAAGAAATCGGCCAACACGTTCCAGGTGCCAGCCGCAATGTCCGCTTCCTCGGCAAGCTCCCGGGCCGCGCCCACCACGAAATCCTCGCCCTCAATGTCCAGGAGGCCGGCTGGAATCTCCCAGAGGTCCATGCCCACCGGATGCCGGTATTGGCGGAGCAGCAAGATCTCCCCTGCTGCGTTCATCGGCAGGACGGCTACGGCACCTGGGTGGTCGATGAAGTCGCGAGTGAGTGGTTCCCCGCCGTCCTGCAGGCTGAACGTGTCACTGACGACGTCCCAGATCCGGCCCGCGTAAACCTTCTCGGAAGACAAAAGACGGCGCGGACTCGGTGCATCCGAAACTTCCCGATTGGCAGGGGTGGTTTCGGGTGTACCGGGCATCGCGCCGTCTCTTTTCTGTTGGGTTGTTACTTCGCCGCGACGGCGCCGGGCTCAGCGGCGTCAGCAGTCAACGACTCGGGCAGCTCTTCGGAAGCACCGTTCTGGTGCGCCAGCGCAGCCTTGACCAGGCCGGCGAACAGCGGGTGCGGCCGGGTGGGTCGTGAGCTCAGTTCCGGGTGCGCCTGCGTGGCCACGTAGTACGGGTGAACGTCAGCGGGCAGCTCCACGTACTCCACCAGCTTGCCGTCAGGGGACGTGCCGGAGAAGACCAAGCCCTTGGCAGCGATCTGGTCACGGTACTTGTTGTTGACCTCGTAGCGGTGCCGGTGGCGTTCGCTGACGGTGGTGGCTCCGTACGTAGTGGCAATGACGGACCCGGCGTCCAGCTTTGCCTCATAGAGGCCCAGGCGCATGGTTCCACCGAGGTCGCCGGCGCCTTCAACAAACTCAAGCTGCTCTTCCATGGTGGCGATCACGGGGTACTTGGAGTCCGGTTCGAACTCGCTGGAGGACGCACCCTCCAGCCCCACCACGTTGCGTGCGTACTCGATGACCATGCACTGCAGGCCAAGGCACAGGCCAAGGACCGGGAGCTTGGTTTCGCGGGCAAATTTCAGCGCCCCGAGCTTCCCTTCGAGGCCACGGATACCGAAGCCGCCCGGCACGCAGATGGCGTCGACACCGTCGAGCGCCTTGACAGCGCCTTCGTGGGTTTCGCATTCGTCCGAGGGGACCCAGCGGATCTTGACCTTGGTTTCGTTGGCGAAGCCACCGGCACGCAGTGCCTCGGTGACGGAGAGGTAGGCGTCCGGCAGGTCGATGTACTTGCCCACCAAGGCAATTTCGACCTCGTGCCGGGGGTTGTGCACAGCTTCGAGGAGCTTGTCCCAGCTGGTCCAGTCGACGTCCTTGAACGGCAGGTTCAAGGCTCGCACAATGTACGAATCCAAGCCTTGCCGGTGCAGGGTCTTGGGAATGTCGTAGATGCTGGGCGCGTCCGGGCAGCCGATGACGGCTTCGAGGTCCACGTCGCACATGCGGCCAATTTTGGCGCTCATGGCTTCGGGGATTTCGCGGTCGGAGCGGATGACGATCGCTTCGGGCTGGATGCCGATGGACCGCAATGCTGCCACGGAGTGCTGCGTGGGTTTGGTCTTCAGTTCCTGCGACGGTCCGATGTACGGAACTAGCGAGACGTGGACGAAGAACACGTTGCCGCGGCCTACGTCCTGGCGCACCTGGCGGGCCGATTCGAGGAACGGCTGCGACTCGATGTCGCCCACCGTGCCGCCGATTTCGGTGATGATGACGTCCGGTGCGTTCTTGCCTTCGGCGGGCAGCCGCATCCGGCGCTTGATCTCGTCCGTGATGTGCGGGATGACCTGGACGGTGTCACCGAGGTACTCGCCACGACGTTCCTTGGCGATCACGGTGGAGTACACCTGACCGGTGGTGACGTTGGCGGAACCCTCGAGGTTTTCGTCGAGGAAGCGCTCGTAGTGCCCGATGTCCAGGTCAGTCTCAGCGCCATCGTCCGTGACGAAGACCTCGCCGTGCTGGAACGGGTTCATGGTGCCCGGATCCACATTCAGATAGGGATCGAGCTTCTGCATTGTTACAGACAAACCGCGGGCCCGCAGGAGGTGACCAAGGCTGGAAGCCGTGAGTCCCTTACCGAGCGAGGACGCCACACCACCGGTTACGAAGATGTGTTTGGTCGTCTTGGATGAACCCGGAAACCGGGAATTTACACGGGAATTTGATCGCTGCACCACGGAATTCGAGCCTATCATCATTTGAGCCTTCCACCGGTCGCCACATCTTTGGTCTCCACCACACCTGCTGCCCCAAATGATCAAGTGTGCGTCTCAGGGAGCGTCTTGATCAAGGGGTTGACGCGGCTCAGGCCCGTTGCGGCAGCAACTTGGCGTCATCCAGCAATTCCTGAGCATGGGCCCGCGCCGATTCCGAGTCCTCCTGTCCGGCCAGCATGCGAGCAAGCTCACGGACCCGCTCGGCATCGCTGAGGAGGCGGACGTCGCTGGAAGTGAACCCGGTGGCAGTGCCGCCGTCGGCGCCCCTGACGGACGTTTTGGTCACCGTGATGTGCTGGTCTGCGAAGGCGGCCACCTGCGGGAGGTGGGTCACCACCAGAACCTGGACATGGCGGGCCAGCATGGCCAACCGGCGGCCAATTTCGACGGCGGCCCGGCCACCCACGCCAGCGTCCACTTCATCGAAAACAAACGTGGGCACAGGGTCCACGGCGGCGAGGACCACCTCGATGGCCAGCATCACCCGGGACAATTCACCACCGGACGCGCCCTTGCCCAGCGGACGGGCTGGTGCCCCGGAGTGCGGCTGCAACAGGAAGGCGATCTCGTCTGCGCCGTGGGGTCCCAGCGCGCCGGCAGGTTCCATGGTGATCACCAGCGTGGCGTCCGCCATGGCCAGGGCCGTCAGTTCGGCGCTGACACGTGCAGACAGGTCCTTGGCCGCCTTGGTGCGAATTTTGGTCACGCCGGCGGCTTGCTTGCGCAGGTCCGCCTCGGCCCGCACCACATCAGCGGCGAGGGCCTCGATCCGGGTGGAATCGTCCTGCAGCTCGTCGTACCGGATGCGCGAACGCTCTGCCCACTCGAGGACTTCGTCGATGGTGGGGGCGTACTTGCGGACCAGTTTGGCTAACGCGGCCCGTCGCTCCTCGATTTCGGCCAGCCGCTCAGGCCCTTCGGAATCCAGGCCCGCCTGGTAGCTGGCCAAATCCGTGGCAATGTCATTGAGCAGAAAGCCCACCTCGGCGAGCCGGGCGGCAGCCTGGCCGAGTTCCGCGTCATGCTCCGCCACATGCTCGAGGGTGCGTTTGGCAGCATCCACCATGGTGGTGGCATCCCCGGAGTCACCGAAATCCTCCGCGATGAGTGCCTGCTGGGCGGTGGTCGCCGCGATCCGTAACTCCTCAACGTTGGCCAACTTCACGGCTTCGGCTTTGAGGGCCTCGTCCTCGCCCGGCTGTGGCTCAATCTCATCAATCTCGGCGAGGGCTACAGCCAAGGACTCGGCCTCACGCAACCGGTCACGCGCCGCGCTCTGCAGCTCATCCAGTTCTGCCTGGCTGGCGCGCCAATGGGCGTAGAGCTCCTGATAGGCAGCCATCGACGTCGCCAGGCCCGACCCGGCAAACTTGTCGAGCGCACCGCGTTGGGCAGCTGCGCCCTTCAGTCGAATCTGGTCTGACTGGCCATGGACCACCACCAGTTGCTCACCAATTTCGGCCAGGACTCCCACGGGGGCGGCCCGGCCGCCCAAGAAGGCACGGCTGCGGCCGTCAGCACCCAGTCGACGGGCGAGGATCAACTCCGCGCCGCCGTCGTACTCCTCAATGACCGCGCCGGCGTCCACGGCCCGGACGACGGCGGGATGCCCGCTGGGGAGCCTCAGCACGGCCTCCGCGGTGGCACTCTTGGCCCCGCTGCGGACAGCTCCTGCGTCGGAGCGGGCACCCAGCAGCAGCCCGACGGCGGTGACCACCATGGTTTTGCCGGCGCCTGTTTCGCCGGTGACGACGCTCAGCCCTGGGCCCAGCGGCAGCGTGGCGTCGGTGATGACGCCCAGATCGCGGATTCTCAGTTCTTCAAGCATGGCTTCACTTCGCAGTTGGCGGATCGGTGGGGAAAGCGTCGGGCGCCGCCCCGGTTACCCCTTCCGGGGCCTGCAGCGGCGGCAAGGTGCGTAGGGTGCGGACAATCGGGACGGGCCCGGTGGTGACCTGGCTGGTCTTGGGCGCGGGGCCGCGCCAACCGTGGATGGGGAGTTCGAATTTCCGGACCAGACGGGCGGAAAACGGTGTCTGATGGGTCCTGGCGAGGCGTACAGGGGTGGTGGACTTGGTGACTTCCACCCGCGCGCCCGGTGGCAGGTCAACGGATCGCCTGCCGTCGCACCACAGGACGCCTTGGGCATCCGTTCGGGTGAGGATTTCCACTGCCAGCCGGGATCTCGGCGAGACCACCAACGGCTTGGCGAAGAGCGCGTGCGCGCTGATCGGCACGATCACCAGGGCCTCCACCTCCGGCCACACCACGGGTCCGCCGGCAGAAAAAGCGTAGGCGGTGGACCCGGTGGGCGTGGCCACCACAATGCCGTCGCAACCAAAGGACGTGAGCGGGCGTTCGTCCACTTCCGTCACCACTTCGAGCATGCGCTCCCGGTCCGCTTTCTCGATTGCGGCCTCGTTCAAAGCCCACGTGTGCCAAATCCGTTGGCCGCGGACCCACACCTGGATGTCAATGGTCATCCGCTCCTCGACCGTGTAATCGCGGCTGGCGATCCACTCCACGGTCAGGGCAAGATCGGCCCGCTCGCTCTCGGCCAGGAAGCCAACGTGGCCTAGGTTCACGCCCAACAAGGGTACGTCCACCTCGCGGACCAGCTCGGCCGCCCGCAGGATGGTGCCGTCGCCGCCCAGCACCATGACCAGTTCAACATCTTGCAGTTCAACATGGTCGTTGAGGATCTCGACCGGCTGGGCCAAATGTCCGAAGAACCGCTCCATGTCAGCTTGCTCGGAATCCTGCATGACCGGAATCATGCCGGAGCCGTGCAACAGGGCACACGCTTCCCAGGCAGCCTTCAAGGATTCCTCGCGGCCGGTGTGGGCAAGGACAAGGACACGCCTGCTCATCAGGTTCCGCTCTCTAGTGATTCGGCCAGATACGCCCGAGCAAGGCAGCAACAGCTGCTTCCCGCTCTTCGATCTTAGGCAGGTCCAAGGTCATCCTGCGCGTTATCCACAGGAAGTATTCGACGTTTCCGTCCTGGCCGGGCAGCGGACTGGCCGCCAGATCGCGAAGCTCAGTCCCGGCGTCGACGGCGGCGGCAGCAACTTTCGCCACTGCCATCCGGCGTTCCCGTTCCGAAGTGACCACGCCGTTCTTGCCCAGCCGGTCCTTGCCGATCTCAAACTGTGGCTTCACCATGAGCACCAGGTCCCCGCCCGGCTCAGTTGCCAGGGCCAAAGGCACTGCCACCAAGGTCAGCGAGATGAACGACAGGTCTGCCACCGTCAGCGCCGCGGTGCCGCCAATATCCGCCGCCGTCATGTACCTGACGTTCATGCCCTCATGAACTTCCACGCGTGGATCGGTACGGATGCTGGGCACCAGCTGGTCATGCCCGACGTCGACCGCCACCACGTGCGCGGCGCCCCGCCTGAGCAGCACGTCAGTGAATCCGCCGGTCGATGCGCCAGCATCAAGGCACCGCCTGCCGGTCACCACGATGTCCGGGAAGGCGTCCAACGCGCCCGCCAGCTTGTGCCCGGCACGGCTCACATAGATGTCCTGGTCATCGCGTTCAACAGCGAGTTCCCGGTCCTCGGGTATTTGAAGGGACGCCTTGGCCAGAACCTGACCCGCCGAACTAACCTTGCCTTCGGCGATCAGGCTTGCCGCATGGGTCCGCGAACGGGCCAAGCCACGGGCCACCAACGCCTGGTCGAGGCGAACCGGCATCAGATGGTCCCTTCGTGGGCAGTTTTCGTGAGCTTTGCGGCCGACGGGTGTGGGAAGTTGGCTGGTTGGACGCTTGCTGGTTCAGCGTTGAGGGCGGCCAACAGTTCATCGTGGAGCACCGCGTACGTTTCCTGCTGCTGTGCAACGGGCTGCGCCGGGATCTCCGCAAGGGCCGCCAACGCCGCAGCTACGGCGGAATCAGCCACCGGGCTGGCTGGTACCGGCCAGCCCAGTGGTTGCTGGGCCGCGTCATGAGGTTCGGGTGCGCTCAGCTCGGTCATCCAACCAGTCTAGTGATTGAGCCAGGTCAACTGGGGCGCTTGGGCAGTCGCGGCGTCCGGAGTGGCCGCCCACCACGCAGCGCACGCTGCCCGCCACGAGTCCAGGCTGTCCTCGCGGCCGATGATGCCCACGGCGCTGCCAGCCACGCGCGCCGTCGCCGTACCGCAGGAGTACGTGCCGTCGTCGTGCGTTACCTCTGGATAGGGCTCGAACAGTTCCGGCAGACTGCCGATGATGTACTGCGGGCGCTCCGCAGTCCGGGCCGCCAGGATGCTGAGGGTGGTGTCGACGCCGGTCAGGACCGCGGCCGTGGCGAATCCGGCGTTGTTGCCGCCCAGGATATCGGTGTCCAGCCGATCCCCCACCACCAGCGGACGCTGCGCGGACAGACGCTTGGCGGCAGAGTGGAACAGCGGCGCCTCAGGCTTGCCCGCCACGAGCGGCTGCTGCCCGGTGGCTGCGGCGACGGCTGACACCAGGGTGCCGTTGCCGGGGGCGATGCCGCGTTCCTGCGGGATGGACATGTCAGTATTCGTGGCAACCCACAACGCCCCCGCTCGCACCACATACGTGGCCTCGGCGAGGTCTTTCCAGCCCAGATCCGGGCTGAACCCCTGGACTACCGCCACGGGATCATCGGCCTGGCTGCGCACGGGCACCAGCCCCACGAGCTCCAACTCATGGGCCAACGCGGGACTGCCCGTCACCAAAACGTTGGATCCCGCGGGCAACCTGGCCGCGAGCAGATCCGCCGCTGCCTGCGACGAACTGACCACCTGGTTGTCCTCAGCCGGCGCACCCAATTCCCGCAGGTGGGCGGCGACCTGGGCAGGAGACCTGGATGCGTTGTTGGTCACGTAGCCCAGGCCCACTCCGAGCCCGGCCAACTGCTGCAGCGAATCGATGGCGCCCGGGATGGCGTGGGGCCCTGCATAGACCACGCCATCCAGGTCAGCCAACAGCGCATCGAAGTGCGAGATCAGGGTCGCTTCCGGCATACGGGTCAGTCTTCCCGGCGATCGTCGTGGCTGTTGGCTTCGGGAGCTTCTACGCCCTCTTCGGACTCGGCAGAGTCCTCGTCCGATTCGGCGTCGTCGGACTCGAAGTAGTCCGATTCTGCGTCCTCGATGGCCGCGTCCTGGGGATCGCCGTCGTCGTTCGCTGCATCCTTGTCCGTGCCAGCAGCAGCGTCGTCAACCTTTGCGCTGGTAGCGTTCTGGGCTGCGCTGGCGGCATCCGCCAAGGTACGACGGCGCTCGGCCTCCTCGCGTGCTTCCTCTTCCTCGTCCCAACCGAGGTCGATAATGTCAGGTTCCTCATCAACACCCTGGCCCAGGGCGTTCTCGGCGACCACGGCCTGCTTGCTCCAGGTGCTGGCATCGTCCGTCCGGCCAACGGCTTCGAGCGCGTTGGCGTAGGCGCGGAAGAGGCGCGGGCTGTAGGAGAAGGCTCGGTGCAGGTCCAGCTGGGTGATCTCCAACTCGGCCACGGCCGCATCCAGCTGACCGAGGTCCGTCCGGGCTCCAGCTGCGACAATCGCCAACTCCACCTTGCCGGGAGCGTCCAGATCCTTGGCTTCCTCCGAGCGAACCACGTCAAGGGCACGATCGGGACGGCCAAGACCGCGTTCGCAGTCCGCCATGACAGGCAAGTGCACGTTCGAGCCACTGATGCGGCGGTAGGTACGGAATTCACGCAGCGCCTCACCATAGTGGCCGGCAGCGTAAGCCGTCAGGCCCACGGCTTCGCGGACCACTGCCAACCGGCCGCCACGACGGCTCGCCGCGAGGGCATGCTGAAATGACAGCTCAGGTTCGTCATCGATCAGGCGACCCGCCATCACCAAGTGGCGCGCCACCCACTCTGCGCTCTTGGGCTCCAGTGTTTTGATCTGGTGCTGTGTGGGGCGGTCAAGTTCCTTGCCCGTCACATCCTCGTCGATTTCGGGCGAACGCTCCCGGTCAGGGCGGTTGGCGCTGCGGAGGTCCCGAGCGTTGGGCACGCGGACAGGACGCTCTTCACGGTCATGACCGAAGCTGCGCGGTGCGCTGTCCCTGCGGTCATCTCCTTGACGGCGATCTTGGCTGTAGGAACGGTCTTGGCGATCGCCGCGGTCGGGACGGTCGCCGCGGTCTGGGCGGTCACCGAAAGGTTTGCGATCACCGAACGAGCGGGAGTTCTCCCGGTCACCGTAAGGCTTCCGATCACCACGATCCGATCCACCGGCACCGCGGCCTGCGCCGCCGCCGAAGCCACGCGGGCCGCGATCATCGCGACCCTGGCGGTCGGGACGATCTTGACGGTCGCCGAAGGGCTTGCGGTCGCCGCGGTCTGATGCGCCTTCGCCACGGCCTGCACCACCGAAGCCACGGGGGCCAGCGTCGTCACGACGCGGACGATCGCCGAAGGGCTTGCGGTCACCGAAGGAGCGGGAATTGTCCCTGTCACCGTAGGGCTTCCGCTCACCACGGTCGTTGGAGCCTGCGCCACCGAAGCCACGCGGGCCGCGATCATCGCGACCCTGACGCTCAGGACGATCCTGCCGGTCACCGAAAGGCTTGCGTTCGCCGCGGTCTGATCCCCCGGCACCAGCGCCTCGGCCCGAGCCACCGAAACCGCGGGGGCCACTGTCGCCGTCGCGCCGCGGACGATCGCCGAAGGGCTTGCGGTCACCGAACGAGCGGGGGTTATCCCTGTCACTGTAGGGCTTACGCTCACCACGGTCATTGGAGCCTGCGCCACCGAAGCCACGCGGGCCGCCGCGATCATCGCGCCCCTGACGCTCAGGACGATCCTGCCGGTCACCGAAAGGCTTGCGTTCGCCGCGGTCTGACCCTCCGGCACCAGCGCCACGGCCTGCACCGCCAAAGCCGCGCGGGCCGGCGTCACCGTCACGACGGGGACGGTCACCAAAAGACTTCGAGTTGTCCCGATCGCCGTAGGGCTTACGGTCGTTGCCGCCATTGTCGCGCGCGCCGAATACACGCGACTCACCACCGGAGTTGTTCCCCCTGAACGGTCCTCGGTTGTTGCCTCGGTTACCGCCGTTGTGCTCGGCCATGGGGATTCCTCCTGTTGTGAGCCGACCGCTGGCGCCAACTGCAGCCGCTCTGTTCCGTGTTTTGTTTTCCTACGCAACCCGAAATCAAGCGCTTCGAAGTCCGTACATCTGTATCAATTCTAAAGGAGCCACGCTAGCGGACGGCACGCTCCGCCCAAAACAAGAGGTGATGGTGGACATGTTCACACCAACCCTCCCGGCGTTGTTGCGCCGGTTTCGACATCCTTCCCGGGGTTGTTGCGCCGGTTTCGACATCCCTCCCGGGGTTGTTGCGGGTGACGCCGCTTTTGGGTTTGTGGTGTGCGACGGCGGTGGGTTGTTTGGGTGGGTG
>NZ_UXAU01000009.1 GCF_900609065.1 Arthrobacter ulcerisalmonis | reverse complement strand
ATGAAGACCTCTTAGTCGTTCGGTGTGTGTGGTAACCACCAACCTAAGAGGTCTTCACCCTTTTACGATGTAACCAACGTCCTGGCCGAGTACAGCTAGGCTCCCGCCACACTTTAAGCAAAGAACGGCAGTGGCCGGAGGATTGAGATCCGCCGGCCACTGCCGTTCTTTGCTGCTGGTACCTACTGCTGCTGGAGGTTGGGGCTGCTGCCGTCCTCAGGCACTTCGTGCTTCTTCTTTTCCTTCTTGACCTTGTCCTTCTTGTCCTTCTTGCCGGGGTCGGTCTGCTCGTCATCCGGCACGGCCACGGCAACAGCCGGGGTGACCACTACCGAGACAAACGTCGGATCGGCGCCGCCGGAGTAGTTCACCCGGCCAATGTAGGAGCCCGGTTCCAGGCCCTTCCACTGGAGCGTCACTTCACCGGATTTGCCGTTGGCCAGCCGGAGCGGGTTGGGGCTCACGGTCGCGTTACCAACACTGGCGCCCAGTACTGCGGCATCCAGTGAGGCTTTGGTTGCCTGGTTGTTCGGGCTGCCATACAGGTTGGCGAACATGGTGTAGACGCCCGGCTTGGGGTTGGTCAAGGACACCGACTCGCTGGCAGAGGCCGTCTGGGAAGCGAACTGCTCACCATTAGGGCCGAAGACCAGGAGGTCAAAGTCCGCGTTCGGGTCGGAAGAGAACACCGACAGCTTGGCCAACTGCGCCCCTGCGGGCACCGTGACCTCCTTCATGGCGTTGCTGGCGTTGTTGGTCAAGGCCAGCTGACCGGGAACCAGTTCGACGGCGGTCGAATCGGCCTTGGACAGCCCGTCCACCGTCATGCTGATGGGTGCGTCCGTCCCGGATACCACAGGGATCTTGCCCTTGCCCGTGCCACCAATGGAGCTGAAGGCAGCGTCTGCCGGTGCTACGACCGACTGCGGGCGGACGGCCACCGGTGAGGCGACAGTCTTGCCGGCACCCTGCCAGACCACCGAGCCCATCGCGAACTTACCGGTAGCGGCTGAGGCGTTTTCAAACTTGACCTTGAAGGTCCGCTTCTCGCCAGCCGAGCTGAAGTTCAGGATGGACGGCGTCACGGTGACCTTCAGGCCTGGAACGTTGGCCTGGGCGCGGTACAGGCCCGGGGTCAACGCCGTCACCGTGCGGGTAACTTCGGTCTTGCCGGTCAGGGCGCCGAGGCCAAAGGAGGCCACGTTCATGTCCCGCGGAGCAACGCTGCGCACTCCCGGAATGCCCGTAGCCAGCCCGGACCCTTCAACGAAGTTCAGGTAGTCCATGTCGTTGGCATCGTAGACCAGGCCCGGATCAAGCACCTTGTCTACCGCTACCTGGCCCGCGCCGGTGGCGAAGACGTCCGTGTTCGTGCTGCCATCCTCGTTCTTGAGCGGAGTGGCAGTGGTCATCATGGCGGACTTGATGGTGGCCGGTGACCAGTTGGGGTTCTTGCCCAGGACCAGTGCGGCGAACCCGGCAACATGCGGGGACGCCATGGACGTACCGGAGAGCATGCCGAAGAGTGCTCCGCCTTCGGCGATGGGTGAGACGCCGGCCAGCACTGCTACGCCGGGAGCGGCAACGTCGGGCTTGAGCAGATCAGACCCGGTAGCCAGCAGCGGTCCTCGCGAGGAGAAGCCGGCAATCTGTGGCTGGGGTGCCTGCGGCAGCCCGGTGGTGTCCTTGTTGACCAAGGCAGCCGTGATGTTGGGGTTGGCCGCCAGCTTGTCCTTGATCTGCTGGGTTGCGGGCGGGTTTACGTGCACGGTAGGAACGGCGTGCTGGTCCACATCCTCGGAGGAGGAGGTGACGTTGACCAGGATC
Organism: Arthrobacter ulcerisalmonis; assembly: GCF_900609065.1. Classification (GTDB taxonomy): domain Bacteria; phylum Actinomycetota; class Actinomycetes; order Actinomycetales; family Micrococcaceae; genus Arthrobacter; species Arthrobacter ulcerisalmonis. The sequence goes on along the minus strand of NZ_UXAU01000009.1, from coordinate 421,523 downwards.
ATGCCGACGCCACCGGCCCGCTTGACTTCGGTACTCTTGGCGACGCGATCCACCACGCCACGATCACAGACCACGATCTTGCCGGCTACCTTCGCCGGATCCAAGGTGTTGGGACCGCAGAGTTGCGGGTTGGCGGCACCTGCTGCGGCAGCGGTGGTGGCGAGCACCACGGGGCTGGCCGGAACGTTGTTTGCCATCAGGCTCGCACCGCGGAACTTGGTTCCGTCAGTGAACTCGACGGTGCCCTGCAGTTCGGTGGACCAGGAGCTTGCGGCCACCGTGGTGAGCCAGGGGGCGCCGTGGTTGACGGTGCTTGCCGTGGGGCCGGAGTTACCGGCTGATGCTGCCACGAAGATGCCAGCCGAGGTAGCGGAGAGGAAGGCCAGCGAGACAGGGTCGGTGGTGGTGGAGGTGCTGCCCGAGATCGAGTAGTTCAGCACGTCTACACCGTCCTCGATGGCGGCGTTGATGGCAGCTACTGACGCGGAGCTGTAGCAGCCGCCGGTAGCGGGATCATTGTCTTCCCAGCAGACCTTGTAGATGGAAAGTTTCGCGGCCGGGGCTACGCCACTTGTGACACCCATGTCGCGGTTGCCCAGGTTGGCGCGGACATCGGAGTTGCCGGCGGCGGTGCTGGCCGTGTGGGTGCCGTGGCTGCCCACGTCAACCGGAGAGAGGAGCTCCTCGGGTGCGCGGTCTTCCGGCGGAACCTGTGACTTGAAGCCGTCAGCGAAGTAGCGGGCACCAAGGACCTTGGAGTTGCAGGCGCTGCCATCGAACGCAGCCCCGGACTCCTCACCCTTCTGGCAGACGCCCTTGAACAAGCCGCCATCGGACTTCAGCATGGCGATGTTGCCATCCGTGTCACGGTATGGGACGCCAACCTTGGCCTCGCCGCGGAGTGGCTTGACCTCGTCGCCGGCAAAGAACGGGCTGGACGGCGTGTAACCGGAGTCGATCACACCCACCACAACGCCCTTGCCGGCATTCTTGACCCCGCCGAACGTGGACTTCCAGATGCCCTTCGCGCCGGGGAGCTGGAGGAAATCGGTGGTGGAGTAATCAGGGGCGTTTTCCGTGTCCGGCGCCACCATCAGGACCTTGGGGTCCTTGGCCAGGTTGACTGCCTGGTCCGCGGTGAGGTCTGCGGAGAAGCCGTTGATCGCGGTGGTGAAGGTGCGCTTGATCTGGACGCTTTCGTCCTGTGCCACTTTCTGCTGCTTGGTTTCCAGGTGTTCCTGGTACCGCTGCACCTCGGGGCGATCGGCGTCGAGCTTTTTGCCTGCCTCTGGTTTGGTGGCCTGGAGACCGTCAGTGCCGCCGTCGTACGTGGCTGCCGGCTTCTCGGTCAGCACAACGATGTACTTGCCGGCCTGATAGTCCTCGGGATTCACGGTCTTGGGTTGCACCACGGGAGCCTGGCCGGCTGCGGGGGCAGCCACCGCCGGCAGGGTGGCTACGGAGGTGAGGAGTAGGGGGATGCCGATGGAAAGCGCCGCTGCCCTCCGCACCCCGGCTCTGCTGAAGAAGTTTTTACCTGCTGATTTCACTGGGGGTCTGAACCTTTCCTAAGGAACGCACCCGGCGGTGCCGGGCAGACGACGAGGGCCCAGATGATGCGCAGCTTCTGGCTTGCAGACCGGGGCCAACCGTCCTCACACTACAGACTGAGAGCTGAATATGACATAGGTTGAATGAATGATTCATAGCTTGTCACGTGAATTAACACAGCGTTTACACAGCAAAGTGGCCTAGTCTGGTGCGCCCACCATCCGGCTTAGTTGGGTGTACGGACCCGCGCACTGATCTGTTGGCGGGTGGCTTCATCCACCGGCCCGGCAGTGTTGTTGTCCCGCGCAAAGCGGTCAGCCTTGACCCGCTGGAAGACCAGCCGCCCCAGGCCGGCAAACACGGCCAACGCCATCACGGGCAGGAGCAGGGACTTCGGGGTTTCGGCCATTCCCCCATCCTAATTTGGCGTTACGGCCAACTCCAGACCTTGCTGCGGGGAGCTCGCCCCGGCCGCGTCCGCATGAGCCCCGTCACTCGAACGCGCACAATGCCCTACGCGGGCGCCCGCCCGGTAGAATGGGGGAGCAAGCTCGCGGAGCGCCCGTCCACGAAGATCACACAAAGTGCCCCGGCACCCCTGGTACGGCGTAAGACGGCACCACTCCGCTGCGCCCTTACCCAAGCTCACGCACAGGAGTTGCCGGATGCCCCGGATCGTTGTTGACGTCATGCCCAAACCCGAGATTCTTGACCCGCAGGGGAAGGCCATCGTTGGCGCCCTCCCCCGGTTGGGCTTCACCAGCTTCAGCGCGGTCCGCCAGGGCAAGCGCTTCGAGCTCACCGTTGACGGTGAGGTGACCGAGGAGATCCTGGCCCAGGCACGCGAGGCGGCCGAAACGGTCCTCTCCAACCCGGTGATCGAGGACGTTGTCAACGTCGAGGTCGTCGAGGCCTGAGATGACTGAACTTCCCCTGATCGGCGAAGCGATCGCCGTCGCGGCGCTGCCTCGCCTTGCGGGCGCCCGGATCGGCGTCGTCACCTTCCCCGGCACCCTTGACGACCGCGACGCCGCCCGTGCGGTGCGGATGGCAGGTGGCACGGCGGTGCCGCTCTGGCACGCCGACACCAGCCTAGGCAACGTGGACGCCGTCGTCATCCCCGGCGGATTCTCCTACGGTGATTACCTCCGCGCCGGCGCCATCGCACGGTTCGCGCCGCTGATGTCCAAGATCATCGACGCCGCCAACAGCGACGCCAAGCTGCCCGTGTTGGGCATCTGCAACGGCTTCCAGATCCTCACCGAGTCGCACTTGCTGCCGGGCTCGATGATCAAGAACGATCACCTCAAGTTCCTGTGCCGCGACCAGGTGCTGCGCGTCGAAAACAGCAACACCGCCTGGACCCTGGATTACACCGACGGCCAGGAAATCACTGTGCCGTTGAAGAACCAGGACGGCCAGTACATCGCCGACGAAGCAACCCTTGATGCCCTGGAAGCTGAGGGCCGCGTGGTGTTCCGCTACGTGGGCTTCAACCCGAACGGTTCCCGGCGCGACATTGCCGGCATCTCCAACGCCGCCGGCAACGTGGTGGGCCTCATGCCACACCCGGAGCACGCAGTGGAAACCGGATTCGGTCCCGAGGCTGCGGACGGCAACGGCTCCGAAACCGACGGCTTGGGCTTCTTCACCTCCGTTTTGACCAAGATTGTGGGAGGCGACAAGTGAGCACCGAAACCACCAAGAAGTTCAACATCGACACCGTCGAGAACGCTGCCAAGACCCCGGACACCGACCTGCCCTGGGCCGAGCTCGGCTTGAAGCAGAACGAATTCGACGAGATCGTCAAGGTCCTGGGCCGCCGCCCCACCGGCGCGGAACTGGCCATGTACTCGGTCATGTGGAGCGAGCACTGCTCCTACAAGTCATCCAAGAACCACCTGCGCCAGTTTGGCGAGAAGGTGACTCCGGAGATGAAGAAGGACATGTTGGTGGGCATCGGCGAAAACGCCGGCGTGACCAACCTGGGGGACGGCTGGGCCGTGACCTTCAAGATCGAATCGCACAATTCGCCGTCGTTCGTGGAGCCCTACCAGGGGGCCGCAACCGGCATTGGCGGCATTGTCCGCGACATCATCTCCATGGGCGCCCGCCCGGTGGCCGTGATGGATCCGCTGCGTTTCGGCGCCATTGACCACCCGGACACCGCCCGCGTCATGCACGGCGCCGTGGCTGGCATTGGTGGCTACGGCAACTCGCTGGGCCTGCCCAACATTGGCGGCGAAATGGTGTTCGACTCCGTGTACCAGGGCAATCCGCTGGTGAACGCGCTGGCCGTGGGCGTCATGCGGCACGAAGACATCCGCCTCGCCAATGCCTCGGGCAAGGGCAACAAGGTGGTCCTGTTCGGTGCGCGTACCGGTGGCGACGGCATTGGCGGCGCCTCGGTGCTGGCCTCCGAATCCTTCGACGACACCAAACCGTCGAAGCGTCCCGCCGTGCAGGTGGGCGATCCGTTCGCCGAGAAGGTCCTCATTGAGTGCTGCCTCGAGCTGTTCAAGGGCTCGCTCGTGGACGGTATCCAAGACCTTGGCGCGGCAGGTATCTCCTGCGCCACGTCCGAGTTGGCATCGAACGGCGACGGCGGGATGGCCGTTGAGCTGACCTCTGTCCTGTTGCGCGATCCCACCCTGACACCGGGCGAAATCCTGATGTCGGAGTCGCAGGAGCGCATGATGGCAGTGGTCACGCCCGAGAACGTTGCTGCTTTCGAGGCCGTCATGGACAAGTGGGCTGTGGAGTACGCGTGGCTGGGCGAGGTGACAGACAGCGGCCGCCTCATCATCACCTGGGAGGGCGAGGTCATTGTCGACGTCGATCCCCGCACCGTGGCGCACGACGGCCCGGTCTACGACCGCCCGTTTGCCCGGCCTGAGTGGCAGGATGCACTGCAGGCCGATTCCTTCACCGGATCCGTGCAGGACGCCGGCCGGCCGGAATCCGCCAGCCAACTCGCGGCAGCCGTCACCGAACTGGTGGCGTCACCCAACATGTGCTCGAAGGCCTGGATCACCAACCAGTACGACCGTTACGTGGGCGGCAACACCGCCATGGCGTTCCCTGACGATGCCGGCGTGGTCCGCGTTGACGAGGAATCCGGCCTGGGTGTTGCCCTGGCCACCGACGCCAACGGCCGCTACACCTACCTCGATCCGTACCACGGCGCGCAGCTGGCCCTGGCCGAGGCCTACCGGAACGTTGCCACCTCCGGCGCCGTCCCCATGGCTGTCAGCGACTGCCTGAACTTCGGCTCCCCCGAGGATCCGGACGTCATGTGGCAGCTCGCGGAAGCCATCCGTGGCCTGTCGGACGCCTGCATGGTGCTGGGTATCCCGGTCACCGGCGGCAACGTCTCGCTGTACAACCAGACGGGCACCACGCCCATCCACCCCTCCCCCGTGGTGGCGGTCCTGGGCAAGCTCGACGACGTTGCCCGCCGCACGCCGTCGGGCTGGCGGGAAGATGGCCAGGCCATCTACCTCCTGGGCACCACAGCTGCCGAACTGGACGGCTCCGAATGGGCCAACCTGCGTGGGCACCTGGGCGGCCTGCCGCCCAAGGTGGACCTCGACGTCGAACGCGCCCTGGGCGAGATCCTGATCAACGCCTCCCGCGATGGCATGGTGGATTCCGCGCACGATCTCTCCGAAGGTGGCCTCGCGGCTGCCTTGGTGGAATCGTCCCTGCGCTACGGCGTGGGTGCACGCATCGCCCTGCAGGACGTCCTGGATCGCGACGGCGTGGACTTGTTCACTGCCCTCTTCGCCGAGACGCAGGGCCGCGCCGTGGTGGGCGTCCCCCGCTCGGAGGAAGTCCGCTTCACGGACATGTGCACCGCCCGCGGCTTCGCGCACACCCGGATTGGTGTGGTGGACGCTGACAGCGGCACCCTCGCCATCAACGGCGTGGACGAGATGCCCCTGGACGCCCTCCGCGAGGCCCACGAAGGGACCCTGCCGAAGTACTTCGGCTAAGTCTTCAACGTTTGCCCCGTAACCTCTCTGCCTGATTCGGCTGGGAGATTACGGGGCAAATGTCGTTTAACGGGCGGCCGCAGATTGGATCCGACGCTCAGTTGAGGACCCGGATCGGGGCTCCCTCAAGTAAGGCCTGGATGTCTTCCACGGCTTGCTCAAAGTAGCCGCGGTAGTTCCGGTCCGTGACGTAGCCAAGGTGCGGTGTAGCCAGCACGTTGGGCAGGTCGCGGAACGGTGAATCGTGCGGGAGCGGTTCGGCGTCGAAGACGTCCAGACCGGCGCCAGCAATGCGCCGTTCGGCAAGGGCGCTCACGAGTGCCGCCTGGTCCACCAGCCCAGCCCGGGAGGTGTTGATCAGATAGGAGCTCGGTTTCATCAGCGCCAGCTCGCGCTCTCCCACCAGGTCCCTGGTCCGCTCTCCCAGGACCAGGTGCAGCGACACGATGTCGGCTTCGGCCAACAACTCATCTTTGGATGCTGCCAACCGGACTCCTGCAGCCGCGGCCCTTTCGGCAGTCAGGTTTGCGCTCCAAGCAACAACATCCATGCCGAACGCCATGCCCACTTGCGCGATTTGCGAACCGATCTTGCCAAGTCCCAGAAGGCCAAGCGTTGCTCCGTGCAAGTCCATGCCCACGGTCTGCTGCCACCGCCCATTGCTGCGAAACGCCGTGGTCTCCACCGTCAGGTGGCGGGCCAGCCCCAGGATCAGCGCCCACGTCAGCTCGGCGGGAGGCTGGGAATTGCTGGCCGTTCCGCAGACGGTCACGCCCAGGGCACGCGCTGCCACAAGGTCGATTGCGGCATTTCGCATGCCACTGGTGATCAGCAGTTTCAGGTTAGGCAGGCGTTTCAACAGGGACGCTGGGAAGGGTGTCCGTTCGCGCATGATCACCAGCACGTCAAAGCCGGCCAGACGGGCAGCAACGGCGTCTTCGTCGTCGAGGTGATCGGTAAAAACGCTGAGCTCGACCTGGTCGGCAACGTAGTCCCACCCGCCGAATCTGCGCGAAGCTTCCTGGTAATCATCAATAACCGCGCACTTCAGCGTCATGGTGGTACCTTCCTGGTTTGATCCAACTCCATTGTCCCCAGTTCATCCGAACCCCACACTGGAGTCCACGGTCTTAAGCTGAACGTGTCAGCGACATTTGGGCAACAGCCGTCCATCAGGAGTGAACCATGCCACGTAGGAATATCAGCATCACCGTCCCTGACCTGTCCGGGAAGCGGGCGGTGGTCACCGGTGCGAGTGACGGGATGGGCCTAGGGATCGCGTCACGCCTGGCCGCAGCTGGCGCCGAGGTCCTCATGCCCGTCCGCAACCGCGTCAAAGGCGAGCGGGCGATCGCCAGGATCAAGGAAACCGTCCCCACTGCCGATGTTGGGCTCCGCGACCTGGACCTGTCCTCGTTGGCCTCGGTCGAAGCCCTGGGACGGGACCTGCGGGACGACGGCAAACCGATCCACATCCTCATCAACAATGCCGGAGTCATGACACCACCGGACCGGCAGGAAACAAGTGATGGATTGGAACTTCAGTTCGGCTCCAACTATCTGGGGCACTTCGCCCTCGTGGCGCACCTGCTGCCACTGCTCCGCGACGGTAAGGCACGGGTGACCTCGCAGATCAGCGTCGCCGCAAACCGTGGAAGCATCAATTGGGACGACCTTAACTGGGAGAAGTCATATAACGGTATGGCCGCCTACAGCCAGTCCAAGATAGCCTTTGGACTGTTTGCCCTTGAGTTGGATCGCCGCAGCCAGGCCAACAAGTGGGGCCTCAGCAGCAATCTCGCCCACCCCGGTGTCGCTCCCACCAACCTGCTGGCTGCCCGGCCCGAACTGGGTCGCAGCCACGACACGCTCGGACGCAAACTCGTCCATGCCCTCTCAAATCGCGGCATTTTGATGGGAACAGTCGAGACCGCGGGGCTGCCAGCCCTGATGGCCGCAACGTCCCCTGAAGCCAAGGCCGGCGCGCTTTACGGGCCCAGCGGGCCCGGTCACCTCGGCGGACAGCCCGCCGAGCAAGCTCTCTACTCCCGGCTCCGCAGCACCGAGGAGGCCGCGCGGCTGTGGAGTGTCTCCGAGCAACTCACCAACATCGCCTTCCCCTAGACATAGCCCCCCGAGGGGCAATCAGGAAACGTTGGCCAATGGCGCGGGTGGCCAAGCAAGGACCCGGTCAACGTGCAGCACCGGTGGGGGCTGGTGCGCCACCAGGACAACGCACCGCGTATCGCTCCAGGCGTGCAGTTCGGCGGCGAGAACCGCTTCGGAGGCCTGGTCCAGCCCATTGAACGGCTCATCCAGGACGACTGTACTGAAGGAGCCCACGGTGCATTGGATGATCCAGAGCCGCCGGCGGTTTCCGGTGGACAGGGTCTCTGCCGCGTGGTCCAACCACTCGCCCAGGCCGTACGACTCCGCCCGGTCGAGTGCCTCCTGCGGATCAGCCCCGCACCATCGGCTGGCGAAGATCAGGTGATCCCTGACGCTCATCATGGGGTACAGCGCCGGTTCGGTCCGGCAGATCCGTCGATGCAGGTGCGCCTGCGCTGAGGAAGCAGCCAGTCCGGACACGAGGGCGCTGCCCGCAGCGGGCAACAGATAGCCGCTGAGTACCTCAACCAAGGTGGACTTGCCGGAGCCGTTGGGACCGGCAACATGGACGATCCCGGGCTCAGACAAGGCAAGGTCCACGCCCCGCAGCACCGGCTTGTCCGGGACATAGCCAGCGTCCAGGGCCTGCAGCTCTACAAAGTGATCAGGTTTCGACGAACGCACCACAGCGCTCCTCCCACTAGGGCCGCAGCAGTGAGCGGCAGCAAAACAACGGAAAAGGCGGGAACCAGCAGGGTCCAGATCGCCGGGAGGGTAGCCAGGACGAGGCTGGTGAGGGCCGTGGCCACCGACTCCCCTGCCCCACCATCCACGGTCCGGGGCGGCGGGAAAATGTGCTCCGCGAGGATGGATCCGGCGCACGCCCCTGCCGCGATGATGACCGGGACGGCAGCCAGCGGCCACCCCAGCAGGACTCCCACCAGTACCGATGCCAGCGCACCCACCATCAAGGCAGGGCCAAACAGGCTTGCCGCGTGCACGGCGGTGGCGATCCGCACAGGGGCCCCGAGTTCGACGGCGGCCCGCAGGGCAGGCCCCACCACGCGTCGGCTCAGATCCCCCAACGTCAGCTCGGCAACGGCGATACCGAGCACGACGGCGGCCAGCGCCACCGTAGGTAACGCTGCGGATTGCAGCGGTGCGAGGACGCCGTCGAGCCCTGCACGCTCCCAGGCGCCGCTCAGGCGAAGGGCCAGCAGGGCACCAATCACGGCGCACAGCACCCAGCCGGTCCGGTTTTCAGCCAGCTTCCGCCAGCTCGCCAGGCGTTGGCGGCGGAGCGTGCGCAGCCAAAACCACGCCAGGGTCCCGGCGAGCACCCCGGTGACCGGTCTGCTGCCACCGCGCATGCCAGCCCCCACGGCTGCCAACACGAACGAACGGCGGCGCAAAACCTTGGCGGCCGGTAAACCAAGCCCCGCAAGGATGAGCACAGCAACGGTAAGGGCCACAACGGCAGCCAGTCCGTGCTCCTGGCCAGGAACCTCGTGGCTTGGGGCGGCGAGGACGGGCTCGACCCCCACATTGAACGTCGGCAGGATCCCAGCGACCAACCAACCCACAGTCCCGCCGGCGAGCAGAGCGAAAAGCACTCCCCAGCCAAAGCTCAATCCAGCAGCAGGGTTCCGGCTGGCGAGCCACAGGCTTGCCAGGATGGCGGCCGCAAACCAGAGCAGCGGTTGCAGCAGCATCCCCGCTCCCGCAATGAGGATCCATGGTCCGGCTGGTCCAGTCGAAAGCAGGCCCGCCAGGAACCCGCTGCTGGCCAGCAGCCAGAAACCCATGGCCAGTCCCAGCCGGGGAACCACGTAGACGGTGTGAACCAGGAGCGCCGGGATGTCCAGTGAGCGGAAGAACGAAATGTTGGGATGCCCCGACACGCTGGTGCGATACTTCCCCATAATCTCGGACCAGAGCAGTCCGGCCCCGGAAGTGAAGATGAGCACGCTGGCGAGCGGAACCAGCAACGCTGGCGCCGGAGCCTGTGTTGAGACGAGCGCAAAAAGGCGTGCAAACCCGAAAGCAGCCGCCGGGATCAGCACCACCATCGCTGCTACGGCCAGGAACAGCACGCGCTTGAGATTGCTGAGCCGCCAGGCCAAACCGAGGGCATTGGCCAGTTCAGCGCATCGCAAGTCAGCCAGCAACGCGAGCCGAACCCTGGTTCGGCCACGCAAGGGGGCAACTGCGTCCACAATGCCGGCCCCCGTAACCGCGCTAGCCACTGTGTGCGTCATGAGAATCGGCTGGGGGCGCCCCGCGCACCGGTCTTCTTGTCGCCCATAGCGTGGAAAAGCACCACCACGGTGCCGGCGAAAGCCAATATCATCCCCACCAGGCACAGAATCCGGACGGGAAATACGTCGAACCTGGGGTCAAGGAACACAGCCAAGGTCAGCAGCGGGACCACCAGGAAGATGACACTCCGGATCCGGGTGGGATCTGACAACCTGCCAGCAAGTCCCAACAGCGGAATCGCCAGTGCACCGATTCCCAGCACCATGGCCAAAACCGACGAAAAACCGCCCAGTTCGGACCGGGCCAAGAGGCTGTCATCGGCAAGGAAGGCGGCCAGCATGCCAGCTCCACAGAGGGCGATGACGGCGAGCAATACGCGCACGTGGTTGGTTTTGAGTGTCATGGTTCCTGTCCTCGATGAGTCTCTGGTGTCAGATGCGGGTCAACCGCGAAAAGCAGTTACGGGTCAGACGATCGCGACGGCGGCGCCCAAGGCAACTGCGCCCAGTCCGGCAAGGATTGCACGGGCCCGGCCAGCGTCCCGGAGGGACCGACGATACAGGACCAGCACGCCGAGGCAGCAGGCAATGACGGGAGCCGCCTTCAGCGCCGAGGACGGCATGCCGCCGCTGGCCATGGACCAGAGCTGGACGGGCACGACGGCGGCAATGATGACCGCCGTGAAGAGCCCAAGCCGGAGGTTCCTGCCAAATCGCAGCTCACCGGGGAACAGCTTGCGTTCCAGGATGGCGGCGAAACCCAGGTACATGGCCAGGACAATGCCGAAGGCGATAGTCCCCAGCAGCAACGCCACCGACACGGACAGGCGGACGAGTTCGGGTTCCATGTCAGCGGGCGCAGTCTGCGGAATCTGTTGCGCCAGCATGGCCTCGGTCTGTGGAATGCGCAGCAGGATCAGCCCCATGCCACCGAGGAAAACAGCCCAACGGATGATGGCTGAGGTGGCACTCGGGCGGGTCTGACGTGCTTCGACGGGTGGGGCAAGTGGTAAGGCGGCCATGGTTACCTTCCGGAGGTAGAGATGACGAATGTTTCAATACCGGCACCAAGCACAATCAGCACCGCACCAGCTGCAAACAGCACCAGTGCGCCGGTCAACGAGGCCGCGTAGGTGCCGATCACGGTGGCCTGCGAGCGCTTCCTGCGGAGGCCGGCGAGTACCGGGTAGATCCCCGCCGCCGCAGCCATCAGGCAGCCGACGAATTCGAAGGGTATGTACCAGGCCACGGCGCCCAGGAGAGCCGGGGCGCCCGCCACCGTTACCCCCACTTGCGCGGTGGCGCCGACGTAGAGGCCGATCATGGGCAACGTGATCAAGGTGATCACGCCGCCGGTGAGGACTCCGGCGAACAGCAGGCACGCGGCACCGAAGTTTCGGGCCAGGATCGAGCCGAAGTCCCAGCCGAGGCTCGGCGCGTCGCTGGCGGCAGCGGAGCCGAGGAAGGAGAAGTTTTGGAAGCCGATGATCAGCCCCGCCGCGAAGAGCGCACCGCTGAGCGCCAGCGAACCTGCAAATATGGGCATGTCCACCCGCGGCAGCACGATGTTTCTTCGGACGGAGCTGATCATCATCATCGCTGCGGCCTAGGCTACTGCTACTGCTTTGCCCTTGCGGAGGATGTACCACCGGATGGTGGCCACCAGGGCGCTGCCCACGCCGAAGCCGAACGCCGCGCCAACCAGCGTCAATGCCAGTCCACCGACCTGTACGGCATTGACGATCTGGCTGGCCGCCGCCGTCGAGATTCCCAGCGAGCCTGCAACCCATGCCAGGGCCACACCGCCCACTACCAAACCGAGGGCTGCGATGCCGGCCGCGATGGCCACCGTTGTTGCCCGCTGTACCTTACTTTTCATGATGTCCCCTTTTGAGTAACGCTTGTCCCTGCACCGAGCATGTCCTGCCGGTGATGCAAGCCTAGGAAGGGGACGGTGCGCAGCGCGTCGGCCAAAAGTCCACACTATGGCGCCGCGAGGGGCTACTTTCGGCTACGTCCGTTCGCCAGAGGGCCGGGAGCAGCAGCGAATCAGAGCGTCAGTAAGCCCAGCCGGACGCCGTTGACCACAAGTTTCACGCGGTTATCAACCCCGAATTTGGCCATCAGCCGGCCCACGTGCGCTTTGACCGTCGCCTCGGTCACGAACAGCTCGGCCGCGATCTCCTGGTTGGACATGCCTTGGCCCAGGCACGCCAGGACCTCCCGTTCGCGCGGCGTCAGCGGCTCCGGCAGCTCCTTCGCGTCCGCACTGCGGTCCGGTTGGGTCACCGCGAGTTGCACCAGGGCACGCGAAACCTGCGGGCTCACCGGCATGCTGCCCTCGAAGGCCTGCACGACGGCGGCGGCTACTTCGTGCGGCCGGGAATCCTTCACGATAAACCCCTGGACGCCCGCGCGGAACGCCGGTAACAGGTATTCCTCGGTGGCGAACGTGGTGACCGCGACGATCGCCGGCACATGCTGGGCAGCAGCGATCCGCCGGGTGGCCTCCACGCCGTCCATGACCGGGAGCTGCATATCCATCAGGACGACGTCGGGTTGCAGCTCGGCGGTCATTCGCACAGCCGCTGCGCCGTCCTCCGCGATGCCCACGCAGCGCATCCCGTGGCCAGCATCGACAAACATCGCCAACGCCTGGCTCATCAGTGCCTGGTCCTCCACCACAAGGACCTGGATGTCCCGCCCGCTTTGTTCGTCCACTCCTCGACTATAGGCGACCCGGAATGGAGACTTTCGTAGCTGTTCAGATGAGTAGCGGCAGAAAATACTGGGCAGGACAGCTTTTTTATCCATTGATTGGGGAAACCACGTGAAGCATTTCCGTTCAGCAGCCTCTGCCGTCTGCATTGCCGCACTCCTGGCGGCGGCTCCAGTTGCGGCTGTTGCCGCACCGCCAACAGCGTCAGCGCCGGTGCTTGGCGCCGCGGTGGCCAAGGGCGGCCAGACTGCTTCGCCGAACGGCATGTTCGATGAGATCAATCGCATCCGCTGCCTGCTGTTGCGCCTCTGCTGACCGATCGCCGCTCGGGATGGGGCGGAGCTGTTCGGTACGGTTGCTTCATGCAGCCCACACGTCAGCGCCTCCGGAAGCCTGCCAGCCCGTTGCCCGCCGCTTTCCAGGGGACGTTTGCTACCCGCCCGCTTCCTATTGCGTGGCGGGTAGCAGTTGCGGTGTTGTCGCTGTGGTCGTTACTGACGGACCTTCCAGCCGCTGTGGCTGGGGCCGCCAATGCGGCGACGGCGGTGGCATACCTGCCGGTGATCGGCCTGGTTCTGCTCACGCTGGGGCCGCTGCTGGCCACCGTCCGCTGCTGGCAAGGTGCCGCCATCACCCTGGCGGGGGCTTGTTTCGAACTGGCCGTCCCGGCGTCGCCCGCCCTTTTCTTCCTGGCCCTCACCGTCCTGGTGTCCGCTTTCGCGGGCAGTCGGCGGGTCAGCACTGCGATCCTGGTGGCGGTGCTCGCCTGGCTGACGATCAATGCTGCCCTCATTCCACAGGACTACCTGATCATCAATGTGGTCCTGGCAGTGGCAGTGGCACTGTTATTCGGAATCTGCCGTGCCGGTGTGCGGTCCAGGGAGCAACTGGCGGATTCAACGGCAGCCAACATACGCGCCAAACTGGATCATGCCGAGCTGCTGGCTGCCAGCCGTCGGCAGATGACCCGGGATCTCCACGATGTGATTGCCCACGATGTCACCATCATCGCGCTACAGGCGGACGCAGCCCTGTCCACACCCGATCCGGGGCGGCAGCGGCAAAGCCTCGAGGCAATCTCCGAGGCAGCACACACTGCGTTGGCTGACCTCCGCTCCATGATGCGGGTCCTGTCACCGCCGACGGCACAGCCCGCAGAACCCGTCGCGGCATCGCTGGCCACCTCAGCCGACAACATCGCAGGCCACCTGCGACGGCTGGGCTATCCCGTCACGCTTGCCGTGACCGGCGACCTGGACGCGCTTCCGGCCAACATCCAGCTGGGCATGCTCCCGGTCCTGCGAGAATGCGGAACCAATGTGATCGTCCATGCCGCCCCCGGTTCCACAGTGGACATCCGAATCACGGCCGGGCCCGAGGCTCTCGAACTCCGCATCGCGAACGGCGCCCAGGCCACCGGCCACGCGTCCAGGATCCCCAACAGTGGATTCGGGCTCGGCTTCATGCACGAGCGGGTGGAACGGCTGGGCGGCACCCTGGCTGCGGAAACCAGCGGAACACAATGGGTGGTCGCCGCGGTGGTGCCTTTCGACGCCGCCCGGGCGCTGCCCAGCTGAGTCCTCAGATGGTGAGTTCGCCCATGGTGTCCCAGCCCTCGCCGTCGACCTCGCGGCTGATGATGCGCGGCGTCTCCACCAGCGCCGGGCGCATGTCGATCATGGCTTGCTTGAAATGCTCGCTGTTGACGTGATCGCCGGCAGCGCCGTCCTTGAAGGCTTCCACCAGGACGAACTCGTTGGCGTCCGCAACGCTCCGGGACCAGTCAAACCAGAGGTTTCCGGGCTCTTGCCGGGTCGCCTGCGTGAAACTGTCCACCAAGTCGAGCCAGCGTTCGGACCAGTCGGGCTTGACCTTGAATTTGACCACAATGAAAATCACAGCGAATGTCCTTCCGTTGAAAGCGAGAGTGCCCCTTCAATGTACCGGGCAGTAACGTGCCGCTGGGCGGCGGCCGTCACCGGTGCGCCGGCCGTGTAGAACCAATTCGCCGGCCTGCTGAAGGCCCTGATCTGCAGTGTCACGGCGCCGGTGTCCGCGAGGACCACCTCGAAGGACTCCTCGCCGCTGGCTGGATGTCCGGGGAGGGTTCCGTAGCCAAACCCTGCCCGCCCCGGCTGGTCCGTGGGCTGCCGGACCCAGACCACCTCGCAGGGCGCGTTAAGACGGAAGGGCCCGACGCCGAATCCGCTCACCACGCGCGCGCCGGGAATCGCCACGGGCGAATCCGCCTGGACCCGGAGGCCTGCCCTGCGCTGCAACTCCCACCCCAGAATGCCCGCCGCTACCCGCTGGTACAGCTCCGCCCCGTTGCCCAACTCCACTACTGATAGAACGTGGTTGAAACCTGCTGGCGCCACACCATGCTCGGTGCCACCCACGCCGGGGTAGTTGAGTCGGCCGGCCGGCGGCGGAGCATCAGCCTTCACCGCGCACCACCCTCGCCCATCCCAGCTGCTCCTGCTGCTTGCGGCTCAGCGTGGCCACCACCAGATCGTACGAGTCCTCCACCATGTCCTGGACCATGGCGTCGGCCAAGTCACCGTCGAGCCGCACGCCGTTCCAATGCGTCTTGTTCATATGCCAGGCCCCGGTAATCTCGGGGTTCGCTGCCCGCAACTGTTCAGCCAACGCCGGCTCGCATTTGAGGCTGACAGTCAGCTCCGGCGCGTCCAGTGCCGCCATGGCGAAGAGCTTGGCCTCATGCCGGGCACCGCCAGCCACCTGGGCCTTGACCTTAAAGACGGAGGTCTCGGGGCCAAACGGAAAGTCCTCGAAAGCACCGGGGAATGACAAGCACAGTGTGCGAAGCGTGGCCGCGTCCATGAAGTCAGGCTACGGCTATCTGGCGCCCGGGGCATCTCCGATGCTGTTCAGGCCGACTGGTCGGGTGCCATTGACCTCAAAATCGCCCACCATTTTGGCCTCGAACACTGCGGGATTATGGATATGGTGCGGGCGTGAGAGTTCGCAGCCCACCAACGGGAACACGAAGTTCTCCATCGGTCCTGGCGGTAGCACCGTCCTCGAAGGAGGGGGTTGCTGCGGCGTCACGGAGCCAGGTCTCTCAGCCGCTCAAGATGGTTACAACGACGAATCTGGCATAGACCGAACGCGAAAAGAAAAGCCGAAAGTAACCTGCCGTAAGACGGCGAAACCTGGCTAAATGAAACCCGTCCATGGCGTAACGTACGGTGCTAATCTGCAAATATGTCCCCAGATCAAGCCACCATTCCCGTCCTCGACATGAGTACCGCGCGCGAGCCCAATGGCGGGTTCAGCCCGGAATTCATCGACAGGCTGCGCGACGCCGCGCACAACGTTGGCTTCTTCCAGATCACCGGGTACGGCGCTACGCCCACCCAGGCTGATGACATGCTCGCCATGCTCAAGCGGCTCTTCAACCTGCCCCTCGAGGAGCGGATGAAGCTGGACAACCGGCTTTCGCCACACTTCCGCGGCTACACCCGAATGGGCACCGAGGTCACCCAGGGCAAGGCTGACGCCCGCGAGCAAATCGACTACTCCCCCGAGCGTGAGCCGGTCAAGGACTACCCCGCCGACCAGCCATACTGGCTGCTCCAGGGCCACAACCTGTGGCCGGATGAGGCCCTGCCGGAGCTCGAACCCATGGCCATGGCGTGGGCGCAGTTGATGTCAGATGTTGGCATGGAACTGCTCCGCGGCATCGCCGTTTCGCTGGACCTGCCGGAAAACCACTTCGACGAACCATTCGGTGACCAGCCCGCCTGGATGGGCAAACTCGTACACTACGTGGGCGGCGTGGTAGCCGCAGCAGGCGACCAAGGCGTGGGTTCCCATGCCGACTATGGCTTTGTGACGCTGCTCCTGCAGGACGAGGTGGGCGGGCTTGAGGTGCTGCCGCCCGGCACCACCGAGTGGGCAACGGTGGAGCCTATCCCGGGTGCGCTGGTGGTCAACCTTGGCGAAATGCTTGAGGTGGCAACGGAAGGCTTCCTGGCTGCCACCATCCACCGCGTCAAGGCTCCGCCGGCTGGCGTGGACCGCTACTCGGTGCCGTTCTTCTGGTCACCACGCCTCGACGCAGTCATCGAACCCGTACCGCTCTCCCCCGAGCTCAAGGCACAAGCCCGCGGCCTCTCTGATGACCCCAGCAACCCTATGCTGGCCTCGTTCGGCCTGAACATGCTCAAGGGCCGGATGCGTGCACACCCGGACGTGACCGAGCGACACTACCCGGAACTTATCGCCAGCTAGAGGTTGAACCGTCCGGCCTGCTGCGCGGGGCAGGTATTCATCACCACGTCGAGGCCTGCTGCGGCGGCACGCGCCGCGGCGGCTTCGTCGATCACGCCCAGCTGCAGCCAGACGGCTTTGGCGCCAATGGCGATCGCCTGATCCACCACCGCACCCACCTTCTGGGAATTCACAAAGCAGTCCACGACGTCGATGGGCTGCTTCGCTGCCGGAATCTCGGCCAGGCTGCTGTACCCCACTTCGCCGTGCACAGCGTCACCGGGCAGGTTCACCGGGACGATCTCCATGCCCAACCTGTCGCGGATGAGCAACGAAACATCGTACGCTGCCCGCCATTCATTGGTGGTCAGGCCCACAATCGCCCAGCGGCCTTTGGTTCGCATCAGGCGCTCAATGACTGCAGGATCGTTCGTGTGGCTCATGAAGCAAGCCTACGTCGATATGCCACGATGGGAACCGTCGAATATTTGACTGATTTTCGGCACTCATCAGCGATATGAACGAACATTACGCAGGTCTTCGCAAAATTTGGATTGTCAGCTTCGCCTCGGGTCTAGTTGGTAGTGACCATCCCGAGCGGCCGAGAGACCTGGATCGATGAAGCCGCAGCAACCCTGGTCGAGTGGTGTTCCCAACGCCATTCGATAACAAGGACCTGGCCCTGGGTATCCGGAACTGACCACTCTGGACAACGCGGCCTGACTCCGTAGGGTGCTACTGCCAGGACCGATGGAGTGATCCTGATGAGTGCAACCTTAACGTCCCAGTCAGCTGCCCCGCTCTCCGTGAGCGCCCCGGCCTTGCCGGTGTCCTTCCGCGGCCTGCGCCGAACCTTCGGAGCGGGTGCAACCGCCCACACGGTCCTCCGCGATGTCACCTTCGAGGTGGCTGCCGGCGAAGTCTTGGCCATCCTTGGCCCGTCAGGATGCGGCAAGTCAACGTTGCTCAGGGCTGCCGCCGGGCTGGACTCCCCCAGCGCGGGCGCCGTGGTGATCGCCGATTCTCCTGTCCAAGGCATCGATCCTCGTTGTGCCTTCGCCTTCCAGGAACCGCGGCTGCTGCCGTGGAAGACGCTGCAGGGGAACGTCGCGATCGGCCTTCCGGCGGGCACTGACAGCAAGACCGGTGCCGCCCAGGTGGCGCGCCTGCTGGAGCTTGTCGGCCTGGACGCCTTCGCCGGCCACCGCCCGCGTGAAGTCTCCGGCGGCATGGCCCAGCGTGCCTCGCTGGCCCGCGCCCTGGCCAGGAACCCCAGCGTCTTGCTGCTCGACGAACCGTTCGGTGCCCTCGATGCCCTCACCCGGATCAAGATGCAGGACCTGCTGCTGGACATCCACCGGGCCGAACCCACCACCGTGCTCCTGGTGACCCACGACGTCGACGAGGCCCTTCAACTCGCGGACCGGATCATCGTCCTCGGAGCGGTCGACGACGGCAACCCCGGCGCGAGCATCATCCGCACCGTCGAAGTTCCAGGCCGCCGTCCGCGCAACCGCGGCTCGGCCGAACTCGCGGCCCTCCGCGCGTCCCTCCTCGCCAGCCTCGGCGTCGACGGCCATTAGCCTCGCCGCGCCAATATCCGGGCGCCGGCCTTCTTGCACCACCCCAACACCCTTCCCGCCAGCACAAAAGGAACACCATGCCGCACCTACGCCCTTTCACCCGTCGCTCGCTCCTCGGGGCAGTCGCCGTGGCAGCAGCCTCGGCCCTGGCGCTGACCGGCTGCGCAGGCGAAGGCTCCACCGGCCAGGCGAAAGCAGCCGGTACGCTGAACATCGACTTCGCCACCTACAACCCGCTGAGCTTGGTCATCAAGGACCAGGGCTGGTTGGAAGCGAGCTTGAAGGACCAAGGCGTCACCGTCAACTGGGTCCAGTCCGCTGGCTCCAACAAGGCCAACGAGGCGCTCCGCTCGGGTGCCATCGATGTGGGCTCCACCGCAGGTTCAGCCGCACTGCTGGCCCGTTCCAATTCTTCACCCATCAAGACCATCGATATCTTCTCGCAGCCGGAGTGGGCAGCCTTGGTGGTTCCGGCGGAGTCCAGCATCACCTCGGTGGCTGACCTCAAAGGCAAGTCGGTTGCGGCCACCAAGGGTACCGACCCCTACTTCTTCCTCCTGCAGGCCCTCGAGCAGGCAGGCCTCAAGCCGGGCGACGTGACGGTGGAAAACCTGCAGCACGCCGATGGCCGGACCGCCCTTGAGAACGGCTCGGTGCAGGCCTGGTCTGGCCTGGATCCCATCATGGCCGGTGCAGAGCAGAAGGGTGCCAAGCTCTTCTACCGCAACCTCGACTTCAACACCTACGGCTTCCTGAACGCCACCGAATCCTTCCTCAAGGACAAGCCGGAGCTGGCCCAGACGGTGGTGAACGCCTACGAGAAGGCTCGCGCGTGGGCTGCGGCCAACCCGGACAAAACGGCTGAAATCCTGGCCAAGGTGGCCGGGTTGGACCCCGCCGTTGCCAAGACCGTGATCCTTGAGCGCAGTAACCTCGATGTGGCCCCTGCCCCGGGCGAGGCGCAGCGCAAAGTACTGGAGAAGATCGGGCCCACCTTCGTGGAAACCGGCGACGTCAAGACCCAAAAGCAGATCGACGACGCCGTGGCCTCCCTTCTCGACGACTCGCTGGTGAAGAAGGCTGATCCGTCAGCCGTCAAGGACTCCTGATGACCAGTCTCAGCAGTCCACATTCCACCGGCTCCAGCGTTGCGGATGAGCGTGCTGCAGCCGCCTCCGCAACACTGGCAGGCGCAGCCCAGAAGGATGCCGGCTCGGCATCCGCTCCGGCACCGGGATGGTCTCCCGCTGGAGCCCGCTTGCGGAACTGGGCGCGCCTGCCCCTTGGCCTGATCATCCCTGCGATCCTGTTGGCGTCCTGGCAGCTGGCCGCCTCCACCGGCCTCTTCAGTGTGGTCCAGCTCCCGCCGCCGGCCATGGTGCTCTCCGCGGCAGGCGAGTTGCTGGCCCGCGGTGAATTGGGCAACCACATTGCCATCTCCACCCAGCGGGTGGTGATCGGCTTTGTGCTTGGTGCCGCCTTGGGCCTGGTCCTCGGCGCCACCGTTGGCCTGTCGAAGATCGCCGATGCACTCTTTGCCCCTACCATCGGCGCCCTCCGGGCCGTACCGTCACTGGCCTGGGTGCCGCTGCTGATCCTCTGGCTGAAGATCGGCGAAAACTCGAAGGTCACCCTGATCATCATCGGCGCCTTCTTCCCCGTTTTCACCACCGTCTCGCTGGCGCTGCGCCACGTGGACCGGAACCTGGTGGAGGCAGCCCGCGCCTTTGGCCTCAAGGGTGTCCGGCTGCTGACCACTGTGCAGCTACCCGCCGTGGTGCCCGCTGTGTTTTCCGGCCTGCGCCTGGCGCTGGCGCAGGCCTGGTTGTTCCTGGTGGCGGCGGAACTGATCGCGTCCTCCATGGGGCTGGGCTTCCTCCTTACCGATTCGCAAAACAACGGCCGCACGGACAGGTTGTTCCTGGCCATCGTCCTGCTGGCAGTGATCGGCAAGATCACCGATGCCCTCCTGGGTCTTGCCGAGAAGTGGGCGGTGAAACGATGGGCGTAAGCACCAACGAAACCCTGAGCCTGGACCCCACCACAGGCATCCACCCGGACAACGTAGCGTTCTGGGAAGAACAAGCCCGCCGGTTGGACTGGACCACCCCGTGGCACACCGCCCACGGGTGGGTTCCAGCAGACTCCGCCTCCGGTGTTGGTCCGGCCATTACCTGGTTTGCGGGCGGCACCCTCAATGTCGCTGCCAACTGCGTGGACCGGCACGTGCACCGCGGCCTGGGAAACAAGGTGGCCCTCCACTTCGAGGGCGAGCCCGGCGATCGCCGCAGCATCACCTACGCGGAACTCCAGCGTGAAGTCGCCAAAGCAGCCAACGCGCTGCTCGCGCTGGGGATCACCAAGGGCGACAGGGTGGTCATCTACCTCCCCGTCATCCCCGAAACCGTGATCATTACCCTGGCCGTGGCCCGGATCGGCGCCGTCCACTCGCTGGTTTTCGGCGGCTTCTCCGCGGAAGCCCTCCGCTTCCGGGTCGAGGACACTGGCGCGAAGCTCCTGGTCACCACCGACGGCCAGTTCCGCCGCGGCACCGCGGTCCCTGTCAAAGAAAATGCAGACGCGGCCGTCGCCGGCGAGAACGCCATCGAGCACGTCCTGGTCATCAACCGCACCACCGCGGCAGCGGACCTTGCCTCCGTCCCCATGACCGAAGGCCGCGACGTCTGGTGGCATGACGTCGTCGGACGCGCCGCAGCCGTGCACGAACCCGAGGCGTTCGACGCCGAGACGCCGCTGTTCATCATGTACACCTCCGGCACCACGGGTAAGCCCAAGGGCCTGGTGCACACCTCCGGCGGGTACCTGACGCAGGCGGCGTGGAGTTTCGAGCACCTTTTCAGCAACCCGGACCCCGCGCTGCGCGACGCGGACGTGCACTGGTGCACCGCCGACCTTGCCTGGGTCACGGCGCACACGTACGAGATCTACGGGCCGCTGGCCAACGGCGCCACCCAGGTGATCTTCGAGGGCACGCCCAACACGCCGCACCCGGGCCGGCACTTCGAGATCATCGAACGCTACCGGGTCACGCAGTATTACACCGCCCCCACCCTGGTCCGGTCGCTGATGGGCTGGTTCCCGGAGGGCGTTCCGGCAACCTACGATCTCTCCTCCATCCGGATGCTCGGAACTGTGGGCGAGGCCGTCAACCCCGAAGCTTGGCGCTGGCTGCGGGACAACGTGGGTGCTGGGACCGCGCCGGTGGTGGACACCTGGTGGCAGTCCGAAACCGGCGCCACCATCATGTCGCCCGCCCCCACGGACGCCACGTTCAAACCTGGGTGCGCCGCCCGGCCACTGCCCGGCGTCAGCACGCGGGTAGTGGACGACGCCGGCACCCAGGTTCCGCCGGGCGTGCAGGGCAATATTGTGGTGGACTCCCCCGGGCCCGCCATTGCCCGTACCGTCTGGGGCAACCCCCGCCGCTACTACGACTCGTACTGGCACGCCTACGTTGACCAGGGCTGGTTCCTGGCCGGCGATGGCGCCAAGTACGACGCCGACGGCGACATCTGGATCCTGGGCCGAGTGGACGACACCCTGAACGTTTCCGGTCACCTGCTCTCCACCATCGAAATCGAATCCGCACTGGTGTCCCATCCCGATGTGGTGGAGGCGGGGGTCTGTCCGGTCGCCGACCCCACCACGGGACACGCGGTGGTGGCGTTCGTCGTTGCGAAACCGGGCGTCCCCACCCCCGGCACCGAAGAGCTGCGGAACCACGTGGCCCAGGCGATCGGCCCCATCGCCAAGCCGCGCGACGTCGTGGTGGTTCTCGATGTCCCCAAAACCCGCAGCGGCAAGATCATGCGCCGGCTGCTGACCCAGCTGTTCGAGGGCACCACCCTCGGCGACACCACGTCACTGCAGAACGAACCGGCAATCGCCGGCATCCAGGAATGCCTGCGGCTGCGGGCGCTAGAAAAGGAAAAATCATGACTGAGATCAGCACCGTGGCCCGGCTCGCCGAGCCCCTCAAGTTCGCCTACTGGGTACCGAACGTTTCCGGCGGGCTGGTGGTGTCCACCATCGAACAGCGCACCGGCTGGGACTTCGATTACAACAAGAAACTCGCGCAGATCGCGGAAAACTCCGGTTTCGAGTACGCCTTGACCCAGACCCGCTACGCCGCGTCTTACGGTGCCGACAAGCAGCACGAGGCGACCTCGTTCAGCCTCGCCCTGCTCGCTGCCACCGAACGGCTCAAGGTCATCGCCGCAGTCCACCCGGGTATGTGGCACCCCGGCGTACTCGCCAAATTCATCATCACCGCCGACCACATCTCCAACGGCCGCGCCGCCGTCAACATCGTCTCCGGCTGGCTCAAGGCCGAGTTCGAAAACTTCGGCCTCGAATGGCTGGAACACGACGAGCGCTACGTCCGCACCGAAGAGTTCATCAAAGTCCTCCGCGGCCTGTGGACCGAGCAGGAGTACAGCCAGTCCGGCAAGTACTACAACATCACCGACTTCACCCTGAACCCGGCACCCGTGGACGTTCCCGGCCGCGCGCACCCGGAAATCTTCTTCGGTGGAAACTCGACGGCGGCGCAGGCCACCGCGGGCCGGGTGGCCGACTGGTACTTCTCCAACGGCAAGGACCTCGAAGGCTTCAAGGAAAACATTGCCGGCGTGGTGGCGGCAGCCGGCGAGACCCAGCGCGGCACCGAAGGCGCCCTGTCCGCTCCCAAATTCGGCCTCAACGGCTTCGTCATTGCCCGGGATTCCGAAAAGGAAGCCCGCGAAACCTTGCGGGAAATCGTGGCCAAGGCACACAAGCCGGCAGTCCAGGGCTTCCGGGATGCCGTGCAGGAGGCCGGCGCTTCCACCAAGGACGGCAAGGGCATGTGGGCGGATTCCTCCTTCGAGGACCTGGTCCAGTACAACGACGGCTTCAAGACCCAGTTGATCGGCACGCCCGAGCAGATCGCCGAACGCATTGTCTCTTACAAGAAGATCGGCGTGAACCTGTTCCTCACCGGGTACCTGCACTTCCAAGAGGAAGTGGCAGCGTTCGGCCAGGACATCCTGCCGATCGTCCGCGAACTCGAGGCGGACCTGGCCCGGAAGAACGGCCTTGAGCTCGATCTTTCCGGCACCCCAGTGGCTCAGCAGGTGGCTGCCTGATGGCTGACCGTACCTTCGGTTTCCGCACCCGCGCCCTACACGCCGGCGGCACCCCCGACGCCGAGCATGGCGCCCGTGCCGTACCCATCTACCAGACCACCTCCTTCGTGTTCAAGGACACCCAGGATGCGGCCAATCTCTTCGCGCTGCAGAAGTACGGCAACATCTACTCCCGCATTGGCAACCCCACTGTGGCGGCCTTTGAGGAGCGGATCGCTTCCCTTGAAGGCGGCATCGGGGCCGTGGCTACGTCCTCGGGCATGGCTGCCGAGTTCATCACCTTCGCCGCGCTCACCCAGGCGGGTGATCACATTGTGGCCGCCTCCCAGCTCTACGGCGGCACCGTCACTCAGTTGGATGTGACCCTGCGCCGCTTTGGCGTGGACACCACGTTCGTGCCGGGAACCGACCCCGCCGACTACGCCGCGGCTGTCCAGGAAAACACCAAGGCGATTTTCGTCGAGGTGGTGGCCAACCCGTCGTCGGAGGTTCAAGACCTGGACGGGCTGGCCAAGGTAGCGCGCGACGCCGGTATCCCGCTGGTGGTTGACGCCACCTTGAGCACGCCGTACCTGGTGCGGCCCTTGGAACACGGCGCCGACATTGTGATCCATTCCGCCACCAAGTTCCTGGGCGGGCACGGCACCACCCTGGGCGGCGTGATCGTCGAAAGCGGCCGCTTCAACTGGGGCAACGGCAAATTCCCCACCATGACCGAACCGGTGGCCTCCTACGGCAACGTCTCCTGGTGGGGCAACTTTGGCGAGTACGGCTTCCTCACCAAACTCCGCTCGGAGCAGCTCCGCGACATTGGCCCCGCACTGTCACCGCAGTCGGCGTTCCAGCTGCTGCAGGGCGTCGAAACCCTGCCGCAACGACTCGACGAGCACCTCAAAAACGCTGACGCCGTGGCCAACTGGCTGGAGGCCGATCCGCGCGTGGCCTACGTGAACTTCTCCGGGCTGCCCTCGCACCCGCACTATGAGCGGGCCCGGAAGTACCTCCCGAAGGGTCCAGGATCGGTCTTCTCCTTCGGCGTGAAAGGCGGCCGCGCGGCGGGGCAGAAGTTCATCGAATCCCTCCAACTCGCCTCCCACCTGGCCAACGTGGGCGACTCCCGCACCCTGGTCATCCACCCGGGCAGCACCACGCACCAGCAGCTCAGCCCCGAGCAGCTCGTGTCTGCTGGTGTCCCCGAAGACCTGGTTCGCATCTCCGTGGGCCTCGAAGACATCGAGGACATCCTCTGGGACCTGGACCAGGCCCTGACGGCAGCCCAGGAGACCGCCCTGCCGGAAACATCGCAGGACGATTCCTGCACGATCGGAGCATCGGCATGAGCAGCATCGCAGCACGCAGCTGGCAGGGACCGTCCGCACCCGAGCGCCTGGCGCTCCTCCGCGAGGCCAAGTCCATCGCCATTGTGGGGGCCTCGGACAAGCCCTCCCGCGCCAGCTACTTCGTGGCCACCTACCTGCAGTCCTCCACGCGTTACCGGTTGTACTTCGTGAACCCGGTGGTCACGGAAATCTTGGGCCAGCCCACGTACGCGTCGTTGGCGGATTTGCCGGAAAGCCCAGACATTGTGGACGTTTTCCGCAAGGATGATGACCTGCCCGGCGTGTTGGCCGAAGCGATCGCCGCCAAAGCCAAAACCCTGTGGTTGCAGCTCGGCTCCTGGCATGAAGGCGTGGCCGCCGATGCCGAAGCCGCCGGCCTCACCGTGGTCATGGACCGCTGCGTCAAGATTGAACATGCTCGCTTCCACGGTGGCCTGCACCTGGCAGGCTTCGACACCGGCGTGATCTCCTCACGCCGGCAAGTCCTGGCCTGATCTCAGCGGGCTGTTGCAGCGGCGGCCGCGGTCATCCACCGCGGCCGCCGCAGCTGGCTTCGGTTCACCAGCGCCACGGTAAACACATGTCCGTGCCGGGTGGCCGGCACGTCGGCACAGGCCACCTCACGTCCCAGGGGTACGACGGCGGCCCGGGGGTTCGCTGTCCGTCTCGGCGGCGTCGCTGCACTCGGCGCTGCTGGTGCTGCTGTGTCTGAGCTCAGGTCCGTCACCAGTCCCGTGCCGGCACATTCGCGGATCGCCGCGATACCCGCTGCCACGGCTGGTTTATCCACGAACCTTTCCGACACCGCCATCACTGTCCCATCGGGAGCCAGCAGCCGGAACCGGAACATCGACTCCGCATCCACGAAAACCTCAAAGTGACCCGCCATCAGAATTCCTCCTGGCTTCCTTGCCCCGACCTGCGTTTCCCTGTCCTTCAAGGGTGACTGGCCGAAAATAACGCAACAAGACCCGCCGCGTTAAGGCTGTGTAAATTCGGGAGCAAGGGCCCAAGGGGCGGCCGACAGCGTCAGCGGTTCACATCGACGTCGTCCGCCGTTGCTGTTGTCCGGGAGTTGCCAGCGCTTTTCCGGTAGCGGAACACGCCGATGCCCACCACAATCGCTGCCAGTGCCAGCGAGAGGAAGAGCGATTCGCGGGTTGATTCGATGATCACCATGCCGATGATGAGGGCCACGATGGCACCGATCGAGAGCCAGGTGAGGTACGGGAAGAACCACATCTTGAGGTCGAGGTCCTTGGCGGCAGCACCCATGCGCTTACGCAGGATGAGTTGTGAGGCTGCGATGACCAGCCAGACAAACAGGGCGATGGCGCCGGACGTGTTGACGAGGAACAAGAACACGGTGTCCGGGGCGATGTAGTTCAGGCCAACGGTCACGAAGCCAACCACCGTGGACGCCAGGACCGCGGAGGCGGGAACGCCACGCCGGGAAATCTTGGTCCACGATTTGGGTGCATCGCCGCGCTGCGAGAGGGAGAACAGCATGCGGCTGGCCGTGTAAAGGCCCGAGTTCAGGCACGACAGGACCGACGTCAGGACAACGATGTCCATGATGGTTCCTGCACCCGGGATGCCGTAGAGCTCGATGACGGCCACGTAGGGGCTCTTGGCAACAGAGGCATCGTTCCAGGGTAGGAGGGTCACCACAATGGCGATGGAGCCTACGTAGAAGATCAGGATGCGCCACACGGTGGACCGGACGGCCTTCTTGACGGCGTCCACAGGGTTCTCGGATTCGCCGGCCGCGATCGTGGCGATCTCAGCGCCGAAGAAGGAGAAAACCACCACCAGGATGCCAGCCAAGACAGCGCCCGGACCGTTGGGCATGAACCCGCCCTGGTCCAGGAGGTTTGCCACACCAGGAGCTGAGACGCCCGGCATCAGGCCAAGAATCGCGGCCACGCCGGCGAGCAGGAAGATGACGATCGCGGCGACCTTGATGGACGCAAACCAGAACTCGAACTCACCAAAGGACTTCACCGAGCCGAGGTTGGTCAGGGTCAGGAGTACCATCAGCACCAGCGCCCAGATCCACTGATCCACGCCGGGCACCCAACGGTGCATGATGGCCGCACCCGCGGTGGCCTCGATGCCGAGGACGATGATCCAGAACCAGGCGTACAGCCACCCGATGCTGAATCCAGCCCAGCGGCCCAAGGCTTTGTCGGCATACGTAGAGAACGATCCCGTTTCCGGATTCGCCGCAGCCATCTCGCCCAGCATGCGCATGACGAGAATGACCACAATGCCTGCTGCGCTGTAGGCGACCAGGATCCCCGGACCAGCCTGCTGGATTGCTGCCCCGGAACCGACGAACAGCCCGGCACCAATGACGCCAGCAATGGCGATCATGGAAAGGTGCCGGGGTTTCAGGGACTTCGAAAGTTGTTGATCAGCGTGCATGGAAGACACCGTTCATAAAATTGGAGACGGGAAGAGGCCGCGCATCTTTCACGGTATATGCAATGCGTCACACTGCTCATAGCAGTTTAGGGTCACGGGGTGAGGAATTCGTTGGGTATCCAAACAGCCGAGGGGTGGCAAAATTGTGCACTCGAACTCCACGGTGACTGGCGCTCAGCAGTTGTTGCCTACAGGGAAATATTGGCCTGTGATCCGGCGCACAACAACGGCGGGCCACCCCTGAGGTTCCGTCAGGAACCTGGGGTGACCCGCCGCCATCGCGCGTTGGAAAAACTTAACCGGTGATGAGGTCGTTGACCACGATGGTCTGGTCCCGGTCCGGTCCCACGCCGATCGCGGAGAAGCGGGTGCCGGAGAGTTTTTCGAGGGCCAGGACGTAGTTGCGGGCGTTCTCGGGGAGGTCCGCGAGAGTGCGCGCGCCGGTAATGTCCTCGGTCCAGCCATCGAAGTACTCGAAGATGGGCTTGGCGTGGTGGAATTCGGTCTGCGTCATGGGCATTTCGTCGTGCCGCACGCCGTCAACGTCGTAGGCCACGCAGACGGGGATCTGCTCGATTCCGGTCAGCACGTCCAGCTTGGTGACGAAGTAGTCAGTGAAGCCGTTGACGCGGGAAGCGTGCCGGGCCAGGACGGCGTCGTACCAGCCGCAGCGGCGTGGACGGCCGGTGTTGACGCCGAACTCGCCGCCGGTCTTCTGCAGGTAGACACCCATCTCGTCGAACAGTTCCGTGGGGAACGGGCCAGCACCAACACGCGTGGTGTACGCCTTGATGATGCCGATCGAGCGGGAGATGCGGGTGGGGCCGATGCCGGAACCCACGGAAGCGCCACCGGCGGTGGGGTTCGATGAGGTGACGAACGGGTAGGTGCCGTGATCAACGTCGAGGAAGGTGGCCTGACCGCCTTCCATGAGCACCACTTTGCCCTCGTCCAACGCGTTGTTGAGGACCAGTGTGCTGTCGATGACCAGGGGGCGGAGCCTGTCCGCGAAGGACAGGAAGTACTCCACGATCTCGTCCACCACCACGCTGCGGCGGTTGTAGATCTTGACCAGGAGTTCGTTCTTCTGGCGCAGCGATCCTTCCACCTTCTGGCGGAGGATGGACTCGTCAAACACGTCCTGGACGCGGATACCCAGCCGGGCAACCTTGTCCATGTATGCGGGACCGATGCCGCGGCCGGTGGTGCCGATGGCCCGGCTACCCAGAAAACGCTCCGTCACCTTGTCGAGGACCTGGTGATACGGCGCCACCAGGTGGGCGTTGGCGGAGACCCGCAGCTTGGAGGTGTCGGCGCCGCGCGCCTCAAGGCCTTCGATTTCCTGGAAGAGCGCCTCGAGGTTGACCACGCAACCGTTGCCAATAATCGGGATGGCGTTGGGGCTGAGGATGCCTGCAGGCAGCAGCTTGAGTTCGTACTTTTCACCGCCTACGACGACGGTGTGCCCGGCGTTGTTGCCGCCGTTGGGCTTGACGACGTAGTCAACGCGGCCGCCCAGAAGGTCAGTCGCTTTGCCTTTTCCTTCGTCGCCCCATTGGGCTCCTACGATCACAATTGCTGGCATGGGATCCTCCCCCATTCGTTCGGGCAGCCGCGAACGCCACATGCGTGGCGGGGTCGATGCTGCACCGTTCATGAGAATGCCCCGAAGGTACCGCTACCGCCTGGCATCAGTGCAACCTGGCGACGCAAGAGTTCCGGGGCTCTTACCACCCAAGTTTAGCCGATCAGCAGGTTTGTCCAACCGTTGGGGATTGCCGGGTTGTGGCACTGTTCACGGAACGGATTCCAATCCTCGGCGTTTCGTCCTTGCGAGCTTGCTAAACTAGACAGGTTCGGCCTAGTTCCGGTCCACCCCATTTCAACCGTCACTGACGCGTGCGCTCCCCCGCGCCCGCACCCAGTTGGCGGGAGCACCACCAAGCCCCGCAGGAGACCCAGCCCCATATGACAGCCCTGGCCCCCGAATCTTTCCATGAACAGCTCTTGAGCCGCCGCTACGAAGCCAACGTAGCCGTTGTCAACGAACTGTGCGACTCGCTGCAGGCGGCCAAGCCTGGCACCACAGTGCCATATGTCGATCCCATCCACGATGTTGACGAGTGCCGGATTATCAGCCTCTACTCAAACATCGGCGAAGCTGACGAAACGGGCTTCATCACGCCGGGCGATTCCGACGCCGCCGCCCGCATGCTGGGGATCCAGTGGAAGCTGGGCCTGCGCCCCGAGTACGTCATGCCGTGGAACGTGCACCCGTGGCACGTTGAGGGCGAAGCCAACGGCAAGTTCACTCCAGACCAGATCTCTGCCGGCCTGAAGCCGCTGTTGAAGTTCCTGGCCCTGGTCCCCCGCGCCTCGGTGATCGTGGCCCATGGCACCGAAGCCAACCGGCTGGCCAACCTGCTCCTCAAGACCGAGGTGCCCATGATCTGGCGCCGCGGCCTGAAAACTTACAAGGTCCGGTCCCTGAGCGGCCGCGCCTTCGCCGGCTCTCCTGCCCGGCAGGAAGAATTCCTCGAGGACATGCACGTTGCCTACACCGACGCCATGGCCCGGACCGGTCTCGCCAAGGCGTAGTCCACCCACCGGCGCTGCCGGCACCTGTGAAAAGGACGACGGCGGGTGGTGACCTTGATTTTCAAAGGTCACCACCCGCCGTCGTTCGCTTAAAACCCAGACGCGGGGCGATGGAACGCCCCGCGCCTGGTAATGCCTAGTTGCCTTCGATGGCGGCCTTGGCGGTGGGATCGGAATCCTTGAGGAACTTCTCGATCCGCTCCGGCTCCTCCGGCTCACCAATCGCTGCCGAGGCCCGGCCCAGCGAATAGAGAGCGCGCAGGAAGCCCTGGTTGGGCTCGTGCTCCCAAGGGATGGGGCCAACTCCACGCCAGCCGTTGCGGCGCAACGTGTCCAGCCCGCGGTGGTAGCCCACCCGGGAGTAGGCGTACGAATCGATGGTGCGGCCTTCGGTCCACGCTTCTTCGGCCAGGACGGCCCACAGCAGCGAGGACGTGGGGTGCTTGGCCACCAGGTCCAGCGCTTCGTGACCGGCGGCCAATTGGTCGTTGACCTCCGTGTCCACCGGCAGCAAGGTGGGCTCGGGGCCCATCAGGTTCCTGCGGAACTCATCCGACATCTAGAAGGTCTTTCCGGCGGAGCCGAGCTGCTTGGTGGCTTCGACGACGCGGGCCGCGAGGCCAGCTTCGGCGGCGGCGCCCCAGACGCGGGGGTCGTAGGTTTTCTTGTTGCCCACTTCGCCGTCGATCTTGAGGACGCCGTCGTAGTTCGCGAGCATGTGCCCGGCCACGGGGCGGGTGAACGCGTACTGGGTGTCGGTATCGATGTTCATCTTGATGGTGCCGTAGGAAACAGCGTCGGCGATTTCCTGGTCGGAAGAGCCCGAACCGCCGTGGAAGACCAGGTCGAACGGGTTTGCCTTGCCGATCTTCGCACCCACCTGCTCCTGGATGTCCTTGAGGATCTCCGGGCGGAGCTTCACGCCACCGGGCTTGTACACGCCGTGCACGTTACCGAAGGTCAGCGCGGTGATGTAGCGGCCGTTCTCGCCGGCACCCAACGCTTCAATGGTGGCCAGCGCGTCTTCAACGGTGGTGTAGAGCTTTTCGTTGATCTCGTTCTCCACGCCGTCTTCCTCGCCACCCACGGTGCCGATTTCAACTTCGAGGATCATCTTCGCGGCAGCGGTGCGGGCCAGCAGTTCGCGGGCGATCTGCAGGTTGTCCTCGAGGGTTTCGGCCGAACCGTCCCACATGTGCGAGTTGAACAGCGGGTTGCGGCCGGCCTTGACCTCAGCCTCAGACGCGGCGAGCAACGGCAACACGAAGCCGTCCAGCTTGTCCTTGGGGCAGTGGTCCGTGTGTAGGGCAACGTTCACGCCGTAATTCTTGGCGACCTCGCGGGCAAACGCCGCGAAACCCAGGGACCCGGCCACCATGTCCTTCGTGGCTGCGCCGGACCAGTACGCGGCACCACCGGTGGAGACCTGGATGATGCCATCAGACTCCGCGTCGGCGAAGCCACGCAGGGCGGCGTTCAGGGTCTGCGACGACGTCACATTCACGGCAGGAAACGCGAAACCACCAGCCTTCGCACGATCAATCATCTCGGCATAGATCTCTGGGGTTGCAATGGGCATGCTGACTCCTGTGGTGTGTTCGCTCGATAGTGACGAGACCGTTTGCGGCTAGCCACCATCCTAGCGATATCCGCCCCAACACTCCCGCCGAGACGGTATTTAACGGTAATCCGAGTGGCCGGGATTGCCGTTACCTGGGGCTAGGTTCCTTGCGCGAACACGTGCTGGCGAATCCAGGCGTGCATGGCGATGGCTGCCGCCGAGGCCGCGTTGATAGACCGGGTGGAACCAAACTGTTCGATCGAGAGCGTGGCGACGGCGGCCTGGTGCACTTCGGGGGTCAACCCCGGGCCTTCCTGGCCAAACACCAGTACGCAGTCACGGGGCAGTTCATATGTCTCCAGGGGGACGGAGTCGGGAAAAATGTCCACACCGATGATGGCCAGCCCCTCGCCTTGCGCCCACGCCACGAAATCCTCGACAGTGGGGTGATGGCGGACGTGCTGGTAGCGGTCGGTGACCATGGCACCGCGCCTGTTCCACCGCCGTCGGCCGATGATGTGCACCTCTTTGGCCAGGAAGGCGTTGGCCGTGCGGACCACGGTGCCGATATTCATGTCGTGCTGCCAGTTTTCGATCGCCACGTGGAACGGGTGCCTACGGGAATCCAACTCGGCCACGATCGCCTCGTGTTTCCAGTACCGGTACTTGTCCAGGACGTTGCGCCGGTCGCCGTCGGCGAGCAGGTCAGGGTCCCAATGATCGCCGGAGGGCAGGTCGCCTTCCCAGGGCCCGACGCCGACCTCGGGCTTCGGTTCCTGCTCCCCTGCCGGATCAATAGCAGCCTCGGGTGGCGTGGTGTGCTGGGGTTCTTCGGGCTGACCGGGCGTCTGGTTCACCCCTCAACACTAGACTGGACCTTTCGGGGTTCATCACATTCGGAGGTCAGCATGGCAGAGTCGGACGACGTCAGGGATTCAGCAGCGGTTTACCGCAACGGCCAGGAAATCGAATGCTGGCTTACGGACATGGATGGGGTCCTGGTCCACGAGAATCAAGCCGTGCCCGGCGCCGCCGAATTGATCCAGCGGTGGGTGGACACCTCCAAGCGGTTCCTGGTCTTGACCAACAACTCAATCTTCACCCCGCGCGACCTCTCGGCACGCCTTCGCGTGTCCGGCCTGGAAGTGCCGGAAGAGAACATCTGGACATCCGCGCTGGCCACGGCCCAGTTCCTCAAGGACCAGGTGCGCGGTTCCGGCTCGGGCAACCGCGCCTACACTATCGGCGAGGCGGGATTGACGACGGCGTTGCATGAGGCAGGTTTCATCCTCACCGACCAGGACCCGGACTTCGTGGTGCTCGGCGAGACGCGGACGTATTCGTTTGAGGCCATCACCATGGCCATCCGGCTCATTCTGGCCGGGGCCCGGTTCATCGCCACCAACCCTGATGCCACCGGTCCCTCCAAGGACGGCCCCATGCCGGCCACCGGCGCCATCGCTGCCCTCATCACCAAGGCCACCGGCCGGGAACCCTACGTGGTGGGCAAGCCGAATCCCATGATGTTCCGCTCGGCCATGAACCAGATCGA
Source organism: Arthrobacter ulcerisalmonis (assembly GCF_900609065.1). Lineage (GTDB taxonomy): Bacteria > Actinomycetota > Actinomycetes > Actinomycetales > Micrococcaceae > Arthrobacter > Arthrobacter ulcerisalmonis. The sequence continues at coordinate 388,447 of NZ_UXAU01000009.1, read as the reverse complement.
TGCGCACTCCGAGACCACCGCCATGATCGGGGACCGGATGGACACGGACATCATTGCCGGCATGGAAGCCGGCCTGCATACCGTCCTGGTCCTCAGCGGCATCACCCAGCGCGACGAAATCGACTCCTACCCGTTCCGGCCCAACCAGGTCTTGAACTCGGTGGCCGACCTCAAGAACCAGATCTAGCTAGAAAACCGAGACGCGCGAGCCGCCGCGCGGCAGCGGGAAGAACGTGTCCAGGAGTTCGGTGAGGATGGGCCGGTAGATGTTCGGGTTCCAGCCGGGGCTGGCGTGGGCCGGAGCAGCGCCGGTGGTCTGCAGTTCTGACGAGACCATGTTGTCCACGAACCCGGATGCCCAGCCTGCCACGGCAGTCTGGTAGCGCACGGTCTTGTCGTTGGGCCCGCCGATGTAGGCCATCTTCGCGGTACCCAGTTTCCCGGCAAAGCGGGTGCCATCGAAATGGTAGATGTACGCGGATTCGGACTGCACCAGGACACTGGACGGGGCAATGGGCGAAAGTTGCTCCAGCGTCTGGTCGAGGATCTGCCGCCAGCTTCGTTCGTCCTTATGGATGACCCGTTCCCCCAGTCCGTAGCCACCACGGAGCGCCGACGGGAACCGGAACCCGTGTTCGTACAGGTACACCACGCCGTCGAACCAGCTCTGGTCCAGCACATCGGTGCGACTGTAAGGGGTGGAGTCCAGGACGATGAACTCCACCTGGACGCCATGGATTTCCAGCAGCCGCGCAGCCACCTGGGTGGCCACCATGCCACCGAAACTGTGCCCGTAGAAGTAGAGCTTGGTGAGGTTCTGCGCCCGCACGTACTCAATGACGGCGATGACGATCTGGTCGATGTCCAGGCCCACATTGGAATACCCGACGGCGGCCAGCCGGGCCCGCCGGTTCAGCGAACCTCGGAGCGCGGTCAGGATCCATTGCGCTTCTTCCCAGCTCGTCTTATAGCCCGGGAACAGGAACCAGCTGGCGTTGGGGTAATACACCTCGGCAAAGTCGTCGGGAACGGGCAGGATCCTGTTGACCCGCCGTCCCCACTGCACCTGGCGGGTGAAAAACATGTCTGCTGCCAGTAGGCCCGATGCACCTGCCCCCGTGAGGAACCCGCGCCGTGAGAAGCGCTTGAGGGCGTGCGCTTGCTGTAGGAGGCGGCCCGCAGTTTCCCCGGGCTGCCCCTGCGGACTGGACTCCCCCGAAGATGGCACGCCTCTACCGTAGCCACTCATCGTCATGCCCCCGCAACATACCGCCAACCGGGCTGCCGGAAGAAGGCAGCCCGGTTAGGTTAGGCGGTCTGGTCGGACTGCATGCCGGGTTCCTGGTAATGCGTACGCGTGCCAGTGCCGCCCACCGAGTCCACCAGGGATTTGGCGATGTTCCTGAGCTTGGTATTGCCGTTGCTTGCGGCGTCGGTGAGGATCTGCACGGCCGACTCCTGGGTGCAGCGGTTCTGCGCCATGACAATGCCGATGGCGATGTCGATGATGGTTCGTGATTCCAGGGTGGCGCGGAGGTTGGTTGCGTTGTCCCGCTGCAGGGAGAAACGCACCGCCAAGCGCAGGGCCTGCGAAATTTCCCGGGTATAGCCCTGCGCCTTGGCTACTGCCGACTCATCGAACTTCTGCGGCACATCGGAGTACAAATTGAGGGCAGCTTTGGCTTCGCCCTGAAGGTTGAACGGCACGGAGAGCACCGAGCGCAGCCCATGCGAGGCCACTGCTTTGGCGTAGTCGGGGCCCCAACGATCCTCGTCATGGAGGTCCGGGACGTAGACCAGGCGCTCTTCCTTGGCGGCAGTCAGGCACGGGCCCTGCAGCAGGGAGTACTGGATTTCATCGACTTCCCGCGCTGAATCGCTGCTCCAGCCAATGGTCGCGGCCTTCCTGTCCCGAAGCAGCGTGATCCCACAGAGCGCATCGTCACCAGCACCGGCTACCTGATGCGCCGAGAAACGGGCCAACTCGTTGAGGAAGTCCTCAAAGTCGGCACTGTCGAGGATGAGGTTCTGGACTTGGTCCGTGGCACTCAGGGGCTTTTCGGTGGTTGGCATGGGCAGGTGCTCCAGGGTGGTTCGCAGGGATACCCGAATAATAGGACGACGACGGAATCGGAGCAAACCCCCGGCTCCGGTTGCCGCCCACACAGCTCAGCCGCAGTACGGCCAGCAGCGGCGGAGACTCAGGAAAGTCCCAGCTCATCCTTGCCGAACGCGAAGAGGTACGGAACGCCTGTTTCGGCCTCAATCTTTTCCTTGGCGCCGGTGTCCCGGTCCACGATTACGGCCACGGCCACCACGTTGCCGCCCGCTTTCCGGACACCCTCGACGGCGGTCAGCGCTGAGCCACCGGTAGTGGACGTGTCTTCCAGGACCAGCACGTTGCGGCCCTCAACGGAGGGGCCCTCCACCTGGCGACCCATGCCGTAGGATTTCTGCGCCTTCCGGACGACGAACGCATCAATGGTCCGGCCGCCGTCGACCGCTGCATGCATCACAGCGGTACCCACGGGATCAGCACCCATGGTCAGTCCGCCGGCGCAGGCGAAGTCAATGCCGGCGTCGTCCACCAGGGACAACATGACCTGGCCTACTAGTTTGGATGCCTCGTGGTGCAAGGTGATGCGGCGCAGGTCGATGTAGTAGTCAGCTTCGGCGCCGCTGGACAGGATCACCTTGCCGCGGACCACCGCGAGCTCCTTGATGAGTTCGAGAAGTCGGGCGCGGGCGGCGGTATCGCTGGGGGAAGTCATGGGTTCCAGTTTACTGGGGACTGGGCGGACGGGGCGACGCCGAGACGGCGCTTGAGTGCGTGTGACTTCGCTGACTAGGCTGGGGGCATGCGCGAACTTCAAGCCACCATCATTGCGGAAATGGGCGTGCAGCCCCGGATCGATCCGGCGGGCGAAGTTCGCCGCCGGGTCACGTTCCTGAAGGACTACCTGCGCGCCACCCACACCAAGGGTTTTGTCCTGGGCATCTCGGGCGGCTTGGACTCATCCCTGGCCGGCCGATTGGCCCAGCTGGCGGTCCAGGAACTTGAAGCGGAAGGCGTGGACGCCAATTTTGTGGCCGTGCGCCTGCCCTACGGCGTCCAGCACGACGAAGCTGACGCTCAGGCTGCTTTGGATTTCATCAAGGCCAAAACCGAGTGGACCTTCAATATCCAAGCGGCTGTGGATGGGTTTGAATCAGAGTTCACCAGGACGGTGGGGGCTGAGATCTCGGACTTCCACAAGGGCAACACCAAGGCCCGGGCCCGGATGATCGCCCAATACGCCCTGGCTGGCGAGCACAATTACCTGGTGGTCGGCACGGATCACGGCGCCGAGTCCGTCACGGGCTTCTTCACCAAATATGGCGACGGCGGCGCTGACATCCTGCCGCTCTTCGGCTTGAACAAGCGGCAGAACCGGGAGCTGCTGGCCGAGCTCGGCGCACCTGCCCGGGTGTGGGACAAGGTTCCCACCGCCGATCTCCTGGACGGCACCCCCGGCCGGACCGATGAGGACGAGCTGGGCATCAGCTACGACCAGATCGACGACTACCTGGAAGGCCGCGAGATCCCGGCGGCCGCTGCAGAGTCGATCGAGCAAAAGTACCTGCGCACCCGGCACAAGCGGACCGTCCCGGTGACCATTTTCGATACGTGGTGGAAGTAGCAGGCACCGCTCGCCGCTGAAATTCCTCACTTTTGCAGCGCCCGACGGCGGGTCGCGGCAGAAAACCCGGCGCGCCGCCGTCGGGCCCCACCAAAGGTGGGGAGACTCAGCGGGCTAGGTCGCCGGCCCGCCGAGAAGTTGGCTGAGCCGGTGCGCTTCGGCCATCAGCAGCCCACCCAGTTCAGCCTGACGTTCCGGCCGGAAACGCTGTTCAATGCCCGTCAGCGAGAGCGCCCACGCGGGTTTGCCTGACCGGTCAAAGACGGCGGCGCCCATTCCCCAGCTTCCTTCCAGGACCAGGCCGGGGTTCACCGTGTAGCCAGCCGCCAAGGTGGCTGCCAGGTTCCGCCGGACCACCGCGGGTGTGTGCTGGCTGGCAAAGGCCCCTGCGTGGGAAGGCCAGTCCGCCAGGACTTCCTCTTGTTCAGCGGCTGGCAGGAACGCGAGGATTGCCGTTCCGGCCGAGGCCACGCCCAGAGGAAAGCGGACGCCTTCGTGCAGGACGAATGACCGGACAGGGAAGCTGCCTTCCTCGCGCAGGAGGCAGACCGTCTCGTTGCCGCGACGGATGGAAAAGAAGGCACTCTCGCCGGTTGCTTCTGCAAGCCTGCGGAGGCCGGGCCGGGCCAGATCCTCCAGGGGGAACCGGGTGGCAGCAACCGAACCCAGCAGCAGGATTTCGGGGCCGAGCACCCAGCTCCCGGTAGCGGCATCGTGATCCAGCAACCCCTCGGACCCCATCGAGGACAGCAGTCGGTGGACGGTGGGCCGGGTCAGCCCGGACTCGCGGACCAGGCCAGCCAGGGACATCCCCTTGGCGTTGCGGCCCACCAGGCGCAGGAGGTGCGCCACTCGGCTGACCACCTGCGCGCCCTGCACGGGTGTCTTGCTCACTGCATCCAACTTTCTGTCCACAATATGGATACCTCAACTGCCAAAGTCCACAGTATAGAAGAAGCAGCAGCCAGCCGTTGACAGTGATTGAAGACAATCCGTAGCGTCGTTCAGGGAACACCAGTCGTCCATAAAATGGATACCGCTCAATGAGGAGATGCCGTGACCAAGCTCGAGAATTCCGCCGCCGAGGCCCTGGCCGGAACACTGAAAGACGGAATGACACTGGCCGTTGGTGGTTTCGGCCTGAGCGGTATTCCAGCTGACCTGATCGACGCAGTACGCGATTCGGGTATCCGCGAACTCACGGTGGTGTCCAACAATATGGGCGTCGACGGCAAGGGCTTGGGCATCCTGATCGAAGCCGGCCAGGTCCGCAAGGTCATCGCCTCCTACGTGGGCGAAAACAAGCTGTTCGCCGAGCAATACCTGGCCGGCAAGCTCGAGGTGGAGTTCACCCCGCAAGGCACCCTGGCCGAACGACTCCGCGCTGGCGGCGCCGGGATCCCCGCGTTCTACACGAAAACCGGCGTAGGTACCCTGGTCGCGGAAGGCAAGCCCCTGGAAGTCTTCGACGGCGAAACCTACGTCCGCGAGCGCGCCATCACGGCCGACGTCGCACTGGTCCACGCCCATACGGCCGACACCGACGGCAACCTGGTGTACCGCTACACGGCACGGAACTTCAACCCGGTGGTGGCCACGGCTGGCCGCCTCACGATTGCCGAAGCGGAGGTGATCGTGGCTCCCGGGGACCTCGACCCCAACCACATTGTGACTCCTGGCGTCTTCATCCAGCGGCTCGTGCAGGCGAGCAACCGGACGAAGGACATTGAACAGCGCACTGTTCGGCCGCGCACCGCGGCGCCGGTTTCGGCCTAACCCCCACTTTTCGACCCAGAAGGAGATCCCCATGGCCTGGACCAGGGATGAAATGGCTGCCATTGCGGCCGAAGAATTGATCGACGGCGACTACGTCAACCTCGGCATCGGCATTCCCACGCTCGTAGCCAACAACCTGCCTGAGGGCGTGCGGGTGGTCCTGCAGAGTGAAAATGGGCTTCTGGGCATGGGCCCGTTCCCCTTCGAAGGCGAGGAGGACGCCGACCTGATCAACGCCGGCAAGCAGACGGTGACCGTCCTTCCCGGCGGGAGCATCTTCGACTCGGCCACGTCCTTCGGCATGATCCGTGGCGGTCATGTCAAGGTCGCCATCCTGGGGGCCATGCAGGTCTCCGGCAACGGCGACCTGGCCAATTGGACCATCCCCGGGAAGATGGTCAAGGGCATGGGCGGCGCCATGGACTTGGTGGCTGGCACCCCGCGGGTGGTGGTCCTCACCGAGCACAACGCCAAGGACGGAACGGCCAAGATCGTGCCGGAATGTTCCCTCCCACTCACCGGACTGGCGTGTGTGGATCGGATTATCAGCGACCTCGCCGTTTTTGATCTGGTCAAGACCGACGGAACGCACGACGCCGGGCGGCAGCTCACGCTGACCCGGCTCGCCCCGGGCGTCACGGTGGCGGAGATCGAAGCCAAGACGGGCGCACCGTTCACCGTTGCCCTGGCGGCCGAAGGAGCAGCGGCATGAGCCTGCGGGAACAGTTCGGCAAGGACGTCCTGCTGACGGGCTGGGGTCACAGCAAATTCGGTAAGTTGACGGAGGAGACGCTGGAGTCTCTGATTGTCCAGGTCGCCACCGAGGCGATTGACAACGCGGGCATCGAGCCAGGCCAGATCGATGAGATCTACCTGGGGCAGTTCAACTCCGGCATGATGCCACTGGCGTTTCCCTCTTCTTTGGCCCTGCAAGTTTCGGATCAGTTGGCCAATGTGGCGGCAACACGAGTGGAAAATGCCTGCGCCTCGGGATCGGCCGCGTTCCAGCAGGGCACCAAGTCGCTGTTGGCTGGGACGGCAAAGACGGTCTTGGTGATCGGCGCCGAAAAGATGACCCACGCCGGGGCCGACGTGGTGGGCGCGGCACTCCTGGGCGCCGACTACGACATGGCCGGGAAGCCGTCCAGCACCGGTTTCACGGGCCTCTTCGCCGAGGTAGCGAAGAACTACGGCAAGCGCTACGACGCAGCGGGAGCCTTAGGCGACGTCCTGGGTTCCATCGCGGCGAAGAACCACCGCAACGGCGTCGACAACCCCTACGCGCAGCTTCGCAAGGACCTCGGCGTCGAGTTTTGCCGGACCGTCTCGGACAAGAACCCCATGGTGGCGGATCCCCTGCGCCGCACCGACTGCTCCCCCGTTTCCGATGGCGCTGCAGCAGTAGTGCTGTCCGTCGCCCCCACTCACGGCGCCACGGCCCCCGTCCGGTTGGCAGGATTCGGCCAGGCTAACGACTTCTTCCCCACAAATCGCCGAGACCCCACGGCTTTCGAGGCCACCCGGGCGTCCTGGCAGCGCGCGATGGGGATGGCTGGCGTGGGGCTGGCAGACCTGGATTTCGCGGAAGTCCATGACTGCTTCACCATCGCCGAGCTGATCATGTACGAGGCCATGGGTCTGACCGAACCAGGCCAGGGTGCGCGCGCCATCGAGAAAGGGTGGGTCTTCAAGGACGGCAAGCTCCCCGTCAACGTCTCCGGCGGCCTGAAAGCCAAAGGCCACCCTGTGGGCGCCACCGGCGTGTCACAGCACGTCATCGCCGCCATGCAGCTCACCGGCACTGCCGGCGACATGCAACTCAGCAACCCACGCCGGGCGGCAGTCCAGAACATGGGCGGCGTGGGGATCGCCAACTACGTCAGCGTCCTCGAAGCCATCTGACGTCGTCACCGTGCCGCTGAAATTCCCCAGCTTTGAAGCACGACGGCGGCGGGTCGCCACAAATGTGCAGCGCGCCGCGGTCACTGGTCGGCAAAGGTGGGGAGTTTCAGCGGGCGGGATGGTGGGAAGTTTCAGCGAGTGGGATGGTTGGGTCAGCCCCTGAGCGTCGCCGCGATCTCAGCGAACCCCAGCCGTTCGGCGTTCTGGAGCGCCGTCCGGCCCTCGGGATCACGGATGGCGGAGTCTGCTCCTGCCGCCAGGAGTAGCCTCACCACTTCCTGCTGCCGCGGACCGCCTGAGTTGAGGAGGATCGCCTCCTGTATGGCGGTCCAGCCGAGATTGTTCACGTGGTTGACGGGAACGCCCGCGGCCAGCAGGATCTGCACCGTCTCCACATGCCCGTGCTCGCTGGCAGGGATCAGTGCCGTGCCGCCGTATCTGTTGATACTTGCCACGTCGGCGCCCGCAGCCAGGGTCAGCTTCAGGACCTCGTTGAATCCCTCTGCTCCGGCGTAGAGAAAGGCCGAGTCTTGGATGGAGTCTTTGGCGTTGACATTGCCGCCGCGGCCAATCAGGTCCCGCACCAGCTCAACGTTGTTGGCCTTTGCGGCTGCGATCAGCTCAGCGTCGAGTCGGGCCTGGGCGTCGGCGGACAACGGCGTAGGAACAGGTGCTGGTGGAGTTGACGCGGGCTGGGAGGCTTGCTCTGGTGGCGTCGGTGCGGGCTGGGGCGATAGGGACGTCCCGGCTATCGCGGACGGATCTGCCCCAGGACTTGATGCCGGCGTCGATTCAGCTGACGATGCCGATTCAGTTGCCGCCATGTCCACCGTCCCTCCCTGGCAGCCCGTCAGTAGGACCCCCATAACGAGGACTGCTACCACCATGTGTGCCCTGTAGCGCCGGCCTGGACGCCGCACTGGCCGCAGTCCTGGACGCTGTTCTGGCGGTTGCCTCGAATTCCGCCGCGTCCGGAGCCGAATCCTGCTCATTCGCCCAGCCTACTTGGTGGCCTGGGCGAGGATTGCCGCGCCAGCTGCGGCGCAGGCCTCGTCGAGGGCCCCGTCGGGGGCTCCGCCCACACCGATGCCCGCCACGGACACGCCGTTGACTTTCAGGGGCACACCGCCGGCAAGGAAAAGGGTGCCGGGCAGATCGGCGATGGACGGCCCGGAGCCCGTAATGCGACCTGCCAACTCGCTGGTGGGAGCTCCGAAGGCGGCGGCGGTGTAGGCCTTCTGTTTGGCTGCCTCAATGGTGTGGGCGGCGGCGTTGTCACCGCGCAGAATCGCCTGCACGGTGCCAAACCTGTCCACCAGCGCTACCGTCACGAACGGCAGCTTGTCCGCCTGGCATTTTGCGAGCGCCGCACCTACTGCTGCCGCCGAGGCAGCCACCGAGATGCGGTCCTGCTGAACAGAGACGGGGCCCGAGTTGGCAGGAACAGGGCTGGTCGGTGCAGGGGTGACAGGTGCCGAGCTGGTTGGTGCAGGGCCGGTCGGCGTCGGCCTGGTGGGGCGGGAGTCGGAGCCAGCGTTATTCGTTCGGGAAAGGCTGACTGCCGCGTCCGCAGCATCGAGCTGACTGCCTTGACCGGCGTTCGCTGCCACCGTGGCTCCGGCCGTGGCAAGCAGCAGTGCCGCAGTGCTGGCGGCGGCCATCATCGTTCTCTTGTTCATGGGTGGTCCTTTGATCGGGTCTGCGGAAGTGAAAAGTGCTGGACTGGCTAGAAATCCTGCCAGCGTCTCCAGGTGCCCTAGGGCGGTCCTGCATCGTGCTGGATTCCATCCTTCCGATCCCCGCGCGGCCTGCCATCGGGCCTTCGGCTGCATTCGGCTCCCACCAAGGGCCAGCCGAATCAGCCAAAAGGTGGAGAGACCCGCCGGCCTCGCGGACCTACCATGGGATGACGTCCAGGAGGCCGGAACCCCATGCACCCCCGAAGAACCATCAGCGCAGCGGCGCCGGATACGACGCATAGCGCGCGCCCGGCCAGGCAGCGAAGCACGCCCCGGCACTTGCTCGTCATGGGCCTGGATGCCGCCGTGCACCTTGGCTTCGGCGTACTCCTGGTGACGTCCGCGGTGCGATACCTCATGCGCCATAGTCCAGCGGACAACCTGCTGGTGCTGGGACTGGCCATTGCTGCCAGCCTGCTCTACGCCGTCGTGGCCTTCCTGACCGCAGGTGGCGGCGCCAGCAAGGTGTGGCTCTTCGCCTTGGTGGGCGTGTGGGCGGTCCTGGTCATTGTGGCGCCCAGCTTCGCCTAGTGCTCGTTTGCGCTGTTCTTCCTCTGCCAGCAGGCACTGACGGGAGCCACCGCCCTCGCTGCTGCCGGCGCGACGGCGGGCGCCACCGCCGTCGGCCTCTTCCGGCTTAGCGGCGGAACGGACATCGCCATGGTGTTGGGGCCGCTGGCGGTCGGCCTGATGCTGACGCTGATCCATCGCCGCATCCAGCACGACGCCGACGAGCAGGTACGCCTGCACGCTGAGGTTGCAGCGGCCCAGGCCGAGTTGGCAGCGAGTGAGCGCAGGGCGGGGACCACTGCCGAACGGGAACGGGTGGCCCGGGAAATTCACGACACCATCACGCAGGGACTCGCCAGCAGCATCCTCCTGTTGGAAGCCGCAGACCGGGAATGGCCTGCCCCCGCCGCGAAGGATGGTTTGCAGACGGCAAGCACCTTGCTCCGGATCAACCTCGCCGAGACGCGCAGCCTGGTCCACGAACTTGCTTCACCGGCTCTGGACGCTGCACCGCTGCAAACCGTGCTGCTGATGGCGGCCAGGAAGTATCTTCCCGGCGCCGAGTTGCTCGTCACCGGTTCGCCTCGAGCCGTCCCCACCGACATCCGCCACACCCTGCTCCGGGTGGTGCAGAGCGCCACCGCCAACACCGCCTTGCACGCCGCAGCAACAGTGGCCACTGTGACGCTGGGTTACCTGCCAGATCGGGTCACCTTGGATATTTACGACGACGGCACGGGCTTCGACCCCACCGCGGCCCGCCTGCCGTCAAGGGCAGGCGGTTACGGACTGCGGGCCATGCGCCAACGCGTGGAACAGCTCGGCGGCGACTTTTCGGTGGAGAGCAGCCCTGGCGAGGGCACCATCGTTGCCGCGCAGATCCCCACCTCGGGAAACCCCGAATGAAGATCGGGGTGCTGTTGGTCGATGACCACCTGGTGGTCCGCAGTGGCCTGCGGGCTTTACTGGGAACCCAACCGGACATCGAGGTGGTGGCCGAGGCTGCCTCCGGCGAGGAGGCCCTCCAGCTGGTGGCAGACTGCCGGCCCGACGTCGTCGTCATGGATCTGGCGATGGGCGCCGGGATGGACGGTATCGAAGCGATCCGCCAACTAAGGGCTGGGACCCCGAACCAGGCGATCCTGGTTTTCACCACCTACGATTCGGACGCGGACATTGTCAGGGCAGTGGACGCCGGCGCCATGGGCTACCTGCTCAAGGACGCGGTACCGGAGGAGATTTTCGCTGCGATTCGTGGGGCGGTACAGGGCAGGAGCGTGATGAGTCCACCCGTCGCCTCGCGGCTTTTCCAGCAACTGCGCAACCCGGAAGAGATCCTTACACCGCGGGAAGCCGAGCTGCTCAGCCTGCTCACGGAGGGGCTGAGCAACCGTGAGCTGGGCAAACGCCTTTTCATCTCCGAAGCCACCGTCAAAACTCACCTGGCCCACATTTACGCAAAGCTCGGAGTGGACACCAGGGCCGCCGCAATCGCCACCGCAATCCGCCGGGAAGGCATGCGTTGACGACACCGGGCGAAGTAAACCCTTGCAAGCAGGCCATTTGCCCCGTACGTTGGAATGGCGGGGGACGTTCTCCGCACGCTCCGGGCTGAAATCCGGGGAGATAATCAGAGTCACATGAAGGAATGCAGCCATGGCAACAGGCACAGTTAAATGGTTCAACGCCGAAAAGGGTTTTGGCTTCATTGCCCCCGATGACGGGTCCGCTGACGTTTTCGCACACTACTCGGCAATCGCCAGCAGCGGCTACCGCTCACTGGACGAGAACCAGAAGGTCGAATTCGACGTAACCCAGGGCCCCAAGGGCCCGCAGGCAGAGAATATCCGCCCGCTCTAAGACTTAGGTTCGCCCTGGCTTTAGCCAGGACAACCCGTCAGGCGGCTTCTCCAACTCAGGTTGGAGGGGCCGCTTCTTTGTTGTCCGGCGCCGCTCGCTTCGATTCCACGGCGATGCGGGCTCACGCGTTTGCCATAATCAGAGGATGACTGGCCAGCACCAGGAGTCCGAGCCTGATCCCGGCCCGGACCCGTGGGAGGAATTTGATGGGTTGGGTCCCGCCGCGCCCGACCGCGTCCCGGGTCAACCCGGCGGCGAACCGCACGGGTTTGGCTTCCGCACCGGCGTCCGCAGCAGATCGGTAGCTTTGGGATTCGCCATCTACACCTTGGCTTTGGGCACCGCACTGGTGTTGACTGGCTTCATCTTTTTCGCCGCCATGGGACAGTGGTGGCTGGCTGGGCTGATGGTCCTGATCGAGGCAACTTTCGTATTCTTCTTCACCCGTTTGGCCCGGCAGGCCCGGCGGCGCAGACGCTCTTGACCTTGACGTAACGTCAACTTGTAGGCTCGAATCATGGACGCACAGAGCCGCGACTGGCCCATCCAGGAGATCGCCCGATTGGCCGGCACTACCAGCCGGACCCTTCGCCACTACGACGATCTCGATCTGCTCAAGCCCAGTCGGATTGGAAGCAACGGCTACCGCTATTACGACGGCGGCGCCCTCCTTCAGTTGCAGCGGATACTCTTGCTGCGCGAACTGGGGTTGGGGTTGCCGGCCATTGCGGAGGTCTTTCGCAACCAGACCGACACCGTCACCGCGCTGGGCCGGCACCTGGAATGGCTAGGCCAGGAACAGGACCGGCTAGCCCGGCAAGTAACGTCCGTCCGGGAAACAATCGAGACAGTGAAATCAGGAGGCAACCCCATGGCTGAAAAAATGTTTGATGGCTTCGACCACACGCAGTACAAGGCGGAGGTCCAGGAGCGCTGGGGTAAAGAGGCGTATGCCACCAGCGATGCATGGTGGCGGGGCATGGGAGCAGGCGAGCGGGAGCAATGGAAGGCGAAGTCCCAGGCCTTGACCGACGGCTGGGCCCACGCTGCAGCTGAGGGCGTGGATCCCACCAGTCCGGAAGCGCAGTCCTTGGCCCGGCAACACGTTGAATGGCTGGAATCCATTCCCGGCACACCTGCCTCAGACTCCGGCGGCGACCTCAAGGGCTACGTCCTGGGCCTGGCGGATATGTATGTGGCAGATCCCCGTTTTGCCGCCAACTATGGCGGTGGGAATGGTGCGGCTTTTGTCAGGGCCGCGCTGGTCAATTACCTAGCGGACCCCGGGGACGCGTAGGAAACGGTGGGCTCTCCGGGGACGGCCGCCGCGGTGGGCTCGCACGTGCCGCGGGTGGGGCCCACTCCGGAGTTCTACACGCGGGCTGGGGCGCGCCGGAGCCGTCGCACAATGAGCAACGCGATGGTCACGGCGATGGCAGCGTAAACGGCATAGTTCAGGAATTTGGAGTACTGCTCAATGAGCTCGTACTGGGTTCCCAGCAGGTAACCCAGGCCGATCAGTGCGCCGTTCCACAACGCAGTCCCGGCCAGTGTGAAGAGGCTGAAGGTGGCCAGCGGCATGGCGGCCGCTCCGGCCGGGAGGGAGATGAGGCTGCGGACGCCAGGGATCAAGCGGCCAAAGAAAATAGAGGCCTTGCCGTGTCGGTTGAACCAGCCGGCAGCCTTCTCAAAGTCCTCGCCGTCCACCAGTGGCAGTTTGGACAACCAGCGGATGGCCCGCTCCAAGCCCAACTTGGCACCGAGCCAGTAGAGGAGGAGCGCACCCAGGTAGGCGCCCAGGGTGCTCGCCAGGAAGACCAGGCCAAAGTTGAGGGACCCTTGCCGGGACAGGTAGCCCGCCAGCGGCAGGATGACTTCGCTGGGGATGGGTGGGATGACGGTTTCAGCAAGCGTGAAAGCGCCTACTCCCCAGGCACCCAGGTTTTCAATGGCGCCGGCCGCGAATCCTACGATCCCACCCAGGCCCTCCGTGGCACTGCCAGAATCTGTCTGGCTGGCTGCCCCTGGTCCCATCGCCGCCGCTAGTGCCATCATGTTCCGTGCTCCCCATGGTTTGCTGTCCCGAGCCGAAACTCCTTCCGTACTTTTTTATCTCATTCGCCTGAATGAACGCTGGCAGGCTTGGTGCGCACGTGCATCCGCTCGCCTTGAGTTCCGAAGAGACTGAGGAACTCCACGGCCTTCCCGTTGGCCCGGCCAAACCAGTGCGGCACCCGGGTATCGAATTCCACCGCCTCGCCGGCGTCAAGGACATGGTCCTGGGCACCCAGGACCATGCGGAGCTTGCCGTTGAGGACGTACAGCCATTCGTAGCCTTCGTGGACTTGCGGGGTGGGCGCCGTCATCGGTCCGGCTGGCAGGATGTGCTTGTAGGCCTGGATCCCGCCGGGTTTCCTGGTTAACGGAATGATGGTCATGCCGTAGGCGTGGAGGGGTCGGAGATGAACGCGTGGGTCGCCAGTTTCCGGCGCACCCACCAGCTCATCCAGAGGCACCTGATGGGCTTTCGCCAAGGGCAGTAACAACTCCAGGTTGGGGCGGCGCTGCCCGGATTCGAGCCGCGACAGGGTACTCACCGAAATCCCGGTGGTGTCCGCGAGCGCCGACAGGGTGGTGTTGCGGCTCAGCCGCAGCGCCTTCAGTCGTGGGCCTACTGCTGCCAGGACGTCATCGAGTTCTTCTGCCATGTCCCCTAGTTTGCCATAACAGCAAATTAGATTGCCAAAAAGACATGACTCAAGAGATCCTGACGAGATGACAAATAACTCTCCTTTGTACGATGTCCTGATTGTGGGCGGCGGAGCGGCTGGCCTCAGCGCCGCGCAGATGCTAGGCCGCACCCGCCGCTCAGTGGCAGTGATCGATGGCGGCCAGCCCCGCAACGCTCCGGCGCACGCTGTCCACGGCTTCCTGTCTCGCGATGGTGCCAGCCCGGCCGAACTCTTGCGGGTAGGCCGGGAGGAGGCCGAACGCTACGGCGGCGCGATCGTCCCGGGCCAGGTGGTCAGCGCTACCGGTTCCCTGGCGGCAGGCTTTTCGGTAACGCTCGACGACGGCCGGCAGCTCAGGGGCCGCCGGCTCCTCATCGCGACGGGGCTGGTGGACGAACTGCCGGAGATTCCCGGGCTGCGGGACCGCTGGGGCAAGGACGTGCTGCACTGCCCGTTCTGCCATGGCTGGGAGGTCCAGGACCAGGCCATCGGCGTGCTGGGAAATGGCCCCTGGTCCATCCATCAAAGCTTGTTGTTCCGGCAGTGGAGCAGCAAGATCACCTTGTTCCTGAACGATCGGGTGACGCCTACAGAGACGGAACTGGAGCAGCTTGCGGCCCGTGGCGTCCGGGTGATCGCTGGACCTGTCACCGGCATTACCGTTGACCGCGATGCAGTGACGGGAGTTCTGGTCGGTGGGGTGGCCGAAGGACGCTCCCAACATCAAGGTGAGCAGGAGTCTGCAGCCAGCGATCTGGGCCCCGAGTCCGCCGTGCCGGTGCAGGCAGTGGTGGTGGGAGCCCGCGTCCATGCCCGGCTGGCAGCCTTCGAGGATCTCGGCCTCACGGCCGTTGAGCATCCCATGGGCATGGGCGACTACCTGGCCACCGATGCTGACGGGGCCACGGACGTGCCCGGCATCTGGGCAGCGGGAAACGTCACCAATCTCTCCGCCCAGGTGATGGCGTCCGCGGCGGCGGCGGCCTGGACCGCCGTCGTGATCAACAATTCGCTGATGGCCGACGAGATGGAAGCTGACCTCCGCGACTACCGGGAACGGAGCAGCGCAGCGCTTACCGGTGTTTGAAGTCGGGGTGGCGTTTTTCGGTGAACGCCACCATTCCTTCTTTCTGGTCTTCGGTGGCGAATAGGGAGTGGAAGAGCCTGCGCTCAAACACCACTCCTTGTGCCAAGCCAGACTCGAAGGCGGCGTTCACCGCTTCCTTGGCGGCCATGGCGACGGGCAGCGACTTCGCGGCGATGACGTCGGCGGCTTTGAGGGCTTCGGCCACCACGTCGTCGGCTGGCACTACCCGGGACACCAGTCCCAGCCGGTCAGCTTCCTCGGCGCCAATGAACCTCCCGGTGAGGATCATGTCCATGGCCTTGGCCTTGCCCACAGCCCGGGTGAGGCGCTGCGAGCCGCCCATGCCGGGGATCACGCCGAGGTTAATTTCGGGTTGGCCAAACTTGGCGTTGTCGCCGGCGATGATCAGATCGCACATCATGGCCAGCTCGCAGCCGCCGCCCAGGGCGAAGCCTGACACGGCGGCGATGGTGGGGATCCGCAGCCGGGTGAAGTCTTCCCAGCCGCGGAACCAGTCGGCCAGGTACATGTCCATGTAGCTCTGGCCAGCCATTTCCTTGATGTCCGCGCCGGCTGCGAAGGCCTTCCCGGACCCGGTGATCACCACGGCGCCGATGCCGGGATCAGCATCGAGTGCCGTCACCGCAGTCACGAGTTCGGTCATGGTGGCTTTATTGAGGGCATTCAGGGCAGTCGGTCGGTTGAGCGTGACCAAGCCGACTCGGCCGCGCTCTTCAAACAGGATGTTCTGGTAATCCGTCATGGTGGCTCCTGTGATGGTCGGGTCAGCTGTTCGTCGAACGGCTGGTTGCTGGCGGCGTCAGCTGAAGTTCGCGGTCGCCAAGGGGGGCAAAAAAGTCCGTCACCTGTTGTGCGCTCACGAGGTCCAGATCACCTGGTGTCCACCGGGGCGAGCGGTCCTTGTCGATGACCTGGGCCCTGATGCCCTCACGAAAATCGGGGGCGGCCAGGCACCGCAACCCCACCCGATACTCCTGCGCCAGCGCCTCCTCGAGCTGCAGGTGCCGGGCTTTTCGGAGCGATGCGAGCGTCACTTTCACGGCCGTGGGCGATTTTTGCTCGATGGAATCGGCTGCGGCGTGGGCGGCTTCCTGGTGGTCACCCTGATAACTGCGCAGGTTCCGCACGATTTCTGCTGCCTCGTCGCTGGCATAGCAGGAATCGATCCATGTCCGGGAACGGGCAAGAACCGAATCCGGCGCATGTTCACATAAACGCGCGACGGCGGACGCCGCGGCTTCGGTTTCCAAGGCACCCACCAGCTCGGGCAGTGTGGCCGAGGGGACAAAATGGTCGGCCAGGCCAAGGAACAAGGCGTCGCCAGCGTCGACGTGTGCCGCCGTCAGTGCAGCGTGTGTGCCCGCCTCTCCGGGAGCACGTGAGAGCAGGTGGGTGCCACCTACGTCAGGGACGAACCCGATGGTGGTCTCCGGCATGCCCAGCTTGGTCCGCTCGGTGACCACCCGGACCGAGCCGTGCGCCGAAACGCCAACGCCGCCGCCCAGCACCAACCCGTCCATGAGGGCAACGTAGGGCTTGGGGTAGGCGGCGATCACGGCGTTGAGCTGGTACTCCGTCCGCCAGAACTGCTCCGTGCGGCCACCCTCGGCGAGCATGTCGCGGTAGATCGCCACGATGTCACCGCCGGCGCATAACCCGCGCCCACCGGCGCCTTGTATGAGGACTGTTGCCACGCCGTCATCCGTGGCCCACTCGGTGAGCGTGGCCAGGAGCGTCTCCACCATGCCGGCGTTCAGTGCGTTGACGGCGCGCGGCCTGTTGAGCGTCAGTACCCCCAGCTGGCCGCGACGTTCCACCACGACCTCGGAGTCGGCGTCGTACTCGCCCTGCTCAGGCGCGTGGCGATCAATCGGTGCGGGCATCACGGGGATCCTTCCGGCAGGCTGTCATGCTTTGCGGGGTGGGCTTGGTTGCGAATATACCTGCCGGACCCCGCTTTACCCGGCGCCGCATCGCCACGGTAAGTTAGGGAGTGTGAAGATTGCTACCTGGAATGTGAATTCGCTCCGTGCCCGCGCCGACCGTGTGGAGGCGTGGCTGCAGCGCAGCGATTGCGATGTCCTGGCCATTCAGGAGACCAAATGCAAGGACGAAAACTTCCCGTGGGAGCTTTTCGAGCGGATGGGCTACGAGGTGGCGCATTTCGGCCTGAGCCAATGGAACGGTGTGGCGATCGCCTCCCGCGTGGGCCTCACGGATGTGGAGCGTACCTTCCCTGACCAGCCCACGTTTGGAAAAGCAGGCAAGGACCCTGTGCAGGAAGCGCGGGCCATTGCCGCCACCTGCGGGGGCGTCCGGATCTGGAGCCTGTACGTTCCCAACGGGCGCTCCCTCGACGACGAGCACATGCCGTACAAGATCAAGTGGCTGGAAAACCTCAAAACCCACGCCCAGGAGCTGGTGGCCGTCGATCCCGCCGCCCAGGTGGCGTTGATGGGCGACTGGAACATTGCGCCGTTGGACGAGGACGTCTGGGACATCGACCTGTTCGTCAACGGCGGCTACACCCACGTGAGCCCACCAGAGCGAGAAGCCTTCCACGCCTTTGAATCCGCCGGCTACACCGACGTGGTCCGGCCCTACACTCCCGGCCCTGGCGTCTACACCTACTGGGACTACACCCAGCTGCGTTTCCCCAAAAAGGAAGGCATGCGGATCGACTTTGCGCTGGCCTCCCCGGCCCTGGCAGCACGCGTCACGGGTGCCTCGATCGACCGTGAAGAACGCAAGGGCAAGGGCGCGTCGGACCACGCACCCGTCCTGGTGGACCTGGCGGACTAATGCAACCACCCCGGAACTTCGCAGGCAGGCCACAATGACGGGAAACCTCTACCGCGGGCAGTCCGGGCTGCCGTTTTCATCGACCCTGCGCATCTATGAACCGTTGAGCGCGTTCCCCGAGGACCAGCAGGACAGCATCAAAGCCGCCGGGGCCCGGGTAGCCTCGCGCGCCGCCGTCGAAAATGCCGAACTGATGGCATCGCTGGGACGGATCACCCGCCCTGGCGGCGACCCCTTCCCCACCGGAGCCACGGACACCGTGCGCGTCACCAGCACGACGCCAGAGGTCCCCGAGTCAACCACGCTGCTGTATTGCCCCAGCCAGCTGGTCCTGCGCGCCGGCCTCGCCGCGAATGCGTTGATGGAAGGCGTGCATGGCCAACTGGCCCAGCTGCTCATCCCGGAGCCGCAACGCGATGTGCACCAAGGCCGGATCGACAGGGCGAAAGCCCAGAACGGCACGGTGCGGGTCCACACCCGCGCAGCGACCTGGGGCATCCCTTTCAGCTGGTTCTCGCTGTTCATGGAATCTGACCACAAGGACGTGGTGGAGGCCGACGGGCGGATTGTTACTGTGCGGGTGTGGGCGTCCATCACCGACGCCTTGGACCGGGCGCGATACGCCGTGGCCAACCTGGCGCTTGCCGCCCCCGACCTCGACATGCTGGACGACCTGGCCCAGCTCACGACGTGGCTCGAAACGTTCCACGCGGAGTCGATGGTGGAATTGGACTACGGCGCCGTGGCGGACAAGGTCTACCCGGACGACTCCCCCCTGGACATCCGGTTAGGCATCGAGTGCCTTGCCGAAGGTGACATGACCGGCGCAGCGGCGGCCTATCGGCGGCTCGCCTCGCGGTGGGTCCCCATCCGGCAGTTGGCGCGCGCGTCCTAGCGTTCCCGGCTAGTCAGCCGCTAGTTCAGCCGCTGGCGGCCCGGTGGTGCTGCCGTGGTGCGGCGGATAATCAGCTCGTGCGGGGCGACGGCGGATTTCACCGATCCGAGATGGCCATCCAATTCGTCGAGCAGCATCTTCGTGGCAAGCTCGGCCTGCTCGTCCGGGCGTTGGCCCACGGTGGTGAGTCCAAGGGCTGCGGCGAACTCGTGGTTGTCGATGCCCACCACGGAGAGGTCCTCTGGAATCCGGACGCCGTGCAACGGCGCCTCGAACACCACGCCCATGGCCATCTCGTCTGACGCACAGAAAATGGCCGTTGGTTTGGGGCCGGGCTGGCTCCACAGCCGTCTGAATGCGGCCTGACCGCTGTGGAGCGTGAAGTCTCCCCATTCGTCCCATTCATCCTGCACGGCCAACTGGGCTGCGGCCATCACGTCCTTGAAAGCAAGGATCCGGACGCGGGGAACATCGAAGTTCAGGTCCGTTTCGTCGTCGCCATGGAGCAGAGCGATGTCTCGGTGCCCCAGGTCGATGAGGTGCTGGACCGCCGTCGAGGCCGCCGCGTAGTCATCGATGCCGATATACGCGCACTCCTCCACGTGGCCGCCCACCACCATCAGCGGAATGTCGATCTTCTGCAGATGGTCGAGTTCCTCCGGCGTGAGCGCCATACAGAGAACCAGCAGGGCGTCGATCTGCTTGTAGACCATGGTTTTGCTGAACAGGCGTTCCCGGTTGCTACCGTGCCCGCCCAGGTTGAACAGGGAGAGGTTGTACTGCCGGGCGTGCAACTCCCGGTCGGCCCCCTCAATGGCCTTGGAGAAGAACCATCGGCTCACGAACGGTGCAAGCACGCCAATGGTTTTGGTCCGTCCGGTGGCCAGCCCGGACGCCGAAGAGGAGGCTACATAGCCGAGATCGGCCGCCACTCCAAGAATTTTTTCCCTGGTAGCCGGGGAAACTTTCGGCAGCCCCCGCACTGCGCGGGAGACGGTTGCGGTCGACACCCCGGCGGCAGCAGCAACATCTTCAATACTGATGCCGCTGTGGCCACCGCGGAGGGATCTCTCTGTACCGCGTCCCATGGTCTACCTCGCCGCCTCCTTGAGCGCGAAAATCCCGCGCCAGCCCCCATATTTTCACGACGGCGTTGAACCGCCAGCCTCGCCGCAGGTTCATGACGAACCCGCGGCGAGGACCACCACGTCATCTGCGTTCCGGGAGCTTCTTCCGGATCCGCACCAAGCCAGCGAGGGCCAGGACGGTTGCCAGCAGGCCAAGGGCCCACCAGAGCCCCGACTGGTCCGTGACTTCGGCCCAGATGGTGACGACCACCAGCACCAGGGCCCAAAAGCCAAGGATGCCAATGAGGATGTCGAAGTCCTCGCCGGAGCGAGCCAGCCGACGGCCGTTTCCGGCTGGCCTCGACTTCCGCGATGGGTGGACGTTCTCCGTCACTTCACGGCGCCTGCCGTCAGGCCAGCCACAATCTTGCGCTGGAACACCAAGACCAGGATCACCAGCGGAATGGTGACGATGGTGCCTGCCGCCATGATGGCCGTGTAGGGGATCTGGTTGGGCTGCGCTCCTGCGAAGCTGGCGATTGCCACCGTGACCGGCTGCGTCGCATCGCTGGAGAGCTGACTGGCAATCAGGAATTCATTCCAGGAGGAGATGAAGGCCAGGATTGCCGTGGTGAAGATGGCCGGCGTGGCCAACGGCATAATGACCTTCCGGAACGCCTGGCCTTGCGTGCAGCCATCCACGCGGGCAGCTTCTTCAAGCTCCCACGGCATTTCGCGGAAGAATGAAGTCAGCGTGTAGACCGTCAGGGGCAGCACGAACGAGATGCTCGGGATGATCAGCGCTTGGTACGTGCCCATCCAGCCGATGTTGGTGAACAGCTGGAACAGCGGGGTGATGAGGGCTACGCCCGGGAACATCGAAGCGCCCAGGATGAAACCCAGAACCAGGAACTTGAAGCGGAAGTTCAGCCGAGCCAGTGCGTAAGCGGCAAAGACACCAATCAGCAGCGAAACGGCCGTAACCACCACACCGATGAAAATACTGTTCAGCAGTGCCTGGCCGAACCTGTTGCCGAACGAAGTATCGAAGGCGGTAGCAAAGTTGTCCAGCGTCACGTGCGTTGGCCACGGCGTGGTGTCGTAGGTGAAGCCCACGTCGCGGAACGCGGTCACCACCATCCAGTACGCCGGTGCCAGACACCAGATCAGGATGACGGCGGCGCTGACGTAGGTCCTGAATTGCGCCCACTTTTCCCTGTTCTGCGCCACCTTGCGGCCTGCGTCTTGGCGTGCCCGCAGAGCACTAGTGGCTGTGGTTGCGCTCATTTCTTCTTCCCCTTACTGGGAGCGCCGCTTTGCTCCACCACGTTAGCTCCCAGGAATCTGACGAAGATGAACGCCACCAGGAAGATGATCACAAAGGTAATTGTCGAGAGCGCCGCCGCCGCGTTGAACCCTTGTCTGATTTGGTTGATCACCAGGATGGACAACGTTGTGGTGTTGTTGGCGCCCTGGGTCAGGATGTACGGCAGGTCGAACATGCGCAAGGCGTCCAGGGTGCGGAAGAGGATAGCAACCATGAGCGCCGGCTTGACCAGCGGGAGCGTGATCAGCCGGAAACGCTGCCAGGTGGTGGTGCCGTCAACCTTTGCCGCTTCGTACACATCCGCCGGGATCATCTGCAGGCCGGCCAGGATGAGCAACGCCATGAACGGCGTGGTCTTCCACGTATCAGCAATAATCACCGCCCACTTCGCTGGCCACTCGCTGCCTGTCCAGAGGATGGAGACATTGAACAGGTTGTTGGCGATGCCTTCATAGTCGAAGATGAAGAGCCAGAGCTTGGCGGTCACAGCCGTGGGGATGGCCCACGGAACCAGGACAGCTGCACGGATCAGGCTGCGGCCCTTGAAGGTACGGGCCATGATGATGGCCATCCAGAAACCGAGCACCGTTTCTAGTGCCACTGTAACCACGGTGAAGAAGAAGGTGGTGCCAGTGGCTGTCCAGAACTGGCCACCCAGGGTGCCGGGAGGACAGGCAACGGATCCGCCATTCGGCGAGGCACACTGCTGCAATACCCAGTTCACGTAGTTCTGGAGACCAGCTGGGCCGCCGGGGGCGAAGAGCCCCGTTACAGGGTCCAGCCCTGCGTCCTTCTGGAACGACATGACGATGGCACTGATGATCGGGTAGACGATAACAATACCCAGTGCCACCACGGTGGGAGCCAGAAGCCAGGCAGCCCACCTGCCTTGGCTGGCGTTCTTCTTGTCTTCCCCCACGCCTTTGGGGCCCTGCTTGCCAGGGGTCCCGCCCGGCGCCAGCTTTGTTGCTGACGCCGGGCCTGCTTCGGTTGCCATGGTTAGGCTACGATCCCGCGCCAGCGGATTCGATGGAGGCCTGCATGTCAGCCAGCGCCTTCTCGGCGGTCTTGTCGCCCTTCAGCGCTGCGTAGGCATTCTCCTGGATGGCCTTGGTGACGGCCGGGTAGAACGGCGTGACCGGGCGTGGGACAGCGTTCTCGATCGAGGTCTTCAGGACCGGCAGGTACGGCAGCTTGGAGACCAGTGCCTGATCCTCATACAGGGCACCCAGCACCGGAGCCAGCGAACCCTGGGTGGCGAAGAACTTCTGCTGCTCTTCGGCCGTCAGGAACTTCACAAAATCCAGCGCGGTGGCCTTGTTTTTGGAGTAGACGCTGATGGCTGCACTGTGGCCGCCCAGTGAGGAGGCGCCGGGGCCGTCCTTGCCGGGGAGCGCAGTCATGCCCAGAACGTCCTTGACCTTGGACGATCCTTCAGTGCTGGCGAGGTTGTACACGTAAGGCCAGTTGCGCAGGAACAGCAGGTTGCCGTCCTGGAACGCCCGGCGGCTTTCCTCTTCCTGGTACGTAATAGCCTGTTCCGGGATGTTGCCATCCTTGAAAGCGGCAACCAGGTTCTCCAAGCCAGCCTTAGCCTCTGGCGTGTTCAGGTTGGGTTTGCCGTCCGAGTTCAGCACTGACCCACCAGCGGAGTTGATAGCCTCGGAGGCGTTGACCGTGAGGCCTTCGTACTGCTTGAACTGGCCGGAGTAGCAGTCAATGTTGTTGGTCTTGGCGATGGAACACATGCCCATCATTTCGTCCCACGTCTTGGGCGGGGTGGGAACCAGGTCCTTGCGGTAGTAGAGGATGCCACCGTCAGAGGACACCGGGGCCGCGTAGAGGGTGCCCTTGTACGAACCCGCCTCGACCGTGGGCTTGAGCATGGCTGAGGTGTCAACTGCCATGGTGTCCTTGAGCGGCTGCAACCAACCCTTGGCCGCGAACTCGGCCGTCCACACGACGTCCACGCTGGCAACGTCATAGTTGGCGTTCTTTGATTGATAGTTCTGCACCAGGTCATCGTGCTGCTGGTCAGCCGAATCGGTCTGTTCCTTGAACGTGACTTTCTCGTTCGGGTGGGCGGCATTCCACTTATCCACCAAGGGGCGGACAACGTTGCTGTTGTCCTTACCCTGGACGTAGGTAATGGGCCCGCGGCCCTCGAGGTTTGCTGCGGCGTCGCCGCCGCCACTGTCAGTGGTTCCGCCGCCGCCCGCACATGCGGAAAGGGTCAGGGCCAAGACGCCGACCGTGGCTACGGGAAGTAGGAATTTCGGAGTTTTCATCTGCTTGAGGCTCCTCGCTGAGTGACAAGAAATGTGCGGTTACTAAGGTGAGTTCTTGTGGTAACCATCACAGTAGCCAAGTGTCACACGAAAATGCAAGCGTTTACATTTAGAAAATGTAACGATGCGGGAACGGACCTGGCCGGCTGCGCGTTGAAAGCCGAACGCGCAGCCGAGCTGCCTCCCTCAACGGGGTAAATTACCGGATGAAGCGTGCAGGTGACGCTGGGGTCCACCCGTATGGCGTCAGCGGACCCTTTCGGCGCGGGCAAAGCGGGCCCTGGCCCCAGCACCGATGTGGATCAGGACTGGCGTTTCCTTGCCCACCACCGAGTCCAACGCTTCAAGGAGTGAAGATACCTCCGCGGCGAGTAGATGCGGCGCGACGCCCTGGCGCGGCAGGAGCTTGACCTTCAGGGCCGGCGTGCCCTTGATGCTGTACGTGGAAATGGTGGCCCCGGCGAGGTCGGGGCGGCCAGCTAGTGCGTGCTTCAAGGCCTGTTCGGCGACGCCCGCGCCGATGCGCACATCCCCTGGGACGTCGCCCGGATCGTAGGCCGAGGCGAGCAGGCTGGACCTGCCCTTACCTTGCTGCGCAACCCACGCCACCATGAGCCCGATCAGGATCAGGAGGACCACCGCGGCCACAATCCAGAGCCAACTTTCGGTGCGGCCCGGGAAACGGGTCTGATTGAAAGCGTTGTTGAGGCCCTGCCAGACGCCGGGGGTATTGGCCTGCCACCAGGCTGCGGCCGCGGGAACTGCAGCCAAGGCGACGAGCGACAGGCCGAGGGCCAGAAGCACCAGACCCAGGAGAATGATCAGGATCCGATTGAGGGCACTGGGTGTACTGTTCACGCGCCGATCACTCCCGCCGGTGTGATGTGGATACGGACTTCTGGGCTGGGTACCAACGCCATCTGGTTCAGCTCGTCCTGGACTGCAGATTGGACGGCATCGTGCGACACCGGAACGCCGGAGGTGGGGCGTAGATTCACCTGGACGTGACGCTGCGACACCACTACCATCACCTGCGCTGGCGTAACGTTCGCGGCCAAGCGGGCGCGGCGGGCCAGGGAGGAGGCGATGACCTCGTCATCCACCACCACTGCGTGATGTGGAGCGGCGTTGCTGGCCAACGTCAGGGAATGCCGGGCGCGTCTTCCGGGAAGGACGCCATTGAAGAAAAAGACCAAGCCAAGCATGGCCACAACAGCACCGATAGCGCCAAGAAGCACTGGCGAGATACCTGCGGGCAACGCAACGATGCGTTCCATCGCTTCCTGCGGATCAATCAACCACGGAGGTTGGCCGATGGCGTGTACTGCCGATTCAAGGAGCCCGTACGCGGCCAGGCAAATGACAAGGACTGCCGCCATAATGGCGATCGTGGCACGGTTTGAGTGCGTTTCGCGGCGCACCACCCTGCGCAGCAGCGGCCCTGCTGATGCCGCGGCTCGCGGGGCCTGCTGTTCGTCCCGTGCGGTCCCGCTGTCCATCGTGCTGGTCATCGAACGCGTTCCCCTTCGCTGATCTTGGCGCCACTGATCCGGATGTCCACCCTGCTCAAGCTCGCGCCGCTGAGTTCGCTGACTGATTCCAGGATGAGCGCCTTGGCCTGCACGGTGCGGTCCCAGATGGAGCCGCTGCTGAGTTCACTGGCGCGCGCAGCCGAGGCAGCGCGCAACGGCGGGACGCTGATGGGTGCCAGGATCGAGAGAGCCAGGAGGCCGTCGTCGTCCGTCCAATCTGCCCGCACCTCTTGGGCATCAACGCCCAGGGCTTGGGCCGCAGCTACTTTGGCGAGGCTGGTCAACGCCTGCGTACTGATGCGGTTGTGGCCGTTGAAGGCCTGATCGGGCGACACGGAGACGCTCATGAGGACGAGCGCCTGCCGGTGAGGGCGTCGAGGACGCCGCGAAGGTCAAGTTTGCCCTCGGCGGCGCGGCCCAGAACAGCGCCAATTGCCATGAAGATCAGCGAGATGAGGAAGCCCCACAGGCCGAATTGAAGAGACATGAACGCTACGAAAGCGCCGACTGCGATGCCAGCCAAGGTGAAATTCATTGCAGGGCCTCCCGATCAGGGGTAGTGGTCTTGGCGGGCGGCGGAACGTAGACGTCCGTGACTTCGATGTTGACCTCGATGACCTGCAACCCCACCAGGTCGGTGATGGCTCCGTACACGGCTGCACGCACCTGATTCGCCAAGGAGTGCAACGGCGAACCGTAGGATGCCACCAGATTGATATCCACGGCCACCTGGGTCTCGCCGACCTCCGCGCGGACCCCGGAGGCATGGTCGGTGCTGCCGACGGCGTCGCGGATGGCGCCCAGCGCTCGCGACGGGGCGGACCCCAGGGAATGGACTCCTGCGACGGACCGTGCGGCAATGCCCGCGACCTTCGCCACGGCCGTTTCGGCGATAACCGTCCTGCCCACGGCCTGCCCCAGCTCAGGTGCCAGGGCAGGGTCGGGGAGGGCAGCAATATCGGTGGTGGCGGCCGCTGGGCTCTGACCTGGCCGCGCGTTCGGGTACTCCATCAGGAACTCCCCCTTCTGTTGCTCTTTACCCTATCGCTAGCCTGCGATGATGTGTCGGATGAGCTGGGGGCCAGGTTTGTTGGAACCCTTCCGCTCCTGAGTCCTTGGGAACGTTCGACGGCGGCGGGCGGCTATGCCAACCGTCGAGGGTCAGCGGCGCCGGCCCGTGTCCGAACCCGTTGAAGAACCGGGGGCAGCTTCCGGTCGAGGGTCCGGTCGGGTTTCACCTGTAGACCCCGGCCCGCCCTGCGGCTCCGATGCGTCACTGAGCTGAGCGTGGACAGCCTCCGCGATCTGGTCCTGGACCCGATCAGCGAGATGCTCCTCGTAGTGTTCCTGCACCGAATCGTGAACAGAGTCCTGCACATGTTCGGTGACGTGTGCCGTCAATTGATCACGGGCGACCTTCCGCTGCCCGCGAAGCAGCGCGGCGTGTTCAAGGTGGAATGCTTTGGCCGTGGCGACACACATCAGGATGATGACCACGCTGAAGGGCACCGCAGTGAGGATGGCTGCCGTTTGAATCGCCTGCAATCCGTCGGCGAGCAGCAACGCGATTGCGGCAGCTGCTGCTGCGAGGGCCCAGAAAATTCGGAGCCAGTTCTTCGGCTCCACATCTCCGCCCGTGGAAATCATGCCCATCACCAGCGCCCCGGAGTCGGCGGAGGTGATGAAGAAGATGGCAATCAGGATGATGGCCCCGATGGTGAGGACAGCACCGCCGGGCAGGTCACCGAGGAGCGAGAAAAGCGCACCTTCCGTGTCCACTGCGCCGTCGACCACCAGCCCGCCCGAGCCAAAGAGTTCCCGGTGAATGGCTGCGCCGCCCAAAACTGCGAACCACAGGAAACCCACCATGGTGGGAACCAGCAGAACGCCGGCCACGAACTGCCGAACCGTGCGTCCCTTCGAGATGCGGGCGATGAAAATCCCCACGAACGGCGCCCAGGAGATCCACCAGCCCCAGTAGAACGTGGTCCAGGCCGCCTGCCAGGCCTCGCCTTCGGCCCCGGAGAATGCCAGAGT
The DNA here is from genome assembly GCF_900609065.1 of Arthrobacter ulcerisalmonis. Classification (GTDB taxonomy): domain Bacteria; phylum Actinomycetota; class Actinomycetes; order Actinomycetales; family Micrococcaceae; genus Arthrobacter; species Arthrobacter ulcerisalmonis. Next base: position 361,192 of record NZ_UXAU01000009.1, on the reverse strand, counting down.
ATTAAAGGTCAAGCCCACAACGTTCTGCAGGTAGTTACCGATCGATTGCACGAACTCGCGAAGCAGGAACAACGTGGGTCCGGTAAAGAGGACCACCAGAAGCAGTCCGGCGGCCAGCATCAAGTTGATGTTGGACAACCATTTCATTCCCTTTCCCACGCCGGAGACCACGGAGACGATGGTCAGGGTGATGATGCAGAGAATGAGTCCGATCTGCGTCATGGTGGTGGCCTGGACAATGTTTGCGTGGTCCAGGCCAGCCGAGATCTGCAAGACACCTAAGCCCAGCGACGTGGCGACACCGAACAGCGTGCCCACCAGCGCGACCACATCGATCAGGTTGCCCCAACCGCCCGTGACCCGCTTCTTGCCAAGCAGCGGCTCCAGCGTCCAGCGGATGGAAATTGGGCGGCCCTTCCGATGCACGGCATAAGCAATGGACACGCCCACCACCACGTAGATGGCCCAGGCGTGCAGGCCCCAGTGGAGGTACGTCTGCGTCAGTGCCTGCTGTGCCAAGGCGAAGGGGGAACCCTCGACGCCGGGTCGAGGCGAGGCGAAGTGGTTCAGTGGCTCTGCGACGCCGAAGAAGACCAGGCCAATGCCCATTCCGGCAGCGAACAGCAGAGCGAACCACGACATGACGGAGAACTCAGGTTCGTCCTCGTCTTTACCCAGTTTGATGTCGCCGTAGCGGCTCAGCCCAATCCAGAGTGCGAACGCGACGAACAGGGCAATGGCAGCAACGTAATACCAGCCGAACCATTTAATGACGTTGGTCTGAATGGCCCCAAAGGCATCGGTGGCCGTGCTCGGGAAAATCGTGGCGAACAGGACAAAAATCAGGATGACGGCCGCGGCGGGCCAAAAAACCCAGGGGGCAAGTTTTGAGCCGCCGTTCCCCGGCGGCGCATGCCCCGGTTCTCCCGCTTTCGGGGGTTGGTCCTCGTTCGGTTGGCTGATGGTCCGTGTGCCTGGTGTGGCGGACATTCCCAGTTTCTCCTTAGGCGCTATGCAACGCTCAGTCTGCTTTCTATGGTCAAGGTGCAGCCTTGGAGTCTACGGAAACGGCAAGGGCATTGTCGTGCCCAAGCGGCGCAAAGCTGACAACGATGCCGGATCGCAACGTTCAGAAGGGGTGTGTTAAGCAGAAAAGCACCAGTTCGTGTGAACTGATGCTTCCCAGTGGTGGCTCCGACCGGCGTCGATCCGGTGACCTTTCGATTTTCAGTCGAACGCTCTACCAACTGAGCTACAGAGCCTTGGTGACTAGTCACCATGACAGCTGAAACTGCTTTCAACTATCAGAGCGACCCTGACGGGACTTGAACCCGCGACCTCCGCCGTGACAGGGCGGCGCGCTAACCAACTGCGCTACAGGGCCTTGATTTCTTGCTTCAGCAGTATCGCTACTGCTTTTTTCAAGGCTTCTAGCTTACCAGACAATTTCTGCCTGCCAGACCAGTTCCTTGCGTACCCCCAACGGGATTCGAACCCGTGCCGCCGCCGTGAAAGGGCGGTGTCCTAGGCCGCTAGACGATGGGGGCCAGAACCCGTTCGGCACAAATAAAAAAGGCTTCAAGCCGTCAGGCTCTCCATCTTTCCCGTCTGCATTAGCTCCGAACTGGACTCTAAAACTATAGGGCCTACCTGGGAATAAACCAAAATCGAGCACATCCTGCCCCAGAAAGCTTCCGGGCGGACCAAGATGGTGAGTATGGACGCCGTTGCAGCCCTCGACGAAATCGCCTTCTGGTTGGAGCGCAGCCGCGCCGCCACCTTCAAGGTTCAGGCCTTCCGGAAAGCGGCCGGCGTCATCAGGGTGCTGGCGCCGGACGAGCTCGCTGCCCGGGCCCGGACGGGACGACTCAAGTCGATGAAGGGCATCGGCGACCGAACCCACCAAGTGATCCAGGAAGCGCTGGCCGGGCAGGTCCCCGACTACCTGGCGGACCTCCGCGACAAAGGTGCAGCCCCGCTGACCACCGGCGGACACGAATTGGCAGCCAAGCTCCGCGGCGACCTGCACAGCCACAGCGATTGGTCTGACGGCGGCTCCCCCATCGATCTCATGCTGGGGGCCGCCACCATCTTGGGCCGGGAGTACCAGGCGCTCACCGACCACTCCCCCAACCTCACCATTGCCAACGGCCTTACCGCAGAACGCCTGACCGAGCAGCTGGACATCGTGGCAGCCTTGAACGCGCCCGCGGGCAAGGACGGGACGCACGACGGCGGCCCGACCGTCACGAGGCTGCTTTCTGGAATCGAGGTGGACATCCTCGAAACCGGCGAGCTGGACCAGTCGCCGGAGCTCCTGGACCGGCTCGATATTGTGGTGGCGAGCGTGCATTCAAAGCTCCGGGCAGATTCAGTCACCATGACGAAGCGGATGCTGGGCGGTATCCGCAATCCGCACACGAATATCCTGGGCCACTGCACCGGGCGCCTGGTGGAGGGGTCCCGTGGCACCCGACCGCCGTCGGATTTCGACGCCAAGGCGGTATTTGGTGCCTGCGCCGAAAGCAACGTCGCTGTGGAGATCAACTCGCGGCCCGAACGGCAAGACCCGCCGGATGCGCTGATCCAGCTCGCCCTGGACGCCGGCTGCCTGTTTTCGATCGACAGCGACGCCCACGCACCCGGCCAGTTGGACTTCCTCCAGTACGGTGCGGAGCGCGCGACGAAAAATGGGGTCCCGGCGGAACGCATCATCACCACTTGGCCACTGGACCAGCTTCTGGACTGGGCAGCGAGCTCGAAAAGCCAAGGGTGAGGACTGCCACGGCCTGACCGCGCAGGACAGTGGCCCTGCGGAATCCCAGCCACCTCCTAAGCCGACCGATTTCCGCCAGCCTCCAAGCGGCCGGCACCGCTAGATTTACCTCATGCCCCGAACCGGTCCCCACTCCAGCACCTCACCACGCGCCCACCGCGCCCTGTCCATAACCCCGGCGGGCGACGCCAACACGCAGCGCGTACCAGCCCTGGGCATCGCAGCGATGGTCATCACCGTGGTGCTTTGGGCCTCCGCCTTCGTGGGAATCCGCGCGATTGGGCCGCACTTTTCCCCCGGATCACTGACGTTGGGCAGGCTGTCCGTGGCCGCCGTCGTTCTGGGAGTCGTGGTGATCCCGCACTTGCTCCGGAGCCGATCGCTCCCTCGCGGCCGGGAATGGCTGCCCATCCTGGCCTACGGGATCATGTGGTTTGGCGGCTACAACATCGCCCTCAACGCCGCGGAACACATCCTGGATGCCGGCACCAGCGCTCTCCTGATCAACGTCAACCCGATCCTGATCGCCATCATGGCAGGCGTCATCCTCAAGGAAGGCTTCCCACGGTGGCTCCTGATCGGCAGCACCATCGCCTTCGCCGGGGTGGCAGTGATCGCCTTCGGATCAGCCCAGCCGGCGCAATCAGGGGATGGTACGACGCCGGACGCGGTAGGAGTGTTGCTCTGCCTCCTCGCCGCAGTCCTCGCCGCCGTCAGCGTCATCATCCAGAAGCCGGTCCTGCGAAAGATTCCGGCAGCGGAAGCGACGTGGTTTGGCATCCTGGTGGGCGCGGTGTGCTGCCTTCCCTTCGCCGGCCAATTGGGCGCCGAAGTGGCCGCTGCGCCACCGGAAGCTACCTGGGGGCTGGTGTACCTGGGCGTCTTTCCCACGGCGATCGCCTTCACCACCTGGGCGTATGCGCTCTCCCTCATTGATGCCGGCAAGCTCGCCGCCACAACGTACCTGGTGCCCGGAACCACCGTGCTGATCTCCTGGGTCCTGCTCGGCGAAATTCCCACCCTTTGGGGTCTGGTGGGCGGCGTGATCTGCCTGGTCGGCGTGGGACTGACCAGGCGCAAGGTGAGGCGCAGGACACAGCCAGCGGAGGCCTCCGGGCGCTAAAGTCTTGGTATGCATGCCGCCCTGCCGCCTGGCCTTCCGATCATTCCCGACGGTACCCACCCTTCTGGCTTCGCCATGCCTGCAGACCAGTTTGAAGCGGCCGTCCAGGAAGCATTGGGCAGCATCCCGCCGAAGCTGGCCCGCGCCATGGATAACGTGGCGATCTTCATCGAGGACAAGTACGTTCCTACTCCGGGTGAGGATCCAGACACGGTCCTCCTTGGCCTCTACGAAGGCGTGCCCCTGACGGAACGGGATTCCTGGTGGGACGCCGGCTCGCTGCCAGACCGGATCACCATCTACCGCGAGTCCATCCTGGAGATTTGCGCATCCCGCGAGGACGTCATCTACGAAGTGGCCGTCACCGTGGTCCATGAAGTGGCACACCACTTTGGGATCTCTGATGACCGGCTGCATGAACTGGGCTGGGGATAGGAACTTGGGCATGGGACACGATCACGACCACTCACACGGCATCACAGCCACCGGACGGCACCGCAAACGGCTGGTCATCGTTCTGGCGATCACCCTCTCGGTGGTGGTCATCCAGATGGTGGGCGCGCTCCTTTCGGGCTCACTCGCCCTGCTCGCCGACGCCGGACACATGCTCTCGGACGCTGCCGGCGTCACCATCGCGCTGCTGGCGGCCTGGATCGCCAACCGGCCCGCCAACGATCAACGAACCTACGGCTACCAACGCGCCGAAGTGCTGGCAGCCCTGGCCAACGCGCTGATCCTGATCGTCATCTCCGTGATCATCTTCACCGAGGCCATCCGTCGCATCGGGTCCACCCCAGAGGTCCAGACGGACATCATGCTCTTCGCCGCCATCATCGGCGCCGTCGCCAACCTGGTCTCCCTGATGATCCTGCGCGGCGCCCAGGAAGAGAGCCTGAACGTGCGCGGCGCCTACCTGGAAGTCCTGGGCGACCTGCTGGGCTCGATCGCGGTGATTGTGGCCGCCGTCGTGATCATGCTGACCGGCTTCGCCGCCGCCGACACCATCGCCTCGGTTCTGATCGCACTGATGATCCTGCCCCGGGCCTGGAGCCTCCTGCGGGATGTGGTGGACGTGTTGCTGGAGGCTACCCCCAAGGGCGTCAATGTGCAGATGATCCGCGAGCACATCCTGTCCGTGGAGGGCGTGAGCGATGTCCACGACATCCACATCTGGACCATCACCTCCGGCGTGCCCGTGTTTTCTGCCCACGTGGTGGTGGAGGATGGTGTTTTGAACGCGCGCGGCGCAGACCAGATCTTGGACAAACTGGTGACCTGCCTCGGCTCACATTTCGACACCGAGCACTGCACGTTCCAGTTGGAACCGGCCAGCCACTCAGAGCACGAGTCACACCAGCACGCGTAGTCCAGCCAGGTCAGGCGGCGCCAAGGATGGGACCGAACTTGTCCCGATCTGCCAGGCGCGCATCGTCACGATCGGGCACCACCATGACGGGCCCCTTCGAGTGGTGCAGCACGCCGTCAGAGGTTGAGCCCAACAACATTCCGGCAAAACCGCCCCGGCCCCGGGTGCCCACCACCACCAACTCCACGTGCCGGCTTTCAGCGACCAGGACTTCCACGGCGGACCCGTCCACAAGCTTCGATTCGGCAGGCAGGTTGGGGTAGTGGCTGCGCAGCCAGTCCATCCCGGCGTCGAGCGTCACCTGGATGTCCGCGGCGAGGGCCTTCCGGTCCAGCGGTGCGGGTACCCACGCCAACGATCCGCTGAACTGGGGAATGGCGCACACGATCCGCAGGGTTGCGCCAAGCCGGGTGGCCTGGTCTGCAGCTTCCAGGACGGCGACGCGCGCCTGCTCTGAGCCGTCAACACCCACCACCACGACGTTTTCCACTGCCTGATGGGCGGACTTTGCCTGTTCGGCCTTGATCCTGCGGTCCTCCGTGGGCTCCCCCAACCGGTCGGAACACACCAGCGGCACAGTCACTGTTGGGCACTTGGCGTGGGCGGGAAGCGCACTGCTGACCGAGCCCAACAACCGGCCCACGAAGCCGCCGCGGCCCCGGGTGCCAAACACCAACAGCTCTGCCGATTCGGAAAGTTCTAGGAGCACGCCCGATGCATCGCCGTTTTCCACGGTGGCGGTGAACTCAATGTCATAGCCGGAAATCTTGTCCCTGGCCTGCTGCAGGATGGTCTCGGCGCCCTCGCGGACCACCGAATCGTCAATGGTGGCATACCCGCCGTCGAGCCCTGAGGCCGCAAAAATCGGCACCGAGTATGCCGAGACGATGTGCAGCGGCCGGTTGCGGCGCTTAGCCTCCCTCGCCGCCCAAACCAGGGCACAGTGGCCGTGCTCGGAACCGTCCACCCCCACAACAATTCCTTGTGGACTGGCCGGAGCAAAGCCGTCCGCACCAACCGGTTCCGGCTGCAACTCGTGTGCTCCCATGGGGCCCGCCTCCTCGCAATACTGCCTGATGTTCCGGCTATTCTGCCAGAGTGCGGACCGTTCCTGAGAACACCCTGATAAGTCACCGGGTATCCCAGCGCCAACCTGCCCGCACTGTCCACTATTCTCTGTCGCCGCGGGCATGGCAAGCCTGTTCAGGACCGTAATGGAGACGTTATCCACAGCCCAGAAGCCTGCCCTGGCGCCCCGTCCTACGCTGCGGGCAGAATGTATCTGCGACGGGGTATCCAGCACCCCATTTGTTCGGTAGTCTTCAGCACATTGTTAGTCCGGAGAATCTGCCGTGAACCACTGGTGAGGCAGCCGGACTAATACTGCGGCCAAAACTTCGGGGAAGGCGTGGCGCACGTCGGCAAGGTTGTCGGCACCGACATCAAGATCCTGAGGAAGGAAATCCGTTGTGACAAGCCTGCCCCTGGCTGCCGGGACCATTGCTCCCGGAGCAGAGATGGAAAAGCCCCAGCCTTCCGCGCCGGCCGCAGTTGGCCCTCTGACTGAACAGACAACGGCAGTCATCATCGGCACCGGCCTGTCCGGCCTGGCAGTAGCCGCCGAACTGCGACGCCGCGGGGTTGAGTCGATCGTGGTGGACAGCCTCGATGTGCTGGGCGCCGCCCTGCCTGTGGTCACAGCGGCCCTGCAGCGCTGCGAAGCCGCCGATTCTGCCGTCATGCAGGAACGTAACGAGATCATCAGGCACCTCCGCCACTACACGGCCAGCCGCCACGTAGACGTGCGCAATAGCACCCGTGCCACCCAGGTCACCAAGGTGGACCAGACGCCGGCTCTCCCAGGAACGGCGCACTGGGAAGTCCAGACCCCCACCGGCATCTTGGTCGCAGACCACCTGGTTTTGACCCGCTGCGCCCAAGGTCAGCTCCGGAGCATGCTCACCGAATTCGGCATCGCCATGGGCCGCAACCTCGCCGCCGCCATGCAGGCCATCGGCATGTACCTGGTGGGCGTGGGCGAACTCATCACACCAACTCCCCGGGACGTCCTTCGCCAGGCCAAGACAGTCGGCCAGGCCATTGCCGGGAAGGTCAACCCCCTCGGCACCACCTTCCCCACAACAGGCGGGCTGGCCATCCTGCCCGCCTGAACGCGGGACTCTGTGGGTTAGCGCTACTTCCCGGTGTCGTTGCTGCCCGTATCGTCGGCATCACGGTCGCCAGCTGAGAGCCGACGCCGGGCCAAGACGCCCAGCGCGATGAGCAGGCCCACTGCCACCACCGCAAAAATCACCAGGCTCCACTGGAATGGCGGGGCAGCGCTGACCGCGTTGTCCGGAGCGGCTGTGGTTCCGGGCTGGGCGGTGCCCATCCCGGGCGCGGCGGGCGCCGTCGTCGTACCCTCAGTTCCGGAACCTGCCGAAGGGGCAGAACCCGCGGTGGCGGTGAAACTGAACGTTCCCTCGATGGGGTGTGAATCGGAGCTGACCACGCGCCATGACACCACGTACTCCCCGGCCGGACCACCCGCCCTGACCCGCTGCGACGCCACATTGTCGACGATCTCCACAGGGCCCTCTGCCCATTCAGTGCCGCTCGCGTCCTTGACCGAAAATGCCGGCCCAACGCCCAGCGGCTTGTTGTTGAACGTCACGGACACCATGTCCGGAACCGAGGCAACCACTGTCCCCTGGGCGGGAGTGCTGGACTCGGCAGCATCGTGCGCTGCGGCCGGACCGGCAACGCCCAAAACCGCGGCAGTGGAGACGACGACGCCGAGGAGAACGCTCAGCATCAGGTGACGGATGGATCGCATGCGGGCACTGCTCCTTGTGTTGGCTTCCTTACAGACTAGGTGAAAGGAGGGCTGGGCCGGGCGCCGCGGCCATAAGATGCAGGTATCCCCACAGACTTCCCCCGGAGGACCAATGCTCAAGCAAGGCTCTGCCCTGGACCGGTATTTCAAGATCACCGAACGCGGCTCCAATCTCTCACGCGAAATCCGGGGCGGCTTCGCCACCTTCTTCGCGATGAGCTACATCGTGGTCTTGAACCCACTTATCCTGTCCGGCGCCGACTCCAACGGCACCACGCTGGGCTTCACTGCCGTCGCCGCCGTCACCGCGTTCGTGGCTGGCATCCTGACCATCCTGATGGGCGCCTGGGCCAAGCACCCCTTCGCACTCGCCACGGGTCTGGGCGTCAACGCGTTCGTGGCCGTCACGGTGTCCACCAACCCGGGCCTGACTTGGCCCGACATGATGGGCCTCGTGGTGCTCTCCGGCGTCACCATGCTGATCCTGGTCCTCACCGGCTTCCGGACCGCTGTTTTCAAGGCCGTTCCGGACGGACTCAAAACTGCGATCGTGGTGGGCATCGGGCTCTTCATCGCCCTCATCGGCTTGGTCAACGCCGGCTTCGTCCGGCGGATTCCGGACGTTGCCGGCACCACGGTCCCGGTGGGACTGGGCTTTGACGGCAAGCTCCTGGGGTGGCCCACTGCGGTGTTCGTCTTTGGGCTGATCCTGACCATCGGCCTGGTGGTGCGCAAGGTCAAGGGCGCCATCCTGATCGGCATCATCACCTCCACGGTGATCTCAGTGATCCTGGAAATGACACTGCACATCGGTCCCAGCTTCGACGGCAAGACGGCCAACCCGCAAGGCTGGTCCCTGGTGGCTCCGACCTTCAGCGGCTGGGCGGCCCCGGACCTGTCCCTGATCGGCAAGGCCAACCCGTTCGGCGCCTTTGAACACCTGGGCTTCGTCGCCGCCACGCTCCTGGCCTTTGTGATCCTGCTGAGCATCTTCTTCGACGCCATGGGCACCATGGTGGGCCTAGCCAACGAGGCCGGCACGGTGGATGAGAACGGCAACATTCCCGACGTCGACCGCGTCCTCCAGGTGGATGCCCTCGGTGCCATTGTGGGCGGCGGCGCGTCCGTCTCCTCCAACCAGATCTTCGTCGAGGCGGGTGCCGGAATTGGCGAAGGCGCCCGCACTGGGTTCGCGTCAATCATCACCGGATTGCTGTTCTTGGTGGCCATGTTCTTCACGCCGCTGATCAACCTGGTCCCGTTCGAGGCCGTGGCGCCCGCCCTGGTGGTGGTGGGCTTCATGATGGTCTCGCAGGTTGGCAAGATCGACTGGCAGGACTGGGGCATTGCCATCCCCGCGTTCCTGACCTTCACGCTGATGCCGTTCACCTACTCGATCGCCAACGGCCTTGGCGCCGGCTTCATCGCCTTTGTCCTGATCCGGACGTTCCAGGGCAGGATCAAGGAAATCCACCCGCTGATGTGGGCCGTGGCAGCAGCCTTCCTGCTGTTCTTCGCCGTGGGACCCATCGAGGCCGCACTCGGAATGTAGTGGCAGGTGGTCAGTGCCCGGCTAGGACGTAGCGTCGCTCCGGCCGGCCAACGCCGTACTTGAGCCGGACATCCAGGGTACCTACGTCATGCAGGTACTCCAGGTAGCGCCTGGCACTGACCCGTGATGTCCCCAACTGCTCTGCCAGTTCACCGGCAGAAAAGTCGCCGGCCGCCGCATGGAGCGCCGCTTCCACGAGTTTCAGCGTCTCCACACTGCAGCCTTTGGGAAGCGGCCGCTCACTGTGATCCAGGCCGAAAACCCTGTTCACGTCCGCCTGCTCCGCCACATCCTTTGCCGAATCAAGCCCGTGATACGCGTTCCGGTAGTGCTCCAGCCGTTCCTGCAGATCCGCCTGCGAAAACGGCTTGATCAGGTAGTGCACAATGCCGCCGCGGAGTGCCCTGCGAACGGTCTCCACTTCCCGGGCCGCGCTGATGACCAGCACGTCGAGCTCCGGTGCCACATCCCGCAGCCGCTGCATGAGGTCCAGGCCGTTGATGTCCGGGAGGTGGATGTCCAGGAGGACCAGATCGGGTTGCAGCCGCTGCGTCTCGAGCACCGCCTGCGCCCCGGTATGGGCCGCTCCCACCACGGCAAATCCAGCCGTCCGTTGGATGAAACCAGCATGGACCTTGGCCACCATGAAGTCGTCGTCGACAATCAGGACCTTGATCATTCCCCTGCACCTCTCTGGAAGCGCGCAGTAAACACTGCGCCGTCATGATTGGACACCGTCAGATCGCCACCTGACCTGCGGCAAAGCACCCGAGACAGGGCAAGGCCGAAGCCACGGCCGCCGTCCTGGCGGTGGTCTTTAGTGCTGAACCCCTGCCGAAAAATCTCTTCCCGGCCCTCCGCCGGAACGCCCGGCCCGTTGTCGCTGACAGTCACGGTGACCGCTGCGGCGTCCTCCGCCACCAGGACCCGAACCTCTGCCTCCGCGATCCCGGCGAGCGCATCCAGGGCGTTGTCCACCAGGTTTCCGGCCACCGTGGCCAGGTCCCGGGACAGCTCCTCATCCACCGTGCCCAGCGACGATTCGGCGTCGAGCTGCAGAGCGACCCCCCGTTCCGCAGCCAGGCTGGACTTGGCGATCAGCAGCGCTGCAAGAGCGGGATCATGGATGCGGTCGGTCACCTCGTCGGTGAGCCTGGTCCGGTCCACCGTGGCCCCATTGACGAACTGCACCACGGAATCGTACTCGCCGATCTGGATGAGGCCCGAAATGACGTGCAGCTGGTTGGCGAACTCGTGGGCCTGCGCCCGCAGCGTGTCCGTAGCGGTGCGCGTGGTGCCAAGTTCGCGCTCCAGTGAGGACAGCTCGGTCCGGTCACGCAACGTGGTCACGGAACCGATCTCTTTCCCGCGGGCGCGGATGGGCACCCGGTTCAAGACCACCAGCCGCTCCCCCACCAGCACCAGCTGGTCAGCCTCAGCCTGCTCCCTGGTCAGGACCACCTTCAGGGCAGGATCAACAGAAAGAGAAGCAAGCCGCCGGCCCACGCAGTCTTCCGGTAGTCCCAGCAATTCCCGTGCGCTGTCGTTGGCCACCGTCACCCGCTCATTGGGATCCAGCGCCACTACGCCTTCCTTGAGCCCATGCAGCATGGCCTCACGGTTCTCAACGAGTCCGGTGATTTCGCTGGGCTCCATCCCCAGAGTTTGCCGCTTGACCCGGCGCGACAGCAGCAGGGAGCCGGCCACACCCAAGACACTGGCCACTCCCAGGTAGGTCAACAGGTTGGGCACAGCGTCACCCAGCCGTTCCAGGACCGTGGGGTAATTCCTGCTGATCGACGCGACGCCGATCAGGGTGCCCTCTTCGCTGAGGACCGGAACGTGGGCGGAGAGAACATCAGGCCCGTCCCCGGCAACCACCCCGGTCCACGCCCTGCCCTCCAGGACACGGCTCTGGCCCAGATCAAGTTTCCGTGCCAGCAGTCCGGGATCGGAGGTCGCCACCACTGTCAGGTCCAGCTTGGCCAGCGCCACCTGGGCAGACCCGGAAACGGTCCGCACCGATTCGGCAACAGCCGTCAGGGCTGCGCCCGCCCGCGGTTCCGCGTCCGGGAGGAGCTCCCGCACCGCGGGGTTGTTACCCAAAGCCTCAGCGGCTGAAAGTGCCCGCCGACCTTCGGTCCGTTCAAAGGTAGCGGCGGACTGCGCCAGCGAAATGGCCACCACGCCCACCAATACCGCCAGCACAATGAGCAGCTGCAACAGCAGGTACTGTCCAGCAAGGGACATTCCTCTTCGTCGAGTCACGCTGATGGATCCTTCAGTGGGGGTGGCCCCAGACACCGCCGGGGTACCGGAACTATATCGCAGGCCGGAACCCCCTGGGCCGCCGGTTGAACCCCGGAACCGTGACCACAATGTACTTAACTTTCTCTGCGTACATAAGAGTGACCCGGGTCACGGCCGGTCCTAGCATCGGAGCACCAGTCAGTAACGCTGAAAAGTTTTCATGAGAGGAACACCATGCGCCAGATCCGCGCATTGCGAATTGCCGCCGTCGCCGCCGGCATCGCCCTGATGGCCACCGGCTGCGGTGCCACCGGCAAGAGCTCCACCGGAACAGACGGCACCGGCGCCGCCGCCGGCCCCATCACCGGCCTCCAAATCTTGGTCCCCAACACCCCCGGTGGCGGGTACGACACAACCGCCCGCGCCGCTGCGAAGGTGCTGGACGACGAGAAAATCACCACCAACACCGAAGTCTTCAACCTTGCCGGTGCCGGCGGCACGGTGGGCCTTGCCCGCGTCGTCAACGAAAAGGGCAACGGTGACCTCGCCATGCTGATGGGCCTGGGCGTGGTGGGCGCAAGCTACACCAACAAGTCCGAGTCCAAGTTGACCGCCACCACCCCGCTGGCCCGGCTGATCGAAGAGCCCGGCGCCATCATGGTCAGCAAGGACTCCCCCTACAAGACCATTGACGACCTGGTCACCGCCTGGAAGGCGAACCCGGGTTCCATCTCCGTAGGCGGCGGCTCCTCACCGGGCGGACCGGACCACCTGCTGCCGATGCAACTGGCCGGCGCTGTGGGAATTGACGCCACCAAGGTCAACTTCGTCTCCTACGACGGCGGCGGCGACCTGCTCCCCGCAATCCTCGGCAACAAGCTGGGCTTCGCAGCCTCAGGTGCAGGCGAATATCTGCAGCAGATCGAATCCGGCGAAGTACGCGTCCTTGCCACCAGTGGCGCCGAGCGGCTCGACGGCGTCGACGCCCCCACCCTGAAGGAATCCAACATCGACCTAGTCTTCACCAACTGGCGCGGCGTGGTGGCTCCTCCCGGAATCACGGACGCACAGAAGGCTTCCCTTATCGCGGCCCTGGAGAAGATGCACGGCACCGACGCCTGGAAGCAGGCACTCAAGACGCACAGCTGGTCTGACGCCTTCATCACCGGAGACGAATTCACGACCTTCCTCACCGAGCAGGACAAGCGGGTGGCTGATGTCCTGACCAAGCTTGGCTTGACGTGAGTTCACTGGCCACCCGCCTCAAAGGCCGCTCCGAGCTGGGGGTTGCACTCCTGCTCGGAGCGGCTGGGGTGATCGTCTTCCTCGACGCCAGTCGCCTGGCCATCACGTACTCCCGCACCGATCCGGTAGGGCCGAAAACACTTCCTTACCTTGTGGCCGGCCTCCTGGTGGTCTGCGCCGTATTCCTGGCCATCGACGTGCTGCGCGGTGGCAAGGGAGAGGCCGAAGGCGGCGAGGACGTCGACCTGGAGCACCCCGCCGACTGGAAAACAGTCATCCCCCTGGCGGGTGCTTTCATCCTTAATATCCTGCTTATCGATTGGGCTGGCTGGGTCATTTCCGGAACCATCCTTTTCTGGGGCAGCGCCTGGGCCTTGGGCAGCAGGCATTACCTCCGTGATGGCCTCATCGCCCTTGCACTGTCGGTGCTGACTTTCTACGGCTTCTACCTTGGCCTCGGCATATTACTGCCCGCGGGCCTTCTGGAAGGGGTCCTGTAATGGACGTCTGGTCCTCACTCATGGACGGTTTCGCCACCGCCCTGACCCCCATGAATTTTCTCTATGCCGTGATCGGCGTCATCCTGGGCACGGCCGTCGGCGTCCTGCCTGGACTGGGACCGGCCATGACCGTTGCCCTGCTGCTTCCCGTAACCCAGGTCCTCGAACCCACCAGTGCGTTCATCATGTTCGCGGGCATCTACTACGGCGGCATGTACGGCGGCTCCACCACCTCGATCCTCCTCAACACCCCCGGGGAATCCTCGTCCGTGGTGACAGCCATTGAAGGCAACAAAATGGCCAAGGCGGGCAGGGCAGCCCAAGCACTCGCGACGGCGGCCATCGGCTCGTTCGTCGCCGGCACCATCGGCACCGCCCTCCTCGCAGTCTGCGCACCGGTGGTGGTCAAGTTCGCCGTCAGCCTCGGCGCACCCAGCTACTTCGCCATCATGGTCCTGGCCCTGCTGGCCGTTACTGCCGTCTTGGGTTCCTCCAGGCTGCGTGGCTTCTCCGCCCTTGGCCTTGGCTTGGCCATCGGCCTGGTGGGCATGAGTTCCGGCCAGGCCCGGCTCACCTTCGGGATTCCCCTGCTGGCCGACGGCCTGGACATCGTGGTGGTTGCTGTAGCCATCTTCGCCGTTGGCGAGGCTCTCTGGGTGGCAGCCCATCTGCGCCGCACCCCTGCCCAGGCCATCCCTGTCGGCGCGCCCTGGATGGGCAAGAAGGACTGGCAACGGTCATGGAAGCCCTGGCTCCGTGGCACGGCGTTCGGCTTTCCCTTCGGCGCACTCCCTGCCGGTGGCGCTGAAATTCCTACCTTCCTCTCCTACGTCACGGAGAAGCGGCTCACCAAGTACCCCGAAGAGTTTGGCAAGGGTGCCATCGAGGGCGTCGCCGGACCGGAAGCTGCAAACAACGCTGCTGCTGCCGGCACCTTGACCCCCATGCTGGCCCTGGGCCTGCCCACCAACGCCACCGCAGCGGTGATGCTGGCGGCCTTCACCGGCTACGGCATCCAGCCGGGCCCGCAGCTGTTCGCCACCCAAGGCCCCCTGGTATGGGCCTTGATTGCCAGCCTCTTCATCGGCAACCTGCTGCTGTTGGTCATCAACCTGCCGCTGGCTCCGCTGTGGGCCAAGCTGCTGCAGATTCCCCGCCCGTACCTCTACGCCGGCATCCTGTTCTTCGCCACCCTGGGCGCCTACTCGGTGAACCTGCAGGCGTTCGACCTGGTGCTGCTGCTGGTGTTTGGCGCCCTCGGGTTCATGATGCGCAGGTTTGGCCTCCCCGTCCTGCCGTTGATCCTCGGCGTGATCCTGGGCCCACGGCTCGAGGACCAGCTCCGCAAGTCGCTCCAACTCTCCAGCGGCGATCCGGCCGGCCTGTTCAGTGAGCCGATCGCCGTCGTCGTCTACATCATCGTGGCGATCGTCCTGCTCTGGCCCCTGCTGTTCAAGCTGATCCGGGGCAACCGACCCGCCAAAAAGCCACTGCTTCCCGCCAATTCCGGCGCGGCCGACTACAGCGACTGACCCTTTACTGTGAGCAACCCCAAGGAGTAAGCATGACGATCGTTGTGGGATACGTCCCCACCCCCGAGGGCGAGGCGGCCCTGACCCAGGCCATCGCCGAAGCCCGCAAGACCGACACCACCATGCTGGTCATCAACTCATCCAAGGGTGATGCGCTGGTGGATAACCGGTACGCCCAGGACGCCGAAATCCAAACCATTGAGGATCGACTGGCCACGCAGGGCATCAAGCACGTCATCAAGCAGCCGGTCCGCGGCCATGATGCTGCGGCGGAAGTCCTCGACGCCGCCGAGGAGCACAACGCCGAGTTGATCGTCATTGGGCTCCGCCGCCGGAGTCCGGTGGGCAAACTCATCATGGGCAGCGTTTCGCAGCGGATCCTGCTCGAGGCCGACTGCCCGGTGCTGGCCGTCAAAGCAAGCTAGTCCTGCACTTCCTCCGCCCCGGCTTCCAGGCCATTACAGCCGTGGAAGCCGGGGTGTGTGCATGGCGGAGCATTTCCCCGTGAGGTTTTATCAAAAGTCTTGATTAACCTAGAAGGGGCTGTCACTATGTGACAGAGCGGCTGACATATTTGTCATTTCGTGAGCCGTTCTCATCGGAAATCGATCATGGGAAGGATCAACGAAATGCGCAAATCCAAATGGGGAATTGCCTCAGCCACAGTGGCAGGGGCTGTGGGAATTACGTTGTTTGCAACACCGTCAATGGCTTTCGCAAGTGGGGGAGCATCGGTGGGAGGCTCTTCCGCGTACTGGAACTCAGCCTCGAATACCCTCTCAAGCACAGATACGCGCAAGGACGGCGTCTCGTCCGTGGCGCAGCTCCGCTACACCCTCAACGGCGGGACCTACACCGCAACGCTGACCAACAGCAACGGAACTGGCACCACATCCGCCGTCCAGAACAGCGGCATCCGGGGAACTGTCTACCTTCGCGCATGCCTGAACAACCGCAGCGCAAACACCGGAATTTACGGCTGTTCAGGCTGGGTGGCCCTCGCCGCCTAGAAGTTCAACTAACGGGCTGGGGCGCACCACCACGGTGCCGCCCCGGCCCGTTTCACGAAGGTGCGGTGCGGAACAGCTCTGCGCGTTGGCGCCCCAATCCCTCTACCTCCGCCTCCACCACATCGCCGGGCTGAAGGAACCGGAACCGGCCGCTGGCGGCCACGCCCGCAGGGGTGCCGGAAATGATGACGTCACCGGGTTCGAGCCGCATGTACTGGCTGAGGTGGTGCACCAGGGTGGCCACGTCGAAGATCAGATCCGACGTGGCCGAGTCCTGGCGCACTTCGCCGTTGACCCAGGTCCGCAGCGGGAGCGAACCGGCCTCCACGTCCTCCGCCGGGACCAACCAGGGCCCCAGCGGAGTGGAACCTGGCTGGGATTTGCCCTTGGTCCACTGCCCACCCGCGCCCGACAACTGGTATTCACGCTCAGAAAAATCGTTGGCCGTGACATAACCGGCAATGCATTGGTGCGCCTCGTCACGGGAAGCCAAGTAGCTCGCTTCCTTGCCGATGACGATCCCCAGCTCCACTTCCCAGTCAAACTTTTCGGAGTGCGGCGGCATGGGAGTGGAATCATACGGACCCACCACGGTGTTGCTGGGCTTGAGGAACACCACGGGAGACTCCGGCGGCGTGGCCCCCGATTCAGCGGCGTGCGCGGCGTAGTTCAAGCCGATTCCCACCACCGACCCGGGGCGGGCCACGGGGGATCCCACGCGAAGCGATCCGGCGTCGGCAATCAGGGGCAGCGTGCCAGCGGCCAAAGCATCCCGCACCGCCGCCACCCCACTGGAGGCCAGGAAGGCGCCGTCGATATCTGCCGTGAGTGCCAACAGGCTGAAGTACTGCTCAGAGCCATCTTCGGCGGGCACCATGACGGCAGGCTGTTCACTGCCGATTGCGCCCAAACGCATGATTTTCATCGAGGGATCTCCTTCGGTCCAGTGGTTCTGCTTCCATGGTGACCCAGACCTACGAGCCGTTTCCAACGCAGCCGATTGTGACCAACGGCTCCCGTTTCGTTGCCCCCAAAGCGAGGAAAGTTGCGCCCGTGACACCCCCTTGAGTGGCATTCATCTGACATATGTACCTACTAGAAGGTAGAATCAACGTTGCCCCTCGGCAGAAAACCCAGAAAGATCATCACTATGACTACCGCCACCATGGACCGACTGCACGTCGTTGCCGCCCCCACCGCAACCGCTCCAGCCCTGTCGATTGACCTGGAATTCTCCAGCGCACTGGACGTCCACGCTGGTCTGGAAGAAGCAGTCGCCGAACTGATCGAAGGTCCCGCCCTGGACGCTGGCTGTGGCATTCTTGTCACCCGGCTGCACCCCGGCCGCTACACCGTCGCCTTGGACGAGTCCGTCCCATTCGGCCAGACCTTCGAAGCCTTCGCCGCGTAGCCTCACTGGCACCCCCACCAAAGAAAATCCCCGCCCTGCCAACGGCAGAACGGGGATTTCGGTGTTTCGGCGCCGGAGCACCTCAGCGCTTAGGTGGCCTTCAGCCGCGACGAACCTGCACGCCGTCGGACTTCAGGAAAAGCAGTTCCTCCGCCGGACCTGAGGGAACGAGCCACAGAACGTTGCCGCTCTGCGACACTTCCGCCACCTCCCCCGAAGCCACCACATGCGCGTGCTTGACGATTTCCACGCTGTCCCCCACGTGAAGCGTCTTCCAGTTGGCTACCGCAGTTGATTGCGCCGTGCGCCTCGACAGTACGGCCCCGCGTGCTTTCATACGAACTACTACCCCTTTGTATACGTTCTGCGCCACAGCATCCTTGATGTGACATCGACAACACCTTCAGTTGTACTACACTTCGCGAATCAGCTGGCGCCGGACCGCCGGATATTCCGCCCTATGACCCCACAGTCGACCCGTGCTGAACTTTCTTCGCGATCAGGCCAGTGGACCAACGGCGGATTCGGCCGCCAAAACCACGTCCCCGGAACCCACCAGGGCGTCCGCCGCTTCCAGCTCCGGGGCAAGGAAACGGTCCGCGCCCGGCCCGTCTACCACGGCCCGCAGGACGTCCACGACGGCGACCCCAGCAGGACCCGGCGTCAGCTCACCGCCGGAAAGCTGCGTCCGAATATCCAAGGCACGTGCGGCTGTCACCAGCTCGATCGCAAGGATCCGGCGCAGATTTTCTACCGCCTTGCGGAGTTTCCGGGCAGCATGCCAGCCCATGGACACGTGATCCTCCTGCATGGCCGAGCTGGGAATCGAATCCACCGAGGCAGGTACGGCCAGCCGCTTCGAGTCGGACACCAGGCCAGCTTGCGTGTACTGGGCGATCATCAGGCCGGAGTCCACACCGGGATCGGCTGCCAAGAAGGCGGGCAGGCCGTGGGACCGGGCGGGGTCGAGCATGCGGTCCGTGCGGCGTTCGGCCATGGAACCCAGATCGGCCACCGCGATTGCCAGGTAGTCCAGCACGTACGCCACCGGCGCACCGTGGAAGTTGCCGTTGGAGCTCACTTGGCCATCCGGGAGCACCACGGGATTGTCGATGGCGGCAGCAAGTTCACGCGAGGCCACCAGTTCAGCATGCGTGACGGTGTCCCGCACCGCGCCGGCCACCTGTGGGGCGCAGCGCAACGAGTAGGCATCCTGGACTCTGGAGTCCCCCACCCGATGCGAGGCCACAATGGGCGAATTAGCCAGCACCCTGAAAATGTTGTCCGCGCTAGCCGCCTGGCCCGGGTGCGGCCGGAGAGCGCCGTGCAACTCCGGCCGGAACACCTGGTCGGTACCCAGAAGCGCCTCGACACTGAGCGCCGCGGTGATGTCCGCCGTCGTCAGCAATTTACTGATGTCGGCGATGGCCATCAGGAGCATCCCCAGCATCCCCTCGGTGCCGTTGACCAAGGCCAAGCCTTCCTTTTCGGCGAGGACCACCGGGGTGATGCCGTGGGCTGCCAGCAGCGCGGCGACCGGTTCCTGTCCGCGCCCGCCGTAACGGACACCGTCGGGCCCCTCCGCCTCGCCTTCCCCCATCAGGACCAGCGCGCAGTGGGAGAGCGGCGCGAGGTCGCCCGAGCAGCCCAGCGAGCCAAATTCGCGGACCACCGGGGTGATGCCTGCGTTCAAGACGTCAACCATGGTCTGCAGGACCACCGGGCGGACACCCGTGCGGCCCGATGCCAGGGTCTTGGCGCGCAGGAACATGATGCCGCGGACCACCTCGCGCTCCACGGCCGGCCCCATCCCGGCCGCGTGGCTTCGGATCAGCGATTTCTGCAGTTGCGTGCGCATGTCGTTGGGGATGTGGCGGTTGGCCAACGCCCCGAACCCGGTGGAAATCCCGTAGGCAGGGGTGTCGCTGGCAGCCAGCCCATCGATGTGCGCCCGGACGCTCGCGACGGCGGCCAGCGCCTCCTCGGCGATGATCACCGTGGCGTTGTGGCGGGCCACGGCGATGACATCCTGGGGCGTGACGCCCTGGGATCCAAGAGCTACGGTGCGGGATGCGGGGGTGGTGACGGTCATGATTCCTACTTCGGTGATTCCGCGGGGCGGGCTGTGGTCAGCGGTTTTCGTTCATTGGGATGCGGACGCCGCGCTCGTTGGCGACGTCGAGGGCGCGCTCGTAGCCAGCGTCGGCATGACGGATGACACCCATGCCGGGATCGTTGGTGAGGAGCCGTTCGAGTTTCTGGGCGGCCAGATCCGTGCCGTCAGCAACCGAGACCTGCCCGGCGTGGATGGACCGGCCGATTCCCACACCGCCACCGTGATGCAGCGACACCCAGGTCGCGCCGGAGGCGGTGTTCAACAGGGCATTCAGCATGGGCCAGTCAGCGATCGCGTCCGAACCATCGGCCATGGACTCCGTTTCACGGTACGGGGAGGCCACCGAACCGGAGTCCAAGTGGTCGCGGCCAATCACGATGGGCGCCTTGACCTTGCCCTCCTTGACCAACTGGTTGAAAAGCAACCCGGCCTTGGCCCTCTCGCCGTAGCCCAACCAGCAGATGCGCGCTGGCAGGCCTTCGAACTCGACGCGCTCCTGTGCCGCATCAATCCACCGGTGCAGGTGCTTGTTCTCGGGGAAAAGCTCCTTGATGGCCTGATCGGTGACGGCGATGTCTTCCGGGTCGCCGGACAAGGCCACCCAGCGGAAGGGGCCCAGTCCTTCACAGAACAGCGGCCTGATGTAGGCGGGTACAAAGCCGGGGAACTCGAACGCTCGGGTGTAGCCACCCTTCCGGGCCTCGTCGCGGATGGAGTTGCCGTAGTCAAAGACCTCGGCACCAGCGTCCTGGAATTCCACCATGGCCTCAACATGCCGGGCCATGGAGGCCTGCGACTTTTTGGTGAAGCCGTCTGGGTCTGCTGCAGCGTCACGTTGCCATTCATCGACGGCGATGCCCTCGGGGAGATAGCTCAACGGATCGTGGGCTGACGTCTGGTCGGTGACGATGTCGACGGTGAGCTCGCCTGCCTTGTGGCGGCGCAGCAGCTCCGGGAAAACCTCAGCGGCATTGCCCACGTAACCCACTGACCAGCCGCGGCGCTCTTGCTTGGCCTGCTGCACCTTGGCGATCGCGGCGTCGAGATCGGTTTCCACCTCGTCGAGGTAGCGCTTGCCGACGCGGCGCCGCAGGCGGGATTCGTCGACGTCGACAATCAGGCAGGCGCCCTCATTCAGGGTGACGGCGAGGGGCTGCGCGCCACCCATGCCGCCACAGCCGCCGGTCAGGGTCAGGGTGCCGGCGAGGGTGCCCTCTTCGTTGCCAGTGAGCTTGCGGGCAATCGCGGCGAAGGTTTCAAAGGTGCCCTGCAGGATGCCCTGGGTGCCGATATAGATCCACGAGCCGGCGGTCATCTGGCCGTACATCATCAGGCCTTCGGCTTCGAGCCGGCGGAACTCGGGCCAGTTGGCCCAGTCGCCCACCAGGTTGGAGTTGGCCAGCAACACCCGCGGCGCCCATTCGTTGGTGCGGAACACACCGACGGGCTTGCCGGACTGGACCAGGAGGGTCTCGTCCGCCTCCATAGCTTCAAGGGTGCGGGTGATCGCGTCGAAGGCCGCCCAAGACCGGACCGCCCGGCCGGTGCCGCCGTACACCACCAGATCGTCTGGGCGCTCGGCTACCTCGGGGTCAAGGTTGTTCATCAACATCCGCAGCGGCGCCTCGGTCTGCCATGACTTCGCGGTGAGCTGCGTGCCACGGGCTGCTTTGACCGGGCGGGCTCCGGTGGTGAAATCGGCGGGTGCCATGATGACTCCTTTGTGCTTCAGTGCGGCTTCCGCTCCTGCAACGGCTCAGCGGCTCTGCTGTTCAGCGGCTCAGGTGCGGAAGAGGTTCTCCCTCTACTAAAGCCCCTCCGGACCCAGTTCGACAGGCCTGCAAGCTGGGTCTTGTCTGGAATGCCAGACATAGCCAGCTTCTCCCCGGCGGGCAGGTCAGGTGGCGGGGCGGCCGTGGATGCGGAGGGAGAGATCGTCCGCTGCCTTCTGCACCCGGGCGGCCAGGTTTGCCCAGTCACCTGCCGGCACCTTCTCCTCCAGGAACGTCACGGCGACGGCGGCCGTGGGCCAGCCCAGATGATCCGTGACGGCGGCAGCGATGGATCCGAACCCAGGGGTCACCTCGCCATGTTCGGTGGCGTAGCCGCGCTGGCGGACCTGGTCCAAGTGGGATGACAGCGCTGAGTACTTCATGATCGGCGACTCCACCTCGTGCCGGGCAGTGAACGCCGCGGCGTTGGGATACAGCGCCCGGACCTGGGATTTGGGCAGCGCCGCCAGAATGGCCCGCCCGCTGGCCGTGAGGTGGCTGGGAAGCCGGACGCCGACGTCGGTCACCAGCGACGGCCGATTCTTGGCCCGCTCCTCCACAATGTAGAGCACGTCCCGGCCGTGGAGGACGGCCAAGTGGGCGCTTTCGCCGAGCACGTCCACCAGTGCAGCCAGCAGCGGCCGCCCCAGTCTGGACAGTGGCTCCTGCCGGGAATAGGCCGAGCTGAGTTCAAAGGCGCTGATGCCCAGGCCATATCTCTGCTCCTCGTGCAGGTGCAGGACGAACCCGTTTGCTTCCATCACCCCCAACAGGTGATACACGCTGGACCGCGGCAGGCCCAAGGACGTGGCAATTTGCGAAGCCGCCATGGGACCTCTCCGGGAAGCCAAGAGTTTGAGGATTCGCAGCGTATTCTCTGCCGCCGGAACCTTCGATGGCGCCTTGGTAGCTGTGGTGGTCATTTCCCCGCCTGTTCGTCACACGTGTCCGGTATCCCGTACTCAAGGATGGCCACAGCGTGCGGCGCGCGCCAGTCGGACGCGCGGCAATCTTGTCTGGGATATCAGATTCAGCCCAGTTTGCGGCGACCGGTGTCACGAAAAGAGGGTTGGCACCCGGCTCCTCAAGAGACCGGATACCAACCCTCAAACAACAGTCAGCCCAAGGCCAACGGGGTATTAGCCAGCTGTTGCCGCGCGCACCGATTCGGCCAGCGAGGTGGTGGGGCGGCCAATCAGGCGAGCCAGGTCGCCGCTGCTGACCAAGAGGTCACCGCGGGCAATTCCCAGATCCGAGTCTGCAAGGATGGCAGCAAACCCTTCGGGAACGCCGACGCTGACGAGCAGGCCGGCATAGTCAGCGGCCGGCAGGTCGTTGTAGGCAATGTCCTGACCCGTGGCAGCCGAGATCTCTGCCGCCAGCTCGGGCAGGCTGAACGCAACGTCGCCACCCAATTCGTAGACTTTGCCTGCCTGATCATCGGCGGTAAGGACTGCGGCGGCGGCTGCGGCGTAGTCGGCCCGTGATGCGGCGCTGACCTTTCCGTCGCCAGCGCTGCCAGCCAGGCCGCCCTGAGCCAGGGTGCCCTGGAGCTGTTCGGTGTAATTTTCCAGGTACCAACCGTTGCGCAGCAAAACGAACGGCACGCCTGATTCGCGGAGCAGGGCTTCGGTTTCCTGGTGCTCGCCGGCCAACTTCATGCCTGTGGTGTCTGCGTTGGCGATGCTTGTGTACGCCAGGAGTTCCACGCCGGCGGCCTTCGCCGCGTCAATGACAGTCTGATGCTGAGCTAGTCGTTGGCCCACCTCGCTGCCAGAAATCAGCAGCACGCGGGTGGCGCCCTCTACTGCAGCCACCACGGAGTCGGCGTCGGAATAGTCAACGGCCTTGACCTGCACGCCTTGGCTGGCGAACTCCGCCAG
The DNA here is from genome assembly GCF_900609065.1 of Arthrobacter ulcerisalmonis. Classification (GTDB taxonomy): domain Bacteria; phylum Actinomycetota; class Actinomycetes; order Actinomycetales; family Micrococcaceae; genus Arthrobacter; species Arthrobacter ulcerisalmonis. The sequence goes on along the minus strand of NZ_UXAU01000009.1, from coordinate 337,820 downwards.
CTTCTCAACGGCACGACCGGTAGCCACGATCTCTGCTGCGGGGACGCCACCTGCCAACAACGCTGTGATGACATGACGGCCGAGTTGTCCGGTTGCTCCAGTTACGACGATGCTCACGATGGTCCTTTCGAGAATTTCCTGCTCTGTCGAAAGGTATAACCCGGTGCCTTCTGCTTTACTTCCGCAAAGAGAGTACGCACTTTGAAGTAAGGTACTGACCGAAAAGTAAGATATGGAGATGGAGACGATTCTGCAATCACTCACCGCCCAGAACAGTTTGCCTGCGCAGCTGGCCAACGGCGTCTTCGAGGCAGGTTGCCCCAGCCGCACACTGCTGGACCACGTGACCAGCAAATGGGGTGTGCTCATCCTGGCATCGCTCTCGCAGGGCGAAATGCGGTGGAGTGAGCTGCGGCGACGGGCCGAAGGCATCAGCGAAAAGATGCTCGCCCAGACCCTCAAGACACTCGAACGGGATGGCCTGGTGTGTCGAAAAGCCCACGCCGTCATCCCGCCCCGCGTTGACTACCGCCTCACCGAGCGGGGTGAAGAACTCAGCGCGCTGTTGCTGCCGCTGGTCAACTGGTCCTTCGTCCACGCCGAGGAAATCATCAACGGCGCAGAGCCCAGTGCTGGAAGTCAGCGGGCGGACCAGCCGCCGTCCATGGTGTAGCTGGCCCCGGTCACCATGCCGGCGTTCTCGGAGGCTAGCCAGGCGGCCAGCGAGGCGACTTCGGCCGGCTCCACGAGTCGCTTCACGGCAGACTCGGTCAGCAGCACCTTGGCCAGCACCTCGGACTCGGGGATGCCATGCCGGAGCGCCTGGTCCGCCAATTGCTTTTCCACCAGGGCGGTCCGCACGTACCCGGGATTGATGCAGTTGGACGTGACGCCGTGCTCGCCACCCTCGAGGGCCGTGACCTTGCTCAGGCCCTCCAGCCCGTGCTTGGCCGAAACATAGGCGCTCTTGAAGGGAGAGGCGCGCAGCCCGTGAACGGAGGAGAGGTTGATGATCCGGCCAAATCCGTTGGCGTACATGTGCGGCAACGCTGCCCGGATCAACAGGAACGGCGCCTCCAGCATGAGCGCCAGGATGCGCCGGAACTCCAGTGGATCGAACTCCTCGATGGGGCTGATGCGCTGGATCCCGGCGTTGTTCACCAGGATGTCGCAGTCCAGGCTGGTGGTGGCCAGAGCGTCGACGTCGAGCAGATCCACGGCCCAGGCAGTGCCGCCCACCTCATCGGCGAGCGCCGCAGCTCCGGCGGCGTCGACGTCGGCCACCACCACTTTCGCGCCCCTGGCCGCGAATTCGCGCACGCAGGCCGCGCCAATCCCACTGGCACCGCCGGTGACCAGGGCTTTGCGTCCATTTAGAGTGTTTTCCATTGCAGTTCCGCTTCCTATCGCGTATTTCGCCAGCTGATACGGCTGCGGCCGGTCAGTGGGACCGGGCCGGCAGCAGGCCTTCGCGGACGGCGTCGGCCTTGTCCACGTCTTCCAGTGCGATGCCCTTGGTTTCCTTGAGGCTGAGCACCGCCACCGTGGTGATGGCGCAGGCCACCACCAGATAGATGGCCGTGGGCAGCCAGGACCCGGTGTCCTTGAGCCACTGGGTTGCCAGCAGCGGAGCGAGGGAGCCGGCGAAGATGGAGGTCACCTGCGAGCCCAGTGAGACGCCTGAGTACCGCATCCGGGTGGGGAAGAGTTCGGCCATGATGGCCGGCTGGCCAGCGTACATCAAGGCGTGCAGGACCAGGCCTATGGTTACTGCGGCGACGATCACCACGGCGTTGCGGGTATCGAACATGGGGAAGGCGAAGAACGGCCACGTTGCCCCGGTAATGGCGCCGAAGAGGTACACCGGCTTCCGGCCGACGGTGTCCACCAGGCGCCCCACCTGCGGGATCACCAGGAAGTGGATGACGTGGGCAATGAGCAGCGCCAGCAGGAGCGACGACGTGTCGTATTTGTGCACGCTCTTGAGGTAGACGATCGCGAAGCTGACCACCAGGTAGTACATGATATTTTCGGCAAACCGGAGTCCCATGGCCTGCAGGATGCCCTTGGGGTACTTGCGCACCACCTCGAACACGCCATAGCTGACGGCCTGCTCCTTCTCCAGCAGCGCTTTGGCTTCGAGGAAGATGGGTGCTTCGGTGACGTGGGTGCGGATGTAGTAGCCAACAAACACGATCACCGCGGAGAGCCAGAACGCTACGCGCCAGCCCCACCCCAGGAAAGCTTCCGGGCTGAGGGTGGTGGACATGACGAACAAGACCAGGGTGGCCAGCAGGTTGCCCACCGGCACGGCGGCTTGCGGCCAGCTGGACCAGAAGCCACGCGAATTATTGGGGCTGTGTTCGGCGACCAGCAGCACGGCGCCGCCCCATTCCCCGCCCAACGCGAAGCCCTGGATGAACCGCAGCGTCACCAGCAGGGCAGGCGCCAGGTATCCGATTTCCGCGAAGCCGGGCAGGCAGCCCATCAGGAACGTGGCCACACCGACAATCACGATGGTCAGCTGCAGAGTGGGTTTCCGGCCCAGCTTGTCGCCGATCTGGCCAAACACGATGCCACCGAGTGGGCGGGCGATGAAGCCCACTGCGTAAGTGATGAACGCCTGGATGATGCCGTCCAGCTCGTTACCTGTGGAGGGGAAGAAGTACTTCCCAAACACCAGGGTTGCTGCGGTGGCATAGAGGAAGAATTCGTACCACTCCACCACCGTCCCCACCATCGAGGCGGCGACGATCTTTTTCAGTCCTGATCCCTTGGCTGCGGGTCCGGCGGCATTGTCTGCCGAGCGTTGTCCTACGCTCATTGGTTTCTCCTTAGTGTCCACGTCGACACGTGCTGTGATGTCCAGCACAAATGGCTCCCTCGAGTATTGCTGCACAAACATGCACCATCAATGCCCAATCCAGCACCACATATGTGCACAATTGCAGATATGAAAGCCAACCCAGATGATCTGCTGGTCCTTCTCGCCGTCTCCCGTTCGGCTAAATTTACGACGGCGGCACAGGCTTTGGGACTCAACCACACCACGGTCTCGCGGCGGATTGCCGCCCTGGAGAAGTCGCTCGGCGGGCGGGTCCTGGCCCGGGCAGCTGGCGGTTGGGAGGTAACGGAGCTGGGAGCAAGGGCGGTCCGAGCCGCCGAGGAGGTCGAGACTGTCCTTGCCACGCTGGGACCCACGGGCGCGGCACCCGACCCGATTGCCGGCGTCGTCCGCATGACCGCAACGGATGGCTTCAGTGCCTACATCGTGGCCCCGGCGGTGGCGCGGCTGCGGCGCGAGCACCCTGGGCTGAGCGTTGAGGTGGTGACCATGACCCGGCGGGCCCTGCAGCAGCGCTCGGGGCTGGACATCGAGGTGGTGGTGGGTGAGCCGCAGGTGCACCGGGCCGAAGCCGTGCGGCTGGGCGACTACCGGCTGGGCATGTATGCGTCCCGCAGTTACCTGGCGGAGCAGGGGACGCCGGAGAGCGTGGCGGGGCTGAGCGGGCATCCGCTGGTGTACTTCGTGGATTCGATGCTGCAGGTGGACAGCCTGGACGCACCCCGCCGCCTGGTGCCCACCATGCGCGACGGGCTGACGTCCACCAACGTGTTTGTCCATGTCGAGGCCACCCGCGCGGGCGCGGGCATTGGCTTCCTGCCCTGCTTCATGGCGGACCTGCACGATGACCTGGTCCGGCTTCTCCCCCGCGAGATTGGCGAACTGCTCCCCTACTGGATGGTGCTGCGCCCGGATTCGATGCGCCAACCGGCCGTTGCGGCGGTGGTCCATGCACTGCGGGAACAGATGTCCCAACACCGCGAGAAGCTGCTGGGTCGCTGAAAACGGTAACTACGTGGGCCCACGCCCGCCGGGTTCCCTGACCGAGCTTGCGAGGTGAGGGTGCGGGTGGGGAGGATCGTGGCGTAGCGGGGCACCGGCGGCGAAGGCGCGGACCTTGGCATCGTCCCAGAGGTGGGCGGGAACCCCGCCACCCAGGAGTCTGCGGACAAGCTGCGGGTCGTCGTCAAAGGGGACATCGCTGCCGGCCATCACCATGTTGCCGTAGCGCCGTCCCTTCAGCATGGCCGGATCGGCGATGATGACGGTGTGCGCAAACGTGGCGGCGATCGCGGCCGCGTCCTCGCGAGCGTTCTTGAGGTCCGGCGCGTCACCGGAGTTCACCACGTACATGCCACCTGGCGCCAACACCCGGGATGCGTGGGCGTTGAATTCAATGGTGGTCAGCGGCCGTGGAGTCAAGGCGCCGGCAAAGACATCCCTGATGATGAAATCGCGGGTGTGGTCCGTGAGCGTCTCGGTGACCGAGCGGGCCTCACCCACCCGCAGCCGAAGCAGCGGCGCTTTGGGCAGGTCGAACCAGCCGCGGACGTACTCGGCCAGCTTTCCGTCCAGTTCCACCACCACCTGGCGGGCGTCCGGGTAGGCGGCGGCGAAGTAGCGGGCCATGGAGCACGCCCCACCGCCAAGGTGCAGGCCGCGCAGCCGTCCCGCCGGCTCGCTGGCAGCAGAGCTCGACGGCGGCCACCGCGACTCGATCAACGCGGCCATCCACCGCATGTACTCGAAGTCGAGGAACAACGGATCGGCCAGGTCGATGTGCGAGCTCATCACGCCGTTGATCTTCAGCAGCCAGCCGGTGGAGTTGTCCTGGTCCGCGATCAATTCACAGTCACCGGTGGCGACGTAATACACGCCCTCCACGGGGCCGTCCGGCCGGGTCCCCTTGGGGATCTCCACCACACCAGCGGCCGCACGGTTGCTTCGGCCTGCGGCTCGTCCCTTTTTGGCCACTAGCCGCGCCGCGCTTCAGTCATGAATCAAGCCTAGTTCACTGGCTGAGCCGGAGTTCTTCAGGAGGATTCGCTGATGGCGCTTTCCAGCCGGTCAACCTTGGCGGTCAGTTCGCCCGCATAGCCGGGGCGGATATCTGCCTTGATCACCAGGGAGACGCGGCTCCCGAACTGACCCACGGCGTCGGTGGCCCGCTTGACCACGTCGAACACCTCGTCCCATTCACCCTCAATGGTGGTGAACATGGAGTCGGTGTGGTTGGGCAGGCCTGACTCCCTGACAATTTTCACGGCGGCAGCCACGGCATCATGCACCGAGGCGTCAGTGGACGGGGAACCTTCGCGGGGTGCGCCCGAAGGGGCAACGGAGAACGCTAGCAACATGCAGCCAGTGTGCCACGGGGCCAAGCTCCCCGCATGCTGTGGCCGGAATCGGCGGCCGTCACATAAGCCGCTACCCTTCGGTAACCATGATGTGAGAGCGCTCGATTGCTAATCTTTCTGCATGAATCTCGCTGTTGCCCGCAAACCACTCCGCGCTGACGCCGCGCGAAATGTGGACAAAATCATCACCGCGGCGCGCCAGTGTTTTCGTGACTTTGGCCCCGATGTACCGCTGCAGACCATCGCCGCCACGGCAGGGGTAGGGCCCGCCACCCTGTTCAGGAACTTCGCCGACAAAGAGGAACTGGTCCTCGCCGCCCTCAACCGGCAGCTCCGGGTCAGCGTTGATCCCGTCCTTTCCGAAGCCTTGGCGGACATCGACGCCACGGCTGGTCTGCTGCGGGTCCTTGAAGCGCTGATGGCTGCAGCCAGCGCCGACGCCAACCTGCTGGGCGCCGTCGCCGGCCGCCGCGAACTACTGCCCGGGATCACCGGTTCCCTGATGGACTCGCTGGGAATCCTGCTGATGCGTGGTCAGGGCCAAGGCAACCTGCGCCCAGACATCTCCATGACCGACATGTTCCGGTTGCTCGCCATGCTGATCGGCGTGGTGGACACCATGGAACCCGGTTCGGACGCCTGGCGCCGGCCACTGGCGCTGATGGAGGACGCCATCCGCACCACGCGCCCGGCCCGGCCACTGCCGCCCAGCATGCCGGTGCCCAGCGGCTAGCTGTACTCGGCCAGGACGTTGGTTACATCGTAAAAGGGTGAAGACCTCTTAGGTTGGTGGTTACCACACACACCGAACGACTAAGAGGTCTTCATGGTCCACCGTAATGCCCGTCTGACTCCTGCCGGTAGAGGCATCCTTGTCCAGCGTGTTCTGGAGGGCCGCCCCGTGGCCCACGTGGCGAAGGAAATGGGTGTCTCCCGGACCTGCGCCCACCGGTGGTTCCGACGTTATCTGGAGTACGGCTGGGACGGGATGGAGGACAGGTCTTCACGTCCGCGTTCCTGCCCGCACGCCACCCCCGCGAGGAAGATCGATGAGGTCCTCGCCGCTCGTGCCGAGCACCGCGAGGGCCCGGTCCAACTCGCCGAACGGTGCCACGTCCGGCCCCGGACGGTCTCCCGGATCATCGCCCGGGCCGGGATGGCCCGGTTGTGGGAGCTGGACCCGATCAGCGGCGAACGCATCAGGGCAGGCCGGGCTACCGACCACCGCTACGAACGCGACACCGCCGGTGAACTGCTCCACATTGACGTGAAGAAACTCGGGAGAATCCCAGCCGGCGGCGGCTGGCGTGTTCATGGCCGGTCCGAAGCCGTCAAAGGCCGCGGACTCGGCTACGACTTTGTCCACGTGGCCGTCGATGACCACTCACGCCTGGCCTATGTCGAGGTCCTCCCGGACGAAAAGGGCCCGACCTGCGCAGCGTTTCTGGCCAACGCCGCAGCGTTCATGGCCGCGAACGGGGCACCCGTTCAAGAAGTCATGACCGATAACGCCCTGGCCTACATCCGGTCTACAGCCTTCGCGACCGTCATGAAGGACCTCGGCGCCAAACATCGGCGCACAAAGCCCCGCAGCCCGTGGCAAAACGGCAAAGCCGAACGATTCAACCGCACCTTGCAAGAAGGCTGGGCCTACAAGAACGCCTACGACTCCAGCAACCACCGAACACAGGCACTGACCGGCTGGCTAGACTTCTACAACCACCGCCGAAACCACGCAGCCCTCGGAGGACGACCACCCATCAGCAGATGTAACCAACCTGCTGGCTGAGTACAGCTAGCTACCCAGCATCTCCTCCGGCTCCTCGTTGGGTACGTGGTCCCGGGCCGCCATCAGGTGCTGCTGAAGTTTCTCCTCGGAATCCCGACGACGGCGGGCTGTGTCGCGCAATTCCCTGCTCGCCTCCGAGCCGCTGGCGTCGAAGTAGGCCGGCCGCGCCTTCCCGTGGCCGCCGGTGCCCGCCTCGGCGTGGTGCGTACCGCCGTCGGGCGTGCTGTCGCCAGGCGTGTTCTCGCCAGGGTGGCTCGGTTCGGTCGGTTCAAGGGGTTCGGTCTCGGAATTCATGCGTTCCCTCCAAAGTGGTGGTTCTTCATGTTCGGCGCCGGATTTTTCGGTTCACCACGGCCTGCAACGCAACCCGACCGACGACGGCGGGGCCTCCCCCGCTGCCACCCATGAGCAGGTGCGCACAAGCGGAGTTCCTCGTCGGCAAGGCCGGCAAGGCTCGCGTGACGCCCATCGTCCGATGGGCCCATGGCCATCTGCTTAACCATTTTCATGCTACTCCCGCTCTTCCCGGCCCGCATTGAGGGGGTGAACCCGCCTAGTTCCAGCCGATGAACCGCAGCGCGGCGGCAGCCCCGGCACCTACCAGGACCACCACCAGGAACGGTGCGCGCAGGGCGAGGGCAATGGCCGCCGCAGCAAGCGCACCAAGCCGGGCGTCGGCGGCCAGGGACTGCCCCGTTGCCACGGCGTTCACCATGGTCAGCGACGCCAGCAGCCCGATGGTCATGGTTCCGGCCACCCTGGACATTTTGGGGTTTTCCAGGAGTTTCGCGGGCACCAGGTAGCCAGAAATTTTCCAGGCGTAGGACAGCGCGCAGGCGATCAGCAGCCAGATCCAGAGGTTCATGGTTCCACCGGCCCTTCAGTTGCGGCGGGACCATGATGGCGCTTGTGCTCGGCGTAGGGTTCCACGTCTGGCTCGAGGCCCTCGTCCTGGCGGCCGTGGCTGAACCAGCCGATCACCGCGGCCACCACGGCCGCGACCAGGATCGGCACCCCCGCGGGAACAAACGGGACGGCAATGACGGTGGCCACGGCGCAGACAGCGGCGATGGCGACAGGTTCGCGGCCCTTAAGGCGAGGCCACAACAGGGCGAGAAACGCTGCCACGGCAGCACCATCCAGGCCCCACTGCTTCGGATCGCCCAGGCCGCTGCCGGCCAGCGCACCAACAGCTGTGAACAGGTTCCACAAGACGTAGATCCCAATTCCGGCCGCCCAAAACCCGCGGCGCTGCTCTACGGGGTCGGTCTGGCCGGTGCTGGTGGCCGTTGATTCGTCGATGGTCAGATGGGCGCTGACGAACTTCCGCCACCCTCTGGGCCGCAGCAGGGCGTTCAACTGCATTCCGTAAATTCCGTTGCGCATGCCCAGCAAAGTCGCGGCGCTCATGGCGGCCAGGCCCGAGCCGCCACCTGCCACCACGCCGATGAACGCAAACTGCGAACCGCCGCTGAACAGCAACAGGCTGAGCACCATGGTCTGCCAGAAATCCAGTCCCGACGTCACAGCCAACGCGCCAAACGAGACACCGTAAAGTCCAGTTGCGATGCTGATGGACAGGCCCACCCGCACCGCAGGTGACTGCAGCAGGGTCATGCCGCTGCTGATCGTCCCGGTTTACGCAGGCTCCAGGCCCAGGCAATGAGCGGCAATTGGAACGGCAGCCGGATGGTGTGAACCTTCCGCTGCTCAGGCGTACCTTTGGGCCCGTAGGCGCGCTGCAGGGCGTCAACGTGCCCCGCCAGGAATGCGGTGTACATTGCGGCGAGCCCGGTGGCGGTGAACTTCCGGGTGGCAGGCACCAGAATTCCCGCGGCGGCACCCAGTTCCAGCAGGCCGCTCGCCGCAATCCACTCCTCGCGCGAGAGGACAGCCAGGGGACGCTGGGCGGCGGTGTCCTCGCGGCAGAGGTAGCTGGGCACCACCTGGCGGTAGAACCCGGGGTTGCGGAAGTGGTTGACGGCGCTGGTCAGCAGCAGCGCGCCCATGGCCGCAGCCGAGACATTCTGGACGGTGACAACCGCTGGAAGAGAAGGCATGGGTCCACTCAATCACAAGCACGCAGCAGGCGGTGTCACGCCCAGGCCAGAGCTGAACTGCCGTACGGTGGCGGTGCGTGCCGATGCCGGACCTGGGCGCCGGAGTCCACGAGCGGCGGCTCGACGAATTCGAGGGCACCAAAACTGCTGTCCAACCTCGAACGCAGGGGCGACGCCACCTCGAGAACCTCGTCATCGATCGAGGGCAGGGACCACAATTCCTCCGCCGTCCGGGCCAACGACAGCCGGGCAACACCTCCCGCACCCGTGCTCCGCCGGTTCCCGAGCAAGGTCACGGCAGCGGCTGCGCAGCCATAGCCGGTGGCGTGGTCGAGCGCCTGGACGGGCAGCGCTCCCGGCCGCCAAGTGGACCCTGGATTCGGGCCAGCCTGGTCAGACTCTGGGTCCGTGCCGTACACGTCCGCGATGCCTGCCGCGGCCTGCACGATGCTGTCGAACCCCCGCACTTCTCGCCAGGGTCCCGTGTGCCCCCAACCGTTGAGCGTCACCACGGCGAGCCCGGGCCGGTCCGCCAACAGTGTCTCAGGCGAAAGGCCAAACCGTTCCAGCGCGCCGCCCCGGTACCCGGCCACCACGACGTCGGCACTCGCTAGGAGCTCACGAACCCGGGCGCTGGTGGTTGCGTCCGCCAGATCGGCCTCGGCACTGCGCTTATCGAAGCCCGTGTCCGCGAACGCCTCCACCATCTCGGGCAGCGCCGGCGGGTCCAGCCGGAGGACATCGGCGCCCAGGGCGGCAAGCACTCTCGTGGCCACCGGCCCGGCAATGACCCGGGTCAGGTCCAGCACTCGGATGCCAGCCAGGGGAAGTTCGCGGGCACGAACCGTGTTCGAAGCAGGCGCACCTGCCCCGAGAAGACTGCCACCTCCCGCTAGACCGCCATCCGCCGCGCCGCCCACAGCACCATCGTTCAGCCAGCGCGGCACCGAGGCGAGGTTCCGCAACGGGTCCCCCGCCGCCGTCGTCAATTCCACCCAAGGACCACGCGCGGCAGCTTGGCCCAGGGCAGAGCCCAACCACGCAGCGCGGGTGCGAACCGCGGCCGCCACTCCCCCGTGGGACTGGATCAGCTCTTCGGCAACCAGGGCGGGCAGCGAGCGGAGCGCGGCATCCACGTCGGCAGCGGATTGGGCGTTGAGGGCCTGCAGCAGCCGCCGCTCGTGGTGCGGATAGTTGGCGTGGATCCGGATCCAGCCGTCAGCGGTCTGCTTGAATCCGGACAGCGGCGCGAAGCCCTGCAGTTTTCGGCCATCGATCCGCAGGTGACCGAACGAATCGAACGCGGCCGCGGTCAGTGCAGGCGCAGTCCCGAAACGGCCAGGCGACTCGGTGAAGTCGTTGAGGGCCGTGGCAACGGCGGCGACGGATCCCAGCGCCAACCCTTCCACGTCCAAGGCGCCACCCCACCACCTGCGAGCTTCTGCCTGTCCGTCCATGCCGCTACTTTCTGTGGGACAGCTCCACCGACGGCTCGTTCAGCTGCGCCAGGACCTGCGCCGGGACGTTGGTGGTGATCTCGTGGACCCCCAGTTGCTGGCACAATACTACGTCTTCAGCAGCGTCCACGGTCCAGACCCTGAGCCGCCTGCCTGCCTCAACCCAGTGCCGGATGGTGCTCTGGTACTCCTTGACGTAGTCCATCCCCGGGCCGGCCAGGCCAACATCGCCGTTGTCCAGGATGTCTTCGGCCTCTGTCTGGGCAGCCTTCATCACGTTGGCCACGGCCCCGCCAGCGATCGGGCCCAGGCCCAGTCCACCGCGGATCTCGTGCACGCTCAGGTCATCAACCAGCTGGCAGATGAACTGGGCGGGGACGCTCTGCAGGAGGTAGCGAACCGAATCCGGATCGAAGCTCATGAAAGTGACCGCAATGTTGTCCACCGTGGAAGTGGCCGCGTCCCAGCCTTCGCTGCGGAGCACCTCAAGCACGGTGTCCTCAAGCTTGAGCTGGTAAGGGCTGGGGTGCTTCAGTTCAATGGCCAGCGCGACGGGCCGGCCAGCACCGCGCAGCAGATCCAACAGGTCCGGCAGGGTCAGCAACTGCTCGGACTTGGCGCCGAAATCGTCAGGGATCCGGGCGCCCTTCCAGGAGGAAAAGTCCAGGTCCTGCAGCTCGCTCAACGTCCTGTCCGCCACGGGGCCTGTGCCATCCGAGGTGCGGTCCAGGGTGGCATCATGCAGCAGCACCAGGTGCTGGTCCCTGGTGAGGTGGAGGTCGCATTCCACCCCGTCCGCCCCGTCAGCCAAAGCCTGCAAATAGGCGGCGCGGGTATGTTCTGCGAAGGCTCCGCTGGCGCCTCGGTGGGCGAAGACCAAGGGCCGCTGGGGAGCTGACTCGATGGGTGTCATGCTCACACGGTAGCCGAGGGGCCCTGTTCCGCGGGGCTAGGCTTGGCACATGCAGGTGAACTCTGAGCCAATTACCCAGGAATCCGCTGCGTCCGACGAGCCGGAGGCGCGGCCCGGCGCGGTGCCGAGTGCCGGCGTCGGACCTTACAACGGTGACGCCGAGAAAGCCGCTGCCCTGCGCCGGATGAAGGGGCTGGCGTTGGCGCTCCTGCTGGTGATGGCGGTGATTTTCGTTGTCGCGTTCGCCCTGCAGAAGGAGTACCCGTGGCTGCAGTATGTGCGGGCGGCAGCGGAGGGCGGCATGGTGGGTGCGCTGGCGGACTGGTTCGCCGTGACGGCTTTGTTCAAGTACCCCATGGGCCTGAAGATTCCGCATACTGCCATCATTCCGCGGCGCAAGGACCAGATTGGCGCTTCACTGGGCGAATTCGTGGAAACAAATTTCCTGTCCGAACAGGTGGTCCAGGACAAACTACTCAGCGTCAATGTGGCGCGCCGGGCCGGTGAATGGCTGGCCTCCGAGAAGGGCGGCGACCGGGTGGCCAAGGAAGGCGCGGCCGTCATCCGGGGCGCGTTCACTGTGTTGAACGACGACGACGTCCAGGCCGTCATCGAGGGCCTGGTACGCCAGCATCTGTTGGCCCCGCCGTGGGGACCCCCGATAGGAAAGATTGCCGAACGCGTTTTCGCCGACGGACACCATCACCAGCTCGTGGACCTGTTGGTGGACCGCGCCGCCGATTGGGTCGATGAGAACCATGAGGTGGTCTCCCGGATCGTCTCGGGGCGCTCGCCCACTTGGGTACCGCAGTTTGTCGACGGCATCGTGGGTGACAAGGTTTACGTGGAGATGCTGAAGTTTGCCCGTGCGGTGCAGTCCGACCAGAACCACCAGGTGCGGCAGGCGATTGACAAATACCTCAGGGACCTCGCCCAGGACCTCCAACACGATCCGACCATGATTGCCCGCGCCGAGGACGTGAAGGCCCAAGTGCTGGGCGACCCCGAGGTCCGCGAACTGGCTTCGAAGACCTGGGGCACCGTCAAGAACGCGCTGCTGGCTGCCGTGGAAGATCCCGACAGTGAGCTGTCCGTCAGGTTCAAGACCGCCGTCCGCGACTTCGGGTCGCGCCTGGTGGAGGACCCGGAGCTGGCAGGCAAGGTCAACACCTGGATCGGGGACGCCGCAGGTTACCTGGTGCGGACCTACCGCTCAGACATTGCCGGCGTCATCACAGACACGGTGGCCCGGTGGGACGCCGAGGAGACCTCGCAGAAGATCGAGCTGCAGGTAGGCAAGGACCTGCAGTACATCCGGATCAACGGCACAGTGGTGGGCTCGCTCGCCGGACTGGTGATCTTCACGGTGGCGCACTTCATCTTCGGCTGAGTTCCGAGCACAAAATGGCCCAGTTTTGAGAGACCTTTAGGCGAACGGAGCCATTTCGAGCCCCGCGGCTTCGAGACCGGCACGGACTCCGGCAGCCATCTCCACAGCGCCGGGGGTGTCGCCATGGATGCAGAGGGAGTCCGGGCGGACCTGGACAACCGTGCCATCAACGGCAACGACCTCGCCCTTGGTGGCCAGCCGGACAGCGCGCTCAACGATCGAATCAACGTCGTGCAGCACGGCGCCATCCTGCGAGCGCGGCACGAGCGTCCCATCAGGCAGGTAGGCACGATCCACGAAGGCCTCAACGAACACCGGGTGGCCGGCGGCTTTGGCTTGCTCCAACAGTTCCGAACCCGGGAGGCCCAGGATGGGAAGGCCGGGATCGTAGGCGTTCACGGCCGCCACCACGGCAGATGCCTGCTCGGCGTCGTGGACCAGCCGGTTGTACAGGGCACCGTGCGGTTTCACGTAGTCCACGGATGCGCCGACAGCGTGGGCCACGCCGTCGAGCGCTCCGAGCTGATAGAGGACGTCACCGAACAGCTCGTCAAAGCTCAGGTCAAGGGCGCGGCGGCCAAACCCGGCGAGGTCCCGGTAGCCCACGTGCGCGCCCACGGTGACGTCCAGTTCGTACGCGGCGCGGCAGCTGTCCAGCATGGTGATGGGGTCGCCGGCGTGGAAGCCGCACGCCACGTTGGCGCTGGTGACCAGTTGGAACATGCGCGCATCATCGCCCATGGTCCATGAACCGAATGATTCGCCGAGGTCAGCGTTAAGATCCAAGAGTTTTGCCTTCCAGCGGCTGTTGATCGGAGCCTGCAGCGGTAGCCGTCAGTTCCCCAGGGATGGTGTCCGGCAGTGGCCCAAACGCTTCCTTGGCGTTGGACACCACTGCGCGTCCCATCATGAGGTTACCGGCTCCACCCACCACGGCGCCGATCCCGAACGGGAGCGCCCTGCCAAAGAAGGCCGTTCCCTGGCGCCGGAGGAGGTTCTTGAGGAAGGCCTTCTGGATCTTGTTCCGGACCGCGCCGAACCCTGATCCGGGCATTGCCTTGGTCAGGATGCTTCCCAACGACTTCGACGAGCTGATGCCCGCACCACCGGCCGCTTGGCTGCTGAGGCCACTGAGCAGCGAGGTCCCCTCCTCGCCCAGCATGATGGCCATGACCATGGTGCTCGCCTTGTCTGGATTGGTCATCCGAATCCCGTGCAGCTCCGCGAGGGAAGTTGCGTAAAGCGCGGTCGTCTCTAGAAAGCCCACGGTGGCGGCGGCGGAAAGCCCCAGCGAGGCGATAGTCCCGATCCCGGGGACGACGGCGGTGGCTCCTACCAGCGCTCCGCCGCCCGTCACGGCGCGGATGTAGTCCCGCTCCAGGAACGTGGCCAGCTGGGCTGCCGTGGCCTCGGGGTGCCGCTTCCGCAGCCGCCGGAGGTACGCCAGAACCAGCGGACGCTGAACCTCAACGGCTTTGAGGAGGACATTGTGCACCCCAGGTTTCGGCTTGCCCTCAGCATCAAAAACTGCGCTGTGCGCCGTCTCCTGGGCGATTCGTACTGCGGGGTTGCTGCGCTTGGCCATTGTCACCTCTGTTGGTCTGGCGCGCCGGTTGCGGCCTCCTTCAATACTAAGGCTGCTTCACGTCAGGCCTCCCCCGTGGGCCCCTCGGACCCGCATAAGGAGCGCGCCTAGAATTGGGGCATGCCCGCTCTTTATGCCCTGCGTCCCTTTGCCTATCGGGAGTATCGGGTGTTGATCGCTGCCTTGGCGATTTCCATCTTTGGCTCCGGCATGTGGGCTGTGGGCATGGTCTACCAGGTGATTCATCTGGGCGGCGGTCCGCTGGAGCTGTCCCTGGTAGCGGCGGCAGGCAGCGTCGGGCTGGTGGCGTTCGTCCTGGCCGGCGGCATTGCCGCGGACCGCTTCCCGCAACGCACCCTCATCATCGCGGTGGAAGGCGCCAACCTTGCCGTCATCGCGGCGATCAGCGGCCTTGCCATGACCGGGCTGCTGCAACTCTGGCATGTTGCGCTTGGCGCGTTCGTGCTTGGCGTGGGCGCAGCGTTCTTCTTCCCTGCGTATTCGGCCATCCTGCCGCGGATCCTGCCTCCCGAGGACCTCCTCGCCGCCAACGGCATGGAAGGGTCCATGCGGCCAGTGCTACAGCAGGCCGCCGGTCCAGCCGTCGCGGGGCTGGTGGTGGCAGCCCTCTCGCCCTCGCATGCCGTCACGGCCGTGGCTGCCTGCCATCTGGTGGCATTCGTGGTCCTTAATTTCCTCAGCCGCGCGCCGCTGTCCGGCATCAGCACTGGCGGGGCTGGTACCAACGGCACCGAGGACAGCAGCTCCAACGAAGCCGGCGGGCAACACCAACAGTCCACCCTTTTTCCAGGACCTCCGAGAAGGCGTCAGCTACACCGTCCGTACACCGTGGCTGCTCTGGACCCTGCTCTGGGCTTGCATCTCGGTATTGTTCCTGATCGGCCCCATCGAGGTGCTGCTGCCCTTCGTGGTCCGCGATCAGATGGGCAGGGATTCGAGCACGTTCGGTTTCCTGCTCGCCGTCATGGGCGTCGGCGCGGCCTTGGGTTCGTTGCTGACGGCCTCCTTCAGGCTTCCCCGACGCTACCTCACGGTAATGATGGTGGCCTGGGGCGCTGGCAGCCTGCCACTGGCCGCCGTGGGCGTCTTCACCAATTTCTGGGCGATCGCCGCGGCGTTGTTCATCTTCGGCGCCACCGGCAGCGTGGGCATGGTCATCTGGGGCACGCTGCTGCAGCGCCGCGTCCCGCCGCACCTGCTGGGCCGTATCTCCAGCCTGGATTTCTTCGTCTCGCTGGCACTGATGCCGGTGTCCATGGCCTTGGCGGGGCCAGTCGCGGAAGTTCTACCCATCTGGCTGATCTTCCTGGTGGCAGGGTGCGTCTGCCCCATCGTGGCGGTCATTGCCCTGGTGATCGCCAAAATGCCAGCAGACGAACTTGCGCATCCCCTGGACACGCCACCCCGGGTAACTACCGGCTGAGCACCATGGGGATGGACGCCGTCGGCGGTCCGGAGGGGAAAAGGGTGGGCTCGGGCTCGGCAATAGGTGCCAACTCCACGGTGACGCGATCGTTGCCCACCGTGTACGTCTCGCCGCGTACGTCGATGTCCAGGGCTGCACCGTCCTGGACCGCCAGGGTGATGGCCCCGGGAGCGAGCTGAACGTGCAGGAGGCGGCCCCTGATCCGAAAGTGGAAGTCGAGCCCCTTCCAGTCGGCCGGCAGGCGCGGGTCGAAAAGCGGCAGGGGACCCTGGTCCCGCAGGCCTGCGAACCCGCAGACCAGCGAGCTCCACACGCCGCCGGTGGACGCGATGTGGACACCATCAATGGTGTTGCCATGGGTGTCGTCCAGGTCGATGAAGGCAGCGTTGGTGAAGTGCTTCAGGGCCTCGTCCCCGTAGCCCACCTCGGCGGCCATGATGCCCTGCACGCAGGCGGAGAGGGTGGAGTCTCCGGTGGTGATGGGGTCATAGAAATCGAAGGCACGCTGCTTCTCTTCAGCGGAGAAATCCTGCCACTGCAGGAACATGGCCAGCACGGTGTCTGCCTGCTTGAGGACCTGGTGGCGGTAGATCACCAGCGGGTGGAAGTGCAGCAGCAGCGGGTACTTGGAACGGGGTGTGGTCCAATCCCACGGCTCCAGGGTCATGAAGTCGTTGTCCTGCGAGTGGACTTGCATCCGGTCGTCGAAAGGCAGGTGCATCAGGTTGGCCGCGGCCGCCCACAACTGCCGTTCCTCCTGGGTGATGTTGGCGTGTTCCAGGGCCACGGCCGTCCGCAGGTTGAACCGCGCCATGACGTTTGTGTACAGGTTGTCGTTGACCACGGCGGTGTACTCATCCGGGCCGGTCACCCCGTGGATATGGAAGAGGCCGTCCTTACCGAAGAAGCCCAATGAAATCCACATCCGGGCCGTCTCGATCAGCAGGTCGGCACCGAGTCCCTCACGGAAGGAATCGTCGCCGGTAGCCCAAAGGTAGCGGTTGGTGGCAAACGCAATGGCTGCCGCGATGTGGAACTGCGCGGTGCCGGCAGCGTAGTAGGCGCTGGCCTCCAGGCCGTTGATGGTCCGCCACGGGAAAAGTGCACCGTCCACGCTGAGCTCCTTGGCGCGGATCTGCGCGTCGGGCAGGATGCCGTGCCGGTACTCCAGCACCTGGCGGGCTGCCACCGGATTGGTGTACGTCAGGTAGGGCAGGATGTAGACCTCCTGGTCCCAGAAGTAGTGCCCTTCATAGCCGGAGCCGGTGACACCCTTGGCCGGGATGCCAGCCACGTCCGCGCGCGCTGTTGCCTGCGCCAACTGGAAGAGGTTCCAGCGGATGGCCTGCTGCAATTCGGCCGGGCCGTCCACCACAATGTCCGAGGTAGCCCAGTAGTCCCGGTAATGCGCGACGCTCTCATCGAAGATGTCCTGGACTGCCCGCAAGCCCGTTTCGGCAACTTCTGCGGCGTCGATGTCGTCGTCCTGCACCGCTGGCCCGGCGGCGTAGCTGACGCTCTTTTCGAGCCGGAACGGCTCGTCCGGGTTTGCCGCCAAGACATAGCGGACGCTGCTTTCGTCTTGGTCCACCTGGGTGTCGAAAGGCTGGTGGCATGGGGAGGTCCAGTGGTCCACGGCAACGCCAACGCGCTGCTTTGATTCTGCGGCTTCCCAGGACAGCCGCAGGGATCCGTCGCCGCCGTCGAGCCGCAGTGGGAGCAGGACACGTCCGGCGTGACGTCCGGCCCGGCGGGGATCGTGCTCGGAGTGGTCTTCAACGGGCGCGTCTTGGCGGTTGCTCATGGTGGAGGTCACGTCCAGGGAGACCTCGCGGTCGGCGGCCACCTCAAGGGAGATACCCAGGCTGCCCCGGGACGCGAACCCCACCGCCCGGCGCTCGGTGGTGCTGACCACGGCGCCGGAACGGCACTGCCAGCTGATCCGGCATTCGTAAATGCCGGTGCTGAAGTCCACCGACCGGTGGTAGTCGATGACCTCAGACTCGGCCAGGCTCAACGCTTCGCCGTCGATCATCACGGTGAAGTTGTTGGCATCGGGGATGTAGATGATCCGCTGACCCGTCCGGGCAAAACCGAACGCGTTCTCTGCGTGCTTGATGTCCCAAATTTCGTGCAGGCCGTTGATGAAGCTGCCGGGCAGGTCGGCGTCGTTCATGGCCCAGTGCGCACCGCGGATGCCGAGGTGGCCGTTGCCGAGCGCGAAGAGGGTTTCCAGCGTGCCGGCCTGGCCTGCCTCGTGCCGGGTTTCGACAAGCTGCCAGGGAGTATTGGGGAACCTGTCGCGGTCCGCGGAGATCAGGGCCATGATGTGTGGATCCTTCGGGGGTTTTGCTGGGCAGCGGGCGCAAGGCCGGCTGGGCATGCTGATGAATTCAAGGGCAGGGTAATGCTGGAGTTGGCCGGCGGGGGGGCGCCAGCCAGGGCGGCTCAGCGGGCAGCTGCCCGCGGCGGCTGGGTCAGGGCAGGAGCTCTTCGAGGCCGTTGACCACCAGGGTGGCGCCGGCGTCGAGGAGCGTCTGGCGGCCTGCGCCCCGGTCCACGCCGATCACGGAGTGGAAAGACCCGGCGCTGCCGGCCTGGACACCGGAGACGGCGTCCTCCACCACCACGCAGTCCTCGCTGGGCAACTCGAGCAGTTGAGCAGCGTATTCGTAGGTGGCGGGGCTGGGTTTGCCAGGCAGGCCAGCATCTGCGGCCACCACGCCGTCCACCACGACGGTGAAATGGTGGGCAAGTCCTGCGGCCGCCAGGACTGCTGGGGCGTTCCGCGAGGAGGAGACGACGGCGACCTGCAGTCCGCGGGCCAGCACGGCTTCGAGGTAGCGGACGGAGCCGGCAAACGGTTCGACGCCGGCGCTCACAATGTCGTTGAAGATCCGGTTCTTGCGGTTGCCCAGGCCCTGGACGGTCTCGTTGGCTGCGTCGTCGTCGAGCGGCCCCTCGGCCAGCACGATGCCGCGGGAGGCCAGGAAGTCCCGGACGCCGTCGAACCGTGGTTTGCCGTCGATATGGTCGAAGTAGTCGGCTTCGCTGTAGGCGGCTGCGCCGGGACGCGTGGGGAGGAAGCCGTCAAAGAGTTCCTGCCAGGCCTGTTCGTGCACCACGGCCGTGGGGGTCAGGACACCATCCAGGTCGAACAGCACCGCGCGGGCGCTGGTCCAGTCGGCGGATCCTGTTCCCGGTGCCTGCGGGGAAGCGGGTGCATCGGCAGGCGAAGTGGATTTGGTCATCAGTGTGCGTGTCCTTCCAGACGGCAGGCAGCCCCTACGAGAGGTGGGGACGGGGGTGGGGCTGAACCGATGTTCTACATTAATCATGCGGCGCGACGGTGCCCTGCGACAAACCCGCGCCCCGCGGCAACCCTTGCCGCGACGCTCAGCCCAGGACGTAGTGGCGCAGGAAGGCGCTCACATCTGCCATTTCGGGTTTGGACATTGCATGCCCCATGCCCGGGTAGGTCCTGGCCGTGAGACGAACATGGTGTTCCAGCCACTCCGCCGTGTGCGCGGTAGCGTCCTCGTTGATGACCAGGTCAGCTTTGTCCCGCCCCCAGAAAAAGGCAGGTTTCTCATCGAAAGAGTCGGTGAGGGCCAAGAGGTCATTGTCGAGGACGAAGCCTGACAGGCCTACCACCGTTGAATAGTCCTTGGGGTGCAGCCGCAGGAGGGTGCTGGCCATGGCCATGCCCTGGGAGTAGCCCAGCAAGGTCACGCTGCTATGGCCGCCGCGCAGTGAGGTGATCCATTGGTGCACTGATCCTGTGACCTTGACGACGTCCGCGAAGTCGTTGGCAAGGAAGTAGTCCAGCAGGAACCAGCCATAGGCATCGCCGATGTCCATGGGTGCCCGCAGCGCAGCACAGGTGAATTCCGCGGGCAGGTGGTCAAAAAGGCGCACCATCCGGGATTCGTCGGTGCCGTAACCGTGCATCATCACCAACAGCGGCGTCCCCGCGCGCTGGTCCTCCGGCTTTGACCACACCACAGTTTCCATGGCATCAGCCTAGCGAGGCAGACGGGGGCGCCACGCGCAAATATTGTTTCATGTTGGTTTCTGTTGACAAACCAAAGAAAACAAAGATAAAGTCAACTATCTCAACATCATGTGATGAGAGTCACGCCGCGGGGCGGGGCCAGCAGTGAACTTACGCAACGGAGGGTACGTGTTCGCCGAAGAGCGCCAGCAGCAAATCGCCGAACTTGTCGTCGGCAACGGCCGGGTCAGTGTGACCCTGTTGGCCGAACGCTTCAGCATCACCACCGAAACTGTTCGCCGCGACCTCGCCGCCCTGGAATCTGCCGGCACACTGCGCCGGGTCCACGGCGGTGCCGTCCCCGCCGATCGCGCCAGCACCACCGAGGCCAGCGTCACCGAACGAGCCATCCAGCACCCCGACCAGAAAATCCGCATCGCCGAGGCAGCGCTGGCGATGGTCCCGACCCACTGGGACGGCAGCGTCCTGATCGACGGCGGAACCACCACCGAAGTCCTGGCTGACCTGCTCGCCCACCGCGCCGCGGTGACCAACGCCACCGCCGCGCACGCCGCCGTCGAACGCCAAGGGACTGAAGCCGCCGCGCAGGCGGAGACCGCAGATACCTCCGCCGCCCAGGCACCCCGCGAACTGGTGGTCATCACGCACGCCGTTCCCATCGCCGGAAAACTCTCCACCGTCCCGGGCATCGCTTTGCAGGTCCTGGGCGGCCGCGTCCGCGGCCTCACCCAGGTGGCCGTGGGCCACGCAACTGCAGACGCCGCCGTCCGGCTTCGCCCCGACATCGCGTTCCTAGGCACCAACGGAATCTCCGCAAGCTTCGGGCTGAGCACTCCCGATCCCGAAGAAGCCGCCGTGAAGGCAGCTTTCGTCCGTTCGGCCCGCCGCATTGTGGTGTTGGCCGACTCCTCCAAGCTGGACACGGAAACCCTGGTCCAGTTCGCCTCCCTGAAAGATCTGGACACCTTGATTACAGACAGCGAACCCGGCCCGGAACTCGCGGCCGCATTGGAAGAAGCCGGCGTAGACGTGGTGATCGCATGATCATCACCTTCACTGCCAACCCCAGCCTGGACCGCACCGTGGCCCTTCCCAGCCCGCTGGAACGCGGCGAGGTCCAGCGGGCGGTTTCCGTCAGCCAGGAATCCGGCGGCAAGGGCGTCAACGTGTCCCGCGCCCTGGTGGCCTCCGGGCTCGAGTCCCTGGCAGTGCTCCCGGGCGCCGACGCGGATCCGGTCCTCACCGGCCTGCGCGATAGTGGCGTCCCCTTCGCCGCCCTGCCCATTGACGAGCCGTTGCGGACCAATGTGGCGCTCACCGAACCGGACGGTACCACCACCAAAATCAACGAACCCGGGCCGTTGCTGGCAGCAGATCAGCAAGAAGCCCTCATCAAGCTGCTGCTCGAGAGCGCCCAGCACGCCAACTGGGTGGTCTTGGCTGGCTCGTTGCCACCCGGATTCCCGGCAAACTTCTACGCCACCGTGGCCCGGCGCCTCCGCGCCGATGCCCACGGCACGGCCCCTTTGATCGCCGTCGACTCCTCCGGCGACCCGCTCGCTGCCGCCCTCACGGACAACGGCGACGGCACCACCCCAGGCTCCGGTAAACCGGACCTCCTCAAACCCAACGCCGAGGAACTCGCGGAACTGGCAGCCATTGCCGGCTTCGCCTCGGCCACCGCCAACGAACTGGAAGCGGACCCGGAGGCTGCCGCAGCAGCTGCCGCCGCCGTCGTCCGAACTGGCGTGGGAGCTGTACTGGCAACTCTCGGATCCAAGGGAGCTGTCCTGGTAACGGCCGACGGCGCGTGGCTGGCCACGCATCCACCGGTCACCGCAGTCAGCACGGTAGGCGCAGGCGATTCCGCCCTGGCCGGCTACCTGCTTGCCCACGGCAGGGGCGCCGCTCCCGCCGATTGCCTCCGACAGGCCGTTGCCCACGGGGCCGCCGCCGCTACGCTGCCGGGATCTACCGTCCCGGCAGTTTCCCAAACAACCCCGGATGCCGTAACCATCACGGCCCTTCGAAAGGATTGACAGTGACTCAGCTCATCACCACGGACCTGGTCGAGCTCGACCAGAACCTGGGCCATTCGCCCGAGGAAGTGATCCGCCACCTGGCCGGCAAAGTTGCCGCTACTGGCCGCGCTGCCGAGGTTGAAGGCCTCTTCAATGACGCCTTCGCCCGCGAACAGAAGACCGCCACCGGAATCCCCGGCGGCATCGCCATTCCGCACTGCCGCTCGGCAGCTGTCAACGAGCCCACGCTCGCCATG
The DNA here is from genome assembly GCF_900609065.1 of Arthrobacter ulcerisalmonis. Lineage (GTDB taxonomy): Bacteria > Actinomycetota > Actinomycetes > Actinomycetales > Micrococcaceae > Arthrobacter > Arthrobacter ulcerisalmonis. The sequence continues at coordinate 315,684 of NZ_UXAU01000009.1, read as the reverse complement.
GCCCGACTGTCCACCAAAGTGGACTTCGGCGCCAAAGACGGCCCCGCGGACCTGATCTTCTTCATCGCAGCACCGGAGGGCGCAGACCAGGCCCACCTGAAGCTCCTCTCCAAGCTGGCCCGCTCACTCATCAAAAAGGATTTCACTGCGGCCCTGCGTGCTGCAGGGTCCCGTGAGGAAATCGTCGAGCTGGTGGACGGTGCACTGGCCGACAAGCCTGCAGCCTCCGCCGCCGCTCCCGCAGCCGCGACTTCCGGCACAGCCGCCACCAAGCGGATCGTCGCTGTGACGGCATGCCCCACCGGCATTGCGCACACCTACATGGCCGCCGATTCGCTCGTCGCTGCCGCCAAGGAAATGGGCGTTGATCTCCAGGTGGAAACCCAGGGTTCCTCAGGTGCCAAGCCGCTGGATCCCGCCGTCATTGCCGCCGCTGACGCCGTGATCTTCGCCGTTGATGTGGACGTCCGCGGCAAAGAACGCTTTGCCGGCAAGCCGCTTATTTCGGCCCCGGTCAAGCGTGGCATTGACGAACCCACCAAGATGGTCGAAGAGGCACTTGCCGCTGCGGCCAACCCGAATGCCCGCCGCGTGGTGGCTTCCGGCTCCGGCGCAGGCGACGAGTCAGCGTCCTCGGCTGGCGGCGAGCACATCGGCCAGAAACTGAAGAAGGCCCTCCTCACCGGCGTCAGCTACATGATCCCGTTCGTGGCAGGTGGCGGTCTGCTGATCGCCTTGGGCTTCCTCCTGGGCGGTTACCTCATCACCGACTTCGCGGACACGATCGTGACCACGAACAACCTCTTCAACCTTCCCACCGAGTACCCGGACAACGCCGTTGGCCCGCTGGGTGCCTACCTGGGCGCTGTGCTGTTCAAGATCGGCGCCCTGTCCATGGGCTTCCTGGTCCCAGCGTTGGCAGGTTACATCGCGTATGGCATCGCTGACCGGCCAGGCATCGCGCCCGGCTTCGTCGCTGGTGCAGTAGCAGGATTCACGGGCGCAGGCTTCCTGGGCGGCATTGTGGGCGGCCTCCTGGCCGGCTACGTTGCCTACGTCATCGGCCAGTGGGAAGTTCCCCGTTGGCTCCGCGGCCTGATGCCCGTGGTCATCATTCCGCTGCTGGCCTCCATTGTGGCTTCCGGCCTGATGTTCCTGGTCCTCGGCGGTCCGATCGCTGCGATCACCACCGGCCTGAACAGCTGGCTCTCCGGCATGACCGGCGCCTCCGCAGTGGTCCTCGGAATCATCCTGGGCCTCATGATGTGCTTCGACCTGGGTGGTCCCGTCAACAAGGTGGCCTACTCCTTCGCCGTTGCAGGCCTGGGTACCGCTACCTTGACCAACCAGGCGCCGTGGCAGATCATGGCAGCTGTCATGGCCGCCGGCATGGTTCCGCCGCTGGCCATGGCCCTTGCCACCACCCTCGACAAGAAGCGCTTCAGCGTCACTGAACAGGAAAACGGCAAGGCAGCCTGGCTGCTGGGCGCATCCTTCATCTCCGAAGGCGCCATCCCGTTCGCCGCCGCCGATCCGCTCCGTGTCATCCCCGCCAGCATGCTGGGCGGTGCCATCACCGGCGCCATCACCATGGCGGCCGGCGTAGGTTCCAAGGCGCCCCACGGTGGCATCTTCGTCTTCTTCGCCATCGACAACTTCCTGATGTTTGCGGTGGCTATCGCAATCGGCACCGTTGTTACGGCGCTCTCCGTGTTGGCCCTCAAACGCTGGGCTGTGAAGTCCCGCGTTGATACGGTGGAACAGGTTCCCGTAACTGTCTAGGCTGGCCCCGGAAATCCCTTCCGAAAAGCCCACCTCCGACGTCGTCGTTTGATTCACAAGGAGCAGAAATGTCCGAACGTAACGCCACCATTGCAAGCCGCGTTGGCCTGCACGCCCGCCCCGCCGCCATCTTCGCCGAGGCTGCAGGCGAGTACGACCTCGAAATCACCATCGCCCGTGAGGGTGAGCCGGTTGACGAGGCCATGGATGCCGCCAGCATCCTGTCCCTGATGAGCCTGGGCGCCTCACACGGCGACGTTGTGGTGCTCCGCGCCGAAGGCGACGGCGCAGAAGAGGCCCTGGCCCGCCTGGTGGAGATCCTGGAAACGGATCACGACGCCGAATAGCAGCAACGCAGTACGCGCGGCCGGTCCCTCCCGAGACTTCCTCGGGGTGGCCGGCCGCCGTCGTGTGCGCCTGCGGGGCCTTTGGGCGCTTGCTCGCCCGGAGCAGACTCTGACCGGCAGGGAACAGACCGCCCTGGGCTCTTCCCTTGGTGCTGGTAGGGTCTGCGCATGGATGAAAAATTGGAGAAGTTCATCGACGATTTTGCGGACCTCATGCAATTGGCACAGTCCGGCAGGCACCGGCCGCCAACGGGACCGCAGCTGTTGACCACGCTCACTGCGCATCTCGGTCTGCCGGCAGAGACACTGTCCGTCGTGGTGGAGGAGATCTCCCCGCACCGATTCGTTGACGCTGACATTGTCATGGCCGAACTCGCAGCCGAGAGTGCCGATTTCCGGCTGGTCGGCATCGGCGGCGGGGACCAGCGGCACCATCAATCGCTCAGCGACATGTTGCAGGTGTCGGAAGTCTTCTCGCATTTTCCCCTGACTCAGCCCGACTACAGGAACCTCGCCACCGGGCCCGACGATCAGCGTCAGGCGGTCGCGATGGGGCTGTGGTTGTTCACCTATGGGGGCAGCCCACTGTCCGTGTGGCAGCGGGACGCGAACCCGCGTTTTGGCCGAGCGTCAGCTTCCCTCGAAGTCCTCGCAGCGGACACCGCCACTGCCGCGAAATTCCTTGCTGAGCTCCGCTTGCGGATGCAGCACCAGAGCGTCCTGAAAGGCCAGATCATTTCCTTGGTCATGGGCGAGTACGGCCCCAGCGCTTCGGGCGTCACGTTCCATGCCAGGCCTGTCCTGGAGGCGTCCGATGTCATCCTGCCCGACGGGATACTGCAGAAAGTGTCGGGTCACGTGCTTGGCATTGCCGAACATCGGGCGTCCCTCAGCGACTACGGCCAGCACCTGAAGCGGGGCGTTCTTCTTTATGGCAGCCCGGGAACGGGTAAAACCCACACGGTGCGCTATCTGCTCAGTCAGAGTGAGGGAACAACTGCCATCCTCTTGTCGGGCGGATCATTGGCGAGAGTCTCGGAAGCCGCTGCCATGGCCCGAGCGTTGCAACCGTCAATTGTTGTCCTTGAAGACTGCGACCTGATCGCCGAGGACCGGAGTTTCGGGCATGGACCGCAGCCGTTACTGTTTGAGGTGCTGGACGCTATGGACGGCCTGGACCGGGATGCTGACGTCGCCTTTGTCCTAACCACCAATCGCGTGGACATGCTGGAACGTGCTTTGGCCCAGCGCCCAGGGCGCGTGGATCTTGCCGTGGAGATCCCGCTGCCGGCTCTCGGAGAGCGGACAAGCCTCCTCGACCTTTACGCGCGCGGGATTCCCTTCAGCGCCGGCGCCCTTCAGGACGCGGCGGCACGAACAGCGGGGACCACCGCCTCATTCGCCCGAGAACTGGTGCGACGGGCCGTGGTTGCTGCCGTGATGGAAGGCGGGCCCGTTGAGGACAGGCACCTCGGAGCTGCTGTGGACGGCCTGATGGCCGATGGGGAGGCCCTCACACGAAGCCTTCTTGGCAGTGACGCCGATGCGGACGTCGAGAACCACGGTCCGAGCGCTGCCGGTACCCGGTTCCCCTGAACAGGCAGCCCAGCTCCCGCTAGCGGCTTTCGGTGATCCGTTTGACGTCCGCCAGCAGCATGTCCCACATACCCTGCGAATGCTGCGCTGCGTCGGCCGAGGGATTATTTTCCTGCGTCAACGTGAGCTGCGTGGCACCGTCCTGGGCATGCAACATCCAGGTGAGGGTGTGATAATTCTGTGGCTCGTCCGCCTCGCCGCCGAGGGGACTGAAGTGGGTGTGGACGAGCCGCGCTGCCGGCTCGACGTCGAGGATTTCGCCCTTGTCCTGGTATGGCTTGCCCTCATACTCGCCTCGCCAGAAAATCGGGCCGCCCACAGTCCAGTCGGTTTCAAGATCCGCGCCGAACATGAACTCCTTCACCGCCGCCGGATCAGTCACCACATCCCAGACCTGTTGCGGCGAAGCATCGATGGAGATGGTGGACCTGGACACGAATTCTTCGCTCATTCTCTGACCGCCTTTTCGTTGACCCCGGCATAGCCGCCGGAAAACTAGCCATCTGGATCAGGCCGGTTTGCGGGCCCGGCTCGGTGCCGCCTTCGCAGCTGTTCGCTTGGCTGGCGTCTTGGCGCCGGCCTCGGTTGATTCCTTGTCCGCCCCGGTGCTGCTGGCCTTGGTTGAGGCCCTGGCCCGGCTGGACGTGCCGCCCGAGGCCGCGGCAGCGGGCTTCTTGGCCGCAGCGCGTCGGGTGCCGCTCGCCTTCTTCCCGGTGTCGGCGTCGTCCGCCCCTTCTGCCGTCCCCGATGCGGGCTCGTCCCCCGACGCCGCAGTGCCGCGCTTGCGTTCGAGGCTGCGCTTCAGCGCTTCCATCAGGTCGATGACCTCGCCGCTGCCACTGCCGCCCTGCTCGGCGCCGAAGGTCTCCTCGGTGTCCAGCGAATCGCCCTTTTCGAGCTTGGCGTCAATGAGCTGCCGCAGCTGGGTCTGGTAGTCGTCGGTGAAGTGGGTCGGATCAAAGTCGGCGGCCATGGACTCCACCAGCGCGGCAGACATATCCCGCTCCTGCGCCGAAATCCTGATGCTCGCTTCAAGTGCCGGGAAATTAGCTTCGCGGACCTCATCTGGCCAAAGCAGCGACTGCAGCACCAGCACATCGTCCTTGATCCGGAGCGCCCCCAACCTGGTCTTCTCGCGGAGCGCGAACTGCACAATGGCCACCCGGTCAGTGTCTTCCAGGGCACGCCGCAGGAGCACGTAGGCCTTGGGGGAGGTCGAATCGGGCTCCAGGTAGTAGCTCTTCTCGAACATCATGGGTTCAAGCTGCTCCGACGGGACGAACTGCACCACCTCGATCTCGTGGCTGTTCTCGGCCGGAATGGACTTGAGTTCCTCCTTGGACAGAATGACCGTCCTGCCGTCGTCCTCGTAGGCCTTGTCGATGTCCGAATAGTCGATAACCTGGCTGCAGACCTCGCACCGGCGCTGGTAGCGGATCCTGCCGCCGTCGGCGTTGTGTACCTGGTGCAGACTGATGTCATGATCTTCAGTAGCGCTGTAGACCTTGACGGGCACGTTGACCAGGCCAAACGCGATGGCACCTTTCCAGATGGCTCTCATCCCTCAAGTGAACAACAGACTGGGCCGGAGGTGAAGCCCCTATGGCAGGTACGCGGGACCGGGTTCGGGTTGCTGGCCGCGAGCTGACGCTGACCAATCTGGACAAAGTCATCTATCCGGAGACCGGCACCACCAAGGCAGATGTGCTGGCCTACTACGCTGCAGTGGCGCACGTCCTCATCCCGGCGGCCTCGAACCGACCGGCCACCCAGAAGCGCTGGGTGCATGGTGTTGGCACCGCCGAACGCCCGGGTGAACTGTTCTTCCAGAAGAATCTTGACCACTCGGCACCGGGGTGGCTGCCCCGCGCGGCCATCGCCCATAAAGACGGCACCATCTATTACCCCTTGGTCAATGATCCAGCCACGCTCACCTGGTTTGGCCAGATCAACTCGCTGGAAATCCATGTACCGCAGTGGCGGGTGGACGGCCAGGGCCACCAGCTTCCCCCAGACAGGCTGGTGCTGGACCTGGACCCTGGCGACGGCGCAGGCCTCCCCGAGTGCCAGGAAATCGCCTTGCTGGCACGCACCATCCTGCAGGATGTTGGCCTGGACCCGGTCCCGGTGACCAGCGGCAGCAAGGGCATCCACCTCTACGCAGCGTTGGACGGCAGACAGTCCTCCGACCAGATTTCTTCGTTCGCCCACGAACTGGCCCGGGCGCTCGAAGCGGACCACCCGAAACTCGCCGTCAGCGACATGAAGAAAACCCTGCGCCGGGGCAAGGTGCTGGTCGATTGGAGCCAGAACAGCGCCGCAAAAACCACCATCGTGCCCTACTCCCTGCGCGGCCGGACCACCCCGACGGTGGCTGCGCCCCGGACCTGGGACGAACTTGAGGCTCCGGACCTAGCCCAGCTCGACTACGAAGCCGTCCTGCAACGGGTACGCGACGGGCTCGACCCGTTTGCCGCCGTCGTCCGGGCCACAGCCGGCCTGCCCGGCGGGGAGCCTGCTGCGGCCAGTCCGGATCCGGCCACGTCGGATCCACGCTTGGCGCCCTACCGTGCCATGCGCAACCCCCAAGCCACGCCAGAGCCCTTCAGCGGCGCCCCCGGCAACGGGAACAGCTTTGTCATCCAGGAGCACCACGCCAGCCGGCTGCATTTCGATTTTCGGCTCGAGCACGAGGGCGTCCTGGTTTCCTGGGCACTGCCCAAGGGCGTCCCTGAGACCGGCGGCCGGAACAACCTGGCGGTGCAGACCGAGGACCACCCGCTCGACTACGGCAGCTTCGAGGGGACCATCCCCAAAGGTCAGTACGGCGCGGGCGAGGTGAGCATCTGGGACCACGGCACGTACGAGCTGCACAAATGGATCAACGGCAGGGAGGTCATCGCCACGCTCACCGGGGCACCCGGCGGCGGACTCGGCGGCACCCGCAAGTTCGCGCTCATCCACACGGGCCGCGGGCACGGCAGCGGCGCCGCAGGTCAGTGGCTGATCCACCTGATGGACGCGGAACACCACGGCGGACGACGGCGGGAGGTGGCGGACGCGGGCAGCGAGGACAATGCGGGTGCTGGAGCTGTTTCGGGCCATCAGGATGCCGACCACGCAGGCGCTCCAGGCGCGCCCGGTCCGCTGGCCTTCGCCCCCATGCTGGCCTCTGCCGGCAAGCCGTCCGATCTGCACGGCAGCGACTGGCAACTGGAGCTCAAGTGGGACGGCGTCCGCGCCATCATCGTGGCTGACGCCAGCTCGGTGCGGATCTTCAGCCGCAACGGCAACGATGTCAGCCGCACCTACCCGGAGCTCACGGATCGGAGCAGCTGGCCGCCGCAGCCCTTTGTGGCCGACGGCGAGATCGTGGCCTTCTCGGCATCGGGACGCCCCGACTTCGGTGTGTTGCAGGGCCGGATGAAGCTGACCCGCGCTGCTGAGGTAACCCAGGCCCGCACATCCATTCCGGTCCGGCTGCTGCTATTTGATCTGCTCTCTGATGACGCCACGGATCTGCGCCGGCTCCCCCTGACCAAGCGGCGCCACCGGTTGGAACAGTTCTTCTCCTCCACCGGCAGCCCACTATCCAACGGCGCCCCGATCGAGCTTTCGGCAGTCCTGACAGATCCGGTGGCGCAGATTCTGGCCAGCGCCCAGGAACTGGGACTTGAGGGCGTCTTGGCCAAGCGAATCGACAGCAGGTACGTCAGCGGGCAGCGGACCAAGACCTGGATCAAGCTCAAACTGGAGCAGACCCAGGAAGTGGTGGTGGGCGGCTGGCGGCCCGGAAACGGTGCACGCAAACAGACGGTGGGCTCGTTGCTGGTGGGCATCCCGGATGGCGACAGGCTCCGTTACGTGGGCAGGGTGGGCGGCGGTTTCAGTGATCGGGAACTGGCCGAGTTGCGCCGCACCGTCGAGTCGATGGGACCGGCGCCCTCGCCGTTCCACGACGTCCCTAGGATAGACGCCGCCGATGCGACCTGGATGGAACCCATGCTCGTGGGCGAGGTGACCTTCAGTGCCTGGACGGGTCCGGGCAGGCTACGGCATCCGGTGTGGCGGGGCTGGCGGCCGGACAAGGACCCAGCAGACGTGGTCCTGGAAGATTAAGCAGCTCTGCCCCACGTCGTCAGCGGCGAAAGCCGCCCGCAACGCGGGGCAGAGTTGAAGTGACTGGACCGCCGGAACGGTCCTTGCCGGAGCCTATGAGGAGTGCGGCATCTGCGGCCGGCTGGTGCGGTGCACGGCGGTCACTGCCGCTTCGTGTCCCATCCGGCCATGGCCCGCGCCACGGTCCTTGGGGTGTCGGTGCTTGCCGTTGCCATCCGGCCACTCGTTCTGGGGGGCCTGGTTGGCCGTGCCGGCAACCGCCGGGCCGGGCGCTGCAGGAGCGCCCATGGCGGCAGCCAACTGGTCAGCCATCTCGGGTGCAATGTCTTGGGTGCGGTTTTCGTCAGCCATTGTTCTCTTCCTTCTGCGATGAATGAAGTCTGGTGATTGATGCTCCAGGTCCAGGGGCCAAGGATGGTGCCGATGGGGCGGCAACGCTCGGTGGCGGCGGGTCCTGGTCTGCCCGTGGCGGCCTGTACGGCGGTGGGCAGCCATCAGCGACGGCAGTGCGCGCGTCCGCTGACCCATTTTCAGAGAATTTCCATGGCCCCACTTTAGGCATCCGCTGCCGTCCTGTGAACCCCTGCGCGCCGCAGTTCCGATGCCGTCTCCAGAACCTCGGACGACGACGGTAGAACAGTGCTCCGCGACTCCCGCTCAGGCAGTGGAACATCCCGCGGCTTCTCGCCAATTCCGCCCCTGAAACGGCACAAAATGCGCCCTCGAAGAAAAATATTTGGTAACGGTGGCGGCCACGGCGAGAATTCCGCGTCATCACTGGGAAAGCGCGGCAAAATAAAACGATAAACAACTGCCGCAGAGCGGCACAAAAGGGGGGATCGTACGGCATTCAACGAGCGAACGCCAGAGATTGAGCGTAAAATTGAAGGTCTGCCCGGAGCGGGGCAGCTACAAGTCGCAAGCAAATGACCTCCACAGGAGCCTTCCAAATGCCCGAAGACCGAAGCATGACCGACTCTTCAGCAGGCGAGAATAACGCCCGCAGAACAAACCCGAGTGCCCCCAAAATACTCAAGAAACCAAGACTGCCCCGACGCCGGCTGAAAGAATCCGACGTCAACGTGGTTAACCAGCCCATGCTCAGGAAAGCAATGGGCGGAACCATCGTGGGCAACACCATGGAATGGTACGACGTTGGTGTTTTTGGCTACCTGATCACCACCATGGGCGTCACCTTCCTGCCCGAAGCCGATCCGGCCACGGCCACCCTGTTCCTGCTGGGAACCTTCGCCGCAACCTTCATTGCCCGCCCCCTCGGCGGCATCATCTTTGGCTGGCTGGGCGACAAGGTGGGCCGGCAGAAGACGCTGGCCACCACCTTGATGATCATGGCTGCGAGCACCTTCGCCGTAGGCCTGCTGCCCGGCTATGCCCAGGTTGGCCTCTGGTCGCCCGCCCTGCTGGTGATCTTGAAGGTCATCCAGGGCTTCTCCACCGGCGGCGAGTACGCCGGCGCCACCACCTTTGTGAGCGAATACGCGGCGGACCGCCGTCGCGGTTTCTTCGCCAGTTTCCTGGACCTGGGCAGTTACCTTGGCTTCGCCATCGGTGCCGCACTGGTATCGGTGCTGCAGCTGACGCTCGGCCAAGCTGCCATGGAGGAATGGGGCTGGCGGATTCCGTTCCTGGTGGCCGGTCCGCTGGGACTGATCGCCATCTACTTCCGGAGCAAGATTGAGGAATCCCCTCAATTCCAGGCAACCCTGGATGCCCGCGAAGAGGCGTCCAAGAACGCCACCGCGTCCGATCCTGTCACCGCCAGCGGACCGATTGCCACCGTCAAGGCCAACTGGCGCCCCATCCTGGTTGCCATGGTGGTGGTGGCTGCGGCCAACACCGCCGGGTACGCGCTGACCTCGTACATGCCCACGTATCTCACGTCCGAAAAGGGCTACGACGAGATGCACGGTACCGCGTTGACCATTCCCGTCCTGGTGATCATGGCCCTCTGCATCCCCCTGACCGGCAAGCTGTCGGACAAGGTGGGCCGCCGCCCCATCCTCTGGGTGGGCGCAGTGAGCACCATCGTGCTGGCCGTTCCAGCGTTCATGATGATTGGGATCGGCGAAGTGTGGTCAACCCTGGTGGGCCTGGCGCTCATCGCCTTCCCGGTCACCTTCTACGTTGCCAACCTGGCGTCATCGCTGCCGGCCCAGTTCCCCACCTCGAGCCGGTACAGCTCGATGGGCATCGCCTACAACTTTGCGGTAGCCATTTTTGGTGGCACCACGCCATTCATTGTGGCCGCGCTCATCCAGGCGACCGACAACGACATGATGCCTGCCTACTACCTGATGGTGACCTCCGCTGCAGGCGCGGTGGGCATCTACTTCCTCAAGGAATCGGCCAACAAGCCCCTTCCCGGGTCCATGCCCAGCGTGGACACGCAGGAGGAGGCCCGCGAACTCGTGGCCACGCAGGATGAGAACCCGAACTTCGTCGTGGCGGACCTGCCGTTCGACGACGTCATCCCACCGTCCGAGGGCACAGCCACCGCTGACGGTAAGACGGCCGCTCCGGCGTAGCTTCAGGAGGGCACTTGCAGTAGCCCACGCTCCAAGGCCCGCCCCGTATCGCTTCTTCGGAAGCCGTGCGGGGCGGGCCTTTGCCGTGCTGGTCCGCAGTGAAAAACCCGGGCGTCCTACTCTGCCCTGGGCTTGCGCGCCGGCCCCGCCATCAGCCGGGCAGGAGCCACCTTGGCCAGGAGTGCCACGGTTTTGTAGCGCTTGGACGGGATGCACACGGCCCGGCCGCGTTCGTTTGCCGCCAGCGCTTCCAGCACCACCCGCGACGCAGACAGCCAGGTCCACGACGGCGCAACGCCGGTGTCCATGCCCATCTGCTCGTGGAATTCGGTCCTGGTGAACCCTGGGCACACCGCCGTGACTTTGACGCCGCGCGGCCCATAGGCCAGATTGGCCCACCGGCTGAAACTCAGCAGCCACGCCTTGGCCGCCGAATAGGTGCCGCGGGGCAGGAACGCGGCGATGCTGGACACGTTGATCACCCTGCCGGTCCCGCGCGCCAACATCCCTTGCAGCGCAGCGTGCGTCAGGGTCAGCGCCGCTTCGGCGTGCAGCTTCAGGTGCCGCCGCTCCTCCTCGAGGCCGTTCTCGGCGAAGTCCCGCAGCATGCCGATCCCGGCGTTGTTGACCAGGATCCCCACCGGGCGTTCTGGATCGGACAGGCGGACGACGACGGCGGCCAGGTCGCGGTCCTCTGTCAGGTCCGCGACCAGCACCTCAGCCGTGACCCCGTACCGCTGTTCAAGGTCGGCAGCCAAGGCAGTCAACCGCTCCTCACGGCGCGCCACCAGCACGACGTTGCAGCCCTGGGCGGCGAGTTGGCGTGCAAACTCGCCGCCCAGTCCTGCGCTGGCGCCGGTGACAAGGGCAGTGGTTCCAGACAATGCGTGGCTCATGCGGCAAGCCTAGCGTCCGGTTCCCAGTAAGCCCCGTGACCCTGGTCAGCCGTGACCTACCCTGCTGCCGCCACTCCCGGTGCATAGCGCGCCAGGGGGTTAGCCAACCGGCCGGCCATCTGCAGCCCACCGGACGGATCCGTCAGGTCCAGCATCTGCTGGTTGTTGCGCAGCTGCAGCCGATTGAGGCAGGACAGTTCAAAGTCCGCGGCGAAGAGATCGTGGCGGGCAAACTGGTCAGCCAACTCGGGGTGCTGCTCCTGATAGTCGGCAACGGCTTCTGCAGCGATACGCCAGAAATCCTCCTGGGCCAAAGTGCCGTCGTCGTCCAGGAGCGCGGCCAGGAAGCGGAAAATGCAGTCGAAGATGTCGGTGAAGATCGCCAGCACCTTCTCCGTGTCCGGGATGGCCACCTGGATGCGGGACACCTCGGCCGGAAGCTCAAGCCGCTCCCCCATCACCACGATTTCCTCGGCGATGTCCTTCATGATGGCGCGTACCGGCACCCCGTCGTCGAGGATGAGGATGACGTTCTCACCGTGGGGCATGAACGCCAGCTCGTACTTGTACAGGCAGTGCACCAGCGGCACCAGGTACGCCTCAAAGTAGCGGCGAAGCCACTCGGCTGCGCTCAACCCGGACCGCTGGATCAGGGCGGACACCAGGGGTTGGCCCGATGCATCAACGTGCAGCAGGGACGCCATGGTGGCCAACTGCTGGCCTTCAGCCAGGAGTGGCAGCGGGCTTTCCCGCCACAGGGCGGACAGCATCTTGCGGTAGGGCGAACCCGGCGCCGAGCCAGCCTCATAATTGGCGTTGTGGTAGCCGATCGCGGCAATTTCGCCGATCATGGTGAAGCCGCGGTCCTGCAGCGCCGGATCCGCCTCAATTAGTCCGCGCAGCCAATCGTTGATGGCCGGGGTGGCCTTCATGTACTGCGGCGACAGCCCGCGCATGAAGCCCATGTTCAAGACCGACATTGCCGTCTTCACGTAGTGCTTGGCGGGATCCGTGGTGTTGAAGAACGTGCGGATGGACTGCTGGGCCTGGTAACGCTCTGTCCCCGTGCCCAAGTACACAATCCGCTGCCGGGCAATCTCCGCGGCAAAGGTGACCGTGAGTTTGTTTTCCCACTGCCACGGATGCACGGGCAGGAAGAAGTACTGCTCCGGGTCCAACCCCTGCAGCTGCAGTTCGGCGTCGAAATCCCCCGCCAGTGGACCCAGCTCGGCGTCCAGGTGGGCGCGGTAGTCCAAGCCTTCGCTGGCCGTGAACACGGCATGGCTGCGCTGCGCAGCGATCCAGACCAGCTGCAGCGGCGCGCCAGTTTCGGGGGCGTACGCGTGGAAGTCGCTGACGCCAAACCCCAGCCGGCCATTGTTCGCAACGAAGCACGGGTGACCCTCCGTCATGCTGCGTTCGATCGCCTGGAAATCGGCCGCCCGGTCCAGCCCGCCGGTCACGCCGGCTACCAGTTCGGCCGACGACGGCTGGCTGGCCCACTCCTTGTAGGCGCGGCTGGCCAACGTGCTGCTGACCTCTTCCAGGTATACCGGCAGCATGGCAATGGTGATGCCCAGGGTCTCGTGGAAGACGGTGATGAAGTCCAGGACATCCAGCGGCGCTTCGGTGCCGTCCTGGAAGCCTTGGATGGACTCGGCGTCGATGGACCAATGCTCAAGTTCCAGCACCCGCGCCGCAAAGCGGTACTCATGCCTGCCGTCGGTGCTGGTGACGCGGAACAGCCCCGCACCCAGTGGCTCCGGCGTCAGGATCCGTTCGTGCGAGAACTCGGCGAGCGACTTGCGCAGCAGGTGCCGGTTGGCGGCGTCCCAGCGCTCGGCGTTCAGGTGCGGCGCGCTGGCCAGCTGTTCGGCGTCGAGGGTTGAGCGGTGCTGTTGCACGGCGTTCTCGAGGTGGATGGTCATAGCGCTCCCTGGGGGTGGAGGTTTTGCAGGTGGGTGATCGTGGCGCGGGCGGCGTGGTAGTCCGCGCGGGTGCAGAAGCTGAGCAGCGCTTCCTTGTCTGGCAGGGTCACCACGCCAACGGGTTGGAAGCCCAACCGGGCGTTGAGGGCGTGGATCTTGGTGTTGCGCGCGTCGGGTTCCACCACCACTCGTTCCACCTCGGGGCGGGAGAAGAGCCTGGACAGGACGGCGTCCATCACCGTGGTGGTGTAGCCGGGTTCGTACCCGGACGACGGCGGCGCCACCAGCAGGTGCATCCCCACGTCGCCGGGTTCCACTGCGTAGACCGCGGCCAGTGGTGAGGCATCGGGAACGTATTCCTCCATCAGGAAGGCGGGGACGCCGTCGTCGAGCCCCAATTCGGCGTGGTGATGGCCGCTGGACTGGATGCCGCCGTATTCCTTGGCCACGTCGGCGACGCTGGCGTTGAGCATCCCCCAGAAGGAGGCGTAGGGCTGGCTGACCCAGCCGTGCAGGAGTTCGGCGTCTGCCACGGCGTCCAGGCAGCGGAAGGTGAACCTCATGCCGGCACCTCCGCGGGAATGCCGGTTGGCGCACCGAAGTGTTGGAAGGCGATGCTGCGTTCCACGGGGTACACCTCGCGGCCGGTGATTTCGCGCAGGATGCAGGAGTTGCGGTAGGCGGCCATGCCCAGGTCAGGGGTGACGAAGCCGTGCGTGTGCAGTTCGGCGTTCTGGACGAAGATTTCGCCGGCATCGACGCCGGTGCTGTAGTTCCGGTTCACGGCGAACCTGCCGGCACCGTCCCGGACGATCCGGTCCCTGATGCCGGCCAGGAACGCCGGCTCGCGGTAGCCGTACCCGGTGGCCAGGACCACTGCCTCGGTGTCCAGGGTGTAGCTGCTGCCCTGTTCCCCGTGCGCCAGGTGCAACGTGTGCGTGCCGACTGCCGCATCCCAGTGCGCCGCGGTAAGGGTCGAGTGCGTGAGCAATTGGGTGTCCACCAGGCCCGCGATGCTGCGTGTGTAGAGCAGATCATAGATGGCGTCGATCAGCTCGGAGTTGATGCCCTTGTACAGGTTCTTCTGCGTCTTGATCAAGTGATCGCGCTGGGACTCCGGCAGTTCGTGGAAGTAGTCCACATACTCCGGCGAGGTCATTTCCAGGGTCAGCTTGGTGTACTCCAACGGGAAGAACCTGCCGGAGCGGGTGACCCAGTTGAGCTGGTACCCGTGGGCATCGGCTTCCTGGAGCAGCTCGTAGTAGATCTCCGCTGCACTCTGGCCACTGCCCAGGATGGTGATGCTGCGCTTCTTCTGCAGCTCCGCCTTCCGGGCCAGGTACTCGGCGTTGTGGAACACCAGTCCGCCCGTGCCCGCTGCCGACTGGGCCATGATGCCCCGACCGGATTCGGGGACGTACGGCGAGGTGCCGGTGCCCAGCACCAGCCGCCGCGCCAGCAGTACCTCCTGCCCATCTGGACCGTTGACGGTGAGCCGGTACACGCCGTCGTCGTACGCAATGTCCGTCACCGATGTGCCAAACCGGACCGACGGCAACTGGCCGGCCACCCATTGGCAGTACTGGTTGAACTCGGCACGCAGGGGGTAGAAATTCTCGCGGATGTAGAAGCGATAGAGCCTGCCGGTCTGCTTGAGGAAGTTCAGGAAGGAGTAGGGCGAGGTGGGGTCCGCGAGCGTGACCAGGTCCGCCATGAAGGGGACCTGGAGGTGGGCGGGCTCCAGCATCATGCCCGGGTGCCAGTCGAACGAATCGCGCTGCTCGAGAAACACGCCGTCCAGGCCGTCGATGGGCTCGGCGAGGGCGGCCAGGCCCAGGTTGAAGGGCCCGACGCCGATCGCCGCGAAGTCGTGGACGTGGCTCATGCTGCCGCCCCGCTCCGGTTGTGGTCCTGGTTCTGGGCCTGATTCTGGGCCGGCAGGAGGCTCGCGCCGGTGCGGCGCAGGAGCTCAACGATTTCGCTGATGTCCTCCAACGTGGCCTCGGCATTGAGGAGGGTGAACTTGAGGTAGTGCCGGCCAGCCACCTTGGTCCCAGCCACAACGGCCTGGCCCGAGGCGAAGACGGCGGCGCGGATCGCCGGGTTGAGGGTGTCCGCGGCATCCTCGCTCAGGCGGGTGCCGTCCGCGTCGACGGGCCGGTAGCGGAACACCAGGGTGCTCAGCTGGGGCGCTGCCACCAGTTCGAAGTCGTCATCCGATGCCAAGAGCGAACCAACCTGGGCGGCAAGGTCGATGGCCTCGTCAAACAGCGCACCGATGGCGTCGGCGCCCATGATCCGCAGCGTCAGCCACAGCTTCAGCGCGTCGAACCGGCGGGTGGTCTGGATACTCTTGTCCACCTGGTTGGGGATCTCTGCCAGTGCGGCGCTTTCCGGGTTCAAGTAATCGGCGTAGTAGGTGATGTGGCGGAGCATGGTGCTCTCGCGGACCAGCAGGGCGCTCGAGCTCACCGGCTGGAAGAAGGTCTTGTGGAAGTCGACGGTGACGGAGTCGGCCAGGCGTGTGCCGTCCAGGAGGTGCCGGTAGCGGCCGGACACCATCAAACCGCCGCCGTATGCGGCGTCAACGTGGAACCAGGCGCCGTAGGCGCGCGCCAATGCGGCCAGGTCGGTGAGTGGATCCACGGCGCCGAAATCTGTGGTGCCGCCGGTGGCCACGACCGCCATGGCGGTGTGGCCTGCTTCATGCGCATCGGCCATGGCGGTGGCCAGCGCGGTCGGGTCCATCCGGTGGTCAGGGGTGCACGGGACGGTGATGACGGCGTCGAACCCCAGGCCCAGCATGGAGGCGGACTTCTGGATGCTGAAGTGGCTGTCCTCCGAGGTGAAGATCCGGAGCGAATCCAGCAGCGCCGGGAGGCGGAGGTTGGCGCGGGACGGTTCCTGCCGGAGCCCGGCCACCGCGTGGTTGCGGGCGATCAGGAGGGCCTGAAGGTTGGATTGGCTTCCGCCGGACGTGAAGATGCCGTCGGCGTCGGCGCCGAGGTGCAGCCGGTCAGCAGCCCAGTCGATGAGGCGGCGCTCGATCATGGTGGCACCGGCGCTCTGGTCCCAGGTGTCGAGGGATGAGTTCACTGCAGACAGGATTGCCTCACCCACGAGGGCGGGGATCACCACGGGGCAATTGAGGTGTGCCGCGTACTTGCTGTCGTGGAAATAGACAGCATCGCGGAGGTAGACGGATTCGAGTTCCTCAAGCGCTGCGGCCGTGTCCGCGAGGGGGCTTGCCAGGTCAACGGCGTCAACGCGAGCCTTCATCTCGGCAGGACCCACGCCGGTGAACGGTTGGGTGGTGCGCTCAATCTTGGTGGCCACGACGGTGACACCCTGCAGCACCTGGGCAACGTAGCGGGGTGCGTTGCGTTTGTTGAAGAGGTGGTTGGTGGCGCCCAGCGCCAGTTCCACGCTGGATCCAAAGTCCTGCCCAGACTGGGCGCTGTTGGGCCGCTCGTCGTTGGGCTGGGTTGCGTTGGGCTGGGCGCCGGTGGCGCGCGGGTCGTCCAGGTGGATCGCGTCAAGGGGGGGCATCAGCGGCACTGGTCATCCTTTCGGTCAGAGCTGTTCGACGAACAACACAGGCAAGCCTTACTTAGGATGACCTATTAATCAAACTTCTGTGATGTATTTGACGTTGATGACGCGTTATCAGCGATTCAGGCCGCGCCTGGTTCCATGTGACTCGCGCAGCGGCTTGGAATCTGCCATAGTTCCGGGCACGTTTGCTCGGGCGACGGAGCTTGGCCTGCTCCCGTCAGTCCGCTCTTGCTGGTTCCGCGCCACGATAATCGCCCCGGCTAGCCAAACGTGACTTCGAGATATCCCCTGCCGGGCAACGGAGAACTACTGCCGCATCCAGCCATTGGGAGCGACGGAAGGCGTGATGAATATCGACTTCGGAGTCGGCCTCGGCAGCCCGGATGAGGCGTATTTCGCGGCCAACCCTGAATCGGTTGTCGCAAAAGTGCGGCAGATGCGGCGCCTGAACCCTGCTGGGTTAAAACTGATGAGATTTGCTTCAGGGAATTCGAAGCCAGCTCTAAGATGCCGTCATGACTGCCGAAAGGGCCTTCTTGGTACACCGCGCGGCAACGCGACGTAAGGTCCATTATCGGCGTAAAAAGCACGGGAGTAGAAGTAGCTGCGAGAACTCCCGTTTCATGACGAATCAGGCGTTTCCAGAGGTCAACCGGGCTTTGCGGTGGCGCGCATTCCTCACGCCAATGGCTGACTTTGCCCCCGGATCGCTTATGGCTGTAGGTTTCATGCATCTAATGCATGTTTCCATGGCTTAGGGGTCGTTATGAGTAGCGCCGTTCCGGGTTTCCTCCCGCGGATGCTGGTGGATCCGGACCTTGGGCTGTTCAGGGCTGATGAACGGGTCTTCACTGCCATGTTGGATGGCTGGCGGGCACAGATGCTGGCACGCGGCCTCACGATACAGACGATCAAGCAGCGCTGCCAGCTGCTAGAACGCTTTCAGCGCGTCACGGGTGAATTTCCGTGGCAATGGCGGCCAGCCGAAATTGATGACTTCCTGGCCACGCGATTGTGCCGCTTATCTGGCTTTGTCGGCATCCCATCCGTCGTCGCTTTCCTGATTTCTTAATTTTTCTACGAATGTCTCGGACTGCAGCTCAGGATGGTCTGCGGTCACGGCTTCGACTTGGTCCGCGATGGTCCGCCACGCGCCAGCCATCCAAACCATCGGATCCGCGCCGTTTTCTCGGAGAAACGCATCGAGCGCTGACCGGCGATATACCAAACTCTGGCCCTGTTCCTCAGTGACAGGGCCACGGCCAAAGGCGTTCAGGCTCTCCAGCACCTCAGCGCTGACACCGTAACCGACTAAACCGCTCAGGTAAGCTGCGGCTTCCGTGCTCGACATCGTTATGTCGGGTGCCGGGTCGTTCATATCGTTCGCGTCCATCAAGCTCAATCCGATGCATGGAATACTCTCCGGCGAGCGTATCACTGGCCTGGAAGCGGTCACACGTACAGCCGAAAGCCTTCGCTGGAGCGGCCCTCTTGGCGCCCACTGCCAGCCCGCCTACGGCATGCGGAAGAAACAATGACGCCGGCACGACCCGCCGTCTTCTGACGATTCCACCAGGAGAACGGATCCCGCGGATGGAGGAGGGAACTCCCGTCTCACGAATAACCGTGAATGCCAGTTAAACCCCGCACGAGTCCAGCCAGAAGCGGAAAATGACTCATCATCAGCCCGTGCGGTGTTCAATCTCGGCCTCCCCTTAATATGAGCCCGATACAGACGACGAGCACGGTACCGGCGATGCGTGATCAGACTTCTCAAAATTCTGAAGCCACCCAGCGAACAGGATGCCGCTTGTGACACACAGCGGCAGGGTGGGGGCGTTCCGCGCTCCCAGCTTCCGGCTTCAATCGGCCGGCCTGCTCCGGGAGCGTCCGGGGGTGGTGGCGGCCCGCACAGGTCCTGCTGGTTTTAGTTTTCGTCCGGCGCTGTGGGTGACTTTGGGTCGACGTAGATGGCGTTCCGGTCCACTGCCATGTAGATCTCGTTGGCGATGGGGCTGCGGCGTTCCTCGGCGATCTGCCCGAGCAACCCGGCGGCGCGGGCGAGGAGGGCGAATCCGCGGAGCAGCTCGGGTGGCAGTCCGAGGTCGGCCAGTGCGGCGCCGCAGACACCGGCGCCGTTGAGCGGGAGTTTGCGGCCGAGGGCCTTTTCGCTCATCCGGCCGATGGCTTCGAATAGCCGCAGGTGCGGTCCGTGGAGGCCTTCTTCCTCGGCGATGCCGATCAGCACCGGGGTGCGCGGGTCGCCGTCCTTGTGGTTGGGGTGGCCCAGTCCGGGGACGAATTTGCCGGCTGCGCGTTGGGTGGTGATGGCGTTCAGGGCCAGGTCGTCCCATTCGGCGTCGGTGTCCGGGAGGCCCCCTTTATGGGCTTTGAGGGTGGCGGCGAGGAATTGGCCGCAGTCTTCGGTGACACCGAGGAAGCGGGAGCCTCCGCCGAGCAGGCCGGCGGCCATGGCTCCCTGCAGGGAGTCCGGGGCGCTGAGGTAGGTGAGCCGGGCGGCGATGGCCGTGGGGGTGAAGCCGTGATCGGCAAGGGCCACCAGCACCGATTCGAAGACGCGCAGTTCGCCGGCTGTGGGGCGCCGCATGGCGACGAGCCAGAAGGCGAGTTCGCCGAAGCTGACTTTGCCCATCAGGTCTGCGGCGAGGTCCTGGCCCAGGAGGCGGATTTCGGTGGCGGTGGATGTTCCCAGTGAGGTTGGGAACTGCAGCTTTTCCTGCTCGAGGGTGGGGTTCATGATGCTCCAGGGGTTGAGGCGGTCGGGACGGCGGCGGAGGCAAGCCAGGCGCGGATTTCGTCGGTGTGTTCGCCCAGCTCCGGCGGTGCCAGTTCGTATCGTGCCGGGGTGGCGGAGAACGTGATCGGGTTGCGCACGCCCGGGACGGTTTTGGCCCCGGCGCCAACCTGAACGACGGGCTGCAGGCCAAGTTTCTGGGCGTACTCGACACCCTGTTTGATGGTGTTGATGGGCCCGGTGGGTACGCCGGCTTCGTTCAGCTTTTCGAACCATTCTTCGGCGGTCCGGGTCTTCAGGCGTTCCACCAGCAGGGGGCGGAGTTTTTCGCGATGCCTGGTCCGGTCGGCGTTGTCGGCGAACCGTTTATCGTCAGCGAGTTCGGGAACGTCCAGTACGGCGCAGAGTTTACGGAACTGGGCGTTGTTGCCGGCGGTGATGATCAGGTCATCGTCCTTGGTCGGCAAGGCTTCATAGGGGAACAGGCTCGGGTGGGCGTTGCCCATCCTGAAGGGTGTGACATTTCCGGCGACATAGGCGGAGGTCTGGTTGACGAGCCCGCTCATGGCCGATGCCATGAGGCTCGTTTCAATGTTCTGCCCTTCGCCGGTGCGGTCGCGGTGGTGCAGGGCGGCGAGGATGCCGATGGTCGAGTGCAGCCCGGCCATGACGTCGAAGACGCTGATGCCGGCTCGGTAGGGTTCACCATTGGGGTCTCCGGTGAGGCTCATCAGCCCGGACATGGCCTGAACGATGAGATCATACCCGGGCAGCGCGGCGCCTTCGGCGGTGCCGAATCCGCTGATGGAGCAGTAGATGACCGCCTTGTTGCGTTCTCGCACCGAGCTGTAGTCCAGCCCGAACCGTTTCAGTCCCCCGGGCTTGAAGTTTTCGATCATGACATCGGCGCGGGCGGCGAGCTCTTTGGCGGCAGCGAGGTCGTCCTCGTCCTTCAGGTTCAGTACGACGGACTTTTTGTTGCGGTTGATGGCCGAGTAGTACGTCGAGACACCGTCAGGGCGCACCGGGGGCAACCACGAGCGCGTGTCATCCCCACCCGGGCTTTCGACTTTGATGACTTCGGCACCCATATCGGCCAGCAGCATGGTGGCGTAGGGGCCGGCCAGGACACGGGAAAAGTCGGCGATGACGATCCCGTCCAGGGGGCGGGCGCCGGGGGCCCGGGCGGCCTCCGGCTTGGGGTTGCTAATCACGATGGTTCCTTTCGGCTTCAAGGGCTCCGGAACCCGAGACGAACCCGCATCGGCGGTGCCTCGAAAAAGAATGGAAGCGGGCACCGAGATTCCCCTAGGACTCTGGGTGCAGGACGATATCGAAACGCCCGTGCCGGAACGGGCTTTGAACCTCGAACCGTACGGCGTCTTCCAGGTTCGAGTTATCTGCGAAGTCCTTAATTAAGGAGTCTTTGACCGCGAAGACCGCATCGGATTCGAGGTATTCGCTGCCGCCTACGAAGATGTGGGTGGTCAGCTCCTTGTATCCCGGCGCGGTGACAAGGAAATGGATGTGGGCGGGACGGTATGGGTGCCTGTGGGTCGCGTGGAGCAGTTCCCCGACCGGACCGTCGGTAGGGATGGGGTAGTAGGTGGGGATTACGGTGCGAAAGTTGAAGTGACCATCCGGTTCAGGTCGGAGCAGAGCGCGGCCGTTTCCGACGCTCTGGACTCCAGGCTGTTGAACGTCGTAGAAGCCGTTCGCGTTGGCCTGCCAGATGTCGATTACTGCATTCCCGATAGGGGTTCCGTCAACCGAGACGATACGCCCGCTGACAACGCACCGGGGCCCTTCGCTTTCGGGCGAGACATCGTCGCCGAGTGCCCGGACGGGCGATTCGACCATGTGGAAAGGCCCCAGAACCGTTGAGTCGGTGGCTTCGGGAGTGTCATGGCCGTTGATCGTCTCGACGAACATGGACACTCCAAGGACATCTGAGAGGAGGATGAATTCTTGTCTTACGTCGGTGCATGCCATACCGGTCCTGGTCAGGAAGTCGATTGCTTGCTCCCACTCTTCGATGGAGGGAGCGATGTCCTGCACGAAGTCATGAAGGTGCGTCACCAGGCTTTCGAGGATCTGCTTTAGTCGCTGATCCGTCGTCTTCGAGAAGCTTTGCAGCACTTCGGCCGTGAGGGTTTCGATATCGACATTCGTTGCCATGATGTGTTCTTCCCTGATTTGGGTCGGTAATGAAGTGGCGTCGGGTCCTTCGCATGCATGCATTGGGTTGCCGACGTCAACCTGTGAGGATGGAAAGGGCCCTTCGTGGCCGGAGCAGAGGTCCTCAAGTTGCCCGGCCTGAGGTGTCATCCAGTTGCAGCAAGTTGGTTGCGGTCTTGTTTAGGCCGCCACTGAAGAGAGTCGAAAGCGTTTCCCGACATTGACCAAGGAAACCAGACTGCTATCTCATGCTGCTGGATAACGCCCGAACGGGGTTTTTCGCGGCACGCGACCGGGGTCGCTTCGCGCGTTCAAGGCGCGGAGTTGCAGTTAGAACTCCGAGACTCAGCGACGAGGAACACCGAAAGTTTAAGTGTCCTTCAATCCATGTTTGCCAGGTTTGTGGTGTTACCCCCCAGTGTGGCTCCACCGTCTACGCATAGGGCATGTCCGAGGACGAATGAAGAGCGCTTCGAGGCCAGCCACACGATTGCATCGGCTATCTCGGAGGGTTCGCCCACGCGGCCCATTGGCGTGCCCGATAGTAGGTGTGCCAACTGGTTCTCTGAGAGCTCAGCTAGGAAAGGCGTGTCAATCAGACCCGGGCAGAGCGCATTGATCCGAAGATCGGTGGTGCCATAGTCCATGGCGGCCGCCTTGGTCAGACCTATGACGCCGTGCTTGGCCGCTGTGTAAGCTGCGAGGTTGTAGCCGCCGATGAGTCCTGATGCAGAAGCCGTGTTGATGATGCTGCCACCATGTTCAAGCATCAGCGGAATTTCGGCTTTCAAACAGTAGAAGACGCCAGCAAGGTCGATGTTCATGACGCGTTGGTAGTCATCCACCGGGATATCTGCAAGCTTGACGTGCGCTCCCTCGACGCCTGCGTTATTGACAACGACGTGCAGGCCGCCAAGGTCCCGGGCAACCCGAGGGATGACCTCAGCGACGGCGTCAGGATCGGCCACGTCCAAGCGGTAGAACGTGGCCGATCCTCCTGCTGATTCGATCAGTTGTACCGTCTCACGGCCGCCGACATCGGAAATGTCGAGCACCGCCACGGTGGCTCCTTCCGCGGCCAGTGCCTGCGCGGCCACCCGGCCCATTCCCGATCCGGCTCCTGTAATTAGCGCGCATTGGTTGGCAAGTTCACGCATTATGCTCCTTCGAGTGTGGTGGAGAGGTGCCGACCCGATAGCGTCGGTGAGCGGCCATAGATGTATCGGATTTTCCGTCGCCACAGCGGGCTCTTGGCCCCTCAAATGCGGTAAGGCATTTGAGGAGTCCGCGCCGCAGTAACTCTGCGGTCATGCGCGAGGTCAGTTGGGCGAGGGTGTGCGCGCTCCACCTTGGTCCTCGGGTTGTGCGTAGTGGCTGCTCGGCCAGATCCCGTGGCGTCCTGGCATGATGATGCCATTGGGGTCGACGGCATTCTTGATCTTTTCCACGAACCGTCGGTAGGCGTTGTCGTTGAAGGAGTAGATTGCCTGGGCTTCGTCCATGTAGTCGATGTGGGCCCTGTATTCCCCGTAACCCAACTCACCGATTTCCTTGACCAGACGGCGAACGGCGCCGAACGCGCGCTCGGCTTCCTCCTTGTTTGTCACATCGAAGGGGATTCCTCCTACGATGCAGCAGGATCGTTCATTGAACGACATCACTCCGCCGAGGAAATTCAGTCCGGCCTCTTCGATACGCTTACGCATCTGGTCGACGACGTACCGGACTTCCGTGCCGACCATAGGGACGATAGGAGAGAAACCGATGTGTCCCATGTTCGGCGGGGTAGCTTCGATCAGCTGAAGTGTGGGAATGCCGGCCTGGATCTGCTCGGCTGAATTGGTAAAATCCTTGTACTGTTCCGGGCTGTAAATCGGAGAATGATTGACTTTCGCCCTCGGGATGGCCCCCCAGACCTCTTTGATCCGCTCGAGTTTGTATTCAACAATCTTCCGCGGTCCCCACAACGCTGCACGTGTACCCCACCGGCCGACTCCGGTTTCGTCGGCAATTGCCTGTATTTGCTCCTCGCTCAGAAGTGCAGGACCTTGAATGTCGGTGTCCATCAACTGCGGCGCGGCACTCAGGGTCGTATACATACTTGGAACACCCTCAAGGATGCCTTCCAAGCGCAATTCACGAATCGCGTCGATCCCGGCTTCCAAATCCTTGTCAGTCTTAAGTGTCAGGAACAGCGAACTGTAGCCTTCGGGCTTGCGCTTTAGCCAGACACCGGCTCGCACTACGATCCCGAGGTTGGACTGGGTAAACAAGGGGTCAAGGGCTGGTCCCAATCCCCGCTTGTAAAGGTGCCATGCTTTGTTCTCCGGAATGGCTCCCATCCCGGTGCGGAGCAGTGTCCCGTCGGCAAGGACGACCTCCAACCCATTGAGTATCTGGAAGTCTGCACCGTATGGCATGTAGGTCATGCCATTGTCGAGGGAGTTTCCAATAACGCTCCCCCATCCTAAGTCGGGTACTGAAACCTGGAGAGCGTATCCCCCGGCCTCGATGGCGTCATATAGATCAAACCAGCGGACGCCCGGCTCTACCACTGCGTAGGCAAGTTCCTCGTTGATTTCAAGGACTCGGTTCATCTTTCGGAAGCTGATCTGGATCGATCCTCTGACGCGCGGTGACGGACCGCCATAACCATAGTTACGGCCTTGGGAATGTGGCCATACGGGGATGCCGTACTGGGTGGCAATCCGCAGGATGCCTTGGACTTGTTCGGTATTGTCCGGTACTACAACAGCGGACGCCGTAAATGTGTCATCGTCAGGAATGTAGTAGGGGTCTTTGTATTCGTCAACGGCTGAAGGTTCGGTGATCACTCCGTCCGGTCCGAGAAGAGCGACGAATTCTCCGAGTACCTCCTCGGTGAGAGTGGGGCGGATTGTCATTGCGTTATTCATGGGTGACTCCTTTGTCAATCAACGTCTGTGTGCCCCGGCTCAGACCGGAATGGCGGCCCGTGCCACGGGCGGTTGAAAATGCTGAAATGCCGGCTTCTCCAGACAGCCACTCGCGGTAACTGATTCATAACCATCTTCGATAAAGCGGCAACTAGCTAGCCAGCATATTGTCAGGCAGCTACGCCGTCAAGGGTGTTAAAGCAGCCAGTGCAGCGACATCCGAGGCGCACGAGAGGAGGCCCCAAGGGCCTCTTGAGTACCGTCTGCGGCAACTGGCTGGCGACACCCGGGCTGTCGTCGAAGCCACCGGAAACTATAGAGGGAAGGTAAACCGGGTCACGGCTCGATCTTCAGCCCCAGCTCCGCAGCCATGGCGGGGGCCAGTTCGATGGACTGGAGGGGGCTGAGCGTCGCGCCTCGGAGTCCGTCCAGGCCGGCGAGTTCGCCGATTTCCAGATCCCTCAGGTCAACGTGAGTCAGGGAGGCTCGGCCGAGCGTCAGGGATCGGGTTTTGGAATGGGAGAAGGCGACACGACTGGCTTCGGCCGCTGCCAGGTCGAGCTCATCGATATCGCAGTTGGTAAAGAGGACATCGGTAAGTTTCGCTGCTCGGAGGTTGACGTATCCGATTTTGCAGTTGATGAAGTGGACCGATTCGAGCCGGGCTTCGTAAAGCTCGCCGGAACCGATTCTTGAGTTCTCCACGATGACGTCCCGGAAGCGGGCCCGTGGGGCCTGCAGGACGGGAGCGTTGAGTCGATGGAACCGTGTCTCGATGAACGAGGCGGTCCGGAAATCCGTCGCGTGCGCTGTGCAACTGAGGAATTCGCATCCACTGAAGAGGCTGCCGGTCAAGTCGAGAGCGGTGAGATCGGCGTCGATGAACCGTTCGCCGTCGCTGCGCTCATGGGCTCCGAGGGACCCCGGATCACCATCCTCTAGCCCGTTCAGATGAATGGCGTCTAGCCGGGGCGGGAGAGTCTTCGCTTTAGCCATGGTTGCCAAATTTCCTACTCTTCGTCTGGTTGCTGGCCTATGAGACGTCGCCGGGTTCCGGAGGTCCACAAGGAATTATTTTGTCTGTTGTAAGCAAGGCTATTGTATGACAGCCGGTCTTGGCTTACGCTTCGAAAACAAACTTGCGAGGGCGCAAGCATTGACGGACGCGGGATGGCCCGAGGTCACAATTCAGTTAACGCCCTTACCTTCGAGAGGAATCCCAATGACGTCGATGCCTTCCAGGCTGTCACGCGCAACCCGGACCGCTGCGGTGGCCGGCGCGAGCGCCTTAGTTTTGAGCGGCTGCGGAGGTCTTGCCTCACAAAGTGGAACTACCTCCGCAGACGCCGCTGCGTCGTGTGGGGACAGCGTAACCATCGGAGCGCCTTATCCTTTCTCAGGTCCATTCACTGAGTTCGGAAACAACGCCTACCAAGGCATGGACATCGCAGCAAAGGAAATCAACGATGCCGGCGGCATCAAGGCTTTGGGAGGGACCAAGATCAAGCTGGCGAAGGGCGACACCGGCAGCGCTGACCCTGCCCAAGCCAGCAGCGCTGCGACCAAGCTCATCGATGGGGGCGCGATCGCGCTGGTGGGCTCGTGGGGCAGCCCACAAACGAATTCCGCTTCAACGGTGGCAGAAGGAGCCCGTGTCCCGCTGGTCACCCAGTCGTGGTCCGATCAGCTTTCAGCGAGGGACTACCAGTACTACTTCCAACCGCCGCCCAAGTCATCGCAGATGGGCGGTGCCAGCAGCGCCTACCTTACCGCAGCCGCAAACTCCATCGGCGTTAAATTCACAAAGGTTGTCGGCGTGGGGCCAAATGACACAGCCAACGTCGGACAGATTACGGCTGCCGTCAAGGCTTTCGCCGACGCAGGAGCAGCGGCTGGGGAGCCTGACTTCTATCAGGCCGGCCTTTCCGACGCCTCCCCGATCGTGAATCGGGTCGCGGCACAGAACCCTGACCTGATTTTGACCAGTGGCAGCCCGGCGGATGCCGTACTGATCGTGAAGGGCCTCCGCGAAAGAGGCGTCACAGCCCCCATCATGGGCTTCGGCGGGGCCTTCGTCGCTCCGAGTTTCGCGAAAAACCTCGGTGATACTGTCAACGGTCTCATCGCGGTGACAGCCTGGAACGACGACCTGCCTCTTGACGGGGTTGAGGCGGCGACGAAGTCGTATCGGGAAACCTACTCGGAAGCGTTCATGCCCATGGAGGCAGGCGAGTCGTGGGTCAACGTTCACCTCGTCGCCGAGGCGCTGGAGACATCAAAGTCGTGTGATCCAGAGAAGATCACCGAAGCACTTCGCTCTTTGAATGTCGCCAAAGGACCCGCTGCAGCGATGCCCGGCGGCCAGGTTTCCTTCAGCAAGGATGGGACGAATCCTCACGCTGTGCCGCTTCTGACTCAATGGCAGGACAGGCTTCCGAAGACGGTATGGCCTGAAAAGTACGCTTCCTCGAAGCTCTCGCTCGGTTAGGACGTCCCGGGAACAGCTGCCCGTCGCAGCTGTTCTTGCATTGAAGGAAGAAGATAATCTATGCAAACCCTTATCCAGGTTCTGGTGTCGGGAATACTCGTCGGCGGGCTTTACGGCGTGATCAGCAGCGGCCTGTCGCTGAGTTTCGGAATCTCGAAGATCGCCAACTTCGCGCACGCCGACTTCATCACTATAGGAATGTTCCTGTCGTTGGTTTCCATTACCGCGCTCGGGTCGTGGGGGCTCTTGTTGATACCCGTAGTCTCTCTTGTCGTGGGCCTGCTAGGGGTTCTCGTCTATACCCTGCTGCTGCGTCGCTCACATACCAATGCGGCGACCGAGGATGAGGCCCACCTACCGCAGATCGTCATCACAGCCGCTGTCGGTATCTTCATCCAGTCCGTCCTGCTGGCCCTCTTCACGTCAACGGACCGGAGCATATCCACGCTGCTGGACGGGACGTGGTCCGTTTTCAACGTCTCTGTGTCCAAAGCGCAGTCCGTAGCGTTTCTGGTGGCGCTTGCGTCCTTCGGCATACTTTCTTTTGTCGTGAATAAGACTGAATTCGGGCGAGGACTTCGGGCAATCGTGGACGACGGCGAGGCTGCCGTGATGGTGGGAGTGAATCGAGCGCGATCCTTGTCCGTCAGCATGGGAATTGGTATTGGCCTGGCGGGGCTGGCCGGCGGGCTTCTGGCCACCTATCAGACCATAAACCCCACCAGCGGGTTCAACTATCTAGCCCTGGCCTTTGTCGTCATCGTGTTGGGCGGTCTTGGAAGCATCAAGGGTGCCTT
Source organism: Arthrobacter ulcerisalmonis (assembly GCF_900609065.1). Lineage (GTDB taxonomy): Bacteria > Actinomycetota > Actinomycetes > Actinomycetales > Micrococcaceae > Arthrobacter > Arthrobacter ulcerisalmonis. The sequence continues at coordinate 287,782 of NZ_UXAU01000009.1, read as the reverse complement.
CATTGCCGGTATCGGCGTTGGCATTGTTCAACAGGCTACCGGCACGTACATCGCGTTGGACGTCCAGAACCAGGCAATCTGGATCCTCTTCCTTGTTGTGCTGCTACTGCGGCCCAATGGGCTCTTCGGAAAGCGTGTGGTGGTATGAGTTTTCTTCAAACTGCAGGGAAGACCGCACTTCCCTCACTGGGCGTACTTGTGGTTGGTATCTCCCTTCCGTACTGGCTGATACAACAGGAGTACGTTCTGGTAGTGGCGATCGCTGCGATAATTTGGGCGGTCGCCGGTCAGGGGTGGAATGTCATCGGCGGCTATGGTGGTCTCCTCTCCTTCGGCCATTCCGTTTTCTTCGGAATCGGGGCATACAGCACCGCGATGCTGAACGTTCACTTCGGCATCAGCCCGTGGGTGGGCATGATTGTCGGGGCGGCCGTGGCCGCAGCTGCCGGCGCAATTCTGACCTTTCCCGCCCTGCGTCTCAAAGGTGTCTATTTCACCCTCGCCACCTTTGTGTTGGCGTTACTGTTCGCCGATCTGACCACACACAACCGTGAGTTCACCGGAGGAGACCAGGGCATTTCGATACCGTTCCTGAGGAATTCCCCTGGTATGTTCCAGTTTGATTCCCGGCTAACCCTGTTTTTTGTTTTGGTCGTTTTTCTGGCGGCGGCAACCCTGGTGGTCAGCTTGGTCGCCCGGAGCCGGCTGGGACTGTTTCTGCGGGCTTCCCGAGACGATCCTGACGCCGCTCGGGCTGCCGGGGTCAACGTGACCCGGACGAGGCTCTTCGGTCTGATGATCAGCGCCGCGATCACGAGCGTCGCCGGGAGCCTGATGCTCCAGTACCTTCGTTTCATCGACCCTTTGACAGCGTTCGGGGCGGGTACCGCCTTCATGATAGGACTGGTCGCGCTGACAGGCGGCCGAGGTACTGTTCTTGGGCCCGTGATCGGCGCAGCAGTGCTGATTCCGGTGCAGCAGATCTTATCCTCCACTTTTGCATCCGGTCCTGCCGGCCTTTCGGGGATGGTCTACGCGGCCATCGTCGTGGCTGTAATGCTGATTGAACCGCGAGGGCTCATCCACCTGTTCAAACGTCTGGGCTTTTGGATCTGGCAGCTGATTCGTCCGCCCCGGGGTAACCGACCCCCAACTTCACCTGAAGAAATCACAGCTAACAAAAATGATGATCCTGTAGGGAGCCGGTCGTGAACGAATCTCGGGTCCGCGGGCAAATGCCCTCAAAGAGGCTTCTTGATGTACAGGGCGCCACGGTGGCGTTCGGCGGCGTTCTTGCCGTCAATGATGTGTCCTTTTCTGTAGACGAAGGGGACATCGTCGGCCTGGTCGGACCTAACGGTGCGGGCAAAAGCACAATGTTCGGCGCGATCGCCGGAGCCGTTCCGTTAAAGCAAGGAACGATCCGGCTCAACGGGCATCCAGTCGGCGGCCGGCGGGCTCATGAGATGTCCCGCCTGGGCGTCGCCCGGACCTTTCAGAAAGTACGGTTGTTCAGTTCGATGACGGCCGAAGAGAATGTCATGGTCGCAGCCAGCGCCCATGAGAGATCTCCTGCGCAGGCCCGCCGGATAGCGAAGGACGCGCTGGATCTCAGCGGCTTCTCGGACGAGCGCAACGCTTCGGTATCAACTCTGGCCTTGGCGGGACGCAAACGCGTCGAAATAGCCCGCGCACTGGCCTCCCAGCCCAAGCTGCTCCTGCTTGATGAGATGATGAACGGGCTCACAATCGATGAGACAAATGCCCTGATTGAGTCCATTAGGGATCTTCCGGGCCAAGGCGTGTCTGTAATGCTCGTGGAACATGTACTCCACGTCGTACGCAGCCTGTGCGACCGGCTGGTCGTTCTTCACCACGGACAGCTCATCGCCGAGGGCCAGCCCTCAGATGTCCTGAGCCGGGACGACGTGGCCGCTGCCTGGCTGGGGCGCGCGAATACAGATCGGAACTGAAAATGCTCAAAATTGAAAATCTTTCCGCCTCATACGGAGACAGCTCCGTTCTCGATGAGGTCACGTTCAACATTGAAGAGGGTGACTTCTTCGGGATTCTCGGGGCCAACGGCGCCGGAAAATCCACCATCATCCGGGCAATAGCCGGCTTACATCCGCCGACGGTGACCGGACGGATCACCTATCTGGGCAAGGACCTGCTTACCGAACCCGCTCACGCGCGTACGGGTCTGGGAATTGCGGTCGTTCCGGAGGGCCGGCGTATGTTCTCGAGCCTCACGGTGCTGGACAGCCTGCTAATGGGGGCCTACAAACGCGGCGATTCCTGGCAGCAACGTAACCTTGCACGGATATTGGAGACGTTCCCCGAACTGGCAACCCGCCTGAACCAGCCCACCGGCAGTATGAGCGGCGGACAGCAACAGATGGTGGCTTTCGGCCGGGCCCTCATGTCCGAACCGCGCCTGTTGCTTCTTGACGAACCCTCACTCGGGCTCGCCCCTGTCGTAGTCCAGCGCATCTTCGACTTGCTGGCTGAACTCCACCAGCAGGGGAACCTGACCATGATCCTGGTGGAGCAGAACGCTATCGAGGCGTTCCCCCTCCTTACTCGAGGGTGCGTCATTGAACGCGGGCGGGTCGCATTCGTAGGGACCAAAGGCGAGTTGGAATCCTCAACGGTGGTCAAGGACGCATACTTCGGAACCAACGATTTGTAACGTCCATGCCGGCGCTTTACTGCCAGAACCCACCCCTGAGGGGGAAGGCTTGGGATGGGGTAACAGCTGCAGGGTGAACTGTGGCGGGCGCTGTCCACGACCCTCACCCGTGCACCTAGGAACTCTCAGTCCCCTGCAAAAGGTTTCTGCCCTTGTGGGCCGCACACCTTGGCCGGGTTCTTTCGGCTGAGCAATAGCGCATTCGGAACAGATGTCAATGATGGTCCAAACCGTCTCTCCAGGCTAAAAAGAAAAGCCGCCTTTAGGTGGTCATACTTGGCCTCCAAACAGCTGACTGTTCCTGACCATCACGGATAAAGCCACTCGAAGGTCACTCAGCTGACTCAAAGTTGGGCCAGCCGCTAAAAGGGCCGCCCGAGGAAATCCTGGCCGAGTGTTTTCCTCCGGCCTGCACGAACAGAGACGGGACCGGAAGGAACAAGAAAATGCCGCTGGCCTAGAAGGAAGACTTCAGTACAGCGCCAAGGTCTTTCTTCTCGGCCAGGCAAGTTGGCGTGCCCGGCCTCCGGGAGGTTCACAGTTCTGCTCCCGGGAGCCGGGCTAGGGGTTTCAGAGTCAGACCAGGCTGACCTTCAGATTCGCCGTCTCGGTAACGGCATTGGTGTCGTGGCACGTCCACTCTTCAGTGAGGCGAATCTTGGGGAAGCGCTCGGCGACGGCCTTCAGCGCTTCCTCAATTTCCATCCGGGCCAGATTCTGTCCTAAACAGTTGTACGGGCCAGCGCCGAACATGAGCGGGCGTTTGGCCGGCCGGTCGATGTTGTATGTGTTGGGATCGCTGAACACCCGGGCATCGCGTTGGGCCGAACGCACGGAGACATACACAAAGGAGTCGGCTGGGATGACCTGATCATCCACGGTGATCTCATGAGGCGCGTACCTAAAGATCGTGCCAAAGCGAGGACGCAACCTGATCACTTCTTCGATGATGGGTGTGGAGGCGTCCGGGTTGTCCAGCAGCTGCTGCCATCGCGAGGGCTCCTGCAGAAGCGTCCCGAAGGTGTTCCCCATCTGATGGACGGTGTTGTCCACGCTGGCCTGAAGGATACTCATGCCTTCTGCCATGAGCTGATCCTCCGTCAGCAAACCCTCAATCTGTTGTTTGATCATTACGGAAGTAAAGTCATCGCCGATATTCTGCCGGCGCGCCTCGATGTGGTCACGGACGAACTCCCACCCCTCCAGGAACGCGTCCACCGACTCCTGGCGGCGGGTTGGGTCGGCTGTCAGGATCGGAGCAAGAATGCTGTCCGAGAGCCTCGCGACGGTCGGTGCCAGCTCAACGGGCGCCGACACCAGGTGGCAGTACATCATCGGTGGAACCCGCCAGCACAGTTCTTGCATGAGATCGACCGATCCAGTGTCGCCAATCTCGTCGAGGATTTCATTAACTACCGTCCGCACGTGCACCCGGAGCTTCGCAACTTGGGCGGGCCGGAAAAGGCTCGCGAGGGGTACCCGGAGCTTTTTGCGGTATTCGCCTTCGTTGTTAACGAGCATCAGGTTCCACAGATCGCGGATCTCACCATCCACTATGCCCACGTCGTCCAGTCGCCGGCGAAAGGAAGGACCCTTCTCGAGCTCGGGGTGTTCCAGTACCTCGAAGCCCTGTTCGTAGGTCAGGACCTCAAGGCCGCGGCTGCTCTGGGCCACCCAATTCTGCTCGCGTGCCTGCTGTAGCTCATCGAGATCGGTGGTGTCCGCGGCGATCCACGGCAGTTCCGAAAGGCTCTGTGTCATCTGGCTTCCCTGCTCTCTTGTTGTGGGCATCCCAAGAGGACATGGCAGCGTCGGCCCTTGAGTTGTGCTTTCAGACAGCTTACATAACGAATTTTTGCTATGTCTATAGTTCCTCTGTAGCTGTCGGATAGCTATAAGCAGTATGCTGTTCTCAACTTATCGATCGTCAAAGGAGACGCTGTGCAGGAACAGAAGACACAGAAGAGGGTCGCAGTCGTTACGGGCGGCGGGCGCGGGATCGGCGCGGCAATCTGCGCCAGGCTGGCGCAGGACGGCCTGTATGTTATCGTCGCCGACCTTGACCATGCCAACGCCCAGAGCGTCGCTGAGGCGATCGTGGCGAGCGGGGGCAGCGCAGCGGCTGTCGCATTGGACGTTACCGACCGGGATGCTGTCCGCGGAATATTTAATGAGATCGCTGACGGACTGGGCCGGATCGATGTGTTGGTCAACAACGCCATGTGGATCCGTTATGACCCGATTCTTGAGATCACGGAGGATTCAGTCGACAGGATGGTCGATGTTGGCTTCAAGGCACTGATTTGGACCACGCAGGCCGCGTTCCCTCACATGCCCAAAGATGGTACCGGGACTGTTATCAATATGTCCTCGCCGGCCTCAGTCCGTGGAGTCCCGGGCAGCGCCGTGTATTCAGCGGTTAAAGGGGCAGTGTCGTCGTTTACGAGACAGGCGTCAGGGGAACTGGGCAGGCAAGGGGTGAGGGTCAACGGAATTATCCCGGGCGCCGTTCCAACGGAGGGTGCCAGGTCGGTGGTTGATGAGGATGGTTACGAGCTGCGCCGTAAGTCCAACCCATTGGGGCGGCTAGGCGATGCCGAGGACATCGCGGCCGCGGTGTCTTTCCTGGCTTCGAAGGACGCAGGCTACGTCAATGGGCATCTGCTCGCCGTCGAAGGCGGACTTCTGGCCTCGTGAGAGGTGTGAGAAAGCCGCGGCCTTGAAGCACGAGCGAACCTGGGAGGTGACGAGGATGGTGCACGAACAAGCGATCAGCCACAGCAACGACGATGGTGAATATGAAGTTGTGGTCGTCCGATGCGGCGAGCTGCTGACCACCCGCGCCGAAATGTTCCGGGACTATGAACAGTACGACGAAGCGGATGGCGAGTTCAGGCTCGACTACTACTTCTGGGTCCTCCGCAACCAGCACCGCACCGTCGTTGTGGACACTGGATTCTCGGTCGAAGGCGCAGTCTCGCGTGGCAGGACCCTGCACATCGACCCCCGAGAGGCACTCCCCCGGCTCGGTATTTTCCGGGACACGGAATGCTCGCTCATAATCACCCACGCCCACTATGACCATATTGGCAATCTGGACTACTTTAACTGTGCAAACGTCCTGATGGCTCTCGCCGAATTTGACTATTGGCTTGGGCGACAGCCCGGCGGCCGCCGGACCGATCCGCTGGTAGATGACCGAGATCTGGATGCCCTCTCCACCGTCCGCGACGAGAACCGGCTCCGCCTTTTGGAGAAAACCGAACAGATAGCGCCAGGTGTATGGGCGCTGATGGGATCAGGACATACCCCCGGACAGATCATGGTTTTGGTTCAAACAGCAGAAGGCCCCCTGCTGCTCACATCAGACGCTGTCCACTTCGACGAAGAGCTACGCAGGACAATGCCCTTCAAACACATGTGTGACCTCGAAGAAGCCGGTGCCACCTACCAGCTCATCAACGATCTTCTGGCTGACGGGACCGCCACCATCATGGTCGCCGGCCATGAGCCAGAGGTGATGAGTCGTTTTCCCCGTACAGCGGGTCTGGAAGAACATGCCGTCTCCATAGGCGCATCCAGCGAACCCATCCAACATGCAACAAAGGAAGCGAGAAAGAACAATGACTAAACCCGCCACGCACGAGGAAACGTTCGAAGCCGGCCTGGCCGTAAGGAAAAAGGTACTCGGCGATGCCCATGTCGAGCGTTCACTCGACAACACCACCGACTTTGGCCGTCCCATCCAGGAACTGGTTACCGAGTACTGCTGGGGTACCATCTGGACGCGTGAAGGTCTGCCGCTGCACTCCCGCAGTCTGATCAACCTGGCCATGCTTACCGCGCTCAACCGCTCCCATGAACTCGGAGTGCACGTCCGGGGTGCTCTAAATAACGGTGTCTCCCGTGAGGAAATCCAGGAAGTCTTCCTGCAGACTGCGATTTACGTTGGCGTTCCTGCAGCCCTTGAGTCATTCCGTATTGCCGAATCCGTTTTTCAGGAATTGAACGTCAATGACTGAAAACAAGACCAGCGTCGCCCTAATCGGCCTCGGCAACATGGGAACCCCCATGGCCTCGCGCTGGATCGCGGCCGGCTATTCGGTTCATGGATTCGATGTAAACCCGGAAGCGCGGGCAAAGTTCGCCAGTGCCGGAGGCCAAATTCACCAGACAGCGGCGGACGCCGCGTCTCAAGCATCCTTTTGTGTTCTGATGCTGCCTAACTCAGCCATCGTGGAGGCTGTCATCGGGGAACTGTGTGACGCGGGATCCCTCGCCCCTGATTCGACCGTGATCGACATGAGTTCATCTGAGCCGACCAGTTCCCAGCGACTGGCGCTCTCTCTTGGGGAATCCGGGATCAGATTCATCGACGCGCCGGTCTCAGGGGGTGTCCGCGGGGCCGAAGCCGGAACGCTGACCATCATGGCAGGCGGGGAGGCACACATAGTCGAGAGTGTTCGAGCACTCCTGGAATGCCTGGGCAACGTAACTCATGTTGGCCCCGTTGGCGCCGGACACGGAGTCAAGGCCCTCAATAATCTTCTTTCTGCAGCCCACCTATGGCTGACCAGTGAAGCTGTCGTGATTGCGGAACGGCTCGGCGTCCCTGCCCAGACGATGTTGGCTGTCCTGAACTCCTCCAGTGGCCGGAGCGGATCGAGCGAGCAGAAGTGGCCACGATTCATACTGCCGGGCACTTTTGACTCAGGATTTGAGGCCCGCCTCATGCTGAAGGACGCAAGGATTGCCACCGGCCTCGCGTCTGAATTGGGCATGCCGACCAGTCTGGGAGAGGAAGTGGTCAACCTCTGGAATGAGGCTGGGCATAGTCTGCCCGCGAATGCAGATCACACGGAGATTGCCAGGTTCATTGAAAAACGCGCCGAGAAGAAGTGAATCAGACTTGCCTGTGGGCCCGCTTCCGCACACGTTCAGGGAAACGTCATGACGGCGATTGAGGGAAAGGTCGCCGTCGTAACAGGCGCAGCGTCGGGAATTGGGCGCGGTATCGCGGAAGAACTTATCAGCCAGGGGGCGAGCGTCGTCCTCGCAGACATCGAGGCCCTGGCCTTGACTGAAGCAGGCGCCGAACTCGGTGTACCGTTCGTCCAGGTTGATGTGAGCAGTGAAGCAAGCATGCGAAATCTTGCCTCCGCAGTGCTGCGGACCCACGGCAAAGTAGACCTTGTGTTCAACAATGCCGGAATAGGACCGTTCGGCAACATAGCGGATCTGACCATGGCAGACTGGAAATGGATGATCGACGTCAACTTGTACGGGGTCATCCATGGGGTGCACGTCTTTCTTCCACTCCTCAAGGCCAACACCGCTGGCGGCCACATAATCAACACCTCTTCCATGTCCGCATTGGATCCGGTCCCCGGACTGGGCGCATATGCGGTAACCAAATGCGGGGTGAGTGCCCTGACGGAAGTCCTCGCCGCCGAGCTCCAGGCCGAGGGCTCGCAGGTCAAAGCCACTCTCCTCATCCCGGGAGGGGTTCGAACGCGAATCGGGCAGAGCCTTCGAAACCGGCCAGCCAATACAGGAGCGCTCCAAGACGTCGAACTGTCGCAAGCCCCCGACTCCAGTACCGCCTGGCATGACCCAAGGGACGTAGCCCGTGTGGCATGCCACGCCGTTCGGAGGGATGAACTGTATGCCATCAGCCATCCCGAACAGTGGCAACGGGTCGAGTCCCGCCAGCAGGGGGTTAGGAACGCTTTCCACCGAGGATGGAACCTCGGGCTACCCGAAGCAGCATCATGATCTTCAAGGAAGGAACCAGAAAATGACGGACATTACAGGAAAAGTGGCCGTGGTGACCGGCGGAGCGTCAGGAATCGGCAGAGGCATCGCCGAGCAACTGATTGAAGAAGGAGCCCAGGTTGTCATCGCCGACATCAACAAGGACACGGTCGAGACCGTGGCTGCGGAAATCGGTGCATGGGGAGTCTCCCTGGACGTCACTGACGCCGCAGCGGTATCAGCCTTGGCCGATGCAACTGTAGAAAAATACGGAAAGGTCGACATAATCGTTAACAACGCCGGCGTCGGCCCCTCTGCCCCGATCTCTGCGCTGACGCTGGACGACTGGCATTGGATCATCGATGTGAATCTGTTCGGGGTGATCAACGGAGTTCATGCCTTCCTTCCCCACCTCTTGGGCAATCCTAATGGAGGCCATATCGTCAACACTGCCTCAATGGCCATTTTTTCACCCCTTTCCGGCTTAGGCGCCTACGGGGCATCAAAGGCAGGAGTTGCCGCCCTGAGTGAGGTGCTCTCCAAAGAACTCGAGGAGCAAGGCTCCGCTGTCAAAGTCACGGTCCTGCCCCCCGGACCGGTCCGCAGCAACATTAAAAACAGTTTGAGCCACCGCCCAGAAGGCCAGACCGGCGCGCTTGTGGACGTTGACCTCACCGCGGAAGAGGGGGCGGATTCCTTGCGGTGGATCAACCCCCGCGAGGCAGGACGGATCGTGACCCGGGCCATAAGAAACAATGACTTCCTCGCTCTGACACACCCGGAGTGGTGGCCCATGGTCGCAGAAAGAAATGCGGTCACCAAGGCTTCCTTCGAAAAGTACTCCGCCTAAGTCAACACCGCATTCCCACAACCCGTCACCACAGTGCCTTGGTGACACAAACGCAGTCCAATCACCCACTGGGAGCTGCGGAGGGCGGGCGCCGGTTTGAAGGCACTCATGATCTGGTCGGACTTCCACGTACCGGATCGGGCAGTTGGGATCAAGTAGCCAGGAATGCCGGCGATCTCCCTCCTGCCGCTCATCGTCGGTGACGGGGCCGCCCTCATGGTTCCACGAAAGCAGAAACGGTCTCTACCGAAATCACAGAGGGAGTGAAGCAATTCCACGCTCGGCAACGCCTCACGTGAACAGGCCATGACAGTGGCCCTCGGATGGAGAAAGGCTGCCATTTTTGGGCAAGAGAGTGCTGGCACTGGACCGGCCTCAGGCCGATGGCTCCCTTCCGGTGCTGCGCCTGGCCGGAGGCTGCGATAAACCCGTCGGTGCGGCCGGCGTTTGGTCCTGCGGGACAAGTGGGTGCTGACACTCGTGCCGGTGCCGGACCTGTCCAACCGCGGCAGCGGCCAAAAAGACCACACCACGGATGCCAACCGCTACAACCATCAGAGCCATGAAAAACAAGAACTGCGATAGCGCAAACAGTGCTCCCAGCAGGACCGTGGCAACGAACACCAAATTCAGCGCCATGACAGATGCGCCAGTCACAGCTTTCCCGCGAAGCGGTCCACGATGACGCGTCGGTGGAACCGGGGACCAGCCAACCGTTCGGTGGGCTCACCTCCAGTGGGCGCCGACAGGGACATAACGGGTTCAGCAGCGGCCATGCAGCTACTCATCCTCCGTGTCCACTGTCCACCACCGAAGTCAGCCCACCTATGTACGAGCTCGCACACAGCACACCAGGGCACTGATGGATCACCGGCATTCGTAGTCCCTTGCTCCCTCTAGATACGACCCACAGCTTCTGCATCATTCATGGCCCCAGCAGCTGACCGAGCCGGGCACTGCTCGTTTGTATGGCTGTTGACCTACCTATTCCAGCGGGTTCCACCCGGGGGGCGGTCGCATTGGCGGCGGCACCCGGGTCTTCCCAGTCCTGGTGCCGATGCCGCTCTGGCGAGGCAGTACTATCAGCCGCGCAAGATGGTTCGTGCCTGGGGCAGCTCAGGTCAGGCACAGGCAGCGGGACCCGGCGGGACGTGCACCTGAGGTAGAGAAAGGCCAGCGTGCCGAGCCGGGGGCCTCAGTGTTTTTTGGATCCCGGGGGCATGGGACTATGCGCGAGCTGGCTGCAGCCAACTGGCTTCGCCTGGCTTTCCCTGATTGAGGGCTCCCAGCACGATCTTCGCAGCCTGCTCGACGTGGAAGGTCGCTGCGGCCCTCGCAGCGCCAGAATCACGGTCTTCGACTGCTGACAGTATGGCGCGGAGCTCTGCAGCGCTTTTCTCCGACCGGCCGGGCTGGGCCAGTGTCAATGATCTCAGCTGCGTAACCCGGCGTTGGAGGGTTCCAAGCATTTGGTCCAGAATTGGGTTGGCGGCGCCACGGAACAGGATCTCGTATACGGCGTTCTTAGCCGCCAGAATGGTGGACGGGTTGTCGCCTTCTTCGGCTGCCCGGCTGACTTCCAGCACTGCGGCCCGCAGCTCGGCAAGCTGCTCTTCATTGGCCCGTTCGACGAAACGCTGAGCAGCCAGACCCTCAAGTTCAGCTCTGACTTCATAGACGTGCCGGGCAAGCTCCAGGCTGGCAACGGCGACGACTGTACCCCGCCCGTTCTGCGACTCGACCAGGCCCTCGGCCTCCAGCTGCCGGAGCGCCTCCCTGACGGAGGGGCGGCTGGCCGCCGTCATGTCGCACAGTTCTCGTTCTATTAGCAGCTGGCCTGGAAGAAGCTCCATATTAACAATGGCGTCGCGCAAGATGGCGGCCACCTGCTCCCGGATAGGGGCATGGCGTGTCACCTGCCTGCCGGTATAGTTCTCAATCACTACCGTTACCTCCTGCCCGGGGGACCTGCCTTCCGGCACACGCCAGATGATGGACCTGTCCTTCAGTTACTATCAGCCTATCTGACAAATGGGTGACAGAGTGCTTCTTGGGTAACATTCTAAAGTTCTATTCCCAGCGTGGTTCCGGCGGCGCGTGAGACACATATCATGACATACTCGTTCGCTTCCTGTTCTTCCTTGGATAGCAGCGAATCGCGATGGTCGGCGCGTCCTGCGGTGATGCGGGTTTCGCAGGTGCCGCAGGTTCCTTCCCGGCAGGAATACGGCGCGGTGACTCCGGCCGCCTCGACGACGTCGAGAATCGACTTGTCGGCCGGGACGGTCAGTTGAATCTTTGACACGGTCAGGTCGACCTTGAAGGGCTGGTCGCCACTTGCGGGGATCGCCACGTCTTTGGGAACGAACCTTTCGAGTTTGAGGCTTCCGGCGGGCCAGGACGACATGTGGGATTCGATGGCGTTCAAGAGTCCGCCGGGGCCGCAGGCATAAACCAGTTGTTCTTCGGCCGGGCTTCCGATGATGGCAGTGATGTCCTGCATCCCCACCTCGTCCTCGGGAAGGATGATGGCGCGATCACCGAAGGCCTTCACTTCATCGAGGAATCCCATGGTGGTCAGCGACCTGCCCAGATATGTCAGGTGCCAGTCGGCGCCATTTTCCTGCGCGTGGCGGATCATAGGCAGCAGGGGGGTGATTCCGATACCGCCTGCGATGAAGTGATAGCGGGGCGAGGGCTGGAGCGCGAAATTGTTTCGGGGTTCTCGGATCTCCAGCACGTCCCCGAGGGCGACGGTTTCGTGGAGGGCTTTCGAGCCACCCCGGCTGTTGGGATCAAGGAGCACACCAATGCGGTATCTCGTGCGGTCACGGGGTTCTCCGCACAGGGAGTAGTGACGCACCAAGGACCCCGGGAGCAATACGTCGACATGAGCCCCCGGCTCCCAGACAGGGAGATCCCCGCCGTCAGTTCGTGCAAGATCCAGCACCATGACCGATGACGAGGCAGGTTTCTTTCCGATGACTTTGAGGTGAAGTACCGTACTACGGTTTTCCGGCACTGTCGGAGAGTCGACCATGACTGTGTTCATTCCTTTTCCTAACTTCGCCGCAGGCGCTTGCCGGGCATAATATTCATATTGTTCGGTGCGTTGGCCCTAGGCCGTCGGCTTCAGCCGATCTTCCTGCAGAACGGCCAAGGGGGCCAGCCGGGTTCTCGGGTTGTAATAGCCGCCGAACAGGTCTGATCCTTCCATGGTCAGCACGACGGAGTTCCATATAGTTGCCGGCAGTCCGTCCACTGTCGCCTTTTCCGTCTCTGACAGGCGCGCTAGTGCCATCCGGCCCGTTGCTGTGCCGGGAGCATCGATAAAGAGCGAAGTTCCGCCCTCCCCTACACTGATGGAAGGATTCGAGACAGTGGCCTCGAGGGCTCCGTCATGAGCTTTGAATCGCGCGCAGCCACTGAAGCAGACGCTTCCCGCCTCAGGTGCGTCACTCCCGCCGTTACGGGGAGCGACGGCGAAGTAGAAGGCGGGCCTTCCCAAGAAATCAGCTTGTGGCTGCGTCATGTCACTGTCAGGTTGAGCCGCGACGTAGTCCAGGAAGCTGCCCTTTACTGACCACAGCATCCCGGTCGCACCACGCAGGTCATCATCCACAAAGCCCATTGTCACCCCTCCACTGTCATCGGGATGACGGGTAGGATTCGGCGGTCGACTTCCCGGACCATGCTGACTCCAACAATTCCCGCATGAGATCGGCTGTTATCTGTCTCGGATTTGAGGCTGGCACGAAGGGCAAGATGAGTTCTATTGATTCCTCTATGGATTTCTCCGCGTAGCCGAAATCCTTCAACGCCCGCGGAGCGTCCAGCTGCTCGTACAGGCTGTTCAGTGCTCCAATGGGGTCCATCGAGCCCAGGGCCTGACCGATGCGCTGCATCGCCTTCGGCGCGGAGGGTGCATTCAGGGCCAGGACCCGGGGCAGGATAACCGCATGTGTCTGGGCGTGGGGAAGGTTGTATGTACCGCCCAGGACATGGCAAATTTTATGGTGCAGCCCGGACCCCGCCGAAGCGAAAGCAACCGCGGCGAGATAAGCCCCGTAGAGGGCCTGTTCCCGACCTTCCAGATTGTCAGGGTTTGCCTTGATGGCGGGCAACCCGGCAGCCAGTGCGCGGATGCCTTCCGCTGCGAGGGCCTGATTGATCGGATCGGTCCTAGGCGCCCACATAGAGTCGATGCAGTGGGCCATGCCGTTGAGTCCGGAAGCAATTGACAACTCCACCGGAAGGGATGCCGTCAGGGCAGCGTCATAAATAATCGTCCGTGGCAGGACGGCATTGTCAACGCCGGTTGTTTTGCGTGCTGCTTCGGTGAGGCCCCAGACGTTGGTCGCTTCGGAGCCGGCGTACGTGGTCGGGATGGCTATGATCGGGATCCGCGCTGTCAGTGCAATCGCTTTGGCGAGGCCGGTGGTCGATCCGCCGCCGATACTCACGATCAGGTCGATCCCGTACTCCCGTGCCTCTTGCCTGGCCTTATCGGCCTTTTCGAGGGGAACATGCGCCACAACATCGCTGTAGTTGAGGGCGATGTCCAAGCCGACGGTGAGCATCTCGGCGAGCGGCTGTTCGAATTCAGCAGCGATCACCATCACCTTGCTGCCGCCGATGCGATGAATCTCCTGGGCAAGGTTTTCCGCTGCGTGTCCTGATCCGAACAGTACTCGCTGGCCAAGTGATTCGTGAGTGAACTCGAGTGGCATTAATTTACCTTCCTTCATGGATTTTTCGGGCCCGACGACGCCGTGACCTCCGGCACGAAGGAGCGGGAGGAGCTTCCCTTCTTCGGTGCCAGGGTGTTAATGAGCTCGGAGGCCGCCGTGAAGGCTTCCGCCGTGATGATGTGTTCCGTGCCGGGGGCGACCTTGAGGTCGACGTCGGCGCCCTGCCGGGTGAGGTTCGAGGCGGTTTCCTCTACGCGCCATCTGGGGACCCAAGGGTCCTCTGCGATGGTGCGCATGAGGACCGGCATGCCCGTCAGGGGCCGGCCTGCGTACTCGGGGAGCGGCCCGGGCCCGAGATGCCCGCCGGTGAAGAGTACCGCCCCACCGCACCTGTAATGGCGGGTCGCGAGGAAATGTGACAGGAGGCAGGCGCCTTGGGAGAAGCCCCACAACACCGTTTTGTCGGGAGCGAACCCGGCCGAAGCGATTATGGTGAGATATTGCGGTATGAGCGCCAAAGAGAGATCAAGCTGCGGTTGGTTCCGCTCCAGTGGTTCAAGGAACGGCTCTGGATACCACGTCGCCCCCTCGGCTGAGGGTGCGTAGAACCGGGCCCCCGGGACGTTCAGGAAGCTGGCAAAGTCCTTCATGATTTCAGGATTCTGGCCCCTACCGTGGACGGAAAGTATTGCCATAGCCGCCTCCTGCGCAGGCGCGCCCCATTCCCTCAGGGACTGCCGCTGATTTATTGCTGAACTCAAGAGCGCTCCTTTTCAATCTTCTGTAACCCCGGCAAGGGCAGAAGCGGTGACGCGGACGGGTACCGGCAATTTCCGCGTCACCGCTGTTCAGCCTCGTGTGGCAGCTGACAGATCTAGTCCTGAATGGGTTCGAGCTGGTCCATGATGGACTGACGCTGATCCTCGAACTGCGGGGGGAGCATGAACGCCTGGCCCAACTCCTCGGGGGACTCGTCGCAGTCCCAACCACCCTCGTTATGAGTCACCGCGAGTTCGAACAGCGCCCCGCCGGGGGTGCGGACGTAGTGGGACTTGAAATAGGTGCGATTCTTCAGTTCGGAGATGTCGGTATAACCGGCCCCTTCAATTTCGAACTTAATGGCGTTCTGGTTCTCCAGGGTGTCCAGATTCCAAGCGAAGTGGTGGTAGGTGCCGGCCCCGTAATGCCAGGTTCCCTGCTCATCGGTGCGGTTGCCGGTCAATTCGACGTAGTTGCCGAACTTGTCATCGCCGACCTGGAAGCGGACCCGGTCTCCTTCTTCCTGGATGTTTCCCTTGGCCTGGAACACATCGCGGGCAAACTCGACCATCCGGTCCTGGTCATAGACGTGCACTCCGGTGCCATGGATTCCGTGGACAGCATGCTCGGCGGAGACTCCGTTGCCGGTAAAGCCCTCGCGGGGATCGGCTTCGTTGCCCACCATGACGTATTCGAGTCCTGAGGGGTGTCGGAAGTTTACGCGTCGTTCGCCGAACACTTCGGTCATCTGGGTTTCGATATCGTGCTGGCCGAGTCGCTTGTCCCAGTAGTCCAAAGAATCCGACGGGACAGAGAGGAACACTTCCCGGGCCTGGTTGGTGCCCCGTTTGCCGTACACGCCGGCCTGGGCCCACGGGAACGTGGTCACGACCGAGGAGGGATCGCCGTTCGCGTTCGAGTAATAGAGGTGATAAATCGGGGTGGAACCGTCATAGAGGACCGTCTTCTTGATGAAGCGCATTCCCAGCACCTTTGTGTGGAAATCGACGTCTTCCTGCGCATGCCCGACGGACAGCGTGACGTGGTGGGAGCCCGTTACATACGTCATTTCTAATCTCCTTTGATTCGGCGTAGCCAAAGCGGCAGCCATGTACCTGTCATACAGGTTGTCATGTGCTGTCTGACACACTATCCTAAATAAGCCGTCAAGGCATAGGGCTGGCATCAACCACCCTCAAAGAGGAGGAATTCATGGACACGGAATCTGTGTGTGTAGTGGGCGCAGGCCCAGTGGGGCTTGTTATGGCGTTGGCTTTGGCCCGGGACGGCGTCCCTGTTACGGTCATCGAAACCGAGGCAGAACCGAACATGTCTCCCCGTGCGATGGTCTACCTCAATTCACTGCTGCCGGACTTGGACGGTTACGGGATCCTGGAGGATATGAAGCAGCGGGGCCATGTGGACCACGAGGGCTTCAACATGCATCTGGTCCGAACCGGTGAAGTGCTGTCTGCACCGAACACGGTCCTGGAAGGTCATCATCCAACGCCCTTTAACATCCACATGGGGCAGGGCGAGCTGTGCAACATTGTTCTTGAGCACTTGGCGCGAATGCCGCATGTGACCATTCATTGGGATACGCAAGTGACCAGTCTTGAACAGGACGCCCATGGTGTCAGTCTCACCCTCTCGAACGAAACAGGGAGTACACGCACTCACAGGTCGAACTGGGTGGTAGGCGCCGACGGCGGCCGAAGTTCGATCCGCACGCTCATCGGCGCGACTCTGGACGGGACTACCTGGGATGAGCGCTTCATAGCCACCAATCTGCACTTCGATTTCCGGCAGCTCGGTTTCAAGAGTTCAAACCTCTTCGTTCATCCCACGCTGCCGGCTGTCATCGGGCAGATCAACCGGGACGGACTGTGGCGCTGCACCATCCAGGAATCGGCAGCTCTTCCTGAAGAAACAGTCGCGTCCCGGATCGAGGAGTACTTTCGCGCGCTTCTCGGGCCAGATGCCGAGTACGAGCTTGTCGACTTCAGGCCCTACCGGATGCACCAGCGGCTCTCCTCCAAACTGCGGCAGGGACGAGTTGTTCTGGCCGGTGACGCAGCGCACCTGACAAACCCGACGGGTGGACTGGGCCTCACAACAGGGCTGTACGACGTTTTCGCCCTGCACGAAGCGTTCCGCGCGCTGCTGGGAGGGGCCGCCGATGAGTCAATCCTGGACCGGTATGCAGAAGAACGCGTCAAGACCTTTTCGACCATGACATCTCCCATGGCAAGCAATCTGAAGAACATCGTTTACGGCGGCCTGGATGCGGAGTCCCTCGCGGCGGCGACGGAGCCAATGCGGCAGGGAACCTCCACTCCCGAGGCCCAGCTTGGATTCCTCAAGGCCCTCGATGGTATCCGCAGCCCCTCGCTGCTGACACCCGAACCCATTTCAAGCGGACAAGGACGGACCAACCGATGACCGGAAACCGGAGGCTTTCTCTGAGCCGGATGGATGAGCTGAAGAACGTTGTGGACCACGATGTGTCCTCAGGTCACTATTTTGGGGCGTCCATCAAGATAGCGCATGCCGGTGAACTGCTGTTCGATCACGCAGCCGGCTTCGCCGATGAGGCAAAAACCTCGCCCATCACGCAGGACAGTGTCTTCTCCATTTTCTCCTGTACCAAAGCCTTCATCAACGTCCTGATTCTGAGGGCCGTCGAGCTTGGGCGTTTCGCCCTGACCACGAGAATGTCCGAGATCATTCCGGAATTCTCTGGGGCCCCGCGCGACCGCGCCACCATCTTCCATTTTCTCACCCACACAACGGGAATACCCGGCATGTGGGAAGTGCGCCCGGGAATGTACCAGGACAACCTCGACGAGATGGTCGCCGCCGTCTGTGAGGCAGCCGCCGGAAACAGCGAGCCCGGCGATCGATGTGACTACTCCCCCATGGTCAACCATGTCCTGCTGGGCGAAGTCCTTCGCCGGACGGACCCTGCCCGGAGGTCCATCAACGAGATCCTCGAAGCTGACCTCTTCGGGCCTCTGGGCATGAAGGATTCAGGCCTGGGAATCAGGCCCCACATGAAGGATCGCCACGTCATCCCAGACATGAGGGGAACGGTGCCTGTCAAGGCGCTGTCCCGCACTACCCCGGGAGACAACGGTCTCTACGAGGCGGAAGCCAACGAAGCTACCTGGGTCGGTGCGGCATCCACCTCCGGAGATCTGCTGCGATTCGCCGAAATGCTCAGGCGAGGAGGTGAACTGGATGGAAACCGCATCATTTCTCCCCGCATGATTGCCCTCGCACGACAGAACTGGACAGGTGATCTGCCCAACGAGATCTATAAGGCCGTCGCCCTGCGTGCGGGTTACACGCCGCCACCCGCATATTTGGGTCTCGGGTTCAGCCTTCGCGGCTCAGCCATGGTACGCCACCAGTTCGGGACGCTCACCACTGCCGAAACCTTCGGTAACTACGGCGCCGGAAGCACCTTGTATTGGATCGATCCGGAACTCGACCTCGTATTTGTGGCATTGACAGCGGGACTCCTCAACCAGGCTGCCAACATTGAGCGGTTCCAGAGACTATCGGACATTGCAGTGGGGGCACTCCAGTGACGCGCCCTGCCACGGAAGGCCTTGCACGGGATCAACCACCTCACGCACAGGATCGAACCGCCTTCAATCAGAAGCGCGGGTTCTTTTGGGTCCCTGGCGACGCCGTCGCCACCGAATTCGGCACCGTTCAGCGCGGACAGATGTACGTCGAGTGGATGGCCCCGTCCCGGATCACCCAGCCCTACCCGCTGATTTTCGTCCACGGCGGCGGAGGTCAGGGCACTGACTGGCTGGGCACCCCCGACGGCCGGCCCGGCTGGGCTGAACGCTTCCTCCGGGAGGGTTACGCCGTCTACGTCGTGGACCGGCCAGGCCACGGACGATCCTTCCGTCATCCCCACGTCCTGGGTGAGACAGGACCACAGACCAGCTTTGAACTGGCGAGCATGCTCTTCGCACCCGAACAGGCCGGCGACACCCAGACGGCGTGGCCGTGGGCCCGTGACCCAAAGGGAGCCGAAATGCAGCAGCTAACGGCTGCCTTGGGCGCCATGCCGGCCGATCTCGCTGAGGGCCAGCGCGTCGACGGTCTACGGATGGCTGACCTTCTGGACCTTGTGGGCCCCGCCGTGGTGATCACGCACTCGGCCGGGGCGTCGGCCGGATGGCTGGCCCTGAATCTTCGACCGGCGTCAGTGGCAGGCATTGTCGCCATCGAACCCATGGGACCGCCTTTTGCGCAGCTTCCCGGTCTGGGAAACCTCACCTGGGGACTGACAGCAACCCCCGTCGCCACCCTCCCCGCCGACGCCGAGGCATCCCAGCTTTCCCATGAAGGACCTGCAACGATCGCCGGATTCGCCGACGTGCCCGTAGCAATCCTTGTCGGCGAGACGTCCCCCGCCGGAAGTTTCGCGCCCCCGGTTGTGGATTTTCTCACGCGGAACGGGGCGCAAGCCGAGCTCATATCGCTGACCGATTTCGGAATACACGGCAATGGCCACGGACTCATGTTCGAAGCAAACTCTGAAGAGACGTGCCTCCCGGTTCTTCACTGGCTCGACGCGCAATTCGGCACCCGGGGCCAAAACGACGCCTCACAGGAAAT
The DNA here is from genome assembly GCF_900609065.1 of Arthrobacter ulcerisalmonis. Lineage (GTDB taxonomy): Bacteria > Actinomycetota > Actinomycetes > Actinomycetales > Micrococcaceae > Arthrobacter > Arthrobacter ulcerisalmonis. The sequence goes on along the minus strand of NZ_UXAU01000009.1, from coordinate 268,395 downwards.
ACAAAAGGAGTAGAACATGGCCGACAACTATCGAAGGTTCTCCAATCAGGTAGCGCTCGTTACGGGAGCCGGTTCCGGCATAGGATGGGCGGTCGCGGAGCGACTGCTGGCCGAGGGAGCCACCGTGTACGCCGCAGACCTGCACCCCGGGTCGGGGGCGGCGGACCAGAATCCACGCCTCATTCAGGTCGCCCTTGACGTGACCCAAAGCGCGCAGGTCAACGCCCTTATGGAACGGATCGATACGGACCATTCCAGACTTGACGTTGTGGTCAACAGCGCCGGGATTCCAGATTCACCCCGACGTATGAAAAGCGGCCTCGGCAACGACCTGAGTGAGATCACCGACGAAGACTTCTCCCTAGTGGTCAACGTCAACCTGCTCGGCACCTTCTACGTAACCCGGGCGGCTGTTCCCGTGATGCGCAACAATGGCGCAGCCGGAGGCTCCATCATCAACATCTCCAGCGTGGGGGCGCTGGCGAATTTCCCACTCGCGGCGGCATATCCCGCAGCCAAAGCCGGTGTCCTGGGCCTCACGAGAGCCACCGCGGCGCTGCTGGGACCGGAGAACATCCGGGTTAATGCTGTGGCACCCGGCGCCACCGACACGCCCATGCTTCCGGAAGACCCTGCGGTGAGGGCTGCTGTCGTGGGCATGGGAGTTCTGAACAGAGCAGCAAGCGCAGAAGAACTCGCTGCCACGATTGTCTACCTTGCCAGCCCCGAAGCGGCGTTCATCACAGGCCAGACGATCTCCCCAAACGGCGGATACGTCATGTAGGGAACATACGGACCCCATACTTAAGGAGCAACCCTTTGCACACACCAAAACTCTCCGGAAGAACAGCGGTCGTCGTCGGCAGCACGTCGGGAATCGGCGAAGCAATCGCCCGGGAATTCGCCGCCAACGGAGCCCACGTCTTTGTCTCTGGACGTCGCCGTGAACGCGGGGGTGCAGTAGTCGATAAAATCCGCAGTGCCGGCGGCATTGCCGAGTTCATCCAAACAGACGCCTCAGTCCCCGACGAGCTGCGGTGGCTGCTGGATTCCGCCGTGGAAAGAACCGGAAGACTGGATATCCTGGTCAACAACGCGGCGACCGAACTCACGAAGCCCCTGGTCAACTGCACTACAGCCGACTTCGAGCACATCATGAACGTCAACCTCCGATCCTACTTCGTAGCGTCCGTCCACGCCGTAAAGCTCATGCTGCGGACCCCAACCCGAGGAACGATCCTCAACATCAACTCAGTGGCCTCCGAACGCCCCGTACCCGGAACGGGCCTGTACTCCATGTCCAAGGGTGCCGTAAGGCAGCTGACAAAATCCCTCGCCCTGGAGCACGCGGCCGACGGCATCCGCGTCAACGAAATCCGGCCCGGCATGGTTCAGACGGAAATCTTCCTCGCCCCGGAAGCCCAAGACGTCGCACGCATGGGAATTGCAGCCACACCCCTGGGTCGAATCGGTCAACCAGACGAAATCGCCAAGGCTGCTCTGCACCTCGTTTCCGACGAAGCGGGCTTCACGACAGGCTCATCACTGCTGATCGACGGCGGCCTCACCATCTAAGCCTCCGCAGGCGCGGTAAAGATATACCTGCCAAACACCTAGCAACCTATCCGACAAGAGGATAGGATTCGTCGTATCGGCGGATTGCGCTGACTCCCCGATCCGATGCAGAACCGCTGCAGCTGGCGCCTGGCCGGATCGATTTGAACCCCTCATCACTTTCAAGGGCGAAAGGACTAAACCCACATGACCACCATTGAAGGAATTCCTGACAGGTCTCCGGTCAGAACTGCGCAAGGCCGAGTTTCATGGAAATCCCGCGGGCTGCTCATGGCCCTCACCTTGGCCCTGCTTCAGCTGCTCAATGAAGTAGGCGCCCTCATAGCCATCCCCTTCTACGGCCCCATGGCAGTCGATCTCGGGCTTGCCCCCGGACAGGTCTCCTGGGCAGTTGCTGCGACCCTGCTGGCTGGCGGAGCCTCAGTACCCGTTCTTTCGAAGATCGGCGATCTGAATGGCCATCGGCGCGTGCTCATCATCTGCCTTGTCCTCATCACTGCGGGCTTCGCCCTAAGCGCCCTTGCACCTAACTTCATCACGCTGGTGATTGGCCGTGCCCTCGTCGGGGTGGTCGCCGGCCAGGCCCTGACAATCGGCATCCTCAATGACCGCCTCACGGCTCCCGACAGGAGGAAAGCGATCGGAATCATCGCTGCCTTCCAGGCAGTCGGAATCCCTCTGGGGCTGGGGCTTGGCGGCCTCCTCATTGATGCGGGAGCATCGTGGCGGACAGGCTTCTGGATCGGGGCAATTCTCACCGTCATAGGACTCGTCGCCACTCTCGTCTGGGTAGCCGAATCGGATGCCAAGATCCGTAACGCCGGCAGTTCGCGCACCGTCAACTACGGCGGAGTTATCCTCATGGGCATCGGCCTGACCTCCTTGTGCATCGGAGTAAACGAGAGCACGACCTGGGGAGTCTTCTCCGGTGCCACCATCGGCTTCGTTCTTTCAGGCCTGGCGCTCGTCGCCCTGTCCTTCTACTGGGAATCCAAATCGCGCCATCCTCTGCTGGACGTGAAGAAGGCGTTCAGCACCCGGCTGCTGCCTGCGTACGCGGTGTTCGTTCAGACCGGAATCATCGGCTTGATCCTGTTCAGTACCGTCCTCGGCTGGGCACAGACCAGCCCGACCCTTCTCGGCTACGGATTTGGCCTTAGCCTCTTCCTGGCATCCCTCCTGTTTTCGCCATACATCCTGGCCGGTTTCATTGCCCCACGTTTCACAGTCCCGCTGCTGCAGAAGTACCCGGCCAAATGGGTGCAACTCGTGTCCGCCATAGCGTGCTCCATTGGAATCATTGTCATCTACCTGGGCTACGCGAGCATCCCCGCCGTGGTGGTCGGAGTGCTGATTTATGCCTTCGGTTTCACCGCCATGGTCACAGTTGCCGTGAACGTCATCGCGGCAGAGGCCACCGATGAGCAAGGTGCGGGCACGGCATCCGTCTACGTCAGCATGGCACTTTTTGCCTCCGCCCTGGGTACCTCCCTGTACGCCGCAGCGATCTCTGCCGGGCATGCCCCGATGGAACCGCCCACCCCGGCAAACTACGAAGCAGGACTGCTGATCGCGGTCTGCGCTTCCCTCATTGGAATCGTCAGTTCGTTGCTCCTCTCATCCAAAGTCCGACTCAGCCACGTGGAGTCCGGACACTGAAACCGTTGCCGGTTCTTCCCAGACTTAGCGGGAGGGAGCGGCGGCCCTCGTTCTGGCCGACCGGTCCAGGGTTCCTCAACGGGGACATTCCGGGATGACTGACGCAAAGTCGGCGGCTACCACCGGCAGGCACGAGGACCGGAAAGACCCACCCCAAGGCTGGTAGCGAGCATCAGTCTGTGCTGATCCGGGCTTGATTGAAAAGTATCTGAACGCCCAGGGCGCATTCCTGCCGCAAGAAAAATAGAAAGAAAGTAGAGGCTCCGATTGAGTCCTGAACGTGAAAGAGAACTTCTCGCCAGTGTCCCCACACAGCTTTTCATCGGCGGTCGGTGGCGGGACGCTGCCGGCGGTCGCACGTTCGACGTCCAGGATCCGGCAACGGGACAAACCATTGCCAGCGTCGCTGACGGCACTAGCGAAGACGCCATGGCCGCAATGGATGCCGCCGCCGCGGCTCAGTCGTCCTGGGCGCTGACGGCTCCGCGGACTCGTGCCGAGATACTACGATCGGCCTTCGAAATCCTGACGCGGCGAACCGAAGACTTCGCCCTGCTCATGACCCTCGAGATGGGGAAGCCCCTTGCGGAAGCCCGAGGAGAGGTCGCCTATGGGGCGGAGTTCCTGCGCTGGTTCTCGGAAGAAGCAGTGCGGGACTACGGACGGTTTACCAACAGCCCGGAGGGCAAGAACAGAATCCTTGTTCAGCGCAAACCCGTTGGCCCCTGCCTTTTGATCACGCCTTGGAATTTCCCCCTCGCGATGGTCACCCGTAAGGTTGCTCCAGCCATCGCGGCCGGCTGCACCATGATCCTCAAGCCGGCAAAGCTGACACCACTGACCGCCCAACTGTTCACGGAAGTCATGATCGAAGCGGGACTCCCGGCCGGGGTCCTGAATCTCGTTGCCGGGACGAGCGCAGCCTCCATCTCGGGGGCGGTCATGAAGGACCCCCGTCTGCGCAAGGTATCCTTCACCGGATCAACCGAAGTCGGGAAGCGACTGCTCTCAGATGCCTCTGGAAACGTACTTCGGACCTCGATGGAACTTGGCGGCAACGCCCCCTTCATTGTCTTCGAGGATGCAGATCTGGATAAGGCTGTGGAGGGTGCCCTCATCGCCAAAATGCGCAACATGGGCCAGGCATGCACCGCAGCCAACCGCTTCCTCGTCCACGAATCCGTCGAACGCGAATTCTCCCAGAAGCTTTCCCTCGCGGTGCAGGGTCTCAAAACGGGGCGCGGTACCGATCCCGAAAACAAGGTCGGGCCGCTCATTAGCGAAGATGCCCGCAGGGACGTCCACGCTTTGGTCGAAGGGGCTGTATGGGATGGAGCGGAAATCCTTACGGGCGGATCTGTCGGCGCGGGCGAAGGCTACTTCTACGCACCCACCGTCCTGTCCAACGTCCCACCGAAATCGCAGATCCTCCAGACCGAAATATTTGGCCCCATCGCACCGGTGACACGATTCCACAACGAAGATGAGGCCGTTGTCCTGGCGAATTCAACCCAATATGGATTGGCGGCGTACGTCTACACGGCCGACTTCAACCGCGGCCAAAGGCTAAGCGACAAGCTCGAGTTCGGGATGATCGGATACAACACCGGCGCCCTTTCCAATGCTGCTGCGCCGTTCGGAGGGGTCAAGCAGTCCGGGCTGGGCCGTGAGGGCGGAGCCGAAGGTATCTCGGAGTACACCACTACCCAATACATGGCCCTCCCCGACCCCTACTCAGACTGATTCAGACAGAGCAGGGTCGGGGCGCGCCCGTGAGGTGCCAACTGAACCCCACGGTCGTGATCTTTGCCTCCGGATCAGCACCCCTTGCCCGATATCGCCGACAAAATTCCATTAGCGCATGTTCCCGGGCGGCATTGGGGCGGATAGACCCCATCACCAACCCGCGAAGATGCTGTCAGCGCTTAAGCTAAAAGGCTCAGCAAGAGAAAGGGAGATTTCAGGCGCCCTGGGTGCCTCTCTGGGCCCTGGGTTGGCGGTTAGACGGCCTACAGTGCCCGGCATACCGGGCACTGTAGGTCTTCAGGGCTCCATCGGCCGGATTCGCGGCACCCCGGTGGCCGAAACGTTCCCGCCTACATGTCCACGTCACACCAGGGGCTGGAAGTCCGCATTCCACAGTGAATCCGCACGGCCGGGATTAGAAATTTTCAGTTGGGTGCCTTGCAGGTTTAGGGTGGTGCGACGGTGATTAGCTGCTATGTTGCGAACACCTATGTATATAGGTAAACTGTGATTGGACCCACTCTTTAGAGCAATCGTGACTGGCGTCTGAGCCTCACCACACGATTCTCCACACGCATGCATCCCTCGACGTTGACGTCCTGCGGGGTGGCGGGCACGGAAGGAACTGCTATGACTATGGATACCCAGTCGATGACCTCGACGACGAATAAGGTGCTGGGCTACCCTCTGAACGCTTGGTACGTGGCAGCGTGGGACCACGAGGTGACCCGCAAGCCCATGGCCCGGAGAATCGCGAACCGGCCCCTGGCGCTTTACCGCACGGAAGACGGCCGCGCCGTCGCCCTTGCAGATGCCTGCTGGCACCGGCTTGCTCCCCTCTCGATGGGCAAGGTCATGGCTGGGGACGAAATCCAGTGCCCGTATCACGGGATCGTCTACAACTCAGCCGGGCGCTGCGTATCCATGCCAGCACAGGAAACCATCAATCCCAGTGCTACCGTCCCCTCCTATCCCGTGGTGGAGCGCTACCGTTACATCTGGGTATGGCTCGGGGATCCGACTCTGGCCGACCCCCAATTGGTCCCCGATATGTTCCAAATGGATGACCCCTCGTGGGCAGGGGATGGGCTTACCATCCCCGTGAACTGCAACTACCAGCTGGTCGTCGACAACCTGATGGACCTCACCCACGAGGAATTCGTGCACAGCTCAACCATCGGCCAGGAAGAGCTCAGCGAATCAGACTTTGAGGTGAGCCACGAGGGGAACACGGTTACTGTTGCTCGGTGGATGCTTAACATCGACGCGCCCCCATTCTGGCTAAAGAACATGCGCGACAAGTTTCCCGACTTTGAAGGAAAAGTCGACCGTTGGCAGATCATCCGCTTCGAATCCCCCTCGACCATCCGCATCGATGTCGGCGTCGCCAAAGCAGGCACCGGAGCGCCGGAGGGCGACCGCAGCCAGGGTGTCAACGGATACGTCATGAACACCATTTCACCTGAGACCGACAAGACCTGCCATTACTTTTGGGCCTTCATGCGGAACTACCGGCTGGACAGCCAGCTGATCACCACGCAACTGCGGGACGGGGTCTCCGGAGTCTTCAAGGAAGACGAAGACATGTTGGAGGCGCAGCAGGCAGCAATCGATGCAAACCCTGACTACGAGTTCTACAACCTCAACATCGACGCCGGTGGCATGTGGGTGCGGCGCCTCATCGAACGCCAACTCGCCGCTGAAGGCCGCCTGGTACCCACCGTCTAGGCAAGCCGCACTCACATCACGGCCTCCAAAGAGATTCTGGAAGAAGAAAATGGCAGCAACAAACATCGAGGTATGGCAATCAGCCACTGTAGTCGACGCCGAAAACGTAACCCCAGATATTCGGCGAATCGTTCTCGCGCCCTCGGCACCGAAGAAGGCTGAACCAGGCTCCCACATCGACCTCATCCTCACAATCGACGGCGAACATCAAAAACGTTCATACTCCGTCGTCGAGTCCAGCGATGACGGACGACTCCTGACAATCAGTGTTTTCAGAGCGCCCCAGTCTCGTGGAGGATCCATCTTTATGCACGGGCTTCGAGAGGGTGAACAGCTGGAAATCACCCAGCCGCTCCAAAACTTTCCGCTCAGAATCGGCGCCCGCCGATACGTCCTGCTGGCAGGCGGCATCGGCATCACAGCGGTCATCAATATGGCAAGAGTCCTCAAACGCCTGAACTACGACTACACGCTGGTTTACGCCGGACGAAACCGGGAAGCAATGGCTTACCTGCCCGACCTGATGGCCCGGCATGGGGAAAACCTTGTCGTCCACGTCGACGACGAAGGAACGTCCCTCAGCATCGAGCAATTGCTTGCCGGCATCGACACCGACACCGAGTTGTACATGTGCGGCCCCATCCGCCTGATGGATGCCGTGAGGCGAGGATGGGTGGACCGAGGTCTGAAGGCCCCGAATCTGCGGTATGAGACGTTCGGAAACAGTGGCTGGCACGACCCGGAAGACTTCATTGTCCGAATACCCAGGCTTGGCATCGAAACAAGCGTGAGCCCTGACCGGACCATGCTGGAGGCCCTCGAAAACGCCGGAGTGGACATGATGTTCGATTGCCGCAAAGGTGAATGCGGGCTCTGTGAGGTAAGGATCCTAGGCATTGAAGGAACCGTCGACCACCGGGATGTTTTCTACAGCAAGCGCCAACAACATGCTGCAGAAAAAATGTGCTGCTGCGTCTCACGCCTTGTAACTTCAAAAGCCGATTCCGGGGACTCAGGCACCAGACTTCCTGCTGTCGTCACAATCGATATTTCCTGACTCCAGAGTGCGGTCTCATCAAAGTCGAGGTGCAGCCGCATAGCCGCTTCCGTATTTCTCGGGCTAGGTCGGAGAATACGCGCGACCGAGATCATCTTCGTCTCAACGTTCCGTGAGAAAGGGTCCTGAGATCATGATTTTGACTCCCGACGAACTGCATACCATTGAAGTACTCCCGCAACCGCCCGAAACTTTATGGCAGCGACTCGATGCCGCCATCACACAGGCTCAGGGCCATGGGGCAGTAGCCTCCACAGGCGTCCTGGTACGCCGACTCGAGTGGGGGCTATTCCGGGTTTCGGTCTCTTCACTAGTACCCCGCGGCCGAACATACGAGGCGGACGACTGGGCCGGGCGGGTTGATACTAGGACATCCCCACGTAAGCATGCCCTGGAAGAGACGGTGGCGGGTCAGCCCGCGGGCATAGGACACACCCGAGGGCCGCGCCGGAACCCTTAACCGACAGGATATGAAGGCAACTGATATGAACCTCACCGCGAGAAGGATCAACTCCGCTGGCCTTTCCTCGGCAACCTCGAACGGGACGGCTGCAACCCCGACCATGCCCGTCTATCCAGTAGCAGACTGGACACTACTCGAACCCGGCGAGATCGTGTGGATCGGCCGCGGGAATGTCCCAGCCGACGAAGGCAGCGTGGATGGTCTAATGGAAGACGGCTCCATCGTCTGGGTATGTCCCGGCGGCGCTTCAACTCGCCGAATGGTCCACCGTTCCGACGGCGACCGTATTTGGAGCCTTCGGCCAATCTGAACCGGCGTCCCCTCCCATGAGATCGCCGAAGTGTTCTCTTGAAGTAGGTCGACGGGCCCATACACCCGTTCCGAGGACGGTAATGAACTGTACTGAATCCGGACATGGCGCTCCCCCAGCCAGAGGGTGGTGCTCCCACCAAATCGCAGACCCCGTAACGCAAGATTCAAACCGCTGGCACGGAGGATTCTGCCGCGGGGGCGCGGACAGTGCTCGTCGCGGGCGGGAGGTTTTTTAGACGCGCAGTCAGATTGGACTACACCCAAGCCTGACGTCAGGCGGCAATCAAAAGACCGTCAGAATAGGGTCTGGAAAGCTGTGAATGTTGGCGATAAATGGCGGTCTTTTTGCGGATCTAAATGTCGCCCTGCAAGTCGGCTAGCGCTCGTGACCGCCTGTAGAACGTCGCTCGGGACATTCCGAGATCCCGGGCAACCTGCGCGGCGGGCTCGCCACCTGTGACCAGGCGAACAGCACTTCTGATCTGACTATCAGTGACCCTGCGGGGTCGGCCGCCAAGGTCCTTGCCAGCTCCTCTTCGCTTAGTAATGGAATCAGTGACGCGTTCGCGCTTGATCTCGTGTTCCATCTGCGCGAGGGCGGCCATGATCGTGAACAACATAGAGCCCATCGGTGTTGCTGTGTCGACGTCGCCTCCGCCCAAGTTCAGGACGCGCAGGCCGGCGCCCCTGCCGCGGAGTTCGTCGGCGAAGGCAAGCATGTTCTGAGTGGATCGCCCGAGCCGATCCAAAGTCGTGATGACGAGGGTGTCACCCTCCATGAGCGCGCCGAGTGCTCGATCGAACTGGGGTCGCGACGCGCGCGCTCCGGAGACACCCTGGTCGACGTAGAGGTCATCACGTCGAACACCGGCGTCCAGTAGATCCGTCTGCTGCCGGTCCGTGGACTGCTGCCGAGTTGAAACCCGTTGTTAACGCCAACCGAAAATAGGGCCATTAGTGCCAATTGAAAACGGGGCCACGGGGTTGTGGTTCTATTGTGCCGTACTGGCGGCGGGCTGGTGTTTCTTGAGCCGGTAGCTGTTGCCTTTGAGGCTGATGACCTCGGCGTGGTGGACGATCCGGTCGATCATGGCTGAGGCGATGGTCAGGTCTCCAAAGACGTCGCCCCAGCGGGCGAACGGGAGGTTCGACGTCAGGATCATGGACGCGTGTTCGTAGCGGCTGGAGACGAGCTGGAAGAACAGGTTCGCGGCGTCCTGATCGAACGGGATATAGCCTACTTCGTCGACCACCAGGAGGCTGTAGCGGCGGAGCTTGACCAGTTCCTGGGCGAGTTTCCCGCGTGAGTGGGCTTCCTGGAGGCGGGCGACCCAGCCGGTGGCGGAGTCGAAGAGGACCCGGTGCCCGGCCTTGGCTGCTTTGATGCCGATGCCGACCGCGAGATGGGTTTTGCCGGTGCCGGGTGGCCCGAGGAGGACCACGTTTTTGGCTTCGGAGAGGAACACCCCGGTGCCCAGGTGCGCGATGAGGTTCCGGTCCGCGGAGGGCTGGTGGTCGAAGTTGAACTCTTCCAGGTCCTTATGGGCCGGGAACCGTGCGGCCTTGATCCGTGTCGCAGCTCCCGAGGCTTCGCGTTCGGAGACTTCACGGGAGAGGACAGCGGCCAGGTACTCCTCATGGGACCAGCCGGCATCCCGGGCCTGGTCCCCGAGCCGGCGGAACCCATCGCTTATCCGCGGTGCTCGCAGGGCCCGGGCGTAGTACTCGATCTGCGACGGTGTCCCGCTCATGAGGCCACCTCCAGAAGCGCAGGCCGCTGGCCGAGGTCGATGCCGAAGATCTCGTCGTAGGCGGCCAGATCCCGCACCTCCACGGACTCCACTGGTTCAGGGCGGTGCACCCTTTGGGTCCGGAAGTCCCGGCGCATCACCGCCGCCCGGGCCACATGGGCCGGATCAGTCACCACGAGATGCCGGGCCCACGCCCGGACATGGGTGGCGATGATGACACCGTCATGGGTGACCCAGACGGTGTCCAGATCAGCGACGACATCCACGATCCGCCCGATGAACGACGGGTCCACGGAATAGTCGTTGGAGAACACCCGCACGTAGTAATCCCGCGGGAGCCGCACCGCGTTGCGGAACACCGCCTCCGGGCTCACCGGCGGCAGCTCCCGCATCCTCTCCCGGTCCAGGACGATCAGCTCGTCCGGGCGGCCGTGGCGGGACCTCGAATACCGGTGATTCGCTTTGGGCAGCCAGTCCTCCAGCTGGCCGTTGACGTCCGCTGGTGAGCGGAAGTCCCGGCCCGGCATGAAGCGTTGGCGGAAGAACCTGTTCATCCGTTCGACCATGCCCTTGGACTCCGGATCCCGCGCCGGAAGCAGCTTGATTTCCAGTCCCAGGGAGCCGGCGAACGCGGCCACCGGCTCGGTGGGCCGGCGCCGGCCGATGCCGGACTCGTTATCCCACAACAGCCTGGATGGAACCGCCTGCGCATCCTGCAGCAGCGTCCACATTCCGCCCAGAAGGTCCGGCGTCGTCCGCGACGGCAGCATCCGTGCCTGGATGAAACCCGAGAACGCCGAGGGATTCCCCTGCACCGGCGGCGTATCGGACTGGCCCTCACCCACGGGCAGCGGCGCGTGCGGGAACCAGAGATCGCACTGGACCTGGAACCCCGGCTCATGAACCAAACGGTCAGCCGGGTCAGGCGGCGCGTATTCAGGCCGGATAACGGCGACCTTCGCCCGGAACAACGACGCGGAACCGGACCAGCCCACCCGCTCCGCGAGCGTCGCGGCAGGCATCGTCGGCGTCTTCACCAACAGCTCCCGCACCCTGGGAGCAAACGCATCAAAACTCGACCCTCCGGCCGCCCCCTGATACTTCGGCGCCCGGTCCGACTCCAGCGCCCGGTCCACCGTTCCGCGGGAAACCCCCACGATCCTGCCGATCTCACGCTTCGAGTGCTTGCCCGTCGAAAACAGGTGGCGTATCTCCGCCCAATCATCCAAATTGATCACCTTCCATAATGGTCGGTGGCCCTATTTTCAGTTGGCGTTCCTGGCCCTATTTTCGGCTGGCGTTAACACCCGTGCATAGCCAATGAGTTTCGACACGCCTGCCTCCAATGTGTCTCATAACTAATGATTAGTACACCAATTTAAGCAGAGGGTTTTGAGGCATAGTTATGAGAATCGCCGGGCGCAGAGAAAGTCGTGAGATTTCAAGGGAATCAGCGTCTTACGGGACAGGGCCAGTGAGACGTCTCGTATCCCGAGGGTTTCGAGACTGTTGAGTGTGTAGCGTTTAGGGCATCCTCACCGGGCAATTTTGCGGGCAGGGTGTACGGGACACCCTGAACCGGGACCCCCAACGCCGCACGTCAGAGCCGGGTTATCGCAGTAGGGGACCGGCTATCGGGACAGCGGAAGCGGTGTGCGCCTGACTACGATCCGAACATGAGTACGCGGGGGATCGTCTTCTTCGATATCGATGGCACGTTGGTTCCCTCCATGTCGAGCAGTAGCTTCCTCGCCAAGCGCTTTGGACATGCACGCGTGCTCGACGCCGCTGAGCAGCGGTACGCCGAGGGTGAGCTGACGAACGAGGAAGTCAGCGTCATCGACGCTGAGGGATGGCGCGGAACTCCGATGTCAACTGTTGCCGCGTGGCTCGAGGAGCTTCCACTGATCGCCGGGATTGACGCTGTCGTTGCCTGGTGCGTCCAGCACGATGTCGAGCCGGTCCTAGCGTCACTGGCTTGGCAGCCCGTTGCGGATGCGATCGCGAAACGTCACGGACTCACCGCGGACGGCGGCCCCCGAGTGCGTGTCGTCGGGAGCGACTACGACGGCACCGTGGCGGAGCACTTCAACGAGTACGACAAGCGAGATCGCGCCCTCCAGTTCGCGGCGGAGCACGGCGTCTCGATCGATCACTGCTGTGCCATCGGTGATAGTCGGTCCGACCTTCCGCTGTTCGCCGCCGTGCCGACATCACTCGCTCTGAACGCCGGCGCCGCGGCTCGGGCGGCCGCGTCCGCTGCCGTTGACACGAAGACCTGCGCGACGTCATCCCCTGGCTCGAGGCGTGGAAAGCCGCCCTCCACTGACCTTGGGCGTTCATCGGCGCAGACGACCGGTAGCCGATCCCTGAGGTGTGTACACACTTGATTCGTCTGTGGAAAGTTTGGCTGCTCAGTGCTCTTGTGACTGCGTACCGGGTCATCGGTTGTCAAGCGTCGGCTCTTCTGCTCAGGTAGCCGCACCGATCAGTTTGATCTCCGCGGCAAGGTATTCCGCGGACGCGCCGACGCCGTTCTCGGCAACTTGTGCAGGAGTTCCAGCGGCGACGACTGCGCCGCCATCATCGCCGGCGCCGGGTCCGAGGTCGATGACGTAGTCGGCTGCTGCCACCACCCGCATGTCAAGTTCCACCGCGACGACGGTGTTTCCTGCGTCGACGAGGGTTTGCAGATGCGTCACGAGCCGGTCAGCGTCAGCGCAGTGCAGGCCCGAAGTGGGCTCGTCGAGAACATACAAGGTGTCCCCTCGTTGTGCGCGCTGTAGCTCGCTTGCGAGCTTCACGCGTTGTGCCTCACCTCCAGATAGCTCGGTTGCCGGTTGTCCGAGTCGCAAGTATCCGAGACCCACGTCTGACAGTGCAGCTAGTGAGCGGGTGATGTCGTCTTCACCGTCAAAGAACGGGTGGGCTTCCTCAACGCTCATCGCGAGCACGTCAGCGATGGTGCGCTCCCGCCAAGTGATCTCGAGGGTCGAGGCTTTGTACCGGGTCCCGTGACAGTCGGGGCATTCGGTGTACACGGATGGGAGGAAGAGTAGCTCGACCATCACGGACCCTTCGCCCTCACAAGTGGGGCAGCGGCCGCCGGAGACATTGAAGGAGAAACGGCCGGGCTTGTACCCACGCGAGCGAGCCTCGGGCGTCTCAGCGAAGCGTCGACGGACGTGGTCGAACAAGCCCGTATATGTTGCAACGTTCGATCGGGGGGTTCGGCCGATGGGTCGTTGATCGATGTTGACAACCCGCCGGGCCCCCTCGAGAGAGCCGTCGAGGACACCGTCGAGCCGCTCTGGGGTATCGGCAAGGAGCAGCTCGTCGCCGGTCGGTTCGTCCTCCGCCGGAATGCTGTGACCGAGGCGGTCACCGACGAGAGCCGGGAGGGCCTGGCTGACCAAGCTCGACTTGCCGGAACCCGAGACTCCGGTGACCGCGGTGAAAACACCCATAGGAATGTCGATGGAGACGCCGTGCAGGTTGTTACGAGTCACGTCCTTCAAGTGGAGCCACCCGCGCGGGTCGCGAGGGGTGTGCGGGGGCAGTCCACTGCCACCGAAGAGGTAGCCGCGTGTTACTGAGTCCTTGACGTCGGCAAGCCCATCGGTAGGGCCGCTGTAGAGAACGCGGCCGCCATGCTCGCCCGCGCCGGGGCCGATGTCCACGAGCCAGTCCGCGTGCCGCATGACATCGACGGAGTGTTCGACGACGAACAGGCTGTTTCCGCTTCTCTTGAGCCCGTCGAGGATCTTCAAGAGCGCTGTCACGTCTTGTGGGTGAAGGCCTGCGGATGGTTCATCGAGGACATAGACGACGCCGAACAGGTCGGAGCTGAGCTGTGTGGCGAGCCTGATTCGTTGCAACTCGCCACCCGACAGGGTCGGGGTGGTTCGACTTAACGACAGATACCCGAGGCCAAGATCGGTCAGTGGGCGGAGTCGCTCGATCAGCCCGGAAGCGAGCCGGGACGCAGCGGCGCGCTTCTCCGGCGAACGGTTTGCGGTGCGGCGCACATCGGGTGCGGCGGCGTGCGCGGACCCTCCGGCGGCGATGCGCTGCTCCGTGGCTGCGCGACGGGAATTGGCATGCAGCACAGCACCATTCGGAACGGTCTCGGCCTGTTGCGCTCCCGCAACAACGTCGGAGAGCATGTCAGCAAGCTCTCGAAGCGGCAACTGCGAGAACTCCGCGATGTCCAGGCCCTCGAACGTGACCGAGAGCGCTTCAGGCTTCAGCCGCTTCCCATGACAGACCGGGCATAGGGCAGCGTCGAGGTACTGCGCGACGCGACGCTTCATCGACGCGCTCTTCGAGTTCGCGAATGTGTCCAACACATACCGGCGGGCTCCGACGAAGGTGCCCGAGTAGCTCGGCTCGACCCCGGCCTTGGTCGCGGCGCGAGCCTCAGCAAGCGTCAACCGGGAGTGGACCGGAACGAACGGGGTCTCATCCGTGTAAAGGATCCAGTCCCGGTCTTTTCGTGGCAGATCTTTCCATGGCACGTCAACGTCATAGCCGAGGGCCACCAACACGTCGCGGAGCTGGTGTCCGTGCCATGCCGTCGGCCAGGACGCGATCGCGCGCTCCCGGATCGTGAGCGACGGATCCGGCACCATCCGCTCCTCGGGCACCGCGTAGACACGACCAATGCCGTGACACTCCGGGCAGGCCCCCTGCACCGTGTTCGCAGAAAAATCCTCCGCGTAGAGCATCGGCTGCCCATCCGGATAGTCCCCGGCGCGGGAGTACAGCATCCGCACGAGACTGGACACCGTGGTGATGCTTCCCACCGTGGACCGGGCACTGCGTCCTCCACGCTGCTGCTGCAACGCCACGGCCGGCGGCATCCCGGTGATGGAGTCAACATCGGGAACGCCCGCCTGGTCGATCAGACGGCGAGCGTACGGCGCCACCGACTCCAAATACCGTCGCTGCGACTCCGCGTACAGCGTCCCAAACGCCAACGATGACTTCCCGGAACCCGACACACCCGTGAACACCACTAACGAGTCCCGCGGAACGGAGAGGTCCACATTCCGCAGGTTGTGCTCCCGAGCACCCGAGACCCGAACCTGCGCGTCGGCGGCGGGTGAAGAATCAGACGAAGTCATGACCGGAGCGTACCTGACCTGTGAGCAGCTTCGCTTTGTGTCGTCGTTTTCGCTGCGATCGGTGTCGGGTTAGGTGGTGCCGATGACGAGGGTGCTGCGGGCGGCTTCGACGACGTCGTTGGTGATGACGTCGAGCTAGTTGATCTTCAGGACGCGTTGGATCTGAGGGAGCTCGCGTCCGTTCGTCGCGCCGCGACGGGCTCGGCGTGCTTCGCGAGTGCACGGTAGATGGTGGTGCGGCTGACGCCGAGCACGTCGCCGATCTGCGCGACGGTCATGTCCTGCTGCTCGTAGAGCCGTCGTGCGGTGCGCACCTGGTCCGCGGAGAGGCGAGATGGTCGTCCGCCGGTGCGGCCTCGGGCTCGGGCGGCGGCGAGGCCGGCGTTGGTGCGTTCCTTGATGAGGTCCCGTTTGAACTCCGCCAGCGCGGCGAAGACGTGGAAGACGAGCCGGCCGCCGGGAGAGGTGGTGTCGATGGTCTCCTGCAAGGACCGGAACCCGATCCCACGCTCCGCGAGAGCGTGCAGCTGATCAATGATGTGCCGGATCGACCGGCCGAGCCGGTCGAGGCGCCAGACGACGAGAGTGTCGCCGGGGCGGAGCTGGTCGAGGAGCTTGTCGAGCTCGGGCCGGTGCTGGAATGACCCGGACATGGTGTCGACGAACACGCGGTAGCAGCCAGCGGCGCCCAGCGCGTCGATCTGCAGCGACGCGCTGGGCGGTGGTGGACACGCGCGCGTACCCGAGGAGGTGACCCATGAGGAGAACGTAGCGAAACTCGACCAGCTGGAGTAGTGGGGGCACGTAGAATCCGGGACTGGGTTCCGGCACAAGACACGCCGCCTCGCACTCTGGCGGAGCGCCGGTTCGGACAGTTGTAGCGGAATCGTTCGTTTTCGGTGGGTGCACATCCTCGTTGCTAACGTGCCCACCATGGTCCTCACCGCAGCCCAGCGAGCAGCTCTGATCCAGATACTCGATACAGCGTCCGATCTTAACCGCTGGCGTCTCAGGGCTCATCGCGTCGAGGAGCCCCAGCGCGGAAGTGAGCTCGGAGTCGACGACCAGATCTTTGAACGTATGGCGATCAGCCAGCTTGCACGGTTGTCTCTCATAGCCGCGGGTGAACACCTTCGCCTCGCGCTCGATGCGATCAACGCGCAGCAGCTGTATCCCTCGTCACATTTCACTGTGCTGCGAGGAGCCCTGGTCGGCGCGTCCCAAGCGGTGTGGATCTTGGAATCCGAGGATCGCAATGTGCGGCGCGAGCGAGGTCTGACCGTCCTCACAGAGATGTACGCACAGATGGACAAGTACTACGGCTTTCTCGAGAGCACGCCACTCGACGCCGCGGACCGTGCAAGCCTCGTCGATCAGCGACGGTGGCTGACCGAACGCCGTGGTGATGTGACCTCAATCCGGACTACAACGGCGACGCTCAACCTCACTGAGATCATCGGCGCCGCAGCTGACCACGCGTTCCTGGACCGGACGTCGCGCGACGCCGCCCGGCGGTTGTGGCGTGAGATGAGCGCTGACGCTCACGTTCTTGGTTGGTCGCTCTTCCAGCGGACAACCTTCGGACCGGCTGAGCGACGCACGGGTGTGGGCGAGGGAAAAGCTCCAGGAAGTCTGGAGCACGTCGCGGAACCGTTCCTAGCGTCGTACCGACTATTGAAGTGTGGGTGGTCGTTGTTCGACCGCCGCTGCGAGGAACCCTAGCCAGGACGAACCGCTGCTCGATGCGGGCAACACGGTCGTCGCCGCGGAGCTGGACATGCGCGTTATCGCGGTGGCCGATCACGTGATCGATCTTGAACCCGGCGCGGGCGACGCCAGCGGGACCGTGGTTGCAGCTGGTACGCCCGCCCACGTCGCGGATAGGGGCGTCGGTGCTTCCGCGGCTACCTCACCGCCGCACTGCAGGCAGCCACCACCGCGACCCCATCGTGACGAGCGTGCCGCTGTGCGATGTGAGAATCGGACCGCGGCACGCTCGACGAGGTCGTGGTCTCAGGCGGGGAGCTTAGAGGCCAGGACGTCCAATTTCTCGATCGTAGGCTCGCTGAACAGTTTGCCCGTCTGCTCGCCGAGAGCGATCGCAACTGCGCCGGACAGGTGCGCGTCGCGGCCGGCGTCATCGGGGAACACGTCGAAGATCCCGAACGAGGATGGGCCGAGACGGATCGCGAACCACGCGATGGTGGCCGGTTCCTCCTCGACGAGCCCTCGCCCGATGCCGAGAAATTCCTGGACCTCGTCTTCCTTGCCGGGCAGGGCCTCCAGCCTGACAAGCAGTCCCTTCGTCACGCTCATGACGTCACCTCTCCCTGGGTCGAATTGCTCGCAAATTTCGCCACGATCGTATCGCAGAACGCAGGCAGGTCGTCGGGTGAGCGGCTGGTGATCAGGTTCCCGTCGACCACGACATCCTGGTCAACGACCTCCGCACCGGCATTGCGCAGATCCGTGCGGATGCTCGGGAAGGACGTCAAGGTGCGACCTCCGACCACGCCAGCCTCGATCAACGTCCAAGGCCCGTGACAGATCGCCGCCACGGGCTTGCCACTCTCGACGAAGTCGCGGACGAAGGAAACGGCGTCCTTGTCGACCCGGAGCTGGTCGGGGTTCACCGTGCCGCCGGGAAGCAGCAGGGCGTCGTAGTCGCCCACCGAGGCGTCGGCGACCAACCCGTCGACGGTGAACGTGCCCGCTTCATCCAGGTCGTTCTTACGGGCCTTGATCTCGCCGTCGTGGATCGAGAGGACCTCGGTCTGAGCGCCGGCCCGTTCCAGTGCTTCGCGGGGTTGCTCGAGCTCAACGCGTTCGACTCCGTCGGCGGCGAGGATCGCGACCCTCTTGCCCTGGAGACCTGCTGCCATCTCAGTTTTCCTTCTTTCCGTTTGACATGCCGGGCTTGATGAGGACCTTGGTCCAACCCTTGGACCTGGCGTCGAAGTTCTTGTAGGCATCGGCGGCTTGGTCCAGCGAGATTTCGTGGGAGACGATCCAGGAAGGGGTCGCCTTGCCGGCCGCGATCAAGTCTCGCAGCTGGCGGTTGTACCGCTTGACCGGGGCTTGACCGCTTCCCATGGTCTGCCCCTTGAACCAATGTGTGCCGAAGTCGATAGCTGCCTTGCCCTGCTTGGCCAATTCGCCCTTGGCCCCCGGGTCCTGGGGGACGAACACGCCAACGGTGCCGATTCCTCCGGTGAAGCGGACCGAGTTGATGAGCATGTTCAGCGTGGCGGCGGTGTCCTCGTTGCCCTGGGGATCGTGGGCCTGGTAGCCCACGCATTCGCAACCACGGTCAGCTCCGAGCCCCATCGTCTCGTCCAGCACAGCCTGCACGGGGTCGACCTTGGAGTCGTCGATGGCAATCGCACCGATCTGCTCGGCCAGCGCGAGCCGGTCAGGGTGGCGATCGACCACCATCACCTTTGCTGCGCCCTTGATCATCGCGGACAGGGCGGCCATCAATCCGACCGGACCCGCCCCAGCGATCACAACGCTGTCGCCGGGTATCACGCCGGCCATCTCGGTGGCGTGGTAGCCGGTGGGGAAGATGTCAGAGAGCATGACGTAATCGTTCTCCCTCTCCTCCGCATCCTCGCCCAGGCGCAGCGCGTTGTGGTCACCGAAAGGCACGCGGAGCAGCTCCGCTTGGCCACCGCCATAGGGACCCATGTCGGCGAACCCATAGGCCGCTCCGGCGAATGATGGTTCGGGCTGGGTGGTGAGACAGTAGTTGGTCAGGCCGCGTTCGCAGTTCTTACAGAATCCGCACGAGATGTTGAACGGGAGCACAACCCGGTCTCCGACCCTGACCTTCTCCACGCCACTACCGACTTCGATGACCTCCCCCATGTTCTCGTGACCGAACGTCCGGCCTACTTCGAAGGAGGTCCGCCCCTCGTACATGTGGAGGTCGGAGCCGCAGATGTTCGTCGTCGTTACCCTGACCAGGACATCGGTGGGTCGCTCGATCTTCGCGTCCGGGACGTCCTTCGTGCTGACCTGACGGGGTCCCTCGTACACCACTGCTTTCATGTCTACTCCGATCCGATTGTGTTGCTCGATGTCTTTCTGGCAAGGCCTCTCCGACGCCGGCCCCATCGCTAGACAGTGAACGCCCCCAGGAACCACGTGTCAAGGGGCTCGCCTTGAGTTAATGTGTAGCGATCGAGCCGGGATAGTGCCCGGCTCCGCCGTAGACGATCGTTTGCGGCAGGGCTACCAGACGTCGGTCGGGTCCGAGATTCGCTGGCATGCGCCCTGCCATATCCAGCACCGCAGCTTGTCGCCGTCGATCGTCACCTGGACGCCCACGGCGTCGGCCGTCCATCGCTTCACCTGGACGACGCACCGCACGTTCGTATCCCCGAACTGGAGCCAGGCGTGACCCCGTATCGTCACCTGCTCGGAAACGATCGTGAGGGGCTGCGCGTGTAGTCGCAGCTGGAGCGAGTCGAGGGTGCGCAGCGGAGCTACGATCTCGTGAACGAGATGTACTCCGTTGGGTTCGTACTCTCGTTCATCTTCTCCGGCCGAGAATCACTCCTCTCTGGCCACGGCGAAGCGGCAAAGCTCGTCCAGAAATGCTCCTCTCATGACACATCCCAGCGCTTTGCGAACGTTCTAGAGGTCATCTCCGCGGTAGGAAAGCTTGACGTCAAACCAAATCAGGCACCGGCGTAGCAAGAAAAAAGCCGGCACATAGGTGCTGGCCTTCAATGTTGGAAATCCGTGCCTTGCCGTACACCACAGATGGACATAAGCAACTCTCCGTAGTGGCTCTAGTTCAGTGCCCGAATAGCGTGTGAGCCGGCGGAGAAATAAGCGCTGATGATCTCATCCGAGAGCTAAGTCTCCTGTAAATCCGCTCTATACCTGAGGCGCCCTGAGCTGCTCTCCGAAGAAATCTGCCTTTTGTCCCGGAACAAGCTACGAGGCTGCGCACTCGAAGGTGTGGAGGTCAGGAGGAAAGCTGCGCGTGGATGGCAAAGGTGACTGGACGCGCGGTGTTTCACCACGAGCTGGACTCCTGACGAGTTGCCGCAGAACTGAGACCACCGGTAGAGGATCGTCTAACGGACACGTTTCACACGGCCATTTCCTTGCGCTCTGCACAACTGGAATGAGGGGGAGGCTTGGGGCCCTGCTTTTGACAGGGCCCCCGGACTCGGCCTGACTCGAACAGGCTGCCACCCTCTCCACATGGGTGCGGTCATCCGGAGCCAACGCACCTTGAGCAAGGTCATGTCCATTGACTCATACAGCCGGCAAGGGTGCTATTCAAAACACGGATACGACACCAGGTTGACCAAGCACTAGATAGCACTCAAGTTGAAACTCGAGCCCAACTTCAGCCTGGAGACCACCCCAACCAGGCACTCAATAACGCTCCCCCACGCCCCTTGACCACCTTTGATACCGGACTCAAGTTTTGACGCGCCTGAGCGGCCAACTCCCCCAAGGCATCGGTTGTCAGTTTTCGAAGTCGACTGCACAGAATGTCCAAAGTCGCGTGCACAGCCCCTCAGCCCGTTGGGTGATCCCTTGCTGGGCATCCACTACCTTCCCAGCTCTTTGCTCGCAGAACCCGGGAAAATTTTAGGTCTGCTGAACATAAACCGGAAGTCCCCAGGGTCGGCCGGGGCGTACTCCGGCCGGATCCTCGCCATTCCCACTCCGGCATTCAAATAGTATATAACGAATTGGTAACGCTATAGGCGTACCGGTCGACCTATCAACGTGAGTCGGGATACATTCGATCCATCGCCCCGTGGGAACAGCGGGGCCCATATCCCTTCTCCCGATTCAAGGATTCTCGATGATGAGTGCTTTACCTGCAGGCGTGGCAACGGTGCCGGCGCAGACGAGCCCGAGGAAGCTGCGTAAGGCAGTCCTCGCCGGCGTGATTGGAAACTACACCGAGCAGTATGAGTTTGGTGCGTACGCGGCGATGAGTGCGGTGCTCGCCCAGGTGTTCTTTCCGTCAGATAACCCCTTGGTTGGCCAGTTGAGTGTTTTTGCCGGACTTGCTTTGGGCTTTCTGATCCGTCCTCTGGGCGGATTCATTTTCGGTCGATTGGGTGACCGGGTTGGCCGCAAGAGCATCCTCTCGCTCACGATCATCATCATGGGATTCCTTACGGCCGCGATCGGCTTCCTTCCCACCTATGCAGTTATTGGCATGTGGGCGCCGATTCTTCTCTTGACTCTGCGTATGGGCCAGGGTCTTGCCGCAGGCGGGGAGTACGCCGGGGCTGTGTCTTTCGTGGTGGAGTATGGTCCGAAGGACCGCCGTGCACGGTACACGTCCTTCGTTTCCATTTCCGTTTTTGCGGGCCTTCTCACCGGTACTGGTTTGGCATTCGGTCTTTCGTCGCTTATCGGGCAGCAGGCAATGTTGGATTGGGGGTGGCGTGTTCCCTTTCTCATCGCCCTGCCGTTAACGATCGCGGGTTTCTATCTCCGCAAGAATGTCCAGGACACCCCTGAGTTCCGGCGCCAGCAGGAACTCCAGGAGGCAGCGAAGCTTCTGTCGGAGGAGATGCCTGCGACGACTATCGGTCAAACTCTGCGGACGCAGTGGAAGCCGATCCTGATTTTCTCGGGCTTCGCTATGACCAATGCCGTTCTCTCATACACTTGGACCGCCTACATTCCGGCGTACCTGCAGAGCAAGACCCAGGGCGGTACTCCATTAAGCCTGGGTTTGTCGGTGGCCTCAACCAGCATCGCATTGCTCGTGCTTCTTCCCCTGCTTTATTTCTCAGGACGTCTGTCGGACCGTATCGGACGCAAAAAGATGTTGGTCGCCGGATGCATCACACCGTTGGCAGTGGTCCCGGTCGCGTTCCTGATCATCAGTGCGCGGACCTTCGAAAGCGCGGTTATCGGTCAGCTTCTCTACTTGATTCCCATCTTCTTCATTGCTGTCAGCGTGACCGTATGCTTGGCCGAAATGTTTCCCACCCGGATGCGGTACACAGCTGGGTCCATCGCCTTCAACCTGGCCTTCTGCATCTTCGCAGGCACTTCGCCCTTCATTGCCACCGCGCTCGTTGGGGCCACCGGAACCATCATGTCAGTCGCACTCTACGTGTGCGCCATCTCGGTGATTTCACTGATCGTGGTCCTGCGGTACTACAAGGAAACCTTCCGCAAAGACCTCGCCCACGACGACTACAACCCGGAGTTGAACACCGAGGTTCAGGGCGCGTGATGTCGGGCACCACACCTCCTTTGATCATGATTCCCGGGATGCAGTGCACCGCCGCGATGTTCGCCCCTCTTCAGGCGGAACTGCAGCGGACTTTGCCCGGAACCCGGATCAGTACCCACGTGGCAGGGGAATCTTCGCTAACAGCGGCGGTTGCTTCCCTTGCGAGATCGATCACCGAACCGGCAGTGCTAGTAGGCCACTCCCTGGGAGGAACCGTGGCCATGGCAACAGCACGCGCTCACCCGGAATTGGTAGCGGGAATGGCTCTGTTGTGCTCGAATCCAAACCCTCCCCGCCTGGATCAACAGCAGCTTTGGCACGAGGAAACCGAAGCAGCGACCCACGGATTGGTCGAAGAACGCGTCAATGGGATCGTTGAGCGTTTGGTCGGCGGCGAAAGATTCCTTTCACCGAACGAGCTCGCTTCGGTCACTGGTATCTGCCGTGCCATGGTTACCGAGACGGGCCCACAAGGGCTGATTAATCAGCTCGGCATTCAAAAAAGCCGGGTCGATGAGCGGCCCGGGCTTAGGGAATTTGAAGGTCCGGTGCTTTCGGTCGTTGCCGCAGAAGACCAGCTGATCCCCCTACCAATCGCGACGGAAACAGCCTTCTACGCCCGCAAAGGACGGAACGAAGTCATCCACGGCGTCTCACACATGGCCCCCCTGACCACGCCGGAGAAAGTGGCCTCACAACTTACGCGCTGGCTGCAGGAGAGTTTCCGCGACCACCAACTGACCCCATCTCCATCACGAACAGAGAAAGTAGCACTATGATTCAGAACCCAGTCATCAGCTCAAACGAGCTCAAGAGGCGCACCATCCGCCGGCCAGAACTTGTCTCCTGCAATGCCGCATTCATTGACTGCCGCACTCCGGGGTCTGACAAGAAGGAAAACTACGCCTTGATCGGCAACGGCGTTTCCCAGAACTCCGGGCAGGTCATCAACCTCCAGGAAGACCACGGATACAACATCGGCGCCGCGGCCATGCCTAACGGTGTGACCAACTCCCTGCACATGCACTTCACGGCTGAAGTGTTTTTCAACTTCCGCGGCACCTGGCGGTTCCGCTGGGGACGCGATGGAAAAGGCGGCGAATACGTGTCCCACGAAGGGGACATCATCACCGTCCCGACCTGGATCTTCCGGGGTTTCACCAACGAAGGTGTTGATGACGGCTGGCTCTTCACCGCTCTTGGCCAATCCGACACAGGCGGGATCATCTGGGGTCCCTCGGTTCTCGAAGAAGCAGAAGGACACGGGCTCTACCTGACCTCCGATAACAGGCTCATTGACACCGTCGCCGGAGATCCCCTCCCCGAAGAAGGCGAACTCATCCGTCCCATGCCGCGTGACATGGTCGAAAGCCTGCGGAACTACAGTCCCGAGGAGATGCGGCAACGCATCACTTCTAAGGAAGACCTCGTCTACTCCGAACACCCCTTCCTCTGCACTGGGCTTCCCGGCGGCAACGCACAGCTTGCCTCGGTCATCGGCTACGGCATGTCCGAGGACCGCGACTTGGCCCCGCGGGTCTCCAACCCGCATTCCTTCAACGTCGCCTGGCTGCGGGCACGCCAGGGCGAAGGCATGCTCAAGCACTGGCACAAAGAAACACAGGTCCTGATCATCAAGAGCGGTATCTGGACCGTGACACTGAATGATGGGACCGAGGAAGTCAGTGTCACTCTGCACCCAGAGGACACCCTCTCCATCCCTCAGAACGCCTGGCGGCGTTTCCAGGTCGAGGAGACCAGTGACGGGGAAGAATTCGGCGAACTCGTCGTCGTCAACGGTGGTGACGCCAGAGTCCGACTGCACTGGTCAGAAGAAGTATGGCGCGACGTCAAGGACAAAGGCCTCTCCCGCGACGCTGACGGCTACATAGCACCAACATTCCTCCTCGCCATGATGACAGAGGACGACTAAACCAACCCCAAGGTCCGGCGGCGCGTAAGCCGCCGCCGGACCCCTTCCCTGTACCGCCACAGAAGAGACACAAAATGAGAAAAAACGCCCTTCGCGAGCACATCAGCGCCGGTAACACCGCAGTCAACGCATGGATGTCTCTGAATAGCACCTACGCAGCCGAGGTGCTATCCCATGCTGGCTTCGACAGCGTCACCATCGACGCTCAACACGGGATGCTGGGACGCGAAGGCATCGTGCAAATGCTCCAGGCAGTCTCCGCTGGCCCGGCAACACCAATGGTCCGTCCCTCATCTTTGAACTCGCCGGAAATCGGCTGGCTCCTTGACGCCGGCGCTTACGGCATTATCGCTCCGTCAACGGATACCGCAGAACTGGCCCAGGAACTTGTAGCAGCCTGCTTCTACCCTCCGTTCGGCCGCCGGTCATTCGGCCCTTCCCGAGGCCTGCTCTATGGAGGCCAGGACTACTTGACAGCCTCTATGGAGACGATCATGCCGTGGGCGATGATCGAGTCCTCCCAAGCACTGAAGAACCTGGACGCAATACTTTCCACCGAGGGCCTGTACGGGGTATACGTGGGACCCAACGATCTTGCCCTGGACCTCGGCCTTCACGCAGGCGGGCCCATCTCAGCTGAGATCTTCGACATTGCCTGCACCGTGGCAGAACGCGCCCACCACCACGGACTGGCAGCCGGGATCTTTTGCGGTAACGGAACCGAGGCACGTAAATTAGCTGATGCAGGATTTGACCTGGTCACGCCGGGAAACGATGTTTCCTTCCTAAGAAACGCCGCGCAGGACAGGATAGAAACCACCCGTCTCAGCAGCGCGGCCACAACACAGACAGGAGGGGGGTACTAAATGGCTAACTCGACCGCCAAGACCCGCCGGCTCGCCCCATCAAGCTACAACCACCTGCGTATCACGTCACAGGAAGTCGAACCGGAACCTCCCAGCCGCAGCGGAACCAGCATCGACCTGACCCAAAAACTGCTGGCATTCCTGGCTCACAGCGATATCCTGCCTGGCCAACGACTACCCGGAGAACGCCAACTCGCAGAGCAACTTGGAGTTGGACGCAACGTCCTGCGCGAAGCTCTGAAACTCTTGAATATCCTTGGATTCCTCGAAATCCGACAAGGCGATGGAACCTTCCTGACCAACAAAACATCCAACCTGCTACCAAAGATCGTTGAATGGGGTCTATTCCTGGGCGATCACTCGATTGAGGCCCTGATCGAAGCCCGCTCTGTTTTGGAAACAACACTCGTTGAAATGGCGGCAGGAACGGCAACCCCGGAAGATCTCATTCGGATAGAGCAGCACTATGCCTTCATGCAAGACGCGGCCGCAAGAGGCGACTCCGCCCGGTACGCAGCGGCCGACATCGCCTTTCACCTCTCAATCGCCAAAGCAAGCGGTAATCCCGTACTCGAAGGTGTCATCCTGAACATTCGAAGCCTCATGCAGTCATGGACGGACAAAGTGCTCAGCAGCGATGTAAACCTCTGCGACTCCCTCGCTCTTCACTTGCCCATACTCGAGGCCATCAAAGCTCAGGACCAACCCGCAGCACGACAGGCCATGAAAGATCACATGACCGTGGCTGTGGCCAACCTAAGACGAGCCCTGGGCACACTGCCACCAAGCCAGTGAACTGAAAAAGACAGTTAGGAAGAAAGAAGCCTCTCTCCGTCAGGACGAAGCTCACCTGTGGGTGATACGTGCCGATACAGGGTCTGGCGGGTGATACCAAGTTCGGCACAGAGTTCGCTGACTTTAGTGCCGGGCTTGCCCATCGATGCCATGGCGAGACGGACCTTGGCTGCTGTCATTTTGTAGGGGCGTCCCCCCTTGCGGCCGGGCGCGGGCGGCGGCCAGGCCCGCGAGGGTGCGTTCTGAGATGAGTTCGCGTTCGAACTCGGCGAGGGCAGCGAAGATGCCGAAAACCAGCTTGCCGGAGGCAGTGGTGGTGTCGATGGCGGCGCCCTGGCCGGTGAGGACCTTCAATCCGATGCCGCGTTCGGTCAGGTCGTGGACGATGTTGACCAGGTGCCGCAGGTCCCGGCCGAGTCGGTCAAGTTTCCAGACGACCAAGGTATCGCCGTGACGCAGAGCTTTCAGGCACGCGGCCAGCTGGGGCCGGTCGTCCTTCTTCCCGGATGCCCTGTCCTCATAGAAGGACTCCGTACCAACGCCGGCAGCCAGGAGTGCGTCGCGCTGCAGGTTAGTGGTCTGGGATCCGTCGGCTTTGGAGACACGCATGTATCCGACGAGCACGGCAGTTCTCCTCTGTCATTTATACGTTCGTTTAAGTGACATCGGGATTTCAGTCCGGTTCGAAATCGGAATATGTCACTTATCCCGTTACTTATTCTACGTCAGGCAAAGGGTCTATCTCCTTGTGTTTGTGACAGAAAGTCGAGGGGTATCTGAAGCTCGGCGAAGGTGTCCCTAAGACCGCGCACAGATTCTTCATTGCGGCACCCGTAGCGTGCGAAGTCGAAGAGGTGCTTCGCGACCACGGGATCCTTTTTGGCTGCTGCGATGCATAAGTCCAAGGTAGCCGTCACCTGGTTCCAGAGCTCGTCCAGTGTCGGCTGCTTCTGCGCGCCGGCGGTGCCTGTCAAGGATCCGGGCGGGGTTCCGTCGCTGATCGGGGCATTCGGTTCGGGACGCAGAAGGTGCGCAGAGGTACCCAGGGCGGTCAGCGAGCCGTCCTCGATCATTTCCATCGCGGCGGCAGCGGCTTCGAGCAGTTGCTGCTGTCTGGTCCAGTCGAGGGTCTCGAACGGTTGCCATGAATGCAGGCCTGCACGGAACGGATGGCCGCAGCGGTCCCAGACCCGGCGCACGTCCTCCAGTTGCCGGCCGTATCTCCCCCGGGCCGTGCTGAGCTCGTCCAGCAGGGTCCGCAGCAGCCGGAACCAGACCCCGGCATGAACCGAGCGCCGGGGAAGGTCCACGGATCCTGTTGTTATCGCCTGCCAGGTGCGCCGGTCCATCAGGGTCGATGACTTGGGGAGCTCCCGCTGGTCATCGGCGGGAGTTGCCCACAGGATGTAGTCCGCCGGGTGTCCTTCATAGGACTCCAGCCGGCGCCCGTGTACCGGGCAGCTGGCCATGAGCGGCAATTGCCAGAACAGCAGTATCTTCGGGCCGGACTCCAGGCATTCGCGGCATGCCCGCTTTGCCCCGGCTTCCGGGAGCCACGGCAACCACTTCCCCGGTGTGTAGATTTGGCGCCGCTTCGGTGGCAGGAGCACCGAGAGTTGGTGCACATAGGTTTCGTAATTGTCGGGGGCGGGTGCGAGGCTGTCGAAGAGCCATGGCACCCATCCGGTCATGGTCATGGTATGTACGTGGTGGTGGTCGAGACCGGTGCGTTTGGCGAGCTCGTCGAGCAGGTGAGGCGGCGGGTTCAGATCCAGCTCCGCGTCGTTGAGTTCCCGGTGACCGAGCCCGTGTTCGAGCAGCTCATAGGAGTACATGTCGTAGCTGGCGGCCGTCCGCCGCAGCCAGGAGGACAACGACTCCGTTTCTACCGGCGCCGGGTGCAGGGGCCAGCGTTCAGGCGGTCTCACATCAGTTCGCGTTCGAACAAGCGCCGCCGTTCCGCGGGTCCTGCGTAGTCGGCCATGACCAGGGTGCGGCGATTAATGCACTCTTCACCGCTTTCCACGGCGGCGATCGCCGCGGTCGTCAAGAGCCGGGCGAGTTCGCCAATCGTTCCCTCGCTCCGGGCGAGCAAATACTGCGCCATATCGGGAGTAGCGATCTCCGAGGGGCGCTGCAGCGGCAGAGCAGCGGCGAAGCTGGCCAACAACGACAGGGTGTCCGCACCCGTAATCCACAAGGGAAGGACGATCGGTTCGAACCGGTTCTCCAACTGATCATCGGATCTGACCGCAAGATACGCCTCCCGTGTTCCGACGCCGACGATCGGGATGCGCAGCTCGTTGCCCAGGAACCGCAGAAGATTGAGGAACTCCCGACGGCTATTGCCCTGCCCGGCGAGGACATTGTGCAGCTCGTCGATGACCAGCATGCGCACTCCCGTTAAACGCAGCAGTTTCAGCGAGATCTGCTCCACGTCAGCCAGACGCCGGCGTGGTTGAAGAGGTGCCCCAAGCGCCGCCAGGAGCGCGATGTAGAAACGCAGCACGGAAGGCTCCGACGGCATCTGCACGCACAATACTGGAATGCGTTCCCGCTCTGGCTCGGCCACGGCCGGGTGTCCCCGGCGGAACTTTTCCACGATCATCGACTTGCCGTTGTTCGTCGGCCCGATCAGCAACAGGTTCGGCATGCGCTGTTTGTCCGGCCAGCACAGCAGGGACTCCAGACGGGCCACCGCTTCCACCGCGCGCGGGTAGCCGATCCACCGGTCGGCCCGGATCAATTCAACCCGCTCGTTTGCAGGCAACCGTGCCGTGTCCCGCACACTCGGGTGCAGGTGGGACAACTCCGCTGCCTCGTACTCAGGCAAGGTCACCACTGCTCAATCTGATCGAATAGCGGCACCGCGGCCGCATCCGCGGCTGTGTCCGGTGCCTGCTCAGCAGGGGCTTCCGGCGGGAGTAATGGGGATGGTGTCTTCGAATGCCGCGTCGTCACTGCATTGCGGCGCTCGGCGTCGCGGCGCATGCGCTTGGTAGTCCTCGAGGCAGTGTTTGCGATCTCCCGCATTTGCTCGATGGTACGGAACAACGCCACCTCATCCACTTGCGCTACGCCGCGCTCGTGTAGTCGCGCCAGGGCGTGCCGGTGCTCCCACAGGCTCACAGAGGGGTTAGCCATCGTCCGGTAAGGGACCTCTACATAGTGAGCCCCCTTTGGTTCCAACACCCAGATTCTGCTGATGTCCCTGGGGTCCCGACGGATGAGGAACGGCCCAAGCGTTCCGCGCCGGCTGATCCAAGGTTTCAGCGCATTGGAGAAGTAGTGGACATGGTCGATGACGAAGCCCGTCCTCGTCAGGGTACGCCGCACGACGGGAAGGAAGTCGACCAGGAACGCTGTCGGGTTCGAGGCAACCGCCGGCAGCCCCGTGGCCGCCACTCCTTCTGCCCACCGACCGGTGGGCGTCTGCCCCAAGGTGCTGTGGACGGTGCCGTGGTAGCTGGTCACGGCCAGGGCCATCCATTTCTCCAGCTCGCGCAGCGTAAGCGCCGACTTCCGGTCCGAGTCATACCGGCCCCGTTCGACGGGATTGGAAAAGGTGGTTCCGGGAAGTTCGTGGATTTGCTGCATTGCGGTGCCGATCACCCGTTCCACGATCCCGCCATAGTGAGGCCGGCCCGGCGGGCGGTAGGCAAGCTTGATACCATGTTGCTCGCATCCTCGCCGGAGCGCCTCGCTCTTGAATTCGCTGGCGTCATCCAGGTGCAGCTGTCTCGGCTTCCCGCTCATGGGCCACTGCGCCTCAATACCCAAACTTTCAAGCCATGGCCTTTTGTCAGTGCCGGCATGCGCCAGGCACAGCCCGACCGACACTGCCGAGGGCGCCTCCAGGGTCACGACCATGCCAATAATGCATCGGCTGTAGACATCGATCGCTACAGTCAGATACGGGCGGCCGATCGGTTGGCGCTCCCGTTCGTCCACGACAATGACGTCGATGACCGTGTGATCGATCTGCACCTGTTCCAAAATTGTGCTGATCGCCGGCACCTCGTCGCCGGCAGACTGCAACGGCCGCACCGCATTGGGGCCACCCCTGCGCCGGCCTACCTCAACTGGATTCAGCGCCCGGATTCGCCGCTCCACCGTGTTTCGGGCCGGGACCGGGAGCTGTCGTGCGCGGCACGCTGCAGCGATGTCGCGATACACCGCCGCCAAGGTCCGCTTCTGCCGGGTCAGGAACTGCTTCCGCACGATCTCGCGGACGAGGTCCTCGACATCGTCTAACAGACGCGCGGTTCCTTTCCCTCCGGAGGAGCGGCCCGGGGCCAAATCCGTCAGCAACCCAGACCCGTCGCGATGGCGTTTGATCAGCACGTAGACCTGGCGGCGCGATATGCCCAACCCCAAGGCGGCCGCATCAACTGCCGCCCTGCCGACGACCGCGTGCGTTGCCAAGGGCGTGATCACCGCCGAAATTGACTTCGTCCGGCCCCAGAGAGCATCTGACATGGTCAACGTGCCGGGCTCACGAATGTGCGTAGATTCTGCATCCACTCCGCTACCTCCCTTGGTGTGCAGAGGAGTAGTAAGCAACAACGACATTAGTGCAGAGGAGTACGGAAAAACCAGTGCTCAATACTCGCCTGCACAACCGCGAAAACAGGCGGCCCGCAGTGCAGGCGAGTATGGAAAATGACATCGGTGGGCTTCGGTGCAAGTCAGTAAGGGTCGTTTTTGACCGAAGTGGACGAAGGCTAACTGCTCCATACAGATGGCACCAGGAGCCGCCCCAGCTACGCCTCGGGCCAGTCCACGAACTGCGTGTAGAGCTCGTGTTTGCGGACGTACCCCGCAATGAACGGGCAATGCGGCACGATGCGTTTGCCCATGGCCACCACATCGTCCAGCGCGAAGTGCGCCAACACCTTCCCTAAGCCGCGACCCTCGAAACCGGGCGTGGTCTCGGTCCTGACAAAATCCACATGGCCGGGCTGGTCCTCGAAGACGGCCTGGACGGCAAGCTGGTCGCCCACGTGGAGTTCGTAGCAGTGCTCAGCGTCGTTCCTGCCCAGCGTAACGTCCGGCGCGTACGTGTCTTCTGTGGACATGGTGTTCTCGGTCATGCTTCGACACTGGCACTACTCGGCGCCGGTGGCAATGCTCAACCGAAACGGATCAGGGCAGGCAACCGGCGCGGCCCCCGCAGGGAAAGTACTTAGGCGGCTACGGCAATCAGGCCGAGTACGACGGCGATCAGCGGGGTAACGCCCTGCGTCACGGCGGGCCGGAGATTCTTCCGCCCACTCAAGGCCAAGACCAGGGCCGCCAGCAGCATGGATCCGCAGCAGGTGAAGATCAGGGTCCAGCCGGCAACGTGCTGGGCGGAACCAGAAGTACCAAAAGCCACCAGCCCCAGGCCGATAAACGCGCCGACCGCGAGGAAGAGGTTATAGAACCCCTGGTTGTAGGCCAACGACTTGGTGGTTTCTGCTTCAGCC
This sequence comes from Arthrobacter ulcerisalmonis, assembly GCF_900609065.1. Lineage (GTDB taxonomy): Bacteria > Actinomycetota > Actinomycetes > Actinomycetales > Micrococcaceae > Arthrobacter > Arthrobacter ulcerisalmonis. Next base: position 236,685 of record NZ_UXAU01000009.1, on the reverse strand, counting down.
TGCGAGGAAAGTCCGAACAGTTTCCAGGTGGCGGGCTGGGTCCAGTTGACTGACTCCAAGGTGAAGATGAAGACGTGCAACGCCGCGGCGAGGAAGACAAAGATGAGGGAGACCAGGATCATGGCTTGATCCTAGTCTCCCAAAGCACCTCAGCGCGTCAGCATCCCCAGCGCGCTGGCGGCGAACGTCCCGGCCGAGCGGTTCCAGTCCACCAAAAGGGCTTGCAGGTTTTCGCCGTCGAGCCGGCGGGACGGGAGATGCTCCTGGAGGGTGGCCAAGACGCCAGTCCGGAGCTCGGTGTTGAAATTGACCTTGCCCACGTTCATGGCGGCGGCCTTCACCAGCTCAGCGGCCGGGATCCCGGATGCGCCGTGGAGGACCAGGGGGATGTGGGTGCGCACCGCAATGTCCTGCAACACGTCCCACCGCAGCTGCGGCTCGCCCTTGTACTTGCCATGCACGTTACCCACAGCCACTGCCAGGAGTTGCGCGCCCGTGCGGGAGACGAAGTCTTCCACCTGGGCGGAGTCCGTGAGCCCCGCAACGTCGACACCAGCACCAGCACCAGCACCAGAAGCACCGAAGGCCCGGTCCTCATCGCCAGCCAAACCGCCCAGCTCCGCTTCGAGGACCACGTCCGGCCCCAACAGCTCGCGGGCCGCCACCACCAAGGCGATGTTGTCGGCGTACGGCAGGGACGAACCGTCGGCGAGGACCGAATCCGCCCCCGCGGTGACGGCGTCGGACATCACGGCAAGGTTGCTTGCGTGATCAAGTTGCACAGCCACGGGCACAGCGGCCGCGTCCGCCAGGGTGCGCAGCGCCGCGATGAGCCGGAGGCCGTTAGGCGTGGCGGCGGTTTTGGGTGCCACCAGCAGGATGACGCCGCGGCCAGCGTCCTCGGCTGCGCCCACCACGGCGAGCGCGGTGGTGAAGTCGTAGCAGGTGAACGCCGGGACGGCGGAGCGTTGCTGCAGTGCTGAGGTGACCAGGTGGTCGAGTCGGGTGCGCATCAGACGCTCAGGCCTCCGACGATGATCCAGGCCACGAAGGTCAGGGCGAACCCGGCCAGGCCCAGGATGGTGGTGAGGACGGTCCAGGTCCGCAGGCCGTCGGAGACGGTGAGGCCGTAGTACCGCACCACAGTCCAGAAGCCGGCGTCGGTCACATGGGAGAGGCCGAGTGCGCCGAAGCCAATGGCGATCACGATTACCGCGATCTGGGCCGGGGTGTAGCCGCCTTCCATGACGGCGGAGGTAAGCAGGCCGGTGGTGGTCACGATTGCCACTGTGGCCGAGCCCTGGGCTGCCCGCAACGCCAACGAAATGACGAAGCCGAGCGCAATGACCGGCAGGCCCAAGTGATCAAGGGTCTGCGAGAGGGCGGCGCCGATTCCTGAGGTGCGGAGGACTTCACCAAACACGCCACCTGCAGCAACCACCATGAGGATTGAGGCGATGGGAGGCAGTGCGCCTTCGAAAACTTCGCCCGTTTCTTTCAGCGACCAGTTGCGGCGGACCGCCAGCAGGAAGAAGGAGAGCGCCACAGCAACCGGGAGCGCGAAGAAGGGGTTGCCAATGAACGCGGCCAGGCCGTACCAGGAGTTGTCCTTGGGGATGGTGAGCGTGCCTACGGTGCCAATCAGGATCTGCACAATGGGGGCGGCGATCAGGAAGATAATCAGGCCGGGCCGCGGCGGGGCGATGGTCTGGGTGCGGAGAGCGGAACCCCCGGAAACGTCAGCAAGCGTGTCCGAGCCAAATTCGTCGACCTGGGCCTTCACGCCTGGGAGCAGTTCGTATTCCTTGCGGTTCATGATGCTGGCAACCCAGTAGGACAGGAAACCGAGCGGGACGCAGATGATGAGTGAGATGAGCGTGATCAGGCCAATGTCGGCGCCGAAAACGCCGGCACCGGCAACAATTCCGGGGTGCGGCGGGACAGCCACGTGGATGGCCAGCATGATGCCCGCCATGGGCAGGCCGAACTTGACCGGGTGGACGTTGGCGATCTTGGCGAAGGCGTACACGATGGGCACCAGAACGATCACGCCCACCTCGAAGAACACCGGAATGGCCACCAGGAAGCCAACGGCGGTGAGCGCCACGGCTACGCGCTTGGCGCCAAGCTTGTCGGTGAAGTGCGCAGCGAGTGACTGCACGCCGCCCGACACTTCGATCATCCGGCCCAGGATGGCACCGAGGGCAATCAGCAGCGCCACCTTGCCCATGGTGCTGCCCACACCGTTGGCCACCACGGTGAACACGTCCTTGAGCGGGATCTGGGCGGCGATGGCTACCATGATGCTGACCGTCAGCAGGGCCACGAAGGCCTGGATCTTGAAGCGGATGATCATCACCAGCAGAACAATGATGCCCAGCGCGGCGATGGTCAGCAGCAGCGGCGTACCAAGCTCCACCGCCGGCTTGATGGCGGGGGCGTCGGCCGCCCGCAGGATCAGCGGATTCATCAATTCATTCACGAGGGGTCTCCTATGACCAGCCAGTCTTCCAGAAGGTGTTTGCTATTTTCGGGCACTGCTGGGGTACTGCTGGGGTACGACGACGGCGGAACGGGGGTACGCCGTCGTCGTAGGTAGTGCGGGCGGCTGGCTACTTCGTGCGTTTGGTGGGTGCCACGACCTTGATGACAGCTGAGTCATCTGAGGCGGCGAGGCCTTGGGCCTGGCCGAGCAGGTAGAGCTGTTCCGCGGCAGCCGCCACGGGTGCGGCCAGGCCGGCGGCCCGGGTCGCCTTGCCCACGATTCCCATGTCCTTGACGAAGATGTCCAGCCGGGACAGCACCTCGGCGCCGTCCTGGTCGTAGGCCTCAAGGATGCGCGGGCCGCGGTTGGACAGCATGAACGATCCTGCAGCGCCGGCTTCGAGCGCTGCCAGGGTCTTGGCCTGGTCCAGGCCGAGTGCGTCTGCCAGTGCCAATGCCTCGGCGGCGGCGGCGATGTGCACGCCGCACAGGAGCTGGTTTACCGTCTTCAGGGCCTGCCCGTCACCGGGCTTGTCACCCACCACCGTCAGGGTGGAGGCAAGCAGTTCCAGCGCGGGGGCGGCCTTGGCGCGGGCCTCGGGCGAGGCGCCCACCACGATCAGGAGGTCGCCTTCGCCGGCGCGCTTCGGTCCGCCGGAGAGCGGCGCATCGACGAGGTCAACACCGAACGCGGCCAGCTTTTCGACCGTGGCGGGGATGGCATCGGTTCCCACCGTGCTGCCCAGGATCACGACGGCGCCCGGCTCCAGGACCGCCGCGACGCCCTGATCGCCGAACAAGACGTCATTGAGCTGTTCGCCGTTACGGACGGCGAGCAGGACGGCGTCGGCGCCTTTTGCGGCCTCGCGGGCGGTGCCGAACGTGGCAATGCCGGCGTCAGCGGCAAGTTGCAGGCGCGGTTCGGCGATGTCGAACCCGTGGACGGTGAGCTGGCTGGCGAGGCGGGTGGCCATGGGCAGGCCCATGGCGCCCAGGCCCAGGACGGTGACGGTGTAAGTGCTGGTCATGATGTTCTCCATCGAATTGGGGGGGCGGTTGGGAGCGGTGGCTGGGCCCGAGCTTGCGAGGGTTGGGAGCCAGCGGGGACTAAAAGGTGTTGCTGAGTTTGCGGGTGACCTGGGCGAGGGATTCGTCGTCGCCCACGTTGCCGGCGAAGACGATGTAGGGGATGCCTTGGGCCGGACCGTCGACTGGTTCCCAGAGCGAGACGATGCCCGGCAGCATGGGGCCACGGACAATGGCATGCCGGATTTCCAGGCCGTGGGCGGCAACGTCGGAGGAGGTGATGCCGCCCTTGGCGATCACGAAGCGCGGCGGGAAGGTTTTCAGCGTCCGGTTGACCACGGCGACGACTGCGGCGGAGACGGTGCGGGCAATGCGGAGGCTTGCGGCGGCGTCGTCCGTTTTGATGAGGAGGCGGCTCGTGTGGACGATGACGTCACCGTCGTGCAGGGCGGTGACGACGTCGGTCACCACCGTTTCGAGGTAGGTTTCGGCTGCTGCGGGGTCGGCCAGGAGCTTTTCGACGTCGATTTCCACGATCCGGGCGGCGCTGTGCTGTTCGGTGAGGGCTTTGAGTTGGCGGGTGGTGACGCCAACGTGGGAGCCCACCACGATCAGCCCGCCTGCTGGGGAGGGTGCGTGCCCGGCGTACGCTTCGGCGCCGCTGAGTTCGGTGCGGATCTCTTGGCCGAGGCGGGCCCTGACGAACGGCGGGCCCACGCGGTACAGCAGTTTCTTGCCGCGCCGCTCGGCTTCCTCAAGGCCCAGGGCGAGAGCGCGGAGGTCGTTTTCGGTGACGATGTCCGCCACGATGGGGGTTGAGTTGGCGGCGGCGTCGATCGCGTCCGCGATGGCCTTCGCGGAGGCTGCGGGGTCGTTGCCACCCTCAACTGCGCCGGCGCGGATGATGGTGAGGTCCAGGACGATCACGGAGCTGGCGGGGAAGCGGCCGGAGGATTTTTCGGCGACGTAGTCCTTCATCACCGAGGTGCTGAAGCCGAAGCTGGCGTCCTGGGCGAATTCTGTCTCGGAGACGGGCGTCAGGGTGCCGGCTGCGTCGCGCATGAAGTGGATGCCGCCGATGGTGACGCGGCCAGCGTCGGGAAACGCCGGAACCAGCACCACACCGTCGGTGGTTTCGCCGCTGACCGTCTTCACGGTGGCCGCGATGACGTCAGGTTCCAGCGGGTAGTGACCGCGGAGGGTGGAGTCGCTGCGGCTCACAAACCCGAGCTCCAGGGGTGCACCGTTCTTGCCGTGCTGAGCCGCGGCGGCCAAGGCATTCCGGACCACTGCCTCGTTCCGGGCGGCAGCCTCTGCCGGGTCAAGGCTGCGCGTGTTCGTGAGGACGTACACGGCCGGGCCGCAGTTGCTCTCCGCGATGTGGGCGAACGCCCAGGCGAAGTCGGCCTCGTCCCAGCGGGTGAGCACGGGCAGGTCTGCCACGGACTGCGTGCCTGTGGGGTCGTCGTCGAGCACCACCAGAACGCGAGGACGGTCCTGGCCGGGCTGGGAAACAGCGCTGGCCACCAGCGCTGCGGGGATCTGGACCTCAGCCGGGTACGCGGCGAGGACATCTGCTGCAAGCGTCACAATGCACTCCGTTGTGTATCGATCCGGAACCCGGATCCTAATTTTCGTTCGATCCATAAGATGTCTGACATCTTACGTTCGAGTGCTAGTGTTGCATACGTCATACAGGCGCGCAAGTAGACTTGGCTGATCAATCGATGGGCACAGGGCCCACAACTCGAGCGGGGGCAGTGTGGCCAGGAAGTCACTGGTTGGCGTGGTGGCGGACGAGCTGTTGGACCGGATCATCAAGGGCGAATTCCCGCCCGGTTCTGCCGTACCCGGCGAGCTGGAGCTCAGCGCGTTGCACGACGTCAGCCGCATGACCGTCCGGGAAGCCATCAAGACCCTTGAAGCCCAGCGCATCCTCAGCGTTGAACGCGGCAGGGGGACGTTCGTCAACCCCCTCAAGCTATGGGCCTCGTTGGAAGCTGTCCTGCGCGCCGCATCTGTTGAGTCCACGTCTGGGGAAGCGGCACTGCACCTGATTGAGCTGCGCCGGATGTTGGAGACGGGCGCCTGCGAACTGGCGGCGACCCGGATTTCCAAAGGCGATGTGGACTCCCTTTTTGCGCACCTCTCGGCGATGCGCGCAGCCTCGGCAATCAACGACGTCGGCGCTTTCGTGGAAGCCGATCTCGCCTTTCACGACGTCATCCTGCACGCCTCCGGCAACATTTTCGTGGCCGTCCTCTTCGATCCCCTGCGCCGTCTGCTTGAAGTTCGACGCGCGGAAACGTCCGCCATTCCTGCCATCCAGCAGCACGCCATCCGGCACCACCAGAACATTGCCGAGGCCCTGCAATCCGGCGATGCCGTCCGCGCGCGCCAAACCATGGATGACCACATGCAACAGACCATGAATGACCTCAAGGAACTCATTCTCGGGGCTCTGGCCAGCCCCGAGAAGTCGCACTAGTCTTCAAGGACCCCCTTCAACCGGGACCAACGATGATCACGAGGAGCGCACCTTGGCCAATCACACGTACAGCATTTCTGAAATTGTCGGCACCTCCAATGCGGGCGTGGATGACGCCGTTCGCAATGGGGTAGCCCAGGCGGCCAAGACCCTTCGCAACTTGGACTGGTTCGAGGTCAAGGAGATCCGGGGGCACATCAGCGACGGCGAGATCGCCGACTGGCAGGTCACCATCAAGATCGGTTTCCGCCTGGACGACCAGTAGCGTTCCCCCGTCGCCGGAGTGTGAAACCACTGGGTTTCGCGCCCACTCCCCGCCTCGCCACCACTCGTGACCGTAGGCGTTCAACCCGGCATTTCAGCGAAAAGTGGCGTAAAATAGTAAGTATGTTTACTATTGGGGCCGAAGGATAAGAGCTTTCGGAATCCGGGAGCCTCCTAACAGAAGGAAGAGGAACATCAAATGGGATTCATCGCATTTCTAATTCTTGGCCTCATCGCCGGCGCGATCGCCAAGGCCATTCTCCCCGGAAAGCAGGGTGGCGGCTGGGTCATCACCCTGATTCTGGGTGTTGTTGGCGCCATGCTCGGCGGCTGGCTTGGCGGTATGATCTTCGGGACCGGAATCAACGATTTCTTCTCGATCTCCACCTGGCTGCTGGCTATCGGCGGTTCGCTGATCGTCCTGCTTGTCTACGGCATGATCACCCGCCGCAGCGTCAACAGCTAATTAGACGCCACCTCCCCGCGCTCAGGCGCGGTGGAGGAGCTGACGCTGAAAAGCACCGACTGGAACTCACGTTCTGGTCGGTGCTTTTCCCGTTAAACGAAGCACTTAGACAGCAGTGAGAAGATGTCAAAAGTCATTGACACCATGTCTGCTTCGCCTTACATTGGCCGTGTCAATAATTCTTTACACAAAGGCGCGGGACCATGTCGATCGAAGAGAAACGCACCTGGATCATGGGAGCGGTGGCGCTGGTGGCGTATTGCCTCTACCTGGCAACGGTCCTGCCGCGCGCCGCAGCCACCTCCCTCGCCACCATGGACTACGTCGGTCCACTGTTGTGGAGCATCGGCGGCGCGATCATTGCGGCAATCGTGCTCAACCTCGCCATTCTCATTGGCGCCCCCCGATCAGCAATGGCAACGGACCAGCGGGACAAGGAAATCAATCGGTCCGGCGAATACATCGGCCAGTCGTTCGTGGTGCTGGGTGCCATCAGCGCCCTCATCCTTGCCATGCTCGAGGCCCCGCACGCATACATCGCCAACGTCATCTACCTCGGCTTCGTGCTGTCGGCGCTGCTGGAGTCCGTGTCCAAGATCGTCGCTTACCGCCGCGGGTTTGTCGGATGGTGAAGCCAACCCGGGTCACCAATGACATCCGCACTCTCCGCTTCGGCCACGGCGAGATGACCCAGGCCGAGCTCGCGGACCGGGTCGGCGTCACCCGGCAGACCATCAACGCCATCGAACAAGGCAAGTACTCCCCCTCCCTGGAGGTTGCCTTCCAGATCGCCCACGTCTTCAACATCCCGCTCGACAGGGTCTTTCACTACGCAGGAGAAAAGCCATGAAAGCAGTGCTTCAGGACAGGTACGGGACCTCCGCCACGCTCCGGATCGCCGACGTCGACACCCCAGTTCCGACCGCCGGCCAAGTATTGCTCCAGGTCAGCGCGGCGTCGATCCACATCGGTGACTGGCACCTGATGACGGGGCTGCCCCTGCTGGCCCGGCTGGCGCTGGGAATTCGGGCGCCCAAACAACGGGTGCGGGGCATGGACGTGGCTGGCCGCATCACCGCGGTGGGCGCCAACGTCACCAGCCACCTGGTGGGCGACTACGTCTTTGGGACAGCCAACGGAGCCTTTGCGGAATTCGCGGTGGCGCAGGCGGATGCGGTGGTCCCGCTGCCGGCCGAAACCACCGCAGAGCGGGCCGCTGCCCTTCCCACCTCAGCCACCACAGCACTGCACGCAGTCCGCGACGCCGGTAAGGTCCAGGCAGGTCAGCGCGTCCTGGTGCTGGGGGCGGCAGGCGGCGTGGGTATTTTCGCCGTGCAGATCGCCAAGGCCCTCCGCGCCCACGTCACGGGCGTGTGCAGCGAGCCGAAGCGGGATCTGGTGCGTTCCTTGGGCGCCGACCAGGTTCTTGACTATCGGGTGGACCGGGTGATCGGCAGCGAGCGCTACGACGTCATTGTGGACATGGGTGGCAGGCGGCCTGTGCGGCAGCTGCGGCGGGCCCTGACGCCCACCGGCACCCTGGTGATTGTTGGCGGCGAGGGCGGCGGTCGCGTCCTCGGTGGATTCGAGCGGTCCCTCCTGGCTCCGCTGGCAGGACTCTTCAGCAAGCAGAAATTCCGCGGCCTGATTTCCGTTACCAAGGAAGCCGACCTGCTGGACCTGAAGGCCATGGTGGAGGCTGGCACGTTGCGGCCAATCATCGACTCCACCTTCGCGCTCTCCGACACCCCAGCCGCCATGCATCGTCTCGAGGAGCACCTGGCGGTTGGCAAGCTGGTGATCGCTGTCCACCCGGACTGATCACGGTGGAGGTGGATCCGGACGGGCCACCTGCCGACTGCCCCGGTTCCCGCCCCTACACTTCCAACCCGGCCGTTCCCACCACAGCCGTCCCGTCGAGCTCCTCGGACCTCACGGTCTGCACTGCCAACCCGGCGCTGGCAAGAATAGCTGCCGTGGCGGGTGCTTGTCTGACACTGGTTTCGATGATGACCTGGCCGCCCGGCGCCAGCCATTCCTTGGCGCCGCGGGCCACCAGCCGGTGGAAGTCGAGGCCGTCGGCGCCGCCGTCAAGGCAGGCGCGCGCTTCATGGAGCCTGGCTTCCGGCGGCATGGTTTCGATGGCCGCCGTGGGGACGTAGGGTGCGTTGACTGCAAGGACGCGTACCCGGCCGCGAAGCTCGTGGGGTAGCGCCTCGAACAGATTGCCCTGGTGAACCAGTCCGCCCACGGGTCCGAGGTTTTGCCGGGCGCACGCCACAGCAGCGGGGTCGATATCCGCGGCATGGAGCTCGATCCCCGTAAAGCGCAGGGCCAAAGCCGCCCCCACAGCCCCTGACCCGCAGCAGAGATCCACCACCACCGTACGGGGCCCCGGCTCAAGAACGCCGGGCACCGCCGCCTTCCGCGTCAGCGCCGCCGCGGCCAAGTCCACCACCAGTTCGGTCCGCAGCCGGGGCACGAACACACCGGGCGCTACCGCGATGCGTTGGCCGGCGAAAGCAGCCCAGCCCAGGATGTACTCCAGCGGAGTGCCAGCCACGCGGCGTCGAACGTTGCTTTCCAGTTCTTCCGGTCCGGCGGACTCCGCGACGAGAAGTTGGGCCTCGTCCTCGGCGAAAACGCAGCCGGCAGCACGGAGCCGGAGCACAATCTGCGCCCCGACGTCCGGCCGTAGCTGCTGCATCCCGGTCCCGTGACCTAGCGCAGGGCCCGATCCACCGCACGCAACAGCGAGTTGAAGCGGGCGTTGGCAGGCAGGTCATCGAGCAGGACCGGCGCACCGTCCGGGCCGCCCAACGGAATCTGCCAGTTCGGATACAGCGCCTCGGTGGTGCCGGGCTGGTTCTGGACCCGGCGCTCCCCCACCGCATCCACCAGGGCGACGCCCATCAGTACCGAGGGAGCCTGGCACAGCAGCACGTGCAGCGCCTCAATGACCCGGGCCTCGGGGTCGGGCGTTTTCATGGCCGCATCCTCAGCCGAGAGCAGGCCGCGATCGCGGAGCACGGCGAACATCTTGCCCAGCGACGCCTCGTGGTCAGCCCGTTCCTCGGCCTCGGACCGCTCCAGCAGCCCCAGCTTGCTGCGCAACGCCACGTGGATGCCGGCCAAGTACCCTGCGGTGGGCGGCAGATCGTGGGTGTTGACGCTGGCAAGCGCCTGCTCCCGATACTTTTCGGGCGCAAGGGGCAAATCGCCGTCGTACTCAAACCACAAAATCGAGGTGCCCAGGATGCCGCGGGCCGCGAGGTAGTCCCGGACCCATGGCTCGAACGTGCCCAGGTCCTCGCCGATCACCACGGCATTGGCGCGGTGCGCTTCCAGGGCGAGGATGCCAATGAGGGCCTCATGGTCGTAGCGGACGTAGGCGCCGTCCCCCGGCGAATTGCCGGCCGGGACCCACCAGAGCCGGAACAGGCCAAGGATGTGGTCCACCCGGATCCCGCCAGCGTGCCGCAGGATGGTGGCCAGCATGTTCCGGAAAGGGGCGTACCCCGTCTCGGCAAGCCGGCCAGGATGCCACGGCGGCTGGCCCCAATCCTGGCCCTGCTGGTTGTACATGTCCGGTGGAGCGCCCACGCTCGTAGCTGGCGCCAGCACCTCCCGCAAGGTCCAGGCGTCGGCGCTTTCCAGGTCCACGCCCACGGCGAGGTCGTGCACCACGCCCATCCGCATCCCAGCCTTGACGGCACTGTGCTGCGCAGCCTCAAGTTGCTCATCGCAGATCCACTGCAGCCAACGGTGGAAGCCAATCCGGCCCGCCAGCTGCACCTTGAGCGCCTCAGCCTGCGCCGAACCCAGCTCGGACGAGGCATCAGTCCAGAACTGGTCGTCAGGGGCCACATCCTCACGGATGGCCGACCACAGGGCAAAGTCGTCGAGCCCAGCCCCGGACAGCGCCAGAAACGCATCGAAGGCAGATTGCCTGGCCGGTGGTCGCGGCGCGTCGTACAGCAGTTCGAGCGCCTGCAGCTTGGCCGTATACACGGCGTCCCGGTCCAAATGCTGGCCCTCGGCGTTCAGGCCCGCCACACTTTCGCGGAGCCGGTCCACCATGGCCCGTTTACGCGGCTCCAGGTACGCCAACTCCGGAACGGCCTCCACCCGGATGTACAGCGGGTTGAAGAACCGCCGGGTGGACGGCGAGTAGGGCGAGGGCTGCACCGGCGGCACGGGCTCTGCCGCGTGCAGCGGGTTCACCAGCACGTAATCGGCACCCCGGGCGCCGCTCAGTGCGGCCAAATCCGCCAGGTCCGCGAAATCGCCGATCCCCCACGAGCGCCTGGACCGTGCCGAATACAGTTGCGTGGCCAGGCCCCAGCCGCGGCGTTCGGTCAGCATCCTGTCGGTGTCCAGCCGGGCGGGCACCACCACCAGGGTTGCGGTTGCCGTGGCGTCGGCGGAGCGTGCGCGCAGCGTATGCCACCCCAGGGGCAGGTCCGCCGGGATGCCGAAGGTCGCCCGCCCTGTCAGTATCCCGTCGACGTGCCGGGGCTGCACCCACGCATCGAGTTGACCTGCGGCGAGGCTGCCGCCGTCGGACTCCAGGGTGATCTCAACGGTGACAGCGGAGCCGTCCCGCACGTGCACCGGCACCTGTCCGGGCTGGCCTTCCTGAAGCACGACGGCGGGCGGCAGCATCCGCCGCCACGGCGCCAGTTCGGCGTCGGCCAGTGCCAGCCGGATTTGCTCGTCGGTCTGCGCCTGGACGCCCAAAGCGTGCAGGACTTTCGTCAGCGTAGCGGTGGCAACGGTATGCGGCAGACCGTCCCAGCCCTGGAACGTGGTCCCCACACCGTGCGCGTCGGCAAGCTGCTGGAGCAGGCCCGGGTCCACGGCATCGCCGGTGTTCGCAGGGCCACCATTGTTTGCAGCGTCACCATTGGTCGCTGTGTGACCAGCAATCGCAGCCTCACCTGCACGCGTTTGGGCGGGAACTGGACCGGCCGGCGCTATGCCCGCCTGCTCCGGTTGATCCTGCTGCTGACCTGTTGCCGTCATGCGTGTCCGCCTCGCGTGTGTGATGGGACCAAACCTACCGAGCTGCCTCGTCACGCAGAGGATTTGCTCCCCCCACGCAACCGTCCCCACCAGATTATGGCAACCAGCCGCGCGCACGAAAGCGTGACGTGGCCGCCACAAATCGTCACGCCGAAGCCCCAGCGTTACCTCGTGCGACGAAAAGAGAAGCCCCGTGGCGAAACCCCGGGTCCCGGCGTCGAATCTGTGTAGCGTCTGTTCGATCAACGTCATGATCTGCACCAGTGGGAGGAACTGAAGGATGGGCCTTAGCGAGCTTCGAATTTTCGGGCGCTCTGGCACCCCCATCAGTCCACTCACGTTGGGAACCATGAACTTCACCGAGGGGTTCGGCAGCGAGGCGGGCGGCGTTGGCCCTTCCACGGGCGGTGCAGCGAGCGGCGTTGGCCCTTCCGCGACCGGCGCGCCGACCGGTGCGCAAGAGAGCATCCGGATCATCAACGCAGCCCTGGACGCAGGGATTACGGCGGTGGATACGGCGGATGTGTACTCGCAGGGCCAGTCGGAGCAGGTGGTGGGCCGGGCACTTCGCGGCCGCCGGGACGATGTCTTCCTGGCCACCAAGTTCCACGGCCAGATGAGCGCCAACCCTGCCCACTCCGGGAATTCCCGCCGCTGGATCACGCAGGCAGTGGAGGGCAGTCTGCGCCGGCTGCAGACGGACCGAATCGACCTCTACCAGGCGCACCGGCCCGACTACAACACTGACGTCCTGGAGACCATCACCACCCTGAACGATCTCATCCGACAGGGCAAAATCCTCTACTACGGCACCTCCGTCTTCACCCCCGCGCAGTTGGTGGAGGCGCAGTGGTTGGCCAACACCAACCACCTGATCCCGCCGCTGGGCAACCAGGTCCCGTATTCGATGCTGGTGCGCGGCATCGAGCGCGATGTCCTGCCCATCGCCGCCCAATATGGGCTGGGCGTGCTGGCGTACGGGCCCCTGGCTGGGGGTTGGCTGTCCGGCAGCTTCACCCTCGATTCCCGGCCCGCCGCCGCGAGGGCACACTCGCTGCCGGGGCGGTACGACATGTCCGGGCCAGCCAGCGAGCGCAAACTCCATGCCACCGACGCGCTCACCCGGCTGGCTGACAAGCTGGAAGTATCCTTGGTGGACCTCTCCGTGGCCTTTGCGCTGACGCATCCCGCCATCAGCAGCGTCATCATCGGCCCCCGGACCGAAGAGCACCTGGCCTCCTACCTGGCAGCGGCCGACGTCCGGCTCAGCGAGGAGGTGCTGGACGCGATCGACGAGGTGGTCGCGCCCGGCACCAACTTTGTGGAGCGCGACGCCGGGGCGATCGTTCCGTCGCTCGAGTTTGCGGAGTTGCGCCGCCTCTAAGTCGACGGGTCATTTGTAGCCGCCGCCAGATCTCTTTCCTTGGCTGCGCTGGCTTTGGGTGCTCCGTCACCGAGCACGAACAGGCTGCCCACAACCATCGCGGCGCCGACCCAGGCCGGCGCCGCCAACCGTTCACCCACAATCAGCACCGCAAGGGCGGCCGCCACTACTGTCTCCAGCAGAGAAATGCTGGTGGCGGTGCTTGCCCGGAGGTGTGACAGTCCCCAGCCGAAGAGCAGGTAGCCCACAAACATCGGCATCAATGCCATGTAGAGGCCCACCGCAGCGTTGGACGCCGATGCCAGCAGGGATGCCCCGGTCAGCGCCAACACCGGCATCAAGAGAACGCCGCCCACCCCAAACATGGCACCCATCGCCGCCCTGGCCGGGTTCCCCGCGCTGATCAACCGGTGCGCGGCCCAGGAGTACAGCGCGTAAGTAACCCCGGCCACCAGGCCCAGGAGGATTCCCGCCGTCGAAGACCACGTCGAACCGGGCGCCCCAGCCTCCCCGCCATGCCCGAACACGGACAGCAGCGCAGCTCCCGCGACGCCCAACAGTGCGCCAGCAACCCACCGGCGACTTAGTGGCCTGCGGTCGCTGCCCCACTCGATCAGGGCCGCTGCGATGGGGGCAGAGCCGATGGTCACCACCGTTCCCACGGCCACCCCGGCGAGATGCATGGCGGAATAGAAGGCAAGTGGATAGGCGGCAACAGCCAGCGCACCAATAGCCACCAGGCGCCAGCGGGCTACCAAAGGTGCCCTGTTCGCACGGATCTGGCGGGCGGCAACAGCAGCCTGCAGGAGCCCGCCGATTCCCATAGCAACGGCCCCGATGGCCAGTGGGCTGACGCCGGGCGCCAACGTCGCGGCAGTCCCCGTGGTCCCCCACAGCACCGAGGCAGCCACCACGGCAAAGATGCCCCAGCGAGCGCCCATCACAGACCATCCAGCGGCGGTCTGGCCCGCGAGGGTCCGTCCAACAACGGCCTGGTCTGCATTGTCCCGCCCACCAGCGAGCTGTCCAGCAAGTCCACGGCGATCTGACGCGCCTGCAGGAGGCGGCCGTCGTCGCCCTCCAAACCTGCCCGGACCATGGCACCTTCCAGGAGAAGCGCCAGGTGGCTGGCGAGCAGGCCGCCCTGCGGAGCTGCCGCGAGGTGTTGGCGCAGCAAGCCTTCCACCTCTTCCTTGTGCCGACGAACCGCTTGCCGGCCGGGGTGTCCCACCGGAAGTTCGGCGGCGGCGTTCAAGAGGCCACACCCGCGGAAACCGTCCTGGTAGCCAAAGTTGGCGTGGTCGGTATAGGCATCAAAGACGGCGAGGACCAAGTCCCGGGGCGATTCAGCAGCACCAGCCCGTTGCCGATACAGCTCCAGCCACTCCTCATGCCGGGCCTCCAGGTAGGCCGCCACCAGCTCCGCCTTGGAACGGAAATTGTTGTAGAGGCTCTTCTTGGCCACGCCGGCACCCGTGGTGATGGCGTCGATGCCTGTTGCAGTAATCCCCTGCGCGTAAAACAGTGGTGCAGCAGCTGCCAGCAGCAAGGCTCGCGCTGGGCGCCGGGCCGTTGATGGTGAGCTGTTCGATGGCATGGCTGGCCCCTGACCTAAAGTAGTTAGATCAGTATACCTACTTGATCGCGGCGTCGCGTAGAGTTGCGGGAATATCTTTGCACTACACTCCGTTGTGGCTCTGTCCAGAACGGAACGCGCCGCACCATGCGCACAGGAAAGTCGACAGGAGAACGCCAACGTGTCAGTTGACTATGACGCCCCACGGGTGAGCCCCGGAGACGAGTCCGCCAGCGCCCTCACCGAGTTGGCCCAGCACACCTCCAACCGCAGCGAAGCCCTCATGGACGTTGCCGAAACAGACCTTGCCGACGGCTTTGACCTGCCCGGCGCCGAACCATCAGCCGAGGAACTTCAGCTCCAGATCATCCCGGTCCAGCAGGACGAGTTCACCTGCATGTCCTGCTTCCTGGTGCATCACCGCAGCCAACTGGCGCGCGAAAAGGACGGCAAGAAGTACTGCCGCGAGTGCGAATCCTAGGCTTTACGCCCACAGCGAGGGGCCAGAAACGACGCCCCGCACGCAACTCGCCATAACGCGCCCAGTCACGCACCGAACCGCGCCTTCAGTACCGGGTTCGGTTCCTTTGGCGCGCAAGAAAAGAGTGCCGGAATTGCGGAAGGTCTTGACGAAGTGGCCCACTTCACAATAGATTGTTCAACAACTTCAGATTGTTCAACAACTGTTGTGCAAGAACCCCGTCGGGGCGGTGCCGTCAACGGACCGCCCAAACCTCCCGCCGTCGTCGTCCCCTCAGTCCCATGCGAACGACGGCGGCCAGCACCTTTTCCGCCCCCGCGGTTCCCAGGAACCCCCTTTGGAGGACAATCATGGCCAGCCAACCCGCGCCAAAAACCGAGCCCATCGTGGTGGAGCGCAAGGACATGTACAAGGCCTTCGCGGCCAGCCTGACCGGCACCGCGCTGGAGTTCTACGACTTCGCCGTCTACTCGGCAGCAGCAGCAATCGTCTTCCCGCTCATCTTCTTCCCGGCGGCAGACCCCCTCACCGGCACCCTGCTGGCCTTCTCCACCTACGCAGTGGGCTACATTTCCCGCCCCGTCGGCGGCATCATCTTCGGCCGGCTCGGTGATGAGATTGGCCGCAAAAAGGTCCTGGTCATCACGCTGCTCCTGATCGGCGTGGCCACGTTCCTGATCGGCCTGCTTCCCACCTACGGCAACATCGGCATCGTGGCGCCGATCGCGCTGGTCCTGCTCCGGTTCGCCCAAGGCGTGGGTGTGGGCGGCGAATGGGGCAGCGCTGTGCTGTTGTCGAGCGAATTCGGTGATCCCCGGCGTCGCGGATTCTGGGCTTCCGCAGCCCAGATCGGCCCGCCGGCTGGCAACCTGATGGCCAACGGTGCCCTGGCAATCCTGACGCTGGTCCTCTCCGAGGAAGCGTTCCTCAGCTACGGCTGGCGCATTGCGTTCCTGATCTCCGCCGTCCTGGTCGCGTTTGGACTCTGGATCCGGCTCCGCCTCGAGGACACCCCGGTGTTCCGGGCACTCGAAGCCCGTGGCGACAAGGCGAGCGCGCCCATCCGGGAAGTCCTGCAGACGCAGCGCCGCCCTCTCGCTGCTGCCATCCTCAGCCGCATTGGCCCGGACGTCCTTTACGCACTCTGCACCGTCTTCACCCTGACCTACGGCATCCAGAAGCTCGGCTTCGACCGCGGCCAGGTCCTGGTAGCTGTGCTTATTGGTTCCGCCGTACAGCTCTTCACCATGCCCCTGGCCGGCGCCCTGTCAGACCGGATCAACCGTCGCCTGGTCTACGGCGTTGCAGCCGTGGGCGCCTCCATCTGGGCCTTCGTGTTCTTCATCGCCCTGGACGGCAAATCCAGTGTGGTCCTCATTATCGGCACGGTCATGGGCCTGGTCTTCCACTCCTTCATGTACGGCCCACAGGCCGCGTTCGTGGTGGAGCAGTTCAGCCCGCGGCTCCGCTCCACGGGCAGCTCCCTGGCGTACACCTTTGCCGGCATCATTGGCGGTGCCATTGCACCGTTCATGTTCACGCTTCTGATGGGCGCCTACAACAGCTGGTTGCCGGTTGCCATTTACCTGACGGTCGCCTGCATCCTCACCCTGATCGGTCTGGCGCTGGGCCGCAACTCGAACGTTGCCGAGGACGAGGAGTACCTGCAGGTTTCCGCTTCCGCCTAAGGCGTTTGCGAACTCGCCGGGACGGGCGGTGTGGTGGACGCGTCAGGCAGGGGCCGGCGCGCCAGCCACGCCGCCACAATGGCGCCGGAGACGTTGTGCCACAGCGAGAAGACTGCGGACGGAAGTGCCGCCAGCGGACTGAAGTGCGCGGTGGCCAAGGTGGCGGCAAGGCCAGAGTTCTGCATCCCCACTTCAAACGCCAGCGCGCGGCGGGCCCTCGCATCGAGCCGGCCCAGCTTGCCCGCGAGGTAGCCCAGGCCCAGGCCGAACCCGTTATGCAGCACCACGGCGAGGAAGACCACGCCGCCGGCAGCCACGATTTTGTCGGCGCTGCCGGCCAGCACAATTGCCACAATCAGGGAAATCACGACGGCGGATGCCCACGGCAGCGCCGGCAGCACCTTGGCCACGGCCCGCCGGAGGAACAGCCGGGCCAGCAGCCCGGCGATGACCGGCAGCAGGACCGTCTTGAGGATATCCATGACCATGCCGCCGGCGTCGATCTGAAGGTACGAGCCGGCGAGGAAGAGCACCAGCAACGGCGTCACGATCGGGGCGATGAGCGTGGACACCGAAGCGACCGCCACGGAGAGGGCAACGTCCCCCTTCGCCAGGAACGCCATGACGTTCGAGGCAGTTCCGGACGGCGCACAGCCCACCAGAATCAAACCCACCGCGAGCTCAGGGCTCAGGTTCAGGGCCACCGCAATCAGCCAGCCCGCGCCGGGCATGATCACATAGTGCGCCACGATGCCCAGCAAAACCGCCCAGGGCCGCTTGGCCACGGCGGCGAAGTCGGGCGGCGTCAAGGTCAGGCCCATGCAGAACATGATGATGCCCAAGAGGTAGGGAACGCTGGGGGCCATCGGTTTGAACGCTCCGGGCGCAAGATAGCCAGCAACGCCTGCGGCCACCACCAGCAGCGGGAACACCGTGACGGCTATCCGGGCGATCCTCGCCTCAGCAGCCAAAGCTGGGTTCAGGGGTGGCTGGTTGGACGGGCTGGGTGACTTTGTTGCCTCAAGCATCCATTCATGCTGGCAGGGTCGACGGCGGCGCACCAGTTCATGACGGAACCAGGTAACCAACCGGAGCGTCGCCTTAGCACTCCCTAGGCCATCGAGTTGAGCTTGTTGCGGAGGCCGGCCAGGGCTGGCTCCCGGAGCGAGTTGAACGCTGGCTTGACGAAAGGTTCCGCCAACTTAGCCAAGCCATTGAGCGAGAACTCGGCCTTGTACGTGACGCTCGATCCGGTGCCGGCGGGCACCACAGAGATGGTGTCCAGTGCGGTGACCGTCTTGTTTTCGCCGCGGAGTTTGATGTGGCTCGTTCCCAGGTCGATGACTTCGTAAATCAGCTCCTGACGTTTGCCCTTGAACTCGGCTTCAGCACGATATCTGTGGCCCACGGCTACGGGACCCGGCGTCAGCTTTTCCATGACGGGAGTGCCCGGGTCCCATTCGCTGGTGTTCTCAAACTGGCTCAGGAAAGCGAAGGCCTTCTCGGCGGACAGTGCGGTCTCTACGGTTCCGGCTACGGTGATCATGGTCCCAGTCTAGGAAGCCAGGCTTAGTATTCACAGCATGGCGCCGGATATCGGGAATCCTGGCACCTGTTCAACCGTTAACTTACTGTCGAGTACGGCACCAGAGGGAAGGGGACTACATGAACGCCAAGTTTGAATCTTTTGAAGACGACGCCGGGAAGATCACCCGCTACGTCCGGCACGCGAACGGTGGTGGCCTGGTGGCTCCCGGCGCGGTCGTGGCCGAGAACGCCAGCATCGGCACCATGACCTACGTGGAGCAAGGCGCACGGGTAGGGGCCGGCGCCATCATCGGCGCCAACAGTTGGATTGGCCGCGATGCCGAGATCGGCAGTTCCGCCACGGTGGGCGCCAACGTACGGGTGGGCCGCGGGGCAATTGTGGGTAGCCGGTCCAAGGTGGGCAGCCACTCCCGGATTGGCAGCGGCGTGCTGATCGGATCCGGCGTCCAGATTACGGATGACACGTTGATTCCCGACGGCGGCGCCGTCACCCTGCGCAGGTCGGCGGCACCCGCTGCCACCCAGCCGGGCACGCAGCAGGGAGACCCTGCTGCCGAAGCGCCGCCAGCCACCATCGGGCTGCAGGGTGAAGGGCAACAGGAGCAGAGTCAGCAGGATCCCAGACGACTGGCAGCCTAGGCTACGCAGCGTCCGGCATTACCAGGGCAGCAGGACCCTGGACGACTGGCGGCCTAGGCTAGGCAGCGTTGCGGGTGAGGCGGTAGCGCAGCACCGCTGCGCCCCAGACCAGCAGCAGGATGGCTGCCAGGAGCAGCCCTGCCTCGCCGAGGTCCACTTCGCCCAGCCAGGTGGTGAGCGGGTCGTCAAGGCTGAAGGCAGCGTTGGCGAACCCGCCTAGCGTGATGAAGGAAATGAAGAGCGCCGACACCGCTGAAATGCCGGTGATGACCGCGTTGAACCCCAGTTTGCGCCGTGGGTTGTCCACCGCGGACCGGTACATGGCCAGTACGGCTACTCCGTTGAGGGAGTCGAACAGGGTCATGGCGGCGGTGAAGGCGAGCGGCAGCGCCAGCAGGGTCAGCGGCGGTACGCCAGCCAAGGCGGCGGCAGTGGTCATCACCAGCAGGCCGATGGTTGTGGCGGTGTCGAACCCCAGACCAAAGAGAAACCCGATGACGTAGATGTTCCGCGGCTGCCGGACCCCGGCGAGCGGACGATTGAGCAGCCTTGCCATGAGGCCCTTCGCTTCGAGGTCCTCGAGGGTGAGCTCGGCGCCTTTGGCTGAGGACCGGTAGAGCCGAGTGGTCTGCATGAAGGCGGCGCCATTGAACAACCCCATGGCCAGCAGGAAGATGCCCGAGACGCCGCTGCCGATCAGGCCGAGGATCAGGTTCCCGGTGGTGCCGTCCTGCATCCATTTGCCAACCAACGACGCTCCGGAAATGAGCAGAGTGCCCGCCAAGATAACCACCGTGCTGTGTCCCAGGCTAAACGCGAATCCCACACTCACGGGATCCTTGCCCTATGCCACAAATCGCCGGGTGGAGTTATCGATCGCGGCCAGGTGGTCCCAGTCGTAGCTGTGCTTGATGCCGGCCAGGTAGGCGGTCAACACCAGGCCCAAGGCAAGTGGCTGCGCGCCGTCACCCGTCAGTCCCGTCAGGAGAATCACGACGGCGGCACCGTGGAGGAAGGCCACGGCGCCGAAGGTGAAGGCTAGCCGGGTCCTGCGCGGCAGCGCCTCACGCTCGCGGTACATAGTGGTCATGCTGCGCAGGGCGGTCATCAGTGCTTCCTTAGGGTGAGGGGTTGCTGGCCAGTCCACCGCTCCCGGAGCAAGGTGGTGCAGGCCGCCAACAGGCGGTTAAGTTCGTCAGTGCTGTTGCCTAGGGCACGGAGCACCAGCCCCGTGGTCCCGGCAACAGTCCGGGTCAAGGAGACACCCGTCAGGGCATCGAATCGATCGGTCAGTACGTGCAGTTCGTCTGCGAGGGCCTGGTTGACCCGCGCATCGACCACTAGCAGCGAACCGAGGTGGCTGCAGCCTTCCATGAAGCCCAGGCCGGTCACATCGCTTGCTGGCGGCTGGATCAGCAGGTTATCCAAGGCGAGCAATTCCGGCGGACCCGCGTCCGCCTGAACCCAGATGGAGTTCCGCAGCCTGATCTCCTCGTAGCGGAACGCTGCGCCGTCAGGGGACCAGCCCGGGGTGACAACCTCGGCCATCACCAGGGACGAGGACGGCTGCACCGTGAAGGAACTCACCTGCCGGTAGCACGCCTCGCGGTAGGCGATCAGCTGGTCGGGCATGAGTTCGAGGCGAGCCCCCTCCCTCAACGTGACCCGCATCTGCTGTTCTGCAAACGAGCCGGGCGTCCGGTACACCTTGGTGGCGGACTGTGTGGTCAGCAGCAGGTCAGCGCCCTTCTCCACCACAACGTCCAGCAGAAAGAGGTCACCGCCAAGGTAGGCTCCGCCCGGGTTGATCAGCACGTAGCAGACCTGGCCAGAGTCATCGAGGTAGTGCGGACGGAGGATCCGCAGGGCGCCTTCATGGAATTGGCTCGAAGCGTACGAGCGTCCGTTACGGGCGGAAATCCCCAGTTCGAGCCGCCCGCGCGGAGCCTTGGTTGCAGGTGCGGCGAGAGGCTTGTCGGCTAGCGTTGCGGCGGGAGCGGTGAGAAGCGTGTCGGCGGGAGCGGCGGACTCGGCCACGGAGCCCAAAGGTGTTGCTGCGACCACCGCACCCGACAGCACCTGCTCCGTCCCGTGCACCGCCGCAACCATGCTCATTGTGCCAAGTCGAGCATCAGCACGTCTCGCCGGATCCAGTTGATGACGGCGTCGAGGCCTTCGTCAGTCTTGAGGTTGGTGAAGCAGAAGGGCTTGTTGCCGCGGAACTCCTTGGAGTCCCGTTCCATGACGGACAGGTCGGCCCCAACGTGGGGTGCCAGGTCCGTCTTGTTGATGATGAACAGGTCCGACTTGATCATGCCCTGGCCTGCTTTGCGCGGGATCTTCTCGCCCTGGGCCACGTCGATGATGTAGATGGAAAAGTCCACCAGCTCCGGGCTGAAGGTGGCCGAGAGGTTGTCCCCGCCGGACTCGACGAAAATGACCTGGAGGTCGGGGTGGCGCTGCTTGAGTTCCTCGATAGCGGCGGTGTTCATCGAGGTGTCTTCGCGAATAGCGGTGTGCGGGCAGCCGCCTGTTTCCACGCCGATGATCCGGTCCAGCGGAAGTATGCCGTTCGCGGCAAGTATCTTGGCGTCTTCGATGGTATAGATGTCGTTGGTGATCGCGGCCATGGAGATTTCACGGCTCATGTGCCGGGTGAGGCGCTCTACCAGTTGGGTTTTGCCGGCCCCGACGGGGCCGCCGATACCGATCTTGATGGGTTCTGTCATTGCTGTTCTCCTGTTTTAACTCATGAACATGCGCGCACGTTGGCGTTCGTGCCGCATTTGGAATATCTCCAGTCCGGGGCTCAGGGCTCCGAAGTCGTCCGGCGGGAGGTGCCTGATCCGTTCGACGGCGGCAGCAACGGCGTCGGCCGCTTCCCGAAGAATCCGCTGGCCTGCGTTCTGGCCCAGCGGGATGGCCCGCCCGGCGTTCTGCGTCAGGGACGTCACCGTCGCAAAAAGGTAGGCGGTCAAGGCCTCGGCCAGCGGGACCTGCAGCGACTGGGCCACGACGGCGAAGGCCAACGGCTGATGCCCTGCAGCCTTGCCGGTGCGTACCAGGCCCCGGTACTGTTCCAGCTCAGCCGAGGAAAAGACCTCCGCCCCGATGTCCAGGAGCCGACTCCCCATCTTGGTGCTGGCTTCCCGGACCTGCCGTGGGAGCAGCGCGCCGGAAAGTTGCGCGTCAATAGCAGCCACGTCCAGGCCTTCGTACAGGAATCGGATGGCCAACCCGTCGGAGTAGGACAGCGGCTGGGCAATGAAGGCCGCCAACCACGCCCCAAAGCTGGCCTCATCGGTGATCACTTCGCGATCAATGTAGGCCTCGAAGCCGAGCGAATGCGCAAATGCGCCGGTTGGGAGTGCCGAATCCGTGAGTTGCTGGAGGGCCAGCTGGTAGCTAGTGACTGTGCTCGGCATGGCGGAATGGCACCGGCATGAGGCGCTCCTGCCGTGAATAGGGCACGGCAACGTGGTTGAGGTAGTCCTCCACGGTGTGGTCGTAGGCGCAGACCATGACCTCGGCCGCGTATTCGGAGGTGGCGTCGAAGAACTGGGCTTGCAGGTGCCGGTTGCCCAGCGAGTGTGCCACCACGCCCATCTCGTGGATGGTCCGTGGCGCGATCACCAGGACGTCAGTGGGCAACACCGAAACAACGATCAAGCCGTCATCTCCCACGTGCAGGATGTCGCCGTCGCGCAGGTCCGGTGAACCGGCGGGCAAGCGGATCCCAATTTCCTGGCCGTGGTCTGTGGTGGTGCGCTGGATGCGCTTCACCAGTTCGGCGCTGGGCAACACCACTTTCTCCACATGCCTGCCAGCGTAAGGATCGGGGGCCTGCAACTCGTGCAGGTTTCCGACTATTTTTTCGATAATCACTAAAGCTCCTGGGTCAGAAAAGGAAGTAGCGCTGCGCCATGGGCAGCACGTCGGAAGGCTCGCAGGTGGCCTCCTGGCCGTCCACCGTCACGGCATACGTTTCGGGGTCCACCTGGATGTCCGGCGTCGCGTCGTTGTATTTGAGGTCGGCCTTGGTGAGCGTCCGGATACCGGAGACCGGGCGGATGACCCGTTCCAGTCCCAATTCCGCCGGGACGCCTGCTTCGATGGCAGCCTTGGACATGAAGGTGATGGAGGACTTCTGCAGCGCCTTGCCCAAAGTGGCGAACATGGGGCGCATGGTGCGTGGCTGCGGGGTGGGGATGGAGCCGTTGGAATCGCCCATCAGGGCATAGGCAACCTGTCCACCCTTGATGACGGTCTCGGGTTTGACGCCGAAGAACGCCGGATCCCAGATGACCAGGTCGGCAAACTTTCCAACTTCCACGGAACCGATCGAATCGGCAATACCTTGGGCGATCGCGGGATTGATGGTGTATTTCGCCACGTAGCGCTTGAGCCGGAAGTTGTCGCTGTCGGGTGACCCGTGCTCCCCCGCGGCTGCTGCACCGCGCGGATCGTGGAGGACGCCACGCTGCTTTTTCATCTTGTCCGCCACCTGCCATGTCCGGATCACCACTTCACCCACGCGGCCCATGGCCTGGGAGTCGGAGGAGGTGATAGAGAAAACGCCCAGGTCATGCAGGACGTCCTCCGCCGCGATGGTTTCGGCACGAATCCGCGAATCGGCGAACGCCACATCCTCCGGAATGTCCGGGTTGAGGTGGTGGCAGACCATGAGCATGTCCAGGTGCTCCTCCACCGTGTTGCGCGTATACGGCAGGGTGGGGTTGGTGGAGGCGGGGAGCACGTTGGGCAGGGCCGCGATCTTGATAATGTCCGGGGCGTGGCCGCCGCCGGCGCCTTCGGTGTGAAAGGTATGGATAACTCGGCCGTCAATGGCCTTGATGGTGTCTTCCACGAACCCACACTCGTTGAGGGTGTCAGTGTGGATGGCAACCTGAACGTCGTACTCATCGGCAACCCGGAGCGACATGTCGATCGAGGACGTGGTGGCGCCCCAGTCCTCATGGACTTTCAAGCCGACGGCGCCTGCGCGGATCTGTTCGGCGAGGGGTTCGACGGCGGACGCGTGGCCTTTGCCGAACAGGCCGACGTTGATGGGCAGCCCTTCGATGGCTTGCAGCATCCGGTGGATGTGCCACCGGCCGGGGGTGACGGTGGTGGCCTTGCTACCTTCGGCGGGTCCGGTGCCGCCACCGATCATGGTGGTCACGCCGCTGGTGAGGGCGGTGGGCACCTGGTCAGGGGAAATGAAGTGGATGTGGGTGTCGATCCCGCCGGCGGTGACGATCTTGCGTTCGCCGGCAATGACCTCTGTGGCTGCGCCGATGACAATGTCCACACCGTCGGTAATCTGCGGGTTGCCAGCTTTGCCGATCCGGAGAATATGGCCGTCCCGGATGGCGATGTCGGCCTTGTAGATGCCGCTGTAGTCCAAAATGATGGCGTTGGTGATGACGGTGTCCGGGACATCGTCACCCAGCCCGCCGCCGTCGCGCGTTACCTGGCCGTTTTGGCCCATACCGTCGCGGATGACTTTGCCGCCGCCAAAAACCACTTCTTCGCCGTAAAGCGTGAGGTCTTTTTCGATTTCGAGAAATAATTCGGTGTCCGCGAGGCGGATTTTGTCGCCCGTGGTGGGTCCGTAAAGGTCCGCGTATTGCCGGCGGGGAATTTCAAAACTCATTTGGCTGCCTTTCCATTGACGGCCGCGGCGTTTGCCAGGGGGCCGTTGACGGCGTCGGACAGGCCATACACTTCCCGGGAACCCGCGAGTTCAATCAGCCGTACGCTGCGGGAGTCACCCGGCTCAAAGCGGGATGCCGTGCCGGCCGGGATGTCCAACCTGCGACCGTAGGCTGCTTGGCGGTCAAACTTCAGCGCAGCGTTGGCTTCGGCGAAATGGTAGTGCGAGCCCACCTGGACGGGACGGTCTCCGGTGTTCACCACGTGCACCTCGATCGCCTCGCGGCCAGCGTTGGCGATGATCGGTTCTGTAAGCAGAACGTACTCTCCTGGAATCATTGCCAGCCTTTCAGCGAATCGGATTGTGGACGGTGACCAGCTTGGTGCCGTCAGGGAAGGTGGCCTCGACCTGGACGTCTGAGATCATTTCGGGCACGCCTTCCATGACGTCCTCGCGGCGGAGCAACGTGCTCCCGTAGCTCATCAGATCGGCGACGGAACGGCCGTCCCGGGCCCCTTCGACGAGCTCGTAGGTGATGATCGCCACCGCTTCGGGGAAGTTGAGCTTCAGTCCCCGGCCTTGGCGCCTGCGCGCCAGATCAGCGGCCACCACGATCAGGAGTTTTTCCTGCTCACGCGGCAATAAGTGCATTGATTGGTCCTTTCAGGATGGCAAAATTAGGCTGCGCCTAGCCCACCCTAGACCGCTGATATTTCTGTAATATCACAAGCAGCTACACCGAAGCCAAAATGGTGATTTCTAACTCCACTATGGGCTGGTTTTTGCCGCTTTCGCCGCCGCTTTTGCGGCCTGCTTATTGGCCCGAACCTTGAGAAGGGAATCGGGATCCACAATGTCGGCAACCGACAGGTAGGCGTCTTCGTCGCCGTAGTGCCCGGCAGCTTCGCGCCACCCAGCCGCTTGCAACCCGCGCTGTTTGCCCAACAACGCAAGGAAGATCTTGGCTTTCTGCTCCCCGAAGCCGGGCAGCGCCTTGAGCCGGCGCAACACTTCGGCACCGTCAGGGTCGTCCTGGGTCCAGATCGCTGTCGCGTCGCCGCCCCAGTCACGCTCCACAGTGTCGGCGAGCGCTTGGACCCGGCCGGCCATGGAACCGGGGAACCGGTGCACCGCAGGGCGTTCCTTGAACATCTCGACGAACGCCTGAGGGTCCTGGGCGGCCAAGGTTCCGGGATCCATGGTGCCGATCCGGCTCTTGATCTTCTCTGGGCCGGCAAAGGCAGACTCCATGGTCACCTGCTGGTCCAACAACATGCCGGTCAGCAGTGCAAAAGGATCCTCGCTGAGTAGTTTGTCCGCCGCGGGGTCGCCAGTGATGTGCAGTTCCATGAGGCACATCTTCCCACCTGGGACGGCGCCCGTCATGCGTTGTGGAGCAGTGGGAGTGCGAGTGCGCACTCCCTCAGGTACTCGACGCCGGGTCTATGGGGTTGCCGTCCAGGTAAGGGACGGTGCTGCGCTTGAAAATCTCCGCGTAGATGGAGGAGTGGACGGTGAAAACGCCGTCTTGGCGTCGCAGGTCTGCCACGATGTGGCTCAGGTCGTCGATGCTCGCCACAGCTACCTGCGCCACCAAGTGTTCGCCGGTGGCAGCCGCCCAACGGACGGTGCGGAGTCCGGCAAGATGGTCACCTAGGTGTATTGACCACGGACGTTAGGGACATGCGGCGTGGTTAGGTGACAAAAAAGACCTCCGAGTGGGGTTGGGCTTGTCGGGAGTCCAGGCCAGCATGCAGGATGCCTAAAGCCGGCCCCGCACCTCGCCGCGGAAAACGTCCCCACAGCGGGAACGGCGGATCATTGCGATCAGAGTCAACCGCCGGTGGGGTCCGGCGCGGATCGGCTACCTGTTGGGAATCCACCCTTCCACGGCGCATCGGGTGCTCTCGAAGTTCGGGCTGGCCAGGCTGTCCTGGTTGGACCGCGCCACCGGCAGGGTGATCCGCCGCTACGAGCACGAGGGCCCCGGGACCTGGTGCACGTGGACATCAAGAAACTCGGCCAGATCCCTCACGGCGGCGGCCACCGGCGCCAGGGCAGAGCCATTGACCTGCCCGAAGGATAGGTCAAGGAGTCAATAAAGCCGGGAGAAGTCCCTGTTGTGACTTTCTGCGAATGGCTCCATCACTACAATCATCGCCGAGGCCACACTTCACTGAAAGGTCAGCCACCGGCAAGCCGCGTTACTAACCTGTCAGGTCAATACATCTAGGGGGTCGAAGTGGACGCCGTTTCGGAGCTTGGGTTTTCCCGCTCAGGCTTGTGGGTCAGTGTTCTGCTGCGAGGTAGTCGGTGAGGGCGAGTTCGAGGGGGCTGGGGCGTTTGTTGGACCGCGTCTTGGGCCGCGTGTTCGCTCGTTTGCTGGTTTGTTTCTGGTCTCGGGATCGGCTCTTCCGGGCCGAGGTTGATGACAGCCTCTCACCTGGCAGGGCATCAGCTGGACGGTGCAGGTCTTTGAGCGAGGACAGTACAACTCGTCGCTCGGACTTTGCGGGCACGATCCAGGAGACTGTCCCCGGCCCCTGCTCCGGAACCGAAACCCGAACCACCTCGGATACCGGGTCCACCGGGTCCACCGAAACCAACTCCGCTAGCACGTTCGGTTCCTGTTCTCCTGCGGACTCGGGCACCTCGTCCCGTTCCAGCGCTGCAGGCAGCTGCGGCTCTAGCTCTGGCTCCAACACCCCCGCTGGTTCCAACTCCAGCGCAGGCGGCAGCTCTGCTTCCAGCTGTGGTTCTGGTGCCAACCCAGCACTGATCTCACCACCGCTCCCAGCACTGATCACACCACCACCGCCGCCTGTCTGGGTGAGGGGATCTGGTGGGAGGTGGGTGGGTTCCCTTTCGGGTGGTTCCGCCGGATAGTACCTCCCACTCGGGGATGTCCACCCTGGTGAGGTGTCCTTCGTCGCTCCGGTGGGGGTCCATGTCGATTGGTGCTTCAACCGGTGATGCTTCGGGCAGACCTGTCCCAGATTACGGACCCCGGTCCCGCCGCCGTCAGCCCACGCGGTCAAGTGATCATTCTCGTTATCCAGACACTGATTACTACACCCCGGGAACGTACACCCACCATCACGTAACCGGATCCACCGCTTCAGTCCTTCCGATAACCGGTACCTCGTCCTCCCCAATTCCAACGGCGCCCCATCCCGGGGATCGACCAACACCCTGTACAACGACTGCGCCCCATCAGCAACCAACCGCCGCGCCACCGATGCTGGCACCGGGCCAAACCCCTCCACCTCACCCGGTTCTTCCGTGAGGCCCAACAACGAGAACACCGGCACCGT
Organism: Arthrobacter ulcerisalmonis; assembly: GCF_900609065.1. Taxonomy (GTDB): domain Bacteria; phylum Actinomycetota; class Actinomycetes; order Actinomycetales; family Micrococcaceae; genus Arthrobacter; species Arthrobacter ulcerisalmonis. The sequence continues at coordinate 208,646 of NZ_UXAU01000009.1, read as the reverse complement.
CACCAACACCTCAGCCCGCACCCCCGCACCGAACCCCGCATCCGTACCCAGGTGGTGGCCTGCACCGTTGAGGAGGAGCCCGGCCGCGACATCAGCCCGTAGCTGCGTCAACGTCCGGTCCTCGTTGGGGCCTTGCAACCCCCTAGCCAGTGCCGTGGTCTTATTCCACACCGCACACGCCGTCTCCCCCGGTAAATACAACGACAGCCAGCCCATCCCGTCCCGATCAGGGCAGAACTCCACCCGACGATCCGCCACACCCTTCACATGCCGGGCCTCCAACGACTCAGGATGATGACGCTCCCGCCACCCCCGCACCTTCCGACGGAACCGCGACACCACCACACCCCCAACACCAGCACCCGGGACATCAGCCAGGCCATCGAGACCGTTCACGCTGTCCAAACCGTCCAGGGTTTCTTGGGTGGTCTGGCCTGGTGGGTTCACCGTGTCCGTGCCGAAGAAATGCGTCACGACCGCTGTCACGGCGTCGGGTGTGAGGCCGGTGGTTTCATCGACCACGACGCGGGCGTGCTGCCAGGAAATCGTCCCGGCTTGCAAGGCTCCCAGCACCACCGGCAACGACCTCGTCAACGCCTGCGCCTCACACAACAGCGCGGACGCGGCCCGCTCGCCGATCGTCAACACACACGCGACCTCAGAGACCACACACATCCCCACCGACGACGACCCAGCCCCAGACCCGGTCCCGTTTGCTGAGGGTGGGGCCAGCAACTCAGCGGCCTCCGCATACGCCGCCACCAAACGAACCTTCGCCGCCGCCGTGGCAGCCTCCACCCGCGCCAACACCTCCAACCCCGACAAACACGAATCAGCAAAATCCCGCAACGGATCACCCTCGTCGAAAGCGCCGGCGACAGAAGAACCAGCAAGGGCAACAGCGCCATCAGCGCCAGAGTCACTAGCGTCACTAGCGTCGGCGGTAGAACGGGTGTTGGTGGTGCTGAGCGTGCCGGCCGGGCCGGACACGACGCCAGAAAGTTGGTCGACCAATGCAGCGATCGACGCCACAGCAGAGCGGATATCAGCCCCACCACCAGCACCGACAACAACCCCGTTACCCATACCTCAATTATAGAAAAGGGGTACGACAATTTCAGGCCAAACCCCATTTCCAGCCCAAAAAATTCACCCATCAGAACCTTGTTCGCACCATAACTCAGGCCAAATCATCCAGCCTCCGAAAAGACCATAAGTCGCAGCACCAAGGCGGACTGTAAACCTACGGCGAGGTGCCCGTACCCACCTCGTTCGTGAGCCGGATGGCCGAGTAGGCCAGTAGGCGAGCGGGCAAGGGCCGGATGGGCCCAAGCGTGCGGGCGCGAAGAAGCCGAACACCGGATGGGGCCGAGCGTACGGACGCTGGACGCCCAGAGGGACGAACGCTTGGCGTGGCCGAGCGTCCAGACGCCGGTTGCCGAGGGCGAACGACGGATGGGACCAAGCTTACGGAGGCTGGAAAACCAGAGGGTCGAGGCTGCGAGCCGCGGGGCGCAGCCGGACGCTCAATTCGGTCAGGACGGGAACTCGGCCGCATCTCGGACACGCACCCCGGCACGCAAATCCCAATTCCCCCAACCGACAAACCCACCACACCAGTCCCCAGAGACGGCAAAATCCCCCGGCATCCTTGCTCACGCAAGGTTGCCGGGGGATTTCTCACTCTTCGGAATGAAGAGTGGGCCCTGTGGGGTTCGAACCCACGACCCACGGATTAAAAGTCCGATGCTCTACCAACTGAGCTAAAGGCCCCGGCCGGATTCGTGTGCTGTGCACAAGGCTCCGGCTCGGTCCATTTCTGGACGTTAATACTCTAACCCATGAAAGCTGGCGCTTTGGCACCGGCGGGACGTACCGCCGTCGTGCATCAGTAGAAGCCGCCCAGCGCCCGGAAACCGCGCATCCGAACAGCGGCGGGAGGCGTTCCGAACGCTCCCCACGGCCGCCCTCGATTTCACCGGCAGCACAGGAGTAGCGTGGTGGCATGAGCGAGCAAGCTGCACCCACTCCCTACGGCGGCGCGAACCGGCATCACAAGCCGAAGCCTTTCGCCCCCATCGACTTCGAACCTTTCGCCGGCGGCGCAGATCCCGCGCGCGTGTCGGAGGCTGCGCACCTTGCCGCCCAGGCCCTGGTCCGGCACGGTCGCGGCAGCGACGACCCAGTCATCACCGAACAGCTGGTCAAACTAGCGGATGAACAGGGCCTGGACGCGATCGCCGAGATGTGGGCGGAAAGCCCGGCCAGGTCACTGCCCGGAGCACTCTGGCGCCTTTATGCCCTCCGTGCGGCAACAGTCCAGGACCCCGAGCGAGTTTCGGTGTATTTCCGCGCCGGCAAGGACACCGCACAGGTCGCACACGTGGTTGCTGGCGCCGCTGAGCCGCCGGGTGCCGAGGAAATGACAGCCATGGCGGACGCCATCCTTTCCGGCGCGTTCGACGGCGAATTTGACGTTGCGCTGGAACGTTCGGCTGCGTTTTGCCGCGTCGTCGCCCTGGGCCAGGCAACACTGGCGGACGGCGCCGAGCACTCCAACGAAGCGCATGCCAGCAAACTAACCCGCAACTCGCACCAATTGGTCAAAACAGCAGAAGACCTGGAACACGCTGCCAATGCCTGGCGGCTGGGCGAACTCGACTAGCAGCAGACAACCCAGTGAGGGCGCTTTCTGTCAAGGTTGACTTGAGCCAACCAACGTAGAACACTGAAATCGGTGCCGAGCCGCGAAACCCCCGGGCTTCAACATTTAGCCGCCTAGAGCGGCCTACCGCCGAGAGGCGTATCCGGTTCGGCACCATTTTTATGCCCTCTACAGCTGGCATAAGTTCTTGGCGGCAAATTGATGCCGGTAGAGTTAACGTTAGTTGCGGCCGAGGTCAAGTCACACGGCACAGCACATTTTGCCTCTACTTCTTCGGAGACCGGTACTACGTGAAGCTGCGCCTTTTCCCCCAGGAGCCCGCCGGGCTGAACCTGCTTTCGCAGCTGGCCCAGCAAGTTGCCATGGCCACGGCAACCTTGGCGGAAATTCTTGGTGTCCCTGCCGCAGAGCACGCCAAACTGGTCGAAGACATGCACAACCATGAAGCCAAGGCCGCTGAACTCCAGTTCGCCCTCTTGACCCACATGCGAAGCAGCTTTGTAAACCCCCTCCCCCGCGAGGACATGTACTCCCTGTCGCGGTGGCTCATCGAAGCCATGGAGAAGCTGGACGCCGCAGCGGAACTCGTGGCCCTTTACAAGCTGGACCGGCTCCCCAAGCGCGCAGCAGACCAGCTGGAAATCATCAGCCGCCAGGCAGAACTGACAGTCAACGCCATGCGCAGGCTGGACAACTTGGATGACCTGGAGGACTACTGGATCGAGATCCTCAGGCTGACCAAACGCGCCGAACGCACCCACCGCGTCTGGGTAGCGGACATGATCGCGGACATGAAATGGGCCCAGTACTCACGCAACCGTGACGTGGCCAATCAGTTGCTGGAAGTCACCAAGGACATGCGACGGCTGGCAACCCAAGTGGGCAGCATCATCGTCAAGGAATCCTGACGTGACGCCCTTCCTTTTCGGCGTGGTGGTTGTTTTGACCGCCACGTTTGCTTTTCTCAACGGCTTCCGCGACGTCTCAGTAGCAGTGGCCGTGGCCGCCCGGACCCGTGCCCTGACCCCGAGCGTCGCCGTGTTGCTGGCTGCTTTCTTCAACCTGCTGGGCGCCCTACTCAGCGCCTCTCTGGCCGTCGCGGCCAGCCAAGCCTGGATCAGCCTTCCCCGCGGACCCGAGGGACTCGGAATTCTGGTGGCGAGCCTGGGCAGCGCCGTCGTCTGGGGAATCATCCTCTGGCGACGCGGGATACCGGCTTCCTCAACGCATGCCCTGGTGGGCGGCTTTGCCGGCGCTGGAATCGCCAGCCTCATCCTCGGCGGCCAAGGCGTGGGCGGCGTGGATCATTCCTTGCTGGTCCAGGTGATCCTGCCCCTGCTACTCTCCCCCGTGGTGGCTTATGCTGGCGCCTTCCTCCTGGTGTACCCCTTCACCTGGGCCGCCCGGCACACCCAACCCAGCGTGGTCAACCAACGCTTCCGGCGCAGCCAGGCGATCGCCGCGGGCAGCGTGGCATTCGGCCACGGACTCCAGGACGGCCAACGCATCTCCGCAGTCCTGCTGCTCGCCTTGATCGCGGCAGGGTATTCCGACGGCGGCACCATCCCGCTGTGGATCGTCCTGCTGACGGCGATCATGATCACCATCGGCACCCTTTTTGGCGGTTGGCGCATCTCCCAAACGGTGGGGCACCGCATGACGCGCGTCGATCCGCTCCGAGGTTCCGTGGCCCAGATCTACAGCGCCCTGATGCTCTTTGTCGGTGCGATCGGCCTGCAATGGCCGCTCTCCAGCACCCACACCGTGACCGCGGCGGTGCTCGGAGCGGGCAGCAACCAAAGCTTCGCCGTCACCAACCGCAGGCTGGTGATCCGCATCCTGGGCCTCTGGTTGCTCACACCGATCGCGACGGCGGCCCTCGCGTTCATCCTCGCGCTGGCCGCTACGCCGCTGGAAATCTAGCGGGCGGCCGGCTCCCAGCGATGCGCGGCGGCCACCCCGGAAACGTGCCTTAAACGCCGCATGGCCCCCGAGCTCCGGAGGCCATGCAGTCAGAAGATGTTAGAGCAGGGGTTATCCGAAGCGGCCGGAGACGTAGTCTTCGGTGGCCTTTTCGGTGGGGTTGCTGAAGATCCCCTGCGTCTCGCCGAATTCGATCAGCTTGCCGGGCTTGCCCGTGCCGGCGATGTTGAAGAACGCGGTCTTGTCCGAAACGCGGGCGGCCTGCTGCATGTTGTGGGTCACGATCACCACGGTGTACTGGTCCTTGAGCTCGTTGATGAGGTCCTCAATGGCCAGAGTGGAGATGGGGTCCAGCGCGGAGCAGGGCTCGTCCATCAGGATTACCTGTGGTTCCACGGCGATGGCGCGGGCGATGCAGAGTCGCTGCTGCTGCCCACCGGAAAGGCCTGAACCCGGCTTCTCCAGGCGGTCCTTGACCTCGTTCCACAGGTTGGCGCCCTGCAGGGAACGCTCCACCAGGACGTCCGCTTCGCCCTTGGGCATCTTCTTGTTGTTCAGCTTCACGCCAGCCAACACGTTGTCCCGGATGGACATGGTGGGGAACGGGTTGGGCCGCTGGAAAACCATGCCGATCTGCGAGCGGACCGTCACGGGGTCAACGCCGGGGCCGTAAAGGTTGTCGCCGTCCAGCAGGACTTCGCCTTCAACCCGGGCTCCGGGCAAAACCTCGTGCATGCGGTTCAGGGTCCGCAGGAACGTGGACTTGCCACAACCGGAGGGGCCGATGAACGCGGTCACGGACTTGGCTTCGATGTTGATGGTGACGTCCTCTACGGCAAGGAAATCGCCGTAGTACACGTTCAGGTCCTTGACGTCGATGCGCTTAGACATGGTGTTCCTTCACTGACTGGGTATGAATTGAAGTCTGGCATCCGGCCCTCGGGACCGGAAGGGGCTGCTGGTTCAGCGACCGGCCTTGGGTGCGAACATCCGGGCGATCAGGCGTGCCGCGAGGTTCAAGACCATCACCAGGATGATCAGCACCAACGCTGCGCCCCAGGCACGCTGCGAGGACGGATCCGGGTTCGCGGGCGAGGTGGGGTTCAGGATCTGGGTGTAGATGAAGGTGGGGAGAGATGCCATCCAGCCGCCAAAAACGTTCGCGTTGATGCTGGTGGCAAACCCCGCGGTGACCAGGATGGGAGCCGTTTCGCCGATAACCCGGGCGATGGCCAGGGTGACACCGGAAGCGATACCGGAAATCGCCGTCGGGATGACCACCTTGAGGATGGTCCGCCACTTGCGCACACCCAGCGCGTACGCTGCCTCGCGGAGTTCGTTGGGGACGATCTTCAGCATTTCCTCGCTGGAGCGCACCACTACGGGGACCATGAGGACGGAAAGCGCGACGGCGGCCACGGCACCGGTCTTGGTGCCCGGCCCCACGATCGCGAAGAAGAAAGCGGCGGCGAAGAGGCCTGCAACGATGGATGGGATGCCGGTCATGACGTCCACGAAGAACGTGATGGCGCGGGCCAACCGGCCGTCGTTGCCGTATTCCACCAGGTAGATGGCGGTGAGCAGGCCCACCGGCACGGAAATGATGGTGGCCAGAATGGTGATCTGGATGGTGCCGAGGAGGGCGTGGTAGACGCCGCCCAAGACAGGTGCGCCGTCTTCAGCTGCACGGTTGTCCAGCACGCCGGTGACGCCGTTCATGGACGTGGACAGGAAGCCGGGAGCAGCCAGTCCAGGGATGCCGTTGACCAAAACGGTCCAGATCACCGAGATCAGCGGTAGCAAGGCGATGAGGAACGAGCCGACCACCAGGCAGGTGGCGAGCTTGTCCTTGGCCCTGCGGCTGCCTTCCACCGCAGCGCTCCAGGACACGAGTCCCACAGCGAACAGCAGCGCTGAGACAACGCCCCAGCCGAACGCGTTGAAACCCACGACGGCGAGGATGGCGGCACCCACGATCAAGGCGAGTGCCAAAACGATGAGCGGAGCGAACTTGGGCAGCTGACCCTTGGTCAGGGCCGAGCGCTTGCTGCGCACGGGATTGAGCGTGGAGGTCATTTAGTTTGCTCCCGAGAATTCTTTGTGCCGGCTGATGATCCAGCGCGCGAGCATGTTGACGGCGAGGGTGATGACGAACAGGACCAGGCCGGCGGCGATCAGCGTGCTGACCTTCAGTCCGCTTGCCTCGGGGAAGTTCAGGGCGATCTCAGCGGCGATGGTCTGGTTGCCGGACTGGATCAGGCTGGCGGTCAGGGCTCCGGAGGAGAGCACCAGGGCCACGGCCATGGTCTCGCCGAGAGCGCGCCCAAGGCCGAGCATGATGGCGCTGATGATGCCGGGGCGGGCGAAGGGAAGAACCGAGATGCGGATCATTTCCCACCGGGTGGCGCCCAAGGCCAGCGCAGCTTCCTCATGCAACTTGGGGGTCTGCAGGAAGATTTCACGGGACAGCGAGGTGATGATGGGGAGCACCATCACGGACAGCACAATGCCGGCCGTGAGGATGGTCTTGCCGGTGGCTGAGGCGGGGCCCTGGAAGATGGGCAGCCAGCCCATGTTGTCTGCCAGCCAGTTGTAGATCGGCGAGATTTCCTTGGCGAGGAACGCAGCACCCCAGGCGCCGTAGACAACCGACGGGATGGCGGCGAGGAGGTCCACCACGTAGCCAAGCCCGGCAGCGAGGCCGCGGGGCGCGAAGTGTGAGATGAAGAGTGCCACGCCAATGGCGATGGGGGTGGCGATCACCAGGGCGATGGTCGCTGCGATGAGCGTGCCAATCACGATGGGCCAGATGTAGGAGAAGAAGCCTGCGCCGCCCTGGATGTCAGCGGCGGGTGCGGTCAGCGCCGGAATGGCCTGGACCACGAGGAAGAGTGCGACGCCGAAGAGGACGACAAGAATGAGGCAACCGGCAGCAAGTGCTGCACCGGAGAAGACTTTGTCCCCGGCGCGGCCTGCGCCTTGCGAACGGGTCAGGGTGGTGGCGGTCATGCGACGGCCCTTCGATGAAGAGGAACTGGCGGACGGAGCGGGCAGAACCAAGGTCCCCGCCCCGCCTTTCGGCGAGGCGGGGACCCTGGTGTCATGCGTTGACTAGGACTTGACCTTGATGGAGTCGATGGCCTTGTTGACCTTCTCCGTCAAGCTCGCGGAGAGCGGCGCGGACTTGGCCGAGTCGGCAGCTTCCTGCTGGCCAGCCTCGGAGACTACGTAGTGCTCGAAGGACTTGACCAGGTCAACGGTTTCCTGGGTGGCGTAGGTGCTGCACACCACGTGGTAGGAAACCAGGACCACAGGGTAGGCGCCCGAAGCGGTGGTCTTGCGGTCCAGCTTGATGGCAACGTCGTTGGCGGAGCGGCCCGAAACGGGGCTGCCAGCTTCCACGGCCTTGGCTGCGGCGTCAGCAGAGATCTTCACGAACTCGTCGCCGACCTTGATGGACGCGGTACCGAGCTTGCCGCCAACTGCGGAGTCATCTGCGTAGGTCACGGCGCCGGGGGTGTCGGTGACGGTCTTGACCACGCCGGAGGTGCCCTTGGCGTTCTCGCCCTGCAGGGATGCAGGCCAGATGCCGGCCGACTTGTCGGTCCAAACCTCAGGTGCGGCTGCGGCCAGGTAGTCGGTGAAGTTGGTGGTGGTGCCGGAATCGTCGGAACGGTTCACGGGGGTGACCTTCAAGTCAGGCAAGGTGGTGCCGGAGTTGAGGGCTGCGATGGCCGGATCGTTCCAGTTGGCGATCTCGCCGCGGAAGATCTTGGCCACGGTGGTGGCGTCGAGCTTGAGCTCGGTGACGTTCGGGATGTTGAAGGCCACGGCGATCGGGGAGATGTACACCGGGAGGTTGATGGCGCCGTCGGCACCGCACTGGGCCTTGGAGGCTGCCAGTTCTTCGTCCTTGAGGTAGGCATCCGAGCCGGCAAACTGGGCTGAGCCGTCGATGATGGCCTTGCGGCCTGCGCCGGAACCATCCGGTGAGTACTGAACGGTGGCGCCGGGGTTGGCAGCGGCGAAGCCGGCCTTCCAGGCATCCATGGCTGCGCCGGTCGAGGAAGCGCCGATGCCGGTCAGGGTGCCGGTCACCTTGGGGCCGGTTGCTGCGCCAGTTGCCGGGGCGGTGCCCGCAGCGTTGTCTGAACCGCAGGCGGTGAGCGCGATGGTGCCTGCTGCGATAACAGCAATAGCCGCGTGGCGGCTGAAGCGAAGTGCCTTCACAGGGTGTACCCCTTCCAGGGATATTCAGTGCGGACAGGGAACGGAGAGCCCTGCTGCGCGATGCGTACGTTCTGTACCTCCAAGAAAGTTATGGGGTTGAGGTAACAGGATGGGCTGCCCAAAGTGAACAGCAAATTAACGACGGCGGCATATTGGCTTACATGTGCCGGGTCACCATTGCGCACATCACATGTACGGTCGTAGTGGGAGCGCCACCCATAGACTTGAGCCCATGGCCACCGCAGCAGGATTCTCAGCAGGCAGGCGATACCTGCGCGGCCGCTTCCGGACCGGCATGGTGCGCAGCCGGAACTCCTTGGTGCCCGCGGTCCAGATGACAGTCTGCGCGGTGGGCGCCTACGCCTTCGCCGAGTACGTACTGGGGCATTCGGGCCCGCTCTTCGCCGCCACCAGTTCGCTGATCGCCCTGGGTTTCTCCCGTGAGCCGCGGCTGCGGCGGGTGCTGGAAGTGGGGATGGGCTGCACCATCGGCATCGCCGTGGGTGACCTGCTCCTGCACTGGCTGGGCAGCGGCATCTGGCAGGCCGCCATCGTGCTCCTCTTCTCCACCCTGCTGGCCCGGTTCCTGGACAGCGGTAGCATTTTTACCACCCAGCTGGGGTTGCAGTCGGTGCTGGTGGTCCTGCTGCCAGCGCCCGACGGCGGCCCCTTCACGCGCAGTTTCGACGCCGTGGTGGGGGGCCTGTTCGCCCTGCTCATCACGGTGATCGTGCCGAAGGATCCGCGGCGCGAGCCCCGGCAGGACGTCAAAAAACTGCTATACGAACTGGCCGAAGTCTTACGCGAGTGTGGGAATGCGCTGAACAACAGCGACTCCACCCAGGCCTGGCACGCTCTGGTCAGGGGCCGGAATTGCCAGCAACTGGTGGACCGGATGCGGCAGACACTCCAGACATCGGGGGAAGTTGCCATGCTGGCCCCAGCCCACCGCCGGCACCGGGACGAACTGGACCGGCTCAGGGAATCGCTGGACTTCATCGACCTGGCGCTCCGCAACAGCCGCGTGTTCGCCCGCCGGCTGACCAGTGCCATCAACCACGCAGCCCTCTCGGACGAGGCAACCGAAAACATTGCCGAGGTGTTGTTCGAGTCTGCCGCCGCCATCGATGAACTCTCGCTGGGGTTGGCCGAGACGCAGGATGGCGCCCGCCGCGCGCACCTGCGGACAGCCCGGCAGGACCTCAGCGAGATCGCCCTGCGTCTTCATCCGCGGCTCCTGCAGGTCCAGCGGCTTGAAGGTGAGACGGTGGTGATGCTCTACCGGCCGCTGATGGTGGATCTGCTGGAAGCTACCGGGATGGACGCCGACGAAGCCCGGGACATCCTGCCGGCGCTGTAGCGGGAAACACCGCAGCCGTCCGAAGCAGGGATTGCATCACTTCGGCTACGTCGCCACTGTCAGGGCGTTACCGCTCCGGCTTGGCGGATATCGTCAGCCATCCGGGCCACGTGCAGGGTCAGGTAGGTGACCTCATCATCGGTCAACGGTTCACCGAGGCGCAGTTCAAGGACGGCCTGCAGCTTCAGCGCGGTGCCGTACGCCTCAGGATAAGCGGCCCGGATGGCGATGCCCAGTCCGGTGGAACCCTCCGCCAGCTGCTTGCCGGTATGGGCACGGACAAAGAAGTAGCGTAGGTGCGTGATGAAGCGGGCGGCGTTGACGGTGTCCCTGTCAAAAGCCCTGCCGTAGGCCTGCTCCAGCACCTCGAAGAGCTGGGTGAAGACGCCCGTCATCTGGTACGTCCGGGACAGGTCACCACTGGCAAACCCGGCGTTGACCAGGTGCATGGCAATGGCAATCGCCTCTTCGGCAGGCAACGGATCAGCCAGTTCCTGGTTCACGAATTCCACGATCTGCTGGCCCAGCCGGAGCTCGTGCGGGTAGAGGTGGGACACCTCGGCACGGAGCGGATACTCCATGGTGATGCCTTGCCGGAGCCGCTTGATGGCGAAACTCAGGTGGTCCGCGAGCGCCACCACGGCGGTGGAATTGAGTGGCCCGGACATTCCGGCGCGGGCGATTTCCAACGCCCGGTCCGCGAGCGCCAGGTGTTCGGGCGGAATGGCGGCAACCAGGGCGCCGAAGTTGTCCGCGTTGCGGCCTTGGTCCGGGACGAACACCTGGACCACCTTGGCTTCATCAACCTGCTGGCCTGGTTTGGCCTGGAAACCCAGTCCGCGGCCGGTGATGATGACCTCACCTTTCCCGTCAACCCTGGCGAGGACGACGTTGTTGTTGAAGACCCGCAGGATTTCCATGCCGTCCTCCCTTCGTCGTTGAATTGAAATCGTCGTTGAACTCATGCCCAGCAGGCCTGGTCCGGGGTTGGTGACCCCAGACCAGGCTGAACTGCAGCGCCTACCTGGTGAGGCTGGCGCCGTTGCTGGCAATGACGTCCCGGTACCATCCGTAGGACTTCTTGGGGTAGCGCGCCAAGGTGCCAGAGCCGTCGTCGTTCCTGTCCACGTAAATAAAACCGTAGCGCTTGGACATCTGCGCCGTCGACGCGCTGACCAGGTCGATGCAGCCCCAGGAGGTGTATCCCATGAGTTCCACGCCGTCCTGGATGGCCTCGGCAGCCTGGACCAGGTGGTCGTTGAAATACTGGATCCGGTAGTCATCAACCACCGTCTTTTCGCCGTCCACCTCCACGAGCTGGTCCACGGCGCCAATCCCGTTCTCCACGATGAACAGCGGCTTCTGCCAACGTCCCCAGTAGTCATTCAATACCACGCGCAGACCCTGCGGATCGATCTGCCAACCCCATTCCGACGCCTTGAGGGTGGGGTTGGGAATGCCGCCCATGATGTTGCCGGCGCCCTTGACCTGCTTGGTTGGGTCAGCCGTTTCGCAGATGCTCATGTAGTAGCTGAACGAGACGAAATCCACGGTGTTCCTGAGGTCTTCGCGGTCCTCGTCGGTGATGTCGAGTTCGATCCCCTGCTCGCGGAACCGCCGCAGCAGGTAGCCGGGGTACTCGCCGCGGCAGTGGATGTCACCAAACGCGTAGCTGTCCTGGGCGGTGTGCATGGCAGCCACCACGTCGGCAGGATCCGGGGTCAGCGGGTACACCGGAAGCGCGATGATCATGCAGCCAACCTGCGCCTGCGGCATGAGTTCCCGCGCCAATTTGGTGGCCCGGCCGGATGCCACCAGTTCGTGGTGGATGGCCTGGTAGAGGTCCTGCGGGGTGAGCTGGTCCTTGGGCGTGGGGATGCCACCGGAGAGGAACGGCTCGTGGATGACCGAGTTGATCTCGTTGAACGTCAGCCAATACTTCACCCGCGTACCGAAGGTAGTGAAGAGCGCCCGGCAGTAGTTCTCGTAGAAACCGATCAGTTCCCGGCTGGTCCAACCGTTGTAGGTCCGGGCCAGGTGCAACGGGGTTTCGTAGTGGCTGATGGTCACCAGCGGTTCGATGCCGTGCTTCTCCAGCTCGTCGAGGATCCGCGAGTAGTAAGCCAGGCCCTCCGCGTTGGGGGTTTCTTCATCGCCCAACGGGAAAATACGGCTCCAGGCGATGGAGAACCTGAACACCTTGAAGCCCAAGTCGGCAAACGCGGCAATGTCCTCCTCGTACTGGTGGTAGAAGTCGATGGCCACCTGCTTGAGGTTCTCCGGTGTGGGCCCCTCGGTGGGCGGGGTGGTGATCCCCTTGGGCATCACGTCCTGGATGGACAGGCCCTTGCCGCCCTCGTTGTATGCGCCTTCGATCTGGTTGGCGGCGGTTGCGCCGCCCCACAGGAATCCGTCAGGGAAAGTGGTGCTCACAGTCTCAATGTCCTTTTCAGTGCTGGTGGAGATTGGTCATCGGGTGGTGCCGGGGTGGCCTGTTTGGTCAGGCCTGGTGGTCAGCTTTGCTGGGGTCAGACCTGGATGGTGATGGCGGGATCGCCCTGGGCGAGGTCGACGCCGGTCCGAGGCTCAACGCTGTTCAGCGCAGCGGTGTTGGTGACCATCACCAGGGTGGTGGTGTCGTATCCGGCGGCACTCACCAGGTCAAGGTCGACGACGGCGAGAAGGTCGCCTGCGCGCACCTGCTGTCCCCTGGTCACTGCCGCCTCAAACCCGCGGCCTTCGAGCTGGACGGTGTCGATGCCGATGTGGACCAGGACTTCAACGCCGCTCTCCGACTTGATGCCGTAGGCGTGTCCGGTCTTCATAGCGGCCTTGATGGTGCCCGAGATGGGGGCGTAGATACGACCGTCCGTCGGAACGATGCCCAGGCCCTTGCCCATGGCGCCGGAAGCAAACACCTTGTCCTGGACCTCGGACAGTGCCACGGCCCGGCCAGCCACCGGGGCAACGACGCTGACAGTGCCGGGGGTTGCAGGGTTGGCTCCCTGTGCCGCGCTGGCTTCCGTCGCTGCGCTGGCTTCCGTCGCTGCGCTGGTTTCTAGGGCAGTGCTGGTTCCTTGGGCTACCCCCGCCACCTGCACACCGTCAGCTGCCGGCGTCCCGGGTGTTCCGGCGTCGGCCGCTTCTGCTGCCTCCAGTTCGCGGGGACCGAAGAAAAACGTCAGGGTGAAGGCGAGGATTATCGCAGCGGCGGTGCCGAGGAGCTGCAGGCCGAAGTTGCCCACGGTGCTGAAGGCGGGCAGGCCCAGCAATGATGGGAAGACGAAGCTGGTGGCGCCGCTGCCGCCGGCCGCTGCGATAGCGCCACCCACCACGCCGCCGGCGATGCCGAAGTAGAACGGCTTCTTCAGCGGCAGGTTGACGCCGTAGATGGCAGGTTCGGTGACCCCGGCGAGGAAGCCGGAGAGCGCTGCGGGGCCGGCAACGGCGCGGCGGGCCTTGTTCCGGGTGCGGATCATCACGGCCAGCGTCGCTGCGGCCTGGCCGAGGACAGCTGCCAGCAGCGGTCCCATCAGGAGGGAGTAGCCCTGGGTGCTGATCTCGTTCAGCATGCCCGGAATCAGGCCCCAGTGCAGGCCAAAGAGGACGAAGACCTGCCAGAAGCCGCCCATGACGGCGCCAGCCAGCCACGGTGCGAAGGTGAAGGCTGCGGTGATGCCGTTGGAGAGGCCCTGGGCGGCGAACGTGGTGACGGGGCCTACGGTGAGGAGAATCAGCGGCACCATGACCACGATGGTGAGCAGCGGCGTCGAGAAGTTACGGATCGCGGCTGGGAGCACGCGGAGCAGGAACCGTTCCAGGTAACCCTGCAGCCAGACGGCCACAATGATGGGGATGACGGAACTGGTGTAGTTCATCATCACCATGGGGATGCCGGCGAAGGTCAGCGGCTCCGTTGCGGCAGTCATCGCCACGATGGACGGGTACACCAGTGCGCCGGCGATGGCCATGGAGGTGAACTGGTTGGATTTGAACCGCTTGGCAGCCGTGATGGCCAGGAAGAGCGGGAGGAAGTAGAAGACAGAATCCGCGGCGGCCGCCAGGACAACACCGGTGGACGACACCGGATCCAGCCAGCCCAGCTGGGTGGCGAGGCTGAGGAATGCCTTGAGCAGGCCCGCACCGGCAAGCGGCCACAGGATCGGCGAGAAGATCGAGGAGATCAGGTCAATGAAGCGGTTCAGCAGGTTTCCCTGCGGTGCCGGCTCCTGGTCTTCCACGCTGGCGTCGGCGAGCTTGGTGAGCTTGCCGAGCTCTGCGTAGACAGTGGGGACGTTGTCGCCAATCACCACTTGGTACTGGCCGCCGGCCTTCATGACCGTGATGACGCCGGGCAACTTCTCCACGGCATCGGTGTTGGCCTTGGACTCATCGCGCAGCCGAAGCCGCAGCCTGGTGGCGCAGTGCGTGGCGCTGGCAATATTTGCCTCTCCGCCCACCTGCTCAAGGATGTCGCCGGCGAGGGACCGGTAGTCCACAGTTGCCATGTCAGACCTCTCTGTCTATGTTGCTCAAGCGTTTTTGGGCACAAAAAAAGACCCGAGATACACGTAATGTGTTTCTCAGGTCTTGCCTCGTTGCCGAGTAACAATCCTGTAGGCGAAATTGCCTTCAACATCAAACTCTAACGTCTGCTGCGGAGGTGCGGCAAGCGTTTTGGCTGGAAAACTTTTCTGCGGGTTCTGGTGGGGGCGCTCGTCGGGGCTGCTTTGGGCGGACCTCTTGGTACTACAGCGCTTCTCCTGGGGCTCTGCATCGGGTTCTCCGGCGCGGCCTCCGCGGCCTGCGTTGTCGGTGCCCTCCACTAGCCTTGTATACATGGCGACAAAGACTTCCCGGGCTGCCAAGGCACCGGCCTACAAGTGTTCCGAATGCGGCTGGACAGCCGTTAAATGGGTAGGCCGCTGCGGCGAATGCCAGGCGTGGGGAACGGTGGAGGAGACGGGCGGGGCAATTGCCCGAACCACCGCCGCCACCACGGTGCTGGAGCCTGCCCGCAGGATCGCCGAGGTGGACGCCACCACGGCTGCGTTCCTGCCAACGGGCGTTGACGAACTGGACCGCGTGCTGGGTGGCGGGCTGGTCCCAGGTGCGGTCATCCTCCTGGCCGGGGAGCCCGGCGTCGGCAAGTCCACGCTGTTGCTTGACGTGGCCGCGAAGTTCGCCCGCACCGCCCAGGACGTGCTGTACGTGACGGGCGAAGAGTCGGCGGCGCAGGTGAAACTCCGAGCCGAGCGGATCGACGCCGTGGCCGAATCCCTCTACCTCTCCGCCGAAACGGACCTGGGACAGGCCCTGGGACAGGTGGAAAAGATTGAGCCACGCCTGCTGATCGTGGACTCCGTCCAGACCTTGAGCAGCGCTGACGTGGATGGCAGCGCTGGCGGAGTTTCACAGGTCCGTGAGGTGGCCGCCTCCATTATCGCGGCGGCCAAGCGCCGCAACATGACCACCCTCCTGGTGGGGCATGTGACCAAGGACGGCTCCATCGCGGGCCCGCGTTTGCTGGAACACCTGGTGGACGTGGTCTGCCTGTTTGAGGGCGAACGCCACTCCCGGCTGCGGTTGCTGCGTGCCGTCAAGAACCGTTACGGGCCCACCGATGATGTTGGCTGCTTCGACCTGAACGAGAACGGCATCGAAGGCCTGGCAGATCCCAGTGGACTGTTTGTCAGCCGGACCAAGGAACCCGTGTCCGGGACGTGCATTACCGTCACCCTGGAGGGCAGGCGGCCGCTGCTGGCCGAAGTGCAGTCGCTGCTGGCGGAAAGCCCCACTTCCCAGCCCCGCCGGGCAACCAGCGGCCTGGACAGCTCCCGCGTCTCCATGCTGCTGGCGGTGCTGCAGCAACGCGCGGGCTGCCTGCTACATAAGGATGATTCGTACGTGGCCACCGTGGGCGGGGTGAAGTTGAGCGAACCGGCCACAGACCTGGCTGTTGCACTGGCCGTAGCCTCAGCCAAGGCCCGCAAGCCCCTGCCCATCCGGCTGGTGGCCTTTGGCGAGGTGGGGCTTGCCGGTGAGGTCCGCCCCGTTCCCGGCATCAACCAGCGCATCCAGGAGGCCCACCGGCTGGGGTTCACCCACGCGGTGGTGCCCGCAAGCCACACCGGTCCCGGACCTGTTCCAGCGGGTTTCTCCGTACGCGAAGTGGAGCACCTGACCGAGGCGCTGAGCCTGCTAATTGGCTAGCTGCACGGGGCCTTGGTTGGCTCTTGGGTCTTGGTGCGCTACACAGGGTCCGATAGTTTGCTGGGTGTCGCGGCCAGCCAGGTGGAGACGTCGTTCCGGAGCATGAGCAAGGTCCCGCCCGTGGAGCTGACGTTGCCGGTGGGAACGTAGTAGCCCTTACCGGCACCCGTTCCGCCGGCCGCCCGATCAATGGCTTCCTGGAGATGCCGCGGCAAATGTTCCTTGGGGCCCAATCCGCGAAGTTCTTCGTGTTCCGCCGGAGTGAGCCGGCCCAGTACGGTGGCAATGTCGGCCATGACGCGTCCTTTCACGGAAAGTACCTGAAGACATAATCTAAGTCAGTGCCATGAACATGAGATGAACGCCCACTGGCAACTCTCTGGGAGTTCACCGGCTGCTGGATTCGTTAGCCCCCAGCCCCAGCCGAACGAGGAGACCATGCCGGTACGCAGCGCAGGAATCCTGCTCTATCGCTCAGGCCCGGCCGGACTGGAGGTGTGGATCGGCCACATGGGCGGCCCGTTCTGGGCGCACAAGGATGCGCACGCTTGGTCAATTCCCAAGGGTGAGTACTCACCAGACGAAGATCCGCTGGCCGCGGCGCTGCGCGAATTCGAGGAGGAGATGGGCAGTCCCGCCCCGGCTGCCGACTATCAGTTGCTGGGCGACTTCCGGCAATCGTCAGGAAAGATCGTGACTGCTTTTGCCGCGGAGCACGACTTCGCGCCCGACGAGGTCCGGAGCAACACGTTTGAGCTGGAGTGGCCCAAGGGTTCGGGCACCGTGGCGCAGTTCCCCGAGATCGACAATGCCGGCTGGTTCCCCGTTGAAGCTGCCCGCTTGAAGCTGGTCAAAGGCCAGGAGCCTATTCTTCATGCCCTGTTGGAACATGTGAGGACACGCGGATCTCGCTAGATCCTGAGTGCGGCACGCTGGTTGGTTTGTTCCGCCTTTTGGGTCGCTGGATTGGCCCTTGTCGGAGGAATTGAAATGTCGGATGAGGAGAGTACTCATCGCGCCAATTTCTCCAGCCTCCGACGAGATAACATCCCGGCGAGGTCGAAGAAGACCCGTGATCCGTGGGCAAACGGTGGAAGAGTAAGAGGCAGTTTTTCGGGGACGAACGGGAGAAGTGACGGTCAAGAACCTGCTGATTTTGGCAGCGCTGCCGGTGCCGAATGAGTCCCTGCGGAAGGCCGGGCCATGGGCACGGGATAGATGCAGCTTGAGAACCTGTCGAGTCGTTCTTGGAATAACATAAATCAGATCGATTGGCACCCGACTGCCACCGGAGAGATCCCCTCGGAGACCACTAAAGCGTCGAAACCCGCTGCGATGCAGATCGGCCAAGAAAGCGGTGACATAACCTCCGTAATCGGCGTTCAATCCAAGGGAGCAGAAGTACCGCGGGAGTTTCTGTCCCGTGGGCAATTCTGAAGAAGTCTTGTCAGTGGTCAGATTGGGTGATTTTGATCTTCTGGTCCAGAATCATCTGGCTGGGAATCACTCGTTCACCTTGCGCGCGGGCGGTTTCTTGCCCTAACTCTGAGGCTGTATCCGTCTCCGAGATGGAAGAGAAGCCGCGCTCCAGCCGAGATGACCCATACGATGTCGCCATCGGCTGTCCTGTTTTCGACGACACCACGGTGAGGTGTGCAGCCGGGCTTTTGAAGGAGGACGGTGTCTCCTATCTCTGCCAACTCCCAGATCGCGAATTCAGGGGTATCCCCATAGATCGCTGACATCTCATTCCTTTCGAACATATTGATTCGGCTGTGGGGTTCGCTCCTCACCTTTCGCAGCGGTCAGCGTTTGTGAGCGTATGCGGATGCTTAGAATGCTGGTTGAAAACGGTGGTTCGGTCGTTTCGGCTTTGGCATAGCACTCATGCGCGGGCAGGACCGCAGAAGGTAAAGAGGCCATACAGCTGTGATGGGCGCACGCTAATGGTTCCGCGAAAAACCATTGACGCCGCTGCGTCAACGCCTCGGCGGCGAGGGGCCGGGGGCTTCTAGCGCTCGTCCAGGGGCCGACCACCGAGGCGTACGGTGATCCTGCGCGCTGCCGCGGAGCATGCTTCTCCCAGTGCCTGCAGCCTTTCGGCAGAGACTCGGAAGCGGGGAGCCGGGATCAGGACGGCGGCCACGACAGCGCCCCGATGGTCATATACCGGTGCGGCCAGGCCCACTTCGTCGATTGAGGTGTCCCCGTAGTTAATGGTCCATCCTCGCCGGGTGTCCTCTTTCAGTCGGAGCATGTAGGCGTCCAGGCTCGATTCATCAAGCCCTGGATAAGTGATGGCGCCACTGCGCAGGAGGCCACGGACACGTTCTTCCGATTCTTGCGCTAGGAACACCTGGACTGATGAACTCAGTGCGTCGTTGTACCGGGCGCCGAGCGGGGTGGTGTGTTTGATCTGGTGGTGGCTGGCGATCTGTTCCACGCAGATGGATTCGTCACCGTTCCAGACCATGAGGGCGCTGGTTTCGCCGGTCTGCTCGGAGAGTTCAAGGAGCACGGGGTAGGCGACGCGCCGCTCTTCGAGTTCGGCAAGGAGGGGTCCGGCTACGGCTATCAGCCCGAGACCGAGGCGAAAGCGGCGGGTTTCTGCGTCGCGTTCCACTAGGCCTTCCTGTTCGAAAGTGGCCAGAATCCTGGAAACGCTGCTTTTGTGCAGTCCGACGCGGTTGGCGATTTCGGTGACCCCGAGGAGTGGCTCGTCTGCCGTGAAAGTGCGTAGGACGGCGATTGCATTGACGATGACGGATGCGCCCTTGCTGTCGCCGTTGCGTATGGTTTCGGGTTCTGTTGCGCTCATGGTGCTATCCATCATTCCCTAAGGTGGTCGAAAGCGGCGCCACCGAATTAGTGGCGCCACTTCCCATTTGGATCGTTGAGCGCTGGGGTCTAAGCGCCGATAATGTTGTGTTCCGGGCCGAAGGGGAATTTGGTGATGTTTTCGGCTCCGTCTTCACCCACCACGAGGATGTCATGCTCGCGGTAGCCGCCTGCACCCGGCTGGCCGTCCATGACGGTGATCATGGGCTCCATGGAGACCACCATTCCCGGTTCCAGGACGGTGTCGATGTCCTCGCGCAGTTCTAGGCCAGCCTCGCGGCCGTAATAGTGGCTGAGGACGCCGAAGGAGTGTCCGTACCCGAAGGTGCGGTTGGCCAGCAGGCCGTGGCCGACGTAGATTTCGTTGAGCTCAGCGGCGATGTCCTTGCATACGGCACCGGGTTTGATAAGTTCCAAACCACGCTCGTGGACCTCCACGTTAATGTTCCATAGCTCGAGTGAGCGGGCGTCCGGTTCACCGTAGAAGAGTGTCCGTTCTAGGGCTGTGTAGTAGCCGGAGGTCATGGGGAAGCAGTTCAGGGACAGGATGTCGTGTTCTTGGATCTTGCGGGTGGTGGCCCAGTTGTGGGCGCCGTCGGTGTTGATGCCGGACTGGAACCAGACCCAGGTGTCCCGGATCTCCGAGTTGGGGAAGGTGCGGGCGATTTCGTGGACCATGGCTTCGGTGCCGATCAGGGCAACCTCGTACTCCGTGATGCCAGCGGTGATGGCTTTACGGATGGCTTCCCCGCCGAGATCACCGATCCGGGCACCGTGCTTGATGACCGCGATCTCCTCTGCCGACTTAATCATCCGCTGGCGCATCGCGGACTGGGCCACGTCCACCAGTGATGCACCGGCGAAGGCTGCCTGGATCTTATTGCGGTTGTCCAACGGCAACGAGTCGTCCTCGACCCCGATCCTGCGCGCGTTGATGCCGCGGGTGCGGAGCACTTCCTGGATCGCGAAGATGTAGTTGTCGCGGCGCCAGTCGGTGTAGATGATGTTGTCGCCGAAACTACGACGCCACGGCATGCCTGCGTCGATGTTGGCCGTCACGGTAACGCTGTCATCCTTGGTGACCACCATGGCGTAGGGGCGGCCGAAGGTGGTGAACAAGAAGTCAGAGTAGTACTTGATCGAGTGATAGCTGGTCAGTATTACGGCGTCAAGGTCCTTTTCAACCATGATCTGGCGCAGTCCGGCGAGCCGGCGCTCAAATTCGGCATCGGAGAACGTCAGGCTGACTTTCTCGCCATTCTTTAGGACTTTGGTGCGCTCGAGTTCGGCGACAGACGTTGCGTTCTCGGATGCTGTGGTGGTCATTGGGTGGTGCCTTTCTGTGGTGCGGTTTTTGCCGTGAGTAAGTTCGAAGGCTGGTTCTATTCGTTGCGCAGGGGTTCTTTGCAGGTTTCCTTGGACATGGACACCGCGATAAGGGAAACGAGTGCTGCAGCGACGAGGTACCAGGCGGGCGCCAGGTCGTTTGACGTGGCCGCGATGAGAAGTGTTGCCATGAACGGGGCGGTGCCGCCGAAGAGAGCGTTGGAGAGGTTAAAGCTGACCGCGAAGCCGCTGTAGCGGACGCGGGTGGGGAACATTTCCGCAAGGAAGCTGGGGAGCGTTCCATCATTGAGGGTCAGCATCGCGCCGAGGAGAATTTGGACAAGCACGATAACCAGGAAGTTTCCAGTTCCCAAGAGCGCGAAGGCCGGAACCGTCAGGACGATAAAGGCTACGGATGCGCTCATCAGGACCTTCTTGCGGCCGTATCGGTCCGAAAGCATGCCGGTGAGGAAGATGAAGCCGATGTAGGTGACCAGGGCGATGGTCGTGGCAAGGAATGATTCCGTTTGGCCGAGACCCAGTTCTGAAGACAAATACGTGGGCATGTAGCTGAGAATCACGTAGAAGCCGACGGCGTTGAGCAGGACAGCACCTACAGCCTTGAGGAGTTGGCGCCAGTGGTTCCTGAACAGGCTGGATACAGGGGCCTTGATGGTTTCGTCTTCCGCTGCGAGTTCACGGAACACCGGGGTGTCTTCCAGCTTGGTCCGAATGTACCGTCCGATCAGGCCCATGGGGGCCGCTAGCAGGAAGGGCAGCCGCCAGCCCCAACTATGCATCGCCTCTGTACTGATCATGATTGTCAGCAGACCTGCGATCAAGGAGCCGAGGAGCAGGCCGGCGGCGGTACTAGCCGGAACCACGGCGGCGTATAGACCGCGCTTGTTCGCGGGTGCGTACTCCACCAGGAAGGCCGAGGCCCCGGCGTATTCACCTGAGGCGGAGAAGCCCTGTGCAACTCTGATGATCAGGAGCAGGATGGGCGCCCAGATGCCGATGGTGTCGTAGCCCGGGATGAGTGCGATGCAGAAAGTCGCTCCGGACATGATCAGGATGGAAAGAGAGAGTGCCGTCCGGCGGCCTACTTTGTCCCCGATGTGGCCCCAGACGAAGCCGCCGAGCGGTCGTACCAGGAAGGAAATCGCAAAGAGGGCGAAGGTCAGGAGGAGACCAGTCTGGGGATCTGATTCAGGGAAAAAGACTGTTGCGATGGTGACAGCCAGATAGCCGTAAACGGCGTAGTCGAACCATTCGACGAAGTTGCCGATGAAACTGGCCGCAATAACTCTGCGGCGTGTTTCTTTGCTGATGCCGTCTCCGTTGACGGGATGTATTTGGTCACTCGGAGGCAGTGACGATATTTCGTTACTCATGTATCCACCAATTGAAGTTGGGGCGTTGCTTTCAATGCAACATGGTTGCTCCAGATTAGAGGTGACCCGCACCACAGTCAAGAGTCAATTTCAACCCTTATGTGGGCTTTTCTGCGTCAGTCAACACTCTTGTCGGCACAGCGAAAAGTGATTGACCTTACAGTCGACGAGAGATAGTGTTGCATCACACACAACAGCGTTGCATAGAGAATTCGAAAGAGGTCATTATGATGAACAACCTCACTCAGTCGCTTGCGGTCACCGATCCCGAGGTCCAGGCGGCCATTACCGATGAGCTGATCCGCCAGCAGTCAACGCTAGAAATGATCGCGTCGGAGAATTTTGCCCCGTCCGCGGTCATGGAGGCGCAGGGGTCGGTGCTGACCAATAAGTACGCCGAGGGCTATCCGGGTAAGCGCTACTATGGCGGCTGCGAGCACGTTGACGTGGTTGAGCAGCTCGCTATCGACCGCGTGAAGGACCTGTTCGGTGCGGAGTTCGCGAACGTCCAGCCGCATTCTGGTGCGCAGGCCAACGCCGCGGCCATGTTCGCGCTGCTGAACCCTGGCGACACCATTATGGGCCTGAGCTTGGCCCATGGCGGGCACCTGACCCACGGTATGAAGATTAACTTCTCCGGCAAGCTCTACAACGTGGTCCCGTACCACGTGAGTGAATCCGATCTTCGGGTGGACATGGCTGAGGTGGAAGCACTGGCCTTAGAGCACCGGCCGAAATTGATCGTTGCTGGTTGGTCCGCGTATTCCCGGCAGCTTGATTTCGCCGAATTCCGTCGAATCGCCGACCTCGTCGGTGCTTACCTGATGGTGGACATGGCGCACTTCGCGGGCTTGGTGGCCGCCGGCCTGCACCCGAACCCTGTGCCCTACGCAGATGTCGTCACTACCACTACGCATAAGACCCTCGGCGGCCCGCGCGGCGGCGTCATCCTGGCCAAGGAGATCTACGCCAAGAAGATCAACAGCGCTGTCTTCCCCGGCCAGCAGGGTGGACCTCTAGAGCACGTCATCGCTGCCAAGGCCGTGGCCTTCAAGCTGGCCGCCAGCCCCGAATTCAAGGAACGCCAGGAGCGAGTCTTGCAGGGATCAAAGCTTCTGGCTGACCGCTTACTCCGCGACGACGTCGCCGCGGCCGGCATCTCCGTGGTCAACGGCGGAACCGACGTTCACCTGGTCCTAGTGGACCTGCGCAACTCCGAACTCGACGGCCAGCAGGCCGAAGACACGTTGCACCGGATCGGCATCACGGTCAACCGCAACGCCGTCCCGTTCGATCCCCGCCCGCCGATGGTTTCTTCCGGTCTTCGGATCGGTACTCCCGCCCTCGCTACCCGCGGCTTTGGCGCTACTGAATTCACCGAGGTCGCCGACATCATCGCAACAGCGCTGATCGCCGCGGCAGGCACTGGTGCCATTGATAACGAGACCGTGGCCCAACTCCATGCACGCGTTAGCGCACTGGCCGACCAGTTCCCCCTGTACCCTCACCTTTCCCGCGTCAAAGACGGCGCGGACGTTGCCGCCCTCGACCCAGACTTGATTGGAGCAGCCCAGTGAGCACGCACCAGCTTCCGGAGCACCCGGATTTTCTCTGGCGCAACCCGGAGCCTAAGTCCTCCTACGACGCCATCATTGTGGGCGGCGGCGGGCATGGCCTAGCTACTGCCTACTTCCTGGCGAAGAACCACGGGATGACCAACATCGCCGTCCTCGAAAAGGGCTGGCTGGCCGGTGGCAACATGGCGCGGAACACCACCATCATCCGGTCCAACTACCTGTGGGACGAGAGTGCGGCCATCTACGAGCACGCACTCAAGCTCTGGGAAGTCCTGCCTGAGGAGCTTGAATACGACTTCCTCTTCAGCCAGCGCGGCGTGATGAATCTTGCACACACCCTCGGCGACGTCCGCGAGAGCATGCGCCGGGTGGGCGCCAACAAACTCAACGGCGTGGACGCCGAATGGTTGGATCCGCAGCAGGTCAAGGAACTCTGCCCCATCCTGAACATCAACGACAACATCCGCTACCCCGTCATGGGTGCTACCTACCAGCCGCGCGCAGGCATCGCCAAGCACGACCACGTCGCGTGGGCCTTCGCCCGCAAATGCGACGAACTCGGCGTGGACATCATCCAGAACTGCGAAGTCACCGGCTTCGTCAAGAACGGCAACAGAGTCACCGGCGTCAAGACCAACCGCGGCACCATCAACACCGAGAAGGTAGGCCTGTGCGCCGCCGGGCACAGTTCGGTCCTGGCCGAGATGGCCGGCTTTGAACTGCCCATCCAGTCCCACCCACTGCAGGCGCTGGTTTCCGAGCTACACGAACCCGTCCACCCCACCGTGGTCATGTCCAACCACGTCCACGTCTACGTTTCCCAGGCGCACAAGGGCGAGTTGGTCATGGGCGCCGGAGTGGACTCCTACAACGGCTACGGCCAACGCGGGTCCTTTCACGTGATCGAACACCAGATGGCTGCTGCCGTCGAGTTGTTCCCCATTTTCGCCCGGGCCCACGTGCTCCGGACCTGGGGCGGCATCGTCGACACCACCCTGGACGCCTCCCCGATTGTTGGCACCACTCCGGTGGAGAACATGTTCGTCAACTGCGGCTGGGGAACCGGCGGCTTCAAAGGCACTCCCTCAGCGGGTTTCACCTTCGCCCACACCATCGCCACGGGAACGCCGCACAAACTCAACAAACCCTTCGCGCTGGAACGCTTCGAAACCGGCGCACTCATCGACGAACACGGCGCAGCCGCCGTGGCCCACTAGCCGCCAGCGACCATAGAAAGAAGACGCACATGCTGCTCATCTCATGCCCTAACTGCGGCTCGCGCGACGAGACCGAGTTCCACTACGGCGGCCAGGCCCACGTTCCGTACCCGGAGAACCCGAACGAACTAAACGACCGCGAATGGGCTCATTTCCTGTTCTACCGGGCCAACACCAAAGGCATTTTCGCCGAGCGCTGGCTGCATAGCACCGGATGCAGGCAGTGGTTCAACATGCTCCGCGACACCGTCACCTACGACATCCAGGCCATCTACCCGATGGGAGCGCCCCGCCCGGACGCGCCGGGCCCGGCATCTGAAGCCGGCACCGCGAGTCTTGCCGCTGACAGCACCACTACCGGGACCGCGGCTCCGAATATTTCCGGCACAAGCATCGCCCCCACGGATCCAACCCCCAGCACCACCGCCCCGGAAGGAGCAACCAAGTGACTTCCCAGCACGCCCGCCTCGCCGCCGGCGGACGCATCGACCGCAGCATCACCTGGCGTTTCACCGTAAACGGCGAGGAATTTGTAGGCCATCCTGGCGATACACTGGCCTCGGCCATGCTGGCCAACGGCCGCATCGCCGTCGGCAACTCCCTCTACGAGGACCGCCCTCGCGGCATCATGTCCTCCGGCGTGGAGGAAACCAACGCCCTGGTCAGGATCGAGCCGCGGTTCCCCGGCCACGTGGCCGAATCCATGCTTCCCGCGACCACCGTCACTCTGGTGGACGGCCTGCAGGCGGACCTGCTCAACGGGCTGGGCCGGCTGGATCCAGAAGAGGACCACGCCGAATACGACAAGAAGTACGTCCACACCGACGTCCTGGTGATTGGTGGCGGTCCTGCCGGCCTGGCTGCGGCCCGCGAAGCTGTCCGCACCGGTGCCCGCGTGATGCTGATGGACGACCAGCCCGAACTGGGCGGCTCGCTCTTGTCCTGTTCCACTGCACCCGGCCAGGCCGAAACCATTGAGGGCAAGCCCGCCCTGGAATGGGTGGCGGACGTCGAAGCCGAGCTCGTCTCGGCCACCGAATCAACTGTCCTGAACCGCACCACCGCTTTCGGAGCCTACGACGCCAACTACGTCATCGCGGTCCAGAACCGTACCGATCACCTCTCCAGCCCCGCGGCTTCCGGCGTATCCCGGCAGCGGATCTGGCACGTGCGTGCCAACCAAGTGGTCCTGGCCCCCGGCGCCCACGAACGTCCGCTGGTCTTCGAGAACAACGACCGCCCCGGCATCATGTTGGCCTCCGCCGTCCGCAGCTACCTCAACCGTTATGCAGTTGCTGCCGGGCAGCGGGTGCTCATCAGCACCACCAACGACAGCGCTTACGCCCTTGCCGCGGACCTTTGCGCCGCCGGCGTCAATGTTGCCGCTGTCGTCGACGCCCGCGCGGTGCTCAGTGCAGTGGCAGCTACCGCCGTCGAATCAGGCATGCGCGTGCTGATCGGCAGTGCCGTTGCAGATACCTCGGCCGGTCCGAATTCCCGGCTTGACGGTGTGACCGTGCGCAGCATCAACGACGACGGGGAACTGACCTCCGGCGTCGAAGAGAT
This sequence comes from Arthrobacter ulcerisalmonis, assembly GCF_900609065.1. Lineage (GTDB taxonomy): Bacteria > Actinomycetota > Actinomycetes > Actinomycetales > Micrococcaceae > Arthrobacter > Arthrobacter ulcerisalmonis. The sequence goes on along the minus strand of NZ_UXAU01000009.1, from coordinate 182,337 downwards.
CGCCTGCGATCTCTTGGCTGTCTCCGGTGGCTGGAGCCCGCTGGTGCACCTCCACTCCCAGCGGCAGGGCAAACTTCGCTGGGATGATGACTTGGCCGCATTTGTGCCGAGCACCGTGGTCCCCAACCAGCAGAGTGTCGGTTCCGGCCGCGGCAGCTTCGCCTTGACCGATTGCATCGCCGAAGGCATCTCCGCCGGTGCGTCGGCAGCGATCGCCGCCGGCTTCGAATCCGCCGTTGTACCCGCTCCGCTACAGGACGTGAAGGCCTCGGCCCCCACCCGCCAACTGTGGCTGGTCCCCGGCACGGCCGGCACCCCAGATGACTGGCACCACCACTTCGTGGACTTCCAGCGGGACCAGTCAGTGGCTGACGTGCTGCGGTCCACGGGCGCTGGCATGCGGTCTGTGGAGCACATCAAGCGGTACACCTCCATCAGCACTGCCAACGACCAAGGCAAGACCTCCGGTGTCAACGCGATCGGCGTCATCGCCGCCGCATTGCGCACGGCCGGCGAAGCAACCAGAGGGATCGGTGACATTGGCACCACCACCTACCGGGCGCCGTTCACTCCGGTGGCGTTCGCCGCATTGGCCGGCCGTCAGCGAGGCGAACTGTTCGATCCCGCCCGTGTCACCTCGATCCACCCCTGGCACGTGGCCAAGGAAGCCCTGTTCGAGGACGTCGGGCAGTGGAAGCGCCCCTGGTACTACCCGCAAGCCGGGGAAGACATGGATACTGCCGTGCTGCGCGAATGCGCCGCAGTCCGCGACTCCGTGGGATTCATGGACGCCACCACGCTCGGCAAGATCGAAATCCGAGGCAAGGACGCCGGTGAATTCCTCAACCGGATCTACACCAACGCGTTCAAGAAGCTCGCCCCGGGCTCTGCCCGCTACGGCGTGATGTGCATGGCGGACGGCATGATCTTCGACGACGGCGTGACCCTGCGCCTGGACCAGGACCGGTACTTCATGACCACCACGACCGGTGGCGCCGCCAAGGTACTGGACTGGCTGGAGGAATGGCTCCAGACCGAATGGCCGGAACTGGACGTGCACTGCACCTCGGTGACCGAACAGTGGAGCACCATCGCCGTCGTAGGGCCTAAGTCCCGCGCGGTCCTGGCGAAGGTAGCCCCGGAACTGGCCAAGGATGGCGGACTGGACGCGGAAGCCTTCCCGTTCATGACCTTCCGCGAAACCACCCTCGCCTCCGGTGTGCAGGCCCGCGTCTGCCGGATCTCGTTCTCCGGTGAACTGGCCTACGAAATCAACATCCCCGCTTGGTACGGGCTGAACACGTGGGAAACTGTGGCCGCCGCCGGAGCCGAATTCAACATCACCCCCTACGGCACCGAAACCATGCACGTACTCCGCGCCGAAAAGGGCTACCCGATCGTCGGCCAGGACACGGACGGTACCGTCACCCCGCAAGACGCCGGGATGGAATGGGTGGTATCCAAAGCCAAGGACTTCATCGGCAAGCGCTCTTATGCACGCACTGATGCCCAGCGTGAAGACCGCAAACACCTGGTCAGCGTCCTTCCCGCCGACACATCCCTACGGCTGCCAGAAGGCACCCAGTTGGTGGAGAAAGGACGCTCCACTAACCCCGCCTACGGCCCTGTTCCCATGCAAGGTTTCGTCACCTCGAGCTACCACAGCGCCGCGCTGGGCCGCTCGTTCGCCCTGGCACTGATCCACAACGGCCGCAACCGCATCGGTGAAACCCTCGTAGCTGCCGCAGGTGACCAGCTAGTTGATGTCGTTGTCGCAGAAACCGTACTTTTTGACCCCGAAGGGACCCGTAAAGATGGCTAACACAGCAGCAATCGAAGGCATCAATGGACTCCGGGACATCCGCCGCAGCCCAGCCTCCCACCTGACCGCAGCACTGAAAGCGGGTTCCGTCCAAGGCAAGGTTGTCCTCGCCGAAGGCCCCTTCCAGACCATGGCGGGAATTCGCGTGGACCCAAGCTCCGAAGAGGGGGCTAGGATCGCCGCCGCTACCGGCGGACTGCCGGCTCGCTGCGGCGACGTGGGCGGCACCGACGGCATCAGCGTCCTTTGGCTCGGCCCATCGGAATTCTTGGTGGTGGCACCGGAAGCTGCCCACGATTCCCTGGGCGGCAACCTCATTGGTTCCCTCATCGAGGCCCTAGGCGAAGCATCCGGCCAGGTGGTGGACCTCTCCGCCAACCGCACCACGTTCGAGCTCTCCGGACCGCATGCTCGCGCTGTTCTTGAGAAGGGCTGCTCCCTGGATCTGCACCCCCGCAGCTTCACCCCGGAAACCGCGCTGAACACTGAGGTAGGCAACATTCCGGTGGTCCTGCAGAAGACCGGGGAAGAGAGCTTCCGCCTCTTCCCCCGCGCCTCCTTCGCGGACTTCCTGGGCCGCTGGCTCCTCGATGCAATGCGCGAGTACGCCTCGCCAGAGGTCCCCTAAATGGCTCTCAGCGCCTTGGATCTTTTCTCTGTTGGCATCGGGCCGTCCTCATCACACACGGTCGGTCCGATGCGGGCAGCGAAACTGTTTGCCGAAGGACTTAAAGCGGACGGCCATCTACACGACACGGTCCGAGTTCAGTCCGAACTCTTCGGATCACTCGGTGCAACGGGCCGCGGCCATGGCTCCGACAAGGCAGTGGTCTTGGGCCTGCAGGGCCTCGACCCGGAAACGGTGAACACCGCCACCGCAGACGATCAAGTGGCTGCCGCCGCTCTGGACGCCGAACTCCGGATCGGTGGAAATCACCGGGTGGACTTCAACTGGGAGGAAGACGTGCTCCTGCACCGCCGTAAGTCCCTGCCAGCCCACCCCAACGGCATGACTTTCCGCGCACTGGACCATACCGGTTCTGTCCTGAGCGAACGCAGCTTCTATTCCATTGGGGGCGGCTTCGTTGTTGACGGCGATGCCAACCCCGGCGACCAGGTGGTGGCGGATGAAACGCCCTTGCCGTACCCCTTCACCACCGCTGACGAACTCCTGGGGATCTGTAAGCGCGAGGGAATGTCCATCTCTGATGTGATGCTCGCCAACGAGCTGGTATGGCGCAGCGAGGTGGAGCTCCGCGAGAGCCTACTGAAGCTGTGGGCCGTGATGCGCGAATGCGTTGACAACGGCTGCGCCGCCGAGGGCATCCTTCCTGGCGGACTCAAAGTCAAGCGCCGGGCGCCGTCGCTGTTCCGCACGCTGACCGCGGACACCGGTGTCACGGATCCGCTCCGGGCCATGGAATGGGTGAACCTGTTTGCTCTGGCGGTGAATGAGGAAAATGCTGCCGGCGGCCGCATTGTCACCGCGCCCACCAACGGCGCGGCGGGAATCGTGCCCGCCGTCCTCCACTACTACATCAAATTTGTTCCGGGAGCCGACGACGACGGGGTGGTCCGTTTCCTGCTGACGGCGGCCGCCGTCGGCATCCTCTTCAAGATCAATGCCTCCATCTCCGGCGCCGAAGTCGGTTGCCAAGGTGAGGTGGGCTCGGCCTGCTCTATGGCGGCAGCCGGGCTCTGCGAGGTGCTGGGCGGCACCCCCGAACAGGTGGAAAACGCCGCCGAAGTGGGGATCGAGCACAACCTTGGCCTGACCTGCGACCCCGTAGGCGGCCTGGTACAGATTCCCTGCATCGAACGGAACGCGATCGCCAGCGTGAAAGCCATCAACGCTGCACGGCTGGCACTGCACGGCGACGGCAGCCATAAGGTTTCGCTGGATAAAGCCATCAAAACCATGCGTGAGACAGGAGCGGACATGAAAACCAAATACAAGGAGACCTCCCGCGGAGGCCTCGCGGTCAACGTGATTGAGTGCTGAGCCATGACTGCTATTGAGGCTGAAGCCTCTTCCGGACGCTCCCTGAACACCGTGGAGCATGTGCTGACGCTGGAATGCCGTGAATCCCCTGGCATTGTCCATGCCGTTTCCGGGTTCCTGCTCGAACACGGCTGCGACATCATCGACAACCAACAGTTCGGCGAACGCTCGGAAAAGCACTTTTTTATGCGGGTGCACTTCTCGTCCGACGGTGATGCCACCACCGCGGACGCGCTACGGGAGGCATTTGTCCCGGTAGCGAACCGCTTCGGCATGGGTTGGCGGCTGGAACGGCACGGTTCCAAGCGCAGGGTCCTGATTATGGTGTCCAAGTTCGGGCACTGCCTCAACGACCTGCTGTTTCGTGCCCGGATCGGCGAACTGCCCATCGAAGTAGTGGCGGTGGTGTCAAACCACACCGACCACCAGACGCTGGTGGAGTGGCACGGCGTCCCTTTCTTCCACGTGCCGGTCACCCCAGCCACCAAACCCGAGGCGGAAGCCAGGCTGCTGGACCTTGTGGCCGAACTCAACGTCGAGCTCGTAGTCCTGGCCCGCTACATGCAGGTCCTCAGCGACGCCCTCACCCGCAAGCTTGAGGGCCAGGCCATTAACATCCACCACTCGTTCCTACCCAGCTTCAAGGGCGCAAAACCGTACCACCAGGCCTACGCCCGTGGCGTGAAAACAGTGGGTGCCACGGCACACTACGTCAACGCTGAACTCGATGAAGGACCAATCATCGCCCAGCAGACGGTGGAAGTGGACCATACTTTCGGGCCGGAGGACCTTGTGGCTGCCGGCCGCGATACCGAATGCAAGGCACTCAGCAACGCCGTGCGCTGGCACTGCGAAGGCCGCGTGATCCGTCAAGGCAACAGAACCATCGTGCTGCGCTAACAATGGTTTCGGCCAAAATTCGGTGAAACTTGGTCCCAAGCGTGTTTGCCTCCCCACAAAAATGAGAGAACAACCAATGAATCAGGCAATCTTGCCGATCACGGGCAGCAACCGCGTGAAGCGCGGCATGGCCGAGATGCTCAAGGGCGGCGTCATCATGGACGTGGTCAACGTTGAACAGGCCCGCATTGCCGAAGACGCCGGTGCAGTGGCCGTGATGGCGCTCGAGCGCGTGCCAGCTGATATCCGCGCGCAGGGCGGCGTGTCCCGGATGTCCGATCCGGACATGATCGACGCGATCATTGCCGCCGTATCGGTCCCCGTCATGGCCAAGGCCCGCATCGGCCACTTCGTCGAGGCCTAGGTCCTGCAGTCCCTCGGCGTTGACTACATCGACGAGTCAGAGGTCCTGACCCCTGCCGACTACGTCAACCACATCGACAAATGGAACTTCAAGGTCCCGTTTGTCTGTGGCGCCACCAACCTCGGTGAGGCACTGCGTCGCATCAACGAAGGTGCTGCCATGATCCGGTCCAAGGGCGAGGCCGGTACCGGCGATGTTTCCAACGCCACGGGCCACATGCGCCAGATCCGCTCCGAGATCGCCAAGCTGGCCGCTCTGCCCGAGGACGAGCTGTATGTTGCGGCCAAGGAACTTCAGGCCCCGTACGAATTGGTCAAGGAAGTCGCAGCAGCAGGGAAGCTTCCCGTTGTCCTGTTCACCGCTGGCGGCATCGCCACCCCTGCGGACGCTGCCATGATGATGCAGCTCGGCGCTGACGGCGTGTTCGTCGGCTCCGGAATTTTCAAGTCCGGCAACCCGGCTCAGCGCGCCGCTGCCGTGGTCAAGGCCACCACGTTCTTCGATGACCCCGACGTGATCGCCAAGGCCTCGCGTGGCCTGGGCGAGGCAATGGTGGGCATCAACGTGGACGAGATCCCGCAGCCGCACCGCCTCGCCGAACGCGGCTGGTAAGCCACCCGTTGGAGGACATCTAAAGCGCTGGGCGACGATTGGTCCCGCTGATTAGCATGGCTGCAGTGACTCGACTCTAGGAAATTCGCGAGAGGGAAAGTCGTAGCCTCATGCAGGGCCAGTTCACCTGAATTGACTCATGAGCCCCAAAAAATATCCCTGATCAACCGATCCTGACTGCAACCTACGGTGCGGTCATAATCGACGGCGAGGCATGCCTGGTTGCTGACCGTCCACGGGGATGACAGGGTGGGCCGTTTCAGCGCTTGTGTCCCCCGAGTTTCCGGGTGAGGGCGCAAGACGGGTTCCAGAGAGGTGAAACATGTCGGTCAGCATCCTTCCCACAGATCGTGGTCTGCGTTTGGGCGTAGGCCTGTTGGGAATCCTGATTATCGCGGCGAACCTTCGGGTCAGCTTCGTTTCCGTGGGACCTCTTCTTGAAGACATTTCGAACGACGTCGGACTTTCAGGGGCGCAGGCTGGGCTACTAACTGGTCTGCCCCTGTTGGCTTTCGCGCTCTTTTCGCCGCTGGCGCCGGGCATGGCGCGCATAGCGGGCCTGGACAGGGCCTCTTGGCTATCCATGTTCATTCTTGCTGTCGGCATTGTGCTCCGGTCTCTGGAGCTTCCGGGGATGATCTGGGTGGGAACGGTGCTGATTGGCGCCGGTATCGCTTTCCTGAATGTGCTGGTGCCTTCCTTGGTCAAGCGGCAGTTCCCCTCGAGGGTGAGTCAAGTGACGGGTTTCTATACCTCAATCCAGGGCGCCGCTGCAGCCCTTGGTGCCGCATTCGTTGTCCCGGTTGCTCAAGTGACACCTTTGGGCTGGAGACTATCCCTAGGCCTCTGGGTAGGTCTTGCGCTTGTAGCTTTAGCCGTATTGCTGCCCAAGACTTTTCGGAGGGAATCCCCACCATCAGCAAATGACTCCCGATCCCGGTCCGCCCGCTCCCCCTGGAGAACACTCCTTGGCTGGCAAGTAACTCTTTTCATGGGCTTTCAGTCGCTGACTTACTACGTGTTCGGCGCTTGGTTGCCTACCATTGAACGAACTCATGGCGTCTCTGAGACCACGGCTGGGCTGCACATGGCGCTCTTCCTGCTCGTGGGTATGGGCGCAAGCCTGGGCACGGGCATCCTCATGGGGCGTATGGCAGATCAGCGCATCGTTGGACTCACCGGCAGCCTCCTGGCGCTGACGGCTTTCCTGGGCCTGGCGCTGGCGCCGGACCTCATGCTGTTATGGGTCATTTCCGCCGCACTCGCTTGTGGCTGTCTCATCGTTGTGGCGCTGTCCTTGTTCAGCCTCCGAACCGACAGCCCTAGGCAAGCTGCGCGGCTTTCCGGAATGGCGCAATCCGGAGGCTATGCCATCGCCAGCGTCGGACCCCTGGCCTTCGGTCTGCTCCATGATGCAACCGGCGGCTTTGAACTGCCACTACTCCTTAGTGCCGGATGCATGGTTGTGCTGTGTCTCTTGGCTGTTCTCGTAGGGCGTTCGCGGACCATCGGATAGCGAAGACGGCGAGATGCCAGTGGTAGCGGGACGGTACGGCACAAAAGAATCTCGTGCTGACTGCACGAGAGCTCCAAGGTACCCGTGCAGCTTCTCCTATTTCGGCTCGGGACCCGCCGGTGAGCTTCAATATGAGACGAGCCCAAAAGCCGAAAGTTCTCCCGTCAGTCACAATTCGCGATGATGAGGAGCCCTATACAACGAAGCCATGGCGAGGTAACATTCCAGAACAGCGTGATGCAAGTCACGTGACCTGGGAGCAGCAGGCAGGGTCGTAATGAGCTGGCATCAATCGATGCTGGCTCTTTTTTGTGGGCTGGCCAACTTTTATGAGCGCGGAAAACTGCGCCCTACTTCAATACGGAATTAATTTTCCGGATTATGGAAGGAATTGGTTATGAGCAGCAAGATCATCCTCGGCGACAACCAGTACGGCAAAGCAGAGGTCCGGGTCGTGAAGATCACCCGCGACACTGACCGCCACGAAATCGAAGACCTCAACGTCACCTCGCAGCTGCGTGGCGATTTCGCTGCGGCTCACCTCGAAGGCGACAACGCCCATGTGGTGGCCACGGATACCCAGAAGAACACCATCTACGCCTTTGCCCGCGACGGCGTGGGCTCACCCGAAGCCTTCGTCCTGCGGCTCGGCGAGCACTTCACCTCCTCCTTTGACTGGGTCACCGGCGGACGCTGGGAAGCCGAGTCCTACAGCTGGGACCGCATTCAGGCCCACGGCGCCGAACACGATCACTCGTTCGTCCGCAACGGCCAGGAAGTCCGCACCGCCGTCCTGGTCCGGGACGGCAACACCAATCACCTGATCTCCGGCCTCAAGGACCTGACAGTCCTGAAGTCCACCCAGTCCGGATTCACCGGCTACCCGCGGGACCGCTACACCACCCTGCCGGAAACCACCGACCGCATCCTGGCCACGGACGTTTCCGCCCGCTGGCGCTACAAGACCGGCACGGACTTCACCTCCGTTGACTTCAACAAGGGCTACGAGGACGTCAAGGCCCTCCTGCTCGAAGGCTTCACGGAAAACTACTCCAACGCCCTCCAGCAGACCCTGTTCGACATGGGCACCAAGGTCCTCGAGGCCCATAGCGAGATCGATGAGATCAAGTTCTCGATGCCGAACAAACACCACTTCCTGGTGGACCTGTCGCCGTTCGGCCTCGACAACCCCAACGAGGTTTTCTTCGCCGCAGACCGTCCCTACGGCCTGATCGAAGCCACGGTCCTCCGCGACGACGCCACCCAGGCGCCGGGCGCCTGGTCCGGCATCGCCGGATTCTGCTGAACCTTCCGCGGCAACGCATAAAAAACTGTGAAGGTGCCGGGTTCTGCACCGAGCCCGGTACCATCGCACTCCATTCTCCACGCGCACCCCGACTGCAGGGCTTGCCGTGAAGGGCCAACCGGTCCGCGCACTCTTCTCACCAATTGTTAGCCAGACACCGTTAGCCAGACAATGCCGTCTGCCATGAACCCAGAAAGTCTGCCATGAACAGCAAAAAGCGATCATCTACAGCCCTTACCGATAAAGGCTCCCCCACGGCTCGGCCGGAGGACGAACGGCTCTCCATTGGGAGTAGCTTTGCCTACGGTTTCCAACACGTCCTCACCATGTACGGGGGTATCGTCGCCGTCCCGCTGATTGTTGGTCAGGCTGCAGGAATGCCTCCCGGGGACATCGGCGTTTTGATCGCTGCCGCTCTCTTCATGGGCGGCCTTGCCACACTCCTGCAAACCATCGGCATCCCGTTCTTCGGTTCGCAGCTCCAGCTGGTCCAGGGCGTCTCTTTCGCGGGCGTGGCAACGATGGTCGCCATCGTCACGACCGGCGGCGGGATCCAGTCGGTCTTTGGTGCTGTCATCGTTTCAGCCGCCGTCGGTCTGCTCATCGCACCTGTCTTCTCGAAAATCGTCAGGTTCTTCCCGCCAGTGGTCACCGGTACCGTGATCACCACCATCGGCCTCACCCTGATGCCCGTTGCCGCCAACTGGGCCATGGGTGGCAACAAGACCGCCGCGAACTACGGCAGCATGGAAAACATCGGACTCGCCGCCATCACCCTGGCCCTCGTTCTCCTCCTGAGTAAACTCGGCAACGCGACCATCTCCCGGCTTTCGATCCTTTTAGCCATGGTCATCGGCACGCTGGTCGCTGTCGTCACCGGCATGGCCAACTTCGCTAAGGTCGGCGACGGTCCCATCGTGGCGTTCCCTACACCTTTCCAGCTCGGCGTCCCCACCTTCGAAATCGCTGCCATCATTTCCATGCTGATCGTTGTCCTGGTGATCCTCACTGAAACCATGGCGGACATCCTCGCCGTGGGAGAAATCATCGGAACGAAAGTCGATTCAAAGCGCATCGCAGCCGGACTCCGGGCGGACATGGGATCGAGCCTCATCGCCCCCATCTTCGGATCTTTCACCCAGAGCGCTTTCGCCCAGAATGTCGGGCTGGTCGCCGTGACGAAAATAAAGAGCCGCTACGTCGTAGCCGCCGGCGGCGTCATCCTCGTCGCTCTCGGTCTGCTGCCCGTCATGGGTCGTGTGGTCGCAGCCGTCCCGACAGCAGTTCTCGGAGGCGCCGGCATCGTCCTCTTCGGCACCGTCGCAGCCAGTGGTATCCGAACCCTGGCCAAGGTCGAATACAAGAACAACATGAACCTCATCATCGTGGCAGCCTCGATCGGCTTCGGCATGATCCCGATCGCGGCACCTACCTTTTACGATAAATTCCCAACCTGGTTCGCCACCATCTTCCACTCCGGCATCAGCTCCGCCGCCGTCATGGCAATCCTCCTGAACCTCCTCTTCAACCACCTCAAAGCAGGGAACTCAGAAAACCAATCAGTTTTCGTGGCAGGAACCGGTCGGGTAGTCAGGGAAGAAGACCTAAACTTCCTAGCCCACGGCGACCGCTACGAAAACGGCAAACTCATCGACTGCGACGGCAAAGAAGTCTCCGTTCAATCCCCCACCGAAGATCAGCACTAGTCCGCTGCAGCCACACCCCGCACACCCAACGGTCGGTGCGCCACCCACTACAGCGCCTGTGATCAGCGTCGGAGGTTGTTAAGGAATGAAAATGGACTACGACCCTCAAGAAGAGCTCGACGGCACCGACATTGCAGTGGCGGAGCATCAATTCGAAGACTTCCAGGAAAGAACAAGTGTGTCCATCGCTGATCACGATGATGCGGTATCCATGGGCTTTCCGTGCCCAGCAAATCGCGTCCATACACGGTGGACTAAGCGTCTCAAAGTGGGCGAACATGTCAGTTTCGTTGCCGAGGGCGTCAGTGGCAGCGGAACCATAGACGCTGTGATGCCCGATCGGTCCGTCATCTGGATATGGTCAGACGGCGGCCTCGGCCGGCGAATGCTACATCGCGGAAAAGGCACGTCGATCAATGCCGACCGGCCACAACTGGAAACTACCTGAGCACTCCCTGCACGAAAATGCCCAGGGCAAATTATCAACATCTCGTAAACGAAAGGAACGCTATGCCTTCATTGCCTGGAGTTGACCACATCGCCCTAACCGTCGTCGACGTGGAAAAGAGCTCAGCTTTCTACGCAACGCTGCTGGGCATCCAGCCCAGCAGCACTATGAACGACGGCGCGTTCTTGCGTAAGAAATTTACCCTTGCCGGTGGTCTGGGGCTGGGCCTCACGGAGCATCAACCCTCCGAGGGTGCGGATCCGTTCAATGAACAGAACCCCGGACTCGACCACGTCGGGTTTTCCGTCGCAGAGATCTCCCAGCTCGAACAGTGGGCCTCGCATCTTGAGAGCATGGGGGTTCTTCACAGCGGCCTGGTAGATGCTTCCTATGGAACCGTGTTGAGCTTCAAGGATCCTGATGGAATAGCGCTTGAGTTCTTCACACCAAGCACGCCGGCGTGATAACCACTCACCAACCTCGCCCCTTGATCAATGAGAACCTTCTGACTGCTCTTCGCCTCGACCCTCTCGCTGCGCTGTACCAGGGCGGAGCGAGAGGTGGACGGCGATCCGCCGGCAGTGACCAGGCTGCCAGCCCATGCAGGCTGCGCCAGCAGGTGCCACGGCACGGGGTTCGGGGCTCAGAATTTTCCCTTGGCCACCTCGTTGAGGATGTCGATGGCCAGTTCCTTCTCCGCCAGCAGCCGCTTGAGCCGGGCGTTCTCCTTCTCCAGCTCCTTGGTCCGTTTGGACGCCTCGGCGTTCTTCTCGGACCCGATCTGGTTCAGCCAGCGGTACCAGGTCGCCTCGGTGACCTGGAGCTCCTTGATGACCCCGACCATCGGGCGGCCGCCGTTGAGCATTTTCTGGCCCTGCCGGACTTTGGCGATGACCTGCTCGGGGGTGTGTCTGCGTGCCATGATTCGTGAATTTCCTCCTGTGTCCATTCTCGGACACGAAACTCACACAAAAACTGGACTTCTAAGCGGGGACCCAACCAGAGGCAACCATGGAGCTGATGGGGAAAACTACACGCGTTCTTAGAGAGCGTCTCCGAGGACATGCCGGACGGGCCCCTGTCCAAGAAACGCTGATGGTAACGTACCGGTCGATGCTGGAACTGAAGATCATCATTGACGGGTGTTTCCAGGACAACCGCGAACAGGAAACCGCCACCGCCCCGGGTCAGGTCTACACCTGAAACATCACCAAGCTCGCGGGCCCGGTCAAGGGGAAGTATTTCGACTGATACATGATGGTCAATATCCAGTCCAGGTTCATCGGCGGCGCGCACGTGCACACCGCCGAATCCGAAGCGTTGGCCGTGGAGATGATGAAGGGAATCTTTGAAACCCACGGCATCCCCCGGTCGTGCCCGCGGACAGTGGCACGTCCATGACATCCAAAATCGTCGCCGCGCTGCTCTCGGATCTGGAGTTCACAAGGTCCCACTCCGGGTCCCGGGTGTCGAATGATAATCCGTACTCGGAGGCCATTTTCAAGGCCCAGAAATATGATCCGGAATTCCCCGAACGCTTCGCTTCAGTCCACGATGCCCGCGCATTCATCCGCGGTTTCGAGGACTGGCACAACCATCACCATCACCATCAGCACTCCGGCATCGGCTTCCACACGCCCGCAAAGTGCACTAGGGCCACGCCGCCGGCGTCGCGAGGGAACGTTCGGCGACCCTCGCAACAGCCCGCGTGAAACATCCCGAGTGCTTCACGACTAGCACTAATCCCAAAATCCTCGCGCTCCCAGGGCCGGCCTGGATCAACCAACCCAGAAATCACCGAACAGTCAGCCGCCTAAATCCCGTTGCTGCCATTCAGCTTGAGAATTCCGCGCGAAGCTAGAGTAAAAGTGTGGAGTTGACAGGAACCATCGAGGCTCTCGACGGGTCCCAGGACCACATCACAGCCGACGGCGCGACATACGAGGGCGCCCTCGCCTCCCTGCGCCAGCGGAGCCCGGACGGTCACCGTCTCTTCGTCATCCGCACGAACTGAGTGCTGCGGTTACCCAAAAGTGGCGCTGCACTCTGATTTCTCAGGTGAGGTGGTTTTGACTCAGTTGAGTCGACCACTCACTGTAGTACCATGGATCCTTTCGCTGCTTCCCTCAGAAACGGGCTTTTGCGGCTCAACTGGGCTCCCGGGATCTTCGTCACCTACGAGATTGCTGTTCACGCCGCCAGGACGCTGGAGAAAATCGGCGGGCACCAGACTCTACCGATCCTGGTCAACATCACAGGCATCACGGGGGTGGACCTGGACGCAAGGGCGGCCATGAAGGCCTACCGAGGATTTTCCAGGATCGCAATAGTCGGAGATCACCCTATGGGGATGGTTCTTTCAGCCTTTGCCCGACAATCAGCTGCCCCTACCGTCTACTTCGCCGACGAAGAAGCAGCCCTCTACTGGATAGCCGACCAGAACGACACAATGCCAACATCCTCGGCGTCCTTCCTTGGCCCGCCTGGATGAAAAACAGAACTGCTACGGGGTTAATCTCTGTTGGTGGAGCAGGATTTCTACAGTGCACCGCCCCACCAACGCGTCCGTGACGGAACTGCCTGCGTCTAGGGATAGTCGTGGATCGGCGCTGATGCGATTTCAAGCCACTACACGCTTTACTGCGAATGTTTGGGGGCATCTGCTGACCGCGAAACTGGTCCCCGCCGCACACGGCTTCAACAAAACTGAGGCATGCTCCGCAGATACGTCGTCCATGCGCCCCCCTTCTATTTTACCTAAGCTAGCTGAGGCTGGGAGCGCTGGACAGGATATAGTCCGTTGCTGCCGGTCCGGTCATCGATAACGCGTTGTGGTCGGGGTTGATGCGGTGTTCCCGCAGCGCAGCCCACAGCGCGTGCGCGGTGCTTGGTGATTGCTGGTTCAGTAAGCACCAGCTCGTGTAGAGGCCGTAGAGCTCATCCCGGGTTAATCCCTGCTCCGCGCCGGGGTCAGCGGAGACGGATTCGCCCAGAAATGCGGTGATGTGTTCGTGAGCTATGACAACCTCCATGGGAAAGGCAACAAAGGAAGGGGTGCCTAGCTGCTTAGCCTGCACTGCGACGGCGGTGCTTCCGAACCTATTATGTCCCTGCCGTGGCATAACTCAAGGACTAGGACGGTCACATCCGGTGGCTCCGCTGGGGAAGTTAGCTAGCGGCGGGGGTTTGACCCGAGAGCTGACGACCGACGGCAAGGCACGGCAGGTCAGGTGGCCACTGACTGCAGATTTTCAGAACCGGAGATGGTGGCTCCATTGCTGCGGTTCACCATCAGGCCGAGGAGGTCGAAGACGAGGGTCGCCGCGGCGACTGTGGTGATGTCTGCGTGGTCGTAGGCCGGGGCAACCTCGACGACGTCGGCGCCCACGATGTTGATGCCATTTAGTCCGCGGAGTAGCGCCAACAGCTCGCGGGAGTGGAGCCCACCCATCTCCGGAGTGCCGGTGCCCGGAGCGTAGGCCGGGTCCAGGACATCGATATCGATGGAGACGTAGACCGGGGTGTCGCCCAAGCGCTCTTTGACACGCTGGATCGCGGCCGGAACTCCGATGACGTCCAGGTCCGAGCAGCGGATGATCTGGAAACCGAATTCGTGGTCGCGGAGGAAGTCGTTACGGTCGTACACGGGGCCGCGGATGCCGACGTGCATTGAGGAGTCTTCGATGAGCAAGCCCTCTTCGAAGGCGCGCCTGAAGATGGTTCCGTGGGTAATAGGCTGGTCGAAGTAGGTGTCCCAGGTATCCAGGTGCGCATCGAAGTGGAGCAGTGCCACCGGGCCGTGGATCTTGTTCAGTGCCCTTAGCATCGGCAGGGCGATGGTGTGGTCGCCACCGATGGAGATGAGGCGCTTACCTTCGCCATCGCCATCCGCGGGTCCCCGGAGGAGTGGGAGGGCCTGCTCTTCGATTTCGCGGACCGCGCGGGAGATGTCATACGGGGTAGAAGCGATGTCCCCTGCATCCACAACCTGGGCCTCGTACACGGGCTCAACGTCGAGCTCCGGATGGTAACCGGGGCGCAGGAGCCGCGACGCCTCACGGACCGCGGCCGGACCGAAGCGGGCGCCGGGGCGGTAGGAGGTGCCTCCATCGAACGGGACACCGACGATTGCGATGTCGTAGTCCGGGACACGGTCGATCTGGGGAAGTCGGGCGAAGGTGCCCAAGCCCGCGAACCGGGGAACTTTTGTTGCGTCGACGGGGCCGATTGGCTTGTGCGTGGTCATGAGAGAGATCCTTCAGTTGCTTTGCTGGTTGTCGGCGTCGCCGAATTCTTTTCTGTGGTGAGCTCCGAGAGGGACTTGTTGGCGGTTTCCGGCGCGAGCAGGAAGGTGGCCACCAGGCCAATTAGAGAAATGACGGCGCCGATAAGCAGTGAGCCTGCGGCGCCGAAACTGATGATGGCGACTGGCATTAGGTAGGTGCTTGCGGCAGAGCCGACCCGGCTGATGGCAGTGCCAAAGCCAACGGCTGTGGCGCGGACCTCTGTGGGGAAAAGTTCGTTGGGGTAGACCACCTCGAGGAAACTGGAAGCACCAGACGCAAAAGCGAAGATGGCGAGGGCGATAAACAGCGGTGCGGCCTGGACGTTCGGGATAAACGCGGGAATGGCTAGGGCCACGACGATGACGCCGAAGCTCCAGAGGAGCAGCTTGCGGCGGCCGATCCTTTCAACGAGCCATAGTCCGGGGATGCCGCCGACAACGAACAGCATGGAAATCAGGAAGGATCCGCCGTAGAGGTTCGCGTCGCCGGTCATGCCCATGGAAGCCAATAGGTCAGGGGCGAAGGTGTAGACGGCGAACAGCGGGATGACCTGGGCGGTCCAGAAGATGGAGACGAACAGGGTGCGCTTCCAATAACCGTTCCGGAAAATATCTAGGAATCTGCCTTGCTTGGCCGGGCCTTCACTGTCAGAGGCGATGTCGGCAAGGCTGTATTGATGGCCGTAGACCTTCTTGATGATGGCCTCCGCCTCGTCGCGTCGGCCGCGGGAAAGCAGCCAGCGTGGGGATTCCGGGGTCCCGAGGCGGAACAGCAGCGTGATGATGGCAAAGATGGCCGGGCTGGCAACCATGATGCGCCAAGCGTCCGGGCCGGCGTCCCGGAGGAGGAAGCCGACGGCGTACGCCACGGCCGCGCCGATCGCCCAGACCACGAAGGTGGCGCCGAGGAGGCGGCCACGGTGCTTCTTGGGCAAGAACTCTGCCAGGAGTGATGTGGCGATGGGGTAGTCGGCGCCAATGGCCATGCCGAGAAAGAATCGACACAGGACGACCTGCCAGATCTCGGTAGCGAAGCCGTTGAGGGCCGAGAACAGTGCCAGCGCGATGAGGTCGGCGATGTACATCTTGTGCCGGCCGATCTTGTCTGTGAGCCACCCAAAGATGGCGCCACCGAAGAATATGCCCACCAAGCTGGCCGCACCCACCATGCCGATCTCCGCTGGAGTCATGTGCAGGCCGGGAACCATGGTGATCAGGGCGATCCCGATGATGGACAGAGCGTAGCCGTCGATGAACGGCCCACCGGAAGCGAAGAAGGTCAGCTTCTTGTGGAATTTGGTCAGTGGGGCGTCATCAATGAGATTGCTCGGTACGCTCATTGCAAACCCTCTCTCGTGAATGCTCATCAGTGAGCGGGGAAGTTTCAGTGCCTCAATTCTTCGTGAGCGGCATCACCACGTATATCCGCAAATTGACTACAAATAACGATAGAACTTATACATATGTATGAGAGGCGGTGGGGCGTCCTCCGACCACAAACAGGGGGTTTTACGCATGGCGATCACCGTAGCCGAATTGCTGGCCGAACCGCAGCTCGGGCTGACTCTTTTGGCAGGTGCGGGCGGTGAGGGCAACCGCATTACTTGGGCTCACACCTCTGATCTGCCCCGGCTGTGGGAATGGGTCACTGGCGGCGAACTGATGATGACTAACGGCCTGTCCATCCCCGCCGACGCCAAGGGCCAGGTGGAGTTCGCCGAGGAGCTTGTTAAGGCCGGTGCCAGCGCGCTGGCCATCGGCGAGAAGATGCACGCACCGGAGCTCTTACCGGAGTTTCTGTTGGCGTGCGACCGGCTACCGCTGCCCGTGATCAATGTCCCGTATCCGCTGCCGTTCATTGAGATTGCCCGCTCTGTCGCTGAGGCGTCGCTGCTCGAGGAGTCCCGTCGGCTGCGTCAGACGGCCCGTATATATGATTTGCTCCGCACCGCCGGCACATCGGAAGACCACTGGCAGAGCCTCCTTCAGGGACTTGCGACCGAGCTCGATTCGGATCTCTTCGTTATGGACCGCCGATGCCTGCATCCGTGGAATCCAGGCGGCCAGCTGTTGCCCGACTCGCTGGAGAAGGAACTGACACGGCTGACTGGACAGACGCCCACGAAGAGCAAGAAGTTTCAATGGCATTACCTACGGGACAAGCACGTCCTGTTGATGGACATTCCGACCCACCCCAACGCCCTGTTGGTCATGCTGCCGAACTCCATCGCCCACCCGGACACCGTTGTACTACTTCATACAGCCACGATCCTGGGCCTGGAACTGTCCCGCACGGTACTGTCGCTGGAAAACCAGCGACGACTGGGGGCAGAATTCCTCCTGCAAGCCATCGATGGACGTCTCGGGATCGCGGATGTCGAAAACCGCCTCACCGATTTTGATGTTCCACCTCATGAATTCCTCGTTATCTCGTTGTCCGCCGACGACGGGGAGAGACTGGCAAACGTCCACGTCGAACTGTGGCGTCACGGTTTTTCCACCGCGTGTTTTCACCGTTCCAACACCCTACATCTGGCCGTCTCTGCTGACCTGAGCGATGATCTGTTGATCCACTCCGTAGGATCGAATGTCAAAATCGGGATCAGTGCACCGTCTACTGCTGCCGGGATACAACGTGCCCGTCAGGAATCGCTGTGGGCCCTTGGCACAGCAATCGGCACCGGCACAAGACTAGTCCGATACGCCGACGGCCCCTCGTGGCTGGGCCTGACCAGCTTCGAGGAAGGCAACGCACTCGTCCAGAGATTATTGGCCCCGATTTTCGAGTACGAACAGAGCGAGCACGGTGACCTGATCGTCACTCTGAAAACCTTCCTGGACACACAGCGATCATGGCAAAAAACCGCGGCGGCACTATTTGCCCACCGACAGACGATTATCTACCGGATGCGAAAGATCAGCGAGCTGACCGGCCTAGACATGACCGAAACGTCGACTTTGGCCCAACTGTGGTTCGCACTGCAGATCCACGAGGCAATGCAGGCGCAATCCCCCGCGCCGCCCCGGCATAGCAGGTCCAAGAGCTAACTGCCGAGTTCGGCGCGCTTACCTAAGAGAGTCACCATGAGCATGGGGAACGAGCATCACATGTGGATCCCGCATCTAGGGGTTAGTCCTCATACGCAGCTGCATACCAAGGTGATACCTCGTGCCGGGTGGGCCTGCTCCTTGGGTTTTTGTGGGAGGGATTGCCCCGGCATTTGTTGACTCGGGGTCTTAGTCCGCCGTGAGCGCGCTCCGGTTGGTTGTTTCATATTCGATCGGCGAGAGTTGTCCCAGCCGTCGTTGCCGCCGGCGGTGATAAATCCTTTCGATCCAGGTCGTGCTGGCCAGCCGGAGTTCCTGCCATGCGACCCGCAGCTGACGGTCCAGCACGTTCTTCTGCAACACGGAAAAGAACGATTCCATCTCGGCGTTGTCCGCACATTAACTGGCTAATCCGGGTCTGGAATTGTCCGCTGTCGTCCTTTTTGTAAATCCTATTTTTTGATCTTGGTCGCGGTGTTGACTCGTTCGAGCCGGAGGAGTCGTTCCTCGTGTTGCCGTGCGCGATCGGCGACGGCTTCGAGGCTGGCGCGTAGCTGCGCGATCTCGATGCTCAGACCGGAGAGAGCGTGTCCTTAAAACATCATGGAGCCGGTATTCCTAGATCAACGTCCGCAACTCCGGGTGTGGGTAGAGGGTCGCCCGGGAAATGCCGGTCGCTGCCGCGGTGGCGGTGAACGTGACGGGCTGTCCGTTTGCCACCTTCGGCTAGAGGGCTCGCTCCGCGCGGACCACGAAGGCGTTTTGGGTCGCGGGGGCGAGGGACCCCCGCCGGGCCGAAGGAAGTGGCCGGATCCTCCCAGTTATGCGACGCATGAGAGCGCTGATTTAGCGGGCTCGGCCGGACGCTGATCCTGAATGTTGGACGCCATGCCCTCTGCGAGAAGCCGGATCCTCTATGTCATGTGGTCCAGGGGCCCCACAAGGAAAAGGATGACTGGTGCCTAGAGTTCCTGATGCCGGTTTCACGCTGCTGAGCAGTGAAGGGACCTTCACCGGTGGAAGCTTTAGCCGGAAACGTTCAACCATGTTAAGCAGGGCCCACCTGTACCCGCATCGGTTTGCACCCGCGCCATTTTTACTTCGCGGACCCATCCGGTTTGGGTCTTGCGGGTTCAAAATGTTGGGATCGCGATGCATCTGCATGGCTCATTTGCGGAACGGGCCGTGGGGTCGAAAAGCGCCCGACGGCGTGCGGACGCTCGCGCTGTTCTGGTCCTGTTCAAGGCCAGCACGGCCGGGATCGACTCCATCGACCGAATCGGATTGTTCAACAATCACTTGTGAATGGCGCCTCACTCTGGCTACAGTGGATGCACCCCCGTGACCCCGGTCACCCCTCCAGCAGGACGGAACCATGGAACCCACCGCTGCACCTGGCCAGCCACCCGCCGTCGTACTTCCCCAAAACCCGTCGACGCTGCTGCCGGCAGAGGCGCGCGAACTGTTCCGCGCCGGGCTGGTGACGCCCACATCTGGCTGGAGTGCTGGGTACGCGCAGGCCAACCTGATCATCGTGCCGAAAGCCCAGGCGTTTGACGTGCTGCTTTTCGCCCAACGGAATCCCAAACCGTGCCCCATCCTGGGCGTTCTCGACGCCGGCCAGACCAGCAGCGCGCTGCTCAGCGGCGGCGACATCCGCACCGACGTGCCCCGGTACGTGGTGTACGAAAACGGCGTGCAGGTGGATCAGCCTACCCAGCTTGATGAGCATTGGCGCGACGATCTGGTCACCTTCATCGTGGGTTGCAGCTTCACCTTCGAAGCGGCACTGCAAGAGGGCGGGATCCGCGTGGCGCACATCGACCAGGGCGTCAACGTGCCGATGTACCGAACCTCCGTCCGCTGCGAGCCCGCGGGCAGCATGGCGGGGCCGCTGGTGGTGTCGATGCGCCCGGTCCCCGCCTCGCAGGTGGCCGACGCCGTCCGGATCACCTCCCGCTACCCCGCCGTCCACGGCGCACCCATCCACGTGGGCAACCCTGCGGAACTCGGGATCGCCGATCTGTCCCGCCCCGATTTTGGCGACGCCGTGACGGTACCGCCCGGCCACATTCCGGTCTTCTGGGCCTGCGGCGTCACTCCGCAGGCAGCCGTGATGGAATCGCGGCCAGCCCTGGCCATCGGACACGCGCCCGGGCATATGCTGATCACGGACGCGCGGGACAGCTCATACCTGGTGCCGTGACGCTGCGCCCCTCGTCCTCTTAGTGTCCCTGGTGCCCAGGGCTCGATTCAATGGCCAAAATGGTGATGTCCACTTCGCCCACCTCCAGTCCGCTGCGGCGGATGGTCTCCGCGATGACCTCCTGGGCGCGTTCCGCCAGGCCCAGTGCCCGATGTTCGAATGCCGTGGCAATGTCGGCCTGGACGTGGACCGCACCACCGGCGGCAGTGAGTTGCAGCCCATCACGCGTTGCCATCGCGGGCTCCCCCGTACCGCTTCCGGCATCCTGGCGTAGCAGCCGAGACGTGATCTTAAACTTCTGCATGACACTGCGCACCGTAGGTTCCAGGCGGAGCAGCCCTGGCTCGCTCAGGAGCGCAGCCGTCAGTGCATCAGCAAGCACATCCAGGGTGACCACTCGGGCATCCAATGGCTGGTCAGAGATCATAGAGGTCCTCCACGGAGATGTTGATCGTGCTGATAACCAGGGAAGTCTGCGCCTCTACCACCGCGCCCACACGTTCGCGCAGCTGCGCCAACGTATCCGGGATCCGGACAGTTGACGCGAGCGCCACCTGCAGTTCAACGGTGAGTCCTGCGCTGGACTGATCGGACGCCGGCGCAGGCTGCCCTGGGGCCTGCGGGTCAGCTGCGGGCTGGGACGGTCCAGTCATCTCGGGCGGGGATGTGATGGAGCACCTGCGTGCACGGACTCCGGGGAGCGTGGACGCCGCAAAGCGGATCAGCGCCGTCAAGGCCTGCTCGCTGATATCGATCCGACCCAACGGCGTCTTCTTCAATGGTGTCTTGCGGCCGCGGCGGATCTCAGCACGTGCCACCATCATGACCGCCTCGCGAACTCGGTTTCCCGGTTGCAGGGAAGGCTCTGTACGATCCCGTTCGCGCATTGATTCAGTGACGCTGGCCAGGTGATAGAGGGCATTGCGCGCGCTCTGGCAGTCCGGACAGGACCATTCATGGGCGGTGGGTGGTTCATCAATAGCGGCCCAGAACTCATCCAGGTCACGGCCGCAGCCCAGCCGGAGGTGTTCACTGTTCATCGCCATGGTTCCATCCCTTCTGCAAGGAAACGTTTGGCCCGCGCAATCCGGCCCCGGACGGTGCTTTCCGGAAGTTGCACTATCGCCGCAATTTCCCGGTAGGAAAATTCATGGACTTCCCTCAGCAGCCAACAGGCTCTGGGCCCGGGCGGGATGGTCTGCAACAGATCTGACAGCGCCCTCATCTGCGCCTGGTTCTCATACTCCTTTGCAGGATCGGCAGTAGCCCCTGTTCCGATACTAGCCTGCGGCTCCGCAGCACCACCGGACCCCCACTCGTGGGACTGCGGCTCGGCACTGGACCCTGCCGGCGCCCGGCGTTTTTTGCTCCGGATCATGTCCAGGCACTTATTGGTGGCGGTCCGGTACAACCACGGAATGAAAGCCTGCGGGACCGAAAGGTTCGGCAGCGCACGCCACGCACTGATAAACGTCTCCTGGACCAGGTCCTCCGCCTCGGTGCGGTCGTCAAGCATCCGCAGGCACAACCGGAAAAGACCACCCTGGTAGGCATTGAGAAGCCACTCGAACGCCTCTACATCTCCGTCCTGGGCGCGGGAGACAATCGTCAGCGCATCCAGTTCGTCCAACGGAGTCCAGACGTCCTCGTCCCACTCGTTCGGCTCTCCAGCCGGGGACACCTGGGGCAGTGGCTCCTGCCGGCCCGGCAGCGTTGTCTCGTCCATAGGTTCTCTTTCTCGACCGCTTGCCTCGCAACGATCCCCCGCAGCCAACACCCCTGGCCAGGCCGGGACCGTCCGGCCACCACCAGCATAAGGTAAGCATCCTGCCAATCCGGCCAGCCCCCTGGCCAGGGCAGGGACCGCCGCGGCACCAGAACTATTAAGGGCTGCATCGTGGCAGGAGATCCGAATGGCTCGAGAAAGAAAATCAAAAAACTTTCACAACAGTGCGTGAGGATTCGCCACGGGCTGCGTCTTAACTGTGTACGCAAAAATACTTTGAAGGAGATCGGATCCCCATGGCAGACGAACAGAACTCCCGCCGCGCAGCCGTCGTTCCCGCTACCGGCGAGGAGCAGGAACGCCGCGCAGAGCAGCACTCCAAGGAAGCGGAGAAGGCCAAGAACGTAGGCCCGCTGCAGACGGACAAGGGCAACACCACCATCGCCGAGACCGTGGTTCAGAAAATCGCAGGCATCGCCACCCGCGAGGTCCCCGGAGTCTACGCAATGGGCAGCGCCGGTCGACGGGCCTTCAGCTCCCTCACCGAACGCATCCCCGGCTCGCAGACCAACGTCAGCGGCGGCGTGAGCGTGGAGAAGGGCGAGCGCCAGGCCGCCATCGACCTGACAATCGTGGTTGAGCACGACGCTTCGATCGTCGAGATCAGCCAGATGATCCGGAAGAACGTCATCGCATCAGTTGAGGACGCCACCGGGCTCGAGGTCATCGAAGTGAACATCAACGTCACCGACGTTCACCTCCCTGAAGACGACCAGGAAAAAGACGATTCAAACCACCTGGACCTCCAGTAGCAGTTCCAGGTACAGCTGATCCGGCCAGCCCGCAAAACTGACCGGATCGCCAAAGACGGGAAGGGCACCACCCCCGTGCCCTTCCCGTCCCCCCTCCCCCTCAAGCGGGCCAGGCCAACAAATCCGGTCAGCCGCTGGAACCCCGCAGCAGAAAAGGCATCGCATGAACACCACAGCACTTGGCCTGATGACAGGTCTCGCCCTCGGACTCGCAGCAGCTTTCGGCGGGTTCTCCGCATTCCTTATCGTCGCCGTCTTCGGCGCCCTGGGACTGGCAGTCGCGCGCATCATCGACGGCAAGCTGGACCTCAGCGCACTGACCGGCCGAGCCAGCTCACGCAGATGAGCACGGCACAGCACAGCACCGGTGCACACCGGTCCGCGTTGGCTGACCCCGCTGATCGGGGCACACTTACCATCTCTGAAAAGGCGATCGAGAAGATCGCTGGACAGATAGCGGCGAGTGTCCCGGGCATCAATGGGACCTCCGGCGGCTTCCTCGGCATCGGCTCACATCGGGACGAAGACGCCCGGCCCAAGGTCAAAGTACGCCTGAGCGGGACCGTGGCTGCGGTGCATATCAGCGCGGGCGTCCGCTATCCCGCTCCGCTGCGGGCTACCACCGAACGTCTCCGTAGTGAAGTGCGCGACAAGGTCAGCGCCGCCTGCGGCATAGATGTACGGCAGGTAGATATCGACATCGAGTCATTGACCACCAACCACGATTCCAACGGACAAAGGGAGCTCCTATGAGCGGCAAGCCCGTATCCAAGTCGCTACACCGGCGCTCCAGCCGGACCCTCCCGGCAGTTTTCACCTCCCTCGTCCTGTTGATCCTGGCCGGACTGGCAGCCTGGGGCGCAGTGGCCTACCTCGCTGGCGGAAGCTGGCCTGCATTCCTGACGGCGACCGATGCTGGCGTCTCGGGCATCACCTGGAACAACCCGGGCGTATGGGCTGCGGCGATCGTTGTCCTCATCGCAGGCCTGGTCCTGCTGTTTGCTGCGATACTTCCCGGCCAGCACACTGCTGCCCGTATCACCGGCGCTACGTCCACGGGACTGACCGAGACGGTCATCACCCGACGCGGACTGGCACGGCTGGCGGCAGCGCACGCTGACCAGACCGACGGCGTCGAGTCGAGTTCCGCAACAGCAACCGGAAAGTCGGTGGCCGTGGTGGTCTCCACCAGCCTGCACGAACCCGGCTCGCTGTCCCGGGACATCAAGGACTCCCTGGACCGCAAATTCCGTGACGTCGGCCTGACGCCGGCTCCGCGGGTCAGTGTCCGGGTCCGGACCAGCAACTGATCCCCTCCCCCTGCGGAGACCCGGATCAGCCACGACATTCCAGCCCCTGCAGCGGGAGCTCTCGAGCAGACGCTGCCGTATAGAACGAAGAAGGATTCATCATGAGGGAAACAGCAGGCAGGCTTAACCGGACATGGTTGGCTCTCATTGCCGTTGTCTTGATCGTGGCAGGAATCGCCGGTGTGCTGCTCAGCAGCGGACTCGCCAACAACCTCCTCAGCTCAGCCAACCTCAGTGCTACGGTGGCAGGCCCTGATGGCCAGGTTTTTGCAGGTTCCCCGCTGGAAGCAGTGTCGAACCCGGTAGGAGCCGCCCTTATCCTCCTGGTCACCGCCGTGATCGTCATCCTGGCCCTGTCCTGGTTGGGCGCCCAGATTCCGCGCCGTCACCAGGCCTCAACGCTCCGACTGCACTCGGACCAAGGCCGCGACGGCTACACCCGCTGTGAACCGAAAGTGGTGACCTCCGCCGTCGTCAATGAGGTCGAGGCCCTGCCGGGCGTGAATTCCGCGTCAGCCCTGATCCGCGGCAGCGCCAACCAGCCGGAACTGAACCTGGACGTGAAGATCGAAGACCGCGCGGACATCCAGGACGTCATTGCACGCATCAACGCCGAGGTGGCGCCCAACCTGGAGACGGCGCTCGAAGCGCCGCTCCGGAAGGTCGCCGTGTTGTTCAACATCAGCACCCACCGGGGCAACGACAAAGCTGCGGTCCTCTAACACCGCTCGTCGAAGCAACCCGAAACGCACGCCAACCGTCCCAGGAAAGTGAACCTGATATGCGAAACAAGATCATCACCGTCATTGTCACGGCAGTGGCAGGGTGGCTCCGTGGCCGCTTTTCGGCCCGGAAGCACAACAAGCCGACCAGCCGGCCCTAATCACCAACACAAAGAATTCCTGTGCAACTCTCAGTCATTGCCCAGGATCCGCCCAGCAATGGGTGGCCAAATGGAAAAGTATCAACGCAGCAACCGGAAGGAATGCAGTCATGGGTATCGGAGACAAGATTCACAACGCAGCCGAAAGCGCCGTCGGCAAGGTCAAGGAAGCTGCCGGCAAGGCAACTGACAACGACAAGCTCGAAGCCGAGGGTAAGGCCGATCAGGCCGCAGCGTCGGCAAAGAAGGCCGGCGAGAACGTCAAGGACGTTTTCAAGAAGTAACTTCTGGCCAGCACCAGCCTGTTACGAAAGTGCGCGGCACACCCCCACGGGTGGCCGCGCATTTTTGTGCGCTCAGCCCGCGGCGCCAGGCAGACCGGCGCCAAGATGGTCCAGCAGTTCGATCTCCGCGTCGTCCAGGTAGCCGCGCAAGGCAGCAGCAGCGTCTTCCCGCCGACCGTCCCTGAGCTGGCCAACCAGCGCAACGTTCCTGTCAACGTAATGGGTGTGGAAGTCCGGGGTGGTGGCCATGGCATGGAAGACCAGGCGCATTTCCGCCAGGACCTTGGCCATCAGTTCGTTGAGGAAGGCGCTCCCGGAGAGCGCCACGAAGGCTTTGTGCAGATCCTGATTGGCATCGGCCATCTCCTGCACAGATCCGGCCGCCTTGGCCGCAGTGGCCTTGCCAACAATGGCTTCAAGGCCGCCCAGCTCCGCCTCGCCCAGGTCTCCCCACAGGACAGCGGCGGGCTCAAGCATCCGCCGGACCCGGTAGATCTCGCGCACATGCTCGGCGCCGGGGGCAGCAACAAATACGCCGCGGTTGGGGATCCGTTGCACCACGGACTCGGCGGCAAGGACGGTGAAGGCCTCGCGCAGGGTGTTCCGGGAGACCCCCAATGCCTTGGCCAGTGCCGCCTCGGAGAGTTTGCTGCCGGGTGGCATTTGACCTGCGGAAATGCGCGAGCGCAACACCCCGGCCACCCAGGCTCCGGTGTGGGCGTGGGCGGCCTGGTCGCCGTCGGCGATCCCCTCGAGTGCTGCGTTCATGGGCATCCGTCCAATCTACTCAAGGATGTGCGCCCTGGCTTACTCGATCCGGCCCATGACATCGCCGCGGCCGACGGCGGCACCCGGCTCCTGCGTCCCCCGAACCCAGGTGCCGCTCCGGTGCGCAGGAACCACCGTCTCCATTTTCATCGCTTCGAGCACGGCAACCGCCTGGCCAGCGTCCACCGGACCATCAGTTGCAACCCATTTCACCAGCGAACCGGCCATGGGTGAAAGGAGCTCGGTGGCATCGGTGGCAGGGTCGGCGCCACTACCGCCCAAAGCGACGGCCCCTCCCCCGCCGTTCAAAAGGGCGTCATAGAACTGCTCCGGCAAGCCAAGCGCCACGGCTTTCCCGTCGATTTCGACCGTCAGGGTCTTCCGGGTGGCGCCAGGCCTGGTGCGGGCAATCTCCGGTGAGGCCGCGAGTTCCTCGGCGAACTCCGTCTCGATCCATGTGGTGTGCACGCCCATCCGGTCTGTGGCGGTGAAGTCCGGGTGCCGGACCACCGCGCGGTGGAAAGGCAGCACGGTGGGCAGGCCTTCAATCCTGATTTCGGCGAGCGCTGCCGCCGCCCGGCGCAGGGCCTGGGCGCGGTCTTCACCGTGGACGATCAGTTTGGCCAGCAGGGAGTCGTACTCGCCCGGCACCACCGATCCCGTCTGCACGCCCGTGTCCACCCGGATGCCAGCACCGGTGGGCGCTTCGAAGGCGGTCACCGTTCCGGGCCCGGGCAGGAAGCCGCGGGCAGGATCTTCGGCGTTCAGGCGGAACTCGAAGGCGTGCCCGTGCGGTTCCGGATCTGAGGTGAGCGAGATGGGCTGGCCGGCAGCGATCCTGAACTGTTCGCGGACCAGATCCACGCCGGAGGTCACCTCAGTGATGGGGTGCTCCACCTGCAGTCGGGTGTTCACCTCGAGGAACGAGATAATCCCGTCCGTTCCCACCAGGTACTCCACGGTGCCGGCCCCGGTGTAGCCAGCCTCGCGGCAGATGGCCTTGGCGGACTCGTGGATCTGGGTGCGCTGTTCCGGGGTAAGGAAGGGCGCTGGGGCTTCCTCGACGAGCTTTTGGTTGCGGCGCTGCAGTGAGCAGTCGCGGGTGCCCACCACCACCACGTTGCCGTGCGTGTCGGCGAGGATCTGCGCTTCCACGTGCCGCGGCTGGTCGAGGAAGCGTTCCACGAAGCACTCGCCACGGCCGAACGCCACGGTTGATTCACGGACGGCAGACTCGAACGCGTCCGCAACGTCTACCATCTGGCGCGCTACTTTCAGGCCACGGCCACCGCCGCCGAACGCTGCCTTCACTGCCACGGGCAAGCCGTGCTCCCGGGCGAAGGCCAAGACGTCCTCAGCACTGTCCACGGGTCCGTCGCTGCCGGGGACCAGAGGGGCGCCGGCACGCACTGCAACTTCACGGGCCGTGACCTTGTTGCCCAGGAGCCGGATGGCTGCGGGCGTCGGCCCCACCCAGGTCAGGCCTGCGTTGAGCACCGCTTCGGCAAACTCGGCGTTCTCGGACAGGAAACCGTAGCCGGGGTGCACAGCGCCGGCGCCGGACCGGTCGGCAACGGCCAAGAGCTTGGCCATATCCAGATAGGTTTCGGCTCCGGTGGCTCCCCCCAGTGCGTAGGCTTCGTCGGCGAGCCGCACGTGGAGGGCATCCGCGTCCGGTTCGGAGTAGACGGCGACGGACTGCAGGCCCGCATCAGCGCAGGCCCTGGCGATGCGAACGGCGATTTCACCGCGGTTGGCGATCAGGACTTTTTTCACGGCTGACTTCCTTCTGAAACGGTAGCGCTCGGGGCGGATTTGGTGTGATGTTGCTGTGGGGGCGCCAAGGTGGTGGGATCCACGACGGCGAACCTGGCTGTGGCGCCCGGTGGAAGCTGGGCAGCCAGGGGCAGGTCTTGGGGGACGACGACGGCGATCACCGGGTAGCCGCCGGTCACCGGGTGGTCTGCGAGGAAGAGGACGGGCTGCCCGTTGGGCGGAACCTGCAGGGCGCCGGCCACGGTACCCTCGCTGGGCAATTCGCCCTCCCGGCTCCGGACCAGCGCGGTTTCAGCTGGTTGCAGCCGGACGCCGATGCGGTTGGATTGCGGGGTGACCAGCCAGTCTTGGTCCGTCAAGGCGCTGAGTGCCGCTGAACCAAACCAGTCGTCGCGGGGGCCCAGTGTCACCCGGAGAAGTACTGGCTTCTTGCCGTCTTCAGCTGGCGACCCCGGCTCTGCGGAACCGACCGGGTGGGAGCCAACCGCGGCTGCGACCGGCAACCATGCGCCCGGGGCAAGTGGTTTCGGCCCAATCCCCGACATCGAATCACTGGACCGGCTGCCCAGCACCGGCGCTACGTCGAGTCCGCCGCGCGCAGCAAGGTAGCTCCGCACACCGGTGACCGGCGCGCCAAGGGTGAGGGTTTCGCCGTCGAGCAGCGCAAAGGGGGCGTTGAGCGCGGGCCGGCGCACCACTGCCTGATCGGCGTCGTGCACGGTCAGGGGCGTGGCGGCGCCGGTGACTGCCAGTACCTGGTCGGTGTGGGCGCGGATGGACAGTCCACCCAAGAGGTTTTCGACTACGGCGGCACCCGGCTGGTTGCCCACCAGCCGGTTCGCCTGCCGGGCCGCACGGGGGTCCGCTGCACCTGCGACGGAGACGCCCAAGTCTCCGAAGCCGGGCCGGCCCAGGTCCTGCACAAGGGACTGCAGTCCGGCCGCGACGACGTCGAGCCCCGAACTGCTGCGGGAGGGTTGATCGGCTGAGGCGGCACGGTGGGCCAGCGCCTCGTCCCGAACAACCACCGTTTCCCGCACCGCCACGTAGCGGACGGTGTCGCCGGGCCGGACCAGGGCTGGCGACTCCCTGTCGAGGTCCCACATCCGTGCGGTGGTGTGGCCGAGGAGCTGCCAGCCGCCCGGGGACTGTCGGGGGTAGACGGCGGAAAAGGCGCCGCCCAGCGCCACCGCTCCGGCCGGGACCACCGTCCGTGGGGAGCTGCGCCGCGGCACGGACAGCGAGTCGTTTTCGCCCACCAGGTAGGTAAACCCGGGTGCGAAACCGCCAAATGCGCCGGTCCAGAGCTGGCCAGTGTGCGCGGCCACGACGCCGTCGGCGCCAAGCCCGGTGAGCTGACCCACCTCGGCGAGATCCTCGCCGTCGTACACCACCTCAATCAGCACCTCAGCGCCGGCCACCTGCTCGCGGACGGTGAGGTCCAGACCGGGGAGCAGGTGGTGGGCGGCCGCGGCGTGGAAGCTGGATTCGAACTTGACCAGGACCGTGCTGGCCCCCGCCACGGTATCGCGCTGGCCGGGCAGCGGTTCCTGCTGCAGCCGGTGGTGCAGGGCCAGGACTCCAGCCAGGTCGCTCAACTCGGCGAGCACCGCGTGCGGACCGGACCAGCGGACGCCGATGACGCTCATGCAAAGCTCCGCACGGTGACACCGGCTGCTTCCAGGCCGGACCTGACGGCGGCGGCCATGGCCACGGCACCGGGAGTATCGCCGTGGACGCAGATGCTATCTGCCTGCACCGGCAGTTCCGAACCGTCGGTGGCCACGATGATGCCCTCGGTGGCCAGACGGACCATGTTGGCGGTGATGGCGGCTGGATCGTGCAAAACGGAGCCAGGTTCGCGGCGCGAAACCAAGGTTCCATCGGGGTTGTAGGCTCGGTCCGCGAACGCCTCGGAGAGCGCAGTGAGACCGCGGGCTTCGGCGGTACGTTGGGCCACAGCGCCCGGCAGGAGCAACAGCGGAATGGTGGGATCGAAGGCGTGCACTGCATCAACGACGGCGCGCGCATGGACCTCATGGTGGACGATCGCGTTGTACAGTGCGCCGTGCGGCTTGACGTACTTGACCTCGGCGCCAGCCGCGCGTGCCAGCGCCTGCAGGGCACCCAGTTGGTACAGGACGTCGTCGGCCAGTTCCGTTGCGGAGCAGTCCAGGAAACGGCGGCCAAAGCCCGCCAGATCGCGGTAGCCCACGTGGGCACCGATGCGGACGCCGGCGGCAACGGCGTCCCGGGCAGTCTGGGCGATGGTGCTGGGATCGCCGGCGTGGAAACCGCAGGCTACGTTGGCGCTGGTGACGTGCTGGAAGACTGCGGCATCATCGCCCATGGTCCAGCTGCCGAAGGACTCTCCGACGTCACTGTTCAAATCGATCTGCGGCATGTGACCCTCGTCTCAGGTTGGATTCTTCAACCATCATGCCCTACAGATCAAGATTGTTCAACAATCCTGATGATGACTCTTGACGCCGTCAGCTGGCGGTAATGACCAGCGCCACGCTGTGGCCACCAAACCCGAAGGCGTTGACCAGCCCCGCCCTCGGACCTTGGTCCGCCAGTTGGTGCACCTGCTCGGTGACGACGTTCAGGTTCACCTCGGGGTCCACCGTGGTCACGTTCAGCGTCCCCGGCAACTGCCCCGTCCGGAGCGCTTTGAGAACCACGACGGCGGCCAGCGCACCGGCACCGCCCAGCAGGTGACCGGTGTGACCCTTGGTGGAGGTGACGGGAATGTCGGTGCCGAAAATGGCACTGATGGCCTGGCCCTCAAGTCGATCGCCAACGGGCGTAGACGTGGCATGGGCGTGCACAAAGCCGATGTCGCCAGCTTCCAGGCCGGCCGAAGACAGGGCTTTCTGCATGACCCGGCGCTGCATGGCCGGGTCTGCTGCCACAATGTCGTTGGCGTCGGACGTGATCGCGCCGCCGGCAACGGCGCCCAGTATCTCGGCGCCGCGGGCACGTGCGTGGGCTTCGCTCTCCAGCACCACCACCCCGGCGCCCTCGGCCAGGACAAAGCCGTCGCGGCCGCCGTCGAACGGCCGGGACGCGCGCTGCGGTTCATCGGTGTGGGTGGACAGTGCCCGGATCTGCGCGAAACCGGTGATGACCAGATCGTTGACCGAGGCGTCCACGCCACCGGCGATAACGACGTCGGCGGCTCCGGAGCGGATCATCTCCAGGCCCTAGACAATCGCCTCAGCCCCGGACGCGCAGGCGCTGACCGGAGTGCGCGCGCCACCGCGGGCGCCCAGGTCAATGGAAACCCAGGCCGCGGGCGCGTTGACCATCAACCGGGTGAGGGTGTGCGGGGACACCTTGCGCGGCCCCGAGACAGCCAGCGTCCGGTCCTGCTCGATGGTGGAGCCGAGCCCGCCATACGCGGAACCGATCACCACGGCGAAACGCTCCGGGTCAACCTCCGGCGCACCAGCCTGGGCCCACGCTTCACGCGCGGCAATCAACGCCAACTGCCCGCAACGGTCCATCCGCTTGATCTCACGCGTGCTCAGGTGGACGGAAAGATCGGCTTCCGCCCGACCCGCGATCTTGACCGGCAGTTGCTCCGCCCACTCCTCAGTCAACGCGGAAATGCCCGAGTGGCCGGCGATCAGGCCAGCCCAGGTCTGCGCCACGGACGAGCCCAGCGGGTTGATGGTGCCGAGGCCGGTAACAACGGCGCGGGGCTGATCTGCAGTCACGACGCCTACTTTGCGGGGTTATGCGTGCCGATGGGCACCAGGGTCAGGTCAGGGTGGTTCTTCTCAATCCGGCGCAGGGCCCAGACGTCGTTGAACAGCGCCAGGTATTCGCCGTCGGACCGCAACAGCACCTCGGCGCCGGTGACGTTCGCCAGCACCTCCATGGCTTCTACGGTGGAAATCCGGGCCAAAGAATACGGCAGCCGCTCCAACCGCATGGGCGCGCTGAAATCGTGCGCCATCCGGTCCTCCACCACCTCGAACTGCATGGGCCCGACGGCGGCCAGCACCGGCGCCTGGTCACCGCGGACGTCGGAGCGCAGCACCTGGATGACGCCCTCGTGCTCGAGCTGCTCGATGCCGCGGCGGAACTGCTTGAACTTGCTGGGGTCCTTGGAGCGCGCCACCTGGAAGTGCTCGGGGGCGAACAACGGAATGGCCGGATATTCCACCGGGCCCTCAAGGAAAAGGCTGTCGCCCACGCGCAGGGACGAGGCGTTCACCAGGCCCACCACATCTCCAGGGAAAGCCTCGTCAATGACCTCACGCTCACGGCCGAAGACCTGTTGGGCGTACTTGGTGGCGAAGGACTTTCCCGTGCGGGTCTGCGTGACCACCATGCCGCGCTCAAAAATGCCCGAACACACACGGATGAAGGCTACGTGGTCCCGGTGCGCCTTGTTCATGCCGGCCTGGACCTTGAAGACGAAGCCAGAGAAGGAGGATTCGACGGGGCGGTTGTTGCCGTCCACATCGGGACGCGGGGCCGCGGGCGGCGCGAAGTCCACCAGGGCGTCCAGCAGTTCCTTGACCCCAAAGTTGAGGGCCGCTGAGCTGAACAGGATGGGGGTGGCGGTGCCTGCGTGGAAGCTCTCGACGTCGAACTCAAGGTTGGACTCGATCACCAGGCCGGCCTCATCCACGGCGTCAGTCCAGTTTTCGCCCTGGGTTTCCGCGGCTTCCTCCGGTGTGAAGTATTCGGTCAGCGCGATCTGGGCGCCAGAGTTGTTGCGCTGGAACTTGGCGAAGCGATCGTTTCGCAGGTCCCAGACGCCGCGGAAGTCACCGGAAATGCCAACGGCCCAGGTCAGCGGCATGGGCAGCAGGCCGGTGCGCTCCGTAATCTCGTCCATGAGCGCCAGGGCATCCAGGCCGGGCCGGTCCCACTTGTTGATCACCGTAATGATGGGGAGGTTGCGGGCCTTGCAGACCTCAAAGAGTTTCATGGTCTGGGTTTCCAGGCCTTTGGCGGCGTCCACCAGCATGACCGCGCAGTCCACGGCTGCCAGCACCCGGTAGGTGTCCTCGGAAAAGTCGGCGTGGCCGGGGGTGTCCAGCAGGTTGATCACGGTGTCGCGGTAGGAGAACTGGAGGGCAGCGGAGCTGATGGAAATGCCCCTGTCCTTTTCCATCTGCATCCAGTCGGAGACCGTTTCCTTCCGGTTGGCCTTGCCGCTGGAGGCGCCGGCGGTGCCGATCACCTTGGCGTGCAGCGCCAGCGCCTCGGTCAGCGTTGACTTGCCGGCGTCAGGGTGCGAAATGACAGCAAAGGTCCTACGGCGGCCTGCCTCTTTGTGGATCCCGGAGATCCGGGCGGGGCTAAGGACATCTTGGGACACGGTACAACCTTCGCTGCGGGGGGACTGCGGGAACTTGCCCGGGCACGGATGGGCCCTGGGCGGCCAGTTGGCGCTGCGGCCTCAAAAGGCCGGACATGCACTGGCGAATGCACGGGAACATGCACTGCCGGAGGCCAAGCTCCAGTTTATCGCAGGGCGGCAAACCGGAATCTCCCGCTGTGGCCGCGTCCGGGCCTGTCCGCGGGCGCAGGTGGAGAAGCGGGCGCTTAACGCCCTCGAAACGGAACGGTCAAAACCCTGAAATGGGAGCTGGCTAGCGTGGGCCCATGACCGGCATATCCTTCGCCTGCAACCCTTTCTTCGATCCGCTGGCTCCCGCGCACCTGGATCAGCCCATGCCAGACCTGGACACCCTGCTGGCGCCAAAGCTCAGGCGGCGGGATCGCCAGACGCCCGCCGAACACCGGACCCTCCGCGTGACCTCTCTGCTGCAGGTGAGCAGCGAACTGGAGCGGATGGTCCGCGAGCGCCGCGCCGGCTGATTGGCTGGCCCGGACCATGGGGTTCGGAAAGGCGGAACGCCGAGGACGTCGGCGCCTGTTGTGTTCGCCAAGGTTAGGACCAAGTAGTTTTCTCAACGCCGGTAAGTCACCGGTGAGTAGTCGTACCGTGCTGGGGGCGCGCCGCCTTCGCGCGCCCTTTCGGACATCGGGCCATTGTGAAAAAGACAATTCGAACCCTGGCCATATCATCCGCCGCTCTAGTGATTGCTGGTTGCTCGTCTTCCCCGAACCTAGCCATGGCTGGAAGCGACGGGTCGACCGTCAGCCAGACAGCCGCCGCGCCCGAATCAATTCCCACCTCGTCGGGTGGACAAGACAAGACTTCGGATTTCACGACAGCAAACGCCAGTGCAGCCTGGAAGGCCAGATCAAATCAGTGGTCGAAACCGAGCCGGGACGAATCACCATAGAGACCACGATCGTTGACCCTCGAGGCACCGATGGCAGTAAGGAGGCCAAAGTTGCGACTGAGACCTGCGAATCGGCTGTTTTCCTCTTCGGACCCAGTTACGTGGCAGTCAAAGAGAACGACGGAACCCACTTCGTCCTGTTCGGTCATCCTTCGGTCCCTAAAGGAACATGCGCAGAAGTTTAGAACTCGCCGGGTTAGGCATCTACCCCGAGACCTGTCCGGAAAAGGTTCCGCCGCTAAACCCAGGACGCATAGGGCGTTTACGGTGGACGTCAGGGGCTTGGTCGTTTGTTGAGACCCCGGCAGAACTGATCTACTTCCTCATCATCAGGGTCGTGGTGCCGCAGTCCCGCCATCACCGTGCATTTCAACGTGCGGGTCATACGTACATGGCGGAGATCAGAGCGGCCATGGCTAGCTTCTACCGCGATTGAGCCTGCCTCAGGCACCACGATCGAGAAATTCGTCCCGCTGGAGGATCCTTTACGGGGCGGTCCTGCGGGAGCCTCTGCTACGCGGTTAGACTCAATTGACACTTACGAAATAGGGAAACTGTGAGTATGTCATCTACCAAGGCACCGTCGACCACTGGCCGGATTAACGTGCTGGCCATTGTGGCCGTTGCCCTGGCCGGCATCGCCTTTGCCGGTATTTGGTTCTTTGGCCTCGGGATTCTTGCGACTTTCGCGGTGGGGACAGGACACGTCTCGTTGAATCAGATCAAAAGAAAAAACGAGAGGGGTCGCTCCATGGCGATAGCGGCCCTCGTGCTCGGCTACGGACTTGCCACCTGGGCCCTGCTCAACGTGCTGACCTACATCCCTGTTGCACTGCAACAGGTGTCTAGCTAGACCGACCCCTCATTACGGCCCGCTGAAGGATCGGTCAGCGTGCGCCTAACTATATGTTTGTTGAGCCCAGGAGGGCCAAGAACCGGGGCCGCTGTCTAAGTCGATTCCTTGCAAGCGGATAAGACACACTTTGTTCGGGGATCGAGTGGTTACCCAGAGACTGTGCGATCGGCCTTTGGCTTGGGTAGGTATCCATTTGAGTACCTCAGGAAGGTCTGCTCCTGAGAGTTCCCACTCTTCTTTTGCCCCTCCATCGTCTGTCCAGAAATACACCCTGTAAGTCGGATCATCGACCTGCGCGGTCTGATCCCTTGGATCAATGAGTTCTGCCCGCATCCACCGA
The DNA here is from genome assembly GCF_900609065.1 of Arthrobacter ulcerisalmonis. Taxonomy (GTDB): domain Bacteria; phylum Actinomycetota; class Actinomycetes; order Actinomycetales; family Micrococcaceae; genus Arthrobacter; species Arthrobacter ulcerisalmonis. Next base: position 147,092 of record NZ_UXAU01000009.1, on the reverse strand, counting down.
CCATACTCCGAGACCAGCACCTGGCGTAGCGTAAGCCGATCCTTTACCGGGGGCCGGTCGGACGACTCTTTAGCTACGGCTAGGCTTTGTCGGAAGCTAGTACTGGGGGGAAGTATGAAAGTTTGGCATCTGGCAGTCGTATCTTGGATCGTGACTGTACTCATCGGCGTCTTCGGAATGAATGCGTGGTACACGATCTGGTACTACCAAGAGCCTGTCATTGACTCTGTCGCCGAACCCGATGCCTTCGGGATAGCCGTTGCTTGCGGCCTTGGCGTACTTGCTCTCAGCTTTCTACTTAGCGGCACGCTGAGCATCGTTGCCGCCCGAGTTGATAGGCGTAAGGATCTGGCCTAGGGCTAGTAGCGACGTAACCGATCCTCTACCGGACGGTCATGAAAGACTTGGGTCTTCCCACAAGGTCGGCTAAACGCCATGATCAACGAAGACATCAGCCGAAAGGGGCGGCAATGCGAAAGAAATTTTTGACGCCGATACTTGTTCTGTTGCTGGCGTCCTGCGCTGCACCTTCCGATTCAACGGATTACCCAAGTATCGCTTCTGCGGACGATCGTTGGGGCGTAGGCGTAACTGACCCGGTCTTCGTGTCGCTAGCTGAGTGCGAAGATGATCCAAGCGTGGAGTCAGCTGTGCAGAGCGCGGACATGCCCTCTTCCCGACTCGGTTTTCGGTTGAAAGCTGGAGCTTCGGAAACGGACGCTGTCCGCATTGCAGACTGCGTGGCTCCGCTTCTGAGTAACGGAGAGCTCGCAATCGTGTCACCTGACGCTTAGCCAAACTTAGTGGGCACGCCACGCGCACGTAAGTCGATCCCCTTACGCAGCCAAGAATTTTACCAATCAAGGCAGCCCTTAGGCTGCTGTAATGAATAACACCATGAGAGCAACGCTCATTTGGTCGCTGGGGGCAGTTATTTTCTCTCTCGTCGGCGTATACATCGCGTTGAACGCCAACGGGGTTTGGTACAGCATCGTCTCGGAGATCATACTTTTACTCGCCGGCGTTACCTTTGCCGCCCGGGCCATTCTTTCGCTTCGTGCCTCACGTCCCACCATCTAGATGAGCAGCCAGGGCGCCTGCGTTGTTGCGTTCTCGGTCCTACTGAACGCGGACTCAGCGGCAGGCGCGTGGGCTATTGCTGGCGGAAACTGACAGCAAGAGGCGGCGCGCAGAGGGATCGGCTATCGGACACTATCCGCCGGAGGTTTTGGTGCTGACTGGCCGGCAACTGCTGTGTAGTTGCCGGCCAGCGGGCACCGTTGTGTCGTCTTCAGCTGTTGTTGGGCCAATGAGTAGGACTGTTGAGGTCGGGGTCTAGGCGCGTGTGGGCGTCGCCTTGGGCGGCGTTGAGTTGGGCCTGTGTCAGATAGAGGCTTCTGGAAAGATCGGCTCCTTCGAGGCGGGCATCTCTGAGGTCAGCGCCGAGGAGGTCAGCGCCTGAGAGGTCGCAGTCTCGCAGGTCCGCAGCGATGAGATAGGCGCCTCGAAGGTCTGCCCCACACAGAGACCTGGACTTCATATTCTTGCCCATGAGGTCTGCTCCCGGGACGAGCGCAGCATCTAGATGATAGTCACCAGTTGCAAGGTATGAGGACCTCACTTCTTCGCTGACGTCTATCAGTACGGACCGAACCCGGGCGTGCATGTCGCCGAGGTTCAGGGAGAGGACCTGCTGCGTTTCGGCCATCGCATTTTCGATTGTCATTCTGAGCTCGTTGACTTGGTGCGAGGTGTCCGGGTCGAAGGTCCTGCTGGTAGCTTCTGCCAAGTACCAGAGCATTTCGTGGAGTTGCCGGACGACTTTGAAGGACGGGAACATGTCTTTCGCTGTTGCCGGATCCGCTTTCCAGCTGATTCCTCGGAAGAGGTTCTGGGAGACGTTTTGGCCGGCTCCGAAGCAGTCGAAGACAGTGCATCCTCGGAAGCCTCGCGGGCGCAGGCTGTCGTGGATGCTGCAGGAGAAGTCGGAGGCAAGGTTCTTGCAGGGACTTCCTGCTGGCTTGTCGATGGCGAAGTCCGTGGTGCGGGAAAAGCCTAGTGCGGTGCAGCAGAGCGCGAAGCAGTTGCCGCAATCAGGGCGCAGTGAGTCCCGGTCAAGGGCAGGTGAGGAGGGCGTGGCGGAGTCGCTCGAAATGAAGGACATGTGATCTTCTCTGGACGAGTTCGGTGAGGGGCCGGGTGCCAGGGGAACTCGCGAGGGAGTCCCCTTCGAGGGCACACGGAATCACCGCTTCCAAGGGAAACGAACGGGAACCGCTGCATCGACTCTGGGTCACAGAGAAAGTAAGAATGTCACTGGGATCAAACGTAGCACCACGTCCTACCCGCCCGTTAGCCGGTCGATCACCGGCTACTCTGGCAACTTCCCTCGGCTCTCTGAACTTCCGCGCGTTCTAGCCATTCTCAGATTCCCGTATATCCTGCCCGAATTATTGCCCGGCGAGGGGGCCCTACACGCGAGGCCCGAAGGCTGCTCATCGGTTACGCCCGCTGCTCGACTAACACCCCGGACCTCACCGCCCACCACCATGCCCTTGGCGTTGAGGCGGAGGTGGTCCACGTCAACCACGGATTCACCGGCACCAAACGCGGCCGACCCGGGCGGAATAAGACCCTGGCTGCATGCTACAGCGGTGACACTTTCGTCGTGACCAAAGTGGACCGGCTCGCAAGGTCCCTGCCTGAGGCCAGAGACATCGCCGACGAACTCACACGCAAGAGCGTGAGCCTCAACATCGGCGGCAGCATCTACAACCCGCATGACCCGGTAGGAAAGCTGCTGTTCAATGTCTTGGGCATGGTCGCCGAATTCGAAGAAGACCTCATCCGCGCCCGGACACGCGCGGGCTGGTAGTAGCGAAAGCCAGAAGCAAACTCCGAGGCCGGCAGCCCAAACCCTCCAAGAAGCAGGAATCCCAACTCATCAACTGTGGAGTGGCACACCACGACGCCGATTGCCGAACTCTTCGGCGTCGCCCGCTTCACCGTCTACCGGGCCAGCCAACGTGCGGGGCACCGTGTGAAGCACCTTCCGTCACCCGCACAGCCCTCACAGTTCATCTACTAGGCTCGATTTTGGTCCCTTGCGGGCCGCGACTCGGCTACACCGGACTTATTGGGGGCAAATTGATGATGGGGCCTGGCAGTACATCAAAGACGACGATGGGCCGGACCCTGGTCCGGCCGGCGCTAATTGTTGCGCTGTCACTGGGACTGGCAGGGTGCTCTTACACCGGCGCTCCAAGCCAGACGGAACCAGCCGCCGTCAAGACCACCCCTTCTACAGTCGCGTCTTCCACCGTGAAGCCAGCCCTGAGTGGAGAAACTGTGCGGGATTCGTTTGGCAACGCGGACTTCTACACCCCCGTCACGGGAGACACCCTCTCGGCCGTCGCGGCGGCGTACAAGCTATCCGAGGCGAAGCTCGCTGGGTTCAATGGACTCCAGCCCGGGGCTCTCCTCACTCCGGGCACACGGCTCCGGCTGATCCCGGACGGTCCCATGCCGGGTGCCATGGGCGCTGCCACGGTTGACGCAAACGGCATCCCAACGAGCTACACCATCGAGCCCGAAGACAGCTTGGCCGGGATCACCTACCGGTTCAACCTGACCGATGAGCAGTTAGCTGAAGCCAACAAGGTCGCGTTCACGTACGAGAAGGGCAACGTCTATTTTATCCGGGCAGGGAACCATATCCAGCTCCAGAAAAACCCTGTGGACAGCAGATCCGGTCAAGGAACGAGCGTCAACAATTCCTTCGGCCAAACCATTTTCTACACCACCGTCGACGGTGACTCTTTCGACAGCCTCGGCTACAAATTCCGGTGCACCACCGATCAGTTGCTCCGGTGGAACACAGCCCTCACCTCAGACCAGCCCATCCCGGCAGGGACCAAGTAAGACTCATGCCCGGCGACGTCACCATTGAGGGTTCCCAGGGGACTTTTACCACTGACGCCGACGGGATTCCCTTGACCTACACCACTGCGCCCGGGGACACCGAGCGCCAGGTCGCTTTCCGCTTCGGAGTGCCTGAGATCGCGGATCTGTCAGCGGCTAACCGCGCGCTGACCGGCACCGGCCGCGTCTGGTACGACTTCTCAGACCCGTCAGCCGGAGAACTTGCCCCCGGCCAAACCATCAGCCTCAACCTGGCCAAACCCATCCACCAATAACCAGTCGAAGCCCTTGCTCCATCGTGTCTTTCGGCGAGCCGCATTTGTGGACCTCCAGGGCTGTTCGGTCGAGCTCCGTCGGAGCCCTCTCACGGCTGCCCTATCGTCTTTGCGTCTTTGCCGGTAGAGCTGTCAACGGCAGCTACCCGTATCCAGCAATGTGACACTTGACACGTGTTAGGTCACTCATTTAGAGTTCCTCACACGTGTTAGGAAGGAAAATGACATGACCGGAGACACAAGCGGCAAGTTGCGGGAATTCACCCGCCGCTCCGCCCTTGGTGCCCTCGGCGCCGGAATCGTCGGAGCAACCGTGGCATCGTGGCCGCGGCTCTCCGGGCTAGACATTCCGGGCCGTGGGGACAATAGCCTCAGCATCGCCATCATGGGCACCGCCGCAGACGCCGCCGCCCGCCAACGTGCCATCGACGCTTTCAGCCGGCTGCACCCGGAGATCAAGGTCAAAGTCCAGGCTATTCAGGCCGCGGACTGGAAGGACTTCTTCACCAAGATCCTCACCATGGTGGCTGCTGGGACACCGCCGGACGTGGTGTACGTGGCCACGGAGGGTGCCCAGCTGTTCGCTGAGAAACTCGCTCATCCGCTCGATGAGTATGTGCGTCGCGATGCCGCGGACATGGCCGAGTTCTTCGCCGACGTGCACCCCAGCCTGGTGGAGGCGTTCATGTACAAGGGGAGCCTCTACCAGCTCCCTATGGACTGGAACGCGGCCAACATGTATTACAACACCACCGCGTTTGCCCAGGCTGGACTGGACCGTCCAGCGGACGACTGGACCCACCTCGATTTCCGCAACAGCCTGGCCGCCATGCGCAAGGCCCGCAGCTCGGACTTCACCCCGTATTACTGGACCAACCGGCTCTTCGGTGGCGTGGTTCCCTGGCTTTACGCCAACGACACCAGCTTCTTGAAGGAAACCAAGTCCGCCGGCGGCGAGTGGCTCTGGGACGACTTCTACGCCAACGATCCCTCCCGCGGCCTGCGCTCTGGCGGCTACGAATGGCTGGAACCAAACGCCAATGACGACAAGGTTTTCGAGTCCTTCGACTACCTGCGCGGCCTGGTCAAGGACGGCCTAGGCGTCCGTCCGGAAGAAGGCGGCGGCAGCTCACTGGTGGGGCTCTTCGCATCCAACCGGATTGGGACTACGCCGGCAGGCGGGTACTGGGTTCAGGGCTTGCATGAAGCAGGAATGGGTGCGAACGACTTTGACGTCCAGTTCTTCCCACGCTGGAAAACGCAGCGCCACCAGTTCGGCACCGCCGGCTACGCGATCATGAAGACCGCCAAGGACAAGGACGCCGCCTGGGAATGGATCAAGTTCAGCTCCAGCCGTGAAGCCATGGAATTGATCTTCCCCAACCCGATCACCACGCCGGCTCGGCGCTCGATGGTCAACGAACAGCTTTACGCCGGCAAGGGGCCCGCCAACTGGAAGGTCTTCTACGACACCTTGGACCGGTTCCCCAGCACCGGCCCCATCCCGGCACCGCCGCAACAAGCAGCCGTGGAAACGGCCTTGATGAAGAACGTCTCACTGGCGGTCAGCGGCGACGAACGTCAACTCAAGGACGCCCTCGCTTCCATGCAACGCGACCTTGAACTGGCCTTGAGGAGGCAATCATGAGCACCAGCACGCCGCCACGGGAACGGTCCGGGCAGCAAGCCGCCCAGGTTGTCCGCGCCAAAACCGCAGCCAGCCCCAAACAAACCCAGCGCTGGCTGGCGTGGGCATTCCTGGCTCCCACCATGCTGGGCATGGGCTTGTTCACCTTGATTCCCATTGTGGCCTCAGTAGTCCTGGCATTCTTCCGCTGGGACATCATTTCGGCGCCCACGTTCGTTGGCTTCGACAACTTCGCCGAGGTGGTCCAGGACCCCACCGTGCGGGTGTCGTTCCTGAACACGATCATGTTTGTGGTGGTTGCCGTAGCCCTGCAACTGGGGCTGGCCCTGGGGCTGGCCATCATGGTGCAGGAGAAGATGCCAGCCTGGCTGCGCGTGTTCTTCCGGTCAGCATTTTTCTTCCCCTTGATCCTGTCCGCAGCCTCAGTGTCCATCTTCATGCGGTACCTCTTCAACGAGCAGTTCGGCGTCGTCAACTGGTTCCTGTCCCTGGTGGGTATCCCCGCGGTGCCGTGGCTTACCACGCCCGGCGGATCGGCCGCCGTGGTGATCCTGGTCTATGTCTGGCAGAACTTTGGCTTCTCGTTCCTGCTGTTCATCGGCGGGCTGGCATCCATTCCCGTTGAGACATATGAGGCGGCGTCGATCGACGGTGCAACGGGTTGGCGGAAGCACCTGCACGTCACCTTGCCGCTACTGAGCCCAACCACATTGGTGGCATCGGTGATGGCCATCATCAGCGCACTGCAGGTCTTCGACCAGCCCTATGTGCTGACCAGGGGCGGTCCAGGCGACTCCACTCGTACCGCCGTCATGGTCATTTTTGAATCGGCGTTCCAGCGCCTCGAGTTCGGTCAGGCCTCCGCCATTGGCGTGCTGCTCACCCTGATCATCATGGCCATCACGGCCGCGCAGTTCCGGCTCAGCAAACGATTCGTCTTCTACCAGTGAGGCCAGCCATGACAACCACCACAGACCAAGGCCTGACTGAGCACCCTTCCCGGCTGGCTGCCGAAATCCCCTCCCCCGCACCGAGGCGGCGCAGGTTCAACTGGAGCCTCACCGGCCGCGTGGCCCTGCTGCTGATCGCCGCCGCCCTGACGCTGGGACCGGTGCTGTGGACACTCTCCACGTCCCTGCGGTCACCGTCCGAATCATTCAACCTGCCGCCGTCGTTCATTCCCTGGAACCCTGACTTCACGTCCTACGGCGAAGTATTCCAGAAACTGAATATCTTCCTCCTGGTCCTTAACAGCGCCCTGGTGACCGGGCTGATCGCGGTAGGCCAGATGACGTCGGCCGCACTTGCGGGCTACGCGTTCGCGCACCTGAAATTCCGCGGTCGCGGCGCGCTGTTCTCGATTGTGCTGGCCACCATGATGGTGCCGGTGCAGGTCACGATCGTTCCCGTGTTCATGCTGATCCGTGGCATGGGCCTCTCCGACACCTTGCTGGCGCTGATCCTCCCGGCCATTCCGACGGCGTTCGGCACGTTCCTGATGCGCCAGTACTTCATGGGGCTGCCCGCCGAACTGGCGGAGGCCGCCTCGATCGACGGCGCCTCACCGTGGCGGACCTTCCGCTCGGTCTACGCTCCGCTGGCCGTGCCAGGCCTGGCGATCGTGGGAATCCTCGCGTTCAACTTCCACTGGAACGAATTCTTCCGGCCCCTGATCCTGACCATCTCAGAACAGAACTTCACCCTCCCGCTGGGGCTCGTGTCGCTGCAGGGCAATCTCGGCACCGGCAGCATCTCCGTGGTCCTCGCGGGAGTGGTCCTGTCCATGATTCCGGCGCTGGTGGTCTTCATGTTCGGCCAGCGCGCCCTCCAGGCCGGCCTCACGGCTGGCACCGGAAAATAACAACCCCTCCGAAAGGCTCAACCATGCACTCCCCGGACCTCGCCGTCGTCCGTTTCGACGACGTTGCCGCCAACCATCCCGATCCGGCCTTCCCGCGGTTCCACCCGCGGCCGGCGCAGGGTTGGATCAACGATCCCAACGGCATCAGTCACATCAATGGCCGGTACCACGTGTTCTTCCAGTACAACCCCGAGTCAGCGCGACACCAGAGCATCGCCTGGGGCCACGTGAGCTCAGCAGACCTGGTGCGTTGGGAGGAGCATCCGGTCGCTTTGCGCCCGCAAGCCGGCGGGCCGGACGAGTACGGCTGCTGGACCGGTGTGGTGACGGACGACGGCGGCGTCCCCACCGCCGCGTACTCCGGGGTCCGGGGCGACGGCGGCCACTCACAGGTGGTCATCGCCCGCGGTTCAGCGGACCTGGTGCAATGGGACCAAACGGGCCACGTGGCGGCGTCGATGCCAGCTGACGAGCAGGTCACTGCCGTGCGAGATCCCTTCCTCTTCCACTTCAACGGCAAGCGGTACGCCATGCAGGGCGCCGGTCTCGCCAACGGCCACGCGGCATTGCTCCTCTACACGGTGGAGGACATGTCCAACTGGGAGTACCAGGGCATCTGGCTGACCTCGGCCAACCCCGTGGCTGCTGACTTCACGCCCGCCGAAATCTGGGAATGCCCCCAGCTGGTGCAGGTTCCTGAGTCTTCGGCGGCCGGCTCAGATTCCGTCGCTGGCTCAGATTCAGCCGGTACCTGGCTGATGATGTTTTCGCTGTGGCTTTCGGGCGACGCCCATGAGCACGCCAACGGCGTAGGCCACCTCATCGGGTCCCTTACCGAGGATCCTCAAACCGGCTTGCCGGTCTTTACGCCACGCAGCGGTGGCAAGTCAGATCTTGGCCGTGATTTCTACGCACCCCAGATCGTGGCTCTGCAGGACCGTGCCCTGCTGTGGGGTTGGGCCAATGAGGGGCCGGGACGCGACGGCCGTCGCGGTCGGGACCAGGCTGAGATCGACGCCGCTGGCTGGGCTGGAGTCTTGACCTTCCCTCGCGAACTTTCAGTGCTGAATGGCGCCCTCGCCGTGAACCCTGCGCCGGAAGTTGAGGCCTACCGTGGTGAACTCCTGGCCAGCAATGCGGGAGGCACCGTTGTCCTGCCGGCCTTCGCCGAAGCCCTGGTCCGCGGCTCAGCCACTGGTGCAGACGGAACTGCAGGTGCCGCTGTTGCTGGCGGTGTGGTGGAACTCGTGCTGGTGGCGGCCGACGGCGGCGCTGATGACGGTACCGACGGCGGCCATCAGACCGTCTTCAGCGGAACCATCGCGGCCGGTGAGGAGCTGCGGATCTTCGTGGACGCCTCCCTGGTGGAGGTGTACCGGTCAGGTTCCGTGGCAACCACCCTCCGTGCCTACCCCACCCCGGGCGAGCAGTGGCAACTGCGCCTGCCCGACGGCGCTTCGGCCAACGTCTGGGAGTTGAACCAGCCCGCTGACCTGGGCTGACAAACCACCATTGGGGTGCCTGTCTTCTGGCAGGCACCCCTCTTGTTTGCCCAGATAACGCTTCAGCGCCCGGCGGGAACAGGGCCGGTGGAGTTTCTGACCACCAGTTGGCACCGGACCATCGAGGTAGCGGCACTGCTCGCAACCTCTGCGGCGTTCACACCCGAGGTGCTGGCACCGTCGTCGTGCCTTTCATTTGGTGACGCCGCCACCTCGGCGAGCAGCGCGGTCATTGCCTCTGCACCCATCTCCCGGAGCGGCAGCGCCATGGTGGTGAGGGCGGGGACCATGGTGCTGGCGATACGGAATTCGTCGTCGTAACCCATGACTGAAACGTCCTGTGGAACGTCCAGGCCCAGCCGGTAGCAGGCAAGCACGACGCCGATGGCCAGACGGTCGTTGGCGCAGAGGATCGCTGTGGGACGGTTGCCGGGCTGGACGCCGTCGAGCAGTTTCATGGCACCGTGAAACCCTGTGTCGGTGTCCCAGCCAACTTGGCGGACGCGATCCTCGTCCACCGGCAGGCCGGCGGCGGCGAAGGCGGTCCGGTAGCCGTCGATCCGTCTCGGCGCAGCGGGGGTCAGTGAGTCTCCGGCCAGGAAAGCAATGTCCCGGTGACCTAGCGACATGAGGTGCTCCGTCGCCTCCCGCCCGCCCCGGACCTCATCCGGGATGACCGCCGGCACGCCGGCATCGGGGCGGTCGTCGAAGCAGTTCGCAAGGATGGACGGAACCCGGGCCATGTTTTGCGGGACGTGGAGGGGGCGCAGGCCAACAGTGACGTACATCAGCGCGTCCACTTGGCGGTCCAGCAGCGTCTCCACGGCACTTTCATCGCGAGTGATGTCCGACTCCGTGTCCATGACCAGCGTGACAAAGCCCTGCGAGCGGGCCACCGCGTCCGCGCCAGCAATGATGTTGCCGTCGAAAGGGCTGGTGACAACCTGGTCCGAGACGATCCCGATGACGCCCGACTGCTGGTTGCGCAGGCTCAACGCAATCCTGTTGGGCGAATAGTTGAGTGCTGCCGCAGCGTCCCGGATGCGTTGCTGGCTGCTGCTGGCAACGTTGCCGTTGCCCCGCCCGTTGAGCACCAACGACACCGCGCTGCGTGAGACGCCGGCCAGCTTGGCGACGTCGAGCGCTGTTGCCTTGCGGTTCATAGGCTGATCCTCTGGGTGGGAATTCACTTTGCTGCAGTTTACCTAACGCGTGTGAGCCCTGTGGGCACCGCACTGCTCAAGCCTACAAAAAGGGGTACCACGCACTTCTCCTCATCCGCGCCGGAACCCCACTTTGGCGCACGGCTTGTTGGGGCACTTTAAGGCTTGCCTGTGCGGTTGTTGATGGCTTGTACCCCTATCATGGTGCTGATGGGGAAATGTGTGTTTTTGGTTCCGCCGGCAGAGCTCAGACTCCGGCATTCTGTGGGCAGTAGTCTGCACCTTTGAAGGGAAAACCTATGGCGCGGAGCCCTGAAGAATCACTCAAGGCAACGCTGGGTAGAGTGGCGCCCGGCACGCCGTTGCGTGATGGCCTGGAGCGAATCCTGCGCGGCCGCACGGGTGCATTGATCGTCCTCGGCTCAGACCGGACCATCGAATCCATCTGCTCGGGCGGCTTCGACATCGGCATCGACTTCTCCCCCACCCGGCTTCGCGAGCTGGCCAAAATGGATGGGGCCATCATCTGCGACAAAGATGCGGGCAACATCCTCCGCGCCGCCGTGCAACTTGTGCCGGACTCCAGCATCGAAACCCAGGAGTCTGGCACCAGGCACCGGACAGCCGAGCGCGTCGCCATCCAGACGGGTGTGCCGGTCATCTCCGTCAGCCAGTCCATGCAGATCATCGCCCTGTATGTTAACGGCCTCCGGCACGTCCTCGAAGGGTCCGAGAAGGTGCTGGCCCGGGCCAATCAGGCCTTGGCCACACTGGAGCGGTACCGGTCACGGCTGGACCAGGTCACCAGTTCCCTCTCCGCCCTCGAAATCGAGGCAATGGTGACGGTCCGGGACGTGGCAGTCACCCTGCAACGCCAGGAAATGGTCCGCCGGATCTCCGAGGAAATAGCGCAGTATGTTCTTGAACTGGGCGAAGACGGCCGCCTGCTATCCCTGCAGCACGACGAACTCACCGTTGGCCGCGGCCCTGGCAGCGACGTCATTATCCGCGATTACGCTGGCCCCGACGCGTCTGCCGACGACATTGACCAGGCGGTCAACGCCCTGGTCACCCTTGGCCCCACGGAACTCATTGACCTGGGCAAGATCGCCAACATCATCGGCTTTGCCGGCGGCGTGGACACCCTCGACGCAATCGTCCAACCGCGCGGCTACCGGCTGCTGTCTGGCCTGAAAGCAGTCCCCAAGGCTGTTGCCGACAGGTTGGTGGACCACTTTGGCGGGTTGCAGTTCCTGATGGCCGCCACCATTGACGATCTCATGACGGTTGATGGGATCGGCGACCAGCGCGCCCGCACCGTCCGTGAGGGGCTCAGCCGGATGGCCGAGGCGAGCCTGCTGGACAGGTTCCTCTAGGGGCCCGTTCCAGCTATCAGTTGAGCTGGAAGACGGCCTTGGGGCCGGCCCGTGAGCCTAGCTTGGCCGTGAAAACGTAGGACGCGCCGCCAGCGCCGGGCTTCGCCTCGACGGCCGTGCAACCTTCGACGCTCCTGATCCGCGGCCAGGGGAAGTTGGCCGTTTCGCTGGCGCCTGGCGCGATGGTCTTGACCAGATCTTCGCTGGTGGTCTGGCAGTCGCGGGAGGAGAAGATCCGGTCCGGCCCGCTGGTCACCAGGAACTCCATCTGGGAGGTGCCGATGTTGACCTCACAGGGCATGGTGCTGCCGTTGGTCACCTTCAGGGTGAGCAACGGCTTCTCGTCCGGCCCGTACGCCTGCTTGTCCGTGGAGCCGGTAACGGTCACCAGATTCTGGTTGCAGACGGGGGTGGCCGACGGCGTTGGTGCTGGGGCGGTGGCCGCGGGATCGGCTGCGGCCGGGTCGGCCGTGGCTGGCGCTGTTGCGTCCGTGGCGGCGGGGTCAGTCGATCCAGCCTGCTGGGTGCCGTTGCCGAAAACGCCGCCAAGTGCCAGTCCTGCTATCACCACGACAAGCGCCACGAGCACAACAAGTCCCGCAAACAGCCGACGCCGGCGGAAGACAGCAGCGCTGGGCTTGGCGCCACCTCGAGTTCCTGGTGACGCAGCTTTGCCACGCGATGATGTGTTGCCTTGCCTGCCCATCCTTCTAGGCTAGAGAACTCGGCCCAGTTCTGCCCTGCCACCACGCCGCCGCAGCGTCATTGGGCTGGTCACATCGCTGCAGCCCAGGCTGCAAACATCTAATACAGTGTTGGGATCGACACCAAGACCCGGCCCCTGCTCCCATCCCTGCACACCCGCATCAATGACTGGTTCCAAGAGACTGCCCGTGACCTGCCATGGCGGGAGTCTTCCTGCACCCCCTGGGGTGTCCTGGTCAGCGAAATCATGCTCCAGCAAACACCCGTGGTGCGGGTGTTGCCGGTCTGGAACGAATGGCTGAAGCGATGGCCAACGCCTGCCGACCTTGCGGCGGAACCGGCTGGCGAAGCAGTCCGGGCCTGGGGCCGGCTGGGCTACCCGCGCAGGGTGTTACGACTGCACGCGGCAGCGGCTGCGATTGTGGCCGACCATGGCGGCAAAGTTCCGGATACCTACCCGGAACTGCTGGGGCTGCCCGGGGTGGGCAGCTACACCGCAGCGGCAGTGGCTGCCTTCGCCTACGGTCGCCGCGAAACGGTGGTGGATACGAACATCCGCCGCGTCCATGCCAGGCTCCTCTCCGGACAGGCGCTGCCCGCGCCCGCGTTGACGGCAGCAGAAATGCGACTTGCTGCGGAAATCCTGCCATCTGACCAGGCAGAGTCCGTGCGTTGGAATGCTGCGGTGATGGAACTCGGCGCCATGGTGTGCACCGCCCGCGCACCCAAATGCGGGCTGTGTCCCGTGCGCGATTCCTGTGCGTGGCTCGCGGCAGGCGAGCCGCCGCCGTCGTACGTTCCCAAAGGCCAAGCCTGGCACGGCACGGACCGGCAGGTACGGGGCGCCGTGTTGGCCGTGCTCCGGTTGGCCGAAATCCCCGTGCCGCCGGACCATTTCCGGACGGCGCCGGCAGACCTCGGGTTCGCCGCCGAAGGCGTGGGCGTGCCACTGACCGCCTTGCATCGGCTGAATTCGGCTCCCGAACAGTTGGACCGGGCACTGGCGGGGCTGTTGGCTGATGGGCTGGCGGAGCTCACCGATAACGGTTACCGGCTGCCGGCCTAAGGAGCCCGGCCAACGTCGTGCCGCACCGAAGATGCCCGCGCGGCATAGGTGGCATACTGTGCGGGGACCGGAATGGGGGAAATCATGCGAGCAATCTTGTATGCGGTGTGGGCGCTTTTCATCGTGGCGGCAGTGTTGGCGCTCGTATTTTCGGCGCGCAAAACGAAACGTCAGGCGCAGCAGATGGCGGACTGGCCCAAGGCTCCAGCCACGGTGACCGGTAGTGTGGCCGGCTGGACCAACGGCGGCGGCGGCTCATCGCGCAGCCGGCGCTACTTTGCCACCTACCAGTTCACCGACCCGCACGGCAACGTTCGCGCCGGCACCTCCGAGATCTCCCTGGCCGCGCCGCCGGTGCCCGGGGCGCTGCTGGAGGTGGCTTTCAACCCGGCGGATCCTGAGCAATCGCTTCAGGTTTCCGCGGCGCCACGCTCAGCCATGGGATGCCTGATCGCCTTTTTCGCAGTGTTCGGGGTGGCCTCGTTCCTGGTGGTCAGCTACTTCCCGTTGCCCTGACGCCAGCCTAGGCTGAGGCATGCGCAGGTTCGGGGTACTTGTGGTGTTATGCACGACGGCGGTACTCGCCGCCGCGTGCGGGCCCGCCGATGTGGCTTGCCCGGATCTTGGGCAATCGAGCGGCGTCTCGCTGACGGTGGCCGCCAGTTATGTTACCCAGGTTGAGTCGCTGCACATCCGGGCGTGCCAAGACGGCATCTGCCACGAAAGCGATCTCGATTTGATGCCCGGGAGCGTCTCGATCGATCTCGGCTGCGACTCGAAAAACGCGTGCTCGGCCACGTCGTCCCCGGATGGCTCCAAGGTCGGATTCTTGGACCTCGGCGTGCTGACCGATAGCCGGATGACCGTCACGGTTTCCGGGACCAACTCCGCGGGCACCGCGCTGGCAGTCCACACCCTGGAGTTCGAGCCTGTTTCGTCTTTCCCGATTGGCGAACAATGCGGTCAGTTCCTGACGGCGGCCGTCAGCCTCGACAACGAGGGCCTGCACGACGTCAGCGCGCCCTTCGGTTCATAAAACTGAGGTGAGTGCGCTGTCCCCGACCAGGCCCCCAGGCGAACGCTGGCTAGAAAAGTGCGGGCTGGCCGAAAGGGTCATCGAGGGCTTCCTCGGTAAGGTGCAGAGCTTTGGTGTTGCCGGCCTTCCATTCGAAGCCCAGCTCAGCAAGAAGTTCCTCGACTGTGGTTTGCCCGTCGAGGACTTCGATCTCAGTTGTGGGTGCTTCTATGTGGGGCCGTTCCATGGATTCGAGCTTATGGCCAGGCACGGACAAGGTTGTTGAGAACACACCGCGGGACGCGATTCGGCGGCACCTGGGTAGAAAACATCCCCCTTGCGCTACGTCTCGCCGAACCCCGCCTGGACCAGACCGCCGATGTAGTTCACGGCCCGCTCCGCGTCCACGCCCCATGCCTCCACGTGCAGCGCCCGGCCCTTGCCCGCACCGAGCGTCATCAGGGATGTCATGGAGGCGGCGTCCACCCCGTTGAGTTCTACCTTGGCGTCCAGGGCGGAGACCCCGCCGGCGATCTTGGCGGCCGGCCTGGCATGCAACCCGGCCTCGTTGATGAGCTCAAACTCGCCGATGAAATCAGGCCCCTTGCCGGTGACCGAGCCGGCGTTCACCAGCTGCTCAGCAGGTAGGTCAACGGCGTGCGCGGCGCGCCCCACAGCTTCGGCTGCCTGCTTCACACCCTGGAGGTCAGCACCGCCCTGAGCCGCAACGGCGGCGGCCACCAAGCCTTCCACCAAGGGAGCATCGGCAAGCAGCAGGGTTTCTGGGTTCTCGGCAAATTCGAGGGCTGATTCCGCAGTCATGACGGCAGAGCCCAGATCCGTGAGGATCACCGCCCCCTCCGGCAGCGAGTCGAAGGCCGCGAGAACCTTCTCAAGGCTGGTGCCGATTCGGCCATCCGTGGTTCCACCGGCTGCCACAATGCGCACGTCGGGCGCCATCTGCGCTGCAAGTTCCGCGGCGCCGTCGGCGATCTTTTCACTGTGCGAAACCACCACCAAGCTGACGGTCATGCAGCAGCCTCCACAGCGGCGCGGAGGATCAACGCCGTGGATGTGGCGCCGGGATCGCGGTGGCCCGCGCTCCGCTCGCCCAGGTAACTGGCGCGGCCCTTCCTGGCAACCAGTGGTTCGGTGGCAGCGGCACCTGCCTCGGCGGCGTCGGCGGCTGCGGTAAGCACCGCCCGATAATTCGCGACGTCGGCAGTTGCGGCAGCCTGCGCCGCATCCACCGCGGGGGTCCACGCGTCCACCATGGTTTTGTCGCCCAGCTCGGCCTTGCCGCGGGCCACGATGCCGTCCCGCGCTGCAGCCAAGGCACCTGCCCAGGCTCCGGCGTCGACCTCCTGTGCCTCTCCAAGCGCAGTAGCAGCCCGCAGAAAGGCGGTGCCGTAGAGCGGGCCAGCGGCGCCACCCACCTTGGACATCAACGTCATGGCCGTCAGCTTCAGGGCAGCGCCAGGGGTTTCCGGTGGCGTCTCGGCGAGTTTGGCCAGCACAGCCTGGAAGCCCCTGTCCATGTTTTCGCCATGATCAGAGTCGCCGATGGCCCTATCCAGCTCAATCAATTCCGTCCGGTGCTCGGCCATTGCCTGCGCGCAGAGCGTCAACCATTTCACCGTCCAGGCGGTGTTCAGGGACACCGTTACACGCCCCAGCGCAGTGCTGCGGTGTGAACGGGCGCGTCCCACAGTTCGGTCATTTCCGCATCGAGGCGGAGCACGGAGATGGAGCAGCCTTGCATTTCCAGTGCCGTGATGTAGTTCCCCACCAGGGATCGTTCCACCTCTGCACCCAGTTCGGCCAGTACCTGCCGGGCCCTGCGGTACACAATATAAAGCTCGCTCTGCGGGGTACCGCCCATGCCGTT
Organism: Arthrobacter ulcerisalmonis; assembly: GCF_900609065.1. Taxonomy (GTDB): domain Bacteria; phylum Actinomycetota; class Actinomycetes; order Actinomycetales; family Micrococcaceae; genus Arthrobacter; species Arthrobacter ulcerisalmonis. The sequence continues at coordinate 130,672 of NZ_UXAU01000009.1, read as the reverse complement.
GACGAACAGTAGGACCTTGTCCCCTGCAGTGATGCCAAGGTCGGAGAGGATGGGCTCCAGCAGCCTGTCCGTAATGCCGTCAGCGTTCTCCATGGGGATCCGGTGCCGGCCAGGCTCGCCGTGGATGCCGATGCCAATCTCGATTTCGTCCTCGGCAAGGTCGAAACTGGGCGTTCCGGCGTGCGGCACGGTGCAGGCGGACAGCGCCACCCCCATGGTCCGGACGTTCGCGTTCACCCGCTCCCCGATCCCAGCGACGGCGTCCAGGTCGTCGCCGCGCTCGGCTGCAGCGCCGGCAATCTTCTCGACCAGCACGGTGCCACCCACCCCGCGGCGACCCGCCGTATACAGCGAGTCTTCAACCGCAACGTCGTCGTTCACCAACACGGTCCGGACCTCAACGCCCTCGGCCTCGGCAAGCTCGCCAGCCATCTCAAAGTTGAGGACGTCGCCGGTGTAGTTTTTGACGATGTGGACAACGCCGGCGCCCGCGTTCACGGCAAGCGTGGCGGGCAAGATCTGGTCCGGTGTGGGCGAGGTAAACACCGCCCCCGGCACGGCAGCGTCGAGCATCCCCCGGCCCACAAAACCGGCGTGCAGCGGCTCATGGCCGCTGCCACCACCGGAAACCAGGCCAACTTTCCCAGCCACGGGCGCATCCTTGCGCGTGATGAAAGCGGGATCGGCGTTCACGGTCACGAGGTCTGCGTGGGCCAGTCCGAATCCTTCAACCGATTCGTCGACGACGGCACGCGGGTCATTGATGAGCTTTTTCATGGTGATACTCCTGGCAGCGGTTCCTGGAGGGTGACTCCTCGACCCTACTACCGGGGGCCCGGCACCGAAAGACTCACGGACGGTGACGGGTACGGAAGAAGGGACAGCCCCCAAAGACTGTCCCTTCCTGGCCCCCCACAAGCCATCATCAGTTTATCCATCAAATCGACTAAAGCAAACGGGCGCCTACAGCACCCTGATCATGCGAGTGTTGCCCAAGGTGTTGGGCTTGACCCTGGCCAGGTCCAGGAATTCGGCCACGCCTTCATCATGGGAACGCAAAAGTTCGGAGTAAACCACCGGGTCAACGGCGGACTGGTCAGCCATCACCTCAAAGCCGTGCCGCCTGAAGAACTCCACCTCGAAGGTCAGGCAAAAGACGCGGTCCACGCCCAGGTTGCGGGCATGCTCCAGGAGGCTTTCCACCAGGACGTGCCCCACTCCGTGGCCGCGCCAGTCCTGCGAGGCAGCCAAGGTGCGTACCTCTGCCAGGTCCTCCCACATGACGTGCAGGGCGCCGCAGCCGATCACGCCGCCGTCGTCTGCTTCCGCGATCAGGAACTCCTGCAGGCTCTCGTAATACGCCACCGTTTCCTTGGCCATCAGGATTCGCTGCTCCGCCAGCGGCGCCACGAGCGCCTTGATTGCGGCGACGTCGCTGGTGCGGGCAGGGCGGATATGGAAGGAGTCAGTCACAGCCCCATCCTAGTTGTCCCGCCCGCAGCCGGACGTCAGGCGCTGGCGCGCAGCAGGTGCATCAGGCGCGTCACAGCCCCAGTTCCTTGGGCAGCTCCACCTCTTGGTCCAGGACATGCCGGGCGAGGAAGTGCTCCACCACCTGGTACCAGATCTTGGCGTGGTTGGGCTTGAGGATCCAGTGGTTCTCATCCGGGAAATAGAGGAAGCGGTGCGGCGTCTGCCCGTCCTGATCGGCGGGCAACTGGGACTTCGACAGCAGTTCGTACCAGAGCCGCAGGCCCTCGCCGATAGGCACGCGGTAGTCCTTGTCGCCGTGGATCACCAGCATGGGTGTACTGATGTTTGCCACGTTCAGGTGCGGCGAGTTCTCCCGCGCCATCTCCTCCGTCATCTCCTTGAGCCAGTACTGGGCTGCGTCGGTGGTGGGGCCAAACTGGTCGAGCGCCCACAGGCTGGCGTGGGTCACGATCGCCTTGAACCGGTCGGTTTGGCCGGCAACCCAGTTGGCCATGTACCCGCCAAAGGAGCCACCCATTGCCGCCGTCCGGGTCTGGTCGATGTCCGGCCGCGCCGCGGCAACGTCCGTGACAGCCATCAGGTCCGTGAACGGCGCCCCTCCCCACGCACCCCAGCCACGCTGGATGAAGGCCTGGCCGTAACCGGTGGAAAGGGCCGGATCCGGCAGGAGCACCGCGTAGCCCTTCGCCGTCAGCAGCCAGGGATTCCAGCGCCACGTCCACGCATTCCAGGACCCTAGCGGACCACCATGAATCCACAACAACATGGGCGCCGGCGACTCCGCCGATGCACCTTCGGGCAGCGCCAAGTAGGCGGGCACCCGGGAACCGTCCGGTGCTGTGGCGGCAATCCGCTCCAACGTTCCAGAGGCTGCTGGCCGCTCCGCTGGCGCGAGAAGGCGAACGGTCTCGCCGCTGGTCAGGTCGATCCGGACAGCTTCGGGCGGGAATTCGTAGGAACTCCGAAGGGCGTAGGCGTGGTTGCCGTCAGGGGAAACCACGACGTCGGTGTACGCCGCGGCGTCCCGCGTCACCCGGGCGACACTGAGATCGGCCGCTGCCGCCGGGACGCTGATCCGGAAGACCGGCGACGCGCCGTCGTCGTCCGCTGTTGCCAACAGCCCCGAACCGTCAGGCAGCCAAGCGACAGGCTTGGCCCACCGGTCCCAGTCCGGGACGAGTGGCTGCAGCGTCGCGCCCGGGGTGGAGACATCCAGGAAGTGCAGCTTGATCTCGGGCGCCTGCTGCGGCGTTGAATCGCTCTCGCTGAGCACCACAAGGGTGGTGCCGTCCGGGCTGACAGGGCCGGGGAAGTAGCTCATGCCCGGCTGGTCCAGGAGCACCGTGGTGGTTCCGGTGGCGACGTCCACGGCGACCAGGGTGAGCCTGCTGTCCGCGCCATCCAGAGGCCTGGTGTAGCTGGCGTAGACGGTGCGGCCATCGGGGCTGACCTCAAATTCGGCCTCGCGGAGCCTGGGGCCAGCGTCTGGGGTGAGGTTCCGCAATTGGACGGGACCGGTGGAGTCAACGGTGTGGGGTTTGTTGGATGGCTCCTGGGCGGCATCCTCGACCGCAAAGATGCGAGGCTGGCCAGGGCCCAGGTCCGCGTCCCAATAACGAACAGGATATTCGCTGTGCAGGATGGCTGAAACCTTGTTGTCCGTGCGGGTCTTGCGGCGCTCAGCGTCCTCTTCTTCGCCGTTTGCGCCGGGGAGGACTTCTGCTGCCACGAACGCCTTCGGGGCTGACGCGGCCGTCTTGACGGAGTCCACGCCGCCGGGGCGGCTGAGAATCAACCGAGCCTCGCCGCCGTCAGCCGGCAGCAGCCAGAGGGCTGGTACCGGGTCGGCATCCGGCGTTTCGGGGTCTGGCCGGGCCGACGTGAAGTAGACATCGCCGTTGGCGGCAAATGCGGCTCCGGCTTCACCCTTGGCGCTGCGGGTGATGCGGCGGGCCTGCTGCTGCCCGGCGGGATCGATGTCCCATAGGGCCGAGGCGAAGGCGCTGCCCTTGCCGTTGAGGGTGCTGACGGTGGTAACCAGGCGGGTGCCGTCTGGGCTGAGGCTCAGACCACTCACCCTGGGGATGGCGAGGTAGTGGTCGAGGTGGTGGAACGGGGTCTGTGGTTGCTCTTCCGGGGTCTCCGGGTTCAGGGTAGCCATAGTTTGATTCAACCGGACTGTGCGCCGCATCACAAACCATCACCACTTACGCGTTTCCCGGCAACGCGAAAGCCCCGGCCCGCTCCCTGAATCAGGAGTGGACCGGGGCCGCCGGTTGGAGACTAGACGCTCGGAGCGATCTCCGGGATGCGCGGCTTGGCGTTGCCGGCAAACGTGAACTTGGCTTCGTCGCCGTCGCCTTCCACATCCACATCCACCACCACGATGTCGCCAGCATGGATCTCGCCGAACAGGATCTTCTCGGACAACTGGTCCTCGATCTCGCGCTGGATGGTGCGGCGCAACGGCCGGGCCCCCATCGCGGGATCGTAGCCACGGGTGGCGAGCAGGATCTTGGCCGCAGCCGTGAGCTCGATGCCCATGTCCTTGTCCTTGAGGCGCTTCTCCAGGCGGTTGACGAACAGGTCCACGATCTCGATGATCTCGTCCTGGGTCAGCTGCGGGAACACCACCACGTCATCCACACGGTTCAGGAACTCGGGGCGGAAGTGCTGCTTGAGCTCCTCCGTGACCCGGGCGCGCATCCGGTTGTAGCCGGTCTGCGTATCCGTGCCGGACTGGAAGCCGGTGGCCACGCTCTTGGAGATGTCGCGGGTACCAAGGTTGGTAGTCATGATGATCACCGTGTTCTTGAAGTCCACCACGCGGCCCTGCGAGTCAGTCAGGCGACCGTCTTCGAGGATCTGCAGGAGCGAGTTGAAGAGGTCGGCGTGCGCCTTCTCCACTTCGTCGAACAGGACCACGGAGAACGGACGACGCCGGACCTTCTCGGTCAGCTGGCCACCCTCCTCGTAGCCCACGTAGCCCGGAGGGGCACCGAAGAGCCGCGAAACGGTGTGCTTCTCGGAGTACTCGGACATGTCCAGGGTGATGAGGGCATCCTCTTCACCGAACAGGAATTCCGCCAACGCCTTGGCCAGTTCGGTCTTGCCGACGCCGGTGGGCCCGGCAAAGATGAACGAACCACCCGGACGCTTGGGGTCCTTGAGTCCGGCACGGGTACGGCGGATCGCCTGAGACAAGGCCTTGATGGCCTCGTTCTGGCCAACCACACGCTTGTGCAGCTCATCTTCCATCTTGAGCAGTCGCGAGGATTCTTCCTCGGTCAGCTTGAAGACCGGGATGCCGGTGGAGATCGCCAGCACTTCAGCGATGAGGTCTTCGTTTACCTCGGAGATCTCATCCATGCCGCCGGACTTCCAGTGGCGTTCCTTTTCGGAACGCTCGGTGATCATCTTCTGCTCCTTGTCACGGAGTGAAGCGGCACCCTCGAAGTCCTGGGCGTCAATCGCAGACTCTTTTTCCATCTTGAGTTCAGCGATGCGCTCGTCCATGGCCTTGAGCTCCGGCGGAGCGGTCATCCGGCGGATACGCAACCGCGCACCAGCTTCATCGATCAGGTCGATCGCCTTGTCCGGCAGGAAGCGGTCAGAGATGTAACGCTCGGCGAGGCTGGCAGCGGAGGCCAGGGCGCCGTCGGTAATCGTGACGCGGTGGTGCGCCTCGTACCGATCACGCAGGCCCTTGAGGATCTCAATGGCGTGCGCCACGGAGGGTTCCTTGACTTGGATCGGCTGGAACCTGCGCTCCAGCGCCGCGTCCTTCTCGATGTGCTTGCGGTACTCATCCAGCGTGGTGGCACCGATGGTCTGCAGCTCGCCGCGAGCCAGCATGGGCTTGAGGATCGAGGCAGCATCGATGGCACCTTCAGCGGCACCGGCACCCACCAGGGTGTGGATCTCGTCGATGAAGAGGATGATGTCGCCGCGGGTGCGGATTTCCTTGAGGACCTTCTTCAGCCGCTCTTCGAAGTCACCGCGGTAGCGTGAGCCGGCCACCAAGGAACCGAGGTCCAAGGTGTAGAGCTGCTTGTCCTTGATGGTCTCCGGAACGTCGCCGCGGACAATCGCCTGGGCGAGACCCTCGACGACGGCCGTCTTGCCGACGCCCGGCTCACCGATCAGGACCGGGTTGTTCTTGGTGCGGCGGGAGAGGATCTGCATGACGCGTTCCATCTCCTGCTCGCGGCCAATGACCGGGTCCAGCTTGTTCTCGCGGGCAGCCTGGGTCAGGTTGCGGCCGAACTGGTCCAGCACCACCGAACCGGCCGGAGTTCCTTCGGGCTGGCCCGGGCCGACGCCGGTGGTTTCCTTGCCCTGGTAGCCGGAGAGGAGCTGGATGACCTGCTGGCGGACCCGGTTGAGGTCGGCGCCAAGCTTGACCAGCACCTGGGCAGCTACACCTTCACCTTCCCGGATCAGGCCAAGCAGGATGTGCTCCGTGCCAATGTAGTTGTGGCCCAGCTGGAGTGCCTCGCGGAGCGACAGCTCCAGCACCTTCTTGGCGCGCGGCGTGAAGGGGATGTGACCGGACGGAGCCTGCTGGCCCTGGCCGATGATCTCCTGCACCTGCTCGCGAACGCCGTCGAGCGAAATGCTCAAAGACTCAAGAGCCTTGGCGGCAACGCCCTCACCTTCATGGATCAGACCCAAGAGGATGTGTTCGGTACCGATGTAATTGTGGTTCAGCATGCGTGCCTCTTCTTGGGCAAGCACCACTACGCGACGGGCACGGTCCGTAAATCGCTCAAACATTTCGCCACACTCCTAGCTACGACGTTCTTCGATGCTACGTGGCCAGCTACCCATTGGGGAGCGTGTTCGCCACAGGGGAAACCGCAGTGGTTTCTTCTGCGGATTCTGCGGGTCCGGCCGGACCCCGTAGCGCCTTCCCCGCGCGTGACCATCGCCGCGCCGCTCCTTGTCGTCGCCTTCCCGCACTGGGGATCTTGTGAGCAGGCCCCTTGCCGCAGTAATAGAAGTCAATGCCCGTCCTTGCAATAACGCATTCGTGCCCGCCACTTTAGCGGGGTCATTCTCGGACTTTCAGTTCAGCGTACTGGCTTAAACGCCGATGCCCTGCCCCACCAATCGGTGGGACAGAGCATCCAGACCTATCAAGGCAGAATCAGGAATTGGCCTTGTGGAAGGCTTCCTGAATTTCGGCTTGAATGCGGCCCCGGCTATTCACGGTGTAGCCGTTGTCGCGAGCCCACTGGCGAATCTGTGCAGAATCGTTGTTCCGACTGCCTGCCGTTGACTTCGCCCGGACAGTGCGGCCACCGGAAGCTTTGCGCCCAGCGTCGACATAACGCTGCAATACTTCACGCAGTTCGGCAGCATTCGCTGCCGAAAGGTCAATCTCGTAGCTTGCCCCATCAAGGGCAAACTTCACGTTCTCGTCTGCAGAGCCCCCATCCAGATCATCAACGAGGATGATGTTTACTTTCTGTGCCATTAAAGGACTTCCTAACGAGGGTTCGGATTTTCAGATAAGCGGATGTTTCCTAGAAAGTTTTACTCTCTTTAGGGGAACGCGTCAAAGCGCCTAAAGGTTCCGCCCTGATATCCCGCGCCACATCTTCAGCAATATCGGGGAAATTCAGGCGTCGTGGCTGGCGCTTCCCGCTTCGGATTCAGCCTGTGCGCGCGCTTCTGCCTGCCGCTCAGACTTGTCTGCATTGAAGATGGATTTCATGGCAAACCAAAAAATCAGCCCCACCACGATCGATGGCAGCAATACTGCTACATATTCCATGACTAGTTCCCTTCTGGTTTCAGCAATGGGAAGAGGATGGTTTCCCGGATTCCGGCACCGGTAAAGAGCATCACCAACCGGTCAATTCCCAGGCCAATTCCACCCATGGGCGGCGCCCCGTATTCGAGCGCCCGGAGGAAGTCCTCATCCAGGGCCATTGCCTCGTCATCGCCAGCAGCGGCGTTCCGGGACTGCTCGGTCAGCCGGTCCCGCTGGATAACCGGGTCGATCAGTTCCGAGAACGCGGTTCCCCGCTCCATGCCGCCAATGATCAAGTCCCACGCCTCGATCAACCGGCCGTCCTCACGGTGCGGCCGGGCCAAAGGCTGGGCGGAAGGCGGGTAGTCGTATACGAAGGTGGGGTTCAGTAGGGTGGGCTCAACAATCTCGCCGAAGAGTTCGATGACCAATTTCTCTGCACCCCATTTGGGGTCCACCTTGACCTCATGCTTGGCCGCAACGTCGCGCAGCACCTCCGCCGTGGTGTCCGGCGTGATGTCCTGCCCAACGGCGTCGGACAATCCCGGGTAAACGGCGAGCCAGGCCCAATCGCCGTCGAGGTTAATCTCACCGGCATCGGTCTGCAGGACGCGGCCGGCGCCCACGGAATCTGCGGCGTCGAGGATGATTTCCCGCATGCGCTCGGCCATCACGAACTGGTCTGCCCAGGCCTCATAGCATTCCAGCGTGGTGAATTCGGGGCTGTGTGTGGAGTCCACGCCCTCGTTGCGGAAGACGCGGCCCATGTCATAGACCCGATCGATGCCGCCCACAACGGCGCGCTTCAGGTAAAGCTCAGTGGCAATGCGCAGCGTCATTTTCTGGTCGAACGCGTTCATGTGCGTTTCGAACGGCCGCGCCTGGGCACCGCCGTGAACCAGCTGCAGGATGGGCGTTTCCACCTCCACATAGCGGCGCTTGAACAGCGTTTCGCGGACTGACCGCGTGATCGCGGCGCGGGTGTAAACCATCTCGCGCGCTTCGTCGCGGACCATCAGGTCCACGTAGCGCTGCCGGACGCGGGTCTCCTCGCTCAGTTCGGCGTGCAGCACGGGCAGCGGGCGCAGCGCCTTCGATGCCATGGACCACGACTCGGCCATGACCGACAGTTCGCCACGGCGCGAGGAAATCACCTCACCCTTAATGAAGACGTGGTCGCCCAGGTCAACCAAGGCCTTCCAATCGGCAAGCGCCTCCTCACCGATATTGGCAAGGCTGAGCATTGCCTGCAGCCTGGCGCCCTTGCCATCCGTGCCGCCCTCCTGCAGGGTGGCGAAGCAGAGCTTGCCGGTGTTCCTGACGAACACCACGCGACCGGTGACACCCACAGTGTCGCCCGTGGCGTCGTCGGCCTCCAGGTGTGCGTACTTTTCCCGGATTTCCGTCAGCGAATGCGTCCGCTCCACACCCACCGGATACGCCTCTGCGCCGCGCTCGATCAGCTTGGCGCGCTTCTCCATCCGGATCCGCATCTGTTCGCTGGCATCGATCGGCTCTGGGGCGTTCTTGGGCGCTGGGGTGTTTTGGGAAGTCACAATAGTCAAGTTTACCGGGACTTGGCCGCCGCAGGTTCTCCCGTGATGATAGGGGCTTCCGCCTAGGATAGTCAGGTGAAAGAACAGGAACTCGCCACCCACGACGGCGGCCGGTTGGCCTTATACAGCTACGGCACCGAAGACGCCCCGGGCGAGCGACGCATTGTGGTCATTGGTGGCGCCTTCCTGACCGCGCTGATCTACCGTCCCTTCTCCATCGCCCTCGCCAACGGCCTCGGTGACGGCTGGGCAGTGGACGTGTACGACCGTCGCGGCCGCGGCAGTTCCACCGAGCAGCCGCCCGGCTATTCCATGGAAACCGAGATCGCCGACGTGCGGACGGTTCTTGATGCCACCGGTGCCCGGAACATCCTGGGGCACAGCCTGGGCGGCTCAGTTGCGCTGAACGCCGTCACCGAGTTTGCCGGGTCCGCGTACGTGCCGGACAAGTTGGCCGTCTACGACGCCGCGATCAATATTGAGGGCAGCATCGACACCCACTGGCTGGACGGTTTCGAAGCTGCCGTCAATGACGGCAAGGTGGGACTCGCCCTGACCCACATGAAGCGCGCCCTCAACCCCAGCTCACCGCTGGCCCGCGTCCCGGAGCCCATCATGGTGGGCCTGATGGCGCTGGTCTCCAGAACCAAGGTCAACAAAGCCCTCCGTGAGGTAATGCCCAGCGCCGTGGGCGAACTGCGGGCGGCCTACAACGCTGCCGAGGATGAACGGGATTTTCGGCGCTTGCCGGCCACCACGCATTTCATGGCCGGCGGCAAGAGTCCCAGCTACTACCGGCTCACAGCGGAGAAGTTACACGGCTCGGTACCGGGCAGTACCTACCAAATTTCACCCAAAGGGTTCCACGGTTCCATCCCGGCTGCCGTGAAAGAGCTCGTCGTGGACATTTCCACGTACTTCAAGGGCTGATTGCCAGGATCCAGATCGTCGCCGTCAGGGTTGCTCGACTAGGCTTCGACCATGACGCGCGAGAACATCCCCACCCCCGACGGCGGCACACTGGAGCTCCTCTCCACCGGCACCGAACTGGCTGACGCCGGCTCCGGCGTCGTGGTGGTGGCGCCCTCGATGGTGACCGCTGCGGACTATACGAAATTCGCGCAGAAACTCAGCGCAGCCCTGGGCCGGCCCGTGCATACCTTCAACCGGCGCGGGCGTGGGGCGTCCTCGCCGCAGCCGGACGACTACACGCTGGATGTGGATATCCGCGACCTGGACACCGTCATGAAGCACACCAACAGCACGGACGTGTTTGGGCACAGCTTCGGCGGCGCGGTGGCCTTGCACGCGGCGCGGACGCTGCCGGTGGAGCGGCTGGCCGTCTACGACCCCGCCGTCTCCGTGAACCACAGTGTGAAGGCCGATTGGACGGCCGAATACGAGCGCGCCACGGCCGCTGGCGATGACGACCGCGCCCTGGCCGTGCTGCAGCGTGGGCTCGAAGCCGGCAGCAGCGTCTCCTCGCGGATGCCGCTGTCCATGTTGACCCTGGCGAACAAGCTCACGGCAGGCACCAGCGAGGGCAAGCAGCAACGCGAGCTGATGCGCACCGGTGTGCGGGAGATCAAGGCCATCATCGCCGCGGATATGCCCGCTGAGCCTTTCCTCGACCTGCCACTTGAGACCCTGATCGTGGTGGGCGAGAAGAGCCCGGCGTACTTCGGGGTGGCCTGCGGGCAGATCCATGATGTGCTGTCCGGCTCGAGCTACACTATCCTGCCGGGCATGGGGCACGACGGCGTGATCAAGGCGCCAGACCGCCTGATTGCTGAGCTGAGCGAGTTCTTCGCGGGGTAACCTCCTGCACGGACCCCTCCCAACTGAGTAGCGCTAAGTGCAGTTTTGAGGCGTCAAAACCGCAGTTAGCGCTACTCAGTTGGGTTAGTGGCCAGCGTGACCCGGCCCCGCGCCTTCCGTCTTACGCATCATCGCGGCAAGGACGACGGCGGCCAGGGCTATGACGGTTGCCGTCATGAAGGCGGCACTCATCCCCGCCACCAATCCGGACGTCGCGGACACCACCGAGAAGATCGACACCAGCAGCGCCGTGCCGGCCGCGCCAGCCACTTGCTGCGCGGTGCTCATGATCGCTGAACCGTGCGAGTACAGGTGCGGCGGCAGCGGGTTCAGGCCGGTGGTAAACGCCGGGGTGAACAACAGTGCCAGGCCGAAGCTCAGCAGCACGTGCAAGGTGACGATCCACCAGACTTCCGTGCCGCCGTCGAGCATGGAGAACTGCCACAGCGTCAGGACCATCAGGATCGAGCCGGTAACCGTCAACGGCAACGGCCCCACTTTGTCGAACAGGCGGCCAACGAACGGGCCCAGCAGCCCCATGGCCAGGCCGCCCGGCAGCAGCGCCAGCCCGGTTTCCAAAGAACCGAGGCCACGCACTTCCTGCAAGTACAGCGGCAACAGGATGACGGCACCAAACAACGCCATCATGGCCACCACCATCAGCAGCACAGAAACAGTGAACATGCGGATGTTGAAGGCGCGTAGGTCCAGCAGTGGCGCATCGGACTTCTGCAGCCCCACCTGGCGGAGCACAAACACCGTCAGGCTCGCCACGCCAACCACCAGGGCAACGATTGCTGCCACGCTGGGGCCGGCTTCGCCGCCATGGCCGCCGCCGACCTGGCTGAGGCCGTAGACCAAACCGCCGAAGGCCGGGACGGTGAGCAGAACAGAGATCAGGTCCAGCTTGGTCTTCTCGGATTCGCCCACATTGGTCAGGTACTTGGCTCCAATGGCGAATGCCAGCAGCGCCACCGGCAGGACGAAAACGAACATGAAACGCCAGCTGAAGTGCTCCAGGATGAGACCCGAGACGGTGGGGCCCATGGCCGGGGCCACCGAGATTGCGATGCTCACGTTGCCCATCACGGCACCTCGGCGGGACAGCGGCACGAGGGTCAGGATGGTGGTCATCAGGAGGGGCAACATGATGGCGGTGCCACTGGCCTGGATGATGCGGGCCAGCAACAGGATTTCGAAGCCCGGCGCCACGGCCGCCAGCGCAGTGCCAACGGAAAACAGGCCCATGGCCAGCATAAACACTGCCCTGGTGGACAGGGTCTGCAGAATGAACCCGGTGGTGGGAATGACCACTGCCATGGTCAGCATGAACCCAGTGGAGAGCCACTGCACAGTGGGTGCATCCACCTGCAGGTCCACCATGAGGCGCTGCAACGCCACGTTCATGATGGTTTCGTTGAGGATCACTACGAACGTGGCCACCAGCAACGTTGCAATGATGGTCACCGACTCGCGGGACATCTTGTCCGGCGCAGTGGATACGCCGCCCTCCGCTGGGGCAGGCTTGCCGCTGGCGTTGGGTGATACTTCGGTAGACATGGGTGTTCCCTTGAGGAAGTGATGAAAAATGGGTGCGCGGGAATCGCCGCTGCAGATGTCAACAGTTTACGGGGGCAACGCATTCCGCAACATCTACATCTTTCCAACAATGGCCTGAGCCATGAACCGTGGGGCGAGGACCTCGACGTGCCCGATCCGTTCGGCAACCGACTGATCTTCCACACGCCAAGGCGGTAACGCCGGTTAGGAACTCAGGGGCGCGTTATCGATCAAACGAACCGGGCCCACCCTGGCCGCGATCAGCGCCAAGGCCTCGCCGCGGAACGGGGTCTCGTGGCAGTTTTCGGCCAGTGGTTCAAGGGTTTCCGGGCTGACCACGTCGAAATAGTCCAGCTCCACCAGGGGTTGGGACGCCACCACGTCCCGCGCTGACTGAAGATCCAACGGCTGGCGGGCAGTGGCCCGCTCCACCAGGAGGCGAAGAGCCCGCGACAGCACCAAGGCGGCCTCGCGTTCCTCGTCCGAAAGGAACCGGTTACGGCTCGACAGCGCGAGGCCCTCAGCAGACCGGACCGTCGGCACGCCAACAATCTCCACCGGGAAGTTCAGGTCCGCCACCATCCGCCGGACCAACGCCAGCTGTTGGGCATCCTTCTGGCCAAAATATGCCCGATACGCAGGCTCGCCAAGTACCGGGACGGTATCTACCGGCAGGCCGGCTGCGGGCATTCCATAGTGCAGCAGCTTGGCCACCACGGTGAGGGCGCCGTCGAAGTGGCCCGGCCGGGAGGCGCCTTCCCACTTCTCGCCCAGTTGCCCCGATGTGACCCGCACCAGCGGCGCACCACCCGGGTACACCTCGTCCACCGACGGTGCGAACACCAAGTCCACCCCCTCAGCCTCAAGCAGGGCGGTGTCGGCGTCGAGGGTTCGCGGATATCGGTCCAGGTCAACGGCGTCGCCGAACTGGAGCGGGTTGACGAAGATGGACGCCACCACAACGTCGTTATGTTCGACGGCGGTCCTCGCCAACGTGGCGTGCCCTTCGTGGAGTGCCCCCATGGTGGGCACCAAGGCCTGGGAGGTGCCGTTCCTCCCGGCCAGCAAGGCGGCGCTGCTGGCGCGCAGCTCGGCCAGGGTGGTGACTACTTTGATGGCCATGGGTCAGTCCTCCGTGGGCTTCAGTGCCTGCTGCAGATTCTCTGCCTGGCCGGGCTTGAGCAGGCCGCGGGCCTCGGCGCGTTGGGCGGTGGCGCGCGCCATCGCCAGGTAAGCGGCAAGCACATCGCCGCCAGCGCCGCCGTCGAACTCCCGCAAAGCCTCTGTGTGGGCCCGGACGGTTCCCGCATCGCCGCGCGCCACCGGACCGGTGAGGGCACCTTCGCCGGATGCCAGCGCGTTCTCCAGCGTTGCCCGCAGCAGCGGTCCCAGCATGCGCTCGGGAAACTCAACCGCCACGTCACGAAGCAACTGCGAGGCCTGCGCCACCAGCGTCACCAGGTGGTTTGAACCGTGCGCCAAGGCCGCGTGATACAGGGCGCGGTCGGCCTCGGCGATGGCCACCGGCTCGGCGCCCATCTCCACCACCAGCGCCTGGGCGATGGGCAACATGGCCGCATCGGCGGTCACACCAAACGTGCAATCGAGCAAACGGGTCAGGTCCAGGCTCATCCCGGTAAACGTCATGGCGGGATGCAGCGCCAGCGGAATGGAGCCGGCAGCCCGGACCGGCCGGAGCACGCCCACGCCAAACCGGCCGGACGTATGGGCCACGAGCTGGCCCGGCTGCCACGCGCCCAGCTTGGCGAGACCGTCCACGAGTTCGGGCAGCGCATCATCCGGGACCGCGATCAACACCAGTTCGGCCCGCTCCACGATCTCCTGCACCTCAAGGATGGGGACACCCGGCAGGAGCGTCTCCGCACGTTCGCGGCTGGCCTCGGAGACCGCAGAAACCCCGACGACGGCGTGTTCGGCGCCGCGCAAGGCCGCACCAAGGACCGCCCCCACTTTGCCCGCGCCAATGATTCCGACGCCCAACCGGCCCGGCTTATTCATGACGAAGACCTTTCTGTTGCGGGTGCGATGCCTGCGGGGACTCAGGCGCCCCTGGTCCCTGAACCGCCGCAGCGGCCGGAAGCTCGGCATCCGGCGCGGCGGCCTGCATCCCGGCAGCGCCGCCGTCGAGCAGCTCTGCCGGCGCTACTTCCCGCAGCCATTGCTCGGTGGTCTGCCGCTTGCGGGCCAGTCGGGCACGTGCAGCCTGATCGTTGAACAGCGTCCGCGCCTGGTCCAGGTCTGCCTGGTAGAGCCGCGGCACCACCGGCCCGGGGGTGGTGTGCAGGACCAGGTCCGCCACGCCAAACCGGCGTGCCAGCGGCCCCTGGTGCAGGGCCATGGACTGGGTGCGCTGGTGCGGCACCAGCACCAACGCCCGCCACCAACGGCCCGCACGGATCAGCAGGGCGGTATCGGTGGCAGCGAACCCGTTCCGGCGCCACCCCAGAGGCGCCAGAAGGCGAGCCCTGCGCGGGGTGGTGACAAAACCGCCGTCGTCATCCAGCCCTGCCAGGCCGGCACCAAACACGCCGTGGGGATCGTCGGTTCCCGGATCGGGCAGCACCAGCGCCAGCATTGCCATGACGTCGTCGAGCTTCCCCACTGGAAGGACCGTGGTGCGCGTATTGGTCTCGCCGGCATTTTCGGCGCCGCCATAGCCCGCAACGTTGACCTGCATCCGGAACCAGCCAAAAATGCGCCAGAGTGGCGGCTGGCTGATCTTAAGGGCTTGGATCCGTCCCGGCGGGACAGTCTGCGCCTGGGTGTCGAGCAGGCCGTAGCGGAGCCGGATGCCGTCCGGGGAAATGGCGGCCGTGAAGTTGTAGCCCTTATTGAACAGACCCCAGTAGCTCGCCGCCATGCCCAGCGCGGCCGGGATCAGGTAGAAGAAAAAGGCGCGGTTGTCCGTCACCGCGGACAAAACCACCGCACCGATGCCACCCAGGACCACGCCCACGCTTGCCTCGCTGAGCAGCAAGGACCCCAGAAGGCGAGACGGCGGGACGGCCAGGACGCGATGTTCCGGCGCCTCGGGGATAGTGTCGGCGGGCGTCTCCGGACTGATCTCCACACCGGCGGCCCGTGCCAGGATCGTGGCGCGCAACTGCCGCGCGTCGCCAGCTTTCAGGTACGCCAACCGAACGGCGGATTCACCGGCGTCTGCCACCTCGAATTTGAGCTCCGCCAGGCCGAAGATGCGGGCCAGCAGGGGTTGGACAATGTCGATGGCCTGGACCCGGTCCAGCCGGGCCTGCCGGTTCTGCCGGAAAAGCCACCCGGAGTTGACCCGGACGTAGCCGCCGGAGACCTGGTATTTGGTGAAGAACCAGGTGAGGACAAACCCCACCACCACCATCACCAGGATGGCGCCGCCGCCGGCCAAGAGCCACGGCACCCGGGCTGCCACGCCGTCGTCGAACACGGGCCGGCCCTGCAGCAACCGTTCGAAAATGTCGCGGCCAAAGAAGAAGGCAATCGCCGCCAGCGCCACCCAGCCCCTGACGAACGGTGAGGCCGGATGCACGCGCAGCCACTCGTCGTCGGGCGCCTGCACTGCCGGGTCCGGAGCGTCGGCGCTCACAGGCCAGCCAGTCGCGCTTCGCCGCGGGCGGACAGCTGTTCGCGGAGCCGTGCACCCTCTGCCGTGGGCAGTCCGGGGATGTGCGCGCGGGTGGCGGGTGCGGCGGTGTGGAGTTTGAGGGTGCACAGGCCCAGCCCGCGCTCCACCGGCCCCACGCCGATGTCTACGTACTGCATCCGGCCGTACGGAACCGCCATGGTGCGCTGGAAAAAGATGCCGGTTCGGATGAGGAGGTCGTCGTCGCGCTCAGCGTAGCCAATGGCCCGGACCTGCCGCGGAATCAGCACCAGCCGCCACACCGCGGCCACCAGCCAGACCCCGGGGACGGCGATGGCCAGCCACAACGGCGGCCAGCGCCACCACCCCAGCAGGACGAAAATCAAGGGCAGGCTCAGCACCGCCACCGTGATCACGTTGGCCAAGGCCCACTGCACCAGCCGCACCGTGATGTATTTGGGGGATACCCGCTCCCAGGTGATGCCTGGTGGATCAATCGCCTCGGTACGCATATTCGCCTTCCCCCTGAGCTTCGCCGCGTGCTGTGCGGCCTGGTTTTCCGTCAATACCTTTGGTGTCGGTGTCTTCCGGCGGGATCCTGCAGAACCGCTCCACCAGCAAGCCCACAACAATCATGACCAGGCCACCACCAGCCATGATCAGCGCCAGCCAGGTGATGCCTTGATCGCTGCGCAGGCTCCAGAGGCGCAGTTGGTCAAGGAAAATCCCCACATGCCAGCCCAGCAGGACCGTACCGGCGTAGGCGCAGGCCTGGGCCAAGATCACCGTCCGGGCGGCCAACAGCGGGTCCAGCACTGTCTTCTTGGGGTGGCTGTTCCGCCATCGGAGCACCCTGATGCCCAGTACCAGAGTGATGGCCACGATGACGCCCATGGTGGCCAACGCCGTCAGCGGCAGCACCGGCGTGGCCAGGCTGTAACGGCCGGTCAGCATGGTGGCTACCCACCCGGCAACGGCCAGGACGAGCCCGATCAAGGCCAGGCGGAGCGGCTGAATGGGCTTCATCGCTCTGCCGCTCCCCCGATGGGCAGGCCGTCAAAATCGCCGAAACCATCAAAGGGCATCAGGTCACCGAAGTCCGCTGCGCGTGCGGCGAGTTCGCTGACGCGTTCGCCGGCAAGGGTGGCTGCCGGTTCGATCTGGGACCAGGGGAACAACACGAAGGCACGTTCCGCGGCTCGCGGGTGCGGCAGCGTCAGCACCGGATCGTCGCTGGTCAGATCGCCGTAGGTGATGACATCGACGTCCAGGGTGCGCGGTCCCCAGCGGACTTCCCGGACTCGATGGTGCTTGTTTTCCACCCACTGGCAGTGCCTGAGAAGTTCCATCGGCAGCAGTGTCGTCTCCACGGTGATGACCATGTTGAGGAAATCAGGCTGGTTGGCCGGACCGCCCACCGCCTTGGTCTGGACCAGCGGAGACACCGCAAGGATGCGGATCTCGGGCGGGTCCACCAGGTCAGCTACTGCCGAGGACAGGGTGTCGTTCCGCTCCCCCAAGTTGCTGCCGAGCGCCAGTACCGCTTTGACGTAAACGGCGTTCATGCTGGCGCCTTGGTCCGGTGCACCGAGACGGCCACATCACCGAAGGGAACTTCGATGGGCGCCTTCGGCTTATGCACTGTGATGTCCACCGCTGCGAGCGGAAATTCGGCCAGCAGGCTCTCCGCGATCCGGACCGCAAGGGCCTCGATCAGGTTCACCGGTTCACCCACAATCCAGTCCGTGATGCGCTGGGCCACCTCGCCGTAATGGGCCGTGTCCAGGACATCGTCCGACGCGGCCGCAGCACTGAAATCCAGGTACAGGACGGCGTCCACCACAAAGGGTTGGCCTTCCCTACGTTCAAAGTCAAAGACACCGTGATGCCCGACGGCGGTCACCCCGGCCAGCGTAATCCTGTCCATGGGCGTCACTCGCTGGGCGGCTGCGGCGCGGCAAGGCGCGCGGCGACCTTGACGGCGTCAAGGCTGGACCCGACGTCGTGCACGCGCACTGCCCACGCACCGCGCGCGGCGCTGATGGCGGTGATCGCTGCGGTGCCGGCGTCTCGTTCTTCCGGGGCTGCAGCCTTGCCAGCCACTGTGAGCAACGTGCCCAGGAAGCGCTTGCGGGAGGCAGCAACCAGGACTTTGTGCCCCAACGAATCGAGCTTGCTGAGGTTGGCGAGAAGTTCCCAGTTCTGGGCGTCGTTCTTGGCGAAGCCCAGGCCCGGGTCAACGATGATCTGCTCTGGGTCGACGCCAGCGGCCAGCAACTTGTCCCGCACGCCAGCAAGCTCGGCAACAACTTCGCCGGCTACGTCGGCATATTCGGCCAAGGAATCCATGCTGCGGGCGTCGCCCCGGCGGTGGGTGAGGATATACGGAACCTTGGACGACGCCACCAGATCCACCATTTCGGGTTCGATGGTGAGGCCGGAAACGTCATTGATGATCGCGGCGCCGGCCTTCAACGCTGCAGCTGCCGTGGCGGCATGCGTGGTGTCGACGCTGACCAGGGCACCGGCTTTGACCAGCGCTTCGATGACCGGCAGGACCCTACGCTGCTCTTCGTCCGGGGCCACGTCTTCAGCACCCGGGCGGGTGGATTCGCCGCCGACGTCCACGATGTCCGCGCCAGCGTAAAACATCCGCAAGCCGGCGGCGATGGCGGTGTCGGCGGTCACGTGCTTGCCGCCGTCGCTGAACGAATCGGGGGTGACGTTCAAGATGCCCATGACCAGCGTGCGGTCGGTGGGCAGGTCCGCGAACGCGGCTGCCTTCCGGGGCTTGCGCAGGATGGGCAAGGGCGAGGTGGCGGGCCCGGTTCCGGGCGCTGCGGCGAGAGAATCCATGGGGTTACCTTCCGAGAATGAGGCTCATGGCTTCGGCGCGGGTGGCCGGGTCATGAAGCTGCCCGCGGACCGCACTGGTGACGGTCTTCGCTCCGGGCTTGCGGACACCGCGCATGGACATGCACATGTGCTCGCATTCAACGACGACGATCGCACCACGCGGCTTGAGGTGGCGGACCAGCGCTTCGACGATTTCGGTGGTGAGGCGTTCCTGCACCTGGGGACGGCGGGCATAAATGTCGACCAGCCGGGCCAGCTTGCTCAGCCCGGTGACCTTGCCCTCGTGGGAAGGGATGTAGCCAACGTGCGCCACGCCGTGGAAAGGAACCAGGTGGTGTTCGCAGGTGGAATAGAAGGGGATGTCCTTGACCAGGACCAGTTCTTCGTGGTCCAGGTCGAAGGTGGTGGACAGGACGTCTGCGGGATCCTGGTGCAGGCCGGCAAACACCTCCGCGTACGCTTTGGCCACCCGTTTGGGGGTGTCGAGCAGGCCGCCCCGGTCCGGGTCCTCGCCAATGGCGAGGAGGATTTCGCGGACCGCCGCCTCAATCCGTGGGCGGTCTACTTTGTTACCTGGCTGGCCAGCCGGCCCCCCGTCCGCCGGGAAGGCGGACAGGGGATAGGCGTCGTCATCGTCGAAGGAAGTCACAGCAGAAGCTTAGCTGGGCAGGCCGTCCGAAGGGTTACCGGCAGTCCCACCCTGGAAGGCGCCGGTGTCACCAATGCCCTGCGGATGCGGCGGCTGGGTGTCCAGCGGCTCGTCCAGGCGGGCCTCCTTGGCTTCCTCCTGCGCCTCACGCTCGGCGCGTTCCCGGCGGGACTCCACCGGTCCAGCTTCCTGGACCGGCCGGGAATCCTTGGAAAGCCAGATCTGCCGGAAATCGCTCTTCCGGACATCCGTGAAGATCTCCGCCACTTCAGCCTGGTTCAGAGTCTCGCGTTCGAGGAGCTCGACAGCGAGACGGTCCAGGACGTCGCGGTTTTCGATGAGGATGGCGTAAGCCTCATCATGGGCCTGATCGATCAGCCGGCGGACTTCCTCATCGATGATGAAGGCGACTTGATCCGAGTAGCCTCGATCGCTGCCGCTGTCACGGCCCATGAAGGGCTCGCCGGCGCCTTGGCCGAGTTTGACCGCACCAATCCGCTCGCTCATGCCATATTCGGTGACCATCTTGCGGGCCGTGGCTGTGGCTTTTTCGATGTCGTTCGACGCCCCGGTGGACGGGTCATGGAAGACAATCTCCTCCGCGACACGGCCGCCCATGGCGTACGCCATCTGGTCGAGGAGTTCATTGCGGGTTACGGAGTACTTGTCGTTGTCCGGCACCACCATGGTGTAGCCCAAGGCACGGCCGCGGGGCAGGATGGTGATCTTGGTGACCGGGGCCGAGTTGCGCAGCGCACCGGCTACGAGGGCATGTCCACCCTCGTGGTAAGCGGTGATCTTGCGCTCGTGTTCCTTCATGACGCGGCTGCGCTTCTGCGGACCGGCCATGACTCGGTCGATAGCCTCGTCCAAGGCCCGATCATCGATCAGGTTGGCGTTGGAGCGGGCAGTCAGCAGTGCTGCCTCATTGAGGACGTTAGCCAGATCCGCGCCTGTGTAACCGGGCGTCTTTTTCGCGACGCCCTTGAGGTCCACTCCGGGTGCCATGGGCTTGCCCTTGGAGTGGACGCTGAGGATCTGTTCGCGGCCGATCAGGTCCGGCGCCTCGACGGAGATCTGCCGGTCGAACCGTCCTGGGCGGAGCAGCGCTGGGTCCAAGACGTCCGGGCGGTTGGTCGCCGCGATGAGGATGACGTTGGTTTTGACGTCGAAGCCGTCCATTTCAACCAGCAGCTGGTTGAGGGTCTGCTCGCGTTCATCGTTACCGCCGCCAATACCCGCGCCACGGTGCCGGCCCACGGCGTCGATCTCGTCAACAAAGATGATGGCCGGGGAGTTGGCCTTGGCCTGCTCAAAGAGGTCGCGGACACGGGAAGCGCCAACGCCCACAAACATTTCCACGAAGTCGGAGCCGGAGATGGAGAAGAAAGGCACGCCGGCTTCGCCGGCTACAGCACGGGCCAAGAGGGTCTTACCCGTGCCTGGCGGGCCATACAGCAGGACGCCCTTGGGGATCTTGGCGCCAACAGCCTGGAATTTGGCGGGTTCCTGCAGGAATTCCTTGATTTCCTGCAGCTCTTCCACCGCTTCGTCGGAGCCGGCAACATCGGCGAACGTCACCTGTGGCATGTCCTTGCTGACCATCTTGGCCTTGGACTTGCCAAACTGCATGATCTTGGACCCGCCACCCTGCATCCGGGTCATCAGGAACCAGAAAAGCGCACCGAACAGGAGAACCGGGATCAGGAGAGACAGCAGCCCGGAGAACCAGTTACTCTCCACGGGCTGGTCGGTGTAACCACCAGCAGGCTCCGCGGCATTGACGGCTTTGACCACGTCCGCTGCGCGGGCATCCACAAAGTAGAACTGGACGCTCTTGCCCTTGTCCTGGCCATCAAGCTGAAGGTCATCCTTCAGGGTCAGGTCCACCCGGTTTTCGGCGTCATAGATCTTTGCCTGCTCCACGTTGGTACCGGCGAGGAGCTTCAGGCCCTCGTTGGTATCAATCCGCGAGGCACCGCCGGGACTGATCAAGGCAAAAGCCGTGAAGAGCATGACGACCACCAGAATGATCCATATGGCCGGGCCCTTGAAGAGGTTCTTTGCTTTCATCTGTTCGGGGGCTGGCCCCGTCCCTTCCGGTAGTGCTGCACGCCGAATGTTTCGCACGTGATGGTGCTGAGTCAGCTTCTAGCTATACACCGTCCGCAGTAATTCACGCGCGATCACAGGCAAAAGTTCCCTCTGGGCGTAGCGGGGAGAGGGTCAGGGGACCGTCGAATACGGCGTGGGACAGGGACGTGTTCCCGCACCCGTATAGGTACCACTGGCCTCTATCGCTGCGGAAAACCATGGTGTTCCTCCGACAGTTACTGTCCGAAGCGCAAATTTGTACGCTGCTCCAAGGGAAATCAGCCCCCCGAATACCGTCAGGGTGTAAACGCCGTCATCCACAGTTGTGCTGCCCATATTCACAGCAACTCCGTTCAAATAGCCTTGGACGATAACATTGTCCGGATAAGCGACTGGCACGCGCCAGGTTACTTTGATGCTTGGAAGGAGAACCACCGTGACTGCGGACTGGCAACTCACCATGGTCGGTGGCTCGAGCTTCAAAGGCTGAATAGATCCTTGCCCAGCTTCAACGTCCTGCCAACTGGCCTCGGTGCTGCCCACTGGCACTGGCTGGACCACCAGGAGCACCGCGGCGACCCCGGCCAGCACGCATCGGGCCACGGTGCCGCGCCTGCGCACTACCGTGGAGGCGCGCCTGCCGGCAGCGCCGTCAGGAGCCCCGCTACTTGCCAGCTGCATGCGCTGGCCTGGGCCGTCGAGGTCGGACAACTTGGTTGCGGGGCCAAAGTACCCAGGTGACGAATCCCGCCACCGCCAACGTGATCCCACCCATCACCAGCGGATGCGACACCACCACTACCCAGTTGGCCAGCCCGGGAACGGACCAGAGGACCTGCCGGACGTTTTGGACGGTGTAAGGCTCAGGATCCTCGACGGCGTTGGCGTCACCCTTCATGGTGATCACCATCTGTCCCGCTATTCCGGGTGTAACGGAGGTGACTCGGTGCGTGACAGGCAGCTTCTCGCCGCGGGCCACTGTCACCACGTCCCCCACCTTGACGTCGGCGGCAGGCACTTCGCGCACCACTGCCAGCGACCCAGCGGGGATGGTGGGACTCATGGACCCCGTCTTGAACATGATCAGCGAGATGTTTAAGAGGACAGCGGCCACGGTCAGGAGGATGCAGATCGAACCTGCCACCGCGGCAATGTTGAGGACCCACTCCCGGAGCCGCTGGCCGGGCCTACTCATGACGACGACGTTCCGGTGATGGTCCACTTCACGGCCATGGCGGCCTGGCCCTGCAGCGAGTTGTCCGCGTTGGCGTCCATGCTGACCTCGAAGCAGACCCACCGGGGCGCCGTGCTGTTCGCGCCAATCGGGACCGTGCCGGTGCCAGCTGTGGTGAGGGGCTGCTTGAGGGCTGCCCCGCCCACCAAGAACGTGGGCGTGCCACCGAAGCTGGTCACGTCGCAGGTGGCAGCAGTGGCTACCACCGCCCGGTACTTCAGGACGCCAGCCAGTGCAGGCGGACCAGAAGGCAGCTGGCCGGCACCCAAGGTCAGCGAGCCAGAAAGCGACCCGGTGGTGGTCCGAATGCCGATCGACGCGTAGAGGATCGTATTGGGTGACATTCCGGCGGCACTGAAAGCCAACGTGGCGGGGCTGGCCTCAGTGCTGTCTGCCCAGTTCGTCCCGCCGTCGATGGTCGACTGCAGCCGGAACGTGCTGGAACTGAACGTTGCCTGCGCCACTTCCTGATCGGTCCAGGCGGCCAAAGTCATGGCACCGCCGCTGATCAGGACCAGCCCACCGGCCAAGATAGCGCGGATGGTGCCACGCCTGCGGCGGCGCGGCCTCGATCGCACCGCCGGCTGCTCGCCGTCGGACGGTCCAGAGCCAGGCGCACTGATCGCGCTGCGCTTGCCCACGGTCTGCCTACGAGGTCGACGCGGCGGCGAACTCCCACGTGACGGTCGAAACTTCACTCTCAATGAGGTTTGCCCCGGCCGTCACCTTGAAGCAGAGGTTCACTGCGGCACCGGCCGCCGGGCTGGTGCCAATGGCGAGCGGGAACGTGATGCCAGCAGGGGTGGTTCCCACCGGTGTGGCTGCCGGGACCAGTACGGTACTGGCGTCCCCTGAACTGCAGCCGAATGCTCCAGGCGTGGTCACTGAGTAGCTCAGGTTCGCGGAGTTGGGGCCGTCTGCCGCGCTGCTCACGGTCACTGTTGCCGGGCTGGTGGTCCCAGCATCCAACCGCACCGCAAACGGTGCATAGACGGTATCGCCGGGTGCAAGGTTGGACGGGTTGACCGTAAAGGAGAGTGGAGCCGCTGTCCCGGCGGTGGCGTGGTCGGTATACGCGGTGCCGTCGACGCTGCCCTCAAGGTTGAAGCTCCCGGCGGTGAAGGTTCCGGCCCCAAACTCGGAATCATTCCAGGCGGCGAGCACCACTGTGGCGCCGACTCCCAGGACCAGGCCACCAGCTAGAATTGCCCGGATTTTGCCGCTGCGTGCTTTTGCTTCGCCCTGTTGCACTGCCGAATTTTCGTTCATGGCCAAGAACCCCCGAATGGCTTTTGTGGCCGCCCAGCACGCCCACCCGTGCAGGCTAACACCGCCCCTAGCAGCCACCTCCGGAAGGTACCCAAAAGGATGAGACGCAAAAGGACAGCCGGCGACGGCGGCTGGTTGGCCGCCGTCGTCGGCTGTCCTGTAGCTTCCTGGAAGGAGTGCTGGTTACTCGTAGACGTGCGGGGCGAGGGTGCCCACAAAGTCCAGGTTGCGGTACTTCTCGGCGTAGTCCAGGCCGTAGCCCACCACGAATTCGTTGGGGATGTCATAACCCACGTACTTGACGTCGATCTGGACCTTGGCCGCCGTTGGCTTGCGGAACGCGGTGCAGATTTCCACGGACGCGGTGCCACGGGATTCCAGGTTGGTCTTGAGCCAGGAAAGAGTGAGGCCGGAATCGATGATGTCCTCGACGATCAACACATCCTTACCCATCAGGTCCGTGTCCAGGTCCTTGAGGATGCGCACCACGCCGGAGGACTGCGTACCGGAGCCGTAGGAGGAAACGGCCATCCAGTCCATGGAGACGTGGCTGTGCAGCGCGCGGGCCAGATCAGCCATAACCATGACGGCGCCCTTCAGCACACCCACGATGAGCAGTTCGCGGCCTTCGTAGTCCTTGTCGATCTGGGCAGCGAGCTCGGTGATCCGGGTTTGGATCTGCTCCCTGGAATAAAGAACGTGCTTTAGATCTGCATGGACATCGTTTGAATCCACCAATAGCTCCTGGGTCGATGCGGGGGGTGCAACTAATTCTTGGGCGGTTTTTGGGACCGGAATACTAGCTTCCCACAGCGCGCGGCTTCGCGGGGACCAGCGCTGCGTGTAGTGGCAGCCGGGACCACGGCTGGGGTCACCTCGGGGACGGCGGCGGCGGGGGTGGCGCCGGGTTCCGGCCGCAGTTCGGCCAGCGAGAGCCGGGAGACGGCCACACCACCGGGCAACTCCACCGGCCCCGCTGATCCTTTGCGGCGCAGCAGCGCTTCCGCCGCCAGCAGCCGCTTGTAGCTGGGTTGTTGACCGCCGACGTCGGCAGCCGCCTTGGCGATGACGCGGTACCTGATGGCAGGCGGGAGTGCGCGCAGCGCGTCCTCCGGGAGGTGCAGTTCCGTTCCCGAACGTTCCAGCAGCGACTCGAAGGTGGTTTTTGCCACATCATCCAGGTAATCGGCGTCGAGTTGGAGGATCGCGGCAGTCCGGGCCAGGGATTCGGCGACGCCGGGACCGAGCTTTTCCTCCAGGTGCGGCAGGACTTCCACCCGGGTCCTGGAGCGGGCAAACGCAGGATCGGTGTTGGTGGGATCGTGCCAAGGCGTCAGCTCCTCCACCTCGCAAATCTCTTCTGTGTCGGCACGGCGCAGCGCCAGGAACGGCCGCAACAGGAGCCCGCGGGACGGCCGCATCCCAGCCAGGGACCGGGTGCCCGACCCACGAGCCAGTCCCAGGAGCACCTGTTCGGCCTGGTCATCGAGGGTGTGGCCAAGCAAAATCGCCTCGGCACCCTGGCTGGTGGCGGCTGCCTGCAGGGCCGCGTGGCGGGCGTCGCGGGCAGCAGCCTCCGGGCCCACGCCGGCACGCTCCACCACGACGGTCCGGACCTCAACGGGAGCCAGACCCAGCTCCTGGAGCGCTGCTGCCGCGTTGGCAGCAACCTCTGCCGAACCGGCCTGCAACTGGTGGTCCACCACCACGGCACCTACCGTAACGGGGTGCCCGTCCACGTGGCCACGGCGGGCGAAGTACGCTGCCACGGCGGCGAGCGCCAGGGAGTCGGGGCCGCCGCTGCACGCCACCAGGACGTGCGCCGGGTAGCCCGCCTGGGCCAACGATTCCTGCAGCAGCTTCCGCGCAGTGCCGAGGACCGGCGCCAACCGGCCAGGCCGCCGTCGTCCGCGGGCGACGGTGGGTGCAGCGCCCGGTGAGACTGCGAGCGAGACCTCCGGGGTGTCTGCCGGTGACTTTTCTGGGTCACTCATGGGTGAGAGTTCCGGCGAACCAGCGGGTACGTCAGCTGGCACCTACAGGCCCATCCGTTCCAGCCACAGTTTGGCGTCGTGGATTTCCGGTTCGGTGGGCAGGTTTTCCGCCGACTCCCACACGCGGTTGAAGCCGGCCATGCCCGCGCCATCCACCACGGCGCGGACAAAGCGGGAGCCATCTGAGTACTGTCGCATCTTGGCATCGAGGCCCAAGAGGTTGCGGATGAACTTCTCCAGCACGCCGCGGTCCTTGCCGCGGGAGTTGAAGCGCTGCCGGATGGTCTTCACGGACGGAATGATGCTGGCGTCCACGGCATCCATCACCACGTTGGCGTGGCCCTCAAGCAGGCTCATCACGGCGGTGAGGTGGGAGATGGCTGCCTTTTCGGCCGGGTCCTGGAGTAGGTCCAGGATCGCGCCGCGGCCGGGGGTGTCTCCGGTGGCGGACCGGTCCTTCAGCGAGCGGGCTGCGGCGCTGGCCCGGTCCATCAGTGAATCAACGTTGCCCAGCAGGTGCCCGCTGAGATCGTCGATCTGCGCCAGCATGTGGTGCCGGAGCCACGGCGCAGCGGCGAACTGCACGCGGTGAGTCTGCTCGTGCAGGCAAACCCATAGCCGGAAGTCCTCCGGGGTGACGTTCAATTCGCGTTCCACCGAGACAATGTTCGGGGCCACGAGGAGGAGCCGGCCAGCAGCAGGAGCCGTGGACCCCGGCGCGAGCGCGGCAAAGGGATCGTACTGACCAAGGACCTTGCTGGAAAGAAAGGCGAGCACGGCACCAAGTTGGCTGCCGGTGATGGCTCCGCTCACTCCCGCTGCCCGGGGGGTCAGGTTGCCGTTCCTGCTGTCCACCATCTTTTCCATGGCGGGTTTGAGCATCACGGCGAAACTTTGCGTATTGGCTTTCGCCCAGGAGGCCCGGTCCACCACCAACACCGACGAATCCCGGAGGTCTCGCGCCGCTTCCAGCCCGCTGATCTGGTGCACGTGTTCCACCGAAGCGTCCGCCAGGCTCCGCAACGATTCCACGGCCTTGCCAATGTCCGCGGCGTTCATCACCGGTCCGGCTGGCGCCAAGCGGGCGGCGGTGGCCGCGGCAAGGTCCCAGTTGATCAAAGAATCGGCGGTGCTGGACAACGTTGGTGCGGACTCCCGCGCAGTGGTCTCCATAGTTTCCAATCAGACCACAGCAGGCTGGGGATCGTCCTTAAAGTTCGCTGACCGGCGAACGGGCAGGCTCGGGCCTGAACTTCCCGGCGGCTCACAGCGGCGGCACAGGTCCGCGCAAGCCCCGGCAAATCCTGGCGCCGCACAGTTATTCCTATCGCACCGAACCGCTCGAGCGGCTCTGGCCCGCATAAGCGGTGCTGGCCAACACCGCTTATGCGGGTCACGGCCGTTCATATCCAGAGGAGGACACCATGATCACGTATCGCCCCATCGCCCCGCTGACCTCAGGCCCACGAGCAGGGTGGAAGGCAGTCCTCGCCGCCGTGGTGATGGCGACACTGCTGGGCACGACGACGGCGCCCGCGGCCATCGCAGCCGACACCTCCAGCGCGTCCTCCGCCGCCGTCGTGACCACCATCGCGGCGACGCCACTGGTCGCCACCGAACCGGCCCGAGGCGACTCCTGATCTCGCCAGCCAGCGGATCCACAGTCCGCCGGATCGCGGGAAAACCGGTCCAGCTACCGGCAGCCGCAGCCAGCCAACGCGGCAGCTGCCCGGTCCACTGCAGCCTTGTTACCGGCAGCGCCCGGAGCAAGATCGTTGCCGATGAAGGAGAAGAGCAGCAACCGGCCGTCCGCATCCACCACGTAGCCACTCAGTGCGATGACGGTGTTCAGGGTTCCGGTCTTTGCGCGCACCAATCCGGCGCCCTGTTGGCTGGCCGGGTCCTGATAGCGCACGTCGAGGGTGCCGGTCAGCCCAGCCACGGGGAAGCCGGCCAGGGCGGCCCGCAGTCGATCGTCGGCACCGGTTGCGATCGTCCGGACCACACTGACCAGGTCCAGCGCTGACACCCTGTTGCCCATGGCCAGGCCGCAGACGTCCTCCAAGGCCAACCCCGAGGTGTCCACGCCCGCGGCGGCGACTTCGGCGCGCACCACGTCCGTGGCGCCGTCGTTGCTTCCCGGTCGGCCCGAGGCCACGGCGGCGAGGCGGCCTAATGCTTCGGCCAGGTAGTTGTCGGAGTCCTGCAGCATCACGTCCAGCTGCTGCGCCACTGTGGCTGATTCGGCCCGCGCCAGGGTGGCCGCATCCGCGGGGGCAGGTGAACGCCCGACATCGGCGGCAACAGTTAGTCCCGCGGCCGCACCTGCCACGCGCAGCTGGCTGGCGAACTGCTCGGCCGCGGTGATGGCGGGGTCGCTGGGCCTGGCGCCGGAGGTGTCGGTGGGAGCGAATCGGGCTGCGTTGAGGGCGATCGGGGCCAGCGGTGCCACCTCGCCCGCGGCAACGTCGCCCAGGTCCCAGGCCGGATTGAGGGCCGGTCCGCTGAAGAGCGAATCGTCGAGCGCCACGGTGATCTCGCCAGCTGCCCCAGCGGCCGCCAGTGCCGTGGCGGTCTGCGCGGCCAGGGTAGCCAGGCCCGTGCGCCCACGAACCTGGTCTGCTGCCGAATCCCCGGCGGCCAGGAGTACGTCGCCGCCACCCACCAGAACCACCTGGTTGGGGTTGGATCCGGCAACCACTGTGGTGCTGAAGCGGTGGTCCGGGCCGAGTGTGCGGAGTGCTGCCACCGCTGTCAGCAGCTTCAGGTTCGACGCCGGCACCCGAGCGGCGGAGGCACCCTGGTCAAACAGGACGTCGCCCGTGATCGCGTCCTGGACCAGCCCCGTGAAGGAGCCGTCGCCGTCGGGCGTCAACAGCGGCTGCAGCTGCGCCGTCACGGCGGCGCGATCCGGACGCAGAGCCGCGTCCGTGAGCGGGGCCAGGCCGCCCGGTGCCGCGAGCGTTGCCGGCGGCTGCTGCCAGGCCGGAACGGTGGGGGCGGGCGCGGCCGGTGGCGGGGCGAGGAAGCCGGGCAGCGCCAGGAACGCGGCAGGAACAGCAAGCGCCAGCAGCAGGACGGTCACGGCGAGCAGCGGCCAGTGCCGGCGCACGCGGTGCCGCCACGGTTGGGCAGGTGTCGATCTGGTCATGCCGGTGCTGGTCCTCAAGTCCTGAAATATCCCCACAAGTTCCTGATTCCAGGGCCGCTCGCTATATCCTCAATAATAGTCGGCGGCACTGACACCCCCTTTGCGTGGCAGTCCTGGTGCCGCGAACCCAGTGACAAAAACGCCGAGGAGCATTCATGAAGCACGACGTGACCATCGAGATCCCCAAGGGATCGCGTGTCAAGTACGAAGTTGACCACGAGACCGGCCGGGTCCGCCTGGACCGCGTCCTCTTCACCTCCATGCAGTACCCCACCCACTACGGCTTCTTCGAGAACACCCTCGGCGAAGACGGCGATCCGCTGGACGCGCTGGTGCTGCTGCAGGACTTCGACCTGCACCCCGGCGTGATCGTCGAGTCCCGCCCCATCGGCGTGTTCAACATGACGGACGACGGCGGCGGGGACGCCAAGGTGCTTTGCGTCCCCACGGACAAGCGGTTCGACCACATCCAGGAACTCAGCGACGTCAGCGACTTCCTGATCAAGGAGATCGAGCACTTCTTCACCCGTTACAAGGACTTGGAGCCGGGCAAGTGGGTCAAGGCCGAAGGCTGGGGCGATCGTGCCGCGGCCGAAGCCGAGCTGGAAGCTTCCATCAAGCGCTACGTCCCGGCGGCAGGCCACTAGGTCCGCTCTCGCCTTACCAACGCGGGGTCCCAGTGGGGCCCCGCGTTGTGGTTAAGGTGGAGCGTGAGCTACGAACCCACCTTCACCCCGCCCTCCGGCCCCATCATCGGCCGGCGCGACGGCCGAGTCATCCGCGCAACGGGCATCCCTTATGCCACGGCCGCTCGTTTCCAGCCGCCCAGCCCCGCACCAGACCGCGCCACCCCGCTGCTGGCCACGTCCCCCGCGCCTGCCTGCCCGCAGGCTCCCGTGCCGTTCCTGGACGAAGTTTTGGGCACCCGCTACGGCGAGTTGCCGGGCAGCGAAGACTGCCAGAACCTCTCCATCACCATGCCTGCCGACATTGACCCGGCTGAGAAATTGCCGGTGATGGTCTGGATCCACGGCGGCTCGTACACCACCGGCTCCGGCGACCTGGCGATCTTCGACTCTGCAGCGTTGGCCGCCGAAAACCGGGTGGTCGTGGTGTCCGTGACCTACAGGCTGGGACTGTTTGGCTTCCTGTCCACCCGAACGGGCCGGCCCGGCAACCTGGGCCTCCTGGACCAGCTCGAGGCCTTTCGGTGGGTGCAACGGAATATCTCGGCGTTCGGTGGCGACCCGCACCGCGTCACAGCGTTCGGCCAGTCAGCTGGCGGCGACGCGATCGCCCACCTCATGGCAGTCCCCGAGGCGCCCACCTTGTTCCAGCGGGCCATCATCCAAAGCGCACCGCTGGGCATCTCCCGGGGCCGGGCCACCATGAACCACGCCATGGGCATCGCCGCCGAGTCCGTCACGGAGGAGACCCCTGCCATGGACGTGGTGGAGATCGAAGAACGCGTCACGCAGGTGGCCCGCAAGTTCGGCATGCGGGCGGCCATGCCGTTCGGCACGCAGTACGGGCACCACCCCCTCCCCGCCGAGGCAGGCATTGAGGCGGCCTGGAACCACACCGCGCCAGGCATCCAGGTGCTGATGGGGCACACCTCGCAGGAGGCTCGGCTGTTCCTGCCGCGCAACAGGTTCCTCAGCGCCCTGGAGCGCGTTCCGGTGCTGGGAAAGACGGCACTCCGGGCCATCAACTGGGTGGTGACCGAGACGGTCTATGGCCGGGCATCGCGGAAGTTTGCCCGCCGCCACTCAGCAGCGGGCGGAACTGCGCACCACTATGTCCTGGACTGGCACGCACCCGGAAACATCTACGGCTCCGCCCACACCATTGACCTTCCCCTGCTGTTCGGCACTAAGGACACCTGGGACGGAGTGGGACTGATCGCCGGGGCCACCTGGGACGAGGTGGACGCCGCGGGCCAGCAGGTGCGTGCCCTGTGGGCCCAGTTCGCGGGCGGTGCTGCAGGCAGTGATCTCGGGGACAGCGGCGGGATTCCTGGCGTCCTGAAATACCGGGTGGCATGAGGCTCTGGGGATGAAGACCCTCGGCGTTGACCTTGCTGCCGCGGACAAGAAGACGGCCGCGGCTGTCCTCGACTGGGGAAACGACGGCGCCACCCTGGCCCACCTGGCACTCGACGTGGCTGACCAGGACATCGTGGACCTCTTCGGGGCCACTGATGTCACTGGGATCGACTGCCCCGTAGGCTGGCCCGACGCCCTGATCCCCTTCCTCACCGGACATCTGGCGTCCGACGCCGGTCCCGTCCTTGCGCACGACGGCATCGCCGGGCGCAGGCTGCTTGCCTACCGCGACACGGATCGGTTTGTCACCGCCCAGACCCGGCTGATCCCGCTCAGCGTCTCGGCGGACCGGCTGGCCCATCCTGCCATGCGTTGCGCGGTCCTGCAGGCGAAGATTGCTGGACTGCACGGTCCTCAGCCCAAGGATGGATCGGGCCGGCTGGCCGAGGTTTATCCTGCCGCCTCGCTGAAGATCTGGGGCCTGAACGGGCGCGGCTACAAAGGCCGGGGCGGTCCCGAAAGCGAACGCCGCGGCCAGCTTCTTGCGGAGTTGCAGGCACTGGCGCCTTGGCTGGACCTGGCCGGAAACGAGGCCCGGCTGGAGGGGTCCGACGACCTGTTTGACGCCGTCGTCGCTGCCCTGGCCGCACGGGCCGTGGCCCGCGGGCTGACCCTCCGACCCGATGCCGAGCACGCGGCCGCCGCGCGCACCGAGGGCTGGATCCACCTGCCCTCCTGCGGGTTGGATGAGCTGCTCGGCGGGGACGTCCAGGCCTAAGCTGCGCCCGAGTTTTGCGCCTAGCCCGCCATGAACTTTTCCCGGGTCAGGAACGCGAGCTGCGCTTCCTTGTCTGCCAGCTGCACGATCGGACCCAGTTCGAAGGCGGACGCCACGAGCCGTCGAATGGCCATGCCGTTTCGGGCATCGGGTTCGGCGATGATGCGGTCGGTGCCCGGGTCCGCGAACATGAACCGGAGCAGGGCCGCCGCGAGCACAGGGGTGAAGTGCGGGATGGAGCGCGACGCCGGACCCAGCAGAAGGTGCGTACCGGTGTCTCCGGGCAGGGCGGGGTAGGCCTCCCCCACCGGGTCGTGGATGGCCTGGTAGGTCTGGAAGATGCCGAACGGTTCGCCGGCCAGTTCGATCAGGTACGCGTGGTGGGTGTCCAGGCTGGCCAGGAACTCGTAGACCTCCTGGACTTGGTGGTGGGTGTAGTCCGTCATGCCCCAGAAACGGGCCCGTTCCTCGGTGACCCAGGAATGCATGATGCCGGCGTCGGACGCGGGTTCAACGGGGAGCAAACGGAGCTGTCCCCACGCCTCGAAGTCCTCCTGGTAGGCAGCGATCCTCGCAGCAGGGATGGGTGGGGCAGCGGTGACAGCGGACATGGTTCTCCTTGGAAACAGTGACGTAAACGGGGCCGTCATGCCAGCGCAACAGGAAGGGCTCGCATGATCATTTAGGTTAGGCTGTCCTCATTAAAGCATCACTGAGCCGTCCCGCCAGCATGGCGTCCGGGCAAAAGGAGAAGCATGAAGCACAGCTGGGAAGGCGCCGTCCTCAAGGTATTCGGAGCCAAGGATTTCTCCTTGTCCGTCACGGGCCGCGAGCAGATCGGCCCTCAGTTCATGCGGATCCACATCGACGGCGGATCACTTCTGGATGACTGCGGCGTCCATCCCACCATGTGGATCCGGCTCTGGTTCGACGACGCCGGAAAACCACACCAGCGCGCCTTCACCTTGGTCAACCCGGACACCGCCGCTGGCACCTTCAGCCTGGACTTCGCCCTCCACAAGGGCCGCGCCGCCGACTGGGCGCGCACCGTCCAGCCTGGTGAGACCATTGACGCCACGGTCCAGGGCAGCAAGTTTGAGCTCCCAGACCCAGCCCCTACTACCGCTGTTGTCATCGGCGATCCGGCGTCCCTCCCGGCCATCAATTCGCTGCTGGCAGTGCTTGGCAACGCGCCAGCCAGCATCTGGTTTGAATACAACCACGAATCTGACCGGGAACTCCCCTTGCAGGCCAGGGCCATTGACACCGTCACCTGGGTTCCCCGTGAGGACGGCGGGGCACGGCTGGTAAGCGAGGTCTGCGCTGCACTGACCGATCAAGTTGGGGCCGCCGGTGCCGCCACCGGTTACTACTGGCTGGCCGTCGAAGCCGCCAGCACCCGACACATCACCCGCCACCTGCGCAAAACGCTGGGCGTGGACAAACACCGGATCAACGCCTTGGGCTACTGGAAGGCTGGCGCAGGCTCCTGACTCTGGATCCGGCGTCGTCCGTCCTGCTTGCCAGCACGCAGCTACCAGCGGGTAGTCTTTGGTGCAATGTTCACCTTGACCATCAACCAGACGGACAGCCGGCGGGACGGCGACCGGGTTCCCCAGTTGTTGCGGGACCTGCGCCATATTCCGGCGCGCCTGGACTTCGACAGGTCAGTTGAGGACGAAGTCCAAGGCATCGTGGACTGCCCACACCAGGCGGTCGAGGCCGCACTCATAGCTTTAAGGTGCGGCTCGTGGTTCGTTGGAATCGGGGCAGGTCCTGTCAATGAACCCCTGCCCAACCAGATCAAAGACGCCAGCGGGCACGGGCTGATCTACGCGCGCCGGGCCGTGGACCGGCTCCGCAACAGCAAAGACCGCATCCCGGTGGCCGTGGAAGGGCCCTTGGCCGACATTGCCCACGACGCCGAGGCCGTCCTGCGTCTGCTCGGCGCCATGGTGCGGGACCGGTCCGACGCCGAATGGCGGGTTCTGGATCTCCTCACCCCCGGCGTCCGCGGCCAGCAGAAAGCAGTGGCCAAGGAACTCGGCATCACCACCCAGGCCGTCAGCAAAGCCGTTGCCCGTTCGCAGTGGAACGAGGAACACGCTGCCCGGCCAGCTGCGGCCCGGTTGCTTGCCATGATCCTCGAGGTCAGATAGCGGGCTCAGCTCAGCTGGCTGTGGCGGCCAGTACGGGTTGACCGTTGTAGAGCTCCAGCTCCCAGCCGTCTGCCTCGTGGTGGTGGGCAAGGTTCAGTGCCGCGTTCTCCACACTGGCCAAGGTCTTCCCCACAGCGCGGCCTAGGCTCACGCGAAGCAAGGTCCCGTGGGCGACCACCAAGATCCGTTGGCCACGAAACTCGGCCGCCAGCGCTTCGAGTGCCGCGAGCCCGCGGGACGCTGCTTCGCCCTCGGTTTCGGCATCCTGGAAGCCGCCCGGAACACGCAGCACCTCAAGCTCGGGCCCAGCCTGCATGCCCTCGGCGGGGCCAAAGCTGCGCTCAATCAATGCAGGAAGTCGCCGAGACACGGACATGCCCAGGCCTTCGGCGATGATGTCGGCGGTCTCCGCTGCGCGGCTCAGCGTGGAAGAAACCATCACGTCCCACTGCTGCTGTTCGAGAATTCCGACGGCGGCCCTCGCCTGCGCGCGGCCCACCTCGTTGAGCGGAATGTCGGTGGCACCCTGCAACCGACGCTCGGCATTCCAGTCGGTTTGGCCGTGGCGGACGAGGGCGAAAGTCGTGGGGGTCATGCTCTCCATTCTGCCCCGCTGAACACCCTGCACCCGAATCCCGGTGGGCTGGGGCAACATGAACCTACTCACGTGGACCAGGGGGTTAAGCCCCGAGTCGTTGGTTCGGCGACCACTGCCCTCGAATTGGCAACGCACGCACCTGGCTGGCGAGGGCGGCCGTGACCCCTGTTAGAGGAGGCTGTGCAGGACCCGGGCTGCGCCGTCGTCGTACACGGAGAGGGTGACCTCATCCGCGGCGGCGATAACCTCTTCGGGCGCCTGCCCCATGGCCACGCCGCGGCCTGCCCAGGTGAGCATCTCGATATCGTTGCGGCCGTCGCCGATTGCCACGGTCTGAGCAGCGTCGATACCCAACTGCACCCGGAGTTCCTCCAGCGCGCTGGCCTTGGTGACCCCCGCGGCGGCGATATCCAGCCACGCCGTCCAGCCCACCGAGTAGGTCACGCCGGACAGGCCAATCTGGCGGATGGCGTCGGTGAATTCTTCCGGCGTGTTGTCGGTGCTGAACACCACCACGCGGACGGCGGTGGCGTTGAGCATGGTTTGGAAATCGACGCCAACGGCCTCGACGCCGAAGCTGGCATCCTGGAACCGTTCCGTGGAAAGGAAGTTGCCGTCCTCGTCCTCGAGCGCATACTTGGCTGCGGGCAGCCGTTCACGGAGGGCACGCAGGGCGGGAGCGGGATCGAAGGTGGCCTTCTGGATGATTTCGTAGCCGCGGTCCAAGTCGGGGTGCAAGCGCAGGGTCACGCCACCGTTGCAGCAGACGGCGTAGCCGCGCTCGATGCCGATCTTCTCAATGATGGGCAGCGTGGCGTTCAAGGAACGGCCCGTAGCAATCATGACCTCATGGCCAACACCCACCACGTTCTGGGCGGCGTTGCGGACGGCCGGGGACATGTGGCCGTCGTGATCCACCAATGTCCCGTCGACGTCCAGGGCCACCAGCAGCCGGTTGTTCTGGATATTGTCTCGCCGGTCATCGTTGCCGGCGACTGTGATTTCAGTCAGCGTTGTCATACTTCAAGTGAACCAGACGTGCCAAGGACCTTGCTAGGACGCCCGCCACAGCACAGTTGAACGTCCGGTTAATACTCACAGGTTGTCCACGGTGTGAGTGTTAACCGAAGCCGCTTGGGCGGTCGGCTGCCGCGAGATCCGCCCAGCCCCAGCGGACAAAGCCGTGGCCCAGCGCCCGGATCCGGTCCTCGCGGAGTTTCTCCCGGTAGACGGCTTCCTCGGTGCTGATTCTGGCGAGACGGGCTGCTTCGATGTACTTCTGCTTGCCGTCGAACTCCCCACCAGGTTGGCGCCTGGCCACCAGAAGTCGCTTCGGCCAACGAAACCCTGCCGATCCTGGAAGTTCTGCTGGAGGTTTGGTTGGTCAAAGCCAAGGGTTTCGAAGACGGCACGGCTGAAGGACTCCCCCACAGACTCGACCAGCGGGCTGGCCAGGGCCGCCACCCGATGGGCCCGCGCCTGCGCCGACGCAGAAGGTTGCGCTGCGACCAACTCCTGCAGGCCCGGCGCATCCGCCAAGGAACCGCACATGGGGATGAACCCATCGGCACGGAAGATGCGGGCGGCACCATCAGCCACCACCAGCGCCTTGCTGAGCGGTTCAGTAGCCATGACATCCACCACGGCCGGCAAGAGGCCCTCGCACTGGAACTCCCCACTCTGGACAGGTGCCTCAACCCGGGGTGGTTGGAGACGGTACCGGAGCGGGTAGCTGCGATTGCGCCTGGCTTCCTGCACAGCTGGCCCGTCGCCCAGGACCATGAAAGGGGACCTCCGCAGGCCGCTACGCCCCGGAAAAGACGTGGCAAGCTCCACGCATGCAGGCGCGCCCAGAACGTCGAGCCCACTCGCCAGGATGGCTGATTCTCCACAGAGCACCGCATAGGGAATTGAGCGTGAGATGGCCGCAGCGGTCCAGGCAAACCGGCGCAAAGGAAGCGCTCGATTCCAGTCCTCGATGCCCACATAAAACCCGCGGCGGATCCGGACCAGCCGACCCTCCCGGAATGACCGGCTGATGTGGTCAGTGCCCCGCCCAGCGCGAACAAGCGCAGCTGAGTCGATCAGGCCAGGTGGAACTTTCATTCCCCAAGACTGCCCGTCACCGTGGCACCCAACCGAGGTCCGCCGTCGTTATGTGGACAACCCGGCGGTGGAGGAAGAGTGAGCCCGCGGCAAGACCCCGCCAAGCCCGCAGCCGGCTCGAATCCTAAGCTTGTTCGCGAAACCTAGCCTTCAAGGCTCTGAGCAGCGAACAAGCTTAGGACCGGCGGAAGGTAGCTCCCATAACAGAGCCCTACAGAACTGGCAGCACCTCAAGCCCGCCAAGGTACTTCTGCAGCGCCTTGGGGACGGTGACGGAGCCGTCTGGGTTCTGGTGGTGCTCCAGGATGGCCACGATCCAGCGGGTGGTAGCCAGTGTGCCGTTGAGGGTGGCCACGGCGCGGGTGCCCTTCGCGACGCCCTCGGCGTTGACCGTCCGTTCCCGGATGTTCAGGCGGCGGGCCTGGAACGTGGTGCAGTTGGAGGTGGACGTGAGCTCGCGGTAGGCGCCCTGGGTGGGTACCCAGGCTTCGCAGTCGAACTTGCGGGCAGCGGACATGCCCAGGTCACCGGCGGCAGTATCGATCACCCGGTAGGGCAGCTCGCATTTGGCCAGCATCTCCTCTTCCCAGGCGAGCAGCCGCGCGTGCTCGGCAGCGGCTTCCTCAACAGTGGTGTAGATGAACATTTCCACCTTGTTGAACTGGTGGACGCGAATGATGCCGCGGGTGTCCTTGCCGTGCGAGCCAGCCTCGCGCCGGTAGCAGGAGCTCTGCCCGGCGAAGCGGATCGGGCCGGAGGTCAGGTCCAGGATTTCGTCCGCGTGGTATCCAGCGAGCGCCACCTCTGAGGTGCCCACCAGGTAAAGGTCGTCTTCGGCAAGACGGTAGATCTCGGCGTCGTGCTTCACATCGAATCCGGTGCCCTGCATGGTTTCCGGGCGCACCAAAGTGGGAGTGATCATGGGTACGAAGCCGGCGTCGATGGCCTGTTCCATGGCCATCTGCAACAGGGCCATTTCCAGCCGGGCACCAACGCCGCGGAGGAAGTAGAAGCGCGAGCCGGAGACTTTGGCGCCGCGCTCCATGTCGATCGCGCCGATCAGCTCACCGATTTCCAGGTGGTCGCGCGGCTCGAAGTCGGGGAATTCGCGAGGCGTACCAACGGTCTTGACCACCACATAGTCGTCCTCGCCGCCCTCCGGCACACCGTCTTCCACCAGGTTGGGGACGGTGCGGAGCAGTTCCTCCTGCGTGGCCTGGGCGGCGTCGGCCTCGGCGGATGCTGCCTTGACGGAGTTGGCCAGTTCACGGACCTCCGCGAGCAGCGCCTGCTTTTCCTCGCCCTTGGCCTGGGCCACCTTCTTGCCAAACACGTTCTGCTCGGCGCGCAGGTTTTCGAAGCGGATCAGCGCCGCCTTACGCTCGGAATCAGCGGCGATGATCGCATCCACCACTGATTCGTCGGCGCCGCGGGCGCGCTGGCTGGCACGGAATTTATCCGGGTTTTCGCTGAGGTCTTTTACGTCGATCACCTCCCAAGGGTATCCAATCCCGCGCACGACGGCGGGCGGCCGGGGATGACGCGCTGGCCAGGCCGCCGTCGGGCTACTGTTGAACCACCATGAGTGACTGGATTCTGTATGTAGTGGCGGCGGCCGCCCTGGCGTTTGCCGTTTCCAGCTGGTGGGGTGTCCGGCGCCTCAAAGCCCTCCATATGCGCAGCGCAGTGGGTGGCGAACCGCACGACTCAGGGCTGCGGCAACAACGCGTGGCGGTCATCCTCAACCCCATCAAGTCACGGGCGGAGGAGGCCAAGGCCACCATCCAGCGCGCGTGCCACACAGCGGGTTGGGACGAGCCGGTATTTTTCGAAACCACGGCAGAGGATCCCGGCTACTCACAGGTCAAGGCAGCCCTGGCGCACAAACCCGACGTGGTGTTGGTGGGCGGCGGTGACGGAACAGTACGCGTAGCCGCCGAGTCGTTGGCGCACAGTGAAGTGGCCATGGGGCTGATCCCGTTGGGAACCGGGAACCTGTTGGCCCGCAACGTGGACCTGGACGTCAACGATCTCTATGGCAACGTCCAGACAGCCCTCTTCGGTCCACAGCGGTATATCGACACAGCCCGGATGGGCATCGAAAACTCACACACCGGGCATTCGTCGGAGCACCTGTTCCTGGTGATCGCGGGCATGGGATTGGACGCCGAGGTGCTCGCCGACACCAACGATGGGCTCAAGAAAGCCGTGGGCTGGCTCGCCTACACCGAATCGGGGGTACGGCATCTGCCGGGCCGTCGCAAGAAGGTCTCGATCTCCTTGGACGGCAGCGCCGAGCAAGTACGGAAGATCCGCAGCGTCATGTTCGTCAACTGCGGACTGGTCCCAGGTGGCATCGACTTCATCCCGCAAGCCATGATCGACGACGGCATGCTCGACGTGGTGGTCATGAGCCCCCGCAGCGCCATCGGCTGGCTGCTGATGTACCTGAAAATCCTGTTCAAGCTCAGCGGCAGGCTGCCCATCATGACGGTCTACCGTTCCGGCCGGGTGGTCATCAAGTGCCCCGAACCCATGCCCACACAGCTCGACGGCGATACGTCCGGCTTGGCGACCCGGCTCACCGTGCAGGTGAAACCGCAGTCGCTGTTGATCAGGGTGAAGGGCGCCATGCCCAAGGCGGCTCTTTAGCTGTCCGCTTCTTTCGCTGCGGCAGCTTTCGCGGCTGCCCGAGCCTCGGACTGCTCGCGGATCATTTCCTGCTCCTCTTCGAAGCGCAGGCGGTCCGCACGGTCGGCGTCGTCGCCGTCCCAGTCCTGGTTGTCAGCGGCAGGCTTGGGGTTGACGATCATTCCTTGGCCGTCATCGGTGCTGTTGGCAGTCATGGCCATTCCCTTCGTCGGGGGTTGTCCCCGTAATAATCAAGTAAGCATACGCACTGTTTTCCGGCCGGGGAAGTATCGCTGAACCGGCGGTGCCTCGCTACCCGCCCAAACTCAAAGCACCAGCGGCTTCAGGCCGTTATCCGAGATCAGCGGCTTGCCGTTTTCCAGCCACTGATCCATGCCGCCCGCAACGTTGAACGCAGCGTAGCCCTGGCCGGTCAGCCATTGCGCGGCCCGGAAAGAGCGGCCGCCGGTCCGGCAGATCACATAGAGGTCCTGGTCAGGGTCCAGTTCCGTTACCCGCTCGGGCAACTGGTCCAACGGGATATGCAGCGCCCCCTCCGCATGGCCTGCCACCCACTCGTAGTCCTCGCGGACGTCAAGGACGGCAGCATCGGCGGGAATGTCATTGACGGAGACGGTTTCAAAGTCGCTCATGGGGAATCCTGTCGTGGCAGATCGAGGTCAGCATTAAGCCTAGCCGCTGCGAGCCCGCTCCACCCGGCAGCCAACACGTTAGGCTTCTGGGGAACTGACCAGGAGGACGCCATTACCGCACCCCCATTCTCTGGTATCCCGGCGAGCCAACTGCCTCATGGCTGACCTGCACGAGGTACCAGCTGTGGAACTGCGGGACCTGCTGCGCACCGGCCAGGTCTCGGCCGTTGAGGCCACGTCCCACTTTCTGGCCCGCATTGAGGCGAAAAACAAGCTCCTGGGCGCCTTCGTCATCGTTACGGCCGAGGACGCGATGGCCGCGGCGCGGGCGGCAGATGAACTCCACGCCCGGTCCCAGCCTGAAGACCTGCCACTCCTGCACGGCATGCCACTGGCGTTCAAAGACCTCACCGACGTGGCTGGCGTAGTGACCACCCACGGCAGCGCCGCCCTGGAACACCGGCCCGCCCCCACCGACGCTCCCTTGGTGTCCCAGTTCCGGACCGCAGGTGCCATCTCCCTCGGAAAGACTCAAGTACCCGAATTCGGACTGACGGCCTACAGCGAGAACCTGATCGCGCCGCCGTCGCGCAATCCTTTCGGCATCAGCCGCAGCTCCGGCGGGTCCTCGGGCGGGAGTGCGGCGGCCGTGGCGGCAGGGTTGCTGCCGTTTGCGCCAGGGTCCGACGGCGGCGGGTCGGTTCGGATTCCCGCGGCAGCGTGCGGGTTGGTGGGGCTCAAACCCGGCCGAGGTGCCGTCAGCGCCGAACCCAGCGCCGGCGATCCGGCCCGACTGGTGGTTCCGGGGCCGCTCGCCAGAACTACTGCCGACGCCGCGCTCATGTTGGACGCGATGATCCCGGGCGCCACGTACCTCCGCGACGTGGACAGCGCACCGCGACCGCTACGAATTGGGGTGACGCTGGACAGTCCGTGGTCCGGGACGTTCCCGTTCGCCGTCGAACCCGAGGCCCTCGCCGCCCTGGCCGCCGGCGAAAAGCTGCTGGCGCAAGCTGGCCACGTGCTCGATACCGCCGAGATCCGCTACGACAACCGCTACCCCGATGCCTTCACCACTGCCTGGACGGCCGGGGTTGGCGCGGCCCGGATCAGCCCAGCCCGCGAGGCGCTGCTGGCACCGCTGACCCGGACCTTCCGACGGCGGGCGCAGCAGCGCAGCCCCGCCAAGCTGCAGGAAGCCATGGCACTCCTGCGGACCTTCGAGCACGACACGATCGCCCAGTACGCGCAATGGGACCTCATGCTGATGCCGGCACTGGCGCAAACTCCCCGGCCCGTAGGCTGGTTCACCGGGACCGTGCACGGCGACGAGCGCTGGCCCTCAGCGCACTGGCCTGGGGACGCCGACGGCGACTACCGGAAACAGTGCGAATTCGCCCCCTGGTCCTCGATGGTGAACGTATGCGGGCTCCCCGCCATCACCTTGCCCGTGCATTGGACCGGCGCCACACCGGGCGCGGGTCTTCCCATGGGCATCCAGCTGGTAGGGCCAAGGGGTTCCGAGCTGCTGCTGCTTCAGCTGGGGCGCCAACTGGGGTTCTAGCGGCGGCGAGAAGTCGGCGCGGCGCCAAGCTGCACCCTCGCAGCAAACTAGAGTTCATAGCAGGCACACTGGCAACGAATAAAGGGAACACCATGAGCTCTGGACAGTACACGCCCGGCACAGGCGGCCAGCCCGATCCCAACGGACAGGAGCCTGCTGAGTACGTGCCTGCGGTGCCAGACCACGGGCCGGCCGTTCCGGGCCAGCAAGATTCCCACACGGATCTGCCTCCGTCGTATGAGCCCG
Source organism: Arthrobacter ulcerisalmonis (assembly GCF_900609065.1). Lineage (GTDB taxonomy): Bacteria > Actinomycetota > Actinomycetes > Actinomycetales > Micrococcaceae > Arthrobacter > Arthrobacter ulcerisalmonis. Next base: position 88,861 of record NZ_UXAU01000009.1, on the reverse strand, counting down.
GCAGCACCGAAGCGCGTCCAGCCGACGATCAGCTGGCCGAGACCCGGCCCGCGAAGTCGCATCCTGCCGAGGCTCGGCCAGCCGAGGAGCCGAAGGTGACCCGCGCCGGCGTGGTGTGGGCCGCCGTCGTGGCTTCCCTGGTCTTGCTGATCCTCTTGATTATCTTCATCCTGCAGAACCAGGACCGGGTGCTGGTCCAGTACTTTGGCCTGCGCGGCGAACTGCCGCTGGGGATGGCGCTGTTCATCGCCAGCGTGACCGGTGGCGTGCTGGTGGCAGCTGCTGGTGGGGTTCGGATCCTGCAGCTCCGTGCGTCGGCGCACCGGGCCCGGGCGAAGAATCGCCGCTAGGCAGGGACTCGCCGCCCCGATCCTAAGCTTGTTCGCAGCATAGAGCCTTCAAGGCCAGGACCTGCGAACAAGCTTAGGACTGCAGCCCTAAGCGTTGACGTATGACGCAGATTCCAGGAACGCCAATCCAATGGCCACCAGAATCCAGAACGCACCGTAAACCAGCAGGCAAAGGTAGCCCAGGACCAGACCGGCGATCGCCATGCCCTTGCCCAGGGGTTCACGCCTGAGGGCCAGGTGCCCGGTGATGATGGCCACCAGCGGCGGCACCAGCAGCCAACCCATCAGGAACGAGACAATCCCACTGACGAGGCTGGTGATGCTCAGGCCCCTGGCTTGCGGCACCGCGCCGTAGTAACCAGCCTGCACGTAGGAGTTGGGCCGGTGCCCGTAGGCGTACTGCTGCGGATATTGGTTCCCGTATTGGTTGCCAAACGCGCCCGGCTGAGCGGGATAGTTGTTCTGCTGATATAGCGGTGGCGGCACGTTGGAGCCATACGGTGGCACGCCGCCGGGCGCGCTGGACGTGTACGGCGGCATGAACTGCGGCGGTTCATACCCCGACGGCGGCGCGGGCGGAGTGCCCTCGCTGTTTGACGAGTCGCGCCACTGCGGATCAGGACGCTGGGAAGGCTGGTCAGTCGTGGGGTCCCCCTAAAATGATGCTCCCAGCCTAGCGCCTGCGGCGACTTTTCGGACGCCGTCAGGAAAGCAACAGCTTGGCAGCAAGGCCCAGCATGACGAGACCAATCCCAAAATCGAGGTATCGCCAGGTGCGCGGATTGCCCAACACTCCGGACAACGCCCGGGCACCGTACCCCAACGCCGAAAACCACACCACGCTGCCGGCAACGGCCCCGCCGGCGAAAACCCACCTGAGATCCGGACCCTGTTGGTTTGCCAGACTGCCCAGGAGCACCACCGTGTCCAGATAGACGTGGGGGTTCAGGAAGGTCAGCGCCACCGTGCTCGCCACCACGGAGCCCTTGGACCGGGGTGCACTTTGCTCCAGGGCGGAAGGGTTCAGCGCCGACATGAAGGAGCGCACTGCGAACCAGACCAGGTAGGCCGCCCCACCCCAGCGAAGAACGTCGAGGGCTTGGGGAAAGCGGTACACCAAAGCGCCAATTCCGGCGGTCCCGCCCAGAATCAGGGCAGCATCACCGATCATGCACACGGCAACAACTGCGCCGATGTGTTCGCGGCGGACACCCTGTCGGAGCACGAAGGCATTCTGGGCGCCAATGGCCACAATCAGCGCCAGCCCCGTCAACATCCCAGTGATTCCTGTCATCAGCATGCACTCGACGGTACGGAGCGCAGCATGTGAAGACAAACGATTGATTCTTGGGTGCCATTAGAATCTCTTCATGAATCTCGAACATCTTCGTGCGCTGATGGCCGTCATTGACGAGGGCACTTTCGAGGCCGCTGCAGACATTCTCCGCGTCACCCCGTCCGCCGTCAGCCAGCGCATCAAGGCGCTGGAGGCGTCGACAGGGCAGGTCCTGGTGCGCCGGCGGGTCCCCTGCGTCCCCACCGAGGCCGGGACCGTACTGCTCCGGATGGCCCGTCAGGTACAGGTGCTCGAGGCTGAGGCGTCAACCGCGCTGGGAACCACTGCCGCCTCCCGCGCCGTCCTCCCGGTGGCAATCAACGCCGATTCGCTGGCCACCTGGTTCGTACCCGTCCTCGCCGTGGCCGCCACCTGGCAGGACACCACCCTGGACCTTCGCGTCGAGGACCAGGGTTTCAGCAGCCAGCTCCTGCGCCAGGGCGACGTCATGGGCGCCATCACCTCCGACCCCGTCCCCGTGAGTGGTTGCCGGGTGGAGCTGCTGGGGCACATGCGGTACATCCCGGTGGCTTCGGCCAGCCTGCACCGGCGGTTCACCAAGGGCAGCACAGTGGGCTGGGCCAGGATGCCGGTCCTGAAATTCAACGTCAAGGACACCCTGCAGCGCGCGCTGCTCACGGCGAAGGGAGTGGAGCAGAGCCCGCCCACCCACACTGTCCCGTCGTCGGAAGGTTTCCTCGCAGCCATCAAGGCCGGCCTGGGCTGGGGAATGCTTCCCGAACTGCAGCTCGGGAATGAACTGGCAGAGGGAACGCTGGTCAGGCTCGGCCGAAACACCCACGAGGACGTGCCGCTGCACTGGCAATCCTGGTCGCTGGACTCGGCGCGGCTCCACCGGATGGGCGAAGCGGTGCGGGACACCGCCCGGAAGAAGCTTCGGGCGAGCTGACCGGAGAGCAGTTGTGCCGCCGTCACAGGGACCGCAATGTGGGCCTACCATTTTGACTCGGGCGCGGTTCTGGCATGCTGGTCCCATGGCTAGCCGAGCGGGCACAGTTGCCCTACCCCAGGACCTTGTTGACATCACCGCGCTTCTCGACGCGTACTACGACGTTTCACCGGACTTGGGAGATCCAGGGCAGCGGGTGGCATTCGGCACCTCCGGGCACCGTGGTTCCAGCCTCAAGGCCTCATTCAACGAAAAACACATTGTCGCCATCACGCAGGCGATCGTGGAATATCGTGCCGGCCAAGGCATTACCGGTCCGTTGTTCCTGGCCAAGGACACCCACGCGCTGAGCGAACCAGCGCAGAACTCGGCCATGGAAGTCTTGGCGGCCAACGGAGTCCACGTCCTCTTGGATGCCCGGCACGGCTACACGCCCACCCCGGCGCTCAGCCACGCCATCCTCTCCTACAACAACAATCGCGCCCCCGGCTCGCCCGAAGCGGACGGCATCGTGGTCACCCCCAGCCACAATCCGCCGGGTGACGGTGGCTTCAAGTACAACCCGCCCCACGGCGGCCCGGCCGACTCCGATGCCACAGGCTGGATCGCCAACCGAGCCAACCAACTCCTCGAAGCTGACCTCCGCGGCATCAAGCGCATCCCGTTGGCTGACGCACTGGCTGCGGACACCACCGACAAATTCGATTTCCTCAGCAGCTACGTTGACGATCTCCCGTCAGTACTAAACCTGGACGCCATCCGTGACGCTGGCGTCCGGATCGGAGCCGACCCCATGGGTGGCGCGGCCGTGGATTATTGGGGCGAGATCGGCGAGCGCCACCACTTGGACCTCACCGTGGTGAATCCCACGGTGGATCCGCAGTGGGCGTTCATGACGCTGGACTGGGACGAGAAGATCCGGATGGACTGCTCCTCTCCCTCCGCTATGGCCTCGCTGATTAATCGGATGTCCGGAGGCGCCTCGTTCGATATCGCCACCGGTAATGACGCCGACGCCGATCGGCATGGCATTGTCACCCCGGACGCCGGCCTGATGAACCCCAACCACTACCTGGCCGTGGCCATCGACTACCTTTACCGGAACCGCGAGGGCTGGAATCCGGCGTCGGTGGTGGGCAAGACGCTGGTTTCGTCTTCCATCATCGACCGGGTAGCCGAGAGCCTGGGACGCAAGCTGGTGGAGGTCCCGGTGGGCTTCAAGTGGTTCGTCCCGGGCCTGCTCTCCGGCGAGGGAGCCTTCGGCGGCGAAGAGTCTGCCGGCGCGTCCTTCAACAAGAAAGACGGCAGCGTCTGGACCACCGACAAGGACGGCATCCTGTTGGCCTTGCTGGCCTCTGAGATCACCGCCGTCACCGGCAAGTCGCCGTCGCAGCTGTACAAAGGCCTGACGGATCAGTTCGGCGCCCCCGTCTACGCCCGGATTGATGCCGCAGCAACGCGCGAGCAGAAGTCCGCGCTGGGCAAGCTGTCCTCCGCAGATGTCACTGCCACCGAACTTGCTGGCGAGGCCATCACCGCCAAGCTGACCGAGGCGCCCGGCAACGGGGCAGCCATTGGCGGCCTGAAAGTGGTGACCGAAAACGCCTGGTTCGCCGCCCGGCCCTCCGGCACCGAAGATGTCTACAAAATCTACGCCGAGTCCTTCAAGGGCGAGGACCACCTGAAGTTGGTGCAGGCCGAGGCGAAAGCGCTCGTGGACGGCGTCATCGGCTAGCACCCCCCCCCCGGACTTGTGACGGCTTAAACGGCAAGCCTCCCGCAGATCTCTGCGGGAGGCTTGCCGTTTAATTCAAAAGCTCCGGGAGGGTGGCCCGTTGGCCCGTAACAGCTCCGGGAGGGTGGCCGGTTTGGCCGTAACAGCTCCGGGAGGGTGGCCGGTTTGGCCGTAAAAGCTCCGGGAGGGTTAGACGGTGCGGACAACATCGTCGTAGGCGAACTTGGGCTTGGCTTCGCCCCAGGCGTCAGCGGCAGCCTGGCCGATGTTGACTACCAGGAAGCTCTTCTGCTCGCCGGCCGGGAAGAACTCGGCGTCGATGGCGTCGAAGTTGGCGCCGGTCATCGGTCCCGCGGAGAAGCCGAGGGAGCGGACCGCCAGGATGAAGTAGCCAGCCTGCAGGTGGGCGTTGTTGTTGCCGGTGGCTGCGGCCAGGGCGGGATCGGCGTCGTACATGGCCTTGGGGGCGTTGTAGCCGGGGAGGAATTCATCCCATTGGCCGGCCCAGTCGGTGTCGTAGCTGAGGACGGCTACAAGCGGGGCGGCTGCGGTCTTGGCCTTGTTGCCATTGGCGAGGGCGCCAACGAGCTTGGCGCGGGCCTCGGCAGAGCGGACGTACGTCACGCGGAGCGGCTGGGAGTTGAAAGCGGTGGGCCCAAACTTGGTCAGTTCGTAGATGGCACGGGCCTGGTCCTCGGTGACTTCACCGACGAACGTGTTTGCGGTGCGGGCTTCGGCGAAAATCGCGTCGACGGCTGCCGAATCGATGACGGCTTCTTCGTGGGCAATGGTCATTGGCTTTCCTTTCGCAGTGCCGCCCCGCTGGTGGGGTGGGCTTGTCGGATCTAATACTTGCAACTTCAAGTTCCTGGTATTTCTTCCCAGGGACACGGTGACGTTCGCCACATCAACACCGCGGGATATTCTGGTGACCGGTCCATCGCACCGCGACACCCTCCCTCGAAAGGTCTCCGCCCATGAGCATGCTCGGATTCAGCTGGACGTTGCACGGCAACGGCAAGTCCATCAAGCCTGGCCAGGTGGTGGCCCCGGGTGAGCGACTGGCCTGGCCGCTGACCATCGGCGTGGGCATGCAGCACGTGGTGGCCATGTTTGGAGCCACCTTCCTGGTCCCCATCATCACCGGCATGCCACCCGCCACCACCCTGTTGTTCTCGGGCATCGGCACCCTGCTGTTCCTGGTCCTGACGCGCGGCAAGGTCCCCAGCTACCTGGGCTCAAGCTTTGCCTTCATCGCGCCGATCACCGCGTCGCAGGCGCAATTCGGCATCCCTGGCGCTCTGGGCGGCGTGGTCATGGCCGGCGCAACCCTCGCCCTCGTGGGCGCAGTGGTGCAGAAATTCGGTGCAGGCTGGATCAACCGGCTCATGCCACCGATCATCACCGGCGCCATCGTCGCGCTGATCGGCCTCAACCTGGCACCGGCCGCCAAGGCCAACTTCGACAAGGCGCCTATCACCGCCGTCGTCACCCTCGCAACGATCATCCTGGTCAGCGTCCTGTTCCGCGGCATCCTGGGCCGTCTCAGCATCCTGGTAGGTGTGGTGGCTGGCTACCTCGTGGCCATGCTGCGCGGTGAGGTGACCTTCGAGAAAGTGGATGCTGCTGCCTGGATCGGACTGCCGCATTTCCAGACGCCCGAGTTCCACATCGGCGTCCTGGGCTTGTTCGTCCCGGTGGTCTTGGTGCTCGTGGCCGAAAACATCGGCCACGTGAAGTCGGTGGCAGCGATGACCGGACAGAACCTTGATGGCGTCTCCGGACGGGCATTGATGGCCGACGGCGCCGCAACAGTCCTCGCCGGATTCGGCGGCGGTTCCGGCACCACCACGTACGCGGAAAATATCGGCGTCATGGCCGCCACCAAGGTCTATTCGACGGCGGCGTATTGGGTTGCCGGCGCGTTCGCCATCCTTTTGAGCTTCTCACCCAAGTTCGGCGAACTGATTGCCACCGTTCCGGCGGGCGTCCTGGGCGGCGCAGCCACCATGCTGTACGGGATGATCGGCATCCTGGGCGTCAAAATCTGGGTCCAGAACAAGGTGAACTTCGCCAACCCGATCAACCTGACCACGGCCGCCGTCGCGCTGATCATCGGCATTGCCGACTACACGTGGAACATCGGCGAACTGACCTTCACCGGAATCGCGCTGGGCTCCGCCGCCGCCCTGGTGATTTACCACGGCATGCGGGCCTTGGCCCGCTGGCGGGGCACCGTAGCCGAGCCGGAGACCGAACCGGCCGTGGTCCCACCCTCAGTCAAGGCGGCCGTCAATGCTGCAGCCAAGCGCGCCGGAAAGAAGCGATAGCAGCCAGCATCAAAAACCTGGCGGGCGGCTGCATCTTGGCCGCCGCCCGCAACGTCCCTCAGGCCACCCAGCCGGCCGTCATCCCGGTGACCGCGCCGCCGTCGAGATCGCTGATCTTGGCTCCGACAAAATCGGTGGCCCAGGCGGAGGTCTGGATCCGGAAGGCCGGCGCAGCGTCCGTCATGGCGCCGAGGATGGTTGTTGCGACGTCTACGGGGATCTGGGCGTTGCTGCTGGCGAACTGGCGGGTGGTGCGGGCCAGGTAGGCGGAGACGGCGGGCTGGTAGGCACCCGCCTGCGCGATGAGGGCCTCGGCGTCGATCCCGGCGTTGGCAACGAACTCGCTGGACACCGCGCCGGGTTCGATGATGTGCACGCCCACTCCTACCGTTGCGGCAACGGGCTGCAAGCTCTCCATGAAGCCTTCGACGGCGAATTTCGCAGCGCAGTAGGCCTCATTGAACGGTTGGCCCACCACCCCGCCCACCGAACTGACGGTGATCACCCGGCCGCCACTGGCCCGCAAGTGCGGCAGCGCGGCCTGGGTCAACGCCACCACGCCGAAGAAGTTGACCTCCATGGACAGCCGGAAATCGGCCATGGGCAGCAGCTCAGTGGTGCCCAAAACTGCCCGGCCCGCATTGTTCACCAGCGCGTCCAACTGCCCGTACGTATCGATGCAGTAGGCGATTTCACGCTCGACGGCGGCCGGATCCGTAACGTCCAGGGCACGGATATCCAGGCTGACCCCGGCCGCCGCGGCAGCTTCGCGGAGTCCTTGCGCCCGGTCCGGGTCACGCAGGGTCGCCACCGTGGTCCAGCCGGCCTGAGCAGCCGCAACCGCTGTGGCGAGGCCGATTCCCGTTGAGGTGCCAGTGATGAGAACGGTTTTTGCGGCTGAGGAGTCCTTGGTGGTCATTGCTGGTCCTAACAGTTGACTGGAGCGGCTGGGCGCATGTGCGACTTTACGCCGCCTTGCCCGCGAAGTGGACGCCCTGACCAGCCTGAACTCCTCCGCGGGCTGCTGCGAACGGCCAGTCAGAGCTGCCGCCCTTGCCTTAAACTCCGTCTACGCGTAACGTCTACAATGTAGAGTTTTTCCTACCGTGCACGGCGGTTCCCCCTTCATCCAATGGATGGTCTGGGGAATGCGGGACCCGAGGCATCGGCCGCTGTAGCCAAACGGCGGCACATCTCCCCGCAAGCATCAGGAGAACATTTCCGATGAACGCCAGCATCTTCCGGGCGCACGCGTGACAATCGTCCAGCCCGAAACCTCAACGCCTCAACCGGCTACCGCTCCGCGGCTAACCACCAGCCACGACGAACCCGCGGTCCTCAAATTGGCGGGAAAATTTATCCATTGTGGCGAGCCTATGGCCGTCAAGCCGCTGGACCTGAAGGCCACAGCACACGCTGGCACGGCCGAACGCAGCCCACTCCGGATCCTCCGTTGCGCGTGCGGATTCCAGATGGACCTGCCGCGCACCAGCGCAACGGACTGAGCACCCCTGTCGGCTCCCTAGTCACAGCAGCCCAGCACCATTTCCTCGAAGGAACGACGTCATGCACCCCAAAATAGCTACGTCCATAGACCCGAAACTGCTGCAGATCTACCTCACTGACCACCTTGCCGGCGCCACTGCTGGCAGGGACCGGAGCGCCAACATGGCCCACCGGTACCAGGGCCGCCCCATGGGTTCGGCCCTGGTGAAGCTGGCCGGACAGATCAACGACGAGCACCAGACGCTGGCCGCCCTGATCGAAGCCTTGGGCTTTCGACGGCGGTTGGGTCACCAGGTGCTCGCGGGGCTTGGTGAGAAACTTGGCCGGCTGAAGCTCAATGGCCGCATTCTCAGCACCTCCCCCTTGACGCCGGTCATCGAAATCGAGCTCATGCGATCGGCAGTAGTGGGCAAGATCGGCCTGTGGCGCACCCTCCGGGATTTGTCGCCACAACTGGAACTCGAACAAAGCAAGTTCCAGGACCTCGAAGACCTCGCCCGCCAACAACTGGGGACACTCGACGATCTCCACGCCCAGCAGCGCACCATCGGTTTCAGCACCAAGCCACCCGAGAAGTAAAACCTTTCGAAGGAGTATTGCCATGAAAGCAGTAGTTTACGAAGGCCCCAAGGACATCAGCGTGAAAGACGTCCCCGATGCCAAAATTGAGCGGCCCACCGACATCCTGGTGAAGATCACCACCACCAACATCTGCGGCTCCGACCTGCACATGTATGAGGGCCGGACCGACTTTGAGCCCGGACGCACCTTTGGCCACGAAAACATGGGTGAAGTCATTGAAGTGGGCAACGGCGTCGACAAGGTCAAGAAAGGCGACCGGGTGGTCCTGCCGTTCAACATCTCGTGCGGCTTCTGCCAGAACTGCGAGCGCGGCTACACCAATTACTGCCTCACCAACCAGCCGGATCCTGCCAAGGCGGGCGCGGCTTATGGGTTCGCCGGTATGGGAGAGTTCGGCGGTGGCCAGGCGGAATACCTCCGCGTCCCCTACGGTGACCACAATGCGCTGCGGTTGGGCGAAGATGCTGCGGACAAGGAAGATGACTACGTCATGTTGTCCGACATTTTCCCCACCGGCTACCACGCCACCGAGATGGCAGGCGTGATTCCCGGTGATTCGGTGGTCATTTATGGTGCCGGTCCGGTGGGCCTGATGGCTGCACTCTCAGCCAAGATCAAGGGAGCCGCCAAGATCATGGTGGTGGACCGACACCCTGACCGGCTGCGCCTGGCCGAGGAAATTGGTGCGATCGCGGTGGACGACTCAAAGGTGGACCCCGTTGAGTTTGTGCTGGCCGAGACGAAGGGCCTCGGCGCAGACCGTGGCTGCGAGTGCGTTGGCTATCAGGCCCACGACCACCTAGGCACGGAGGACCCTGCGTTGACCCTGAATCGGCTCATCCAGTCGGTGCGCTTCACGGGTGGCATCGGATCAGTGGGAGTCTTCCTTCCGGCCGATCCGGGCGCCCCCAACAAGGATGCGGCCGAAGGGAAGATTGCCCTGGACTACGGAATGCATTGGCTCAAGGGTCAAACCCTCGGCAACGGGCAGGCGCCGGTCAAGCGTTATAACCGGCACCTGCGGGACCTCATCTCAGCCGGGAAGGCCAATCCGTCCTGGATCGTTTCGCATCGGATCTCCCTGGACGGCGCGGTCGACGCCTACAAGAACTTCGACGACCGCACCGACGGCTGGACCAAGGTCCTCATCAAGCCGGGACTGGCCAGCAGCTAGCCACTCAGCGGGGGAATCGTTCCCAGACCCGGTGGCTCGCCAGCAGTGTTTCTACTGCTGGCACCACCGTGCCTGGCCCTTCGCCCACCGCGACGCCGGCGCCGGACTGCGGGATCCCTGCAGCATCGATGACGGTGGTCCCCGTACCCCACGATCCGATTGCCTTCGCGTGCCTGAATGCCTCCGACAGCAGGAGCGCCACCCGCGGATCGACGGCTTCCCCTGGTTCGCCCGCGCCCGCCTTGGCGTCGAGGCCAACCTGCGCATCCGCTGCAGGCTCAGCCCGGGCGGCCACGATCAGCGCATCGAACTCCGTGGAGCGGGCCGTCAGGAACGTCCTTTGCACCGTGACAGCCTGGTCTCCGGTCCCCAGCTTTCCGCCCACGGGCGCAATGACCAACGGCACGACGCCGGCGGCAGTCAGCGCTGCGCTGGCGGCAGCCACTTGGGCGAGGTCGCTGTCGGTGTCGGCGATGATGCCGACGACGCGGCCGGCGATCGGCCAAACCTGGCCAAGCTGTGACAGCGCAGGGCTGGGTTCGGCGTCGGGCACGTCTTCGGTGGTGGCCGGCGCTGGCAGGCCAAGGCCGGCGGCCACGGCGGCACAAAGGCTGGCGTCGATGGCTGCCAGCGCGAGGAGCTGCCGTTCCCGGATGACCGTTTCGAAGCATTTGCCCAGTTCAAACGTGTACGCCTGAATGATGTGGTCCTGCTCCACCGGGGTCATGCTGCGGAAGAAGAGCCGAGCCTGACTGTAGTGATCGTCGAAGGAGGCCGGGTTGCGCCGTTCCTTGATGCTCGCAGCGACTTCCTCCGGCACGTCGACGAACGCACCCACATCCTGTCCTGCCAGGAACGGGCAGCCACCATCCAACGAGTTGGGCTTATAGGGCGCCACACCGCCATGGACGGCGGATTGATGCATCCCATCCCGGAGCATGTCGTTGATGGGAGCGTGCGGCCGGTTGATGGGAATCTGGGCGAAGTTGGGACCACCCAGGCGCGAAATCTGCGTATCGAGGTAGGAAAAGAGCCGCACCTGCAGGAGCGGATCGTTGGTGACGTCGATGCCCGGCACCAAGTGCCCCGGGTGGAACGCCACCTGCTCAGTTTCGGCAAAATAGTTCGTGGGATTGGCGTTCAGCGTCATCAAACCAATGAGCTGGACCGGCGCCAATTCCTCGGGCACAAACTTGGTGGGATCCAGGAGGTCGATGCCTTCGAACATCTGATCCGCAGTATCCGGGAATGTCTGGATACCCAGTTCCCACTGCGGATAGGCGCCAGACTCAATGGCGTCCGCCAAGTCGCGCCGATGGAAGTCGGGGTCCATGCCGTTGATGATCTGGGCTTCCTCCCAGACCAGCGAGTGCACGCCCTGCTTCGGCTTCCAATGGAACTTCACCAGGGTGGTTTTGCCCGCAGCGTCAACCAGACGGAACGTGTGGACGCCGAAACCCTCCATGGTCCGGTAGGACCGCGGAATACCACGATCAGACATGTTCCACATGGTGTGCGCCTGTGCCTCGGTGTGGAGGGACACGAAGTCCCAGAACGCGTCATGGGCGCTCTGGGCCTGCGGAATTTCCCGGTCCGGATGCGGCTTCGCGGCGTGGATGACATCGGGGAACTTGATGCCGTCCTGGATGAAGAAGACCGGAATGTTGTTGCCCACCAGGTCGTAGACGCCCTCGTCTGTGTAGAACTTCGTCGAGAAGCCCCGGGTGTCCCGGACGGCGTCTGCGGAACCCCGCGAACCGAGGACGGTGGAGAAGCGGACAAACACGGGTGTTTCTGCGTCCTTGGCCAGAAATCCTGCCCGCGTGATGTTGGCCGCTGTCCCATAGGAACGGAAGACGCCGTGAGCGCCGGCGCCCCGGGCGTGAACCACGCGCTCGGGGATCCGCTCGTGATCGAAGTGGGTGATCTTTTCCCGCAGGTGATGGTCCTGGAGCAACACGGGCCCTCGTGGGCCGGCCTTCAGCGATTGGTCAGTGTCTGCCAGGCGCAGGCCCTGTGCCGTGGTCAGGAACTGCCCGGATTGCGCTCGGGAAGTCAGCGGCGCACCAGTAGGGGTGCCTGTCGGCGAGACGGCCTCCGGACCCTGCTGGTCCGACTTAGGCGGCAATGGCTCACGCGGCGTGGTGGGCTCTTCAAGGGCTGGCGGCTCACTGGCGGGAGCACCGGGTATTGAGTCGGGCATGACAGCTCCTTCATGTAGAAATGGCGTGGCATTAAGGTCGGCAGGTGGGGCGCCACTTGGCACCCCACCTGCCGGCAAGGCACAGGTCAGCCAGCGGCGAATTCGTCGCCGTCATCGTCCTTGGGGGATTCTTCCTGCCGAAGGTCGTTGCCGCTGCCGTCGGGGATGCCGGCAGCTTCCTGGCCCGATTCTGACGAACCCGCGGCAGAGCCCTGGGAATCGTCGTTGTCTTCGTCGATCTCTGCCTCTGCCGACGGGCGGATGGTGTCTTGCCCCTCCTGCGCCTGCTGGTCAACGCCGGCTGCTTCCTGCTCGGCAGTGGGCGTGCCGTAACCGCCGGTAGCGTCTTCGGGATCCGTGTGCTGGTTTTCGTTGGTCATGATTCCTCCTGGTGATTGGTAGAAAACGGTGGGTTGTTCAAAAGTTTCGGGTGGTACAAGAAGCGCCGCGGTTAGAGGCCGGTGCCACCCGTCACGGGAAGCACGGCGCCGGAAATGTACGAGCCTTCATCAGAGGCAAGCAGCACGTAAGCGGCGGCCAGTTCCGCTGGTTGACCTGCCCTCGCCAGAGGCGTGTCCTGGCCAAAGGTGGGCAGCTTGTCCGGCCATTCGGTGGCTGGAATCAGCGGCGTCCAGATCGGTCCGGGTGCCACGGCGTTGACCCTGATTCCCTGTGGACCGAGCTCCTGTGCCAGGGCCTTGGTGAACGCCACCTGCGCGGCCTTGGTCATGGCGTAGTCGATCAGTTCCGGGGAGGGATCAAAGGCCTGGATGGACGCGGTGGTGATGATGGACGCTCCGGGCTTAAGGTACGGGACAGCTGCCCGCGCCGTCCATAGCAGGGAGTACAGGTTGGTCTTGAAGACCCTGTCGAAGTCTTCGGTGGCCAGGTTTGCCAGGCCCTCCCTGTTTTTCTGGTAGCCGGCGTTCAGGACCACCACATCCAGCCGGCCGAACTGTTCGGCTGTCTGGTCTGCGATCCGGGTGCTGAAGTCTTCGTCCCGGCCATCGCCGGGCAGCAGGAGGACCTCGCGGCCGGCCTTCCGGATCCACTCGGCGGTGTCCTGCGCGTCATCTTCTTCGGCCGGGAGGTAGGAGATGGCAACATCCGCGCCCTCACGGGCGAAGGCGATAGCCGCGGCCTTGCCAATCCCCGAGTCGCCGCCGGTGATCAGTGCTGCTTTTCCTGCCAGCCGCCCATGGCCCTGGTAGCTCAGTTCACCGTGATCTGGTGTGGGATCCATGGCCGCCGTGAGTCCCGGCTGCTTCTGCTCCTGCCGGGGGAAGGGGCCTATGTGGTATTCGCTGCGGGGGTCTTTCGGCTGGTCGGTCTGCTTCTGTGCTTCAGTCATGGTGTCCGCCTGTTCGCTCGTTAGGGGTGGGAGCTCGGACCAGCCCCCACCTCTTCGACGCTATCCCCGGCAGGGAGCCGAAGTCTACGATCCAGGCGAAAATAGTCAGTAAACTTATCAAATTGTTTTCAAACGGTCCTCAAGGGCGCCGCACCCGCCCCGAAAACTCGACCACATGATGCTGCAGAGAGTAGAAAGGGACCAGCAGCGTTGCGGCGAGAGGGAGTAAGCATGTCGATCGAGGACACCGCCCCACGGCGCGGACGCAACGAGTCGCGCGATGAGCAACTGGACCGCAACTGGGGCGAACTCCTGCAGGAACTACGGATGCTCCAGACCGGAGTCCAGATCCTGGCCGGGTTCCTGCTGACGCTGCCCTTCCAGCAACGCTTCACCACCTTGGACAGCTATCAGGTCACCCTGTACCTAATCAACGTCCTGCTGGCAGCCATGACCACTGCCTTCATCCTGCTCCCGGTCAGCGTGCATCGCCGGCTCTTCCGGAAACGACTCAAGGAAACGCTGGTGTCCAGCGCTGACCGCATCACCAAGATCGCGCTCTGCGGCATCGGCTTCCTCAGCGCGGGGACGGCGGGCCTGGTTTTCGACGTCGCGGCTGGCCGGCAGGCCGGGCTGACGGCAGGCGGCGCACTGCTCGCCTTCATGGCCGCAATGCTGATCTACGTGCCCATCCATCTGAACCGGCGCGCGGCAACTGCCACCACCGCGCACCGGGCAGGACCGCTTTAGGCGCCCTCCAGCACCTGGCTGGTGGCCCAGGCGAGATACTTCGCGGCGTGCGCGACGGCGTCTTCCGGGCTTTGCGCCACGTCCAACAGTTGGGCGGCGGCCACCACGCCGTGCTGGGCCAGCTCCTCGGGCGTCACCAGGATCCGGCCGGCCACCACAATCACGGGAATGCCACGGTCCCGGGCTGCGTCCGCGAGCGCAATGGGCGCCTTGCCGGTCAGTGACTGCGAGTCCATGGAGCCTTCACCGGTGATCACCAGGTCCGCCCCAGCCAACTGGTCGGCGAGGCCCGTCAGGCCGGCTACCAGCGCAAACCCACCTTCCAGTTCGGCGCCCGTGAAGGCAAGGAACGACGCCGGGAACCCGCCAGCAGCGCCGGCCCCCGGCACGTTGACGTCCCGGCCCGTCGCCTGCCGGAGGATGGACGCCCAGTTGCGGAGCCCGGCGTCGAGCACCTCCACGGCATCGGCGTCGGCGCCCTTCTGTGCCCCAAAAACGTGGGCGGCACCGTCGGCGCCGTAGAGCGGGTTCCGCACGTCCACGGCAATCCGGAACGTGGTGGCGGCAAGCCGGGGATCGAGTCCACTGGTGTCCAGGCCAACAATGTCAGCGAGTGATCCGCCACCCAACGGCACCACGTTGCCGGCGCTGTCCAGGGGTTTCAGGCCGAGCGCCCGGAGGGCTCCGCTGCCGCCGTCGGTCATGGCGGAGCCGCCAAGGCCCAGCACAATTTCGGTGGCACCGGCTTCCAGGGCTGCCGCGATCAACTGCCCGCAGCCGTAACTGTGCGCCCGCAGCGCGTTGGCGGGCGTGGGTTCCATGCTGGCCAGGCCGGATGCCTGCGCGGTTTCGATGACTGCGGTGACCGTGCCGGCGTCGTCCGTTCCCAACGCCCAGGCTGCCCCCACCGGGGCGAGGATGGGGCCCACCACGGCGTTCAGCCGCTCCGCGTACCCTGCCGCGACGGCCGCTTCCAGGGTCCCTTCGCCGCCGTCGGCGATAGGAAACTGCGTGGCCACGGCATCCGGGTAGACCCGCAGCGCGCCTTCGGCGATGGCCGCCGCCGCTTCCGCTGCCGTCAGGGAACCCTTGAACTTGTCGGGGGCAATGAGAATTCGCATGCGCCCATCATGCCAGCCGGGCCGGACATGGAGGTCCCGGTCAGGCCGCGGCGCGGGGCCGGAGCACGGCAAAGTAGCCCGGCACTCGGCTCTGCTCGGCCACCCCGGTGGCGGGGTTGGTCTCGATCGTCACGGCGCCGTCTCTGACGAGTTCCCAGTCTGCGGCAGGCATCGCTTTCTCGCGTTGCGCCGGACCGAAATGCCCGGGCATTGGCAGCTCGCGGATGGCCCGCTCCAGTGGCGCTGGAATACGACGGCCGGTGGCGCCCAGATGGGAAACGTACTGTACCGGGTTGCCGGCGAAGTTGGTCTCGGCCAGGAATACCGAGCCCTGCGGGCCGGCGAGGACGCGGAGATTGGCGGCCAGGGCCGCCTGGTCAGCGGGTGCCAAGACATGCAGCACCCCCCGGACAAAAATGTTGGCGCTCGGGCCGGGCACCAACCCGGCTGCCGCCCCCGCAGCCGTCATGTCACGTACTTCGAAGCGGACGTTGGGCAGCGCGGCCGAGTCTGCGGCCGCCCGGGATATGGCGTGTGCGGCGATGTCCACGCCGACCGCCTCGCTGAAGATGCCGGCGAGGGACCGCGTGAAACTTCCATGTCCGCACCCCACATCCACCACCGGCAGCGTGGGGTCCAGGTACTGCGCCAAAATCGCGCGGTAGCCCTCAAACTCGTGCTCGGACCCGGAATCCCACAACACTTCGCCGCCCGGTCCCGTGGTCCTGATGCCTGCCCAGTAGCGGTCCCAGGCCACCGGCCTGTCCTTCGGCGCCGACTTTGACAGCCGGATCAGCTGCGGCAGGAGCAGATATGTCTTGGCTCCTGCGATGGCTGCGCGGAGAGTGGACGATCGGCGCTTGGCAGGTTCTGCGGGGGAAGGCACCGCTCCAATATATGTCCGGATGGCCAGACACGCGTGCTGGTGGGTGCTGTTTGGTGCTCAGCCCGTCTGTTCAGGAGGTGCCGTCCGCGTCTGACGTCAGCCAGTCCAGCGCGTCAGGGCGTGAGGTGAAGAATCGGGTGGGGCACGGAGTCTTGCTGATACCGAGGATGAAGTTTGCCAGTACCTTGTCCACCGGCGAGGAGCCCAGCAGAGCGATCCGAGAAGCTTGGCAGGGTCTGCCAAAAACGGCGCGGGCTCCCCTGCTGACTTGGGCGGTTGTGGCCATGTCCACCACCATGGGGTGCCGTTCCTCGCCGCACATGTCATTGACGCGACGCATGGCGTCCTCGGCGTCCGCCTCCGTGATCGACGCTCCCCTGGGCCAAACAAGATGGAGGATGCCGTGGGCATCCATGGAGAGGTCTCCCTCGACCGGTTCCGCTGGCTGATCCGTCATGCTGCTCCTTCGCCGATTGCCCATGGAGCCCCCAGCCCCGCATCCCCCTACAATGTACTCAACTACCAGGGAAGGGGGGCATTGTGGCGGCTGACGTGCCGCGTGAGTTCCGCGCGCCCCGCACTGCCATTGTGGCGGATCCCGACGCCGACCGGCTGGCCTCTATTGCGGCAGCCCTCCGCGACGCCCACTACGCCGTGCGGACCACCGCCGACGCCCCTGGCCTGGCCGCGTTGCTGGCTGACGGGCAGCCCTCAGTGATTATTGCCGACTCCAGCGTGGACGTGCCCCGCTCGGAGGCCCCGGTCCTTGTCCTGGTTGACCTGGCCGAGGCCGCAGAAGTCGCTGCGATGGACCGTCCCGGCGTCCACGATTCCATTGCGAAACCACCGGCGCCTGCAGAGCTCGTGCACCGCGCCACCGCCCTCATCAGCTACGTCAGCCGCCGAAATACCGCGCGCCGGGAAACGGAAGCGCTTCGCGGCAGGCTCCGCCAGGTATCTGCCTCCGTCCGTGCCACCAACGATCCGCAACTCATTGCCGAGTACGTGGTGGCGGGTTTCGGCGAAACTTTCGGCGCCGATCGCGTGTGGTTGCGGACTTTTGAGGACCAACGCGTCCCAGCAATCACCGCCTCGTGGCATCGCCCCGGCCTGGCACCGGCGCCCGCAGGCACCCTGCCCAGTGACGTGGTGGCCCGCCAATTGGCAGACCACCTCTGGTCGCGGACCGAAAACATGACGACGGCGGGGGCCGACGAGTCCGCTGTGCCCGCCTTGGGCGAAGTGCCGCCGTCGAGCCTTCCGGAGGCCGCCTCAACCCTTGCCGTTCCCGTGGGTGAGGGGACGTCTTCGTTTGGCATCATCTGGATCGCCATGTTGGACGGGGAACGGTTGTGGTCAGGAACTGAACGTGGCTTGATCCAGCACGTTGCCGGCAACGCAGCCCACGGCCTCATCCAGAGCCACCTCATCAACAGCCAACTGCAGGTTCTCAAGCAACTGCGTCAACTGGACAAGGCCAAGACCGACTTCCTGGCCACCGTCAACCACGAACTGCGCACCCCATTGACCTCGATCATGGCGTACCTGGACATGATCCTGGAAGGTACCGATGAGCTGCCCCACGACGTACACCAGATGTTGGACATCGTGGTGCGCAATACCGAGCGGTTGCGGACCCTCATTGAGGACATGCTCAGCGTCTCGCACCTGGGCGTCGACGACAGCCTGCTGCACCGAACCCCGGTCCGGTTGGGCCAGACCCTAGACTTGGTAGCCTCCGCGCTCCGTCCCCTAGCCGAGCTGCAGAACGTCACCATTGCCCTGGACGCGGTGCCGGAAGATCCGGAAATCCTGGCCGACGAGGTCCAGTTGCAACGCGTCTTCACCAACCTGGTGTCCAACGCCATAAAATTCACCCCCAGTGGCGGCCGGATCGACGTGGGCAGCGAGTCGCACGCAGACGTCCACGGCAACCAGTGGGCCACGGTGAGCGTCGCAGATACGGGAATTGGCATTTCCACCGATGAAATCGACCACGTGTTCACCCGCTTCTACCGCGCTTCCAACGCTATTTCCGGCGAAATCCCGGGCACCGGCTTGGGCCTGGCGATCACCCGGGACATCGTTGCCCGGCACGGCGGACACATCGACGTTACCTCCACGTTGGGCGCCGGAACCACCGTGACTGTGAGCCTGCCCCTGGACGCCGACAACGTTCGGATCAACTAGACACGAAGGGAGCTCCTCATGTTTGCCGACGACGACGCCGCCCGCTTCGCACTGCTCCTGGAAGGAATCGTGCAGCTGGCGTCCGGCGATCTCAGCTCCCGAATCGAGATCTCCGAAAACCGCGATGAGCTCGACGCCATCATCATGGGCGTCAACCTCCTGGCCGAAGACCTCCAGGTCATCTACGCCGAACTGGAACAACGCGTCCAGGTCCGCACCCAACTGCTCCACGAAGCCCATCTGGAAATGCAGCAGATGGCCATGCAGGATGCCCTGACGCACCTGGCCAACCGCGCCGCACTCCTCGACGCCCTGCGGGCAGCCCTGACCACCCCGGCTGCTGCCGGCGAAGGGCCAGCGGTCCTGATGATGGACCTCGACTCCTTCAAGGCCATCAACGACAGCCTGGGCCACACGGCGGGCGACCAGGTCTTGGTGACCATTGGCGAACGCATCCGTGGCGCCGTCCGGGCTACCGACGTCGTGGCCCGGCTTGGCGGTGACGAATTCGCCATCCTGATGCCCACCGCAACCTTGGAGCAGGCCACCATTGTGGGGCACCGCATCCTGGCGGCCGTGAAGGAGCCCATCCAACTCGCTGGTCGGAACGTGCGCTGCGGGGCCAGCATCGGGCTCAGCGTGGGTGGCGGCGATCAAAACGCCGAAGACATGCTGATGGAAGCCGACGTCGCCATGTACGCGTCCAAGGCCGAGGGCCTGAACCGGCTCCACCGCTTTGAGCCCAGCCTGTTGCTGGTCCGCCGGCTGCGCACGCAACTGGTGGATGACCTGCGCACAGCCATCAGGAGCAGCGGCCTCACCTTGCATTACCAACCCGTGGTGGACCTGGTCACGGGCAAGATCGAAGGTGTCGAATCCCTCGTCCGGTGGAACCATCCTACCCGCGGGTTCATCATGCCGGACGAGTTCATTCCGTTGGCCGAGGAGGCCTTGCTCATCTCCGAGCTGGGGCTATGGGTACTCCGCGCTGCGTTGTCGCAACTGCGCAGCTGGCTCGACGCCGGCGTGGTGGATAGCTCCTTCACCGTGCGGATCAACATTTCGGCGACCGACCTGCAAAGCCTGCAGTTCATCGAGGACGTCCGGACTGTCCTGCGAGAGACGGGCGTCCGGCCCGAACAGGTGGTGCTGGAACTGACCGAAGTAGCGATCGTCAAGGGCAACGAGCTGGACCGATATTCCCTGGGCGGGCTGCGCGGCCTGGGCGTAGGGATCGAAATCGACGACTTTGGCACCGGCTACTCGTCCATCAGCTACCTGCGCCGGCTCCCGGTGGACCGGGTCAAGGTGGACCGGTCCCTGATTATTGGCCTGGGGACCGATCCCAGCCAACCCGCGCTGGTGGCGGCAGTGCTGCAGCTGGTCCGCGCCTGCGGCCTGGAAGCCGTCTGGGAGGGCGTGGAAACGGCTGAACAGGCCAAGATCTTGCGCGATCTAGGGTGCCTCAGTGCGCAGGGCTACTACTTCAGCAGGCCGGTCCCACCAGAGAACGTTCCGGCGCTCCTGGCCGCGCCACCGCGCGATTGTGCCCCGCAGTCCTGACCGTGCTGCAGTTTCCGCCGCGCCGGGATACGATCATCCTGCGGCCTGTGATTCTCACCGCCGCATCAGCAGGGGCAAGCACAACAAACCCACCGTGAATGTTCACGGTGGCCGTCGAGTCCATTGCTTCGTCAGAGGGGGCGTCGCTAGTGTCAGTTCGCGTACAAGCATGGGGCATCATCGCCACCGTCCTGTCGGATTCGGATCCTGCCGGAGCCGCCATCCGCCAGCGCCTGAGCAACAGCCTGGAGGAAAATCCAGGCGTCCCCGAGCGCGCACTGCTCGACTACTTCCTCGAAGCGAGGCGTCTGGATGCTGGGGCCACTGCCCAGTCTCAGGGCTCACACACCCTGACCGCACCGGCGCTGCCGCCGAAGATTGCCGAGCAGATGGACTCCATCCAGAGCATGTCCCGGATCAGCGCGCTGCTGGAAAACCAGATGCTCATGACCGCCTTCCAGCCCATCTACGGCCTGGCCCAGAATGACGTGGTGGGTGTGGAAGCCCTCTCGCGCTTCGTCAGCGACGACGGCGCCGCTGCCGAACTCTGGTTTGCCGAAGCTGCTGCCGTGGGGTTGGGCGCCAACCTCGAATTCTCCGCCCTCGGGTCGGCTGCCGCTGCTGCCCGAGACCTCGCCCCGCACCTGTACATTTCGCTGAACATTTCGCCCACGTCCTGCATTGACCCCCGGTTGCCGGAACTGTTCGCGCACATCGATCTCCCCATCAACCGCGTGGTGTTGGAGTTGACCGAAAGTATTCCTGATTCGGAATATGAACTGTTTGTCGCGGCCATCACGCCGCTGCGCGAGCAAGGACTGCGGCTCGCCGTAGACGAGACCCACTCCGGAGCCGGCGCCCTGAGCCGGATGATCCATCTGCGCCCCGACTTCGTTAAAGTGGGCCGCAGCGTGATTGGTGGCGTGGACACCGAACGCCTGCAGTACGCCCTTGCCGCCTGCCTGGTGGACTTCACCGAGCAGATCGGCAGCACTCTGGTGGCGCAGGGCATCGAAACTGAAGGTGAACTCGCTGCCCTCACCGAGCTGGGGATCAGCGCTGGCCAAGGCTACCTCCTGGGCCGGCCATCGGTCCGGCCGCAGGACTGGGCCACGTGGAGCAAAGCATTGGCAGCCCCCGAGCCCGAGCTCCTACCCACCGCGGCTGAGACCGAGACCAATGCTGGTGCGCCCAAGCCACAGCAGCTGCGCTGACCAGCTACGCCGCCCACTGTCCGCGATCCACCAGGACGGCCTTGAGCAGATCCGCCCTGTCGGTGACGATGCCGTCCACGCGAAGGTTCAACAGCCGGCGCATCTCGTCTGGTTCGTTGACGGTCCAGACATGCACCACCAGGCCCAGGCTGTGGGCCCGGCGGAGGAACGCGGGCGTAACCACCGTGAGCCCCCGGAAACGCACCGGTACCTGCAGCGCCTGAACCCCGCCCAGCACCCGCCGCATCAGGGGCCGGAAGGCGGCACCGGGCAGCACGGGTCCCAGCAGCGTGAAGAGCCCGTTGCCCAGGACCCCCGCTGAACCCGCGACCGGGCGACTGAGCAATTTCTGTACCGCCCGCCGTCGTCGATCGGAAAAACTCGTGACCAGGACGCGATCGTGGACGCCGTGGCGCTCAATGGCCTCAGCCAGGCTCGGCACCGACTGCCAGTCCTTGACGTCCAAGTTGAGCCGGGCTTGGGGTAGCTCAGTGACGAGTTCATCGAACAGCGGAATGCGCTCCACCCCGCCGATCCGCGCTGCGGCAACGTCCTGCGCCGTGAGCTCCGCAAGCTTGCCCCGCCCATCACTCACCCGGTCCAGGGTGTCGTCGTGGAAGAGGTGCAGCACGCCGTCCGCCGTGGTGTGGACGTCCGTTTCCAGGTACCGGTAGCCGAGGTCCGCCGCCGCCCGAAAAGCTGTCATGGAGTTTTCCAGCCCGGCACGCGAGAAACCGCGGTGCGCCATGGCTATGGGTATGGCTGCGGTGTCGGTAGTGCGGAAGAACGGCAGGGTCACAGGCCGAGCGTACCCGAGGGTCAGCCCTCGTGCGGCAAGATCTCCACGCCGTCGCTGCAGTGCAACAGCGTCCGGCCGCGGCCGCCGTCCAGAATGACCCAGACGGTGGTGTGATCCGCCGTTAGAGCATCCACCAGGCCGTCGGTGCTGAACCCGGGCGCCAGCAGCACGCTCACGCGCTGGCCCGGCCGCAGGTTTTTCCAGTGCGGCGCAGGGGTGGCGGCGCGTAGGGGCCGCTCGGCCAATGTGTGGTCCACGTTCTTTGCCATGGTGACGCCTAAGGTCGAAGGGGGATCTTCTTCTCCAACCTAGGGCGCAAAGGTAAACGTGGAATGAGCGCCAGCTGAACCCCAGCTGGGAAACGTTCGACGGCGGCCCGTCAGGACAGCGGAACGCCCAACTCAGCAAGCCGCGCCTCGAGGACCTGGGCCACGCCGTCGTCGTCGAAATGCGGCGCCTGCTGGCCGGCAGCGCGGATGGCGTCCGGATGCCCGCTGGCCATCGCGTACCCGTGGCCTGCCCAGCGGAGCATCTCGATGTCGTTGGGCATGTCACCGAAGGCCACCACATCCGCGGCGTCGATCCCCAATGACGCGGCGTAGCCCGCCAGGGTAACGGCCTTGTTCAGGCCCGGCCGCGAGAGTTCCAGCAGCGCAACCGACGGCGCGGAATGCGTCACCGAGGCCAGATGCCCGACGGCGGGACGCACCTGGGCAAGGAACTCGTCAGGGGTGCCCTCCCGAACAATCGCCAGGAACTTCACCACGGCGTCGGTGCTCTTGAGCGTCTCGCTGAGTGGTTTGGGATCGAACCCGCCAAGGAGTTCGCTCGATTCGTCCTCGAGGAAGCCCGGTTCCAGCTGGAAGCCGTCCAGAGTTTCCACCGCAAACCTGGCCGTGGGCCGGAGTTCCTTGATGATGGTGCGGGCTGCCAGGACGTCGGCGAGATCCAGCGCCTGCGAGGAGACCACTTTGTCCGCTTCGAGGTCCCAGACCACTGCCCCGTTGGAGCAGATGACGGTGCCGGCGTGGCCCAACTGATCCTGCAGGGGCGAGAGCCAGCGCGGCGGCCGGCCGGTCACGAAGACCAGCTCCACCCCAGCGTCCCGGCACGCGTGGAAGGCGCGGACAGTGCGGTCGCTGATCTTGCCGTCGTGGCCAAGGATCGTTCCATCAATGTCACTTGCTACCAGCCGCATCCTGCCAGTCTACGTGGGTTGGCGAAACGGCTGGCCTTCAGTGCACCACCCGGTACCTGATGTGCGTGACCAGGCCACTGCCGCTGACCTCCATGGGCTCGAGCGTGATGTCCGGGACGCCGTCCAGCAGCCGTTCGCCACCGCCGAGGAGCACGGGCGCCATGTGCAGCCGAAGCTCGTCAATCAGCCCTGCGGCCAAGTACTGCCGTGCGGTGCTGGCACCACCAGCGATCGCCACGTCCTTGCTGCCGGCCGCAGCCCGGGCACGCACCAGGGCTGCCACGATCCCCTCATCGACGAAGTGGAAGGTGGTGCCGCCCGACAGCACCAACGGCTCGCGGGGTTCGGTGGTGAGGACATAAACGGGTGCATGGTACGGCGGCTCTTCACCCCACCAGCCCCGCCACGATGCGTCCCGGTCCCCCGGGCCCGCAAACATGTTCCGGCCCATGATGTACGCGCCAGCGGCCAGGATCCCCGCCCGCTCGGACTCGTGTTGGTCCGGCTCTTCGAACATCCACCGGTGCAGGCGTTTACCACCAACACCCATGGGCTGCTCGAGGCTCTGCTCGGGTCCGGCGACGTAGCCGTCCAGGGAAATCGTCAAATCACACGTGACGCTGCTCATGCCCCCATGATGCCACCCCAACCGCCCCGACGGACTGGCCGCCGCAGATGTCGATCCGTGTCCTTTCGTGACGCCCCGCGACGCCAGATTGAGCCCGCGCGACGCCCCGTGACCGTGCGCGTCCCGCGCCGTTGTGGGCCCCGGGCGGGCTCCGTACTCTCGATTCAGCATCCCCCACCGAAGGAATCCTCATGTCAGCATCCCCGGACAAGAGTCCGCAAAGTTCCACCCGAATCGTGGCCGGTCAGGCCGCCCCCAAGCGTCCCCTGGGTCTGAAGATCGGCATCGCCGCCGCCGTCCTGTTGCTGGCCGGCGGCGGAGTAGCCGTGGCCTCAGCGGTCAACGCCAACAACACCGCGCCGGCAGCGGAAGCCGCCCCGGCAGGAAACCCGGCCGCTGAGCTGCGGCTTGGTTACTTCGGCAACGTGACCCACGCGCCCGCTTTGGTGGGCGTCAGCCAGGGCTACCTCGCGGACAACCTGGGCAGCACCAAGCTCAGCACCCAGGTGTTCAACGCCGGGCCGGCCGCCATTGAGGCGCTGAACGCGGGCGCCATCGACGCCACGTACATCGGCCCCAACCCGGCCATCAACTCGTTCGTGAAGAGCCAGGGCGAGTCGATCTCGATCATCGCAGGGGCCGCCGCCGGTGGCGCCCAACTGGTGGTCAAACCTGAGCTCAATTCCGCTGCTGACCTGCGCGGAAAGACCTTGGCTACGCCTCAGCTCGGCGGCACCCAGGACGTTGCGTTACGCGCCTGGTTGGCTGCGCAGGGCTACAAAACCAACGTGGACGGCAGCGGCGATGTGGCCATCAACCCCACCGACAACGCGCAGACCCTCAAACTGTTCCAGGACGGAAAGCTCGACGGCGCATGGTTGCCCGAGCCCTGGGCCTCGCGCTTGGTACTGACCGCCGGAGCCAAGGTGCTGGTGGATGAAAAGGACCTCTGGGACGGTTCCCTGACCGGCAAGCCGGGCGAGTTCCCCACCACCATCCTGATTGTTAACAAGAAGTTCGCGGCCGAGCACCCCGATACCGTGAAGGCACTCCTCAAGGGGCACGCCAAGTCCGTTGACTGGCTCAACACCGCTTCCGCCACGGAGAAGGCCACCGTCATCAACGCCGCCTTGAAGGAAGCCGCCGGCGCCGAACTCAAGGCGGACGTGATCGAGCGGTCGCTGAAGAACATCGTGTTTACCACGGATCCGCTGGCTGGCAGCTACCAGAAGCTCCTCGCGGACGGCGTCACTGCAGGAACCACCAAGCAGGCCGACATCAACGGGATCTTCAACCTCGCTCCCCTGAACGAAGTTACGGGCGAGAAGATCTCCGCGGCGGGCTTGGGCAAGGACTGACCACACCGCCGCTGTACCTGCTTTTCCGTCAGCACCGTACCCGCCTCTCCACCAGTGGTGAGGGCGGGTACGGCGCGTTTCGGCTCAGCTGCGCGGTGCTGCGTCCAGTTCCGCGCGCGACGGCGGGTTGGCGCCGGACCGTGAAACAGTGATCGCGGCAGCGCGCGCGGCCTCGGCCAGGAGTTCGGCAAGCCCTTCGGCCGGGAGCGCCCGCAGCGCGTCCCGGTTCTGTGCCCCCGCCAAGCCACGATCCACCACGCCGGATACCAGTGCGGCCATGAACGAATCCCCTGCACCAACGGTGTCGGCAATGTCCACCTTGGGTGCCGGGAACTCCGCTTCACCCGCAGCGTTGACGCCCCAGGGCCCTGCGGCGCCGCGGGTCACCACCACCAGGGCTGGCCCCTCCGAGCCGCCGTTTGAGCCGCCCAGGGCCAGCCATTTCCGTGCGGATTCCAGCACGTCCTGGCCCGGGTACAGCCACTGCAGGTCCTCGTCCGAGGCCTTGACCACGTCGGCGAGCGCCACGAACTTCTCGGTCTGTTCCCGCGCAAAGTCCACGTCCGTGATGATGCTGGGGCGGCAGTTGGGATCGAAACTGATGGTAGCGGACGGGTGGGCGTGCTCGACGGCGGCCAACACGTCGGCTGCGCCCGGTGCCAGCATCGTGGCAATGGAGCCGGTATGCAGCAGGGTGGTGCCCTGCAGCATGAAGGCGAGCCGGTCGGCCAGGCCGGGCAGCTCCCAGGCGAGGTCGAACGTGTAGGTGGCGGCGCCGTCGTCGTCAATCACGGCGGTTGCCACGCTGGTGGGCAGCTCGTCCGGGGCCTGCGGCAGCATCACGGAGCTGGCGCGCAAATGCGCGGCCACCGATTCGCCGTACGCGTCCTTGCCGTAGCGGCCAATGAACTGCACCGGGTGATCGAGCCGGGCCAGGCCCACCGCGACGTTGAGCGGGCTTCCGCCCACGTGGACTTCGGTTCCGGAGGCGCGCTGGACTACGTCGACGAGGCCTTCGCCAATAACTGTGAGCATGGCCATACTCTGCCAGATTTGGCCGCTTTGGACGTACTGGGTGTCGCCAGAACTCCGGGAGGATTGCCCGAACCGTCGTAAAAACTCCGGGAGGGTTACGCCAGGAGCGACGCCACAAGCTCGCGGCAGCGCACATAGGCTTCGGCGGCGGAGTCGATCAGGGCGAAGTGGTCACCTGGGACGCTGACGAACATGGCAGGAACCGGACCTGACTGGCTGGCGTCCACATAGCTGGTGGACATGACCGTGGGGACGGTGGTGTCGTCCTCGCCATGCACGGCGTAGACGGGCACGGCCAGCGGCAAGGCGGCCATGGGGTCGGCGAGGCGGTGCCGCTCCGGGAAGTCCGACGACGTCCCGCCCAGCAGGTTGTCCACCGCACCGTTGCTGAGGTTGAGTTTTTCCGCCTCGGCAAGGTTGAGCACGCCGGACTGGCTGACCACCCCTGTCAGTCGAACTGCATTGGGTGAGCTGGCGAGTCGTGCCAGCTCCGCGTCGTCAGGTCCTGCCAACCCCAGCCCTGCAAGCCGACCCCGGCCAGCCGCCCACACGGCGAGCTGCCCACCCGCGGAATGGCCCAGCGCCACCACTTTACCCAGATCAAGGGAGTGCAGCGTGGACAGCTCGCGCAGCTTGTCCACGCCGGTCAGGACGTCAAGGAACGTCTGCGGCCAGCCGCCGCCATTGCCCATGCGGCGGTACTCAAGGTTCCAGGCGGCGAAGCCTTGTTCGGCCAGGTCTTGGGCCAGTGGAACTCCAAGCTCCGCGCCGTATTGCGAGCGCCAGTAACCGCCGTGGATGACCACCACTACGCCGGCGTGCTGCTCATGTGGTGCGAGGTCAGGCAGGAACAGCTCACCCCACTGGCTCGGATCCGCCCCGTACTCGTAGCGGTGCCGCTGCACGGTGAACTGAGGCAAAGGATCCTCCCGGAGGCCAGGGTTTGCGGTGGCGGGATCTAAGCCGGGCTGGCTGGTGGGGGTGCACGCAGCCAGCCCGGCCGCCGACGTCGCGAAAACGAGGAACGCGCGACGCCTGAACCCAGTCATCTGCTGAGACTACAGGGGGGTGCCTGGCAGATGAGTGGGGAACTAGGCCGCAGCTGAGGGGTGCAGTCACGGCGGGACGGGTTGGCGGCCCGGGATCGGGAGGGGATTATGCTGTGGCCAGGCGGGCGTGAACGTCCGCCACCGACGGGTACGCTGCCTGCGTGCCCTTGGCCGTGGTGGCCAGGGCAGCTGCAACGGAGGCAAACGTGGCGGCGGCAGCAAGGGAATCCCCGGCAGCGAGCCTGACAGCCACCGCACCGGTGAATGCATCGCCGGCTCCGGTGGTATCCACGGCATTCACAGTGGTCGGAGCAATCCGAGTCACCTGGCCGGCACCAGGAGCAGCGCCAGCATCGCCAACGGAGTCCAGCACCATGGAGCCGGCCGAACCCAGGGTCACCAGGATCCGCTGCACACCGTGCTCGGCGAAGCGCAGCCGGACAGCGTCCCAGTCCGCCAACGCTCCGTCGGGCCCGGGCACGTCCGAATCCAGGAACAGTGCTGCCTCGTGCGCGTTGACCAGCAGCACGTCGGTAAGGCCGGCCAGGGCTGCGGGGATTTCCGCGTACGGCGAGAGGTTCAGCAGGACTGTTGCGCCGGCGTCGTGCCCTGCCTGTGCCGCGGCGGTCACGGTCTCCATCCCCACTTCGAGGCACAGGCTCACGACGGCGGCGCCCGCCATCGCCGCAGAGGCACCCGCCACGTCGGCGGGGGTCAGGCTGCCGTTGGCACCGGCGGAGATGATGATGTTGTTTTCGCCGCTGGCGTCCACGGCAATGACCGCCACACCAGTTGGCTCCGCGGCGTTGCGCACGTGCTGGATGTCCACACCGGCGCTGGCAACAGAGTCGCGAAGCATCGCGCCGTTGGAGTCCTCGCCCACCGCGCCCACCAGGCTGACCTGGCCCCCCAGCTTGCCGGCGGCCACGGCCTGGTTGGCGCTCTTGCCGCCAGGGTTCACGGCGAAACCATTGCCGTGCACGGTCTCGCCGGGTTGCGGCAGCCGCTCACAGTAGATGGTCAGGTCCGCGTTCAGGGAGCCTACGACGACGATCCGGCCAGCGGTGTTTGTTGCGGCGCTCATGCGGTCACCTCAGCCTCAACCGGCTTGGGGATCAGCATCGAGGCGGCAAACGCGGCGACGGTGAGGACCAGTCCCACCACGATGACGGTGAGGTAGGAGGCCCTGGCATCGCCAAGGGACGCGGTGGCAACGAGCACCGCGGGAAGGATCAGGAAGCTGAGGCCGGCGCCCAGGTTGAAGGCACCCGCGTTCATGCCGGGCAGGAAGCCGGGGTTGCCTGCGGGCGAGAGGACCACGCCGAGTCCGTTGAGCATGATGTTGACGGTACCGGCGTACATGATGCCCAGCAAGACAGTGCCAACAATCATCATGGGCAGGCTGTTCAGGCCGAAGAAGGCGATGATCGCCAACGCCACCACGCTGCCGGCCAGGCCAATGCGCAGCACCTTGGTGTAACCCCACACCGGAGCCAACCGGCCACTGAGTGGGCCAAAGAGCCAGCCCAGCAGCGCGTAAGGCGTCAGGATGAGCAGCGACATCTCGGTGGGACCAACGCCGAAGCCGGGATCGGCAGCCTGCACGAAGGCCGGGACAATGCCGTTGATGACGGCGAAGATACCGGTCATGGTCAGCGTGGTGGTGAGCAGCGGAGCCCACGTAGCGCGCTGGCGGAGGTGCACCGTTTCCACCATGGGCGTCTTGGTGCGCTGTTCGGTCCGCCAGAACGCGTAGAACGCAGCGACGGCCACCACAATCAGGAAGAGGCTCAGCAGCAGGGTGCCGCTGGAGAAAGCGCCCACCAGCTTGGCGCCCTCGTTGAGGGCAGTCAGCAGGGCGCCAACGGCGATCACAATGAAGAAGACACCCAGCCAGTCCATGGTGGTACCGGCAGCAGGCTTGCTCTCGGTGGCCAGGAAGGCGATCAGGGCCGTGGCCACCAGGGCCAGGACAACCATCAACCAGAAGATGCTGCGGAAACCGTAGTGCTCCGCGAAGTAGCCACCCACAAAGGAGTCCAAGCCAGCAACGCCACCGTTCACGGCCGTAATGAGGCCCATCAGGGTGCCGTACTTGCGGGGGTTGCTGACGGCGGAGCGCAGCATGATGAGGCAGAGCGGCACGGTGGGGCCGCTGATGCCCTGGATGATCCGGCCCACGAAGAGCCAGGTCACGTCCGGTGCAAGCGCGGCAATGACCGAGCCGACGGCCATGAGCAGCATCATGCCGAGCAGGACCTTTTTGCGGCCGATGATGTCGCTTAGGCGGGGCAGGAAGAGGGAGAAGAGCGCTGCAGCGGTAAAGAACCACGTCTGGGACAGGCCAATGACGGCCTGGTCGGCGTTGAGTTCCTTGCCCATGGTGACCAGGGCCGGGCTGAGCATCGAAGCGTTGAGCTGGAACGCCACACAGGCGGCCAGCAGGGCTGTCATCAGTGCGGCAACGTTGCCGCGGCTGGTGGGGGTGGAAACGGTGGTGGACAACTTACTTGGCCTCTCCGGTGGAAACGGACGCGCTGACTGAGGTGCCGCCGTCGAACGGGTCACCAATGCGGATCAGCGCGTCGGTGACGAGATCCCAGAAGCGGGCGTGATCGAGGTCCACTGCCACGCTGGTGTTGCAATCGGCCGGTGCCGGGGCGCGGAAGTCCGCAACGGTCATGCCCAGGGTGAGCTTGCCCTGGAGTTCGATGTCAACGGGGACTTTGCGGGTGGTGACGATACTGGGATCAATGACGTAGGCCACGGCGCAGGGGTCATGCACGGGCGGGTAGTCGAAGCCCTGGGCGTCCTTGTAGGTTGCGGCGAAGAAGTCCATCAGTTCCCGGACGAACCTTGCCGGTCCGGTGCCGATCGCGGCGATCTTTTCGACAACTTCGGGGGTGGCGAGCGCCTGGTGGGTGAGGTCCAGGCCCACCATCACCACGGGCCACTTCTCGTTGAAGACAATGTGCGCGGCTTCGGGATCGATGATGATGTTGAACTCGGCCACGGCGCTCCAGTTGCCCACGTGGTAGCCGCCGCCCATGAGGACAACTTCCTTGACCCGCTCCACGATGCGGGGTTCCTTGCGGGCGGCCATGGCGATGTTGGTCAGGCCTGCGGTGGGAACCAGGGTCACGGTGCCGGGCTCGTGCGCCATGATGGTCTCGATGATGAGGTCGACGGCGTGGCGGGGGTCCAGTTCAATGGTGGACTCGGGCTGCGCGGGGCCGTCCATGCCGGACTCGCCGTGGATGTCCGGCGCCGTTTCGATGGCGCGGACCAGCGGGCGGTCGCAGCCGGCAGCGAAGGGGACGCCGGTGATGCCGGCAATGGTGCCCACGGACAGGGCGTTGCGGGTGACTTTTTCGAGCGTCTGGTTGCCGACCACCGTGGTGACGGCCAGTAGTTCGATGTCCGGGTTGCCGTGCGCCAGCAGCAGCGCCACCGCGTCATCGTGCCCGGGATCGCAGTCAAGGATGATCTTCTTGGCTGCGGACTGGGGGTTCAATGCCATCTCAATTTCTCCACGTCATTGGGGCCTGCGGGGGGCAGGTCGATTCAGGTTCAGGAGACGATCATGACATTGGACACAGCACAACGTCAAGCGCTTGACGTTAGCCGAGGTCAAGCGCTTGACGCCATGCGCTGGCTGGGCTCCGCGCAAGCCCGTACCATCGTGGTATGGATCCGGCGAAGCAGGGGCAACAGCCAGCACGAACCCGCCCCACCAGGCGGACGACGGCGGCCATGGTCGCCGAGCAGGCGGGGGTCTCGGTTGCCACCGTCTCGCTGGTGGCCAATGGCAAGACGGCGGGCCGGGTCTCCGCGGACAACCTCGCCAAGGTCCGGGCAGCCATCGACGAGCTTGGCTACGTGGTGGACGGCATCGGCAGTTCACTGGCCAAGGGCGTTAGTTCCATCGTCATCCTGGTGGCACCCGATATTTCCAACCCCTTCTTTGCCAAGGTCATCAGCGGCGTCCGCGAAGCGCTTGGCGCCGACTACCAACTGCTGCTGTCCGTCACCGACTCCGGCCAGTTTCCACTGGCCGCAGACGTGCGCCGGCTCATGTCGCTGCGCCCCGCGGGATTGCTGGTGGATGCGCCCAACTCCAGCTTTCTGGCGGACCTCTCCATTTCCGGACCACTGGTGCTGCTGGACGCCCCCGGGCTGGCGGAGTTCGCGCCGGCCGTCAACCTCGATGTGGCGCACGGCGCCCGCCAACTCGCCGCACACTTGGCCGCCCAGGGGCACCGCCAGGTGGCCTATGTGGACAGTGTGACAGGCACCGAGACCTTCGCGGTCCGGCGTGCGGCTTTCCTGGCCGAGGCCGCAACCTTGGGAATTGAGGTGGCTGCCGAGCATACGGTGGAAACCACCATCGACGTCGGCGCTGCCGCGGCTGCCTTCGCCGCCGCGTGGCCTGATTGGCAGCGCGCGGGTGTGACCGCCGTCGTCTGCAGTACTGATACGCACGCCTACGGCGTGCTGCAGGAGGCGCGGGTGGCTGGCGTCCGCATTCCGGAAGAGCTGGCGGTGGCAGGCTTCGATGACCTGCCCTATTCGGCCACGAGCAGCCCCGGCCTCACCAGCGTGCACCTACCGGCAGCGCCCCTGGGACTCGAAGCGGGCGCCCTCCTGCGCCGGCTGATGCAAGGCGAGGTGCTGGAGCGGGCAGAGGTCACGCTGGAGAGTTCGCTGGTGGTGCGCGGGTCCACGTCGGCGGGCGCAATCTAGCGTTGCAGTTCCGGCAGCTTGTCGCACCCCGGCCGTAAGCTGGGTCCATGCCGACTAACTGGGAGGGCTTGGACGCCCCGCTCCGCGAATCCGTGGCGCACAATGTGGAGATCTATACCCGCGTTCGGCCTGCCCTGAAGCGTGTAACCCGGGACGTCCTGCTGATCATGCGGGACATGCTCAAGGACACCGAAGTCACACCCTTGTTCGTCACGGGACGGACCAAGTCTGTGGCCTCGTTCCGGGAGAAAATTTCGCGGCTGGAGCCGCCGTTGGAACCAGGCGGAGCTCCAACGTTGAAGTTCCCAGACCCGTTCCGCACCCTGAACGACATGGTGGGCGTCCGAATCATCACCAAGCTTCCAACGGAGAACGCGGCGGTGGCCAACCTGATCAAGCGGCAGCGGCAGCTCTTTGACTGCCGTGGCGACCGGGAAAAGGACATTGGCTCCATCGAATCAGGCACCTACGGTTATTCGAGCCGGCACCTGATCCTCCGCACCATCCAGAATGATGCCGTCAAGGAGTACCAGCAGGAGTTCAACCCGGACATCCAGCCCAACGGCAGCTACTTCTTCGAGTGCCAGATCCGCACGGTTTTCGCGCACGCGTGGAGCGAGATTGAGCATGACATCCGTTTCAAAGCTGAGGACCCCCGCGCCTGGACACCGCACTTTGACCGTCAGTTCACTGCCACGGCTGCCATGCTGGAAACCGTGGAGACTGCCTTCGCGGACCTGCACGAAAGCTACGAACAGGTGCGCAGCTACTGGGACATGGAGGGCGAGGGGGCTGCACCACTGACCCCCAACCGGATCCGGGACGTCTGGCGCACCCTCCTGCCGCATGTGGACCGGAAGGTGGATGACGACTGGGGCTGGGCCGCGGAGCTGATGGCCGCGCACGGACTCAACCAGACCGTCCAGCTGGCCGGGCTGCTGAGCGCCAACCGCATCACCGAGGTCCGCAAGGCCCTCGACCACCGCTACTCCCCCGGCCCCGACCGGCTCCTTGATGACCTGCTGCTCTGGCAGTACGGCACCGACCATATCGATCTCACCGCGGAAGCGCCCGACGCCGTCCCACACCCCAGGCGCGACAGCCTCCAGCGGCGGCTGAAACAGATCGAGCGCTACCGACTGACGAAGAAGTAGGGCACATGGCCAGCAGTGAATGGCAGATTCTCAGCTCCCACGCCCACCAACTGGGCGAAGGCCTCCGGATCATTGGGGGCACGGTCCACTGGGTGGATCTGCTTCGTGGTGAGCTGTACGCGTGGTCGCCGGAGTCCCAACCTCAGGCAGCCTTGGTGCAACATCACTCGGTGCCCCTAGGCGTCGTGGAGCAGGACGCTTCTGGTCATCTGATCGGGGCACTGGGTACCGGGATCGCGGATTTGACGGACCCCAACGCCCCGCAGATGCTGGCAACAACCGGGCTCGATAGCGCGCGGCACCGGGTCAACGACGGCAGCTTCGCCCCAGATGGAACGTTCTGGTTCGGCACCATGGTCCATGACGAGTCAGCGCCGGAGGGCTCGGTCTGGCGTTGGGATCCGGTCTCCGGCGACCTCCGGCAAGTCCTGACGGGTATCGACATCCCGAACGGCCCAACGTTCCTCCCCGACGGTTCTGTTTTAGTGGCCGACTCAGCTGCCGGCCGGATCCTGCGCACCACCCTCGCGGACCCGGCCTCAACTGAACTGTTTGCCGAGGTGCCGGGCGGGTCGCCGGACGGCATGCACGTTGACGCCGCAGGGCGCGTCTGGAATGCGGTGTGGGGCGGGTCCCGCCTCGATATCTACTCCGCCGACGGCGACATTCTCGGCTCGGTTCCGATGCCGATGTCTCAGGTCACCAGCGTCCTGGTGACTGACGGCGTTGACCCCCTGGTGGTCGTCACCAGCGCCGCAGTTGGCCTCGCGGCACCAGGACCCTTCGACGGGCACACCCTGGCCGCGCCGTTGCACCACGTTTTTCCCGCCTCTTAGTCGCTGGCGAACGCTGGCGAGTCCCGCGCCACGAGGACCCTGACTGCCGCTGGCAGAATGTCCACCGTTGCGGGCAGGCTGCCCACCCATTCGCCGTCGGCGTACACGTTCAACGGCCTATCCGCGCTGATGGTGACGACGGTGCCGCGACTGGACGTGACGCCCGGCTGCCCCAGATGGCTGCCGGTGAATGCACGCAGGAAAGTGGTGACAACGCGCGGGATTGACGTCCGGCCCAGGCTGACCACATCCAGCAGGCCGTCGTCGGCCCTCGCCGCAGGGCAAATGCGGAGTCCGCCGCCGTATTGGCCCACGTTTCCCACTGCCACAAACCACCCCGGCGACGATGTCTGCCTGCCATCGGTGGTGACGGTGAAGGTCACGTCCTGCCAGCCACGGAACGCCTTCAGCCCACCATAGAGATAGCTCAGGGAACCGAGATTCAGCGCGGTGCTGTTGCCGTATTCGTTGGCGAGGCCGTCCAGGCCTACGTTGGCAACGCCGAGGAACGGGTGGCCGTTGAGCAGGCCCAGATCGGTGGGACGGACCACCAACCGCGGGATTTTTTGCACGGTGCGGACCGGGTCCGAGCCAAGCCGGAACCTGCGCACGGTGTCGTTCCCGCGCCCGCCGGCCAGGGGCAGCAGGACGGCACCCGACGCACTGGCACCTGTTGCTGCTGCGCCGAGGAATCCGTCTCCGCCCAGGGCTGCCACCAGGGTTCCTGATGGCGCTTCCCGTGCACTGGCTGTTGCCCCCGCGAGGCTGTCTGTCACCACGATTCTCGGCGCGTAGCCGGCAACCCGGAGTGCCTCGGCAACCGCAGGATAGAGCCTCGAGGCTCGACCACGGCCAGCGGCCGGATTTACCAGCAACAGCGCCCCGCCCCGTGCCGACAGCGTCACCGGGCCACTCCCCGCTCCTGGCGCATGGCGCCTCGTGAACTGTTCATGGCACCCATTCTCACCGCACCCTGCCGCCGTCGTCCGTCTCGACGCGGCGCCACCGACAAAAGCTGGGAGGACGGTGGGAATTCCTGCAAGGACCACGCAAGGGGGCTTGAGCAAGTGCTCTGAATTCATTAATAGCTTTTCGCACCACTCCTTGATGCAGGTTTTACACACTGGGGACAACAGTTCGTCGAGCGTTGGAGGATCCAATGACCATCACGTCAGAAACCGCAGTGGAGTCCCCCTACCTGACCGTCACGGCAGGTAGGGACGCGCAGCCAGCCACCCGCCGCGCCTCCATCGCGTGCGTCATCCCCGCCTATAACGAGGAGGAAAGCATTGCCGAGGTGCTGACCGCCCTGCTGGCCCAGACCCGACTCCCCGACGTCATCCACGTGGTCATCAACAACACCGACGACGAAACCTTCTACATTGCCCGCGAATTCGCCGGCCCGCACCAGCGGACCTACCGCGACACCACCCAGTTCACCGAAGTATTCGTGCACGACATCGGCGTGAACAAGGCCAAGAAGGTTGGCGCCCTCAATTACGGCTTCGCCCAGGTCAGCGAGGACTTCGACTACTTCCTGGGCGTGGACGGCGACACCGTGGTGGACCAGTACGCGGTGGAAACACTGGAACAGGAAATCCTCAGCGATCCACGGATCGGCGGAATCTCTGCCATCTACACCGTTGAAGAGACGGCAAAGAAGGGCCTCACCGCCCGTTTCCTCACCGCCGGCCAGCGCGCCCAGTTCGCCGCCTTCAACATGGACAACCTGCTCCGCGGCCGCAACATGGCAGTCCTGGGCGGACAGTGCTCCCTGCTCTCCATGACCGCGCTGAAGAACGTCATGGTGGACAACCGGCAATCCACCCCCTGGGTCAAGGATTCAGAGGTGGAGGACTCACTCTTGTCCCTGCAGATCAAGAACCTTGGCTACGCCACCAAGATCTCCGCCTCGGCCCGTGCCTCCGTGGGCGGCATGAACACCCTCCGGTCCCTGGACGGCCAGCAGGTCAAGTGGAACTACGGCGCCATCGACCTGATGTGGCCGGGCCAGCGCAGCAACACGCCGGGCCAACCGCTGCACCCCAACCTGCGGCTGCGCTGGAGCGAGAACATCTCCATGGTGATCAACATCCTCACCCGGATCTCGTTCATGATGCTGCTGGCCGCGTCCCTCAGCATCCATGCCTACGTGTTCTACCCCGTATGGCTGATCCCGCCGGTGGTAGCGATCCTGCTGAACCTCCGCATTGCCCTGTCCATCAAGGGAAAGTCCGGCCGGGACATCGCCTTCGCCCTGCTGGCCTTCCCCGCCGAAGCGTATCTCTGGCTCCGGATGGGCCACTTCGTCAGGGCCTGGTCCAAGTTCTTCGCCAGCACCCAGACAGACAACTGGGCCGCGCAAGCCCGCGCCGAACGCGGATCCGGCTCTGCCCACCTGATGCCCGCCGTGGTCCTGGCCGTGGTGGCAGCCGGAGTGGTATTCGCCTGGCTCGAGATGCCCGTTGACCTCCGCTCCGCCATCCTGTCCATCGGCTGGCCCATCCTGTACATCACCACCATGGTCCAGACGGTCTTCATGCTCCGCAAGACCCTCCGCAGCCACCGCGGTTTCCACTCCTGAGCTTCGCCAGCCACCACCCGATCCGCCCAGCCCTCCCGTCCTAAGGAACCACCCCCATGGCCTCCACCGTCGTTGCTGCCCGCACCACCCGCCGTCGTACGTTCACCGCCCTGCTCCCGGCACTGGCGCTGGCCTCGGTTCTGGGCCTCAGCGGCTGCTCGCTCCCCGGCCTGCCCGGACCCACCGGGGCGCCGGCAGCAGAGACCACCAGCGCCGCGGTGCCGGAGCAAGCCGCCGCCGTGACACCCATCGTGGCCACCCCCGTCACCCCAAATGACCTGGCCACCGGCTCGGCCAGCCACACCCTGGGCGCCGCGGAGAACCAGCTGGTGGTTGACTACTGGACCGCCGAAAAGGCCACCGCGTGGACTGCAGCAAGCACCCCGATCGTCCAGGTCAGCGCCAAAGTGGTGGGCTCCACCGGCGGCCGCAGCATCAAGATCACCCGGTTCAACGCCCGGGTGGACTCGCTGAACACGGTCCTGGCCAACGACACCGGCGACTTCGCCATCGACGCGCCCCATGCCTATTGGTCGGCACTGCAGATCCCCGCCAACCCCGGTGCCACCAGCACCCGAGTGGTCTTCACCTTCGACCTGCTGACCGAAACGGCCGCCGGCACTGGCGTGTTCACCCGACAAACGGTGATGGACTCACTCACCATCGGCTACGCTGAACCGGCCCCGCAGACAACTCCCCAGACCACCAACTAGGACTTGCCATGAACGCACCCACCGCAGTGGTCATCGAAGACGATCCGGACATTTGCCGCCTGATCGGCATCGTCCTGCAACGTAGCGGCTTCACCGTCCACACCGCCGCCACTGGACCAGCCGGGGTGGCTGCGGCGCAGGAGCTACAGGCTGCGCTCATCACCACCGACATGGACCTGCCAGGCTTCTCCGGCCTGGAAGTCATCCGCCAGATCAGGTTGTTCAGCGAAGCTCCAGTATTGGTGATCAGCGCCAGCGAGGACCCAGACTGCCCCGAAACCAGCAAGGACGCAGGCGCGACCGGCTTCTTCGGCAAGCCGTTCCACCCGCGGGAACTTCAACGCCACGCCCAGGACCTGCTGCGGGCGGCTTCGTAGGGGACGTTGTTGGGGCTGGTTGGCTCCGCGGTCAGTTGGGGCCATTGGTGGAACGGGTTGGGTCCGCGGGGCCGCTCCCTCGCACGAATCCTAAGCTTGTTCGCAGCTCCTAACCTTCAAGGCCAGGTTTCGCGAACAAGCTTAGGACCGGAGCCGGCGGCACCCACCAGACCGACACAACGGGCCCTTGAGCCGGGGTGGTGCCGGCTGACAGTGGCCCGAAAACCTTCGTGGGAATATTGTCTGAGTGCAATCAGTTATGAGTACATTCACTAATTGCAGAGCAGTATCCGCATCTAGTGAAAACCTCAGACACCCCACGAAAGGCCCCTTCAAATGCAGACACTTACCGGAGCAGTTGTCCTGGTCACCGGCGCGAACGGCGGCATCGGCACCCACTTCGTCAACGAAGCCTTGGCCCGCGGCGCCAGCAAGGTCTACGCCACAGCCCGCACGCCACGCAGCTGGGACGACAAGCGGATCGTGCCCCTGACCCTGGATGTCACCGACCCCGTATCGATTCGCGCCGCAGTTGAGGCGGCCGGAGACGTCACGGTGTTGATCAACAACGCGGGCGCCTCGGTAGCAAGCCCCGGCATCCTCACCCATACTGACGCGGAAATCAGGACCAACGTCGAGACGAACTTCCTGGGCCCGCTGTTCCTCGCCCGAGCGTTCGCCCCAATCCTCTCGGCGAAGAAGGAATCGATCCTCATCGATATCCATTCCGCGATGAGCTGGTACGCCGTGGGCGGCATTTACAGCGCCACCAAGGCGGCCCTGTGGTCGGCCACCAACTCCCTGCGCTTGGAACTCGATCCCCAAGGCGTGCACGTAGTAGGCGTCCATGTTGGCTACGTCGACACCGCCATGGCCAAGGACGCCGCCACCACCAAGATGAACCCAGCGGACCTGGTCGCCAAGGTACTGGATGCCGTCGAGGCCGGCGACTACGAGGTCCTTGCCGATGAAACGTCGGTGCAGCTCAAAGCCGGACTCAGCGCTCCGATCGAAGCTCTCTACCCGCAGCTCGTCAAGGGCTGAGGACCGGCGCAACGCAGGATCCAGGATTGCGTCGCGGCACGGAAATCCAACCGTTGCCGCGACGCGTTCCAGCCATAACAGGGCGTCGCTGACGCCACAGTCCGCCTCCACACCAGAGCCCCACCGAAGGAGCATCGCCCCATGCGCGCATTCGTCATTACCAAATACAAGGAACCCCTGCACGAAGCCCAGGTTGCCGAGCCGGCGGTCGGCGAGCGCGACGTACTGGTGCAGGTCCAGGCCGCCGGGCTGAACCAGTTGGATGACAAAATCCGGCTGGGAGAGTTCAAGCAAATCCTTCCCTACAAACTTCCCTTGACCCTCGGCAACGATGTTGCGGGCACCGTGCTGCGCGTTGGCGCCGCGGTGACAAGGTTCAAGGCCGGCGACGAGGTCTACGCCCGCCCCGACAAGGACCGGATCGGCACGTTTGCCGAACGGATCGCAGTCGCTGAGCAGGACCTGGCCCTGAAACCCAAGACCGCCAGCATGGTTGAGGCCGGCTCGCTGCCCTTGGTGGCCCTCACCGCCTGGCAGGCCCTCGTTGAGCGGGGCAAGGTCCAGCCAGGGCAGAAAGTCCTCATCCACGCTGGTGCCGGCGGGGTCGGGTCCATCGCCATTCAGCTTGCCAAGCATCTCGGCGCTACCGTCGCAACCACCGCCAGCACTTCCAACGCCGATTTTGTCCGCGGGCTCGGTGCCGACGTGGTGGTGGACTACCGCACCCAGGACTTTGAGGAAATCTTGAACGGATACGACGTGGTGCTCGACAGCCTGGGCGGGGAGAACCTGGAAAAATCACTGCGCATCCTCAGACCCGGAGGGAAAGCCATCGGGATCTCCGGCCCACCAGACCCGCAGTTCGCCAGCCAATCAGGCTTTAACCCCCTTCTCCGCCTGGCCATCACTGGGCTGAGCAGCAGGATTCGTCGGCAGGCGAAGAAGCTGGGCGTCAGCTACGAATTCCTGTTTATGCAGGCCAGCGGCGACCAGCTCCGTCAGATCAGCGCCCTGGTTGACTCCGGCGTGCTGCGCCCGGTGGTAGGAAAGGTTTTCGCCTTTGACCAAGCACCTGAAGCGCTGCAATCCCTGGCTGCAGGCGGTTTTAGGGGCAAGGCCGTTCTGTCCGTCAGTTCCTGAGACAGGACCCACGTCGATATACTCAATATTGAGTACAGTCAGTTAGAGTCCAGAGGAAGCCATGCCAGCCACATCCCAGCAGCCCGGACGGCGCGAACGGAACAAGCAGGACAAACTGGACCGGATCACTGCCGCAGCCAGCGAGCTCTTCGCTGAACATGGGGTGGACGATGTCACCACGCAGCAGATAGCTGACAAAGCCGATATCGGTACCGGGACACTATTCCTCTATGCCAAGACCAAAGGCGAGCTCCTACTGCTGGTGCAGAACACGCACTATGCAGCGGCGCTGCAGCAGGGCCAGGCTGACGCGAAAACCATGCCCGACCCCCTCGGCGCGGTCATGGCCATTGTGGGTCCCGTCGTGGAGTGCAACCGCAAGCAGGTGGACAATGGCCGCACGTACTTGAGGGAGATGGTGTTCGGCGACCCCACTGAACCCCGCCACGGCGAGGCCTTGACCATCGTGGCGCATACGGAGGCCGCCGTCGCCGAAGTACTGGGACGGGACCAACGGATGGGGGCAGACGACGCCGCAACCACCGCGCACATCATCTCTGCCATCATGTTCCTCAGCATGGCCGCCACCGCGAATGCCAGCCTGGACATCGGGAAGATCCGCCAGGACATCGAGGCCCAGATCAGCGTGCTGATCCAGGGCAGCCAAGCCTAGACTTCGCCGGCCAACGCTTCTCGCTGCGCTGCCATCCGGTAACCGAACCCATGAACTGTTTCCACCCAGCGGGGATTGGCCGCAGAGTCCCCCAGCTTCCTGCGCAGGTTGGCCACATGGACCTGGATGGCCTGCTCATCCGCATCACGGCCAAATGATTCCGCAACGGCCACGCCGCCGTGCAGGATCTGGGCCAGTTCATCCTTAGCCCGGACCACCCTCCCGCCGCTGAGCAGCGCGTGCAGGAGTGCGAACTCAGTGGCGGTGAGGTTCCGTTCGGCGCCATCCACCTCTACCGTCCTGGTCAGCAGGCTCAACCGGAGTCCGTTGTGCTCAAAGACCTGCGGCTCGAGTGGTTCCAGTGCGGTGACCGCAACCGGGGCCGAGTTCGCCAGCGGAGAATCGGTGAGGCTGACGGAGTCGCTGCGAAGCCTGGGCCGGCGCAGCAGCGCCTCCACGCGGTGCCGTAACTCTCGGGGCCGGAAAGGCTTGGTGATGTAGTCATCGGCGCCGGCGTCGAGTCCCAGCAACGTGTCCGCTTCCTGGGTCCGCGCCGTGACGATCAGCAGGTAAGCGTTGCTGATCAGCCGGATACGGCGGGCCACCTCAAAACCATCAATATCCGGCAGGCCGAGGTCAAGGATGACCACCTGCGGGTGCAGCTCCTTGACGGCTGCAACGCCCTCCAACCCGGACCGGTACGAGTACACCTCGAACCCGGCTTCCCGGAAGATCGTCGCAAGAACTTCGCGGATGTCCGCGTCGTCTTCGACCACCACCACAGTTCGTGTTTCCACCGCCAGTCCCGTCCCGGATCCACCGACGGCTCCGGCCCTAAAAGTAGCACCGGAAACCCCGCCAGTAGGCATCTGGTCCCCTCTGGACAACTCCCGTTACGCGTAGCACCATCGGAAGGGTGAGCCGCAGCCCCGAACCCAGCCCCCACCTGCGCGAACTGGTGTCCCTCCGCCGCGTCAAGGACAGGATTGACAGGGAGTTCGCCCAGCCGCTGGACGTCGAATCCCTGGCCCGTGGAATCCACATGTCGGCCGGCCACCTCAGCCGCCGATTCAAGCTCGCCTACGGCGAATCGCCCTACAGCTACCTGATGACCCGCCGGATCGAACGGGCCATGGCGCTACTCAGGCGCGGTGACCTCAGCGTCACGGAGGTGTGCTTCGCCGTCGGCTGCTCCTCGCTGGGCACCTTCAGTACCCGCTTCAGCGAGTTGGTGGGCGTGCCGCCGAGCGTCTTTCGGCAGGAGGCGGCGCGTTCGACGGCGGGGATTCCGGCGTGCGTGGCCAAACAAGTCACCAGACCGGTCAGGAATCAAGAAGCGCCCAGCCCGGTTCCGCAAATAGCCTGACAACCATGGACATCACCATCAATTCAAGCTTCCTTCCGCACACCGATCCGGATGCCTCCCTGGCGTTCTACCGCGACTGCCTCGGGTTCGAGGTCCGCAACGATGTTGGCTACGCAGGACTGCGCTGGATCACTGTAGGCCCCGTGGCCCAGCCGTCCGTCTCGATCGTGCTGCACCCGCCGGCGGCGGACCCGGGCATCACCGATGATGAGCGCCGCACCATCGCCGAGATGATGGCCAAGGGCACCTACGCTGCCCTGGTTCTGTCCGCGCCCGACGTGGACGCCGCGTTCGCCGCCGTCGAGGCGAGCGGGGCCGACGTCGTACAGGAACCCCTGGACCAGCCCTATGGAATCCGCGACTGCGCTTTCCGCGACCCCGCTGGCAACACCATCCGCATCAACCAGCAACCCTGACCTGACACTATTGGAACGAACGACGCCGGTGGGCGGCTGCGCGGCGCAGCCGCCCACCGCATTCGCCGCCTCACAGATGGAGACGCCATGAGCACGGAACCGACCACTGCCAACGGCGTGCACGTGGCGGATAGCCACGACCTCATCAGTGTGCAGGGCGCCCGCGAGAACAACCTCAAGGACGTCAGCGTCGACCTGCCGAAACGGCGCCTCACCGTGTTCACCGGAGTGTCCGGATCCGGCAAAAGCTCCCTGGTTTTCGCCACCATCGCCGCCGAATCCCAACGGATGATCAACGAAACGTACAGCTCCTTTGTGCAGGGCTTTATGCCCAGCCTGGCCCGGCCCGACGTGGACCGGCTCGAAGGCATCACCACCGCGATCATCGTGGACCAGGAACGGATGGGCGCCAACCCCCGGTCCACAGTTGGTACGGCCACGGACGCAAACGCCATGCTGCGGATCCTGTTCAGCCGCCTCGGAAAACCCTTCATCGGCCCGCCCACGGCGTTTTCCTTCAACGTTCCCACCCGCAAGGCCAGCGGCGTCATGAGCACCGAGAAGGGTGGCCGAATCGAGAAAAACGTGGTTCGAGAAGTCACCTACCTCGGCGGCATGTGCCCCCGCTGCGAGGGCATGGGCAACGTCAGCGACATCGACCTCACCGCCCTCTATGACGACAGCAAGACCCTCGCCGAGGGCGCGCTGACAGTCCCCGGCTACTCCATGGACGGATGGTACGGCCGCTTGTTCGAGGGGATGGGCCTGCCCATGGACAAGCCCATCGCGTCCTTCACCAAGAAGCAGCTCGACACCATGCTGTATGTGGAGCCCACCAAGATCAAGGTCGAGGGGATCAACCTGACCTTCGAGGGGATTATCCCCAAGATGCAGAAAACCATGCTGTCCAAGGACGTCGAGGCCATGCAGCCGCACGTCCGGCGCTTCGTTGAGCGGGCCGTGACGTTCGCGTCCTGCCCCGACTGCGGCGGTACCCGGTTGGCACCCGAGGCCCTGAGCAGCAGGATCAACGGCAAGAACATTGCCGAGCTGTGCAGCATGCAGATCAGCGACCTGGGCGCCTGGCTCCGGGAATTGGAGGAACCCTCGGTCAAGCCGCTGTTGGTGGGACTGCGGCACCTGCTGGATTCGTTCACCGAGATTGGCCTGGGCTACCTCTCCCTGGACCGCCCCGCCGGCACCCTGTCCGGTGGTGAGGCCCAGCGGACCAAGATGATCCGGCACCTAGGCTCGTCCCTTACCGACGTCACCTACGTTTTCGACGAGCCCACCATTGGCCTCCACCCCCACGACATTGAGCGGATGAACGATCTTCTGCTGCAATTGCGGGACAAGGGCAACACGGTGCTGGTGGTTGAGCATAAGCCGGAGACCATCGCGATCGCCGACCACGTGGTGGATCTAGGGCCGGCGGCGGGCTCCGGCGGGGGCCAGATCGTCTATGAGGGCGACGTCGAGGGGCTCCGCAAGAGTGACACCGTCACCGGCCGACACCTGGATGACCGGACGTCACTGAAGGATTCGTTCCGCGAGCGTTCCGGGGCCTTGGAGGTGCGCGGCGCCGCCACCCACAACCTGCGCAATGTCGACGTCGACGTCCCCCTGGGTATGTTGTGCGTGGTCACGGGCGTGGCGGGGTCCGGCAAGAGCTCCCTGATCCACGGCTCGCTGGCCAAACGCGAGGGCGTGATCACCATCGATCAGGGCGCCATCAAGGG
Source organism: Arthrobacter ulcerisalmonis (assembly GCF_900609065.1). Lineage (GTDB taxonomy): Bacteria > Actinomycetota > Actinomycetes > Actinomycetales > Micrococcaceae > Arthrobacter > Arthrobacter ulcerisalmonis. The sequence continues at coordinate 44,808 of NZ_UXAU01000009.1, read as the reverse complement.
CTCCCGGCGCAGCAACCCTGCTACCTACACGGGCCTGCTGGAGCCCATCCGCAAGGCGTTTGCCAAGGTCAACGGCGTCAAACCGGCACTCTTCAGTTCCAACTCCGAGGGTGCCTGCCCCACCTGCAACGGCGCCGGCGTGATCTTCACCGAGCTCGGCGTCATGGCCACGGTCGAGTCAACGTGCGAGGACTGCGAGGGCCGCCGGTTCCAGGCAGCCGTGTTGGAATACGAGCTCGGCGGCAGCAACATTGCCGAGGTGCTGGCCATGTCCGTGGAACGCGCGCTGGCCTTCTTCGCCGAGGGTGAGGCGAAAACTCCTGCGGCACACAAGATCCTGGAGCGGCTCGCCGATGTGGGGCTTGGCTACATTACCCTGGGCCAGCCGCTGACCACCCTGTCCGGCGGCGAGCGGCAACGCCTCAAACTGGCCACCCAGATGGCAGACAAGGGCGATGTCTACATCCTCGACGAGCCCACCACCGGCCTGCACCTGGCAGACGTCCAGCAACTCCTGGGGCTCCTGGACCGGCTGGTGGCATCGGGGAAGTCAGTGATCGTGATCGAGCACCACCAGGCCGTCATGGCGCACGCGGACTGGATCATCGATATTGGCCCGGGCGCAGGGCACGACGGCGGCACGGTGGTTTTCGAGGGTACGCCAGCCGAGCTGGTGGCAGCCAGGTCCACCCTGACGGCCCGGCACCTGGCGACGTACGTCGGCGCCTGACCGAGCGTACTGGCTCCACTCCTAAGCTTGTCCGCTGAACCTAAGCTTCAAGGCTCTGAGCTGCAAACAAGCTTAGGTTCCGTGCGGCCGCGTCCGCTCAGCCGGCCGACCCGACCTTTTGCAGGAACTCCACCGTGGCTGCGGAGATCTGCTCCTGGGCGGCGTCCATGCTGATGCCTGGTTCGCCGTCGCCCGGTTGCGGACCGTAGTTCCCGAAGAAGGCGTGCACGCCGCCCTCGATGGTCACGTAGTCGGTATCGGCGGGCAGCAGTTCACGGGAGGCATCGATTTTTTCCGGTGTGCTGAGGCCGTCTGCGCTACCGGAGACGGACAGTGCCGCCAGGTTCGGCCGGCCGCGCAGTGAGTCGAGGGGGTAGGAACCGTAGAGCAGGAGGCCCTTCACCTCGGCGTTATCCTGCGCGAAGGAGGATGCGCTCACCCCACCGAGGGAGTGGCCGCCCACCGTCCAGGTGGTGATGTCTGGGTTGTCGGCAATAGCGGACTCGGCCTGGTTTCCGTCCAACAAGCTCAGCCCCAGCGGTTCCTTGAGGATTACCACCAGGAGACCAGCTCCCACCACGGGCGCCAAGATGTCCTGGTAGGCCTTGGCATCCACGCGGGCGCCGGGATAGAAAATGAGCCCCCTGGCGGCCGGTTTACCGTCCGGGACCATGGTGATGGCGGTGGGCGTTTCGGTGACGACATAGTCGGATTTGGGTCCGGCTTCGGCCCTGCTCCCCGGTTGGTACGCGAAGGGGTTGAGCCACGCCAGCACGGCCACCAGCCCCAGGACGGCCACCCGGCCCACCCAGGCCCCAACAGACCGAAGCGTGGACCGCTGCGGTGCTGCGCGCCGCCGTCGTCGTCGCCACAACAACACACCCCAGAGCAGGCCGACGACGGCGGCCACCACCAACAGCGCCGGCAACAGCGGGTGCCCGCCCAGCACCGCAGGGTTCCCGGCCAGCATCCAGGCCGGGATCAAGATGAGGGCTGCGACGCAGATGAGCGACGCCCAGTAGAGGAGGGGGCGGCGGTTCGTGGTGCTGGCGGGTGGCCGCTGTGGAGAGCTCATGCTAAAGATCTTTCCATCATGGAGATACTTTTCACCACCGGGGCGCGGTCCGCACTGCCTTACGCTGGGGGGCATGGCCGACAAATATCGCTATGACATCGAGATCCTGCACCTTCTGGTCTCCCCAGCGCACGCCTATTTTGGCCGAGCACGTGACGGCGCCGCGGACGTTGTGACTATCGACGCCGCGATGGCAGAGGTGGTGACTAGGAAGGGCATTGTGGGCGATCGGTTCTATGGCAAAGCCGCCCACATGGATGCGGCTGTGACCCTAATGTCGGTCGAGGCGTTGGAGGCGATGGCGTCGGAGCTCGGTGTGGCTCCCTTCGATCCGTTGCTCCCTCGGCGGAACGTGGTGCTTCGGGGCGCTGAGCTTGCGCCCCTGTTGGGCCAGGACTTCGCTGTGGAATCCGGCGGGTCGGTGGTGGAGTTCCACGGCGGCAGGCCAGCGCACCCATGCGCATGGATGGACCGAATGCTGGCGCCCGGAGCACACGCTGCTATGCGGGGCAGGGGTGGGATCCGCTGCCGCGTGCGCTCGGACGGCACACTGCATCGGGGACCTGCCGTTCTGGTCAGTCCCGTGCCGTTGGAACCCCGTCAGGCCGGGGTAGCGCACGTGCTGAGGCCCAGTCGGCTGCCTTAGCCGCCGCCCCGAAGCCCCGTCCGGCCAAACTGGCCCAGTTATCACCGACGCAGCCCTGCACATCAGGGGCTCCCACGCGGGCCGAGGCCCCAAAACTGGGCCAGATTGGGAACAGAGCGAGAAGAACCTACCAGGCCTGCTGTTCCCGGGTCAGACCGAAGGGGACGGTGTCGCTCAGCGCAACGGTGAACGTGTCGGCGCCAATCCGCGTGACCAGGATTCCGTGTGTCTTCTCGGTCAGCGCGTGGACTTTGGCGGCGTTGACCGCGGCCTCGATTTCCGTGTCCATGCTCTGGCGGTCGGAGACGTTCAACGTGATGGGGAAGGCAGTCATGGGAAACCTTTTGTTTGGCAACTGGGGTTTGCGCCAATCCGCTCCCCCAAGCCGGCGCGTAGGCACCTGTGAGGCGCCCACAACATAATCGCCCATCTCCGCACAGGGAGCAACTTAAATTCGAGGGATGGACCATCAGCTATACCGGAAGCCAGCCAAATAGCGGCCCACCGGGACCCGTCAATTAGACTGGGAGTGAACGGATGCTGCTCCCGAGCAGCTTCAACGCGCCCGCAACCGCCAGTGCTCCTCGCCTGTGCCGCAGCCGATGGTGCATGACGACAAGGACTCCGCCATTTCTACCGACTTCTTCGGCACTCTGACCCGGATCCGTAACGTGGTGATACCGTCCGGCGCACGCGCAGCCTTGAACACCCCGCGTGGCCTCTTGACCGGCTTCATTGTGGTCCACCTCGGCTTCCTCATTTTTGCGGCCATCCTGTCATCGCGCGGTGAAGCGTTCAGCGACACCTTCATCTACCGCGAATGGGCGCTGGCCGGGTTCGACGAGGCCAACCTCACCGGCGGCCCCAGCCCCTGGGTGTACCCCATCTTGGCGCTCATTCCCATGGCAATTGCAGGGGTAGCGGGGCCTGGCCCTTTCTTCTTCTTGTGGGTGCTCATGACCACGCTCCTCAACGGGTGGGCGTTGCTGAAGCTCACGAACCGGGGCCGCGATGCCCAGGCAATTCCTGCGGCGTGGTGGTGGCTGGTCTTCACGCTGCTCCTCGGCTGGCTGGGCTTCGCCCGCGTGGACGGCCTCACGGCTCCGCTGGTCCTGGTAGCGCTCTCCTATGGCGTCGGCCGGCCGTTCATCGCCTCGATCCTGCTCGCCGTGGGAACCTGGGTTAAGGTTTGGCCCGCCGCCGTCATGCTGGCGCTATTTGCCGTGGTCAAGAACCGGGTCCTGGTGGTCCTTGCTGGAATTTCGACGTCGGCCGTGGTGGTTGCGCTGGCGGCTTCAGTGGGCAGCGTCCCCAAGTTGCTGAACTTCCTCACCCAGCAGGGTGACCGCGGCATGCAGCTTGAGGCCACCTTCACCACGCCGTGGCTTTGGCTGTCCGTCCTCAACGTGGACGGCTCGCGGATGTACATGAACACCGATATCAACTCCATGCAGGTGGACGGTCCCGGGACAGCAGTAATGTCTGTGCTGATGCAGCCGCTGCTGATCGTCGCTGCGCTGGTAGTGGCCGGCCTGACGTTCTGGGCCCTGCACAACGGCAAGATCAGTGGCGGCGTGGACCGAACAGAGTTGCTTCTCGCCGGTGCCCTCAGCCTTGCCAGCGCCTTTGTTGTCTTCAACAAAGTGGGATCCCCGCAGTTCATGGTGTGGCTCGCACCAGCCGTGGCCGTTGGCCTGGCACACAGCTGGCGGGAATGGCGGGTGCCGGCCACCATGCTAATCGCCATTGCCGTTGCTACCTTCTTCATCTACCCGCTGTTTTACGATGCGCTCAGCCACAACAACCCGTGGATGGCCCTGGTGTTGAGCATCCGCAACGTCCTCCTGGTGGTCCTGTTCCTGTGGAGCGTGCGGCGGCTGTACCTGCTGGGCCGTAAAGCCCCGGCAGGTACTCCTGCGTTCAAGGAGAGCTGACATTCCTACCCGCTTCTTTGACCGCCTGGTAAGCGCCCGCGCGAAATTCTTGCCGGCCAAGGCGATTGCCTGGTTCGCCACACCCGCCAGCGTGTGGTGGGGATTCGCCGTCGTCCATCTTTACTTCTTGGGTTGGATGGCGTCCTTCTTCCTCAACGGTGGGACCTTCAGCGATACCGAGCAGTACCGGCAGTGGGCCATGGACGGCTACAACCCAGCCGATCTGGACGGGAAGATCAGCCCGTGGGTGTACCCGGTGTTGGCGCAGATCCCCATCTTTCTTGCGAACATTGCCGGTCCAGGGCTGTACCTGCTGGTCTGGACGCTGATCATCACGGCGCTGAATGCGGTGGGGCTGCTGTTCTTGACGCGCGGATCGCGGCGCGTCACTGGCATTGCGCCGGCGTGGTGGTGGCTTTTCTTTACGGTGTTCATGGGGTACCTCAGCTTCGCGCGGGTGGAGGGCATCACAGCACCGATCGTCCTGATTGCGCTGCTCTACGCGGCGCAACGGCCGGTTGTGGCGGGCGTCCTGCTCAGCGTTGCCACCTGGATCAAGGTGTGGCCGGCCGCTGTATTAGTGCCGATCGTGATCGCCAGCCGCAAGCGCGTCCAGGTCCTGCTGTCCGGCGTGGCAGTCACTGCGGTGGTGGCTGTGGGCACGTGGCTATCCGGCGGGCTGCCGCACATCATGGACTTTCTCACCAATCAGGGCGAGCGGGGCATGCAACTGGAGGCGACGTTTTCCACGCCTTGGGTCTGGCTCAGCGTCTTCAACATCGCTGGGTCAAAGATGGCTGACAACACCGCCATCAACTCCACCGAAGTATATGGTCCGGGCGCCAGTGTGGCCGCTTTCCTGATGCAGCCGCTCCTCATCCTCGCCGCTGTGGCCGCCGCCGTGCTCCTGGTCCGAGCGCTGAACCGTGGCGCCGAGCGTGAGGAACTCTTCCTCGAGGGCGCGCTCATGATGGTCACCGCCTTCATCGTGTTCAACAAGGTGGGTTCACCGCAGTTCATCATCTGGCTGGCTCCGGTGATCATTGCCGGCCTTACCCACGACTGGGATCGTTGGAAGGTGCCCGCAGCGCTGCTGATGGGCATCGCCATCACCACGTTTGTGATTTACCCGTTGTTCTACACCCCGCTCATCCATGCGCATCCCGTGATGGCAGCGATCCTCACCACCCGCAACGTGCTCCTGGTGGTGCTGCTCTGGTGGTCGGTGCGGCGCACAGCGGAGCTCGGCCGGAAACCAAGCCAAGTGCCAGCGGGCGCTTAGCCAACCGGCTGACCAGCCCGCAGGCTCTGACCAGGCCAGCTGTGCACAGCTAGGCTTCCACGTGCGGGACGAAGCGGACAAACATCGCTTTGAAGCCTGGAGTGTTGGATTCTCTGGCCACGTTTTCCTTGTGGACCAGGGCGTTGGCTTCGGGGAAGTATGCGGCGGCGCAGCCCTTCGCCGTGGGGTAGGCCACCAGCAGGAACTTGTCTGCGTGCCGATCCTGGCCGCGGAACGTGCTGATGACGTCCACCAGATCCCTGTCCTTGAAGCCCAGTTCAGCCAGGTCTTCCGGGTGCACCATGATGACCCGGCGGCCACCGGAGATGCCCCGGTACCTGTCGTCCAGGCCGTAGAACGTGGTGTTGTACTGGTCGTGGCTGCGGATGGTCTGCAGCACCAGGTGCCCGGCGGGCGGGCTGAGGTACTCCAACGGGCTGACGGTGAAACGTCCGCGGCCGATGTCCGTGGCGAACGATCGGGTGTCCCGTGGCGGGTTGGGCAGGACGAACCCGTTCCTGGTCCGGACCCGGGCGTTGAAGTCCTCGAACCCGGGCAGCACCCGCGCGATGTGGTCCCGGATGACGTCGTAGTCCTCGGCCATGCCGCGCCAATCCACCGGATGCTCAGGCCCAAAAGTAGCTTCCGCCATCCGCGCCACGATCACCGGTTCGGCCAGCAGGTGCTCCGAGACGGGCTGCAGCCGGCCCTGGGTCGAGTGCACCACGGACATGGAGTCTTCCACAGACAGGAACTGGGCGCCTTTGGGGTGCTTGTCGTCCTTGTCCGTCCGGCCAAGGGTGGGCAGGATCAGGGACGTCCGGCCGTGAACCACATGCGAACGGTTGGGTTTCGTGGAAATGTGCACGGTCAGCCCGATCCGCTGCATGCCAGCTTCCAGGGCCGCCGTGTCTGAGCAGGCGAGCGAGAAGTTGCCGCCCATGGACACGAAGACATCCACCTCATCGCGGGCGAAGGCTTCCACGGCTTCTACCGAGTCGTAGCCGTGGCGCCGCGGGGATTCGATGCCGAACTCCGTGTCCAGCGCTGTCAGCAGTGGTTCTTTGGGCTTTTCCCAGATGCCCATGGTCCGGTCGCCTTGGACGTTCGAATGGCCGCGGACGGGGCAGGCACCAGCGCCGGGCTTGCCGAAGTTGCCTTGGAGCAGCAGGACGTTGACCATTTCCTTGATGGTGTCCACCGAGTGGGGTTGCTGGGTTACGCCGAGCGCCCAGCAGAAAATGGTCGCCTTGGACGCCACCAGCATGCTGGCCACGTCCTCGATCTGCTGCCGGGCCAGCCCGGTGGCCTTTTCGGTTTCGGCCCAGTCCACGTCCCGGCGGGCGGTTTGGTAGGCGTCAAAACCGTCGGTCTGGGCGTCAACAAAGGAACGGTCGACGACGGTCCCCGGGTTGCGCTGTTCCTCCACCAGCAGCAGGTGGCCGAGGGCCTGGAACAGGGCGAGGTCACCGCCCACCTTGATCTGCAGGTATTCGTCGGCGAGCGGCGTGCCGCCACCCACAACCCCGGAGACCGTCTGCGGGTCCTTGAAGTTGAACAGCCCGGCTTCCGGCAACGGATTGACGGCCACGATCTTCCCGCCCTTGTCCTTGCACTCTTTGAGTGCCGAAAGCATTCGGGGGTGGTTGGTGCCGGGGTTCTGACCCACCACGAAAATCAGTTCGGCATCATGGATGTCCTCCAACGACACCGTGCCCTTGCCGATGCCAATGGTGGGGTTCAGTGCCGAACCGGAGGACTCATGGCACATGTTGGAACAGTCGGGCAGGTTGTTGGTGCCTACCGCGCGGGCGAAAAGCTGGTACATGAACGCGGTCTCGTTGGCCGTTCGGCCCGAGGTGTAGAACACGGACCGGTCCGGCGTTGACGCGCGGAGGTGCTCACCGATGAGGTCGAATGCAGCCGCCCAGGAGATGGGCGAGTAGTGAGTGTCGCCGTCGCGAATCACCATGGGTTCGCTGAGGCGGCCCTGATTACCCAGCCAATACTCGGTCTTGTCCGAGAGGTCAGCGATGGAGTGTTGCGCCCAGAACTCGGCTCCCACTGTACGGAGCGTGTTTTCCTCCGCCACGGCTTTGGCACCGTTCTCGCAAAATTCTGCGGCCTTGCGCTTGGTGGCTGACTCCGGCCAGGCGCAGCCAGGGCAATCGAAGCCGCCGCGCTGGTTGATCCGCAGCAGCGACTGGGCAGTTCGACCCACGCCGGCCTGCGCTACTGCACGTTCCAGGGCCACCATCACGGCTTTGACCCCGGCGGCCTCGGTCTTGGGTTTGTGGACGGAGACATCGGCTTCATTGATGTCCGCGACGGGTGCTGGTTGCTTGCCGAACTTCATTGTTCCAACTTCCTGCGTCCTGCTGTTGCTGCCAAAAAAGGGACATACCCCTCAGCCAAACTGTAGTGACTTCACCGGCCGGGGCGAAACGGGCGGACCGTCAGCCGCGCTGGGCCCGCCGGCCCTGCAGCCACACCCAGGACCGCTTGGCCAGATCGATCGGCTTGACGTCGATCAGCAGGGTGCGGGTGTGCACATCCAGGAACAAGAGGTACAGCGTGAAGGCGAGCGCTGTAACGAAGGCAAGGGAGGAGGCGTCGATGGGAAGTTCCACGAAGGACCAAACGGAGAGTTGGTCTTGGGCGCCGAAGACCACAAAGAAGGTCACCGCCACGTAAAGCGATTTGATCTGCCAGTCATTCCGGATGCCTGTCACCGCGAGGAACGGCAGGAACCAGAGGATGTACCAGGGCTGGATGATGGGGGAAAGCATGACGACGGCGGTGAACGCCAAGGCCATGCGTCGCACCGCGCGGGAGTAGTCGCCGCGGAACATCAGCAGGATCACCAGCCCGATCGCCGCGTACTTCAGGCCGGTGCGGAGCAGGTCCGCGAATGTTCCGCCGGGCAGGCCCAGCACGTTACCCAGGAACTCCACCTGTTGGCCCAGGAATCCTGAGGGTGAGTAGCCGGTGTAGCCGGGGGTGGTGTCGAGGATGGCCCAGGTCCAGCCCATGCCCAGGCCGAACGGGATGCCGCTCAGGGCCAGCGTCCCGAAACTGATGGCTGCGGTGGCGCCCCAGATCAGGAATTTGCGGAGCCAGGTGGCGGCTGGCCCGGCCCACATGACCCCGATGAAGGGCAGCAGGAGAAGGGTGACGGGCTTGATGCCGATTGAGGCCGTGACCAGCAGGATGCCGAGGATGTACCGGCGGGTGGCGGCGAAGTAGACGCCGGCTACGGCCAGGCCAACCATCAGGGCATCGTTGTGGGCGCTGGCGATGAAGCTGATCAGGAACAGCGGGTTGGCGACGGTGATCCAGAGCGCCCGGGCACCGTTGATGCCGTGCAGTTCGGCCAGTTTGGGGACGTAGATGACACAGAGGACAACGCCGACGCCGGCCAGCAGCCGGAAGAGGAGGACCGAAATGTCTGGTTGGGCGTCAGTCAGTCCCACGACGCCGCGGGCCAGCCAGAGGAAGTAGGGGCCGTAGGGGGTCCGATTTTCCGCCCACGCGGGGTCTGCCCCCAGGGCGAACCAGTTGCTGAGGGTTGAGATGCCCACGGTGTAGGGGTTCTGGCCTTCCATCACCAGGCGGCCCTGGCCCGTGTAGGCGTACACGTCCCGGGAAAACACGGGCACGCAGAAAAGCAGCGGGAGGGACCACGCAGAAATGGCGATCACCACGGGGCGCAGGGACGATTTCCCCCAGTCTCCCAACCGCTGGCCAAGTCGGAGCCAGGAGCGGATGAGCAGCATGGCCCCCACGGTGAGCAGCACCGTGGACACCGTTACACCCCAACCCTCGGTGCGCAGGGCAATGACCACTGGTTGGCGGATCATGGGCGAGCCATTGGCGATCCAGCCCGTGCCAATCGAGCCGATAAACATCATGAGCGCGCCCACGAAGCCTTCAAGGGTGGCGATGTAGGCACGTCGCTTCACGGGAACAGAGGGACCGGCAGGAGCGCCCGCCGTGTCCTCCGAAGTCCCGAGGTGTGACCCGCCTGCCGTCATGTGTGTTGGTCCCCTACTTCGTTACGGCGCTGGGCGCAGGCTTAAAGCCACGCCCTGCAACCTGGTTATTTTACCAGTAGGGGTGCCCGGACTGCCGGGCGTGACGGCGCCAGAGAGGGCACGGTTTGGCATCACGCTAAAAATGGAAGGCAAGATAGGTGGGCTCGAGATACCGGCGCTGATCAATCAGCGTGATCTGAGGCGACCCCGGTGACCAACCGCGTGAGAGAGTTTAATTCCCGGCCCGTGCGGTCGCCTTCCGGCGCGGCGATGCGCCTCCCCTGACGAGCGCAAGCTACCCGATTCAGAACGGACCCTGCAATGGCCGCCTCTTCTGCCCCACCCACCACTGCCACGCCGCTGCAGTTGCAGTCCGTCCGCGCCACCCTTCGCTCGCCCCGGCGGCTGAAGACGGAGGCGCTGGCCGGGCTGGTGGTTGCCCTGGCCCTCATTCCGGAAGCCATCGCTTTCTCGGTGATTGCCGGCGTCGACCCCCGCATTGGCCTTTTCGCGTCCTTCACCATGGCCGTCACCATCTCCTTTGTGGGTGGGCGACCGGCGATGATTTCGGCAGCCACCGGGGCGGTGGCCCTTGTCATTGCGCCACTGATGCGAAGCCATGGGCTGGATTACCTGATTGCCGCCGTCGTCCTGGCCGGTGTCTTCCAGATCCTGCTGGCCGTCGCCGGTGTGACTAAGCTGATGCGCTTCATTCCGCGGTCCGTGATGGTGGGGTTCGTCAACGCCTTGGCCATCCTGGTCTTCATGGCCCAACTCCCGGAGCTGATTGGTGTGCCCTGGCTGGTCTATCCGCTGGTGGTGGTTGGGTTGGTGATCGTGGTGGGCCTGCCGAAAATTACGACGGCGGTGCCCTCGCCGTTGGTGGCGATCGTGGTGCTGACCCTTTTCGTGGTGCTCGCGGGCATCCAAGTGCCGGCCGTACAGGACAAGGGGGAACTGCCCGAGAGCCTGCCCGGCTTCTTCCTACCCAACGTGCCGCTGACCTGGGAAACTTTCCAGATCGTGGCGCCGTTCGCGCTCTCCATGGCGCTCGTGGGACTGCTCGAATCACTCCTGACGGCCAAACTCGTGGATGACATTACGGACACCCGCTCCAACAAAACCCGCGAATCGTGGGGCCAAGGAGTGGCGAACATCGTCACCGGTTTCCTGGGTGGCATGGGCGGCTGCGCGGTGATTGGCCAGACCATGATCAACGTCAAGGGCTCGGGGGCGCGGAGCCGGGTCTCAACGTTCCTGGCCGGCGTCTTCCTGCTGGTCTTGGTTGTGGTCTTGGGTGACGTGGTGGGGCTGATCCCCATGGCCGCGCTGGTGGCCGTGATGGTGTTCGTTTCCGCCATCACCTTTGACTGGCATTCCGTTGCCCCGCGGACGCTTCGCCGGATGCCCAAGTCTGAAACCGCCGTCATGGTCATCACGGTGGCGGTGGTGGTAGCCACGCACAACCTCGCCATCGGCGTCGGTGCCGGCGTGCTCGCAGCGATGGCCATGTTCGCGCGGCGGGTGGCCCACTTTGTCACGGTGGAGCGGACAATCCTTGACCTCAACGGTGACACCGTAGCCACCTACACCGTCAACGGCGAGCTGTTTTTTGCGTCCTCCAACGACCTCTACACGCAGTTCGAATACGCCTTGGACGCGGAAGCGGAGGTGACCCGCGTGGTGGTGGACCTGCACGCCTCACACCTGTGGGATGCGTCCACCATTGCCGTGCTTGATGCCGTCACCGAAAAGTACCGGCGGCACGGCCTGGACGTTGACCTCATTGGGCTGAACGCGGCCAGCATCAGCATGCGCGAACGGCTGGCCGGGAAGCTTAATTGATCCCGGCGTAACCACTGCGGGTTAACCGGAAACTACACAGAAGCAAGCATCACCAGAACAACATCATCTCAGGGGGAATCGTGCTTTCAGAGCGCGAGGTGGCGTTTATCGCCATCTACAAGGACAGCTATCCGAGGATTCACAAGTTTGTCCTTCGGCGGGTCAACGACGCCGAACTGGCGCAGGAGCTGGCCGCTGACGTTTTCCGCATCGCGTGGCAGAAGTGGGACAGCGGAACCGGCCCAGAGACCGCTTGGCTCTTCACAGTGGCACGCAACCTCATTGGTAACGCGTACCGGGGGCGGGATCGGCAGGCAGCGTTGCACAGCAAAGTAGTGGCCTCCTCGGCACAGGATGCCTGGAACCAGCACGACAGTTCACCTGTCGATGAGGCCCTCATGGCGCTTCGGGAAAAGGAACGCGACATCCTCCAGCTCGCCTACTGGGACGAACTGAGCATGGCGGAAATATCCCAAGTTCTGCGCTGCTCCCAGGCTGCAGCCAAAGTGAGGCTGCACCGGGCACGCGAGGCGTTCCGCAAACTCATGCCAGAACTCTCCGGCCAGTTCGAACAGAAAGTGGGTGCCTAGCAATGGATGCCATCAAGAACCTTGTAGCGGGAGCAGATCCCGTGAGCCCCAATCCCACTGAGGCTGACGGTGAGAAGGCCCTGCAGCTCATGTTTGCCCGGCCCGAAGTCTTTGCGGACCGGGTACCCAAGGACATTCCCACCCTTGCTGAACGGCGCCAGCGCCGTAACCGTGTCCTCGGTCTTTCAGTCCTAGCAACCGCTGCGGCGACGGCCGGTGTGCTGGTCTCCATCAACCTCGGCCCACTCACGGCGGCCCCTGCGCCCGCCAATACGGTTGCAGCGGCTCCTTCAGAAAGCCCCAGCTCCACGGCGACGGCAGCGCCGGAAACCATGCCGCCCGCAATCACCCCGCCGCCGCCAATACCTACGCAGGCGAAGTTCGACAGTGCCAACGCCGGGCTGTCCTTCGACCTTCCAACAGGGTGGACTGCAACAGAAGTACCGGCCGGTACACCGGATTTCCCAGCTACAGGTGTGGAGGTAGCGGATGAAGTCGGTAAGAAAGTCGCCAGCCTCTACTACGGTACGGGCGGTGGCCTGGGCGGTTCCTGTGGACCCGGACCGTACACCCAGGCCGAACTGGACTCGGCACAATACAGCGCCGCCTGGGCCCAGCCCGACGTCCGGTTTTCATACCGCGTCCTCGACCAGACATCAAGTGGGGGCGGCTTCGCGTACCAGGCGGGCCTGGTCGATGCGAGCAGCGGTCAGCTCCAGGACAGCTGCCTGATGTATTCAGTGGTTGCCAAGGCCCCCCGAGGAACCTTGTCGTTCGCGAATGCGTCTTCCAACGGACCGAATGCGCCCATTTTCTCGTCCATGGCCGAGGCCCAGGCGTATATGGCCACCGCGGAATACAGCAACCTGAAGGCAATGGTCCTGAGCCTTTCCATCGCTCCCTGAGGAGACGACGACAGCGGCCGCGCAGCGTAACCAGCTGCGCGGCCGTAGGCTGGCAGGAACCAGTAAAAAGCCAGGTGCAGTCCGTGCAGCGCCCCCAGTCGAAACCCCGAGGAATCATGCCCAAACCCCGCGTCCTCATTTCCGGAGCAAGCATCGCCGGACCCGCTTTGGCGTTTTGGCTGCACCGGTACGGCTTCGAGCCAACCGTGGTGGAGCGCGCTCCGGAATTGCGGCTGGGCGGGCAAAACATTGATGTTCGCGGGGCAGGCCGGGAGGTCTCGCGGCGGATGGGCATCGAGGACAGCATCCGGGCGGCAACCACCGGCGAAGTGGGCACCCGTTTCCTGGGCCCCGGCGGCAAGACAGTGGCGGAATTCCCGGCCGGCACCACAGATTCGGGGGGCGCGACGGCGGAACTTGAGATCCTGCGCGGGGACCTGGCCGAAATTCTCGTCTCCCGCAGCCAGCCCAACACCGAGTATCGCTTCGGCGATCGCATCGCGAGCATCCGTGAGGAAGCCGACGGCGTCACGGTCGGCTTCGACAACGCCCCGGACGAACGGTTCGACCTGGTGGTGGCGGCCGATGGAATCGGCTCCAGCACCCGGCAACTCGTGTTCGGGAATGAGGCGGACATCCGTTCCCTTGGCCTCGAAATCACCTACGCCACCATCCCCCGCACCGCTGCCGACGACGATTGGTGGCGTTGGTACAACGCCCCCGGTGGCCGGTCCATCACCTTGCGCCCGGACTCCCAGGGCACCATCCGCGCCGCCCTCAACCTCATCACCGACAAGAACCGCCAGGACGTCGGCGCCGACCGCCGCACGCCGGCGCAGCAGAGGGCCAGGCTCCGTGCCCAGTTCGGAGATGCCGGCTGGGAGGCCCAACGCATTCTCGCCGGCATCGACGACGCCGATGACCTCTACTTCGAATCCATCGGCCAGGTGCATGCGCCACGGTGGTCCAGCGGACGGGTGGCGTTGTTGGGCGACGCCGCTTACTGTGCCTCCCCGGTCAGTGGGATGGGGACGAGCCTGGCGCTCACCGGCGCTTACGTCCTGGCGGGTGAACTTGCAGCCCACCGCCACCACCGGGATGCTTTCGCCGGCTACGAACGGATCATGCGCCCTTACGTTGCCCAGGCGCAGCAACTGCCGCCCGGCACCCCGCGCGCCGCCAACCCGCAAAGCCGGCTGGGTATCGCCGCCTTCGGTGTGGCACTCAAAGTCGCCGCGACGCCGTTCATCGGCAGGCTCGGAGACAGGTTCTTCACCCCTCCCGCAGACAAGATCGACCTGCCGGACTACAGCCACCTGGGGGGCTGACCACAGCTGACGATACGACGACGGCGGTGGGCCACCAAAAGGTGACCCGCCGCCGTCGGACTTCTGCTGCCGGAGCCGCTACGGCAGGTACCGCTCCTCGGGTCCGTTGTACTCACTCAGGGGGCGGATCAGGGAGTTCGATTCGAGCTGTTCCATGATGTGCGCCGTCCAGCCCGTGATGCGGCTGGCCACGAACAGCGGCGTGAAAGTTGGTGTGTCGAAGCCCATCAGGTGGTACGTGGGCCCAGCGGGGTAGTCGAGGTTGGGCTTGATGGCCTTTGCCTCGTCCATGGCCTGCTCCAGCCCGTTGTAAAGGCCCAGCAGTTCCGGCCGCCCGTAATGGGCAATCATCTTGTCCAAGGCAGCCTTCATGGTGGGCACCCGCGAATCGCCGTGCTTGTAGACGCGGTGACCGAAGCCCATGACCTTTTTCTTCTGCGCCAACGCGTCTTCCATCCAGGCCTTCGCGCGGCTGGCAGCTTCCTCCAGGGTCTCCTCTGGCCGAATGCCGATCTCATCGAAGGTGTGCATGACGGCCTCGTTGGCGCCGCCATGCAGTGCGCCTTTGAGGGCGCCGATGGCACCGGTCACGGCTGAATGCAGGTCCGAGAGCGTGGAGGTGATCACGCGGGCCGTGAAGGTGGAGGCGTTGAAGGAGTGCTCGGCGTACAGGATCATGGAGACGTTGAACGCCGCCTCAACGTCAGCGACCGGTTCCTCTCCGAACGTCATCCACAGAAAGTTCGCGGAGTAGCCCAGGTCATCCCGGGGTTCCACGGCTTCCTGGCCACGACGGCGGCGCTGATCGTAGGCGACCACGGCCGGCATGGCAGCAAACAGGTCGATGGATTTGGCCAGGTTGGCCTCGCGGGACGAGTCCTCCGCCAACGGGTGCCGGGCGCCCAGCACGGAGGCGGCCGTGCGGCACACATCCATGGGGTGGCTGGTGGTGGGCAACGCGTCGATGACCTGTTTGACCACCGGATCAAGGGCCCGGCCGGCGCGTTCGCGGGCAGTGAAGTCTGCCAACTCCCCGTCGGACGGCAGTTCGCCGTTCCACAGCAGGTAGGCCACTTCCTCGAAGCTGCACTTAGCGGCCAGGTCCTGCACCGGATAACCCCGGTACAGCAGCGAGTTGGTCTCCGGATTGACCTTGGAGACGGAGGTGTAATCCACCACGACGCCGGCCAGTCCCTTTTTGATGTCCTGTTCAGCCATGCTGAAACTCCTTTGTTCCTGTCGCCTGTCGAACGCCGGCCGCGGCCGGCGATGGGTGGTTGGTCAGTGCTTGCCGGGGACCTGGAAGTTGAAGACCCCCGAGTCGAACTGGTTGTAGCCCTCATAATCAACGAGTTCGTACAGCCGGGCGCGGGTCAGCATGTTCCCTACCTGCGCCTGCTGGGTTCCGTCCGCCTTGATCGCTTCCAGCGTACTCTCGGCAGCACCCATGGCACTACGGAGAAGCGTCACCGGATAAATCACCAGGTTGACCCCCACGCCGGCCAGTTGATCAACGGTGAAAAGCTCGCTCTTGCCGAACTCCGTCATGTTGGCGAGGATGGGGACGTCCACGGCGTCGCGGATGGCTTGGAACTCCTCGAGCGTGGCCATCGCTTCGGGGAAGATCGAGTCGGCCCCGGCATCCACGAGGGCCCGGGCCCGGTCTTGCGCTGCCGCGAGTCCGTCCACTGCGCGGATGTCCGTGCGGGCCATGATCAGGAAGTTCGGGTCCCGACGGGCGTCGGCAGCGGCCCGGATCCGTTTGGTCGCAGTCGCCAGGTCCACCACGTTCTTACCGTCGAGGTGCCCACACCGTTTCGGGTTGAACTGGTCCTCAATGTGCAGGCCGGCCAAGCCGGCATTCTCGATTTCCTGCACCGTCCTGGCCACGTTCATCGGCTCACCGAAGCCGGTATCGGCGTCCACGATGGACGGCAGGTCCGTCATTCGCGCGATCTGCCCTGCCCGGGTAGCGACCTCGGTCAGGGTGGTGAGCCCAATATCCGGCAACCCCAGGTCGTTGGCCAGTACGGCACCGGAAATATAGACGCCGTCGAACCCCTTTTCTTCGATCAGCCGGGCTGAGAGCGGGTTGAACGCGCCCGGGAACTGCTGAATCGTGCCGGACCCCAGAATCTCCCGGAGCTGACGGCGTTTCTGCTCCGGGGTGACACCGGAGTACAGCATCAGAACAATCCCTTCGGACCTGCGGCAAGGTCAATCACGCCGGGCGCGGCAGCAATGTTCAGCTGATCCAACTCACCCGGGCCGAGGTCGGTGAGGCGTTCGACGGCGGTCAGGAACCTTTCGATCTCAGCTTCCTCGACCAGGCCAGCGGCCAATGTCCGGAACTTCTGCACATACTGCTCGCGGGCGAACGGCCGGGCACCCAGCGGGTGCGCATCGGCAACCGCGATCTGGTCGGTAATGAGCGTGCCGTCGGTCAGGGTGATTTCCACCGACCCGCCAAAGGCCTTCTCGGCGATGTCCAACGAGTGGTACCGGCGGGTCCACTCTGGATCCTCAACGGTGCTGACCTTGTGCCACAGTTCCACGGTGTCCGGTCGGGCTGCGCGCTCAGGTGCGTACGAGTCCACGTGGTGCCACGCCCCGTCCTGCAGGGCCACGGTGAAGATGTACGGAATCGAATGGTCAAGGGTCTCGCGGGAGGCGGTGGGGCTGTACTTCTGCGGGTCATTGGCTCCCGAACCGATGACGTAGTGGGTGTGGTGGCTGGTCTTGATCAGCACCGACGCGACGTTCTCCGGGCTGGTCGCTTCCGGATGCTCACGGTGCAACTTGCGGGCCAGATCGATCCACGCCTGGGCCTGGTATTCGGCCGAGTGTTCCTTCGTGTACGTGTCCAGGATGGCGCGTTTCGCCTCACCCGCTGCGGGCAACGGCACCTGGTAGGACGCGTCCGGCCCATCCAGCAACCACGCAATCACCCCATCCTCACCCTCATAGATGGGGACCGGTGAGGTCTGTCCCCGCATGGAACGGTCCACCGCCTCAACGGACATTTTGCCCGCGAACGCCGGAGCATGCGCCTTCCAGGTGGAAATCTCACCCTTCCGCGACTGCCGGGTGGCGGTGGTGGTATGCAATCCCTGACCCACAGACTGGAAAATGGTCTCCACATCCAAGCCCAACAACGTGCCAATACCAGCAGCAGCCGACGGGCCCAGGTGCGCCACATGGTCAATCTTGTGCTTGTGCAGGCAGATCGCCTTGACCAGGTTCACCTGGATCTCGTAACCCGTAGCGATCCCACGGATCAAATCCGCCCCGCTGGCGCCCACGTGCTGGGCCACCGCCAAAATCGGCGGGATGTTGTCTCCCGGGTGGGAGTAGTCCGCCGCCAGGAACGTGTCGTGATAGTCCAACTCACGCACCGCCACTCCATTGGCCCACGCCGCCCACTCCGGCGAAACCCGCTCTTCCAGGCCGAAGATTTTTGCGCCCTTGCCGCCCGTGCTGGGGGCATGGGTGAGGGCCTGCGCACGGGCCGCGACGATGGGAGGCCGATTCAGCGAGGCGATGGCTACGGAGGCGTTGTCGATGATCCGGTTGATCACCATCTCGGTGACGTCCTCGGTCACCGCGACGGGGTCAGCCGCCACCACGGCGATCTTATGTGCCAACTGGTCTTCTCGGGCGAGGTTTTCTTCGCTCTTGTAGACGCGGACGTGATGTTCCTGAACCATGGTGCTCCTTCTACGGTGCGGGGGTTGCTTTGATGTGGGTGAGGCTGCGGTGCAAATGAAGCGTGGTGGCCGCACGGGCCAGGCCGGGGTTGCGGCTGGCGATGGCGTCGGCGATGGCCGAGTGTTCGGCCGCGGACGCAGCCAACCGGCTGGCGTCGTCCGCTGCCAGCCGGCGAATCCGGACCAGGTGGACCCGGAGGCTGGCCATCGCCTGGACCAGGTAGGCGTTGGAAATTGCGGCGTCGATGGCCGCATCCAGCCTGCCGACCAGCTCGTAGTACTCGGCGACGGCGGGCTCCGCTCCGGTAATCGACGACGGCGCCGCCTGGAGTTCCGCGTGCAGCTGCCGGAAAATTTCGGGGTCACCCCGTTTGGCGGCGAGCGCCGCGGCCTGTCCCTCCAGGGTCTCGCGAAGTTCGAACAGCTCGTCGATGTCCTCAAGGGAAATCTCGGTGACAATCACACCGCGCCCAGCAGGGGTGGTCAGGCCCTCGGCGCTGAGTCGGCCCAAGGCTTCGCGCAACGGCGTCCGGGACACCCCCAGCCGCTCTGCCTGCTCCACTTCCGCGAGGACGGTCCCCGGCGCCAAGCGCCATTCGAGGATGTCCGCGCGGAGGGCCGCGTAGGCCCGTTCACTTGCTCGCATGTCCCCAGTGTATACACGAGAGCCTCAGATTGCACCAAAATCTAGTAAAATCACGTTGCCTGTATACATGACGCGAGTGGACAAGCGCTGCACTCCGCGAACACCAGGCCGTCAATCGCTGTGCGCTACCCGGTTCCGCCCCTGTGCCTTGGCCAGATACATGGCTGTGTCTGCTGCCGTGATGACGGCCTCGATATCTGTTGTCCCGGCGTCGTACGTGGTGATTCCGTAACTTGCCGTGGGCATGGGCATGTCACCAGCCGTGGGCGAGGCAGCGAGGCGCGTGCTGATGTGTTGGGCTATCACCTCTGCCCGTTCTGGGCTGGCACCGGGGATGAGGAGGACAAACTCCTCGCCGCCGAAGCGGCTGACCAGATCGGTGGTGCGCACTGTCTCCAGGCAGGCATCGGCAAAGTTCTTCAGGGCGAGATCCCCCGCACCGTGACCAAAAGTATCGTTGACGGCCTTGAAGTGGTCCAGGTCGGCCATGATGAGGGCGCCATGCCTGGCCCGTGACGCCTGTGGCCCCAGCTCAACCGCAGCGAGCTCCAGGAATGCGTTGCGATTCAGCAGGCCCGTAAGGTCGTCGCGAGAGATCTCGGCAGACAGGGCCCGGTTTTGCTGTTCACTGCTAAGCGCGGCCATAGTGAAGGACACCATCACCAACAAGGCCAAGGTGATCATGGTGGTGAAGGCTGAGCCAAAGACAGTGGTGAAGAAGTGGCCGTGCTGGCCTTCGACAACCAGGGCAACCAGCCGCAGCAGGTAGAAGATCGCCAGCGCCCCGGACGAAATGCTCAGGGGCACCTTGAGCCGGGTATAGCCCGGATCTATCCGCCAGACTTCCCAGGAACTCATACCGATGGCCACCGCCATTGACGCCAGAAGCGCCTCGCCGCCGGCCCACGCGTTGGTGGCAGGGGCATCCACCGCTGCGGCAATGAGCGTCAGCAGCGGTAAGCCCAGGAGCGCCCACGCCGGAAACTTCTCGGTGCGCAGCGAGCGGGCGCCCGCCCACACGGCAACACCGCCCTGGACCAGCAAGGCGTTGCCCACCGGATTGGCCCAGACCTGGTGCGGTGTCCCGTCCAGCAGGTACAGCGACGAGCCCAGCAGAAAGAACAGCAGCGCCAAGCACCACCAACCGCTATACGGTGACCGGGTAGGACGATAGGCGGCAAAGTAGAACAGGGCCACCAATCCCAAAATTACCGTCCCAAAAGTCACCCTGAGGGTAGTCTCGTCCAGCTCCACCAGTCCCCGCCCCAAACACTTTCTGAAGTTCTTGGCCCAGTATGTCAGCAGCCTCTGACAAGTTCCCACCGCGAATTTTTCGTGACGCGGGAACTCACGCAGAGTGTTCGGAGTTGAACGAAGTATGGATGACCCTCCTTCACACATGCCCAAGCCCCTCTGCCACCTGACCGGATCACCGGCCACCACGGGAGAGGGGCGCCAGAATGTATGAGTGGATCATGCTCGGCATTGGCCTCGTCCTCACCGTGGGCACCGGATTCTTCGTAGCCTCCGAGTTTGCCCTGGTGAACCTGGACAGGCATGACCTGGAATCCCGGCAAGCCCGCGGCGAGAAGCGCCTTGGTCCCACCATCAAGGCCCTTAAGATCACCTCCACCCACCTGTCCGGGGCACAGTTGGGCATTACCCTGACCACACTGTTGACGGGTTACACCTTTGAACCTGCCATCAGTCGGATGCTCAGCGGTCCGCTGACCTCAGCAGGGGTTCCGGAGGCAGTGGTGCCCGCGGTGGGCTCCATCGCCGGCATCTTCCTGGCCACCATCTTCTCGATGGTGATCGGCGAACTGGTGCCCAAAAACTTTGCCCTGGCACTGCCCTTGGCCACCGCCAAGGTGGTTGTTCCCTTCCAGGCCCTCTTCACTACGGTTTTCAAACCCGTCATCCTGCTCTTCAACAACACGGCGAACAAGATCATCCGAAGTTTCGGCATCGAGCCCAAGGAAGAACTCTCCGGTGCCCGCAGCGCCGAGGAGCTGAGCTCCCTGGTGCGCCGGTCCGCCGTCGAAGGCGTCCTGGACCTGGATCATGCCACCTTGCTGCACCGCACCTTGCGCTTCTCAGACCATAGTGCGGTGGACGTGATGACCCCGCGGGTGCGGATGACCGCCGTCGGCAGCACCGATACGGCCGAGGAGATCGTGGCGTTGGCCACCAGCACCGGTTTTTCCCGTTTCCCCGTCATTGGCCGGGACCGGGACGAAGTCCTGGGCGTGCTCCACGTGAAGCAGGCGTTCGCCGTGGCCTTACCGGAACGCCACACTGTTGTTGCCGGTGACCTGATGATCGATCCTGTCCGCGTCCCCGAATCCATGGGCGTGGACACCCTGTTGGGCCTGTTGCGCAGGCAAGGGCTCCAGGTGGCCATCGTCTCGGACGAACACGGTGGAACCGCCGGGATCGTCACCCTCGAGGACCTGGTGGAAGAAATCGTGGGCGAACTCGAAGACGAACACGACAGGGCCCGCGCCGGCGTAGTCCGGACCGGTCGATCAGTGACCTTCGATGCCGCCCTGCGACCTGACGAACTCCTCGACCGGACCGGCATCCCGGTGCCGGACGGCGAGGAGTATGACACTGTGGCCGGCTTCGTCACCGACCAGCTCGACAGGATCCCCGAACTCGGCGACGAGGTGGATCTCGACGGCGGTGTCCTCCGGGTGGAGCGCGTGGTGGGCACCCACGTGGAGCGACTGCGCTTCACCCCCGCAGAACCGGTGGACCCCACCGCAAGCAGCCATGACCAGATCATCGACAGCCTCACGCAGGAGCAAACCAAATGAGTGAATACCTTCCAGGCATCATCTGGTTGGTGGTGCTGCTGGTGGTCAACGGGTTTTTTGTTGGCGCAGAGTTTGCCGTCATCTCGGCCCGCCGGTCACAGATCGAACCCAAGGCCGAGGCTGGCAGCAAAGCCGCCAAAACCACCCTGTGGGCCATGGAGCACGCCACGCTCATGTTGGCCACCAGCCAGTTGGGCATCACCGTCTGTTCACTGGTCATCCTCAACGTCTCCGAGCCTGCCATCCACCACCTGCTGGAAATCCCCCTGGGCCTGACGTCCCTGTCCGGTGAGGCGATCGGAATCATTGCCTTCATCGCGGCCCTGCTGCTGGTGACGTTCCTGCACGTGGTGTTGGGCGAGATGGTGCCGAAAAACATCTCGTTCTCGGTGCCCACCCGCGCAGCCCTGATCCTGGCCCCGCCGCTGGTCATCGTGGCCCGCGTTTTCAAACCGGTGATCTGGACCCTGAACGGGATCGCCAACGGGATCCTGCGGCTCTTCAAGGTGGAACCCAAGGGCGAGGCCACCAGCGCCTACACGCTGGACGAGGTGGCAAACATCGTTGAACAGTCCACTCGGGACGGCATGCTTACGGACACCTCGGGCACCCTCACGGCAGCGTTCGAATTCACCACCAAGAAGGTGGCGGACGTCCAGGTTCCGCTGGCCAGCATGGTGGTGCTGCCCGCCACGGCAACGCCGGCAGACATCCAAGCCGCCGTCTCCGAGCACGGGTTCTCGCGCTACATCCTGACCAACCACGATGCCGAGCCCACCGGCTACCTGCACCTCAAGGACGTCATGGACCTGGTAGCCCCGGAGACTTTCACGGCCCCCGTCCCGGCCAAACGCGTCAGGCGGCTGACCTCGGCCTTTGCGGACGCTGAGCTGGAGGATGCCCTGGCCGGCATGCGACGGACCGGTTCCCACGTGGCCAAGGTCTTCGACGCTGAGGGCAGGACCACCGGCGTACTGTTCCTTGAGGACATCATCGAGGAACTGGTGGGCGAAGTCCAGGACGCCACCAGCGCGTAGCTGCAAGCCGCCGTCGGCCGCCTGTTGGGGCGTCCGACGGCGGGTGGCTGGTTTCCTAGACCGGCAGCGGTTCTGGCCTGAACGAGTTAGCCGGTTTGGCCAGGCCGAAATGGTCCCGAAGGGTTCGTCCGGAGTAATCGCGCCGGAAGAGTCCCCGCGCCTGAAGGATGGGCACTACCTGGTCCACAAAAACATCCAACCCTGACGGCAAGACCGGCGGCATGATGTTGAACCCATCAGCCGCACCTGCCTCAAACCACTCCTGGAGGCTGTCCGCCACCTGCTCGGGGGTGCCCGCGAACGTCCGGTGCCCGCGCCCGCCACCGAGCCGTCCAATCAATTGCCGCACGGTGAGGTTTTCCCGCCGGGCAAGGTTCACGATCAGGGTGTACCTGCTCTTGGCGCCCTCGATCTGGTCCTCCGTAGGAAGATCAACCGGCAACGGGGCATCCAGCGTCAGTGATTCCGCTGGAACGCGCAACACGCCCGCAAGCTGGTTCCGGGCGTACTCGGGCAGGATCAGCTCGTCCAGCTCGCGCTCGAGTCGGCGCGCTTCCTCCGGCGTTGCGGCGATCACCGGAACGATCCCTGGCAGGATCTTGATGGTCTCGGGATCCCTGCCTGCGGCAGCCGTGCGCGCCTTCAGATCTGCGTAAAAATCCTGCGCGTCCGCCAGCGTTTGATGGGCAGTGAATACTGCTTCTGCATACCGGGCCGCAAAGTCCTTACCGTTCTCCGACGAGCCGGCCTGCACAATCACCGGGTGGCCTTGGGCCGACCTGGGGATGTCCAAGGCACCTTGGACCTGGAAGTGCGTGCCCGCATGATTGGCCTGGTGCACGCGGGTAGCATCGCCCCAGACACCGGCGGTCTTGTCCGCCACCACGGCGTCGTCCTCCCAGCTGTTCCAGAGCTTCGTGGCAACGTCCAGGAACTCAGCGGCCCGCTCGTAACGGTGTGCATGAGCAGGCTGACCCGCGAGAGAGAAGTTCTTTGCCGCGGCATCCCCTGCGGTGGTGACGACGTTCCACCCCGCCCGTCCGCCGCTGATCTGGTCAATCGAGGCGAAGCGCCGCGCCAGGTTATACGGCTCGTTGTACGTTGTTGACGCCGTGGCGATCAAGCCGATCCGCTCCGTGACAGCCGCTATCGCGGCCAGCAACACGGTGGGCTCCAGGGACCCGTAGGGCCGCTGGGTCACATCTCCGTGCAGCACCGGAGAATCGGCGAAGAAGATCGAATCCAGCTTTCCCCGCTCGGCGGTCTGTGCCAGTCGCTGGAAATGAGCCACATCGGTGCCGGCGTGGCTGTCGCTCTCCGGAAGCCGCCAGGATGCCTCATGGTGGCCGGTGCTCATCAGGAAGGCATTGAGATGGAGTTGCCGGCGCGTAGTCATCGCTGAGTCCCTGCGAATGGGGTCCCGTCGAGGACAACGGTTTCGGAGTAGGCCGACGAATCGCCCTGGATTGCCGAGCTGCTGCGACCATCTACCCCCACAGGAATATCCCCGGCAATGGTCACCCGGTTGAGCGTGCGGGGTTGGCCGTCGTAGTTGTCCGGGGCGTAGTGCTGGGTGATGCGGTTGTCGAACAAGACCAGCTGATTCGGTTCCCAGCTCACCCGAACCACGTTTTCAGGCCGGGTGATGTAGGCCTGGAGGAGCCGGAGGATGTCCTTGGACTCGGTGTTGGACAACCCCACAATGCGCAGCCGCTGCGCGAACCCACCAATAAACAGTCCCCTCTCACCCGTGAGTGGATGCACGCGCACCACCGGGTGAGCCGTTTCAAAGTGAATGCGGGTGAATTCCTTGCGGCGCTCCTCCGCGTTGGCGTGCTCGAGGTTTTTGGGCACGGAGTAGTCATAGTCGTTGGTATGAATAGCCCAGAGCGAGTCTGCGAAGGTGCGCAGCTCTGCCGGGAGGTCCTGATAGGCGCCCGCTGATGACGCGATGAGTGTTTCGCCTCCGTAGCTGGGCAGGGTGATGCTGCGCAGGGTAGAAGCCTGGGGCGGGTTCACCACGAAGGTGACGTCGGTATGCCAGTTGTTGGCGCTACCGTTTTCGCTGTCCACCGGCAGCACCGAGGGCTTGCCGGCCACGGAGGCCACGGTGGGGTGGGCATTGGTGAGTAGGCCAAAGCGACCGGCGAAGCGGACCTGGGCGTCGTCGTCGAGCACGTTTGCTTCGCGGAAAACCAAGGCTTTATGGACGTTCAACGCTTCGCGGATGTGGGCGATCGTTGCGTCACTAAGGTCGGCGCTCAGGTCCAACCCGCGAATTTCTGCCCCGATGCGGGCGCCCAGCTTGGTGAATTGCAGCTTTGTTTCGGTGATGACGGACATGGTGGATTCCTTTACAGTTCGGGTGAGGTGCGTAGGTTTTCCAAGCAAGAGGCTTAGGTCCCGGTGCCGACGGCGGTCCGCCAGCGGGAGAAGTGACGTTCGACGCCGACCAGCAGGTAGTTGACCAGCAAGCCGAGCAGGGAGACGGTCAAGATGCCGGCGTACATGTCAGGGATGAGGAAACTCGATTGAGAGTTGACGATCAGGTAGCCGAGGCCGGCCTTCGCCCCGACCATCTCAGCCGCGATGAGCACCAGGATTGATGAGGTGCCTGCCATCCGGATACCGGTGAAGATGGTGGGTACCGCTGAGGGCAGGATGACTTTCTGGAACAACGTGACGTTGGACAGGCCCAAGGAGCGTGCCGCCCGGATCAGCAGCGGGTCCACGGTCCGCACCCCGGCGATGGTGTTGAGCAGCACCGGAAAGAACGCGGCGTAGGCCACGATGCTGATTTTGGAGGTTTCGCCGATTCCCAGCAGCAAGGTAAAGACTGGCAGCAGGGCAAGTGCGGCGGTGTTGCGGAAGACTTCCAGCAAGGGGTTGAGGAACCGGTCAAGGGCTCCGTACCAGGCCACCAGGAGGCCCAGCAGCACGGCGGACAGCACGGCAATGCCGAATCCGCTGGCCGAGCGGCCCAGGCTGGCTGCGAGGTGATTCTGCAGCTGTCCCTTGGCGATCAGGGTTCCCAAAGCGCCCAGGACCTCATGAAGCGGCGGCAGGAAAACCCGCGTCGAGGCGGGAGCGAGGTAGAGGGGTCCGAATTCCCACACGAGGAGGAACAGCAGGATCGCACCTGCCCGCCACAGTCCACGTCCTGAGACGGTCAGCGCGCGTCTGAGCGGTGACGGCACGCCTTGGGGCTGTGGTGAAACAGGGCCGCCAGCGGTGTCGCCGACGGGATTCTGTGCAGTGGGATGACTCGTCTGGGTCAGGGTGGGCGCGCTCATCAGGCAGCCTTTCCGGAGCTGGGTTGGGGTGCTTCATCGCGGGCAATGCCGGTGGGCAGAATCTTTGCGTGCCCGGCGTACTGGGCTTTGCGGACCTCATCGTGCAGGAGCGCCCAGACCCGGTGCCGGTGTTCGACGAACGCGGCGTTGGACCGGACATCTCCTTCTCCGCTGCGGTCCCCCAGGTCGATGGGGACAATTTCCTTGAGCCGCCCCGGGCGTGAGCTGAGGACGGCGACCCGCTGGCCGAGATACACCGCTTCGTCGATCCCGTGGGTGATGAAGACAATTGTTTTCCCCGTGGCGCGCCAGATCCGCAGCAGTTCCTCCTGTAACTGTTCGCGTGTCTGGGCGTCCAAGGCCGCGAACGGCTCGTCCATCAGCAGGACATCCGGTTCATAGGCGAGGCTTCTGGCAATCGCCACGCGCTGCTTCATGCCACCGGAGAGTTCGTGTGGATAGCGGTCCTCAAAGCCGGCCAGACCCACCAGGTCCAGGTACGTGCGTGCTTTCTCGGCCCGCTCCCTGCGGTTGAGCCGTTCGCCGTCGTGGCTGCGACCTTCCAGGCCGAAGGAGACGTTGGCCGCGGCCGTACGCCAGGGGAACAGCGCGTACTGCTGGAAGACGACGGCCCGGTCCTTGCCTGGCCCGGTCACTTCCCTCCCATCGACCAGGACCTTTCCCGTGTCGGGCCGGGTGAGCCCAGCCAAAAGGTCCAAGAGCGTGGTCTTGCCCGAACCGCTGGGGCCTACGAGGGTAATGAATTCTCCGGCGGCGACGTCGAGGGTGACGCCTTCCAAGGCCGTCAGCCTGGACCCGAGAGGGGCGTCCTTGGTGGGTCTGACGGTGAAGGACTTGCCCACGTTCTGCAGGCTGATTTTGGGTACCTGCGCCTGTGTCATGATGCTGCCTTGAGCAGTCCGTTGTACTCGTTGGTGTAATACTTTGCCGGCGTGATGTCTCCCGTGACGATGCCCGTGTCCTTGAGCCACGCAGACCAGCGGCTGAAGTCCTGGTCTTTGATCTCGCCCTTGGACGGCACCCCCACGCTCTTCCAGTACTTCAAGGCAGCGGTGCTTTCATTACGCTGACGCTTGTCGATGATGCTGGTGAAGCGGGCGATGACCCCTCGCGCGGGGTGGTTCGCTCCCATTCGATGGCCTTGGCGACGCCGGTGGTGAAGATCTTCGTGATCTCAGGGTTCTGCTGAATGAAGTCTTTGCGGAGGACGTACTGGCCGCCCGCAAAGGCGCCGAACAGCTCAAAGTCGTTGAACAGGGAACGGAGTCCGCCCTTGGCAATGGCGTTGTCCTGCAACACACCGCCCAGGACACCAACGTCCACCTGGCCGCGACGGATGGCTTCCTCCGTGTCATTCGGCGGAACTACCACCAGTTGGACCTGCTTGATGTCGTCCTGGCTCAGGCCGTTCTTCTTCAGGTAACTGTTCAGGACCGCATCCGAGTGCGCCCCCAGCGTATTGACGGCTACTTTCTTCCCGATGAGGTCACGTGGTGCCCGGATGGAGCTCTCGGCGGTGACGTAGAAGCCGTTGAAGGTCAACTCGTCTTCCCCGTAGTAGTTGATGACCGCGGTGACGGGCGCGCCGGCCTCGATGAGTTTGACCACGGCACCGGCAAAGGCGCCGCCAAAGTCCGTGGCACCGGTGGCGGCGGACTGGATACTGGCCGGGCCGCTGATGGTGTTTCCCACCCAGTTCAACTTCACGTTTCCCAGGTAGCCAAGATCCTCGGCCAGCTCTGCCAAGCTCACGCTGTTTGCCGAGCCTTCGTACCGGAGTTCGGTCACCTCGGCCGCGGCATTGCCTTCCTGCGCCGTAGCCGGGCCCCCGCAACCGGACACCGTCAGAGTCGCGGCCATGGCTGCTGCCACGCTCAGGACGGAGAAACTTCTTCGGGATATCTGCGGGTTGTTCATGGCGGGACCTTCTGTGTTGAGGGTCGGAACCTCTGCGGCGGTTCCTGGCCGGCTGGCCTGTGCCCACCATCAGAACAGAGAAGAAACACCAGCAAAAGTGCCGTGTTCACGGGGGAAAACCGAGGGTCACGGGCGCTCAATACGGCGACGCCGGGCGCAATCAGGACGCGAAAGGACACCCTGCGCCATGCGAGGAAACCCGCCGCAACGCGGGGCAACCTACCGACAGGTACGCGGGGTAGGGTGCCAGTATGGACATCATTTTGGTACCCGGGTTCTGGTTGGACGCATCCTCGTGGGAGCGGGTGACACCAGCGTTGGTGGCAGCCGGGCACAAGGCCTTGCCGCTGACCCTGCCCGGCCTCGAATCAGTGACTGCCAACCGGGACGGGATCGAGCTGCACCACCACGTCGACGACGTGGTTGAGGTGATCGATTCCCTGCCGGATCGGGTGGTGCTGGTGGGGCACTCGGGCGGAGGTGCCATCATCCACGGCGCCTTGGATGCCAGGCCTGACCGGGTTGCGCGCGCCATCTATGTGGACAGCGGACCACTCGGCGAGGGTGGGGTCATCAATGATGACCTGCCGGCAGAGGGCCCTGACGTGCCCTTGCCGCCGTGGGAAGCTTTCGAAGAAGCAGACCTGGTGGACCTGGACGATCAGCTCCGCCAGGACTTCATCGCCAGGGCCATCCCCCAACCCAAGGGTGTTGCCTACGGCCAGCAGCACCTCCATGACGACCGTCGCTACGACGTGCCAGCTACGGTCATTGCCTGTGAGTTTCCATCGGCAATGCTCCGGGAATGGATCGCGGCCGGGCACCCGTTTGTCGCCGAACTGGCACGTATGCGTAATGTGGAATATATCGACCTTCTTACTGGGCACTGGCCACAGTTCACTCGCCCGGATGAATTGGCGCAGGCCATCCTTGGGGCTGTGGGAGCTCAAGGCTAGGAGCGGCCAGCGATGTCTGCCACCATAGGTTGATGGGGATGGCGGAAACCGCATATTCGGAGGATGGTCCGCGACGCCCGGTACCAGCCGGTAAAGTCCTGCCCGCCAGAGGTCGGGGGCCTACGGTGATGATGGGGTACTGGGATCGCGACCTCCACAACGCCGTAGCGGACACCGCCCTTGCCACCTGGTTCGGCTTTACCGTTGACGCCATCAAGGGCACCCACCTGAGTGCCGTTATTGGCGAAACCGCCTACCAGGATAGCTTGCCGCAAGTGGCTGGCGTGCTGGCGGGCGCGGAGCAGCACTGGACCCGGCAGATGCTCAACTCAAGCGGCGAGACCCGCACCGCGCAGGTGGCACTCATCCCGCACACGCGCGACGGCGAGGTCCGCGGCTTTATCTCGCTCTTCACAGATCTGACCGAAACCTTGGCCGGCGAGAGCCAGGCAAAGGACAGCCTGGAGCGCTACCGTGCGTTGGCCCGCAGCATCCCCAGCGTATTCGTCCTGTTGTACGACGCCGACCTCCGCCACGTCGTCGCAGAAGGCCAAGCCCTGACCGCCTTCGGTTTCCGCGAGCACCACATTGAGGGCCGAACCCTCTTCGAATCGCTCCCCCATCACCGGGCGGTGGAACTGGAACCACGGTATCGTTCAGCGCTGGCGGGAACAGAAGTCACCTGGACCAGGGAAGTGGGCGACCGCGTCTTCAGCCTCAAGACCGGCCCCGTCGAAACCGACGGAGTGGTGAGCGCCGGCATGGTGGTGGCCATGGACATCACCAAAGCCAGACAACGCGAACAAAGTTGGGCAGCGCTGCACGAGATCTCCACGGCCGTGGCTCGCAGTGAAGACACTGCGTCCGTCACAGCCAAAGTGTCGGAGGTGCTGCGGCGTCTCTTCCTCGTCGACAACGCTTCCGTTATTCGCTTCGCGCCATCCGGAAGCGTCCAGATTGTTGCTGTCTCCCCCAACGACCGTGACATTGCCGATGACGTCCAGTCGCACCAGTCCGGTAGTGGACTGGCCACTGACATCATCTGGCATACGGGCAACGCCGCGATCGCGCACTATGACGCCAGGTCCGAAGGCGGTGCAGGGGTGATGTTCGGCAATGGGTTCCGGGCATCCGCGGCAGCTCCCATCCACGTCCTGGGTGACCTCTGGGGTGCTGTGGTGCTGTCATCGCGGACCAAGGAAAGGGTCAGCGAGGAAGTGCTGGGCAGGCTCAGCGAATTCGCCAACCTGGTGGAGATCGCCATCGGCAATACCCAGGCCCGTGCCGAGCTTGAGCAGCAAGCAAAGACGGATACCCTCACCGGACTGCCCAATCGGCGTACGTTCCAGGCCCGCCTGGACCTTGAACTCAGCAGCGCTGCAGCCACCGGCCAACCCTTGAGCCTGGTGGTGTTCGACGTGGACCACTTCAAATCGGTCAACGACACCCATGGCCACTCAACCGGGGATCTGGTCTTGGCCGAGATTGCCCGGCGGCTCCGGCGTGCCGCCCGGCATGGCGAAATGCTGGCCCGACTGGGCGGCGAAGAGTTCGTCTGGCTGCTGCCAGGCGTTGCGGCCGAACAAGCCCAGGCAGCGGCGGAGCGGGCCGGCCTCTCCGTGGCCAGCGAGCGCTTCGCCGCGTCCTGGGTGGTGACAGTGTCCTCAGGCGTCTGCGACCTCGCGAGCGCCGGCGCAGCCAATCTCCTTGACTGCGCCGACATCGCATTGTTTGAAGCGAAACGGCAGGGCCGCAACCGGAGCGTGGCCTACCGCGCGCCAAGTCCCGAGTGAGACGGGCGTACTGGCGTCAGTGCGCGCTGACGCCGAGGGGACGGCCCTTGGTTTCCTTGGCGAGCAGGACCCCGATGGCCGAGATGACGCACAGCACCATGATGTAGATCCCGATTGACCCGGTCCACTTGGTGCTCTGCAGCAAGGACTCCGCAATGGTTGCGGCAAAGGCACCCCCCAAGATGGCACCAAAGGCGTAGCCAATGGAGATGCCGGAGTACCGCACATTGGCCGGGAACATTTCTGCGTACATAGCGGACATGGGGCCATAGGAGAGACCCAGCCCGATGGTCAGGATGAAGAGCGCCAGGCCATAGAGCATGATGTTGCCCGTATCGATGAGGGCAAACATGGGAATCATCCAGACGAAGATGATCGCATAGCCGATCAGGAAAGTCTTGACCCGGCCAATCCGGTCCGAGAGCCAGCCACCCACCAGGGTGAAAACCAACCAACCGAAGGACGCCAGCGTGGTGGCAAGCAGGATCTCCGGGACTGGCATTTTCAAGGTTCGGGTGGCGTAGGAGATGAAGAACGCAATGAGCAGGTAGCCGGCGGCGTTGTTGCCGATGAAGATCAGGGTTGAGTAGAGCACCGGAAGTTTGTGGTTGCGGATCAGTTCGCCCAGCGGGGCCTTGCTCGCTTCCTTGCGGGCGGCCATTTCCTTGAAGACCGGGCTTTCGGCGACGGCCCGGCGGATCAGGTAGCCCACCACAATGAGGGCAATGGACAGCAGGAACGGTACCCGCCATCCCCACGCGGCGAAGTCGTCCTTGGACATGTTCGAGTTCAGGACAAACAGCAGGCCCGTGGCCAGGATCATGCCCACCGGAACACCAATTTGCGGGTACGCGCCAAAGAGGCCACGCTTGCTCTTGGGCGCATGCTCCACGGCCATCAGCGCGGCACCGCCCCACTCGCCGCCGGCGGAGAACCCTTGGATGACGCGGAGCAGGATCAGGAGCACCGGTGCCCAGAACCCGATCTGCGCGTAGGTGGGCAGCACCCCAATCAGGGCCGTGGCAGCGCCCATCATGATCAGGGTGAACACCAGCATGGCTTTGCGGCCCAATCGGTCACCCAGGTGGCCAGCAACAATCGCGCCCAAGGGGCGAAACAGGAAGCTGATGCCAATCAGGGCGAAGGACAGGATCTGAGCCAGCCCCGGGTTGGATTCGTTAAGCGGCGCGAGGAACAACGGGGACAACAGTGTGCCCGTGAGCTGCGCAAAAATGAAGAAGTCGTACCACTCGATGGTGGTGCCCACCAGGGTACCGGCGAGGACTTTCCGCTCCTCGTGTTTGGTACTGGGGCCAGCCTCTGAGTCAACGTGCGAAGTTGCGGTCATTGCAATCGCGCTACCTTTCCTTTGAACATCGGGGTTCTCTTTTCCTGGAATGCGTGGAAACCTTCGGCATAGTCGTCGCTCTTGCAGAGCCGGGCCTGTTCGGTGTTTTCCTGTGCCATGGATTCCCAGAGACCCAGCCGCTGGTCGCGGATGTGCGCCACCAGGTCCTTGCTGGCGGCAAAGGCCTCGGTGGCGCCGGTGGCGACGGTGGCAACAATGTCCCGGGTACTGGCGAGCAGCTCTTCGGCCGGCATCGCGCGACTGAAGAGGCCTTGGGCCACCGCGTCCCGTCCCGACATCAGCTCGGCTGTGTAGATCAGGTCAAGGGTGCGGTGCATGCCCAACCGCTCGGTGAAGTACCAGTGTCCGCCTGAGTCCAAGGTGGCGCCCAACTTGGCAAACGGCGACCCGAACTTAGCGTTGTCCGCCACGTACACCACGTCCGTGGCCAGCAGCAGGCCCAGTCCGACGCCGAGGCACGCGCCCTGGGCGGCCGCGAAAGTGGGGGCCGGAAACGCACTCATCTTTTGCAGCAGTGGTTGCACCAGGCCGGCCAAGTAAGCTTCGGCGTCGTCACTCTCCGGCGTGACGTTTTGGATATCCCGGCCAGCGCAGAAGGCGCGGCCCACCCCGCGCAGCAGCAGGGCCCGGACCTCGCCACGGGCGGCGGCGGCAGCAGCGTCGTCGTACGCCTGTGACAGCTCCTGCAGGGCCTGCTCGTCCAGGGAGTTCAACTTGTGGGGCGCGTCAAGGACCACTTCGGCGACGCTGTTGGCGATGGAAAGGGAGATCATGGTGCTTCCTTTGCTGCTGTTGGCGGGGTCAACCACCTGCGGGCCTAGACGTCGAAGTCGACCATGACTTCCTTGCTGGTGGGATGCGACTGGCAGGTCAGCACGTAGCCCTTGTCCAGTTCGTCCTGTTCCAGCGCGTAGTTTTCGTCCATGGTCACGGTGCCGGTCACCACCTTGGCGCGGCAGGTCCCACAGACACCGCCGGCGCAGGCGAAGGGGACGTCCGGGCGGACCCGGAGTGCCGCGTTGAGGAGGGATTCCCTGGCGTGGGTTGGGCTGGCCACCTCGCCTTGCAGGCCATCGAGTTTGAAGGTGATTTTGAAGGTTTCTGCTGACTCGTCGGCCACCACGGGCCTGCCGCTGTGGCCCTCGGGCCGATCAGGTTTGCCGGAGGAGAACAGTTCGAAGCGGATGGCGTCCGGCCGCACGCCGCGTTCGGCCAGCGTGTCCCGGCACAATTGCACCAGTTCAAAAGGGCCGCAGAGGAACCATTCATCGACGTCGTCGGCGCGGATGGCTGTCCCCAACAGCTGTTGCAGCTTCTCCGCGTCGATCCGGCCGCTGAGCAGCGGCGCGATCCGCTGTTCGCGGGACAGGACGTGGTGGATGGCCATCCGTTGCGGGTATTTGTCCTTGAGGTCGGCCAGCTCTTCCAGGAACATCACGTCCATGGCTGCCTTGTTGGCGTAGATCAGGTCGAACCGGGTGTCTGCGTTAGCGGCCAGCAGCGTCCGCGCGATGGCGATGATGGGGGTGATCCCGGATCCTGCCGCGACGGCCACGAAGCTGCCGGCCTGTCCCGCCAGGTCCTCGGGGTGGTTCATGGAGTTCACCACGTTGCGGTCGACGGGGGTGCCGTCCCGACCGTGCTTGGACACGAACGCGCCCATGGGGCTCATGACGTCGAGCGTGTCTCCGGCTTTCAGTTCGGCGTTGGCCCAGGTGGAGAATAACCCGCCCAGGTCTTTTTTGACGGCCACCCGGATCTCGCTGCTGCCGTCTTCGAAGCTACGGGGTTCAGCGCAGATCGAGTAGCTCCGGCGGACTTCCTGCTGTTCGCCCGACTCGTTGGGCAGCATGGTGCGGAGGGCCACGTATTGGCCGGGCAGATAGTCGAAGTGGCCGGCCAATTCCGCCGGGACGTGGAAGGCAACTTCGATGGCGTCGCCGGTGAGTCGCCGCACCTGAGCTACGGAAAGGGTGTGGAAGGACGGTCGACGGCGGCCGGTGGCCTGCGCCGATTCGGCGGCGGTTTGGCGGACAACAGGCATGGGGATTCCTTAGAGGACCTTGAAGTAGTCGAACGGTTCCTGGCAGTCACCGCAGGCGTAGAGCGCCTTACAGGAGGTGGAACCGAAGCGGGTGAGCTCTTTGGTGTTCAGCGACGAACATTGCGGGCATTTCACGGCCATGCTGAGCCGGATGGGTCCTGCGTGGCGGGCGGCCCCGGCCAACCCAGACGGTGGCGCGATGCCATACTCCTCGAGCTTGGCTTTCCCCGCCGCGCTCATCCAGTCAGTGGTCCAGGCCGGGGCCAGCACCAGGTCAACCACCACGTTGGCGTAGCCTTCCCGGGCAAACGCGATTTCCAGGTCGTCCCGAATCGCGTCCATGGCGGGGCACCCGGAGTACGTGGGCGTGATTATTACCCGCACGCGGCCGTCCTCCTCGCGAACGTCCCTGAGGATCCCGAGGTCCTCGATGGTGAGGACGGGAATTTCCGGATCGCAAACAGTGGCGGCGATGTTCCACGGCCGGGTAGCCACCGCGCTCACCAGCTCGCGCCGGGGAATTCGCGGGCCAGCACCTGCATCTCGGCCAGGACGTAGCCCAGGTGCTCGGAGTGCCTGCCGGCCCGACCGCCGCCCAGCGCAGCAGGGACGTCCGGGACCTCAAGCTCGGCCGCGGCCAAGACCTCCCCGGTCAGGCGGTCAAAGTTGTCCCGGAGCGTGGAAGGCGCGACGGCGGCACCAACCTCGGCGAGTCCGGTCACCAAAGCGTCATCCTCGAACAGCTCGCCGACGTAGGGCCACATGAGCGCGAGCCCGTGGATCATCCGGCGCCGGGACTCATCCGTCCCACCGGCGAGTCGCAGGATCCACTGGGCGCTGTGGTCCCGGTGGTAGTCCACTTCCTTGACGGCTTTGGCCGAGATGGCTGCCAGCGTGGGGTCGGCTGACTCCACCAGGCGGCTGTACAGCTCAAACTGGTAGTAGCTCACCGCAAACTGGCGGGCGATGGTGGCTGCAAAGTCGCCGTTGGGCTGTTCAAAAAGGTGGGCGGAGCGAAACTCGTGCTCGCCGCGGAAGTACGCCAGCTCGTCCTCGGTCTTTGCCACGCCGTCCTGGCCCAGGCCGGCGCCAGCGTAGGTGAGGAAGCTGCGCGCGTGACCCAGCTGGTCCAGCGCGATGTTTCCCAACGCCACGTCTTCTTCCAGCTCCGGGGCGCGGGAGATCCAGTGGCCCAGCCGTTGGGCCAGGATCAGGGCGTCATCGCCCAGTCGCAGGGCGTACTCGGCCACATCCGTTGACGGCTTCGCCGTGCCGGTGCGGACCTCCAGGGCGATGTCCTCTGGCCGAAGTGCGTTCCCCGGGGTGATGCGGGTAGCGCTGGCATTGCCGTCGCCGCCAGCTACGCCGGTGGAGATGTCCCCGTGGCCCGTCTCCGAGCTGTGGGAGTCGGTGGGGATCACAGGTGCTTCACTCCTTCGCTCTTGGTGTAATACGTCGCGTGCCGGTAGTCCTTACCCTGCGGCGACTCGAAGAAGGAGCCCTTGGAGTCCGGGTCGCTGGCCGCAATGGCATCGGCCGGGACCACCCAGATGGAGACGCCTTCGTTGCGGCGGGTGTAAAGGTCGCGGGCGTTCCGCAGCGCCATGGCGGCATCGGGAGCGTGCAGTGATCCGGCGTGGACGTGCGACAGCCCCCGGCTGGACCTGACAAAGACCTCCCACAAGCCCCACGGAGCGTGGGCGGGTTCGGGCGCGGTGACGGCGTCGGCAGAGGAGCCGGTGGACGGGACCACTGAAGGATCGGTGGATGGGCCCACGCCGACAGGGGTCCCCGGCTGAGCTTGCGAAGTGGGGGTGTCGGTGGGGCTCACGCTACTACTTCCTTTTGCTTTGCTGACTGTTTTGCTGCGTACGCTGCAGCTGCTTCGCGGACCCAGGCGCCGTCGTCGTGCGCTTGCCTGCGCCGTTCGACGCGTTGGGCGTTGCAGGGGCCGCGGCCTGCCAGGACTTCCTTGAATTCGTTCCAGTCCAGGGGTCCGTGCTCCCATTTTTTGGTCTCGTCGTTGAAGCGGACCTGCTCGTCCGGGAGGGTGAGGCCGAGGACGCGGACCTGTTCAACCATCATTCCCACGAAGCGGCTGCGGAGTTCGTCGTTACTGAAGCGCTTGATGTTCCAGGCCATCGACTGGCGGGAGTTGGGCGAATCGTCGTCCGGGGGGCCAAACATCATCAGCGCGGGGGCGTACCAGCGGTTCACGGCGTCTTGTGCCATCTGTTTCTGCGCTGCCGTTCCGTTGGAGAGTTCCAGGAGGATCTCGAAGCCTTGGCGCTGGTGGAAGGATTCTTCCTTGCAGACCCGCACCATGGCCCGGCCGTAAGGCCCGTAGGACGCCCGGCACAGCGGCACCTGGTTGCAGATGGCCGCACCATCGACCAGCCAGCCGATCGCGCCCATGTCTGCCCAAGTCCGTGCGGGGTAGTTGAAGATGGAGGAGTACCGGGCTTTGCCGGCGATGAGGGCATCCATCATGTCGTCGCGGGATTGACCCAGGGTTTCCGCTGCCGAATAAAGGTAGAGGCCGTGGCCTGCCTCGTCTTGGACCTTGGCCATCAGAATGCCCTTGCGCTTCAGGCTGGGGGCGCGGGAGATCCAGTTGGCCTCCGGCTGCATGCCGATGATTTCGGAGTGCGCGTGCTGGGAGATCTGGCGCAGCAGGGTTTTGCGATACGCCGCTGGCATCCAGTCCCGCGGTTCGATCCGGGAATCCTGCGCCATCACGCGGTCGAAGTTGGCTTGCCCCTCGGCGTCACGCTCGGCGGCTGCTGCCAGTTCTTCGGGTGACGGTGCAGCAGGAACGAGCTGCAGTTTCTGCGCTGCCATGGTTTCTCCTTTGACGAGGCGCCCTTGAGGCGCCTTCTTCTATACCGACCGTTCGTTCAGTATATGAGGTGGCTGTCCCAAAGGGCAAGGGCTTTAGTTTTTTTCGACCAGCGTGAGGACGTCGTAGGTGGCGACGATCTCATCGCTCTGGTTGGTGAGGAGCGCATCCCAGGCCACTTCGCCATACTCATCCGTT
The DNA here is from genome assembly GCF_900609065.1 of Arthrobacter ulcerisalmonis. Taxonomy (GTDB): domain Bacteria; phylum Actinomycetota; class Actinomycetes; order Actinomycetales; family Micrococcaceae; genus Arthrobacter; species Arthrobacter ulcerisalmonis. Next base: position 7,800 of record NZ_UXAU01000009.1, on the reverse strand, counting down.
TCCCGGGGAGTGATTTTCTTGGCTGTCAGCGTGACCCGGATGGAGTCGCCAGCGGCAACGGGGGTGATGAAGCGGAGCCCTTCCAGCCCATAATTGGCCAGTACGGGACCCGGCAGCGGCTCGACAAACAACCCGGCAGCCCAGCTGAGCAACAGGTAGCCGTGGGCCACAATGCCCGGGAAGAAGGGGTTGGCCGCCGCCGCCTCTGCATTGGTGTGCGCGTAGAACGTATCGCCCGTGGAGTTGGCGAACGCCGTGATGTCGGCCAAGGTGATCTGGCGCAGGTCGGAACGGACGGCGTCGCCGATTTTCAGGTCCGCCAGGGACTTCCGGAAGGGGTGTGTCCCCTCGGTCTCCGCCGTAAAGTTGCGGTCTGCGCCCTGATGCCAGACGCCGGTCACGGCCGTGAGCATGTTGGGTGAGCCCTGCAGGGCAGTGCGTTGCATGTGGTGCATGACCGAGCGGATGCCACCGAGTTCCTCGCCGCCACCAGCGCGGCCGGGGCCGCCGTGGACCAGGTGCGGCACGGGCGAGCCGTGGCCGGTGGAGGTGCGCGCGTCCTCGCGGTTGAGCATCAGGACCCGCCCATGGTGGGCAGCGATTCCCGTGACCAACTCCCGCGCCACCGCGGAATCGTTGGTGCAGACGGTCGCCACCAGTGAACCGCCGCCACGGGCGGCGAGGCGGACAGCATCGGCCAGGTCCGTGTAGCCCAGTACCGATGCCACCGGGCCGAACGCCTCCCGCGAGTGCACGGCCTCGGCATCAACGTCGTTCCAGCCGAGCAGCAGCGGTGCCATGAACGCGCCGTCGGGCACTTCGCCAATGCTGCCGTCAGCGGCGGTGACCCGCGGCGAATCCAGGGTTCCGTACGCAAGTTCACCACCGGCGTCAAGCATTGCCTGCACTGCTTCCCGGACATCCTTGAGCTGGTCCAGGGACGCCAAGGCGCCCATTGTCACGCCATCTGCGCGCGGGTCACCGATGACCACCCGCTGCTGGATCCTCTGGCCCACGGCCTCGGTGACCGCCCCCACCAATGATGCAGGGACGATGGCGCGCCGGATCGACGTGCACTTCTGGCCAGCCTTGACCGTCATCTCGGTCACCATCGACTTGACGAAGGCGTCAAATTCAGGCGTACCGGGGACGGCGTCTGGGCCCAGGATTGCCGCGTTCAACGAGTCCGTCTCGGAGGTGAAGCGGACCCCGCCAGCCACCACGTTCGGGTGCGACTTCAGCGCCTGCGCCGTCGAGGCTGACCCGGTGAAGGCCACCAGGTCGCGGTAGTCGAGTTCGTCCAGGAGGCCGCGCGCGGAGCCGGAAACCAGCTGCAACGATCCGGCAGGAAGGATATTGGACTCGATCATGGCCTGCACTACGGCAGCTGCCACATAGCCAGTGGGGGTTGCGGGCTTAACGATGGTGGGGACGCCGGCAATGAAGGCCGGCGCAAACTTCTCCAGCATCCCCCAGACGGGGAAGTTGAATGCGTTGATCTGCACCGCAACGCCGGGAATCCGGGTGAAGATATGCTCGCCGGCAAACGATCCGTCTTTGGACAGGATCTCCATGGGGCCGTCCACTACCACCTGTGAGTTGGGCAGCTCACGCCGGCCCTTGGAGGCGAAGGTGAACAGCACGCCGATGCCGCCATCGATATCCACCATGGAGTCGATCTTTGTGGCGCCGGTCTGGGCCGAGAAGGCGTAGAACCCCTCGCGCCGGGCGTTCAGGTACTGGGCGAGTTCTTTGAGCTTGAGGGCGCGCTGGTGGAAGGTGAGTTTCCCCAGTTCCGCCTGCCCGGTGTCGCGACCGTAGCCAACGGCTGCCGCCAAGTCTAGCCCGTGGGCACTGACGGTGACCAGGACCTCACCCGTGCTTGCATCCCGGACGGGGACCGCGTCCGGTGCCGCTTCGACGTCGGGCGTCCACCAGGAGTCCTGCACAAAGCTGGGGACGATCTGGACGGTGTTGACGGCGGCCTCTGCGGTTGCGGTGGTCATCGGTGACGGTTCCTTCCAACACGGGAGCGACGGTGCTCGGTCGCTATTTTACTGACCGTACGTTCGGTAATGAAACTACTGTACATGAATGATCCGCGCTGGCTACGGAAAGTTCAAGGCCTTGGGCCCTCACCACTACCGCGCTCCAGCGGTACAGCCAACCCTTGACAGCTGCCGCTCCATGGGATTACCTAATGAACATTCGGTAAATACAACTGGAGGCAATGACCCGTGACTGAATCAACCCTCTCCGGAGTCAAGCACTCCATCCTGGCGGACGATCCCGCCTCTGAGTGGCTGGGCATCGAAGTCCACACGGTCAGCACAGGTCAGGCCACTATTTCCATGACATTGCGGCGGGAAATGCTGAACGGTTTTGGGATGGCACACGGCGGAATGATCTTCGCCTTCGCCGACACCGCCTTCGCCCTCGCGTGCAACCCGGCCGAGCCCAGCCCTCAGGAGGCCGGGCTCATCACCGTGGCAGCCGGGGCAGACATCAACTTCCTCAAGCCCGCGTTCCAGGGCCAACGCCTCACCGCCGTAGCGGGACTTCGTTCGACCGCGGGACGCAGCGGACTCTATGACATCCAGGTCTTCGCAGCTGACCCACAGTCAGCCGGCAGCCCTGCCACCCCGCCGGACGGCAGCGAATTTGGCGAACTCATTGCAGAGTTTCGTGGGCGCAGCCGCACCATCGCAAAGAAATAGGAACCCCATGACAGACCAGAAAATCACCGCGCCCGCCACGGCCACCTCAGACGCCGTCCTGGACCGCGAAGAGACCATGTCCCGCGACGAGCTTGAGGCCCTGCAACTGAGCCGCCTCCAGCACACCGTGGCCTACGCTTACGAGCGCGTCCCCCTCTACACCCGCAAGTTTGACGCCGCTGGCGTCCACCCCACCGACCTCCGCGAACTGGCAGACTTGGGCGATTTTCCCTTCACCACCAAAGAGGACCTGCGGTCCGAGTACCCGTTCGGCATGTTCGCGGTCCCGCAGTCAGAGGTAGCCCGCGTGCACGCCAGTTCCGGGACCACCGGCCGGCCCACAGTTGTGGGGTACACCCGGCAGGACCTGGCCGACTGGGCCAAACTCGTAGCCCGCAGCTTCCGTGCCGCAGGCATCCGCCCAGGCATGAAGGTCCATAACGCTTATGGCTATGGCCTGTTCACGGGCGGGCTGGGCGCGCACGCCGGTGCCGAAGCATTGGGCTGCACTGTCATTCCCATCTCCGGCGGTCAGACCGAGCGGCAGATCCAACTGATCCAGGACTTCAAGCCGGACGCCATCCTCGCCACACCCACGTACCTGCTGACCATCGCTGACACCATGGCGCAGATGGGGATCGACCCCGCCTCCACGTCGCTGAAGTTCGCGGTCCTGGGCGCCGAGCCTTGGACTGCCGAGATGCGGCACGAGCTCGAGGTCACCATGGATATCAAGGCATGCGATATCTATGGATTGTCAGAGGTGATGGGACCTGGCGTTGCCGGCGAGGCCGTGGAAACCCAGGACGGCTCACACATCTGGGAGGACCACTTCCGGCCCGAAATCATCGATGCGTTCAACCCGGACGTTGGCCGGCAGAACGTCCTGCAGGACGGCGAGCCCGGTGAACTGGTCTTCACCTCCCTCACCAAGGAGGCGCTGCCCATCATCCGGTACCGCACCAAGGACCTCACCCGGCTCCTGCCCGGCACCGCCCGGCCAGCGCACCGCCGGATGGGCCGCATCACCGGCCGCAGCGATGACATGATCATCCTCCGCGGCGTCAACGTCTTCCCCTCCCAAATCGAGGAAATCGCGCTGCGGATCCCGGAGCTGAGCCCGCATTTCCAGCTCGAACTGACCCGCCCGGAGGGGCAGCGGATGGATCAGCTGAAGGTCAAGATCGAACGCCGAGAACTCACCACCGCTGAGCAGGGCACGACGGCGGCCCGCACCCTGCAGGAGCAAATCAAGATCCACGTGGGTTCTTCGTGCTCCGTGGAGGTTCTGGAGCCGCACGTCCTGGCGCGCTCCAACGGGAAGCTGCGGCGGATCTACGACCTTCGGCCCAAGCAGTGAGACGCAGCCCAACGTCCCCAGCGTGAGAAGGTAAGGAGTATGCCCAGCAGCACCGAAACAGCCAGCACAGCCGCTACCAAGCGTGGCCGCCCAGGATACGACCAGCAGTCTGTGCTGCGCATCGCCGTCGACGTTTTCAACCGGCACGGCTACGACGCCACATCCATGGGCACCCTGGCCGAGAACTTGGGCATCTCCAAATCGGCCATCTACCACCACGTCCCATCGAAGGGCGATCTGCTCAAGCTGGCCCTGGATCATGCCTTGGGCGGGTTGGAAGCCATCCTCACCCAGCCCCAGGCCAGTTCCGGGCCGGCAGACCAGCGATTGGAGTTTGTCCTCAGGCAGACCGTGGCGGTCCTGGTGGAACGCCTTCCCTTCGTCACGCTCCTGCTGCGGTTGCGCGGTAATACTGAGATCGAGCGGGACGCCCTGGAGCGTCGGCGCTCGTTTGACCACGCCGTTTCCGGGCTGATTGCGGCCGCCAGGGATGAGGGCTCGTTGCGCACGGACATTGATCCCCGGACCGCTACCCGCCTGCTTTTTGGCACCATCAACTCGATTGTTGAGTGGTACAAACCGGGCGGGTCCCTGTCGCCAGAGAAGCTGGCCGATGACCTGATCACCATTGCTTTTGACGGGTTGCACGCACGTACGTAGCAGTTGACCTCCTCGTCATGGCATGTCATCTTTATAGAACGAACGGTCGGTAACTAATGATGCCGATCAACTGCACTGGTAAAGGATTTGCTCATGACTGAGGCTTTTCTTGTTGGCGGCGTCCGCACGCCGGTGGGCAGGTACGGCGGCGCACTGTCCAGCGTCCGCCCCGATGACCTTGCCGCCCTAGTGGTAGGCGAGGCAGTCTCCCGCGCAGGCCTGGACCCGGACAGCATCGAAGAAGTCATCCTGGGCAACGCCAATGGCGCTGGTGAGGAGAACCGAAACGTCGCCAGGATGGCCACCCTCCTGGCCGGCCTCCCGCTCCACATCCCTGGCATCACCGTCAACCGGCTCTGCGCGTCCGGACTGAGCGCCATCATCCAGGCAAGCCAGATGATCAAGTCGGGGGCAGCGGATGTGGTGATCGCTGGCGGCGTGGAATCCATGAGCCGGGCGCCGTGGGTTCAGGAAAAACCCAGCACCGCGTTCGCCAAGCCCGGCCAGATCTTCGACACGTCGATTGGGTGGCGGTTCGCCAACCCCCGGTTCAGCACGGGCGATCTGTCCCGGGGCGGCAAAATGACCTACTCCATGCCGGAGACCGCCGAGGAAGTGGCCCGGGTGGATGGCATCACCCGCGAGGATGCAGACGCGTTTGCCGTCCGGTCCCACGAACTGGCCCTCGCAGCGATCGAGGCCGGCCGGTTTGCCGCCGAAATTGTGCCCGTTACGGTCAAGACGCGCAAGAGTGAAACGGTGGTGGACACCGATGAGGGTCCCCGCGTTGGCACCACCATGGATGTGCTCGGCCGACTCAAACCCGTGGTTCACGGCGGCTCAGTGGTCACCGCAGGTAACTCATCAACCTTGAACGATGGCGCATCTGCCATCATCGTGGCCTCGGAGGCAGCCATCAAGCGGCTGGGCCTCACCCCGCGGGCCCGCATTGTGGATGGCGCCTCGGCCGGATGCGAGCCGGAAGTCATGGGTCTCGGCCCAGTCCCCGCCACCACCAAGGTCTTGCAGCGGACAGGGTTCAGCGTGGCTGACCTCGGCGCCGTGGAACTGAACGAAGCCTTCGCAACGCAGGGACTGGCCAGCATGCGCCGGCTGGGGATTGATCCAGGAATCGTCAATAACGACGGCGGCGCCATCAGTCTGGGACATCCGCTGGGTTCCAGCGGGTCCCGGATTGCCATCACTCTCCTGGGCAGGATGGAACGCGAGGACGCAAAACTTGGCCTCGCCACCATGTGCATTGGTGTGGGCCAGGGAACTGCCATGTTGTTGGAGCGCGTCTGATGGCGGGGTCAACCCTGGCGGGTCAGGTGTTCAGCACCCTCCTGGTCGAAGAGCGGGACGACCGCGTGATCGTCCAACTTAACCGTCCTGAGGTCCGTAATGCGATCGACCAGCAGATGGTCGACGAACTGCACATTGTCTGTGCCGCCCTCGAACAGCACCCCCGAATCCTCATCATCGCTGGGGTGGATGGCGTGTTTGCCTCCGGCGCGGATATTGCCCAGCTCCGGGAGCGCCGCCGTGACGATGCGCTGCAGGGCATCAACTCCACCATCTTTGTCCGGATCGCCAAGCTGCCCATGCCGGTGATTGCTGCGTTGGACGGCTTCTGCCTGGGTGGCGGGGCCGAGTTGGCCTACGCGGCAGACTTCCGCCTTGGCACCCCGGCTGTTCGCATTGGCAACCCGGAAACAGGCCTCGGCATCCTGGCGGCCGCAGGCGCCACGTGGCGCCTGAAGGAACTGGTAGGTGAGCCGCTGGCCAAGCAGATCCTGATGGCCGGGCTGGTCCTGAACGGAGAGGAAGCGCTGGCAGCGCGGCTCATCACCGAGATGCACGCGGCCGATGAGCTGATGCCTGCCGCCCACGCCCTGGCCGACCGGATCAGCCGCCAGGACCCCCTGGCGGTCCGCATCACCAAGTCCGTTTTCCACACCCCCGTCGAAGCGCACCCCGTCATTGACCAGTTGGCGCAGGGCATCCTCTTCGAGTCCCAGGCCAAGTTCGATCGGATGCAACAGTTCCTCGACAAACGGGTCGCCAAAAAATCACCCGCCAGCACGCAGACAGAGGAAAAGCAGCCATGACCCCTCCCCTTCCCAGCCGTGTTGGTGTCTTGGGCGGCGGCCGCATGGGGGCGGGCATTGCGCACGCCTTCTTGATCAACGGGGCCAACGTCCTGGTAGTGGAGCGGGATGCCGAGTCTGCCCAGGCCGCCCACGAGCGCGTTGAAGCCGCGGTAGCCCGCAGCATCGAGCGTGGGGCTGCCGGCGACGCCACCCATGAAGAGCTGGCCGCCCGGCTCACCGTCAGCACCAACATCAGCGAATTCCAAAACTCGCACTTGGTGGTGGAGGCTGTCCCTGAAGACTGGGACCTCAAGGTGACCTCCCTGCAAGGCATCGAGAACTGCCTGGCGGAGGATGCCTTCCTGGCGTCCAATACGTCGTCCCTGTCCATCGACGGCCTGGCGAATGAGCTCGCCCGCCCGCAGAACTTTGTGGGGCTGCATTTCTTCAACCCCGTCCCCGCATCCACCCTCATCGAGGTTGTGGTGGGCAGGAAAACGTCACCAGAACTTGCTGCAGCGGCACCTGGCTGGGTGGAGGCACTCGGCAAGACCGCCGTCGTGGTTCACGATGCGCCCGGCTTCGCTTCATCCCGGCTGGGGGTGGCCATTGCGCTTGAGGCGATGCGCATGGTCGAGGAGGGCGTGGCCTCCGCCGAGGACATCGACGCCGCCATGGTCCTGGGCTACAAGCACCCCACCGGGCCGCTGAAAACCACCGACATCGTGGGTTTGGACGTTCGCCTGGGCATCGCCGAATATCTGCAGTCCACGCTGGGGGAACGCTTTGCGCCGCCGAAGATCCTCAAGGACAAAGTGGCCCGCGGCGAGCTGGGGCGGAAGACCGGGAAGGGGTTCTTCGAGTGGCCCGCCTAGCTGTACTCAGCCAGCAGGTTGGTTACATCTGCTGATGGGTGGTCGTCCTCCGAGGGCTGCGTGGTTTCGGCGGTGGTTGTAGAAGTCTAGCCAGC
>NZ_UXAU01000039.1 GCF_900609065.1 Arthrobacter ulcerisalmonis | reverse complement strand
CGTCGGCCCAACGAAGTCCACTATGGTTATCAACAGCCAGCCCTGGCAGCGTAGAAGAAACCACTAATTCCGCTGTCCGAAATCCCCGCAGCAGCTCAGCCCGAGGTGGGACTCGAACGGGATTCCAAGCCTTGGGAATACTGGGAAGTGGCGGAAACATGTGGAATCCGGGGCAGTCCGGCGGCCTTACGGGCCAGTACGAAGCAAGAAGTGTGGACAATGTCCACACTTCCTTTTGCTCGATCGAACACCAAAAACGGGGACATGACGTGTCCCGGGCGCACTCAAATCCTGCGCCGGAAATTCGGCCCTCCCGTCTCTGCAGATTGCCGAATAAGGAACCTGGAGACATCGACCCAAGGCCCGCCCTTGCATGCGGGCCGGACCTAGAATGGACTTTGTCCACACGCTCTTCGGCCTGACAAAACATCCACCAGCCGGGTTCCTGTCCTCAACGAAGGAGCCGAAGTCAGAAGCTTACTGCGCAAAATCGCGAAGTCATTCGCGCTGAAATTTTTTATAGACCCCTCGACACATTTGGTTGGCGGGATGAGCAGCGACATGGTCCAAGCTTCAAACGACACAACTCGGTTCACTAGAAGGAGCCGACCCCGGTGGGACAACGACCCTGGAGCCTCTCGAGATCGCCATGCGAAAAGGGTTGCTTACGGAGGTATGGTGCTGTTCCTTTGTAAATCTGGGTAAATGCATCCTGCCGGGACAGTGGGGTAACCGCGCATTGGTACCGTGGAGGACATGAATACTGACCCTGTGCTCGCTGCCGCCGCTGTAGTGATTTCGTTTATTTCGCTTGCGATTGCAGTACGTTCAGCACGGGTCAACCATCGCGCGGCAAAGATTTCCGAATGGTCGGCGGCGGTCGGGAATGCTTACGCCAGCACGCCACCCATCACGGTGCGTCTCGATCGGGTGAGCTACCAGTGGGCGAACCCGCGCTCGGACCAATTAAATCCCAGCAGGGACGAACGAATTGTTCTGGCTGAAGCAATCCGAAGAGACCTGTTCGCGGAAGTCCTGGTCGAGGGGACGATTACGGCAGGGGACCAAGACGCTCTTCTGACGTACCGCGATCACGCAAGGTGCGGGCGGAGCGTCTGGTATCCGTTGATGAATCAGAACGTTTTCTCGGTTGGCAGCAGGCACAACGTTAACTGGAGCGTACTGGAAGCAGGCGCGAGCGAGAATTTCACATGGGTTGATAGACGATCCGCCCAGGAATGGGCCAACATATATGCGCTGTACAACGGAAATTTGTGGGATGACCCAGAACTGGAATTGCCGCAGCTGAAGTCGAAAGACATCCCGCAAATTCTCCGGATGGTTTGGAATTTCCGCATGACAAACCAGTCGCTAGCAATGAAATTGATCAGAGAAGACAAGGTCGCCCGCAGTGGGTTCAGAATTATTGGGGAATCTCGACTGGACAGACGGGTCACCGTCGAATGGTCAGCCGAAGTCATCTGCTCTGCACTGGAAGCGTTCGGCCGCGAGGATCCCTCAGAGGCATTGCTTTGGAGGGTCGCGCAAGAGATACCGGGGCCTATCGATGACGATGTCATTCGCTACCGCGCCAATCTCTCCCATGTTCTAGCAGCGATAATTACGCCACGATCGCGCCGAGTCCCAGGTCGCGACTAAGCCAACCCGGTTGCGTCAGACGCCCACGATTGTCGGAGCTACTTGGGCACGCGTAATTATAACGGCGCTCCTCGTAGTGGCTACTCTGATTCCCGGGACTGCCCCCGGTTTTGTGGCCCTTCGCAGATGAGCGTGGTTAGGTCGGTCTGAGAATGCCGCCGCCGGGCTGGGGTTTTTCGTTGCGGCGTGGTGCGGCGGGAAAGAGGTCAGGGCCTCTTTGAATTGGTAGCGACCAAGCAACCAAAACCAAAAGAGACCCTGACATGAATAACTCTATGTCTTGTTCCGGTGGGCGCTGGTGCACCCGCGCAGATGCGCTGCTCGGTGTCGAGGGCATCCACGTCAGCTCCGTCACGGCAACCGGGACGGGCCTGCTTCTGCGCATTGAATCCGGTGACGACGTCTCGGGTTGCCCTGACTGCGGCGTCGTGGCAGTTGGCCACGGGCGCCGCCAAGTCCCAAGCTGGCGTGGAAGGCAACAGGAGAAGCGTACGACCGGATATTTCGCCAGAAAACAACCATGCCCCGACGGAACCTTCTAACCGTATTTGGTGACCCGGCTGGAGACCTGCTTTACTCCATTAGTTTCAGAATGGATTCTCAATTGCTACCTCTGCCGTCCCTACTTCCGGAACTGGAAAAGCAAACTTCACATACTCTGCTGCGAACACTGCCCGGGCGGCATTGATCGTTTCGATGTCGTAGTGCGGCACCAACAAACTCAGGCTCGCCATAGTGGCTACGAAGGCGTGCTCTTCGGGCATCGAACGCAGACACGTCAGATGAACCAGCCTGGCCCCTTCAAGGATTTCCTCCGGAGCAGGCAGAAGTTGGGCATCAGTACCCAGCGCCTCCGCCACGTCCGCTTCCAAAGCCGACAACGGATCCAAATCGAGCATGATGCGGAATGTCGACACCGTCCGGGAAAGCAGCGGCAGGTTGTAGGGCTGCGCAAAGGCCTTGGCTGGACGTTCTCCCGTCTTGAATTCATTGAGCATTTTCACGACGTTATTCACCGCTGAGCCCGTAACCGAGCCCCGCCCCATGAACGGCTGGCGGGCTTTATTGTCTACCGCCCTAGCGCACGCCGGCCAAATTGCATAGTAGAACTGGGCCAGACTCACATAAGACCAGGCGTCCACTATGGATTCTCGAAAACGTTCCCATTGCGCTTCTGTGGGCTCATCAATACCACGGTCAGCAAGCTGCAATGAAAGGTACCGCTCAGCTTCCTGCACGATGCATTCCTTGGCTGCGGTTTCCAGCTCCATGGGAAACCGCCCGAGTGCGCTGTGAATTTCCTGTGAGGTAAGTTGCTCGATTGCCTCAAAGCGGTCGTCGAGCGTTCCTTCGCCGGCGGGATGCCAATCAATTTCGAAGGGAATGTAGCTAACGCTGTCGTCGACAAATTCGATGTTGGCTGGCTGCTGAGCATTAGCCGGGACGAGGACGCCCAAACGCAACAACCGACCCAGCTCTCCGGAAGAGAAACCTGCCTGCTTGAGAAAAAGCCCCCGAAGCCGCTTATCTTTAAACGGATCCGACTGAGTAAGCTTGTCTAGGAGCATTACATCGCTGAGGGCTTCAACACTGTCTGGCAAGCTGCTGTCGAAGCCGGCAATCCAGCGAAGCACGCGCTCCCTGTGGTCATTGGCCGCCGCAACTTTCGCCGCCTCGCAAGTTGCGCATAGCCTGGCCCCTTGGCCCGACAGTTTAGAGGAGGCTGCGGACCGGTTCGCAACAACCACTCCCTCGGGCACTTCGCCACAGCCAATACAGGCAGTTCCTGTGTAGGTCGCAACAACATACTCAGCCGCGCTGGCCGCCGCCTCTGAAGGATTTATCGTGCCAAAGATCTCCGAGACTTTATGTTCCCAAGCGATCCTGCCGCGAGTCCCACCGCCATATGCCCAGTATTTGGCTGCGTTTTCAGCCTCAGGTCCCTCCCGCAGCAGGTCAACTTCAATTCTCCAAGTGTCGTCGACCACGCTATCGGAACTCCTCATCGCAAACTCACTGTTCATACCGGAGGATCCGGCAGACGAGGACATTCTATCGGCGGGAACGACCATCACCGCGGCTGCACTCTCACGTCGCTGCGGCCCTACTGATGGTGCGCTTGCGAACGGGCGTCATGTCGCTCGGGTCCTTATACGCGATGAATAGATGTAGGCCGAACAAGAGGAAGGAAATGGCTGTGATCAGGCTAAATAAAGAAGATTTAACTGTGGGCAATGTCCACACCCGTTTGGGCTGACAAAGCTCTCCGGAGTCAAGCCTCTTGAGTCCATCAACGAGCCAAAACCAAGAATCTTGCCGCAGGATCTCGAAGTCATGTTGCGCTCAGTCCCTTAACGCATGAAGAGGTGTAGGTCAACCACGACCTACCAGACGCAACAAAAGAGGAAGGCATAGCCCCAGTTCACAGCAAGCGGAGGGCCGACCAGCCAGGACCCTAAACCCCCTCCCCCACAACCAAACAGGCGACCCGAGGCGCCAAGCAAACCCCCGCGACCCGTGTCAGAGGGACCTGACCCGCCAGAATGTAAACACGTTAAAGCAAAAAACCCCTCTGACGAGGGGTTTTGCTGTGCCCGAGGTGGGACTCGAACCCACACATCTTTCGATACCGCATTTTGAGTGCGGCGCGTCTGCCAATTCCGCCACTCGGGCGCGGATTACACTCCTGACCTGCGGACCCACAAGGTACTGTGAGCAACGCGATCCGGCCGTGTACGCGCATTTACTCTACATGCAGATAGGCTGAAACCTAGAATCGCGCCGCTGATGCCGCAATTCTCCATGCAGACCAAGTACGGCAGCGGTGGCACCTAAGATAGTGACGTCCCCGCCGTACCTTTCCAAGGAGATCCCGTGTCTGAACAGACGGAGTCAAACCCCACCACCCAGCCGGCGCGCCGCGTCATCGTGGCCGAGGACGAAACCCTCATCCGCCTCGACATCATTGAGATCCTGCGCGGTGAAGGCTATGACGTTGTGGGCGAAGCGGACAACGGCGAGAAGGCAGTCCAGCTCGCAGAGGAACTGAAGCCAGATCTGGTCCTGATGGACGTCAAGATGCCCGTCATGGACGGCATCTCCGCTGCGGAGAAGATCGTCAAGGCACGGATCGCCCCCGTGGTCCTGTTGACGGCTTTCAGCCAGAAGGAACTGGTGGAGCGTGCCCGCGACGCCGGTGCCATGGCCTACGTAGTCAAGCCGTTCACTCCCGCTGACCTCATCCCGGCCATTGAGATTGCCCTCTCCCGCCATGAGGAGATCAAGGCGCTCGAAAACGAGGTCTCGGACCTGCAGGAGCAGTTCGCTACCCGCAAGCTCGTAGAGCGCGCCAAGAGCCTGCTGACCACCAAGATGGGCCTCACGGAGCCGGAGGCCTTCCGCTGGATCCAGAAAACCTCAATGGACCGCCGCCTGAGCATGCGCGAAGTGGCAGAGACCATCATCAACCAGGTCAACTGACCCAACGCACAACAAAAGGGAGGGTGCCTTGCCAACCGGCGAGGCACCCTCCCTTTTCAGTAGCTGGAAGTAGCGGCTACTTCTTCCGCTTTTCCGGCCAGGGGCCGAGTTTTTCCTTGTTGCTGGTAACTTCGCCGCCGTGACCTGAATCGGCGAGGTCGCCGACCTTGTGGACCTTCAGCGAGTTGGTGGAGCCAGCTTTTCCGGGAGGGGAACCGGCAGCAATGACCACCAGGTCACCGTCTTCCACCAGTCCCATTTCCAGCAGGCTGCGGTCAACCTGGGCAGTCATTTCATCCGTGTGGCCCACCATGGGGACCAACACCGGCTGGATGCCCCAGGTCAGCGCCAACTGGTTCCAGACCTGCTCCACCGGAGTGAACGCGAAGACCGGCTTGATGGGGCGCAGACGGGACAAGCGGCGTGCCGAGTCACCGGACTGCGTGAACGCACAGATGTACTTGGCGTCCAGCTGATCGGAAATCTCGACGGCGGCCCGGGTAATGGCGCCGCCACGGGTCTTGGGGCGGGTACCCAGCGGGGGAACGCGCTCCAGGCCGTGAACCTCGGTGGATTCGATGATCCGGGCCATGACCTTAACGGTCTCGATCGGGTACTTGCCCACACTGGTCTCACCGGACAGCATCACGGCATCTGCACCGTCAAGAACGGCGTTGGCGCAGTCAGAAGCCTCTGCACGGGTGGGGCGCGGGTTGTCGATCATCGACTCGAGCACCTGGGTGGCAACAATGACCGGCTTGGCCCAGCGGCGAGCCAGTTCAATGGCACGCTTCTGGACGATCGGCACTTCCTCGAGCGGAAGTTCCACGCCGAGGTCGCCACGGGCCACCATGATGGCGTCGAACGCGTCGATGATCTCGGACAGCTGCTCAACGGCCTGCGGCTTTTCGATCTTGGCGATGACGGGAACGCGGCGGCCTTCCTCGTCCATGATTTCGTGCACGCGGACAATGTCGCTGGCGTCACGCACGAAGGACAGGGCAACCAGGTCCACGCCGCGGCGCATGGCCCAGCGGAGATCGTCCTCGTCCTTTTCGCTCAGCGCGGGAACGTTGACGGCAACGCCCGGCAGGTTGATGCCCTTGTTGTTGGACACCATGCCACCCACGGTCACCTCGGCGACCACCTTGACGGCGTCCACCTCGATGGCGCGCAGTGCCACCTTGCCGTCGTCGATCAGCAGGGCATCGCCCACGTTGACGTCTTCGGTGAGGCTCTTCAGCGTGGTGGAGCAGATTTCCTGCGTTCCGGGAACGTCCTCGGTGGTGATGGTGAAGATGTCACCGGCGGCGAGGGCGTGCGGACCGTCAACAAAGCGGCCCAGGCGGATCTTGGGACCCTGGAGGTCAGCCATGATGGCCACAGGCTTGCCCAGATCGGCTGCAGCCTTGCGGACGTTCTCGTAGGTGTTGTCGTGCACCGTGTAGTCGCCGTGGCTCATGTTCATCCGAGCGACATCTACGCCAGCTTCCAACACCGCACGGGTGTTCTCGTAGCTGGCAATGGCGGGGCCGAAAGTGGCCACAATTTTTGCGCGTCTCATATACCTACCCTATTGGTAAATTGCATTGGTTAAGTTGTCGGTGAGGTGAATCCTCGGGGTACTACAGCACCGCCATAGCGCGGTCAGTGGGCGCCACGGGTGCGGGAAGTATGGTGCTTCCCATCAGGTACTGGTCGACGGCGGCCGCTGCCGCACGCCCTTCGGCAATGGCCCACACGATGAGGGATTGCCCGCGGCCGGCGTCGCCTGCCACGAAGATCCCTTCGGTGTTGGTCATGTAGTAGCCGTCGCGGGCCACGTTGCCGCGGCCGTCAAACTCGGCGCGGACCTGCTCGGTGATACCTGCTTGTTCCGGGCCGGTGAAGCCCAGGGACAGGAAGACTAGGTCAGCGGGAATGACCCGTTCGGTGCCAGCCTTGGGCAAACGCTTGCCATCGACGAATTCCGTCTCGGCAACCTTCACGCCGGTCAGGACGCCGTTCTCCCCGACGAATTCGACGGTAGACGCCAGATAGGTCCGCTCGCCGCCTTCCTCATGAGCGCTGGCGACCTCGAACAGGGTGGGGAACGTGGGCCACGGCTGGTGTCCGGCACGCTCGGCCGGCGGCTGCTTGCCGATGGCCAGGGTGGTTACCGACGCTGCGCCGTGTCGATGGGCGGTGCCCAGGCAGTCAGCTCCGGTATCGCCGCCACCAAGAATGACAACGTGTTTGCCCTGGGCGTGGATCTGTCCTTCCACGGCCTCCCCCGCCACCACGCGGTTCGCGGGGACCAGGTAGTCCATGGCGTAATGCACGCCGGTGAACTCGCGGCCGGGGATGGGCAGGTCACGCGGGACTGTGGCCCCGGTGCAGATGACGACGGCGTCGTAGCGCCTCCGCAGCTGCTCCCAAGTAACGTCGGTTCCCACCGCAACACCGGTCCGGAAGCGGGTGCCCTCCGCTTTCATCTGTTCGACGCGCCGATCCACCTGCTCCTTCTCCATCTTGAAGTCGGGGATCCCGTAGCGCAGCAGGCCGCCAATGCGGTCGTCGCGTTCGTACACAGCCACGGTATGGCCAACTCGGGTCAACTGCTGGGCAACTGCCAGGCCGGCAGGACCAGAGCCCACCACAGCGACAGTCTTTCCCGTCAGGCGAGTAGGCGGCAGCGGGTTGACCCAGCCGTTCTCGAAGGCCTCATCAATGATGGAAACCTCCACCTGCTTGATGGTCACGGCGGGCTGGTTGATGCCCAACACACACGATGACTCGCACGGGGCGGGGCACAACCGGCCAGTGAACTCGGGGAAGTTGTTAGTGGCGTGCAGCCGCTCAATCGCTTCTTCGCCCTTGCCACGCCACGTGAGGTCATTCCACTCAGGAATCAGGTTGCCCAGCGGGCAGCCCTGGTGACAAAACGGCACACCGCAGTCCATACAGCGGCCAGCCTGGCTTTTCAGGACACCCTTTTCCTGGGCTTCGTAGACTTCCTTCCAGTCCATGATGCGCACCGGAACGGGCCTGCGCGGCTGGGTTTCCCGCTGGCGTACTTTTAGAAATCCGCGTGGATCAGCCACCGGTTACCTCCAGGATTCGAGCCCAGACTTCTTCGCCGTCGGGGTCGAGCCCCTCTTCGATGGCGTCGAGCCGGGTTTGCAGCACAGCCGCGTAGTCACGCGGCAGCACCTTGGTGATGCGGGCAGCAGTGTCATCGAAGTTCTCGAGCAAGCGCGCTGCCAGCTGGGATTCTGTCTCCTCAACGTGCTTGGCCAGGAGGCCATACACAATGTCGCGGTCTTCGGCGTCAAGCTCTAGGAGCTTAAGTTCTCCGGACTGCAGGGCTTCCTTGTTGACCCGGGCCGTGTCTAGGTCAAGGAGGTAGGCGGTACCGCCAGACATGCCAGCACCGAAGTTGCGGCCTGTGCGGCCAATAATCAGCGTCTGGCCTCCGGTCATGTACTCACAGCCATGGTCGCCGATGCCTTCGACGACGGCGGTGGCACCGGAGTTGCGGACCAAGAAGCGTTCGCCCACCTGGCCGCGCAGGAACATCTCGCCGCTGGTGGCGCCGTAGCCGATCACGTTTCCGGCTATCACGTTGGACTCTGCCTTGAACACGTTGGTACGGTCCGGCCGGACAATGATGCGGCCGCCGGAGAGCCCCTTGCCAACGTAGTCGTTCGAATCGCCGAAGAGGCGTAATGTGATGCCGGCCGGCAGGAACGCACCCAAGGACTGGCCTGCTGTTCCATTGAGCGTGACGTCGATGGTGTCCGTGGCCAGGACGTCCGTGCTGAACGTCTTGGTGACCACGTGGCCCAGCATGGTGCCCACCGAACGGTCCGTGTTGATGACATCCACGGTGATCTTCACCGGGCTGCGATCCGTCAGGGCCTCTGTGGCCATGGTGATCAAGCGCTGATCGAAGTGCTTGTCCAACTCATGGTTCTGGCCGGTCATGTTCCGGCGCGGTGCGTCGGCGTCGAACTGCAGGCCGTGCAGGATCGGATCGAGGTCCAGGCCCTCAGCCTTCCAGTGGTCAACTGCCTCACGGGCGTCAAGCACGTCCGCGTGGCCAATGGCCTCTTCGAGGGTCCGGAAGCCAAGCTCGGCAAGGATTTCACGGACCTCTTCGGCAAGGAACTCGAAGAAGTTGACCACGAACTCTGGCTTGCCGCTGAAGCGGGACCGCAGCTCAGGGTTCTGGGTGGCCACACCCACGGGGCAGGTGTCCAGGTGGCAGACGCGCATCATGATGCAGCCTTCAACCACCAGCGGTGCCGTTGCGAACCCGAACTCTTCGCCACCCAGCAGCGCAGCGATGACCACGTCCCGACCCGTCTTGAGCTGGCCGTCCACCTGCACCACCACGCGGTCGCGGAGGCCGTTGAGCATCAGCGTCTGCTGGGTCTCGGCGAGGCCCAGCTCCCACGGAACACCGGCATGCTTGAGCGAATTCAGCGGCGAGGCGCCGGTCCCGCCGTCGTGCCCGGAAACCAGCACGACGTCGGCCTTGGCCTTGGTCACGCCGGACGCCACGGTCCCGATCCCCACTTCGGAGACCAGTTTGACGTGCACCCGTGCCGAGGGGTTGGCGCGCTTGGCATCGTAGATCAGCTGTGCGAGGTCCTCGATGGAGTAGATATCGTGGTGCGGCGGCGGCGAGATCAGGCCGACGCCGGGCGTGGAGTGCCGTGTGCTGGCCACCCACGGGTAGACCTTCTGCGCCATCAGCTGGCCGCCTTCGCCGGGCTTGGCACCCTGCGCCATCTTGATCTGGATGTCATCAGCATTGGTCAGGTACAGGCTGGTGACACCAAACCGGCCGGACGCGATCTGCTTGACGGCAGAACGGCGCGACGGGTCGAGGAGCCGGTCGACGTCCTCGCCACCTTCACCGGTGTTGGACTTGCCGCCCAACTGGTTCATGGCGATGGCCAGGGTCTCGTGGGCTTCCTTGGAAATGGACCCGTAGCTCATGGCACCTGTGGAGAACCGTTTGACGATGCTGGAGATTGGCTCCACCTCGGCCAGCGGTACGGACGGCCGGTCTTCCTTGAATTTCAGCAGACCGCGCAGGGTCATCAGGTTGGTGGACTGGTCATCCACGCCCTGGGTGTACTGCTTGAAGATGTCGTAGCGGCGTTCCCGCGTTGCGTGCTGGAGCCGGAACACCGTCTCCGGGTTGAAGAGGTGTGGCTCGCCGTCGCGACGCCACTGGTATTCGCCACCACCCAGGAGTGGACGGTGCGGCTGTTCGATGCCGCCTTCGGGGTACGCCATCTGGTGCCGGGCAGAAACCTCGGCAGCAATCACGTCAAGGCCCACGCCGCCAAGCTGGGAATGCGTGCCGGCAAAGAATTCATCCACCAGGTCCTGGCCGAGGCCGAGGGCCTCGAACGTCTGGGCGCCCGTGTAGGAGGCCACCGTGGAGATGCCCATCTTGGACATGATCTTCAGGACACCCTTGCCGAGGCCCTTGATCAGGTTGTAGACACCGTCCTGGGGGCTGACGCCCACCACGTCGCCGGAGCTGATGAGCTGCTCCACCGATTCCATGGCCAGGTACGGGTTCACGGCAGATGCACCGTAACCGATCAGGACTGCCACGTGGTGCGTTTCGCGGACATCGCCGGCCTCAACCACCAGGGCGGTCTTGGTCCGGTTGGCGCTGCGCAGCAGGTGGTGGTGCACGGCGCTGACCAGCAGCAGGGACGGGATGGGGGCCCACTGGGCGTTGGAGTCGCGGTCAGAGAGCACCACGTACTGCACGCCGCGGTTGATGGCCCCGGAAACCTGCTCGCAGATTTCGGTGAGTCGGGCACGGAGCGCGTTCTCGCCGCCTTCGGGGCGGTACAGGCCGCGGACCTTCATGGCCACCCGATCGCCGTCGGGACTTTCAATGTTGGCAATCTTGGCCAACTGATCGTTGTTGATCACCGGGAACGGCAGCTGGACCTGCGGCTGGCGAACTTGCTTGGTGTCCAGCAGGTTGCCGTTGGGGCCAATGGCGCAGGTCAGCGACGTGACCAGTTCCTCGCGGATTGCGTCAAGGGGCGGGTTGGTGACCTGGGCGAAGGACTGCACAAAGTAGTCGAAGAGCAGGCGCGGCCGCTTGGACAGCACAGCGACGGGGGTGTCGGAGCCCATGGCGCCCAGAGGCTCGGCGCCCGTCCGGGACATGGGACCCAGCAGGATCTTCAGTTCCTCGGTGGTGTAGCCGAAGGTGCGCTGGCGGATATTTACGGAAGCGGCAGTGTGGACAACGTGCTCGCGCTCGGGAAGATCATTCAGGTCGATCAGGTTGTCTTTGACCCATTCAGCCCACGGATTGGCGCGGGCCACTTCGGCCTTCACTTCTTCATCGTCGATGATCCGACCGGAGTCGGTGTCCACCAGGAACATCTTGCCTGGCGAGACGCGGCCCTTGCGGACAATCTTGGAGGCTTCGACGTCGATCACGCCAACCTCTGAGGCGAAGACGATCAGGCCGTCTTCGGTGATCCAGAAGCGGCCGGGGCGCAGACCGTTCCGGTCCAACGTTGCGCCCACCAGGTTGCCGTCGGTGAAGGAGACGGCTGCGGGACCGTCCCACGGTTCCATCAGCAGTGAGTGGTATTCGTAGAACGCACGCCGTGCCGGGTCCATGGTGGCGTGGTTTTCCCACGCCTCGGGGATCATCATCATGATCGAGTGCGTAATGGGCCGGCCGGAGAGCCAGAGGAGTTCCGCGACCTCGTCGAAGGAAGCAGAGTCGGAGGCGCCAGGCGTGCAGATGGGATAGAGCTCTTCAGGCGACTCCCCCAACAGCGGGTTGGCCAACTGCGACTGGCGGGCGCGCATCCAGTTCCGGTTGCCCTTGACCGTGTTGATCTCACCGTTGTGGGCGATGGTCCGGAACGGCTGGGCCAGCGGCCACGAC
This sequence comes from Arthrobacter ulcerisalmonis, assembly GCF_900609065.1. Taxonomy (GTDB): domain Bacteria; phylum Actinomycetota; class Actinomycetes; order Actinomycetales; family Micrococcaceae; genus Arthrobacter; species Arthrobacter ulcerisalmonis. The sequence goes on along the minus strand of NZ_UXAU01000039.1, from coordinate 10,124 downwards.
GGAAAGGTGTTCGTGGAGAAGCGGGAGTGGACAATGGCCAGCTTGGTCTTGAACCGCTTGTCGGAAAGGTCAGGGTAGAACGGCTCCAGCTGAGCTGTGGTCAGCATGCCCTTGTAGACAATGGTGCGGGAAGACAGCGACGGGAAGTACACGCCGAATTTGTTTTGCGCGCGCTTGCGGATCCGCCAGGCACGGGAGTCGAGTTCATTACGGCTCAATTCCTCGCCCGTGGCGGAGGCAAGGAACGGCTGGGAGAAGTATGGCATGCAGGCGCGGGCCATGGCGCCGACCAGGTCGGCCACGATCGGCACTTCGCGCCAGCCCAGGACGGTCAGGCCCTCATCTGCCGCGAGGCCCTCAATACCGGCCTTGGCCGCATCTGCTTCACGTTGTTCCGCAGGCAGGAAGGCAGTGCCGGCAACGTACTGGCCGGGAGCCGGCAACTCGAACGCTGAGACAGCGCGGAAGAACTCGTCGGGAATCTGCATGAGGAGTCCGGCGCCATCGCCAGTTCCTTCGTCAGCGCCCACGGCACCACGGTGTTCAAGGTTTCGGAGCGCAGTCAGTGCCGCATCCACGATGTCGTAGCCGGGTTCGCCGCGAAGGGTAGCAATGATCGCCAACCCACAAGCGTCCTTCTCCTGCTCAGGGTTGTACAGCCCGGCAGCCTCGGGAAGGGCAGCGAAGCGCTTGAACGGTGACGCGATGGCCTGAGACTGATCCGGTTCGGACCAGCTGGGCGTAAGAGATTCCGTCATGGGAGACGTCCTTCCTCCTGAAAGTGCGTATGGAAGGGACACCGTTGGCCCCACTTGGCGGCGCCCTTGTGACGGGCGCAACAAAGTGTTACTTACTGGAAATTGTAGGTCAGCCCGGCCTGCTGAACTAACGGTTACGCAGGCCCCTGACTGGGACCGCACAGAGCAGCAGCTCTAAGCTGTCCACGCGGGCCCCTTTGCCACGACGTTGTGGAGGTGGGCATCTCGAGCGGTGGCTCTGCTGCCCTGCCGGGCCGTCCAGACTACTTGCTGGTTCCGGCCTCTGCAGCGGGTCCGCTGGCTGTGGTGCTGGTACTTCCAGCACCTGTGGCATCAGGGTCCGGCGTTACGCCGTTCGATGCCGCCACGGCATCTTCCTGGGGGTCGGAAGAGTGCCTGGAACCGCTATGGCTATCAGGGAGATTACCACGCGATTCACTATCTGAGACAGTAAGGGCCGAATCGCGGACACTGTCCGCTGGCTCAGCAACGCTCGAATCGGATTCCGCAGGTTTCGGTTCCCGGCCCGGCAGGAACACGGTATCCGGGTCTGGCCGGCCCCGCAGCTTCAGGAAAACAAACACCAGCAGTGCCGCCAGGAACACAAAGATGCTGGTCCAGACGTTGAGCCGGGTAGTAATCCCAAAGAGCTGGATCTGCTCGGCATCGTCAATCCGCATGGCCTCGATCCAGACGCGGCCCACGGTGTAGTACATGGCGTACAGCCAGAAGAGCATGCTGCGGCGGAAGTGGAATTTGCGGTCCAGGCCCAACAGCAGGAGCACGCCCACAATGTTCCAGAGGGACTCGTAGAGGAACGTGGGGTGGAAGAGGGTGTCGGCCGGGTAGCCTGCGGGGAAGTTGGCGTTGTCCGCATCGACCTGCAGGCCCCACGGCAAAGTGGTGGGACCGCCGAAGAGTTCTTGGTTGAAGTAGTTGCCCCATCGGCCCAACGCCTGGGCCAGCAGGAGGCCAGGGGCTGCAGCATCCAGGAAAGCTGAGAGCTTGACGCCGCTGCGACGACAGCCGATCCAGGCGCCAACGACACCCAAGACCACGGCGCCCCAGATACCCAGTCCGCCGCGTTGAATCTGTGGAATCAGCGACAGGTCGCCGGTGCCGTCGAACCCGGGCCCGAAGTAGGCATCGGGTGAGGAGACCACGTGGTACAGCCGGCCGCCGATGATGCCGAACGGAATGGCCCAGATGACGATGTCCCAGAGGCTGCCCTCAGGGGCACCGCGTTTTGCCCACCTGACCGAGGTCAGCCAGAGGCCCACCACGATGCCGGCGAGGATGCAGAGCGCATACGCATGGATCCGCAGCGCCCCCCACGGCAGGGGAATGTCGAACCCGGACCAGACCGGGCTGGGGATACTGGCGGGCAGCAACGCGGCTACCGAGAGGACTGTCTGCACGGTCAGGAATCTTCCCGTTTCAGGCCGGTACTGAGTTCGCGGGTGAGGGTGGCTACTGCTTCCGCGCCGCCGTCGCGAAGTGCGGCAACGAGAGCCGTGCCGACGATCACGCCCTCTGCGTAGGCTGCAATTTCCTCGGCCTGGCTGGCGTTGGAGACGCCCACACCGACGCAGACGCGTTCGGCACCGGCTGCGTGGGCTGCCGCCACGACATCCTTGGCGGCAGAGCTGACAGACGTCCGGGCGCCCGTGACGCCCATGATGGAGACCGCGTAGACAAATCCTCGGCTGGCATCGACGGTCCGCTGCATCCGCTCCGGGGTGGACGACGGCGCCACCAGGAAGACCCGGTCCAGGCCGTATTTGTCGGAGGCGGCAAACCACTCCCCTGCTTCGTCGGGGATGAGGTCCGGGGTGATGAGCCCGGCGCCGCCGGCTTCAGCCAGGCGGCGGGAGAACTCGTCCACACCCATCCGCATGACCGGGTTCCAGTACGTCATGACCAGGACGGCGGCATCGGTTTTGCTGGTGATACCGGCCACCACATCGAAGACCTGGCGGACGGTGAAGCCGTTGGCCAGCGCCGCGGTGGTGGCGGCCTGGATGACCGGGCCATCCATGACCGGATCAGAGTAAGGGATGCCGATTTCAATCAGGTCGGCACCGTTTTCGGCGAGGGCAATACCGGCGGCGATGCTCTCTTCCACTGACGGGTAGCCGGCGGGAAGGTAGCCAATCAGCGCGGCCCGGCCCTGGGCCCGGGCCTTGTCAATGGCGGCTGCGGCCTTGCTGGTGGTCTGTGCAGTGCTCACAGCTGCTCCCCCTCTTTGCCCAGTTCAGATTCGGCGGAATTCTTGTCCAACAGGTCAAACCACTCAGCTGCCGTGGCAACGTCCTTGTCACCGCGTCCGGAAAGGTTCACGATGACCACCTTCTCGGCGGCGGTAGCGGGATCCTCGGCGGCGAGGCGCTGGCCGATCTTGATGGCGCCGGCCAGGGCGTGGGCGGACTCGATGGCGGGAATGATGCCCTCGGTCCGGCACAGGATACGGAACGCGTCCATGGCCTCGGTGTCCGTGATGGGCTCGTAGGCCACCCGGCCGATCTCTGCCAGGTGCGAGTGCTCCGGGCCCACGCTCGGGTAGTCCAGGCCTGCCGAAATGGAGTGCGATTCGACGGTCTGGCCGTCCTCGTCCTGCATCAGGTAGGAGCGGGCACCGTGCAGTACCCCGGCACGGCCCAGCGAGATGGCCGCTGCGTGCCGGCCCGTTTCCAGTCCGTCACCACCAGCTTCCAGCCCGTAGATCTTGACGCTGGGATCGTCCAGGAACGCGTGGAAAAGCCCGATCGCGTTCGAACCGCCGCCTACACAGGCGCAAATGGCGTCCGGCAGCTTGCCGGTTTGGTCCAGGATCTGGGCACGGGCTTCATCGCCGATGACCTCGTGGAAATGCCTGACCATGGCCGGGAACGGGTGTGCGCCAGCGGCAGTACCCAAGAGGTAGTGGGTGTGGTCCACGTTGGCCACCCAGTCGCGGAGGGCCTCGTTGATGGCGTCCTTGAGGGTTTCCGAGCCGCTGGTGACGGGGATGACCGTGGCGCCCAGGAGTTCCATCCGGGCCACGTTCAAAGCTTGCCGGCGGCAGTCCTCGGCGCCCATGTACACCACGCACTCCAGTCCCATGAGGGCAGCGGCGGTGGCGCTGGCAACGCCGTGCTGGCCTGCGCCAGTTTCGGCAATGACGCGGGTCTTCCCCATGCGCTTGGCCAGGAGCGCCTGGCCCAGGACGTTGTTGATCTTGTGCGAGCCGGTGTGGTTCAGGTCCTCGCGCTTGAGGAAGACCCGGACTCCCCCGGCGTGCTCGCTGAAGCGCTTGGCCTCGGTCAGCAGCGAGGGCCGGCCGGAGTAGTTCTTGTTCAACTCGGCTACCTGGGCACGGAAGTCAGGATCCGCTTTGGCCTTCTCGAAGGTGTCCTCGAGTTCGTCCAGGGCTGCAATCAAGGATTCCGGCATCCAACGGCCGCCGAAGTTGCCAAAATACGGCCCGGGGGCGTGCCGGAGCGAACCGCCCTCCAGGAAAGCGTCCGCAGCGTTCTGTTCGGCGTCGCCTGTGGGTGCGTGGTCCATCGGTGACCGTCCTGTCCAAGTTGGTGTTCAATTACGGGGGTACGCCGGCTTCCCGGCGCGAAGCTGCTGTCCGGCTAGCCGCGGGCGGCAATGGCTGCTGCGCCGGCGGCGGTGAACTCGGCGATGCGCTGCAATGGCGTGGCGTGGCTGACCAGGGCTTCGCCGACCAGCACGGCGTTGGCGCCGTGCGCCGCGTAGTGCGTAACGTCCGCGGCGTCGCGGACGCCGGATTCGGCGACAACGATCGCATTGCCGGGAATCTGTCCGGCCAGCGCGGCGAAAACGGAACGGTCGACGTCGAGCGTTTTCAGGTTCCGGACGTTGACGCCGATGATGCGCGCCTGAGCCGCGACCGCTCGTTCAATTTCCGCTTCCGTGTGCGTTTCCACGAGGACGTTCATGCCCAATTCGTGGCTGAGTGCGCTGAATTCGACCAGCTGCGCATCGGACAGGGACGCGACGATGAGCAGGACCAGGTCCGCGCCATGGGCGCGCGCTTCCCAAATCTGGTACTCGTCCACGGTGAAATCCTTGCGGAGCAGCGGGATATCGACGGCGGCGCGTACCGCATCCAGATCGGCGAGGGCGCCGTGGAAGCGGCGCTGCTCGGTGAGGACGCTGATGACTGCCGCGCCGCCGCCGGCGTACTGCCGGGCGAGGGCAGCGGGGTCAGCAATGCTGGCGAGATCGCCTTTGGAGGGGCTGCGGCGCTTGATTTCGGCGATGACCTTCAGCTGGTCCCGCACCGTTGCTGTTCCGCCCAGCGCGTGCCAAGCATCGCGAGCCGGCGCCACAGCCTGGGTGCGCTCCTGAAGTTCAGCGAGGGAAACCAGGCGTTTCCGGCTCTCCATATCCTCCCTGACACCAGCGTTGATGTCATCGAGAACAGTTGCCATCAGTGACCGGAGTTTTTCAGCTTGCTGCCTTCGACACCGTAGCCGGCCTTACGCATGACGTAACCCAGGATGAGGCCGACGACCATCACAGCAGCGCCGGCGATGAAAATCGGCGTGTTGTTGATGACGTACGCAATGGAGGCGATGAGTGCGCCCACCAGCATGACGATGACGCAGGTCCAGGCAGCGGGGCTATTGCCGTGACCGAGTTCCATGCTGTGATCGATGGTGCCGGGGGCTACCTGTCCGGTGCTGGACGTGGACGCTGACGCGGGTGCTTTGCTCATGGAAATCTCCTCAAGATGAATACTGCTTACATTCTGCCATTTTTTGCCTGTTGATCGCCTATCGGCTGGGCCGTACGCATGTCACGGCCGACGGCGGCGCACCTCAGGTGGGGTCATCGCCCCGGGAGAGCCGATCCCAGCTGTCGATCTCATCGGCGGGCCCGGCAGGAGTGGCACTCCCCTGTTTGGCGCCCAGTACGGCGGGGGAATCATATTTGGTGCGCGTCTTCCAGAACCTGCTAGCGGGCACGATCACCAGACCGGCGAGGGCCAAGAGGCAACCGGCCACCACGGCGATGATCGGGAACGCCGTCAGTTCGACGTCGGCCTGGCCGCCGGATACCCCCGTGGCGGCGGCGATGGAGCCCTGGGCGGCGGCCAACGGGTTGGCCAGGACAGTACTCGCGGCGGCGATGATCCCGGCCGACGCCAGGACAACGATGACGGTAATGATCCAGCGTGCTATCGCCCCGGCGATGGCTGCAGCCAGGCCGCCGGCCAACGCAACCAGGGCCAGCGCAGTCACGGTGGTGGCGGCCTTGCTGCCCTGCACGCTCAAGGACTCGACAGGACTCCCTGCCTGGCCCAGCTGGCTGCCGTCGAGGTTCACCGCAAGCCACGTCTGGGTGGTGGTGCCGAAAACGGCCAAAGCCAACACGACGATGGCCAGGACCACCGTCGATTTACGGGCCCACCGGGGGGCTGCTGACCTGCCCTGGGTGTCTGCGGCGGGCATCAGGACGCCCCGCCGGCAAGGAACTCAGCCGTGACGTCCCGCAACGAACCAGCCCGGTGGATAGCCCGCAGTGGCGCGGCAGCCTTGTTCACCGTTTCGATCGCCTCGGTGGCGTTGACGGAATCAGCCACAATGCCGCCGCCTGCCTGGACGTAGGCGCGCCCTTCCCGGACCAGCGCCGAGCGGATGGCAATGGCCATGTCCATGTCGCCGGCGAAATCCAGGTACCCCACCACGCCGCCGTAGATGCCCCGGCGGTGCGGTTCAAGTTCGTCAAGGAGGCGCAGCGCCCGTGGCTTCGGCGCACCGGAGAGGGTGCCTGCCGGGAACGTCGCTTTGAGCACGTCGTAGGCTTTCGCGTCGGGGGCAAGCCGGCCCACCACGGTGGACACCAGGTGCATGATGTGGCTGAACCGTTCCACTTCCATGAACTGGGTAACATCCACTGTGCCGGCGACACAGACCTTGGAGAGATCGTTGCGGGACAGGTCCACGAGCATCAGGTGCTCCGCCCGTTCCTTCTGATCCGCCAGTAGGTCATCGGCCATGGCCTTGTCCGCGTCAACGGTTTTCCCACGAGGACGGGAGCCGGCGATGGGGTGGGTAATGACCTCATCACCGGTAACGGTCACCAGTGCCTCCGGCGAGGACCCCACAATCGAGTACTCCCGGCCGTCAGCGTCAGCGAGGCTGAAAATGTACATGTACGGGCTCGGGTTAGTGTTCCGCAACACCCTGTACACGTCCAGTGCCGTCGCTTGGCACTCCATTTCGAAGCGGCGCGAAATGACCACCTGGAAGACCTCGCCGTCAACAATGGCTTCCTTGCCGCGGTCCAGGGCCGCCAGGTAGTCGGGCTCGTTCCAGCGTTCCTGCACGCTGGACGCGAAGTCAGCGGTGCTGGGCACAGTAACGGACATCGGTTGGGCGATGGGCTTGCTGACCGTCTCCAGCATGGCCTTCACCCGTGCCACGGCGTCATGCCAGGCCTCATCCACGCGCTCGGAACTGTCGTCGAAGTTGATGGCGTTGGCGATCAGGAGGACAGTTCCATCCACGTTGTCGTGGACGGCCATGTCAGTAACCAGGTTCAGTGCCAGTTCCGGGAGGTGTAAGTCGTCCTCCGGCGGGCTGACTAAGCGTTCCCAGTGCCGGACGGTTTCCCAGCCGAGGAACCCCACCAGCCCGGAGGTGAACGGCGGCAGGCCCTCGAAACGGTCGGTCCGCAGGGCCTCGATGGTGTCGCGCACCGCGTCAACAGGATTTCCACCGACCGGGACGCCGGCCGGTGGCTGGCCCAGCCAGTGCGCCTCGCCGTCCTTGGTGGTCAGGGTGGCGCGGGAGGTCACGCCAATAAAGGAGTAGCGGGCCCACGCCCCACCTACGGCCGCCGACTCCATCAAAAAGGTCCCGGGCTGGCCTTGGGCCAACTTCCGGTAAAGGCCAATGGGCGTCTCGGCATCCGCAAGGACTTTGAGTCGGACCGGGATGACGCGGCTGTGGCCGGCGAGTTCACGGAACTCCGCCAGGCTGGGGCTGATGATTCCAAGATCCTGCATGGCTATGCTGTTCCGCCTGTTCTGGTGCGGACCGGACTCACCGGTCCTGGAGTAAAAGTGCAGTGGGTGCCTTGGCCGGCACCGCGCGGCTATTCTGCTGCGCCGAGGACGACGGCGAGTTCCCGGCCGTCGAAGCAGGTGCGGGTTCCGGTGTGGCAGGCGGCGCCCACCTGGTCTACGCGGACCAGCAGGGCGTCGCCGTCGCAATCCATGGCCAGGGACTTGACCCACTGCACATGTCCGGACGTGTCGCCCTTACGCCAATACTCCTGGCGGGAGCGCGAGTAGAACGTCACCCGGCCGGTGGTCATGGTCCGGTGCAGGGCCTCGTCATCCATCCAGCCGAGCATGAGGACCTCGTTGGTGTCGAACTGCTGGACCATCGCCGCAATAAGCCCTGCGCTGTCGCGTTTAAGGGCTGCGGCCAGGTCTGCGGGCAGGGGGCTTGTGGCCACGGCAGATTCGGGCAAGGGGGCGGGACTGGGGTGCTCAGACATCGCTTCAAGTCTAGTGCCTTCGCCACTGACCTTCCGGTTGGGCACAGAGGCACGCCGCTACCGGCCCCAACGGTGCCCAACATCGCCTCTCTCGTGCTAGTTTCACAAGTGATGCATTTCGTCGAACCGTCCCGAGAAGTCCTGGCCGAGACCCTGCTTGCGGCTGGCCCTGATGCGCCCACACTTTGTGCTGGCTGGCGCACCAGGGATCTTGCCGCGCACCTGTACCTGCGCGAACGCAAGGCCGCCGTGGGGTTGGGCCTGATCATCAAGAGCCTGGCGAAAGCCTCGGACCAGGCCACGGCCAAATTGGCAGCCAAGCTGGCCAACCCGGACGAATACGCCGCGCTGGTGAAAACCTTCCGCACCGGGCCCCCTGCCCTCTCTCCCATGAAGATTCCCGCAGTGGATGAGAGCGCCAACCTGATCGAATACTTCGTCCACACCGAAGACGTTCGCCGTGCCGTTGATCGCTGGGCGCCGCGCGCCCTGGACGCCGCCTACTCAGACGCCCTGTGGGATGACTTGGTGAAGCGGGCGGCAATCCTTTACCGCGGCGTCGACCTCGGCATCGTGTTGGTGCGTCCTTCCGGGCCCCGCCACGTGGCCAAGCGCGCTCCGGTGTCCGTAGCAATTGTGGGCGAACCCGGCGAGTTGCTGATGCACGCCCACGGCCGGGTGCGGAACGCCTTGGTCACTTTTGAAGGCCAACCGGACGCAGTGGCACTGCTGCAGTCCGCTGAAGTAGGACTCTAGCTCCTCCGCTCACGGCGGTTGCATTAGAGTAGGCAGGCAGGCCGCTTACTGTGGGCCTTCTGTTTGTGGAACCTCGGCTGGTGAGTCGGGTCTGACGAAAGTCTCACGTAGCTGGCGCCTGTTTAACGACTCGCGACCCATCTAGGAGGACTTCCATGTCTGAACAACCACCACAGCCGCAAGGTGGGGACGGGCCGCCCAAGACCCCTATCAGGCGCACCGAACTTGGTGGTACCGATCGGCGCCGTCAGGCCCAAGACGTGGAACGCTTCTCCCCCATCTCCAGCACGGAACTGAGCAAGGGTCCAGCCGAACTCAGCGTCGACGTCCATGCCAAGGTCAACTGGCGGGTCTTCGCGATCGCCTCGTTCATCATTCTGGCCTTCTCCTTGTGGGCCATGCTGACTCCTGACACGGCACAATCCACCCTGCACACCGTCACCTTGTGGATCGCCGAGAAACTGGGTTGGTTCTATGTCCTGACAGTGACGGTGGTGATCGGCTTCGTCCTTTGGGTGGCGTTATCCAAGGAAGGCAAGGTCCGGCTGGGCCCGGACCATTCCAGGCCGCAATACAAACTCTTCACTTGGGTGGCCATGCTCTTTGCTGCTGGTGTGGGCATCGACATGCTGTTCTACTCCGTCACGGGGCCCATCACCCAGTACCTGAAGCCGCCCGCCGGCGAAGGCCAGACCGCTGCGGCAGCGCAAGACGCAGTGGTGTGGACCATGTTCCACTACGGCGTGGCAGGCTGGGCCATGTACTCGCTCCTGGGCATGGCCATGGGCTACTTCGCCTACCGCTGGGGCATGCCGTTGTCCATCCGGGCTGCCCTCTACCCGCTGCTGGGCAAGCGGGTCCGTGGTGGTATCGGTGACACCATCGACATCGTCACCCTCGTAGGCACGGTCTTTGGCGTGGCTACTTCCATGGGCATCGGCGTGGTCCTTCTGAACGTGGGCTTCGCCATCCTCTTTGGCTTGGAGCAGGGCCTAGCTGTACTCAGCCAGCAGGTTGGTTACATCTGCTGATGGGTGGTCGTCCTCCGAGGGCTGCGTGGTTTCGGCGGTGGTTGTAGAAGTCTAGCCA
>NZ_UXAU01000037.1:12258-136051 GCF_900609065.1 Arthrobacter ulcerisalmonis | reverse complement strand
TATCCGGTATTAGACCCAGTTTCCCAGGCTTATCCCAGAGTCAAGGGCAGGTTACTCACGTGTTACTCACCCGTTCGCCACTAATCCCCCCAGCAAGCTGAGGATCATCGTTCGACTTGCATGTGTTAAGCACGCCGCCAGCGTTCATCCTGAGCCAGGATCAAACTCTCCGTTGAAGTAAAACAAAAACAGAAACCATCAAGAACCACGGAAATAACGCAGAACCAGACAGCATAAAATTTGAAACCAGCCAAAAACACTGCGCACACCACGGGGTGGCGGCACAGCACAATCAACCAATTACATACATAATCGGTATCAACAAACTTGGCACACTATTGAGTTCTCAAACAACAGACACATTCGAATATTCCCGAAACAATTCAAAAAGAATTTCTATTTCGTATTTCTTCGCTGCGATGTTTCAATCTTATTTCATTCATTTTCACTTTGCAAATCCCGGTTATTTTCCAGAAATTCACTCAGTTGAATGATTTGGCCCACAACGATACCGAAGCATTTTCCGATCCAGACTCTGCCTGGCGAATATTTACTTCGTCTTGGTTGGGTGCTCTGTCGCCACTCAGTGGCGGCGACTCAGAAAACAATACACGCCCCTCTACAGCCGCGCAAATCGGCTGTCGAGGGGCGCGTAGGGGCCGCTGAGAACTAGGCCTGGCTCACCTGGACTGTGGCGAGGTTCTTCTTACCGCGCCGCAACAAAAGGTATTCGCCATGTAAGAGTTCACTCGCAGAAATAACAGCGTCCGGATCGGTGATCTTGGTGTTGTTGACATAGGCGCCGCCCTCCCCCACCGTGCGGCGGGCAGCTGACTTACTGTCCGAAAGACCTGCGGCGACCAGGAGATCAACAATTCCCAACGCGTCGGCCGGCACCGTAGCGGAAGGCAATTCGGACGTTGCCGCCTTCAACGTTGCACTGTCCAACCCGGCAAGCTCGCCATTACCGAAAAGCGCTGCCGAGGCGGCAATGACTTTCTCGGTGGCGTCAACGCCGTGGACCAGGGATGTGACCTCGAAAGCCAACCGTCGTTGGCCTTCGCGGGCGAACGGACGCTCGGCAACTGCGGCTGCCACCTCGTCGATCTCGGCTCGCGTCAGGAAGGTGAAGACCTTGAGCCGGTCCACCACATCGGCGTCGGCGGTGTTCACCCAGAACTGGTAAAAGGCATACGGGCTGCACATGGCAGCGTCCAACCAGATGGCGTTGCCTTCGCTCTTGCCAAACTTGGTGCCATCAGAGTTGGTGATCAAAGGTGTACCCAGAGCATGGACACTCTTGCCCTCCACCTTGCGGATCAGCTCGGTGCCACTGGTGAGGTTGCCCCACTGATCAGAACCGCCGGTCTGCAGCATGCAGCCGTAGTCCCGGAACAGCTGCAGGTAATCCATGCCCTGCAGGATCTGGTAGCTGAACTCCGTGTAGCTGATGCCCTCATCCGAGCCGAGCCGGGACGCGACGGCATCCTTGCGGAGCATGGTGCCAACCCGGAAGTGCTTGCCTACTTCGCGAAGGAAGTCGATGGCGCTCAGCGGTGCGGTCCAGTCCAGGTTGTTGACCATCTGCGCTGCGTTATCGCCTTCGAAGGAGAGGAAACGGCGCACCTGTCCCTGCAGGTAGCCAACCCATTCCGCAACGGTGTCCTTGGTGTTCAAGGTGCGCTCCGCTGTGGGCCGCGGATCCCCGATCATGCCGGTGGACCCGCCTACCAGACCCAGCGGGCGGTGGCCGGCGAGTTGCAGGCGGCGCATGACCAAGAGCTGGACAAGGTTGCCCAGGTGCAGGCTCGGCGCCGTGGGATCGAAACCGCAATAGTAGGTGATCGACCCGCTGGCAAGGAGTTTTTCCAGCTCTGCCTCGTCCGTGGAAACGTGGACCAGGCCACGCCACTTCAGCTCTTGCCAGACGTTGGCAAAGGTGGGGTCGTTCTGTTGCAGTTCGATGCTGTTGATTTCTGGCACGCTTTCTAAGGTAGCAGTTGCGGGGTAGCGTTATTCGGCGATTCCGGCAGGCACCGGATCGGCCGCGATGAGCCGCAGCCGTTGGGTGGCCCGGGTCATGGCCACATACAGGTCCCCCACCTTGCCGTGCTCGTGGTTAAGCATCATGCCAGGCTCCAGGACCACCACGCCGTCAAACTCAAGGCCTTTGGCTTCGCGCGGACTGATCACCACAATGTCCTGGGCGTAGCTTCCCGCGCCGGTGCCTACGCGGCGGCCGTAAACAGCGCGCAGGGCTTTGGTGGCCGCGGGAAGCAGGTCACCGTCCGCGATGACGGCGATCAGGCCGCCGTCGAGCGCTGCCAGCTCCTCGGGCAGCACCTCCACCAACCGGTCCACCACGGAACCAGGAGAAACTTCGTCGATCAGGGGCGACCAGCGGCCCTCTCGGACGGCCTTGGGTGCGGAAACGACCAGCCCAGCGGCGTTGGCCATGCGGACGGCAGCCTCGGCAATCTGTGACGGCGTCCGGTAGTTCACCGTCAACTCTTCGAGCTGCCAGCGATCGCCAAACATGGGAGCCAGTGCGCCCTGCCATGAGTTCGCGCCGGCCACCGAACTGGTCTGGGCAATGTCGCCCACGATGGTGAACGACTTGACCGGGCACCGCCGCACCAGGAGGCGCCACTGCATGGGCGAAAGTTCCTGCGCCTCATCGACCACGATGTGACCGAAAGCCCAGGTGCGGTCGCTGGTGGCTCGCTCGGCAGCGGTCAGCCCGTTCTCCCGTTCCTGGTTCTGGTCCGCCAGCTCCTCGGCTGTCATCAGCACGTCAACGCCCATGTGCTCCATGTTTTCCAACGTCTGCTTGGCGTTGGCAACGTCGCGGGCCCTGTCATGTTCCTGCTGGGCCAGGCCGCGGCCATCAGCAGCATCCAGCTCACCCAGCAGCTCCGCGGCCTCGTCCAGCAGGGGAACATCCGGTTCGGTCCATGGTGCGTCCGCCGGGCGCAGCAGTACGGCGCGTTCGGCGGCGGTCAGGTGTGGGGTACAGAAGTGCAGGATGGCCGGCTTGCTGAACAGCTCAGAAATGAGCTTTTCCGGGCTCATGGGCATCCAGCAGAGGTTCAGGGCGATCCTGACGTCGCGGGCGGTGCGGACGTCTTCGGCAAGGTAGGAACGGTCGGCGTTATTGCCGATGTTCCCTTCCTCCACGAGGTCCGTCAGCTGCTCGGTCAACTCGCGGAGCAGGATTTTCACGAACGTTGCGCGTGCTTCGTTGTGCGGCTTGCCGGTTGCCCGCGCACGCTCCCGCGCCCGCCGGACCTGGCGGACGGTCAGGGTGAGCTTCCGGCCGTCCACCACAAGGACCCTGTCTCCGGCCGGTACGCGCTGCCGGTTGGCCACGGCATTGGCCACAATAGTGGCCATGTCCAGGCGCCCCTTGATGGCGGCGACGTCGGCATCGATTTCCGGCACGGCTCGGATACCGGGCATCAGCCGACCCACGCTGGCCATCACCACGCCTGTCTCACCGAGGGAGGGCAACACGCGTTCAATGTAATTCATGAACGACGACGACGGTCCCACCAGCAGGACACCGGCACTTTTGAGCCGGTCACGGTGGGTATACAACAGGTAGGCGGCTCGGTGCAGCGCTACTGCTGTCTTACCGGTACCTGGACCGCCCTGGACAACCAGTGCCCCGGAAATCGAGGACCGGATGATCCGGTCCTGTTCCGATTGGATGGTGCTGACAATGTCAGACATCCGGCCGGTCCTCTTGGAGTTCAACGCCGCAAGAAGGGCGCCTTCGCCCTGCAGTGATTCGTCGTCGGCCAGCATGCCGGCGTCAAGGACATCATCCTCGATGGCTTTGACGTCCCGGCCCTGCAGGATGAGGTGGCGGCGCCGACGCACGCCCTGCCGGTCGAACGCGGTGGCTTGGTAGAAGTGACCGGCTTCGGGAGCTCGCCAGTCCACCATGAGCCGTTGCAGATCCTCGGTGCTCAAGCCGATCCGGCCAATGTATTGCGCTTCGCCTGAATCGAGATCCAGGCGACCAAAGACCAGGCGGTCATCGACCGCGTCCAGTTGCGCAAGCCGATCTTCGTACAGCGCCGCGAACGCGTCCCGTTCCGAGACGTTCTGCATGGTTCCCACTGCACCGGCACGGCGCACTTGAGCCAACTGGCGGCGCTTTTCGGCACGCAGTTCCTCCAGCCGGGCATACAGCCCAGCCACATAGTCCCGTTCGTGGGCCAAATCGGCGTCGAGCATCAACGTTCCCCTATCGCGAAAGACAGACCGTCCATTCTACAACCATTTCCGTTAACGCCGGTGAAACACTGCCCGGTCCGGATTGGCCGCTCAGCGGCGTGCTGCCTTGTACCGGGAAACGGTGGGATGGCCGGTAATCCAGAACCGCCAGGGGTAGTCAGCCGTCCCGCCCGGCCCGGCCACGCCCACCCTGGGACCGGAGCTGACAGCGAGAGCCGGCTGCGGCGGAAGCTCCAGGGCAAACGGTGCCGCCAACGCATCCCGGCCGGAGTCCGACGTCGTGATTCCCAGCGCCTTGGTCAACAGCGCCGGACCGCGGGCCAGATCCGCAGCCGTTTTGGACGTGGGCCGCCGGGCCTGCGCCAGCTCGGTCCCGGCTACTACCTCACCGGCACGCAGCAGCAAGGCCGAGGCCTCATCCTCCGGTCCGCAGACGATGTTGACGCAGTGGTGCATGCCGTAGGTGAAGTAGACGTAGAGGTGCCCGGCGGATCCAAACATGGGCAGGGTCCGCGGCGTTGGCCCGCGGAAAGCGTGGGATCCCGGGTCTGGTCGCGGTGAGTTCCCCGGTCCCAGGTACGCTTCGATCTCGGTCAGGCGGACGGCCACGCTGCCGTCTGGGCCATGGTGCGTCAGGGTCGCTCCGAGTAGCAGCGGCGCAAGGACCAGGGCATCGCCGCACAAAACCTCGCGCAGCGGCGGGCGGGAAGGCGTTTGGTCCATGGCCAGACTCTACCCATGGGGGGCTGGCCTGGGCTGCACGGCCATGTCCGATTCCCGCTAGTGGTTCCCCGTGGCGGCTGGCAGGATGGAGCCATGGACTTTTGGCAGCGCTACCGGGCGATCGACGCGCGGGACACCCGGTTTGACGGGCAGTTCTTCACGGCGGTGCGCACCACCGGCATCTACTGCCGCCCGTCATGCCCCGCACGGACCCCCAAAGCCACCAACGTAACCTTCTACGAGACGTCCGCAGCGGCACACGAGGCCGGCTACCGGGCTTGCAAACGGTGCCTTCCGGAGGCTGTCCCAGGCACGCCGGCATGGAACCTCCGCCAGGATGTTGCCGGCCGGGCCATGCGGCTGATCAACGACGGCGTCATCAACCGCGACGGCGTGCAGGGCCTCGCCGCCCAGCTGGGATACTCATCGCGACAGCTCGGCCGGATCCTCGGCCACGAGCTTGGCGCCGGCCCGCTCTCGCTGGCCCGGGCGGGCCGGGCACAGACCGCGCGGACGCTGCTGGTGTCCACCCCCATGAAGCTGGCCGACATCGCCTTCGCCGCCGGCTTCAGCAGCATCCGGCAGTTCAACGAAACCATGGTGGACGTGTTCGCTATGACGCCCACGGCCCTCCGCCACACGGTCCGGCCTACGAAAGCTCCGGATACCAGCACCGCGTTGAGTCTCGCCCTGCCCTACCGTGAACCGTTCGACAGCGGAATTTTCGCCTTCCTGGCCGTACGCGCCATCCCCGGCATTGAGGTGGGCACCGCCACGTCGTACGCCAGGACCCTCCGACTGCAGCACGGTGATGCCCGGTTTTCGGTGGAGTACGACGCCGGCAGGCCCGGGCGGCCCCTTACCCTCACCATCGGCGCGGTGGACCTACGCGACCTGCCGGCCTTGCTGAGCCGGGTCAGGCGGCTGTTCGACCTCGATGCCGACCCGGTGGCCATCGATGCCACCCTGGCCGCCGATCCCCGGCTGGCCGCCTCGGTGGCGCAGATCCCCGGCATCCGCATGCCCGGAGCGCTGGACCCCCAGGAGCTGCTGGTGCGGGCCATGATCGGGCAGCAGATCACCGTCGATGCAGCCCGCACGGCGCTGACCCAACTCGCTGCAGCCGGCACAGCCAGCAGCGTGCCGGCCGACGGACTGGACCGACTCTTTCCCACCCCAGCCGAGATCGCTGCTGCCGGACATCTGCTCCGC
Organism: Arthrobacter ulcerisalmonis; assembly: GCF_900609065.1. Lineage (GTDB taxonomy): Bacteria > Actinomycetota > Actinomycetes > Actinomycetales > Micrococcaceae > Arthrobacter > Arthrobacter ulcerisalmonis. The sequence goes on along the minus strand of NZ_UXAU01000037.1, from coordinate 129,874 downwards.
GGCCCCCAACGGCGAATCGACGCCGTGGTCAACGCAGCAGCCGCCATGGCTGCCGGCACCGTGGACTTCGGCTATGGCGATGACCTGCCCAGCCTCACCGCAACGCTGCTGCCAATCCCGGGCATCGGCCCCTGGACGGTGGGCTACGTTGCCATGCGCGTCCTCGGCGCGCCAGACATCTTCCTCACCAACGACGCCGCCGTCCGGAATGGCATCAAAGCCCTCCCCGTCGCCGGCTCGGACCTCAGTCCCGATTTCAGGGAACTGAGCCCCTGGCGTTCCTACGCCACCATGCACCTCTGGGCCGCTGCGGCCACCACCAACCGCTCTCCGAAAGTGACGCCATGAAAGCTGACCTGCTGACCATGTCCACCCCTGATGGACCGTTTACGATCATCGCCCAGCACGGCGCCGTGTTGTCCTCCGGCTGGACGGCAGATCCGGCAGAGCTGACCGGCCAGATCCACCCCAGCCTGCTGCCCGCGGAGCTCGCAATGGTGACCGATCTGGGCGACATTTCCGCTGCCGTCGACGCTTTCTACAACGACGAGCCGGCCCTGGCCATGGCGGTCCCCGTCCGGCAACAGTCCGGACCGTTCCGCACCCACGCCTGGGATGTCCTCCGCCTGGTCAGCCCCGGCGCGCCGGTCACCTACAGCGAGTACGCGGCCCTAGCCGGGAACCCCAAAGCCGTGCGAGCGGCGGCCGGCGCGTGCGCGTTCAACGCCGCCGCCCTGTTCGTCCCGTGCCACCGAGTGATCCGGACCGACGGGTCCATGGGCGGCTTCCGCTGGGGCATTGCCGTCAAGGAACGCCTCCTGGCACGCGAAGCCGCCTGAGATCCTGGCTGCTTTCTTGTGCCGCCTGGGTTTGCGTGCCGGCCGCGCTGTACGTTCTCGGCCGCTATTTTACTTGCCGGGCTGCGGCAGGGCCGGCCACGGGCCCAGCTCCGGCAGGTCGACGCCGTCGGCAGCGGCAGTAGCCTGCAGCCCGCCGGGAGACGTGGGACGGCCGGCCAACCAGCCGGCAATATCGGTGATCAAGCCGTGGACGACGACGGCACGGTCGCCGCTGCCCAACGTCACCATGGGCAGGGCTACCGGTTGCAGCACCAGCCGGGTACCGGCTGGGACGCGCGGGGCCAGGAAGTCGAACACGTGAGAGCAGAAGTCCCTGCTCCACAGCTCAGGGCCAACGCCGGCGGCCAGGTCTGAGGTGTGGATGACGAGTTCGCGCCACAGCGCCAGGCCGGTATCAAACACCACACCGTCGCGGAAGGCTACCGGAAGTTGCCACTCGTCCGGTGCAAGGGTGTCTAGTGCTGCCAGCATCCGTTGCGTCGCAGCCTCGACGTCCGCACGGAGCTCTGTCGCGGGATGGCCCGCCGCGCCCTCGATGGCCCGATTGCGGGCGTCCATGCCGCCGTCGTACAGGTCTACCCTCTCGCCGCGCCGCGCAGACTCGACCTGGCGGGCCAGGGCCGCGGCAATTCCAGCCAGGTGGGCCAGCACGTGCCCCCGCGTCCAGCCGGGCAGGCCCGACGGCGCTGCAGTGTCCGCGTCCGTCAGCGGCGCCGACACCGAGGTGAGGACGCTGGCTGCCTGGTGAAGGTGTGCGAGGAGCGCTGAGGGAGTGGGTCCAGTCATGGCGCCAGCCTACCCAAGGAGGCGTCCGCCGGGGCCGAAGCGGTGCCGGATGTGGTTTCGGCTGTGCTGGGCCTGCCAGAATTCGATCTCCGAGGGCTGGACGGCGTAAAGCTGCCACGCCGGGTTGGTGCCGCCATCAGCGCGGGGACGGGCTGCCCAATCTGCAGCCGAAGCGTCCGCCGAGAGCTCTCGAACCGCGCCAGCGACCCTGATCTGGCGACCCTGTGAGGGCCAATAAAAGTTCATCGCCGCGCATTGGTTGGCCACGAGTTCCTGGCCCTTGCGCGAGGCGCGGGACGTGGCAAACTGCCAGCCGCCGTCGTCGTCGATGTCTTTCAGAATCAACATCCGCGACGACGGCTGCCCCGTCACCGCCACCGTGGCGAGGCTGAACGCGTGCGGTTGCCGCTCCCCCGCCGCCAACGCCTGGTCCAGCCACAGTCGGAAAAGCTCCGCCGGGTCGGTGGGCGCATCGCCGGGGACGAATTCGGGCAGCTCGGCAGGGAAATCAGGCAGCGCTCGGAGGAACTGGCGGAACGTTTCACTCATCCGTCCACCTTAGACCGCTGGCCGAGAACTCCCTCCCAGCTGCCAAAAACCCCCGCCGGGATGGCGGCTGCCATCCCGGCGGGGGTCTTGGGGTCAGTTGGCGTAGCCCCGCACGCCCGCCAGTTCCGCCTCGAGGGCGTCGAGCTGGCGTTCGACGGCGGCCGGTGCCGTGCCGCCCTGGGAGTTGCGGCTGTTGAGCGAACCCTCCGTCGACAGCACGGTGCGAACCTCTGGCGTCAGGTGCGCGGAGATGTCCGCGTACTCAGCGTCGGTGAGGTCCCACAGCTCCACGCCACGGGTCTCAGCCACCTTGACGGCAGCACCTGAGAGCTCGTGCGCTTCGCGGAACGGCACGCCTTGGCGAACCAACCACTCCGCAATGTCCGTAGCCAGCGCGAACCCCTGCGGCGCCAGGGACTCCATCCGCTCGGTGTTGAACGTCAGCGTGGCGATCATGCCGGAGACGGCCGGCAGCAACAGCTCCAGCGTGTCAGCAGCGTCGAACACCGGTTCCTTGTCTTCCTGCAGGTCACGGTTGTAGGCGAGCGGCAATCCCTTCAGGGTGGCCAGGAGGCCGGTGAGGTTGCCGATCAGGCGGCCAGCCTTGCCACGAGCCAGCTCAGCCACGTCCGGATTCTTCTTCTGCGGCATGATCGAGGAACCCGTGGAGTACGAATCGTGCAGGGTCACGAAGGAGAACTCCTTGGTGGCCCAGAAGATGACTTCCTCGGAGATCCGGGACAGGTCAACGCCGATCATGGCCGTCACCCACGCGAACTCGGCAAACACATCGCGGGACGCGGTGCCGTCAATCGAGTTGTGGGTAGCGGAGAAGAAGCCCAGGTCTGCGGCCACTGCCTCCGGATCCAGGCCCAGCGAGGAACCGGCCAAAGCGCCCGAACCGTAGGGTGAAACTCCTGCCCGCTTGTCCCAGTCCTGCAGCCGCTGCACATCGCGCAGCAACGCCCACGCGTGGGCCAGCAAGTGGTGACTGAGCAGGACCGGCTGGGCGTGCTGCAGGTGCGTGCGGCCAGGCATGGCCACGCCGTGGTGGGCTTTCGCCTGCCCCACCAGGGCATCCACCGTGGCAAGCACGCCGCGGGCGATGATCCGCGCGTGGTCGCGGAGGAACATCCGGCCTAGGGTCGCCACTTGGTCGTTGCGGGACCGACCAGCGCGGAGCTTCCCGCCCAACTGGGTGCCGGCACGTTCAATCAGGCCACGTTCCAGGGAACCGTGCACGTCCTCATCGGACTCGGACGGCAGATACGCACCAGAGGCTACGTCCGCGTCCAACTGCGCGAGCGCTGCCAGCATCCCCTCAAGTTCGGCGTCGTCCAGCAATTCTGCTTTGTGCAGCACCCGGGCGTGCGCCATGGACCCGGCAATGTCGTAGCGGGCCAGGCGCCAGTCAAAGTGCGTGGACTTGCTCAGCGCGGCCAGGGCGTCCGCGGGGCCGCCAGCGAACCGGCCACCCCACAGCGCACCTTCATTAGTCCCCGAACGCACCCCAGCCTCGCTGCGCTCGGCCGGGGACCCCTGCGTTCGTGGGCCCTGCTCCGGAATCACTGCCCTGCAACCCGGATGTCGCGGCCCGAGGCTACCTTGGCGGACATGCCCCACAGTTCGATGAAGCCCTTGGCCTGCGACTGGTCGAAGGTGTCGCCGGTGTCGTAGGTGGCCAGATCGAAGTCGTACAGCGAGGTGTCGGAGCGGCGGCCGTTGACGATCGCCTGGCCACCGTGCAGGGTCATGCGGATGTCGCCGGTGACGTACTTCTGGGTGTCCTCGATGAACGCGTCGAGGGAGCGCTTGAGCGGCGAGAACCACTGTCCGTCGTAGACCAGCTCGGCCCAGCGCTGGCCAACGGTGGCCTTGAAGCGGGCCTGCTCGCGCTCAACGGTGATGTCCTCGAGGTGCTTGTGCGCGGTGATGAGTGCCATCGCACCGGGAGCCTCATAGATTTCGCGGGACTTGATGCCCACCAGGCGGTCTTCCACCACGTCGATCCGGCCCACGCCCTGCGCACCCGCACGGCGATTGAGTTCCTGGATGGCCTGCAGCGGGGTGACCCGGACGCCGTCGATCGCTACCGGCACGCCCTGGTTGAAGCTGATGACCACTTCGTCGGGGGCCGGCGGGAACTCCGGGGTAGCCGTGTAGTCGTAGATGTCCTTGGTGGGGGCGTTCCAGATGTCTTCGAGGTAGCCGGTTTCAACGGCGCGGCCCCAGACGTTCTGGTCAATGGAGTACGGGTTCTTCTTGGTGGTCTCGATGGGGAGTCCCTTTTCCTCGGCAAAGGCAATGGCCTTGTCGCGGGTCAGGGCGAGGTCACGGACCGGGGCGATGCACTTCAAGTCCGGGCCCAAGGTCTGGATCCCGACTTCGAAGCGGACCTGGTCGTTACCCTTACCGGTGCAGCCGTGGGCCACGGTGGTGGCGCCGAACTCACGGGCGGCCTTGACCAGGTGCTTGACGATCACCGGGCGGGAGATGGCCGAAACCAGCGGGTAATGGCCCTGGTAGAGGGCGTTGGCCTTCAGGGTGGGGACGCAGTACTCGTTGGCGAACTCGTCGGAAGCGTCTGCCACGTAGGCTTCGACGGCGCCGCAGCCCAAGGCACGCTGGCGGATGGTTTCGAGCGATTCGCCGCCCTGTCCAACGTCTACCGCCACGGCGATGACCTCGGCGCCGGTGGCTTCACCGATCCAGCCGATGGCTACAGACGTATCCAGGCCGCCGGAGTAGGCCAGCACAATGCGTTCAGTCACTTAAATGCTCCTTGAATTGAGGGTTTGGTTGATGTTCTTGGCAACAAGCTTATTGCCCGGCTTCCTCGGCAAGCTGCAGGAAACGGGCGGCGAGGTCGGGTCCGCCCAGCGGGTCTCGGGAGACCAGCAGTACGGTGTCGTCGCCGGCGATGGTGCCCAGGATGGAGGGCATCACCGAATGGTCGATCGCCAGAGCCAGGAAGTTCGCGGCCCCGGGTGGCGTGCGCAGGACGGCCAGGTTGGCTGAGGCCTCGGCGGTGACCAGCAGTTCGCTGCACAGCCGGGCCAAACGGGCATCCAGGATTTCCTGGCTGACCCCGGTTTTGGCTGCGCGTTCGCCGCCCTCGCCCGGGACGGCGTAGACCAGCACGCCTTCCTGGCCGCGGACCCGGACGGCCCCGAGTTCCACCAGGTCCCGGGACAGGGTGGCCTGGGTGACCTGGACGCCGTCGTCCGCCAGCAACGCCGCGAGTTCCGCCTGGGACCGCACGGACTGGCCGGTGAGGATGGCGGAGATCCGGGCCTGCCGTGCCGTTTTGGTGGCGGGGCTGGACCCTGGCGTGACGGGCTGGACAGACACTAGTGGCCGGCTTCTTCCGCCGCAGCCACCGGCGGCAGGCCGTCGACGACTGCCTGACCGGACCGGTACAGCAGCCAGGCCATCAAGGCCTTTTGCGCGTGCAGTCGATTCTCCGCTTCGTCCCACACGATGGACTGCGGTCCGTCGATGACGTCAGCGGAAATCTCGTAGCCGCGGTAGGCGGGCAGGCAGTGGAGGACGACGGCGTCATCCGCGGCATGTGCCATGGCCGCGCTGTCCACGGCGTACTCCCGGAACAGCTGCAGCCGAGCTTCTTTTTCGGCCTCCTGGCCCATGGAAACCCAGGTGTCGGTGGCCACCACGTCGGCACCGGCAAGGGCCTCGGCGGCGTCGGTGGTGATCAGGACCGAGCCGCCGGTCAAGGCAGCGCGCTCCTGCGCCGCGGCAACGATCTCCGCTGCCGGCAGGTACCCCTCCGGGCCGGCGATCCGGACGTGCATGCCGGCTGTGACGCCGGCCAGCAGGTAGGAGTTGGCCATGTTGTTGGCCGCATCCCCCAGATAGGCCATGCTGAGCCCGGCCAGCTCGCCCTTATGCTCCTTCACGGCCAGCAGGTCTGCCAGCAGTTGGCACGGGTGGTAGTCATCGCACAGCGCGTTGATCACCGGTACCTTCGAGTTTTCCGCCATGGCCACCAGGCCGGCGTGTGCTCCGGTGCGCCAGACGATGGTAGAGACCATGCGCTCCAGCACCTTGGCCGTGTCCGCCACGGATTCCTTGTGGCCAATCTGGGCCTCACCGGGGTTGATGATCAGCGCGTTGCCGCCCATTTCGGCGATGCCGGTGGCGAAGGAGACGCGGGTCCTGGTGGAGGTCTTGTCGAAGATGACTGCCACCGTTTTCCGGCCGTTGCCTTCGGCGGCGAAGGGCTGCACGCTGTACGGGGCCGCCTTCATCCGGACCGCCAGGTCCAGGACTTCGGCCTGCTCGGCCGGGCTGAGGTCGGTGTCTTTGAGGAAATGCCGGGTGGTCACTGGGACTCCTTTGCGGTCTGCAGGATGGCGGGCAGCGCCGCCAGGAACGTGTCTGCCTGCGCAGTGGTCAAGACCAGCGGCGGCGCCAGTCGGATGGTGTGCGGGCCGGGGCTGTTGACGATGAAACCTGCGGCGAGGCCAGCCTGAACCACGGCCGGGGCTACGTCGGCGTCGAGGTCGAAGCCGATCAGCAGTCCCCTGCCGCGTACCTCGGTGACGCCCGTGACGGCGACCAAACCGGCCCGCAAGTGCTCACCCACGGTCAGGACATGTGCCAGGACGTGCTGGTTCTCGATGGTGTGCAGCGTGGCCAGTGCGGCCGCTGTCGCCACCGGATTGCCACCAAAGGTGGTGCCGTGTTGCCCAGCGGTGAGCAAGGACGACACCTCCGCGCCAAACGTCAGCAGCGCACCGATGGGGAAGCCTCCGCCCAGCCCCTTGGCCAGGGTGATGGCGTCCGGCACAATCCCGGCGTCCTCACAGGCCAACCACGTACCCGTACGGCCGATTCCGGTCTGGACCTCGTCCAGTATCAGCAGCGCACCGGCATCGGCAGTGAGCTGACGTGCTGCCTGCAGGTACTCGGCGCTCAACGGCCGGACGCCCGCTTCGCCCTGGATGGGTTCCAAGAACACGGCGGCAGTGGAGGTGTCGACGGCGGCACGCAAGGCCTCGATGTCGTCGAACGGGATGTGCACCACGCCGCCGGGCAGCGGCTGGAACGGTTCGCGGTACGCTTCCTTGGCCGTGAGCGCCAGGGCACCCATGGTGCGGCCGTGGAAGGCGCCTTCGAGGGCGATGATCTTGGAGCGGGGTGCCCCCTGGGGGCCCGCATTGTTGCGCCGGGCCAGCTTGAGCGCTGCTTCCACAGCTTCCGTGCCCGAGTTGGCAAAGAAGACTTTTGAGCCCGTTGGAGCCTGGGTCAGCGCCAACAGCTTCTCGGCCAGCGCCACTTGTGTGGGGCTGGTGAAGAAGTTGGACACGTGGCCCAGGGTGGACAGTTGGCTGGCGATCACCGAGGTGACGAACGGGTGGGCGTGGCCAAGCGCGTTCACGGCGATGCCGCCCAACAGGTCCAGGTATTCCTTGCCGTCCGCGTCCCACACCAAGCAACCGGCACCACGGACCAGTACCCGTTGCGGGGTGCCGAACACGCCCATCAGGGAAGTGGAGTAGCGGGCCAGCCAGTCGGCTCCGCTGGTGTGGCCTACCAGCGCATCAGCGGCGGTCTCCCCGGAGTGGCTCAGCTCGGTGTTGGTCATGGTGTTTCCAGTTCTTCGTCGGGAACCACCTGGGTGCCGATCCCGGCGGTGGTAAAGGTTTCTAGCAGCATGGAGTGCGGCAACCTGCCATCGACAATGTGGGCTCGTTCCACGCCGCCGTCCACGGCCTTCAGGCAGGCCTCCATCTTGGGGATCATCCCGGATTCGAGGGTCGGGAGGAGCGTCCGGAGGTCCGATGCCTTCAGCGAGGAGATCAGGGACGTCTTGTCCGGCCAGTTGGCGTACAGGCCCTCGACGTCGGTGAGGATGACCAGCTTGGACGCCCCCAGCGCCTCGGCCAGGGCGGCCGCGGCAGTGTCTGCGTTGACATTCAGGACCTGCCCGGTGGTCTGGACGCCGCCGTCGGCCCCGACAGCACCTTCCTCAATTTCTGGTGCCACGGTGGAGATCACGGGGATCCGGCCGGCGGCCAGGATGTCCAGGATGCCTTCGGGGTTGACGCCCACTACTTCGCCCACCAGGCCCAGGTCCACTGTTTCGCCGTCCACCACTGTGCCGGTGCGGACCGCGCGCAGCAGGCCACCGTCTTCGCCGGACATGCCCACGGCGTAGGGGCCGTGCGAGTTGATGAGGCCCACAAGCTCACGGCCCACCTGGCCGGTGAGGACCATCCGGACCACGTCCATGGCCTCGGGGGTGGTGACCCGCAGGCCACCTTTGAACTCGGATTCGATGCCCAGGCGCGCCAGCATGGAGTTGATCTGCGGGCCGCCGCCGTGCACCACCACAGGGTGGATCCCCACGTGGTGCAGGAAGACGACGTCTTCGGCGAAGGCGCGGCGCAGCTCGTCATTGACCATCGCATTGCCACCGTATTTGATCACCATGGTGGTGCCGGCAAAGCGCTGGATCCAGGGCAGCGCCTCGATCAGCGTGCCAGCTTTGCTTTGGGCATCCTGGGTCGAGGTGTTTTCGCGGGTTTGGGCGTTCATGGGTGCCTCCAGGGCAATCAGCTCGAGTAGGCGCTGTTCTCGTGGACGTAGTCGTGGGTCAGGTCGTTGGTCCAGATGGTGGCTTCGGCGTCGCCCGCCTGCAGGTCGATCTCCACCACGACCTCGCGAGGCTCCAAATCGACCAGGTCGCGGTCATCGCCGATGCTGCCGTTGCGGCAGATCTGAATCCCGTTCATGGCCACGTTAAGTTCGTCGGGATTGAACGCAGCGTCGGTGGTGCCAACAGCGGAAAGCACGCGCCCCCAGTTGGGGTCCTTGCCGAAGATGGCCGCCTTGAACAGGTTGGACCGGGCCACCGAACGGCTGACCGTTTCTGCGTCTGCCTCGGAGGCAGCGTTGAAGGTCCGAATGGCGATATCGTGGCTGGCGCCCTCAGCATCGCCAATGAGCTTGCGGGCGAGTTCGGCGCAGACCTGCGTGAGGCCCAAGCCAAAGTCGGCGGCCGTGGGCACGGCACCGGAAGCACCGGAGGCCAGCAGCACCACGGTGTCGTTGGTGGACATGCAGCCGTCAGAATCTGTCCTGTCGAACGTGACCCTGGTGGCGTCCCGCAGGACGGTGTCCAGCAGGTCGGCGTCCACGGCGGCGTCAGTGGTGATGACAACCAGCATCGTGGCTAGGCCTGGTGCCAGCATGCCGGCACCCTTGGCGATGCCGCCAATGCTGAATTCCCGGCCGTCCGCGTCCGAACCGATGAACAAGGCCGATTTGGGCACCGAGTCGGTGGTCATAATCGCCTCGCCGGCGGCAGCACCGCCGTCGGGGTTCAACGCGGCTGCCGCAGCATCCACACCAGGCAGGATCTTGTCCATGGGCAACTGCTCACCGATCAGGCCGGTAGAGCAGACAAACACGTCAGTAGCGGAAAGACCCAGAACTTCGGCGACTTTTTCGGCAGTGCTGTGGGTGTTCTGGAAGCCGATGGGTCCGGTGCAGGCGTTGGCGCCGCCGGAATTCAGCACCACGGCGTCGACCCGGCCGTCCGAGACCACCTGGCGGGACCAGTGCACCGGCGCTGCGGCCACCCGGTTGCTGGTGAAAACGGCGGCGGCGGCCTTGCTGGGGCCGTCGTTGACCACCAACGCAAGATCAGGCTTGCCGGAGGCTTTCAGGCCAGCGGTGACGCCAGCGGCGCGGAATCCCTTGGGTACTGTGACGGTCACGGTGCTACTCCCTGGAGGTTAAGGCCGGCCGCTTCGGGCAGGCCCAGTGCAATGTTCATCGATTGGATGGCGCCACCGGCGGTGCCCTTGGTGAGGTTGTCGATCACGCAGGTGACTATCACCCGGTTGGCGTGCGGATCGTAAGCCAACTGCAAGGCTGCATGGTTTGAGCCCACCACCGACTTCGTGGCTGGCCACTGCCCCTCGGGGAGCAAGTGCACGAACGGCTCGTCGTCGTAGGCGTCAGCCCACGCTTGGCGGAGGTCCTCGGCGGTCACGCCGGCCTTGACCTTGGCAGTTGCGGTGGTCAGGATTCCGCGGCTCATGGGGGCCAGCGTCGGTGTGAAAGACACCGAGACCTGCCCGCCGGCCACACCACTGAGGCCCTGTTCGATTTCGGGGGTGTGGCGGTGTCCGCCGCCCACGCCGTAGGGGCTCATGGACCCCATCACCTCGGAGCCGATTAAGTTGACCTTGGCTGCCTTGCCGGCGCCGGAGGTACCTGAGGCAGAGATGATCACGACGTCGTCGAGCTCCAGCAGGTTGGCGGCGAAGCCGGGGGCCAGGGCAAGCAGCGCGGACGTGGGGTAGCAGCCGGGGACGGCAATCCGGGTAGCGCCCTTGAGCGCTTCGCGCTGGCCCGGCAACTCGGGCAGTCCGTACGGCCAGGTGCCAGCGTGCGGGGAGCCATAGAACTTCTCCCACGCGGCGGGATCCGCCAGGCGGTGGTCTGCGCCGGCGTCGATCACTACCGTGCCTGCAGGCAACTGAGCGGCGATCTCCGCAGAGGCACCGTGCGGCAGTGCCAGAAACACCACGTCGTGGCCGGCAAGGTTTTCCACCGTGGTGTCCTCGAGGATGCGGCTCGCCAGCCCATGCAGGTGCGGCTGGAGTTCGCCGAGCCGGGACCCGGCGTTGCTATGTGCCGTGATGGCACCAATGGTGACGTCCGGGTGGCCGGCAAGCAGCCGGAGGACCTCTCCCCCGGCGTAGCCGCTGGCTCCAGAGACCGCTACAGAAATAGTCATGCCCTGAATCTTACAGCAAAATTATTCATGGTGCCCGATATTTATGCATGTCTCTGCGATTGCCTCAAGAAACCCGACTAGACACGTGCGCGTAGGCTGGAAGCAGGGTGATCTAACCGTGCAGGCCGAGTGTCGGCTGCACTGTTGCCCGAAACAGTAACGAGGCCCAGCCCCATGACCGCCATTGCATCTACCCCAAAACGCATCACATCCCGGGTCCGGCAGCCTAACGCAGTAGTCCTAAGCTATTCGGAACTCTTGAAGAGCGTCAAGGCTGAAGGCCTTCTGGAGCGCCGAGTGGGCTTCTACATCACACTCTTTTCCACCTTGGTGCTCCTCATGACGGCCACGTGGTTCGGTTTCGCCCTGATTGGCGATAGTTGGTTCCAACTCCTGATCGCCGCGGCAGTAGGGATTCTCTGCACGCAGCTGAGCTTCCTCGCGCACGAAGCCGGGCACCGCCAAATCTTTGCTTCTCGACGGGCCAACGACTGGACGGCCCGGCTCCTGGCCACGTCGGTTGCAGGTATGAGCTACTCGTGGTGGGAGCAGAAGCACGGAGCGCATCACAATCACCCCAACGTCATTTCCAAAGATCCTGATATTGCCACCGGGGCCATCGCTTTCCATGCTGAGGCTGCGGCGACCCGGCAGGGCAGGTTTTCCTTCCTCACCCGTAAACAGGGCTGGTTCTTCTTCCCCCTGTTGTTCCTGGTGGGTCTCGGTTTGCAGATTGACTCGGTGCGGTTCGTGTTCCGCCGGGCCAAGGTCAAGCACCGCTGGGTGGAGCTTCCCATCCTGGCGGTCCGGCTGGGTCTGCTTCCCGTGCTCGCCTTCACCCTCCTCCCGCTGGGGATGGCCTTCGCCTTCATCGGCGTGCAACTCGGCGTCTTCGGCTTCTACATGGGCGCTGCGTTCGCCCCGAATCACAAAGGCATGCCGGTCCTCCCAGCGGACAGCCGCGTGGACTTCTTCAGCCGCCAGGTCTTGACCTCACGGAACATTTCTGGCGGCCGGTTCATGGACATCCTGCTCGGTGGCCTGAACCGCCAAGCCGAACACCACCTCTTTCCGGACATGGCTCGCCCCCAGCTGGACAAAGCTGCCAAGATCGTCCGCGAATACTGCAAGACGCACCAGGTCCCCTACACGGAGACCACCCTGTTCCAGTCCTACGGCATCATTGTCCGCTACCTCAATAACGTGGGGCTATCCGCTGGGCGCCACTTCGAGTGCCCCATGGCTACCGTCACGCGGCGCTTCTAGCGGCGGCAGCGGCCGCCGCGTATCGGCGGCACCCGCCAGCTCGTCATCGCGCATGGAGCGTATCTGACTAGGATGGTTCCAAGATCGGGGCAGGGAAGTCCTCTCCTCGGAAGGGGAGTCGTATTATGCATGCAATTGTGGCCCGGCACGCTGGCGGACCCGAGGTACTGGAACTGGCGGAGCGCGACCGCCCCAAGGCAGGTCCTGACCAGGTGGTGATCCGGGTAGGTGCAGCCGGCGTCAATTTCATCGACACCTATAAGCGCAGCGGCGTATATCAGGTGCCCTTCCCGTTCACTCCCGGTTCCGAGGCGGCGGGCACTGTCACCTCCGTTGGTGCCGGTGTCACCGACCTTGCCGTCGGCGACAGGGTGGCTACGGCCGAGGGATTCGACTGCTACGCCGAGTACGCCGTGCTCCCCGCCGAGGCGGCGCTCCCCATCCCGGACGGCCTTGATGACCGGACGGCTGCCGCCCTCCCCCTGCAAGGCATGACCGCCCATTACCTGATGAACTCCACCTTCAAGGTGGAGTCGGGGCAGACCGTCCTCTTGCATGCCGGCGCTGGCGGCGTAGGCCTGCTCCTCATCCAGCTCCTGAAGGCCCGCGGCGCACAGGTCATCACCACCGTCTCAACCGACGAGAAAGAGCAGTTGGCGGCCGACGCCGGCGCAGACCACGTGCTGCGGTACGACGGATTCGCCGCCAAGGTCCGCGATATTACGGGCGGCGTGGGAGCCCATGTGGTGTTCGACGGCGTAGGGAAAGACACGTTCGACGGCTCACTCGAGTCACTGCGAATCCGTGGCACGCTGGTCCTTTTCGGTGGAGCGTCCGGCCCGGTCCCGCCCGTGGATCCGCAACGGCTGAACGCTGGCGGCTCACTGTTCCTGACCCGTCCCACCATGGCGAGCTACCTCCTGGACGCCGAAGAGCGGCGTTGGCGGTCGGGCGAGATCTTCGCCGCCGCGGCCAACGGGAGCCTCAAGGTCCGGATCGGCGCCAGCTACGCGTTGGCCGAGGCAGGCCAAGCCCACCGCGATCTTGAGGGCCGCCGCACCACCGGGAAGGTCCTTTTGGTGCCGTAGCCCGTCCCCGCCCTCGGGAGTGTGTCCAGGAACACGGCGTGCGCTGCGGTCGGCAGGTCATAAATCGAGGAAAAATGGCGCGTCCTGGCCGCGTCGACACCTTTTGTTCACCTGATCCCTGAATAATGCGCGGGTGACTGATCAGCAACTTCCCTCGGGGAACGATCCTTCCTTCGTAGCGACCGACTCCCCTGTGCCCGAAGAAGGGGCGCCGTTAAGCGGCCCCGACGCGCCGCCGTCGGCCGCCGTGATCCATGCGCCGCAGCTGCCTGGTTCGTTGGCCGCACCGCCGGTCCGCACCCTGGTGGACATCCTGCACGAGACCGCCGAGCGTCATCCCGAGGCGTCAGCGCTCGACGACGGCCAGCAGTCGCTCAGCTACTCCCAGCTGCTGACGGCCGTTCGCGCGGCGGCCCGGAAGCTGCATCTGGCTGGCCTGGGCGCCGGCGACAAGATCGGTGTCCGGATCCCCTCCGGCACCAACGACCTGTACATTTCCATCCTGGCCATTCTCCTGGTGGGTGCGGCGTACGTGCCCGTCGACGCCGACGATCCCGAAGAACGTGCCCGGCTCGTGTTTGGCGAGGCGAAGGTAGCTGGCGTCCTGGGTGCAGGCGGCGTCCTCACCGGGTCCACCCGGACCACCCCGTTCGTCGATGCCAGGCCACCCGCTCCCGAGGACGATGCCTGGATCATCTTCACCTCGGGGTCCACCGGTACCCCCAAGGGCGTGGCCGTCCAGCACCGGTCCGCCGCGGCCTTCGTGGACGCCGAAGCCCGTATCTTCTTGGCCGAGGAGCCGTTGGGCCCACAAGACCGGGTGCTTGCCGGCCTGTCAGTAGCCTTCGATGCGTCCTGCGAGGAAATGTGGCTCGCCTGGCGTCACGGCGCATGCTTGGTCCCCGCGCCGCGTGCACTGGTCCGCACCGGCATGGACCTCGGTCCGTGGCTGATCAGCCACGGCATCACCGCCGTCTCCACCGTCCCAACACTGGCGGCGCTGTGGCCCGCAGAATCGCTCGAAAGCGTCCGGCTGCTCATCTTCGGCGGCGAAGCCTGCCCGCCCGAACTGTCCGAGCGCCTGGCGGTAGACGGCCGTGAAGTCTGGAACACCTACGGGCCCACCGAGGCCACGGTCGTGGCGTGCGCCGCACCCTTGGGCGGACCGGGACCCGTCAGGATTGGGCTGCCGCTGGACGGCTGGGACCTGGCCGTGGTGGACGCCGACGCCGTCCCAGTGGCCGAGGGTGAAATTGGTGAGTTGATCATCGGTGGCGTGGGCCTGGCCCGCTACCTGGATCCCGCCAAGGACGCCGAAAAGTACGCCCCGATGCCCAGCCTCGGCTGGGACCGCGCCTACCGTTCCGGGGACCTCGTGCGCTACGAAGCCGCTGGCCTGATCTTCCAGGGCCGGGCGGATGAGCAGGTCAAACTGGGCGGGCGCCGGATCGAACTCGGCGAAATCGATGCCGCGCTTCAAGCCCTGCCCCACGTCGGCGGTGCGGCCGCGGCTGTCCGGACCACCGCGGCAGGCAACCAGATTCTGGTGGGTTACCTGGCGGCGTCGGCCGGTCATGAACTGGACGTTACCGAGGCCCGCCAGCTGCTGTTGGCCAACCTTCCCGCCGCGTTGATCCCGCTGCTCACGGTGGTGGACTCCTTGCCCACCAAGACCAGCGGTAAGGTGGACCGGAACGCGCTGCCCTGGCCACTGGCCGGCGCCGGAGCTGCCGAGGCCGATGCTGCGCCACTGAACCTGCCAGCGGACGCCGCCTGGATCGTGGAGCAATGGAGTGCCGTCCTGGGCAGCCCCGTGACCTCGCTGGACGCCGACTTCTTCGCGTACGGCGGCGGTTCACTGTCCGCGGCGCAACTGGTCTCTGCCCTTCGTCGGCGCTACCCCACCGTGACGGTCGCCGACATCTATGCGACGCCCCGCGTGGGTGCGCTCGTTGAACTCGCCCGACTGTCCAACCCGGGCGGCGCCTCCGGCCCGGCCGCTGAGCGGACCGTCCGGCCCACGGCGCTGAAGTCCCAGATTTTCCAGACCCTTATGGGTGGTCCGCTCTACGTCCTGGTGGGCATGCGCTGGCTGACCTACGTGATGGCTGCCAACAACCTCCTGTTTGCCCTGGCCGGGTTCTCCGCTGCGCCAACTGTTTCGTGGTGGTGGGTGGCAGCATCGTGGCTGGTTTTCGTCAGCCCGGCAGGCCGAATGCTGATTGCCGTGGGCGCTGCCCGCTTCCTGCTCCGCGGAGTCCAGGCGGGAACCTATCCCCGTTCCGGCCGAGTGCACCTGCGGCTGTGGCTGGCGGAACAAATCCAGGATCTGGCCGGTGCCATCAGCCTGGCCAGCGCCCCCTTCGTCCCCTACTACGCCAGGGCGTTGGGCGCCAAGATCGGCCGCGACGTCCAACTGCACTCGCTCCCCCCGGTGACGGGCCTGCTCACGCTGGGCCCGGGCGCCAACGTGGAACCGGAAGTTGATCTCTCAGGCTGGTGGATCGACGGCGACAGCGTCCACATTGGTGCCGTCCGGATCGGAGCCGGCGCCACAGTGGGCGCCCGCAGCACGCTGATGCCCGGAGCCTCCATTGGAGCCGGCGCGCAGGTTGAGCCGGGCTCCGCCGTCCTGGGCAAGGTCAAGGCCGGTCACCTGGTGGCCGGCTCACCCGCGCAGCGTCGCGGCAAAGCCAAGCACACTTATCCCGACGCCCCGCCGCAAAGCCGCAGGCTGGGCCGGCTGTGGTTTACCGGCTTCGCTGCAGCCTCGGGCATCCTGGCGCTGCTGCCGTTCATCTCCGCCGGCGTTGCCATCCTGGTAGGCCTGCCATTCATCCAAGGCAGCAGCTCCCTGGGCGCCGCCCTGCCCGGCCTGGCCGCTGCCTTGGTCCCCGCCGCACTCGCCTGGTTCTTGACCAACGGGCTGCTCATCCTGGGCACCACCCGGCTGCTCGGCATTGGCCTGACCGCGGGGTACCACCGGGTCCGCAGCCGGGTGGGCTGGCAGGTGTGGGCCACCGAACGCGTCCTGGACCTGGCCCGCGACCTCCTCTTCCCCATCTACGCAAGCCTGTTCACCCCGATCTGGCTGCGCCTGCTGGGCGCCAAGATCGGCAAGAACGTGGAAGCATCCACCGTGCTGCTCATTCCCAAGATGACCACCGTTGGCGAGGGCGCCTTCCTGGCCGACGACACCATGGTGGCGTCCTACGAGCTCGACGGCGGCTGGCTGCGGGTGGCCCCGGCAAAGATCGGCCGGCGCTCCTTCCTCGGCAACTCGGGCATGACGGCCGCTGGTCGCAACGTGCCCAAGAACTCGCTGGTGGCAGTCTTGTCCGCCACCCCGGCCAAGGCAAAATCCGGTACCTCGTGGCTGGGCAGCCCTCCGGTGCGCCTCAGACGGACCGCCATCTCCACCGATGATTCACGCACGTTCGAGCCGCCGTTCAAGCTCAAGGTTGCCCGGACGCTGTGGGAACTGGGCCGGTTCGTGCCGGTGGTCCTCACCGTGGCGATCGCCGTGGCCGCGATGCTGGCCTTCGACTGGCTGGCCACCACCCTGAACTATGGCATCGCTGCACTTCTCAGCGGTGTGGTCATGTTGGTGGCCGGCGCCGTGGCAGCAGCCTCCTCGGTGGTGGCCAAATGGGTGCTGGTGGGACGGATCCGGGCCGGTGAGCACCCTCTGTGGAGCTCCTTTATTTGGCGCAACGAAGTGGTGGACACGTTCATCGAAATGGTCAGCGCACCCTGGTTTGCCCGCTCCGCCACCGGCACACCTGCCCTGGTGTGGTGGCTGCGCGCACTTGGCGCGAAAATCGGCACCGGCACCTGGTGCGAAAGTTACTGGTTGCCCGAGGCCGATCTGGTGAGCCTCGGCCGCAACTCCACCGTGAACCGCGGCTGCGTGGTGCAGACCCACCTGTTCCACGACCGGGTGATGAGCCTTGACGCTGTTACGCTCGAAGACGGCGCCACCATGGGTCCACACGGCGTCATCCTGCCCCAGGCAAGTATTGGCGCCGGCGGCACAGTGGGTCCGGCGTCTTTGGTGATGCGGGGCGAATCAGTTCCCAATGCCACCTATTGGATGGGAAACCCGGTCAGTCCCTGGACGGGCCCCACCACCCGCGCCTGAACCAGATCCACAGCTACATAAGGTCGTCCATGAGTTCCTCAGCAGTACCCGTCCGCGGCACCACCGGCAACGGGAGCGGCAGCGCCCCCGATCCGTACCTTCCGGGGGCAGGCACCGAGGCGTACCGGGTGCTGCACTATGACCTCGCAATCGACTACAAAGTCAGCAGCAACCGGCTCAGCGGCAAGGCGGTGCTCAACGGCATTGCCCAGGGTCCGACGTCGGCCATTGTGTTGGACCTTGCCGGGCTTCGCGCCACCAAGGTCCAGCTGGACGGCCGGAAAGTAGCCCGCTTCAGCCAACGCGCGGAACAACTGGTGGTTTCCACCGCCACGCCGCTGCAGCGCGGCCAGGAGTTCGTCCTGGAGATCAGGTACGAGGGCAACCCCGGGCCCCGGCGTGGGCTGTGGGGCGAGGTGGGCTGGGAAGAGCTGTCCGACGGGGTGCTGGTGGCTGGCCAACCCAACGGCGCGCCGTCGTGGTTTCCCTGCAACGACCACCCGCGGGACAAGGCCAGCTACCGGATCGCCGTCACCACTGACGCCAACTACCGCGCGGTCTGCAACGGCACCCTTGAACTGCACACCACGCGCTCCAGCCGGGAAACGTGGGTCTACCTGCAGGCAGAGCCCATGGCCACCTATCTGGCGACAGTGCAGATCGGCCGCTACGCCCTGGTGGAGTTGGACACCGGGCGGCACCCTGGGCAGGTTCAACAATTCGTGGCCGTTCCCCCGGCGCTGACGGCGGAGGCCCGCAGCGGCCTGGCCCATCAACCCACCATGATGCGCACGTTCGTGAACTGCTTTGGGCCCTACCCGTTCCCTGCCTACACCGTGGTGGTGGCGGAGGACGTCCTCGAAATCCCGTTGGAGGCCCAGGGCCTTTCCATCGTGGGCCCCAACCACCTCGAGCAGGGCTGGGACGCGCAGCGGCTGATCGCACATGAACTGTCGCACCAGTGGTTCGGCAATTCGCTCACCGTGGCGTCGTGGCAGGACATTTGGCTGCACGAAGGGTTCGCCTGCTATGCCGAGTGGATCTGGTCCGAGGAGGCTGGTGTCATGACCGCCGCCGCGCGTGCAGCTGCCGCCTGGCGCAGGCTCAAGGCCGAGCCGCAGGACCTGCTGGTGGGCGACCCCGGACCCGAGCTGATGTTCGATGACCGGGTCTACAAGCGCGGCGCCCTGGCCGTTCACGCGCTGCGGATCGCCTGCGGGGACCTCGCGTTCTTCGCCACCTTGCAGGACTGGACCACCACTCACCGGCACGGATCGGTGTCCACCGCTGACTTCATCCTCACCGTGGACAGGGTCACCGGAATCGACGCGGAGACGCTGCTGCACCCGTGGCTCTACGAGGAGGCACTGCCGCCGCTGCCGGCTGGCTAGCTCCTTGGGCGGCTTTCCGTGCTAGGGACGGTGCAGCACGACGGCGGCCGCCAAGAAGGCGGGCAGTCCCGTTTCGGCGGGGCTGAGGTCGCGGAGGCCGGGCCGGGCCAGGACGTCCACCTCTGCGGGTGGTGTGAGTAACCCCTGTCCGGTCATTTTCAGCCAGGCCTCTTTCCGGGCCCAGAGCCGGGCCTGGGCTGCGAGAAGTGCGCTGCCGGCCAGGGGCGCAAGGACGTCCCGCTCCGCTGCGGTCAACGCCACCGCACCGAATCCCGCGAAACTGGTGGCTGCGGGGTCTTCAATGTCCACGCCCAAGCGCACTCCGGGGCCAGGGTGCAGCACGGCCGCCAGCAAGATCCAGCCGGCGGCGCGCGAGGTAGACAACGCCAACGGGGCTTGCTCTCCGGCGATCTGGTAGCCGGGCCGGCCATGATTGACCTCGGCGCCGTTCCCACAGGTGGGGCAGTGGTAAGCCGCAGCTAACTCCGTGGGCTGGACGCGGAGAAGCTCAGCAACGAAGTGACGTTGGGCCACCCGGCCGGCCAGGAACCGCTCGGCCGCTGCAGGGACCATCGCGGCAGCTTGAGTCCGTTCCGCCGCGTCCAGCAGCAGGAGTTCACCGGCAGTGGGGGCAGCAAGGTGACGTGAGCGGAGCACCAGGCCGGCTGTCACCACGAGAATCCCTTCACTGCCTCAACAGAAATAAAGCCGTCTCAGCCAGAAAGTCCCCGCGGCCGGTTGACCGCGGGGACTCCCTACCAGTATCGAAACGGTGGTCAGCGCTGGACGGCGCCGAACCGCTCCCCCGCAAGCGCTACTGCGCTTTCGCGGGCCGCGGAGGCTTCGTCGGCAGTCAGCGTGCGATCATCGGCGCGGAATCGCAGCCCGAAAGCCAGCGACTTTTTGCCCGCTTCGATGCCCTTGCCCGCATAGACATCGAATAGGGCCACATCTTCCAGGAGCTCGCCGGCGCCTTCCCTGAGGGCTGCCAAGACGGCGTCGGCGGGTACCTCTGCCGGAACCACCAGGGCCACGTCCTGGGTTGCCAACGGGAACGTGGAGATGTGCCGGGCCACGATGACGTCAGGGGCGGCGTCGAAGAGTGCGTCGGCGTTCAGTTCGAACGCGACCGAGCGGGCAGGCATGTCGGCTGCAACCAACAGCTTGGGGTGCAGCTCACCGGCGTAACCCACCAGCTCCCCCGAACGCAGCGACAACATGGCGGTGCGGCCCGGGTGGAAGGCCTGGTGGCTGCCCTGGCTGGCCACCAGCTCCACGCCCAAGACGTCGCCGGCAAGCCGGGCAATGTCCAGGGCGTCAGCCCAGTCCCAGATGCGTGGCGTGTGAGCGGCGGCAGCAGGCGAATCGTGGCCCGTGAAAACGGCGGCGATGTGGAACGGCTGGTCCGGAACGCCGTCGTACAGTCCGTCCAGTACCTCGTCGGCAGGTTTGACGCCCAACGGCGGAATCGCTGCGGTGCCTACGGCGTCGCCCGGCAGGAATACTAGACCGGACTCGAAGAGGGCCACATCGCGGAAGCCGCGGGAGTGGTTGCGCTTGGCCACTTCGATCAGGCCGGGCAGGATGGCGGTGCGCAGGAAACCCTGCTCCTCGCTGATGGGGTTGGCGAGCTTCACGGCAGACCGCGCGGCACCGGCCTGAGCCACACCGAACGTGTCGTTGGCCGCCTTGGTGACGAACGGGTACGCCAAGACCTCGGTGAGCCCAGCGTCAGCAAGGGACTGGATCAGGCGACGTCGCTGTTGCTGCGTCCGGGTGAGACCGCGGCCTGGAGGCGCCACAGGCAACGTGGCGGGGATCTTGTCGTAGCCCACCAGTCGAGCGATTTCCTCGGTGAGGTCTTCCTTGGTTTCAAGGTCGTGTCGCCAGGTTGGCACCGTCACGGCCCAGCCGGCAGCGTTTTCCGCCACCGTGGCACCCAGGTCCACCAAGGATGTGGTGATCTGGTCGGCGGTGAAGTCAACACCAATCCGGGCCTGGGCATAGTCTGCCGGCAGCTGGATGGTCACCGGCTGGGGTGCGGTTCCGACGTCGGTGCCAGCCTCGTCCGCGGTGCCGCCAGCCAGTTCCACCAGGAGGTCCACCACGCGCTGCGCAGCGATGCTGCTCAGCTGCCAGTCGACGCCGCGTTCGAAACGCTTGGAGGCTTCGGAGGGCAGCTTGTGCCGCCGCCGGGACCTGCCGATCGAGACCGGATCGAAGATCGCGGCCTCCACCAGGATGTTCGACGTCGTGTCCCCCACTTCAGTGGTGGCGCCGCCCATGACTCCGGCGATGCCGATCGCTCCCGCACCGTCGGTAATCAGGAGATCTTCGGCGTCGAGCGTCCGCTCCTTGCCGTCCAGGGTGGTGAACTTCTCCCCGGCGGCGGCGCGGCGCACCACGATCCCGCCGGTGAGCTTGTCCAGGTCATAGCAGTGGTTCGGTTGGCCGAGTTCCAGCATGACGTAGTTGGAGATGTCTACCGGCAAGGAGATGGACCGGATACCGGCGAGCCGGAGCCGGGAGACCATCCACTGCGGGGTGGGCGCGGTGGCGTTGACGCCGCGGACGGTGCGGGCCACGAAGCGGGTGCAGCCGGGAACTCCGTAGATGGGAGCGGCATCGTCCAGCGTGACACTGTGACCACCGGTGAGCGCTGCCGGCGCGGAGACGTTCGCTGCGGGGTCGTTGAAGTCCGTCCCGGTGGCGTGGGCGTATTCGCGAGCCACGCCACGGATGGAGAAGGCGTAGCCGCGGTCCGGGGTGACGTTGATTTCCGCAGCCTGGTCGTAGAGGCCCAGGAGCTCCATGGCGTCCGTACCGATTTCCGGATCCAGGCCGATCCGGGACAGGACCAGAATGCCGTCATGGTCGTCGCCGATTCCCAGTTCGCGGACCGAGGCGATCATGCCGGCGGAGAGGTGGCCGTACGTTTTCCGGGCGGAGATGCGGAAGTCGCCAGGCAGTACGGCGCCAGGCAGGGTAACCACCACCTTGTCCCCTTCAACAAAGTTGTGGGCTCCGCAGATGATGCCCTGCACGCCGGAGGGGTCGATGCCCTCGCCGGTCAGGCTCTGTTGCTGGCCTTCGGGCACCACCCGGACCTGGCACCAGTTGATGGTCTTGCCGTTGGACTGCGGCTCCTTGACCAGGCTCAGGACCTGACCCACCACAATGGGGCCCTGCAGGGTGTCGGTGGGACGGTGCACGTCCTCTTCTTCGAAACCGACCTTAACCAGTTCGGCCATGACGTCTTCGGCCGTGGCGCCGGCCGGTACTGCTGCAAACTCCCGCAGCCAGGAAAGTGGGATACGCACGCTTAGATCTCCATCCCGAATTGCTCGCTGAACCGTACATCGCCTTCGATCATGTCGCGCATGTCCCCCACTTCGTTGCGGAACATCAGGGCGCGCTCAATGCCCATGCCAAAGGCAAAACCTGAATACTCGTCCGGATCGATGCCGGCGGCGCGGAGCACGTTCGGGTTGATCATGCCGCAGCCACCCCACTCGATCCAGCGGGGGCCGCCCTTGGCGCCCGGGTGCCAGATGTCCAACTCGGCGGACGGCTCAGTGAACGGGAAGTAGTTGGGGCGCAGCCGGACCTTGGCTTCGTCGCCGAACATTTGCCGGGTGAAGTGTTCCAGGGTGCCCAGGAGGTCTGCCATGCTCAGGTTTTTGTCGATGGCCAGGCCTTCGAACTGGTGGAACACCGGGGTGTGCGTGGCGTCGAGTTCGTCCGTGCGGAACACCTTGCCGGGGCACAGCACGTAGATGGGGACTTCGCGTTCCAGCATGGACCGCACCTGCACCGGCGAGGTGTGGGTCCGCATGACCAGGTGGGCTTCAGGGGGTTCCACGAAGAAGGTGTCCTGCATTTCGCGGGCGGGGTGGTCCGGTTTGAAGTTCAAGGCATCAAAGTTGAACCATTCGGACTCCACCTCGGGCCCTTCGGCAATTTCCCAGCCCATGCCCACGAAGATGTCCGCCACACGGTCCTGCAGGGTGGACAGCGGGTGCCGGGCGCCGGCACGACGACGGCGGGGTGCGGCAGTGACGTCGACCGTCTCTTCCAGCAGGATCCGCGCGTCGTTCTCGGCTTCCAGCTCTGCCGTCCGATCGGCGAGCGCCTTGTTGACCCGGCCGCGGGAGGCGCCCATCAGTTTGCCGGCAATCGCCTTCTGGTCCTTGGGCAAGCCACCGATTTCACGGTTGGCGAGGCTCAGGGGCGACTTCTCGCCGGTGTGCGCGAGCCGCACCGCCTTCAGCCCGTCAAGGGTCTCGGCACCGGCAATAGCGGTGATGGCGTTGTCTACTGCGGCGTTGATGGCGGCTTCATCCGTGGGATTCGGGATGGCAGCGCCCGGCAAAGTTTCAGTCATCTACTGTTCTTAGCTACGAGTCGTGGCTGCCGGCGGCGGAGCAGCCGGCGTGGTTTCCCCGCGGCACGTTCCGTCGCTGGCAGGTCATGGATGATTGCCGTCAGTCAACGGCAATCAATGACCAGGTCAGGGCGCACCGGAATCCGGCGGCCACATCTTCTTAGTCTAGGTGAGAACCCCGGCTAGCATGGCCTCATGACACTGCCGCAGCGTTGTGAGGTTGGCCCGCCGTTGACGGCTGGCCAGTCCCTGCGGGCCGCCGCGAACGTCCTCAACGGCAGCACGGTGGCGGGCGTGGCCTTGGCGTTGGCGTCCCGCAGCCGGTTGAGCCTTGGCCCGCGTGGGCTCTTGCTGGCGGAGGGGTACGGCTGGCGCTTACCGTTCGCTCAGGCCTTCACCGTGGGCAACGTGGTGCTGTACCGCCGGAGCACCAGGGACCTAGTGGCACAGCCGGAGCTGTTGGGACATGAAGAGCGGCACTGCACCCAGTACGCCTGGTGTCTGGGGTTGCCTTTCCTGCCGTTGTACTTTGTCGCCGCAGGGTGGTCCATGCTGCGGACCGGCAACCCCGGTTCCGCAAACTTTTTCGAGCGCAACGCCGGCCTGGAAGCCGGCGGCTACCCCACGGGCAGCGTGCGTCCAATCAGCACCTAACCAAGGGAGAAACAGATGAACACCAGCCACCCCAGTACCCCGCCAGAGCCATCAGGCACTGGTTCTATTTCCGCTGCGGCACCAGTCGCCGTTCCAGGCACAGTCACCGTTTCCGGACACGGCATCGCGGAGGCAGCTCCGGACCTCATGCTGGTGTCCATTGGGGTGGAGAGCCGGGCGGAATCTGTTGAGGCAGCCTATGCCGCCGCGGGAAAGGCCCTGGCCGCCGTCGTCAGCGCTTTCAAAGCCGACGCAGTAGCAGCCGCCGATATCCGGACCACCGGCCTCAGCGTCAGGGCGGACCTGGTCTGGCGGGAAGGTGAAGGCCAACGGGTGGCCGGCTACATCGCCGCCAGCTCGCTCTCCGTGCGGCTGCGCGATCTCGCTTCGGCGTCGAGGACCGTTTCGGCTGCAGCGACCGCTGGCGGAGATGATGTCCGGCTGCACAACCTGCAGCTCATGATCGCTGATGAATCGGCACTCCGGACCCGGGCCCGGGACACCGCCTGGCAAAACGCACGCGCCACGGGCGAGCAGTTTGCAGCACTTGCCGGTTGCAGCCTTGGCAAGGTTCTTTCCGTCACCGAAGGCGTCACTGCCGCTGCGCCCGGACCAACCCCGATGGCGGGCATGCAGCGGGCAGTGGCGGTGGAAAGCCTGGCCGTGGAGGCCGGCGAGAACCAGGTCAGCGTTGCTGTCACTGTCACGTGGGAACTCCTGTCCTGATCTGATGCAGCCGTACCGCCGGAACCTGACCGGGCCGGGTGATTGACTTTTATTCGAATATATCTTCGAATGGAGTCTATGAGATGGAACGCACAAGCCTTGCTCCCGGCATCGGATGATCCTTCCGACCAGCCTGCCCCGGCGTTGCTGCCGCTGGCTGGGCTGGTGCGCTCCGTGACCACTCCCGAATTCGCCGGCATCACCTTCCATGAGGTCACCGCCAAATCGGTGCTCAACAAGGTGCCGGCGGGTTCGAAGATGCCGTTCGAGTGGACCGTCAACCCTTACCGCGGTTGCAGCCATGCATGCGTCTACTGCTTCGCCCGCAAGAGCCACACGTACTTGGATTTCGACGCCGGGCTGGACTTCGACAACCAAGTGGTGGTCAAAGTGAACGCGGCCGAGGTCCTGCGGAAGGAGCTCGCCAAGCCCTCCTGGGGGCGGCACCAGGTGGCATTGGGGACCAACACCGATCCCTATCAACGGGCTGAGGGCCGGTACCAGCTGATGCCTGGAATCATCTCGGCCCTCGCTGATTCAGGAACGCCCTTGTCCATACTCACCAAGGGCACCCTGCTGGCGCGAGATATTCCGCTGCTGAAAAGTGCCGCTGCACAGGTCCCGGTGGGGTTGGGTATCTCGCTGGCCATGACCAACGAGGAATTGTCCGCAGAGATCGAGCCGGGAACTCCGGGCCCGCGTGCCCGGCTGAAGTTGGTGTCGCGCCTCCGTGAGGCTGGCCTGCCCTGCGGCGTCATGGCCATGCCCATCCTGCCGTGGCTTTCCGATAGCGACGACGCCCTGGACGCGCTGTTCAGCGCGCTGGCCGCTGCGGGCGCCACCGGCGTCTCTGCCGGCGCCCTGTACCTCAAACCCGGGACGCGCGAATGGTTCATGCAGTGGATAGCCAGAGCCCATCCGGAACTCGCCGGAAAATACCGCAGGCTGTACGGCAACGGCTCCTACGCGTCCGCTGAGTACCGCCAATGGCTGGCCGCAAAGGTGCGTTACTTCAAGGCCCGGCACGGGTTCACCGCCACCTCTGGTTTCAGCCACCAAGACCTTGACGATCCCCGCGTCGAAGAAGCTCAGTATCCGGCAGGGAGCATCCCGGAACCGAGCACTGCCAGTCGTAGCACCACGGGGCAAGACGCTCTGTTCTAGCAGTTGCCGCTTTTGGAGTTGGCCACCGATGGGTGGCTGCCAAGGCCCGCGCCCTCACCAACCACAGCGCCGAGGGTTGCCAGAAGCGCCCGGACGATCGGCAGGTCCGCCGGGATCCAGGGCAGGGCCAGGATCGCCTCCGGGGCGCTCAACGGCATCCAACGCAGCTCATCATGGTCTTCCAGTGGTTGCGGCTGCCCGGCGGAGATCTGGCCGAAGTACACCCGCATGCTGGCACGGTCATTCAGCGGCCAGCCGTGCGCGTGCGCCGCCTTCAGTTCAGTTCCCAGCTCTACGCTGACGCCCAGTTCTTCCACCAGTTCCCTGGCCAGCGCGGCTTCCGGCGTTTCACCGGCCTCCACCTTGCCGCCGGGGAATTCCCACAGTCCGGCTAGCTGTTCGGGCGCACTGCGACGCGCCACCAGAAGTTGGGTTGGTTTCGCGAGGTTGTCGAGCAGCGCGCCGCCCACCACCTGTATTTCTCCAGTCACGGTGCCAGTCTATGGGGGACAATGGGTATGGGGTCGGCCGCTCCCCCAGAATCCCGAGTCGAACTTGGGAATATGGCGGCCAAGCCAGCTGTTACCGCCAAGGAGCAGGGCAGCGCCGGCTCCCACACCGGCAGTACAGTCGCGTCAGATCCTTACCTCCCTATTGTGAAAAGCAGGCCCATGAGCAGCGTCCTTCGCGCGTCCACCGCAACACCACCCGGTACCACCAACCTGGGGATGGCGATCTTCGCCTTGGCCATGGGCGGGGTGGGCATTGGGGTCACCGAATTCACCATGATGGGCTTGCTGAAGGAGATTGAGCAGGGACTCGGCATCAGTACCCCAGAAGCTGGCCACCTGATCTCCGCGTACGCACTGGGCGTTGTGGTGGGCGCTCCCCTGCTGGCCGCTGTGGGAGCTCGGATGCCTCGAAAGTACCTGGCCGTTGGCCTCATGGTGTTCTTCACCGTGGCCAACCTGAGCTCCTACCTGGCCCCCGATTACGGCACGATGTTGATCTCCCGCTTTGCCGCCGGTCTGCCACACGGTGCGTTCTTTGGCGTCGCTGCCGTGATCGCCGCATCCATGGTGCCTGCGAGTCGCCGCGGCTGGGCCATCTCCATGGTGATGGCCGGGCTGTCAGTCTCCAACGTCGTCGGCGTTCCGGCAGCAACGTGGCTGGGGCAAACCTTCGGCTGGCGGCTGCTGTTCGTCGTGGTGGGAGCCATCGGCCTGGTAACGCTGGTGCTCCTCTGGAAGTACGTGCCGTACCAAGCTCCCCACCCGGATGCCAGCATCCGCCGTGAGCTGGGCGCCTTGAAGCGATTGCAGGTGTGGCTCGCCATCCTCATCGGCATTGTCGGTTTTGGCGGGTTCTTCGCCACCTACACCTACATTGCCCACACCATGACCGGAGTTGCCGGAATCTCCGCCTCGTTGCTGCCCATCGTGGTCGCCCTGTACGGGCTCGGTATGGTTGCTGGCACCCTGGTGGGCGGCCGGCTCGCTGACAAGTCCGTCATGGGCACCCTGTACTGGGTGCTCCCCGGCATCGCCGTAGCCCTGGTGGTCTACGCTGTCGCTGTGCACTGGCCCTGGTCGGCCCTGGTGATGGTCTTCGTGGTGGGCGCGTCAGGATCCCTGCTGGTTCCTGCGCTCCAGACCCGGCTCTTGGACGCCTCCCCCGACGCCCCATCACTGGCATCATCACTTAACCACGCAGCACTCAACGTCGCCAACGCCCTCGGTGCGTTCCTGGGCGGCGTGGTGATCGCCTGGGGCTGGGGTTTCGTAGCTCCCGCCCTGGTAGGCGCCGTCCTGGCCGTCCTGGGCCTGGGAATCGCCTTGATCAGCGGCTTCCTGGAGCGCAAGAAGCCGCTGCCGGCCCCGGTGCACTAACTAAGCGCCGAGTCTTGCTGCGACCGAGCACCAGCTGAGAGCAGGTTGCACCCCGGGCCGTGCGCTAGCTGGGCGCCGGTTCCTGCTGCGACCGTGCGCTGGCGTACAGGCAGACGGTCGCAGCAGTGCCCAGGTTGAGGCTCTCTGCGGCGCCGTAGATGGGGACCGCTACGCGGTGGTCTGCCATTTCCAACTCTTCGGCCGAAAGCCCTTGGGCTTCGTTGCCAAACAACCAGGCGGTGGGTGCGGCCAGGTCGAACACCGAGGACTCACCAGCACCCGTCAGGCGGCGCCGGGCGTTTTCGTCCTGCAGCACGTCCAGGTTCACGCTGCCGTAGCCGTCTGCAGCCAGGACGCCGATTCCACGTTCTTTGCAGGCGGCTGTGAGCTCGGCGAGATCAGCGCCGAGAACCACCGGAAGGTGGAAGAGGCTGCCCACAGTGGACCGGACAGCTTTCGGGTTGTAGATATCAACGCTGGAACCGGTCAAGATGACAGCGTCAGCGCCTGCGGAGTCTGCAGCGCGCAGGACCGTCCCGGCGTTTCCCGGGTCCCGGACCTGGCTGAGGACGGCAATCAGGCGAGGACCGGCGTCGAGCACGTCCGTCAGGCTGACGTCAACGAAACCGCAGACGGCAAGGATGCCTTGCGGGTTGACGGTATCTGCCATCGCGGCCAGCACTTCATCGGTGGCAATCCAGGCGTTGGTGTTTTCGGCCAGTTCCTCGAACTCCGGGTACCGGTCCAGGCACGTTTCGCTGGCGTAGACCTCAGCAACTACCCCTGGGGCGCCGGCAGCAAGCCGTTGCTGGTGGAGCTTCAGTGCCTCCCGGACAGCCTGGGGCCCTTCCGCCAGAAACTGGCCGCGCTTTAAACGGGCCGGGCGCCCTGCAAGCTTTGCCACATCCCTGACCCGATCAGCTCGGGGGTTGGAGAGTGGAAAGTCTTGCGGGCGCCCGGTTTCGTTCATATAAGAACTGTAGTGGCTGCTGCCACCCGTTCCTGAACGTCCCTCAGATGCTACTTGGCAGCCGGAGCAGACGTGTCGGCAGGCAGCGAGTCCTTGGCAACCTTGACCAGTGCGGCGAATGCGTTGGCGTCAGAGACGGCCAGTTCAGCCAGCATACGGCGGTCAACCTCAACCTCAGCGGCCTTCAGGCCCTGGATGAGACGGTTGTAGGTCAGGCCGTTGGCGCGGGATGCAGCGTTGATGCGCTGGATCCACAGGCGGCGGAAGTCGCCCTTCTTCTTCTTGCGGTCGCCGTAGCTGTACACAAACGAGTGCAGCAGCTGCTCTTTTGCCTTGCGGTACAGGCGTGAACGCTGACCACGGTAACCCTTTGCGCGCTCAAGAATAACCCGACGCTTCTTGTGGGCGTTGACCGCCCTCTTCACACGTGCCACGTGCGTACTCCTTCGAAAATCTGATCCCAAGCATCTACTGCCGGTTTCCCGACGGCCTGAGAAGGCTTTGATGTAGCTGACCAATAACCGGATGGCTGCAGGTCAAAAAACTTGGAACTTAGATGCCGAGCATCTTCCGGATGACCTTGGCGTCGCCCTTGAAGACGATCTTGTCGCCGGCAAGGCGACGGGTCAACCGCGAGGACTTGTGCTCGAGGTAGTGACGACGGTTGGCCTGCTGGCGGCGCAGCTTGCCGGTACCGGTCAGCTTGAAGCGCTTCTTGGCGCCGCTGTGGGTTTTCATCTTCGGCATGGGAACCGATCTCCTTACGTGTCTGCAGGCCAGGCCTGCAGCTGTATCGCGCAACCACCCTTGCGGGCGGCGTGCTGGTTGCTTGGCTGACGGGAGGTGGTGCCCCGTCAGCTGTGGACTAAGTAGTTTTCTTGCTGGCCGGCTTCGACGCTGCCTTGGGAGCAGGTCGAGCAGCAGGCTTGGGTGCTGCAGGCCTGGCCATCGGCTTCGGCACTGCGGCAGGCTTGGGAGCTGCAGCCGGGGTTGCAGCAGCCGCCGGGGTGGCGGCCTGCGGCTTCTCGGCAGCAGGCTTGGTCGCCGGAGCGGCCGCCTTCGGCGCAGCAGCCTTCGGGGCAACCCGCTTGGGAGCTTCCTTCACGGGAGCGGCCTTGGCGGGTGCCTCCTGCTTCGGGGCTTCCTTGACGGGAGCCTCTTTCGCGGGTGCTTCCTGCTTAGCTGCTTCCTGCACGGGAGCGGGTGCAGCCTTTTCCTCGACAGCTACTTCGGCAGGCTCGGCGGGAGCAGCGTTCTGCTCCGGGGCCTCGGTTGCTGCTTCGGGTTCGGTGGAAATGGTGAAACCCTCGGGCAGCAAGTCCGCAAGCGACTGCGTGAAGGGAGCGGAGTCGTCCCCTGAGGTGTCCACGCGGCCTGTTGCCTTGGCTTCGTTTTCGGCCTTGGCCTCGGCGCGCTGGGTAGCACGGCGGGCTTCTGCCTTCGCTTCGGCCTTGTTCTTGAGCGGGCCCACCACCATGACCATGTTGCGGCCATCGATGCGGGGACTGGACTCAACAACGCCAACCTCGGCTACATCCTCGGCGAAACGCTGGAGCAGGCGGATGCCCATCTCGGGGCGCTGCTGCTCACGGCCGCGGAACTGGATCATGGCCTTGACCTTGTCACCGGCGCCGAGGAAGCGGAGGGCGTGCCCGCGCTTGGTCTCATAGTCGTGAGTGTCGATCTTGAGGCGGAAACGGATTTCCTTCAGAACGGTATTCGTCTGGTTCTTCCGGGCTTCGCGTGCCTTGACGGCAGCTTCGTACTTGTACTTGCCGAAGTCCATCAGCTTGCAGACGGGAGGCTTAGCCTGCGGCGCAACTTCAACGAGATCCAGATCAGACTCGGCAGCCAGGCGCAGGGCATCCTCAATACGGACGATTCCTACCTGTTCACCTGCAGGGCCGACCAGCCGCACCTCGGGGACGCGGATACGCTCATTGATTCTTGGCTCGCTAATGTTAAAGCTCCTGTGGTTGTTGTTAGTTCCGGCAAATAGAGAAGGCCCCCAATTGCCGGAGCAATCGAAGGCCTCTGATAGATCGGTTCAGACTGCCCCGTGTGGGACTGTCCGCATGACGAGGCTGATGCGCCGTCATGCCCGACCAGGTACCCGGCAACCTTGCGTCTTTTGATGTTCGGTGAACATCCTGGACAACGGCTGACGCGGGTGGGAGAGAACTCCGCTTGCTGACTGCATGCCATTCTACAGAAGAAAATTCCCACCACGCTCAACGCGCCGTAGGAATGGATTCGTAGCAACAATTTCTTGAATAACAGCATCCAGTCGGTCTATGACAAGCTTACCGTATGAGCACTCCAGACAGTAATTCACACGTTTTTGAGCCCGTCGCCACCCCGGACGACGTCTCGGCGCAAATTCGTGACATCGCCGAAGTTCCAGCCATTGAAGTCATCACCACCGCCGCCGTGCACCTGATGAGCGCCGCCGCCGTCAAGCTTGGCCTCGCCGCTGAGGATAACGCCGAAGAGCTCAAGGACCTGGACGAGGCACGGAAACTGATCACTGCCCTCGCCGGCCTGGTGACGGCTGCTGCCCCCGAGATTGGCTCCCAGCACGCAGGTCCGTTGCGCGACGGCCTCCGGTCACTGCAGCTGGCCTTCCGCGAAGAGTCCACCATCCCGGACGCACCGGGAAAAGGCCCGGGCGAGAAGTACACGGGCGCTGTCAACTAGTACCTGAACCCCGACTAGTACCTGAACCCCCGACGGCGGCGGCTGGCTCACTGGAGCCGGCCGCCGCCGTCGTGCGTCCTGAGGCTGCCATTTTCGCCCAGTGTCGGCGGGTCAAACCTAAAGCTTGTTCGGCTACGGTGTTGCCGTCGGTAGAGTGGCGCGGCGGCGTCGGACCTGTTGCAGGACCAGGCCCACCAGGCACAGCAGCACCCCGGCGGCACCCACCGACACGAAGCCCCCGGACGGTCCTACCTGGTCGATGAAGATCCCGGCCAGCGGCGCACCGAGCGCAACGCCTGCGGTCAGCGCCGAGCCGTACCAGCCCATCGCCTCGCCACGGCGTTCCTCGGGAACCAGTTCCGCGACTTTCTCGGAAGCTGCCGAGAGGACCGGTGCACAGAACAAGCCTGGCAGGATCGAGATCAACGCCAGCGCCCAGGTGTTCGGCGCGAAGCCCATGGGAATGGTCAGTGCGGCCATGCACAGGAGCAGAAGCAGGGGCGAGACGGGCCTGTGCATGGCGCCGTAGATCAGTCCGCCCACCACTGACGCCGCACACCAGAACAGGAACACCAAACCGATTTCACCTTGGTGTCCGCCAATTTCGAGTGCCCCCACGATGCTGACGTCGGAGCCACTCAGCACCATGCCGGTTCCTGCAGAGACGGCAAAGAGGGCCGCCACGGTGGTGGTCAGCCAGGTGAAGTTCCCTGCCACGCGACGCCTGATGCCATCCCGGGTACGCCCGTTGGCGGGCGCCAGTTCGGCGGCAGCTTCCTGGATGTGCGCCGGGGCAGCGGCGATGACGGCCACGTCGGCGGCAT
Organism: Arthrobacter ulcerisalmonis; assembly: GCF_900609065.1. Classification (GTDB taxonomy): domain Bacteria; phylum Actinomycetota; class Actinomycetes; order Actinomycetales; family Micrococcaceae; genus Arthrobacter; species Arthrobacter ulcerisalmonis. The sequence goes on along the minus strand of NZ_UXAU01000037.1, from coordinate 97,712 downwards.
GTTGTTCATCGCGTTCCCGGTCAGCATCATCGTCCCCCGTCACTGGGCTCCGGGTTGGCGGGTTGAACCACATCAGGAACAACCCGGCGAACGACGTAGCGAGCCCCACTACGGTCAGGCCAATCACCGTGAATCCGCTGGTGGCAACGATTGCGCCAACGGCCGGACCAAACATGAACACCATCTCGGTGCTGATCGCATCCAAGGCGAAGGCCGTCCGGCGCTGATCGCCCTGCGCAAGGACGCCGAGCGATTGGCGAACCACGCTGAAAATGGGCAGCGTGAGCAGGCCGCCAACAAACACCAGCGGCAACAGCCACTGGTAAGAGACGTGCGGCACAATCGCCCAGATCACCGCCTCCGAAATAACTGACGGGATCAGCGCCTTGCGCAGACCCACCGTGTCCACTCGGCGGCCGCGCCAGGGGGCACCAACGGCAATGCCGATGGTCATGACGGCCGCTGCGGCACCGGCAGCTGCATATCCCTGCCCCAGGGTGAGGACAATATGCAAGGTCAGCAAGACTCCTGCGGCGGAATGTGGGATGCGGGCAATCATGCCCACCAGGAGCAACCGTCGGACGGGACGGATGGCCAACAACTCCCGGTAGAGAGCGAAATTCACGAGGATTCCTTAGGTCTGCGGCAGCAGCCCAGGTACTCCCACCCGGCTGCCGGCTACTGTGTGGCGCGCCTTAACTTGATCTCGATCGAGTCAACCCGCTCACCAAACAATACATTCCTCGACCAGCGCTCCTGGAGCCCCGCCACCAGCTCTGCAACGGCAGCAGCGTCCAAACCGTCCAGAAGGTACAGCAACACTTGGAGTTCGGGGCCGGCGCCGCCACCTGCGAGCACCGATCCGTCGGCCGCCACGGTAGCAATTCCCGTTCCCATGCGCACCACGAGGTCCTGCACTGCCGGGAATTCCACGGCGTCCGCGCGCATGGCTGCGGCAAGTTCGTCATCGGCATACGACGGCGTCCAGGTAAGCTGCTGCGCCAGCGCCCACATGCCGGGCCGCCGGACCACAAAGGTCAGCTCCGAGCCCGGGTCCAAGACCAGCAGTTCAGCTTTTTCTGCCACGGCAGACAGTGCCGCACGGGCAGCGTAGACAGCGACCGGACGAGCGTCCGGATGCCAAGCCGAAAGCGCAGCGGCTGACGTGAAAGCGGGCATGGCCGTCCTGCCATCTGCCGCCTGCAGCGTGACCAGTGCCATGTCTGCCTGCTTGTCGGCGTGCAACCCATCGTGGCCCTCAGCCTCGACGGCCAGTTGCGCCACGATGGGAATGAAGACTCGCGCCGTACTCAACGCTGCGACCACCGCTGCCTCGTCACCGTGCCCGGACTGCAGGGCGCGCACCGCGGCGACGTAGCCGGGGTCGGCTGTGCCGTCGTCGTCCTCGAAGTTGTGGATCTTGCCGTCGTCGCCGGCGAGGCTGCGCCCGGCCCAGGGCTGCCCTGCGGAGTCGGCCGCACCGCCCGCCCCGGCCAGCGCCGCAGCGATGTGCCCGGGCAAGTGCCGCGGGGTGGGTGCCGCTGGACCGTTCGAAGAGTTACTCACACCAGATTCCGGGATACCGATCAGCGGCGTCCCGCGACGTCCAGTGCCTCGGGCAGCGTGAACGCCCCCGCGTAGAGTGCCTTGCCCACGATCGCACCTTCAACGCCGGCCGATACCAAGGTCCGCAGCACGGCGAGATCGTCGAGGCTGGAGATGCCGCCGGAGGCAACCACCGGTTTGCCGGTCTTGGCGACCATCTGTTGGAGCAGTTCCACGTTAGGCCCCTGCAGGGTGCCGTCCTTGGTGACGTCGGTGACCACGTAGCGCGCACAGCCGGCGTCCTCGAGGCGGGCCAGGACCTCCCAGAGGTCGCCACCCTCTTTGGTCCAGCCGCGACCGGCCAGGGTGGTGCCGCGAACGTCGAGGCCGACGGCGATCTTGTCACCAAAGCGGTCGATGGCGCGGCGCGTCCACTCCGGGTTTTCCAGGGCTGCCGTGCCGAGGTTCACGCGCGCCACCCCCAGGGCGAGGGCCGCTTCCAGACTTTCGTCATCGCGCAGCCCACCGGAGAGCTCCACCTTGATGTCCAGGCGGCCAACAACTTCGCGCAGCAGCTCGGCGTTGGACCCGCGGCCGAAAGCAGCGTCAAGGTCAACCAGGTGCACCCACTCGGCGCCCTGCTCCTGCCAGTTCAGGGCCGCTTCCAGTGGCGTGCCGTAACTGGTTTCGCTGCCAGCCTCACCCTGAACCAGGCGGACGGCCTGGCCGTTGACGACGTCGACGGCGGGCAGGAGTTCAAGAACCGGCTGGTCCTGGGCGGTGGTCATCTATTTCCTCAATTTCGGGTGGAATCGCTGGGGGTTGCCCGGTCAGGCCGTGGGCAGGGTCAGAAGGTAGGCGGCAATCAAGGACATTCCCGCCAGGACGTAGAAGGAGATCTGGATCCAGCGTGGAGCGTGCTGCTGCCGGAACGACAACGCCCCACCCACCAGCAAGCCGGCTGCCCCCATCAGGAGAAGGGTCCACATTTACTCACCACCACCTGACGCTGGCCGGCGGAGACCGTCGACCCAGTTGCGGAGCAGGTGCGCACCGGCGTCGCCCGACTTTTCCGGGTGGAACTGGGTAGCGCACAGCGGCCCGTTTTCCACGGCAGCGACGAACGGTGCCCCGTGCTCAGACCAAGTCACCAAGGGGGCGGCCATCCGCGGCTGGATGACATCGAAGTCCCAGTGCTGGACGCCGTACGAGTGCACAAAGTAGAAGCGTTCATTTTCTACCCCGGCGAAGAGTTTTGATCCCGCTGGTGCCGTCACCGTGTTCCAGCCCATGTGCGGGACCACAGCGGCTGGCAGCAGTTCGACCTTCCCTGGCCACTCCCCCAGGCCCTCGGCCTCGGTGCCGTGTTCCACGCCTGCTTCAAACATGACCTGGAGCCCCACGCAGATGCCCAGCACGGGGCGTCCGCCGGCAACCCGGCGACCGATCATGCGGATGCCGTCCACTGATTTGAGTTCGCGCATGACGGTCTCAAACGCACCCACTCCGGGCACCAGCAGACCGTCAGCATTCAAGACATCGTCAGGTTTGGCGCTGAGGATCACCTCGGCGCCGGCGCGTTCCAGGGCACGCACGGCAGAGCGGACATTCCCGGAACCGTAGTCCAGGACGGTGACAGTCGGTTTGCCGGTTGCGGAGGTCAGCCGTTGCGACGCGTTGGGGTCGATGATGGCACCGTCCCGAAGGATCTTGCCGCTCACAAGGCGCCCTTGGTTGAGGGGATGCCCTCAACGCGGGGGTCAGGTTCGACGGCGGCACGCAGGGCACGCGCAAAAGCCTTGAACTGGGCTTCCACGATGTGGTGCGGGTCCCGGCCGGCAATGACGTTCATGTGCAGGCAGATGCCTGCGTGCAGGGTGATGGCTTCAAACACGTGCCGGGTCAGTGAACCGGTGAAGTGGCCGCCGATCAGGTGGTATTCCTGCCCGGCAGGCTCGCCGCCGTGCACCAGGTAGGGACGCCCGGAGACATCTACCACCGCGTGTGCCAAGGCTTCATCCAGGGGAACGGTGGCTTCGCCGAAGCGCCGGATCCCGGCCTTGTTGCCGAGGGCAGTGCGGAGCACCTCGCCAAAGGTAATGGCCACATCCTCTACGGTGTGGTGAACGTCAATGTGGGTATCACCGGTGGCCTTGACCGTCATGTCGATGAGCGAGTGCTTGCACAGCGCCGTCAGCATGTGGTCATAGAACGGCACCGAGGTGTCGATATCTGAGACGCCCGTGCCATCCAGGTTGATTTCCACGAGCACTGACGATTCGCTGGTGGCACGCTCCATGCGCGCTGTCCGAGACTCGGCTGCGGTCGATCCGGTGGAACTCATGGTGAAGGGTCCTTTGTGGCTAGGGGTGGGGCGAGGCGCCTGACGCCTCCCGGAACAAGTTTAGGCGCGAATTCAGGCGTGCGCTGCGTGCGGATCGGCCAGGAACCGTTCCAACGAGGTCAAGAAAGCAGTGGTTTCAGGCTCAGTACCAGCTGTGACGCGGAGGTGACCGGCGATTCCCACATCGCGGACCAACACGCCGTCCGCCAACAGGTACTCCCAGGCTTGGTGTTGATCGGCGAGCCCACCGAAAAAGACATAGTTGGAGTCTGAGGCGGCAGGACTGAGTCCCATCCGGGTGAGCTCAGCGACGATCCGGTCGCGCTGGATCTTGATGTCCGCAACGTCAGCCATCAGCGCTTCCCGATGTTCCAGGGCAGCGAGGGCAGTGGCTTGGGTGATCGCCGAGAGGTGATACGGGAGCCGCACCAGCCGGAGCGCGTCCGTCACTTCTGGAGCCGCCGCCATGTAGCCGATCCGGGCACCGGCCAAGGCAAAGGCCTTGCTCATGGTGCGCGAGACGATGAGCCGCTCGCGTCCCGGCAGCAAGGTGAGGGCGCTGGGCGTGCCGTCGTGGGCGAACTCGTGGTAGGCCTCGTCCACGATCACGATGGTCTGGCTTGCCGTCCCTGCCTCATAGACAGCGTCCACAACGTCCAGGCCTAGACCCGTACCCGTGGGGTTGTTGGGCGAGCAGAGGAAGACAATGTTGGGTTGCAGTTCGCGCACCTGTTGGGCGGCAAATTCGGCGCTGAGCTCGTACTTGTCCGCCCGGGCGCCAGCGACGTATTCGGTGTCTGTCCCACTGGCCAGGAGCGGGTACATGGAGTACGTGGGAGGGAAGCCAAGGGCCGTCCGGCCGGGCCCACCAAATGCCTGCAGAATCTGCTGCAGTACTTCGTTGGAGCCGTTGGCTGCCCAGAGGTTTTCAGCAGTCAGATCATGCCCCAGGTACTCCGCGAGTGCGGTTCGCAGCTGGGTAAATTCCCGGTCGGGGTAGCGGTTGAGCCCAGCCGCCGCCTCGGTCACAGCGGCACTGATGGCTGCGCGCACGTCTGCGGGGACCCCATGAGTGTTTTCGTTGACGTTCAGCAGGATGGGCACATCCAACTGCGGCGCTCCGTACGGCGAGAGGCCACGGAGGTTGCTGCGCAGGGGAAGCCTGTTCAAACGCTCTAGCTGGTCATTCACCTGAACAGTTTAGTCGCAGCACTGCCTGGTACCGAACATGACGACCGGGACGTGACGACGCACCGGGGTGCCGTACAGCGCTGGTTGCCGTGGTCTAGTACGTGGGAACGAAGAGCCGCTGTCCGGGTAGCACTGCGCCGCCCGGAAGGTTGTTCAGCTGGACGATGTCTGCCACGACGTCGCGGGCGTCACGGCCGGGTGCAACATAGCTGGCAATCCCCCACAGCGAGTCACCGGGTTGGACCGTGACAGAGACGGCCGGCGTGACCGCGAGGTCCGCAGCAGAGTCGGAGGCCTTGGCAGGTGAGTTGAAGAACCCCATCAGCGAGAGCAGCACGGCAGCCAGGAGCATGACGGGGACGCCGATCAGCACGATCCGGCCGCGACGCGTGAGCCTCAGCGGAGGCAACGGTGTGGTTGCGGTGGATTGAGCAGAGGCTGCTGCCCCCATTGAAAGCAAGGCGGGACGGGTGGTGTGGGTGCGAGATAAAGCTGTCATGATCTGAGTCCTCCTGGACCGTACTGTGCTGCCCGGGTGTTCACCCTGCAGCCACGCCCCGGTGTTCGCAGACCAGATTCGAAGGAACTTCGAACGGGATTCGAACGGGGCAAGCAAGGAATAGAACACATATTCGAACTTTGCTTCTTCATTTTTAGCATCTATCAACGAACAATGTCGAGACTCGCTAGAACAAATGTTTGAAAAAGCTTCGTGGCTGGCTTAGTTTTGAAGCACTGAACAACCACCTCTGAAGTTGATCACCAGGGTCTGACAATGGGGACGGGAGCATCCGGCCCGTGGGCACGGAAGGCCCAGTGGCAACCGAAAGGGCATTGGCGAACATGGCATCAGCAGCCGCCGGAAGCAGGGCAACTCCACCGCCAAAGCGGGCAGCAAAGGGCCTGACCCCCCGGCAGAAGAAGATCCTTGAGACGATCCAGCGCTCGGTCAATGACAACGGCTACCCACCGTCCATGCGAGAGATCGGGGACACGGTGGGTCTCGCCAGCCTGTCCAGCGTGACGCACCAGCTCTCACAACTGGAGAAGCTCGGCTATCTCCGGCGGGACCCCAAACGGCCCCGCGCCATGGAAGTCCTGATGCCGTTGACGCTTGATGGTGGCAACGGAACGCCACCGTCCGCCCCGGACAAGGCGGCCGCACACGGCGCCACGGTCACCATGCTTCCATCAGCCCTGGATACGGCCATGGTGCCGCTGGTGGGCAGGATCGCTGCTGGTAGCCCCATCCTGGCCGATCAGGAGGTAGAGGATGTCATGCCGCTGCCGCGCCAGCTCGTAGGACAGGGCGAACTGTTCATGCTGAGGGTGGTGGGTGATTCCATGGTGGACGCCGCAATCTGCGACGGCGACTGGGTGGTGGTCCGTCGGCAGGCCGATGCGGCCAACGGTGACATCGTGGCCGCGTTGTTGGACGAAGAAGCAACAGTGAAGACGTTCCGCCAACGTGATGGGCACACCTGGCTCCTGCCGCAAAACACCCAGTACGAGCCCATCCTGGGTGACCACGCCACCATCATGGGCAAGGTCGTTTCAGTTCTGCGCTCCCTCTAAACGCTCCGCGTGGTGTTGGAGGGTCTAGGGCTACCCGGGCGCGCCACTCACTCCTGCTCGCCCGCGAGGCGCTCGAGCGCCGCTACCGCAATCTTGGGGTCGGTGGTGGCCCAGAACGGCGGCAAGGCTGCGCGCAGGAACCCCGCATAGCGCTCGGTGGCTAACCGTGAGTCCAGGACGGCCACCACTCCCTTGTCTCCGGTGGAGCGGATCAACCGGCCTGCGCCCTGGGCCAGCCGGATCGCCGCATGGGTGGCGGAGACGGACATGAAGCCGTTGCCGCCGGCCTGTGCCACGGCCCGGGACCGCGCCGTCATGAGCGGATCATCCGGGCGTGGGAACGGAATCCTGTCAATGACCACCAGCCGGCAGGATCCGCCCGGCACGTCAACGCCCTGCCACAGCGACATGGTGCCAAAAAGGCAGGTATCCGGTTCGTCAGCGAACTGCTTCACCAGTGCCGTCATGGTCGAGTCGCCCTGGCACAGCACCGTCTGATCGAGTTTGGGTCGCAGCTCCTCGGCTGCTTCCTCCGCTGCCCGGCGCGAGGAGAAGAGGCACAGCGCCCCGCCCCCTGAAGCCTTGATCAGGGACTCAAGCTCGGCCAGCGATTCGGGTGAGGAGCCACGTCCCGGTTTCGGCAGATGGCCAGCTACATAGAGAATGCCTTGTTTGGGATAGTCGAAGGGCGATCCCACGTCGATTCCCGTCCAGCTCGGAGCGCCGTCGCCCACCAAACCCAGCCCACCGGCGGCCGGTTCAAAGGCTGAGCCGATTGCCAGGGTGGCGGAGGTCAAGACCACGGTGTGGCCTGAGAAGAGGCCTTCCCGGAGCCGGCCTGCTACCGAGAGCGGCGCAATGTTGATCAGGGCCGGCGCCGATTCATCCGGCTGCGAGTACCCCTGTCCCGGGTCAAAGGTGCTGGCGCGGGAGAACCAGACGACTTCCCTGTTGTCGCGGGCAATGACCAAACGTTCGCACAGTTCGAGGATGAGCATCAGCCGGGAGCGCGCCAGCTGCCGCCCGCCGTCCGCCGCTGCGCTGCTGTCACCTTTCGAATCTGAAAGGGCGGCCCGGCAGGCCTCCCGCAACTGGTCCACGCAGTCCAGCTGTTCCTCGTTGAGTCCGTTGGGGAGCAGCCCGTTGGGCACCCCCGCCACGGCGAGCTCCAGGTTGGCGGCGGCGGCGTTCAGCGCATCGACGGTGATGGCGGTGTGCTTCCTGGCCCCTGCGGCGGCGGCGTGGATCATGGCGATGGAGAGTTGGCCGGACACGGCTCCGGTGACGCGGTCCTGCAGCTCGTGGGCTTCGTCCACCACCACCACGTCGTATTCCGGCAACACGGCGAGGCCCTCGAAGGCACTGACGGCCAGCATGGCGTGGTTCGTCACCACCACGTCGGCTTCAGCAGCGTTTTGACGCGACAACTCGCTGAAGCATTCGGCGGCCATGGGGCATTTCTGCGCGCCAAGGCATTCCATCGAGGTCACCGACACCTGCCGCCAGGCCCTGTCGGTAACCCCTGGCAGGAGCTCGTCCCGGTCGCCGGTGGTGGTGGTCTCCGCCCATTCGCGCAGCCGCACCACTTCCTTGCCCAACTGGGAGGCCGGGCCGCCCATGGCTGCGGCAAAGTGCGGAACGCTGGTGTCCTCCGCGAGGGAAAAGAGCTGGCCTTCGGCTGGCTCCTCGGACGGAAAACCACCCTCCAGCTTGTGCAGGCAAGCGTAGTTCGACCTGCCCTTGACCAAGGCCACCTTGACGGGCCGTTCCAGCGCCGGGGTGATGGCTTTCAGGAGTCGCGGCAGGTCGCGGCCTACGATCTGGGTCTGCAGCGCCAAGGTTGCCGTGGACACCAGGGCCGGCTTGTTGCTTTCGATCGCGTGCGCAATCAGAGGTATCAGGTACGCCAGGGACTTGCCGGTTCCAGTGCCGGCCTGAACCAACAGGTGGTTGCCGGTTTCCAAAGACCTGGCAACTTGTTTGGTCATTTCGTGTTGACCGTCACGGCTTTGGCCGCCCATGCCAGCGACGGCCCGGTCGAGGAGTTCAAGGGCGAACTTCTCGCCGGGCGTCGCCGTTGCGGTGTGGGACTTAGTCATTGCTGACGAACGGCTCCAATTCGGCGGCCAGGCCTTCGCGGACCATCACGATCGCCTGGGTGCCGTCTGCAACGTGGTCGATGCTGAGGATTTCTGCGTCAGACTCGTGCAGTTTGCTGATCAGGTCGCCGCGGTTGTACGGGATCAGCAGCTCCAACTTCACGCCGGGGCGTGGGATACCGTCACTGATCGCCTGCAGCAGTTCCGCCATGCCCTGCCCCGTGCGGGCCGAAACCACAATGTGCCGCGGTTCGCGCTGCTTGAGCCGCTCCACCACGAACGGATCTGCGGCGTCCGCCTTGTTCAGGACGATGATCTCCGGGACCTTACGCGCATCCACTTCGCTGAAGACCGTGCGGACGGCAGCAATCTGGCCCTCCGGATCTGGGTGCGAAACGTCCACTACGTGCAGGATCAGATCCGAATCCGCCACCTCTTCCAGCGTGGAACGGAACGCTTCCACGAGTTGAGTCGGCAGGGAGCGGACAAAACCGACGGTGTCGGCGAGGGTGTACCCCAGGCCGTCGGCGGTTTCAGCCTTGCGTACGGTGGGGTCCAAGGTAGCGAACAACGCGTTCTCCACCAGGACTCCGGCGTCTGTCAGGCGGTTGAGCAGGGATGACTTGCCCGCGTTGGTGTACCCGGCGATGGCCACGGAGGGCACCTCATTACGACGGCGGTTTGCCCGCTTGGTGTCCCGGGCCGGCTTCATCGCGGCGATTTCACGCCGCAGCTTGGCCATCCTGGTGCGGATCCGCCGTCGGTCCAGCTCAATCTTGGTCTCGCCAGGACCACGTGAGCCCATACCTGCGGCCGCGCCGCCCACCTGGCCACCGGCCTGGCGGGACATCGAGTCACCCCAACCGCGAAGGCGTGGCAGGAGGTACTCAAGCTGCGCCAGCTCCACCTGGGCTTTGCCCTCCCGGCTCTTGGCGTGCTGGGCGAAGATGTCGAGGATCAAGGCGGTCCGGTCAATGACCTTGACCTTCACGATGTCCTCAAGCCCGCGGCGTTGCGAGGGCGCCAATTCGGCATCCACCACCACAGTGTCCGCGCCGGTACTCATCACGATGTCCTTGAGTTCTTGCGCCTTGCCGGACCCCAGGAACGTGCCGGGGTCCGGCTTGGCCCGCCGCTGGACGAGTCCGTCCAGCACTTCAGAGCCAGCCGTTTCGGCCAGTGCAGCCAGTTCCCGCAAGGAGTTTTCGGCGTCGGCAAGGGTGCCTTCGGACCAGAGACCGGCCAGAACCACGCGTTCCAGGCGGAGTTGGCGGTACTCGACCTCGGTGACGTCCTCGAGTTCCGTGGAGAGCCCAGCCGTGCGGCGCAGGGCGCGGCGTTCCTCGAGATCCTGCTGGTCGCCGTCGTAACTGGAGTGCTCCTGGTCCTGGAGCGAGATGGCTTGGGCCTTGCCGAAGACCGCCTTGGTGCCGTCCTGGGAACCGGCAGCGGTCCCGGCCGGTACGTCTTTGGCGAGAATCCGGTCGATCACAGCCTGGATGTCGTCAGGACTCAGGTCCTTGTTGGCTGCGTCGGATCCGGTGTTGGGGTGCTCGGTCATGGTCTCCTTTGAAGATTCGGCAGTTCCAGAATAGTGCCGATTCGGCTGCTGTGCTGAAGGGTCAGAGCTGGGATGGGACGGTGCGCTCATCCTTGCCTCCTGATGATCGCGGCAGCGCGTTGGCTGCCGAAGGTGTCGGACGCGAATACCCGTGGGCAAAAGGTCGACGACGGACGAAGGGCCGGACAGCGAAGGGCAACAGCGTGCTGATGCTTCGAGGTAAGTCCGGTACCGGAACGACGGCGGTGTGGCACGTGGTCCGGGGCACAAGCGGAAGGGTCAACCTGCATCGCTGTGGGGCGCGGGGCATGCCCAGGCCGCTTACTCGAAGATCAAGAACATGTGATTCAGCCTAACAGAGGGCCTCATGGCGCAGTTTCCCTTTACGCTGCAGGGGGAACTAATCTGGCCAGTTATGGAGTCAGCACACTATTTCAGCACGTCCCCCGCCGGTCCCTTTACCCGGAAGCCCCTGAATGTGGAACTGCTGGGTCAACAGCGCGCGCTGCAGACGTCCGCCGGGATCTTCTCCCCCGATGGGATCGACAAGGGAACTGCAGTGCTGCTGGCCGACGTTCCGGCTCCCGCCCCACAAGGGAATCTGTTGGATATTGGCTGCGGCTGGGGACCCATTGCCCTGACCATGGGCCTGCGCGCCCCGCATGCCCGGGTCTACGCCGTTGACGTCAACGAACGCTGCATCGCCCTGACCAACGAGAACGCCGCCGCGCTGGGCCTGGCGAACGTGTCGGCCTCTACGCCCGAGGCGGTAGATCCTGAGCTGAGGTTCGACACGATCTGGTCCAACCCGCCCATCCGAGTGGGCAAGGACGAACTCCACTCGCTCCTGCTGCTCTGGCTGCCCCGGCTTGCACCGGGGGGCACGGCGTGGCTGGTGGTGCAGAAGAACTTGGGCTCGGATTCGCTGCAACGCTGGCTTGCCACGGAGCTTGACGCAACGTTCACCGTCTCGCGGGAGTCCACGGCGAAGTCGTTCCGGATCCTGAAGGTCAGGAAAGCGTCCCCGTCGCCACAATAACCGCCGGGCCACTGAGCTCGACGTGTTCGTGTCCGGCGGGACCGACAAAGAACTTCACGCCCACAACGCCGCCGGGGACATGCACTTGCCACACGTCTGGGGCTTCGGCGCCGGCCCAGTGCCGGATGGCGACGGCGGCAGCGCAGGCTCCGGTGCCGCAGGACTGCGTCTCCCCCACCCCGCGTTCGTGGACGCGCATGGTCACCGACCCCACGCCGTCGTGCACCAACGGCTCTGACGGGACCACAAATTCGACGTTGGTGCCGTTTTCTGGGACCGGGTCCACCGTGGGGGCGCTGAACAGCCGGGTAGCGGTCAGCTCAGCGAGTTCGGCCAACGCCACCACCGTGTGCGGGTTTCCCATGCTCACGGACAGGGCTGGCCGGGGTACTTCCAGCCCTTCGGCGCTCACGAGCGAGTCCATGGCTTTCGCGGTGGCCTCACCGGGGAAGATGAACTCCCACGGCCCCATATCCACGGCATAGTTCTCGCCAGTCCGCACAATCGTCTTCGGGCCGCCGCGGGTGCCGATGGTGAGGGAGCCGCCGTCGGGCAGGTCAATCAGTCCTTCGACGCGGAGGAAGTGCACAAACACGCGCACGCCGTTACCGCACATTTCCGACAGCGAACCGTCGCCGTTGCGGTAGTCCATGAACCACTCGGCGTCCGGGCTTGATTCAAGGAGCGTCTGCCCTTCGAGCAGGAAGCGTGACGGGACCGCGCGGATCAGGCCATCGCCGCCAATGCCGCGGTGCCGGTCGCAGAGGGCAGCCACATCCTCGGCGCTGATGAATCGGTTGCCATCAGGATCGGCTACCAGGACGAAGTCATTGCCAGTGCCATGGCCCTTGGCAAAGCGGAGGCCGCCCAGGTCGGACAAGGCAGTGACTTCGGTTTGTGCAGTGGCTGATTCCATAGTCCCTACGATACCGGCGGGCTACTCCGCCGAACAAAGCGCCGCGGCCGCTGCGACGAGCCCAGCGTCCTGCCAGTCCAGCCAGTGCACGCGGGGGTCGGCCCGGAACCAGGTCAACTGCCGCCGGGCGAATTGCCGGGTGGCAACGATCGTCGCCTCCACCGCTTCCTGCTGGGTCATAGTGCCATCCTGCACGGCCAGGAACTGGGCGTAGCCCAGGGCGCGGTGTGCGGTCCTGCCCAGACGGAGACCTTTGGTATCGAGGTCTTGGACCTCTCCGATGAGGCCGGCTGCCACCATGGCCTGCACCCGCAGCGCGAGCCGTTCATGAAGCAAGGGCCGGTCAACGGCCAGGCCAATCTGGACGGCCGGCTGGAAGTACTCGCGGCGGGGCATGAAGGAACTGAAGGGCCGGCCCGTTAGTTGGTGGACTTCCAGGGCCCGGATGATCCGACGGTCATCGTTCAGTCGATCCGCCGAGGCGGGATCCACGGTCCGCAGCCGGGCCGACATGGCCGCCGCGCCGTGCCGGGCCAGTTCGTCCTCGAGCTGCTTCCGCAGCTCAGGGCTGGTGCCGGGAAACTCGAGTACGTCCAGGGCGGCACGGACGTAGAGCCCTGACCCGCCCACCAGGATGGCGCGCTTGCCACGGGCGTGGATGTCCGCCACGGCAGCCCGCGCCAGGTGTTGGAAGTCCGAGACGCTGGCCTCTTCCGTGACATCCAGGATGTCCAGCAGGTGGTGCGGCACGCCCCGTCGCTCGTCAACAGTGATTTTCGCGGTGCCAATATCCATGCCCCGGTAAAACTGCATGGCGTCGGCGTTGATGACCTCGCCGTCCAGCAGTTGCGCCAAGCGGACGGCAAGATCCGACTTTCCCGCCCCGGTGGGACCGACGACGGCGATAACGGGTGGGGAGCCCACCGTCACCGGGTGCGGACGGGCAGGCTCGGCATGCCGAGCGAAACACCAGAGCGCCCGCCGCTGGCGCCGGGCGCCGGGACGCCACAAGAATCAGCGAGGGACCTGTCCCAGGCGTCGCCGGCGCGTGACCGGCGGAGGCTGTAGTCAGCGAAGGTGGGGTCGGCAACAAGGTGGAACGCTGCCGCCTCGGTGATGGTCACGGTGACCAGATCGCCGGGCCGTGGCGCCTGGGCCCCCTCTGGGACGGAGAAGTGCACCAGGCGCTGATCCTGGGAGCGGCCGGACAGGCGGTGTGTTTCTTCGGCTTTCCGGCCGGACTGCGCCGTGACCATGACCTCGACCCGTTGGCCGAGCTGGCGGCGGTTTTCCTCCGCAGCGATCCTGTCCTGCAGTGCCGTCAACCGTTCGAAGCGTTCCTGGACTACTGCCTTGGGCAGCTGATCGGGGAGGTCGGCGGCCGGCGTACCGGGACGTTGGGAGTACTGGAAGGTGAAGGCCGTGGCGAACCGCGACTGCTCGACCACGTCGAGGGTGGCTTGGAAGTCCTCTTCCGTTTCGCCGGGGAACCCAACAATGATGTCGGTGGAGATGGCAGCGTGCGGGATCCGGGTGCGCACCTTCTCCAGGATGCCCAGGAACTTGGTGGACCGGTAGGACCGTTTCATCGCCCGGAGTACGGCGTCGGATCCTGACTGCAACGGCATGTGGAGTTGCGGCATGACGTTGGGCGTTTCTGCCATGGCGTCGATGACGTCATCGGTGAACGCGGCCGGGTGCGGACTGGTGAACCGGACCCGCTCCAGGCCCTGGATCCCGCCACAAGCCCGCAGCAGTTTCGAGAACGCCTGGCGGTCGCCGAATTCAACGCCGTAGGAGTTGACGTTCTGGCCCAGCAGCGTGACCTCGATGGCGCCGTCGTCCACGAGCGCCTGGATTTCCGCCAGAATGTCGCCAGGACGCCTGTCCTTTTCCTTGCCGCGCAAAGCCGGCACGATGCAGAACGTGCAGGTGTTGTTGCAACCAACCGAGATGGAGACCCAGCCCGAGTACACGGAATCGCGTTTGGTGGGCAGCGTGGAGGGGAACACGTCCAGGGACTCGAGAATCTCCAGTTGCGCCTCGTTGTTGTGCCGGGCCCGTTCCAGCAACGCTGGCAAGGCACCCACATTGTGCGTGCCGAATACGGCGTCCACCCAGGGCGCCTTCTTCAGGATCGTTTCCCGATCTTTCTGGGCCAGGCAGCCGCCCACGGCGATCTGCATGCCCGGGGTGGCCGCCTTCACGGACGCCAGCATGCCCAGGTTGCCGTACAGCTTGTTGTCGGCGTTTTCCCTGACTGCGCAGGTGTTGAAGACCACCACATCTGCCTGTTCGCCGTCTGCGGCGACGTAGCCGGCATCCTCCAGCATTCCAGCCATGCGCTCGGAGTCATGCACGTTCATCTGGCAGCCGAAGGTGCGGACCTGGTAGGTGCGGGGCTTTGCCGCTGCGGGAGCCGGTAAGGACGCTGAAGGCGCAGCGATTTCGCTGCCGGAAACGGGGGAAGGAAAGGTCAAACTCACCTATTCAGGGTAGCCGTTCTCCAGCTCCTCGGCGTAGCTGGCCTGGTGGGCTGCCAGCACATCCCCCACGATCCGGAAGGCCCGGGCCGGCTGATAGCCCTTGCGTGCAAGCATCGACGCCAACCTGCGCGTCACCTTGTCCCGCTCGGCACGATCCGACAGGTCCGCGCCCGGCCGGAACTTGCGTTCCACCAGAGCGTAGGCTGCAGCTTCCTCGTCCGCGTCGCTGACCTGCGCGAGGGCGTCCTCGGCAGCGTCCTGTTCAATGCCCTTCTCCGCAAGTTCGCGGCGCAACGCGCCCTTGGCCAGCTTCCGAGACGACGCCCGACTCCGCACCCACATCTGGGCGAATTCGGCATCGTCAATGAGTCGGACTGCTTCGAACTTGTCCAACACGGCCTCAGCAACGTCCTCAGGGACATGTCGTTCAGCCAACTTGCGGGCCAACTGCAGACGGCTCTTAGGAGCGGCAGCTAATTGCCGGTAAACGATTGCTTTGGCGACCGCTGCTGGATCAGCTTCCGGGTCCCCGCCCGCCGCACTATCGAAGCTGCCGTGGTCCGGTGTTGGCTCGCTGTTGCTGGCTTCATCGGCGTGGTTGCCGGACCAGGACTCCCCGTAGCCGGCAGGACCAGCAAGCTGGCCTGACCCCGGATCCGCCGCTTCCGCAGCGTGACCCCGAGTCCGCCTGGAGTGATCCGCATGGCGTTCCTGCACCGGCTAGAACCCGTCGACGGCTTTCAGCTTGGGTGACTCGGTATCCGCCTCAGCGGGCTTCACGCCAACACCCAGCTTCTCCTTGATCAAGCGTTCCAGCTCGCTAGCCAATTCCGGGTTGTCACGTAGGAAGCGGCGGGAGTTCTCCATGCCCTGGCCGAGCTGGTCACCGTCATAGGTGAACCAGGAACCCGACTTCTTGATGATGCCGTGCTCCACGCCCATGTCGATGATGCCACCTTCGCGGGAGATACCCAGACCGTAGATGATGTCGAACTCGGCGATCTTGAAAGGCGGGGCCATCTTGTTCTTGACGATCTTTGCCTTGGTGCGGTTACCAACGGAGTCCGCACCTTCCTTCAGGGTCTGGATCCTGCGGACGTCAATACGGACGGAAGCGTAGAACTTCAGTGCCTTACCACCGGTGGTGGTCTCGGGTGAGCCGAAGAACACACCGATCTTTTCACGCAACTGGTTGATGAAGATGGCGGTGGTCTTGGTCTGGCTCAGCCGACCCGTGATTTTACGCAGCGCCTGGCTCATGAGCCGGGCCTGCAAGCCCACGTGGCTGTCTCCCATGTCGCCTTCAATTTCCGCGCGTGGCACCAGTGCGGCGACGGAGTCGATGACGATGACGTCGAGGGAGCCTGAACCGATCAGCATGTCCATGATCTCGAGGGCCTGCTCACCAGTATCCGGCTGGGAGACCAACAGGGCGTCGGTGTCCACCCCAAGCTTTGCCGCGTATTCAGGATCCAGTGCGTGCTCTGCATCGATGAATGCGGCAATACCGCCGAGCCGCTGGGCGTTGGCCACGGCGTGCAGGGCAACGGTGGTCTTACCCGACGATTCCGGGCCGTAGATTTCCACGACACGGCCGCGGGGCAGGCCGCCAATTCCGAGCGCCACGTCCAGGGCGATGGAGCCAGTGGGGATGACTTCGATGGGCGCACGGACTTCGTCGCCCAGGCGCATGACCGAGCCCTTACCGAACTGCTTGTCAATCTGAGCCAGCGCTGCTTCCAGGGCTTTTGCGCGATCCGGGGCTGCCGCCATGGTTGACACCTCTAATGCTTTCTCGATGATGGCCTCAACGGCCGTGTAATGGTCATCTCTGACGCTAGGGGTACCCACTGACATTCATGCCCGACATGATCGGCTATGTGGATAACCCGCTGCAAAAAGCATAGCTTTATCCGAACAGGTATTCGAACAGATTCACGGCGTGTCAGCGGGAAAAGTGCCAGCGCGCAGGTCAGTCGCGGACTGGTTTGATGTCCCTACCCAGCCGGCGTTCGGCCGGAACGTCCTGCACGTCGCAGATGGCCAGCCATACTTTTCTCGGCTCAACACCTGCTGCGAGGGCTTGTTCCGCTGTCCTACCGCCTACCCCTGCGAGGACCAGTGAGCCGCCCAAGACGCGCGAGTACCCGGCACCGAACTCGTCGTCCATGAGTCGCCAGTAGTCGCTGATTCGCATCGGTAAATCCTCTCATAGCTCTGCAGAATAGAATTGTTGGCATGAGTCACTCCCCTGGCGTCCCGCCGTCGGACAACCCCGCAGACGATGCCGCCGTTGATGCTGCCCTGAGGAACGTTGAACATCAACTCAGCGTGCTGTGGCGGCGGGCCCGCGCGATTTCCAATCGGTTGTCCCGGCAGGTACATCCGGACATGGAGCCGGCAGCCTATGGCCTGCTAACCGTCATTCGCCGCGAAGGGCCCATCCGGCTGACCGACCTGGCCATGAACATCGGCGTGGGCAAACCGTCGGTGAGCCGTCAGATCGCGTTCCTGGAAAACATTGGCCTGGTCTCGAAAGAGGCGGACCCGTCAGACGGTCGCGCCCAGGCGATCCGCCTGACGGCGAAGGGCGAGGACAAAATGCACCAGGTGGCTGATGCCCGGAAGCAGGTCTTCCATGAACGGCTGGGGGCTTGGCCGGTTGCCGAGCTTGAAGAATTCGCCCGCTACATGGACAAGCTCAATGCGACCTATGAACCGGACGGCTTCACCAGGGACGACCCACCGGCAGGACCACCCTCCGACGCTTAGTACACCTGAGTAGGCAACGGTAAAGCAAGACCATCACTCTGAATGACGCGGTTTGCGAGGGGCAGCACTAAGCCCCCCAGCTTGGTGGCTAGGGGGCTCGTGGCCGGGCTGCACGCCTGAAGCGCGGCTTAGCGTGCCCCGGAAAGAAGTCCGGTAGCGAGCTCGTCATTCAGTTCTTTGGTGAGGTCACGTTCCAGGTCGCGGCCGTAGCGCTGCGAGAATTCCTGCGGAACCGTATCGGGGACAGTGACGCCTTCGGCGACTGCAACCCGGTCGCTGACCTCGCGGAGCATGCTGGAGAGCGGAACATCCAGGGCCGAGCAGATCGAGGAGAGGAGCTCCGAGGAGGCTTCCTTCTGACCACGCTCTACCTCGCTGAGGTATCCCAAGGACACCCGGGCGCTGTGCGACACTTCGCGGAGGGTACGACCCTGACGCTGGCGGACATCGCGCAGGACATCGCCGATTTCATGGCGAAGAACAACCATTTTGCGCTCCTTCTGTTCGCTCTTTGCCTGCTCGGCGAGGCCCACATCCTTCCAGCGGACAACGCCGTTCACGGATACGGGCTGCTTTACCATCTGTATCGCCTTACTCCCTCTTAAGTCGGGTCTGCCATAGTGCGGACCGTCGGTGGTGTTTTCATCCTAGGCGCCTCCGCTCCACGGAGACGACACAATGTAATAACTACTCACCCCCGGCATTTGTTCCCGGTAACTTTACGCCCGGTAACATGACCCCGCTCGAGGGTACCCGACCAGACTGGCGAGCAAAAGCTTTAGGCAGAAAGTTCCGTCAACAACCGTTCCAGGGCAGCCGCACAGGCCTGGCCGCGGATCTCCGCCCGCCCGCCCGTGAACGTATGCAGGTAACCTGTGGCGCCAGCAGCGTTGGCGATGCCAATATAAACAGTCCCCACTGCCTTGCCGTCGTGCGGCTGCGGCCCAGCCACACCGGTGGTGGCAACGCCGATGTCAGCGCCAAGAGCCACCCGGGCCCCGGAGGCCATGGCCGCAGCTACCTCAGCATCCACGGAGCCGGCAGTGGCGAGCAGCTCGGCCGGCACCGCAAGCACCCCTACTTTGACCGAGTTCTGGTAGGCCACCACGCCACCTTGCAGCATGCCGGACGCACCGGGGGTATCTGCCAACACAGCGGAAACCATCCCAGCGGTCAAGGATTCGGCAGTAGCAACGGTGCGGCCCTTGCCCAAGGCCACCCGGACTGCCTCGCCGGCGAGATGGTGGAGGTTACTCACGGGGCTGCCGGTCCGCCGTCGGCCGCGGCCTGCCTGCCCCTGGACCGCAGCCGGAGCGCCTCGATAACGTATTCGACGCCGGTCCAGACCGTAATGGCGACGGCCACCATCATGACGGCGAACGCTACCCACACCAGCCAGCCCGCGATCGCAGCCAAGGGCAGGAGGTAGAGGAAGATCGCGAGCGTCTGGACCACGGTCTTGAGCTTGCCGCCACGAGAGGCGGGAATGACGCCATAACGGATCACGAAGAAGCGGAGCGCGGTGATACCCCACTCACGGACCAGGATCACCAGCGTCACCCACCATGGCAGCTCGCCGAGGACCGAAAGCATCACCAGCGCGGAGCCGATGAGGAGCTTATCGGCAATGGGATCGGCGATCTTGCCGAAATCGGTCACCAGGTTGCGGCTCCTGGCGATGTCGCCGTCGAGCTTGTCTGTGTAAATCGCGACGGCGAAAACCACCACGGCGGCCCAGCGCCACGGGCCGGATTCGCTGGCAAGGCCCGGGGCGTCCGCCAGCAGGAACCAGACGAAGAACGGCACCAGGAGAATGCGAATCATGGTCAGGATATTGGGAAGATTCCAAACCTGGGCGGGGCTGGAGCCGGTGGTGGATGGATCGGTGCTGGTCACGTGTCTAGGCTACCTTCATTGGACTAACGGCCGGTGAGTGACCAGGCATCTTCGGAGCCTTCATCGTCATCGCCATAGCCACCCCCTGGCGAGTCAGAACCGTCGTAATACTCGACGTTTTGCTGGCGCTGGTCCAGGTCCGCGGCGACCAGGTCCTCGGCGTACCCGCCCTGGGCGATGTTCGCGTTGGCGTTCTCGCTCAGGGCTGCCGTCTGCGAATCTGCCACGGCGGGGGCCTCCTGGCCCTTCATGGCAGCCAGGACAGCTGCAAGATCGTCGGGTTTGACCAGGACGTCGCGGGCCTTGGAGCCCTCGGAGGGGCCCACCACTCCCCTGGACTCGAGCAGGTCCATGAGCCGGCCGGCCTTCGCGAAGCCCACGCGGAGCTTGCGTTGGAGCATGGAGGTTGAGCCGAACTGCGTGGTGACCACCAGTTCGGTGGCCTGCAGCAGCACCTCAAGGTCATCGCCGATGTCGTCGTCGATCTGCTTCTTCTGCGCCTCGGGGGCGACGTCGTCCCGGTAGACGGCCTTGAGCTGTCCCTTGACGTGTTCCACCACGCGGTGGATCTCGGATTCGGTGACCCAGGCGCCTTGGACGCGCATGGCTTTCGAGGCGCCCATGGGGAGGAAGAGGGCGTCGCCCTGGCCAATGAGCTTCTCGGCACCCGGCTGGTCCAGGACCACGCGGGAGTCGGTCACGGACGAGGTGGCGAAGGCCATCCGGGAGGGGACGTTGGCCTTGATCAGGCCGGTGACCACATCCACCGAAGGCCGCTGAGTGGCCAAGACCAGGTGGATGCCCGCGGCACGGGCGAGCTGGGTGATGCGGACAATGGAGTCCTCAACATCGCGGGGCGCCACCATCATCAGGTCGGCAAGCTCGTCCACAATCACCAATAGGTACGGGTAGGGCCTAATGACGCGCTTGGAGTCGACTGGCGGCTGGACCTTGCCGGCCCTGACCGCCTTATTGAAATCGTCAATGTGCTTAAAGCCGTAGTTGGCCAGGTCGTCGTACCGGGCATCCATTTCCCGGACCACCCACTGCAGGGCTTCGGCAGCTTTCTTGGGGTTGGTGATGATGGGGGTGATCAGGTGCGGCACGCCTTCGTAGGCGGTGAGCTCCACCCGCTTGGGGTCCACCATGACCATCCGGACTTCATCCGGAGTGGCGCGCATCAGGATCGAGGTGATCATGGAGTTCACGAACGAGGACTTGCCGGCGCCGGTGGCACCCGCCACCAGAAGGTGCGGCATCTTCGCCAGGTTGGCCACCACGTAGCCGCCTTCCACGTCCTTGCCCACACCCATCACCATGGGGTGTTCGGTGCGGCGCGCGTTCTGGCTGCGCAGCACATCTCCCAGGGACACCGTTTCGCGGTCCGAGTTGGGAATCTCGATGCCGATGGCTGACTTGCCGGGAATGGGGCTGAGGATCCGGACGTCGCTGGAGGCAACCGCGTACGAAATGTTCTTGGACAACGCCGTGACACGCTCCACTTTGGTTCCCGGCGAAAGCTCAATTTCGTACCGGGTGACGGTGGGGCCGCGGCTGAACCCGGTGACCTGGGCGTCCACGTTGAACTGGTTCAGCGTTTCGGTCAGCGAGGCGACAATGGCGTCGTTGGCCTCCGTGCGCTCCTTGGGAATCGACCCGGGCGTCAGGATGTCCGAGGCAGGCAGGGTATAGGTGACGTCACCGGCCAGCGAGAGCTGCTCGGTACGCTGCGGAATGGGCGCCGGGATGGGCACTGGCGTGACGGGCCTGGCGGGTACCTGCGGGATCACTGCGGCCGTCGCGGGGCTGCCTGCGGTGACAAGACCAGGGGTGATCAACGGAATTGCCTCGGTGGGGTTCTCCCCCGGCATGGCGGGGGCACTGCCCAGGCCCTGCGCGGCCTTGATTTTCCCAACGGCGATTTCGGCCTGGGTGGGACGGCGGACGCCGGGCGCCGGACCCGATGACTTTTCCTCGTCGTCGTCGATGACCGCGTGCTCGAAGGCTTCGTCGCCCACGTAGCCCTCCAGGCCGGCGTCGGCGTCCGTGTCCTTGCCGAAGAGCCTGCGGCGCTTCTTTTTGGCCGCAGGGGGCGTGCGCTCCAGGTAGCTGCGGTCGTGCTGGTCTGCCGCCTGTTCCTCAGCCATCAGGTCGATGCCCAGGAGGTGTTCGTACGCGCCGCGGAGGCGCCGCGGAATGGCACCGAAGGGGGTGGCAGTGATGATGAGAAGCGAGACGAACGCGAGCAGGGAATAGACGACGACGGGAACGGCTGCGTGAATCGCCGCCAGTGGCGTCGCTGCCAGGAAGCCCAGCATGCCGCCCGCCTGGCGCAGGCCATCAAAGCCCTGGGCTACAGCGGGTTGGCCGCCCATGATGTGGGCGAGTCCGCAGCCGGCGAACGTGAGGACGAGGAAGCCAATGCCTACCCGGTTGTTGCCGCGGCCGTCAGTTGGCTGGCGGAAAAGCCGGAAGGCGCACACGAAGAGCATGAGCGGCAAGAGCAGCGACATCCAACCGAAGGTGCCGTTGACCACGGCGTAGACGGCATCCGGGAACCAGCCGGTGAGGCCCCACCAGGCGAAGGTGGCAATGAAGACACCGAGCGCCAGGTTGAACAGCGCAGCACCGTCACGGCGTTCCTCGGCGGGGAGATCGCTGACGTCGGACCCGATGCGGCGGACGCCGCCACCCACCAGGTGCCCCAACCCCAGCCAAGCGCCGGAAAGAACGCGAAGCAGCCAGGGTTGCTGCGTTTCGACGACGGCGGGAAGCGCCCGGGTCCGCGAGGTTCCGTTCGAGGTGGTCCGGCTGGATTTGGTGCTGCCGGTGCCAGTTCCTCGGCTTGGGGAGCCGCCGGATCTGCTGCCGGAGCTGCCCTTGCCGGTCCCGTTGGGCGCGGAAGTAGTACGTGTGGCCATGCTGCTCACGCTACCGGAACTGGGCCCATATTCCGGGGATTTACGGCCCGGAGAAAGCAGTGGGGCCCGGTTCTGGTGAACCGGGCCCCACTGGCGAGAGTCGAGGTGCTCCTATGCTTCGAGAACCACCGGGATGATCATCGGCTTGCGGCGGAGCTTGCGATTGACCCAGGTGCCCATGATCCTGCGGACCACCTGCTGGAGCTGGTGGGTGGTGTGGTCGGTGCGGTTGAGCACCGCTTCTTCCAGCGCATCGTTGATCTTGGGGATGATTTCGTCGAAGACCGAATCATCTTCTGCCACGCCGCGGGCGTGGATCTCCGGACCGGAAACCACCTTGCCGGTGGTGCGGTTGATCACCGTGATGATGGAGATGAATCCTTCATCGCCCAGGGTCTGGCGGTCCTTGAGGTCAGCTTCGGTGACCTCGCCCACGCTGGAGCCGTCGACGTAGACGAAGCCCACTTCGATCTGGCCTACGACGTCGGCTCGGTGCTCCTTGAGGTCGATCACCGTTCCATTGTCGGAGAGGATCACGCTTGCCTCGGGGACACCGGATTCGATGGCGATCTTGCCGTTGGCAAGCAGGTGCCGGGTTTCGCCGTGCACTGGCATGGCGTTGAGCGGCTCGAGGATGTTGTAGCAGTACAGCAGCTCGCCGGCAGCGGCGTGGCCGGATACGTGCACCTTCGCGTTGCCCTTGTGGATGACTTCTGCGCCGAGCTTGAGGAGGCCGTTGATGATCCGGAACACGGCGTTCTCGTTGCCAGGAATGAGGCTGGAGGCCAAAATGACGGTGTCGCCCTGGCCAACAACCACGCGGTGGTCGCCATTTGCCATCCGGGAGAGGGCGGCCATGGGCTCACCCTGGGAACCGGTGGACATCAGCACCACCCGGTTGTCCGGCAGGTTGTCGATGTTCTTGATGTCCACGATCAGGCCGGCCGGCACGTCGAGGTAGCCAAGCTTTTCGGCGATAGCCATGTTGCGGACCATGGAACGGCCCACAAACGCTACCTTGCGATTGTGTTTGGCGGCCGCGTCTAGCACCTGCTGGACGCGGTGCACGTGCGAGGAGAAGGAGGCCACGATGATGCGCTTGCTGGCCTCGCCGAACAGGCGTTGCAGCGTGGGGCCGATTTCCTTTTCCGCGGTGGTGAAGCCCGGCACGTCGGCGTTGGTGGAGTCCGACATGAACAGGTCCACGCCTTCTTCGCCGAGCTTGGCGAAGTGCCGAAGGTCGGTGATGCGGCCATCGAGCGGGAGCTGGTCCATCTTGAAGTCGCCCGTGTGCAGCACGGTGCCGCCCTCGGTGCGCAGGAAGACGGCCAAGGCATCCGGAATCGAGTGGTTGACGGCGACGAACTCGCATTCGAAGGGACCAAATTTCTCGATCTGTCCCTCTTCAACCGTCAGGGTGTAGGGACGAATCCGGTGTTCCTGCAGCTTGGCCTCGATCAGGGCCAAGGTCAGCTGGGAGCCCACCAACGGAATGTCGTTGCGGAGACGCAGCAGGTACGGCACAGCGCCGATGTGGTCCTCGTGGCCGTGGGTCAGGACCACTGCAACGATGTCTGCGACCCGGTCCTCGATGTAGGAGAAGTCAGGCAGGATCAGGTCCACGCCAGGCTGGGTCTCTTCGGGGAAGAGGACACCGCAATCGACGATCAGGAGTTTGCCGTCGATTTCGAAGACGGTCATGTTCCGACCGATTTCCCCGAGGCCACCCAGCGGGACGATCCGCAGGGTGCCTTTGGCCAGGCGCGGTGGAGTTACGAGGCCGGTAAGGGCGACTTGGGTCATTGTGCACTTCTTTCTAGGCGAAAGGAGCTGGTCAACGCTTTCAGGAGAAAACCAACCCCGCTTCCGCCAAATCCCCGCGGATGGTTTCGATCTCGGCTTCGTCCGGCTCCACGAGGGGCAAACGGACAATCGAGTTGGGCAGGACTCCCTGCCAATTAAGAATCTGCTTTGCTGCAACAGCGCCCTGGACGCGTGTCATGGTGGCCCGGATGATCGGCAGGAGCTCTGCATGGATTTTCCGGGCGGTGTCGAGGTCGTTGGCGTTGACCGCATCGATGAGCGCACGGAAACGACGGGTGGCAACGTGCGTGGTGACGCCCACGAGGCCTACTGCGCCCAGGGACATCCACGGCAGGGTCAGGCCGTCGTCGCCCGAGTAGAACGCAAGGTCCGTCTCGGCCATGACCCGCGAGGCCGCCAGGAAGTCTGCCTTGGCATCCTTGACTGCCACAATATTGGCGTGCTGGGCGAGGCGAATCATCGTGTCGGGCTCAATGGCGATCGAGGACCGGCCGGGAATGTCGTACAACATGACGGGAACGTCGACGGCGGAGGCGATGGTCTCGAAGTGTGCGCGGACGCCTGCCTGGCTGGGCTTGTTGTAGTACGGGGTCACCAGCAGAAGGCCGTCGACGCCGATGGCTGCGGCTTCCTGCGAAAGGTGCACCGAGTGCGCGGTGTCGTTGGTTCCGGTCCCGGCGATGATGGCTGCCCGGTCCCCCACGGCGTCCTTAACGGCGCGGAACATGCCGAGGTTTTCCTCGTCGGTCAGGGTGGACGTTTCACCGGTGGTGCCCGTCACCACCAGCCCGTCACAGCCGTCATCCACCAGCTTGCTCGCGAGCGCCTGGGCCTGGTCGTAGTCCACTGCGCCGTCCTTGGTGAACGGCGTGACCATGGCGGTCAGGAGGGTGCCGAGGGCAGGGACGTGCGAGGAAGAATCAGCCATGGAAAAAACGTTACCCTGTCCCGCGCTGGTTAGGACAATGCCACGGACGTGATGATGGTCAAATACGGCACGGGCGGCTTCATGTTGTTGTGGGGTCGGGCACTTGGCAATAGCGCCCCACGGCGGACTGCCGGAGGTCCTCGGCCCAAGCGGCCAACCGCTGGGCTGCCCGGACGTAGTTGAAAAGTTCCAGCGGAGTCAGGGCATCTACATCCGTTTCGGCCAGCCTGCGGGCAAGTTCGGCACCTTCAGGCTGAGCGGCGAGGCTGATGCCTTCCCTGGCCCACTGGTCATCCTCGGATGAGCGACCGGCCACCAACTGACGGAAGAGGTAGTCGACGGTGCCAGGACTCATGGCCTTCATTAGCCCTGTACTGCCCGTTTGCGGAACGGGCGCCCGCGGCGGTGGAGTGTTCATGCCGCCCAGCATATTCGAACATATATTCGAATTCAAGATCTTGGTGGGATTGTGCCGCTTGCGTCCCCTTCCGATGCCCCGGATCCCCTTAGCCTGGTGTGAGACGATCGGCTCATGAGTCCCAGCCGCCCGACACGAGCGTCCACGAGGCAACCCAACCGCTCCGGAACCCACCGCTTGCATGGCGTCGACGCAGCCCGCGGCCTGGCATTGCTGGGAATGATGGCCACCCACTCGCTGCCACTCTTTGAGAACAATGCGGCGTTGACGCCGACCTGGATTGGGTTGGCGTTCTCGGGCCGCGCGGCAGCGCTGTTCGCGGTGCTTGCGGGTGTGGGCCTGGCGCTTTCCACCGGCAAGCATCAGCCGCTCACGGGAGCATCGCTCTGGGCAGCCCGGCGAGGGATCGCGTTACGGGCCCTGGTGATTGCCGCCGTCGGACTGACCCTGGGCGGGGTGGAGGTGAACCTCGCCATCATCCTGGTCCACTACGCCCTGCTGTTTTTCTGCATCCTGCCGTTCCTGGGCCTCAGCCTCAAGCCACTATGCCTCTGGACCGCCGGTTGGATCATAGGTTCGCCGGTGCTGGCATACCTACTGCGACCCTGGCTGCTCGCCGCCAACTCGCCGCTGCAACTGGGCCACAATCCCTCGTGGGAAGACGTGGGAACCCCGGACCGGCTGATAGCCGATCTCCTCTTCACCGGTTACTACCCGGTTTTCCAGTGGCTTTCCTACCTGCTCGTGGGGCTGGTGATTGGCCGTCTGGTCCTGCACAAGGCAGTGGTGCCTGTCCTGCTCCTGTTCGGCGGTACCGTCATTGCTGTCCTTGCCAAGACGGTGGGCGTCCTGGCCATGGAGGACTGGGGCGGCAGGGCAGCCCTTGAGGCGGTCCTGAATGCGCCCGGCTACCCCCTGAACAGCATCCTGCAGGTCAACCTCACGGGGATCCCACAGAAAGGGTCGTGGTGGTGGCTGGCGTCGGCCGCCCCGCACTCCGCCACGTCACTGGACCTGTTGCATAGCTCCGCGGCGGCCGCTGCAGTGATCGGTGCGTGCCTGCTGCTGGGACGGTTGGCTGACTGGTTGAACCTGGACCTGCTGCTGCCGCTAAGGGGTGCAGGTGCCATGACCCTGACGCTCTACTCAGCGCATGTCTGGTTCATGTCCACCCGGTACCTCAAGCCGATTCCCGCGGGCTGGACCGAAGAAGGGCTCTACCTTGCCCAGGCCGTGGCTGCGATAGCCGTTGGCGTGGTCTTCGCGTTGCTGAAATGGCGGGGACCGCTGGAGTGGGCGGGGCACGCCGCCACAGCACTTGGCAAAGGACGGCAGCCAGCCCCCATCGCGCGCCGCTAAACCGTCGGAACGCAAGCCCACCCAGTTTCCTCTGCCAGCCAACCACCCTGGAGCCGATCATGCCTATCGTTGACGAATCCGGCTCCGCACCAACCCAGGAGTCCCCAGTAGTCCAAGCCCGCCAACCCATGCTGAGCGGCGAGTTTGCGTTGATCTTGGCTCCCCTGCAAGCGTGGTCGAGCCCCGACGGCACCATGGGAACGCACCCGATCCACGGCCTTTACTGCGGCGATACCCGCATCCTGGACAGGTCGTCGGTCAGTGTGGGCGGCTCCATCGGCGAACCCATCAGCAGCTTTCGGAGCGGTGCAGCCACCGGAACGTTCGTTGCGCTCGTCAGGCACCTCGATGACGCTGCCGCCGACCCGCACCTCCGCATGGTCCGGCGGCGCACCCTGACGGACGCCGGAATGCAGGAGGCCATCACCCTCGAATCGGCGCTCGCCGAGGACGTGTCCACCGAACTTGTGGTCGAGTTGGCAGCGGACTTTACCGCCATGCACATTGTCCGAACTGGCCGGAGCCAGGAGATCACCCTCACGGCCCAGCAGTTGGGCGGCACCCTCACGTGGTCCACGGCAGCCGCTCCGCTGGCTACGGAAGTGGCGGCGGCAACGACGACGGCGCAGGTCACCGCAGCCGGCGCTGAGATTGCGCTCGTCGACAATACCGCACGCCTGAGGTGGTCGCTGAACATTCCTGCGCGCGGATCGATCACCGTCGAGTGGTCCATTGAGGTCGCCAACCGCGGATCGGTCGTGGCAGCGGCCGCAGGTACGCCCGAATGGGCTGCCGTGGTGGTGGATAGTGATGATTCCCGCCTACAGCGATGGGTGCACACCGCACTGGCAGACCTGACAGCGCTGCGTATGGTGACCACCACGCACCCCGTAGAGCCATTCCTGGCCGCTGGTGCACCGTGGTATTTCACCCTCTTCGGACGGGACTCATTGTGGTCGGCACGGATGCTCCTCCCTCTGGGCACCGAGCTCGCAGGGTCTACGCTGAGGGTTTTGGCCGGACTCCAGGGCACCCGGCATGACCCGGAATCGGCTGAACAGCCTGGCAAGATCATTCACGAACTCCGCGCCGAGCCGTTGACCATTCCAGGCGAGGGGCTGGCGCTACCGCCGCTCTACTACGGCACTGTAGATGCGACCTTGCTGTGGATCTGCCTGCTCCACGACGCCTGGCAGCACGGCCTTCCGGATGATCAAATACAGACGCTCCTCCCCCACTTGCAGAGAGCACTCGGGTGGCTACGCGAACACGCCGACAGCGACGACGACGGCTTCTTGGAGTACATCGACACCACCGGACACGGGCTCGCGAACCAAGGCTGGAAGGACTCGGCTGACGCTGTCCAGTGGCGTGACGGCACACTGGCCGAAGGACCGATCGCGCTCTGCGAAGTCCAAGCCTATGCCTACGAGGCGGCACGTGGAGCGGCAGCGTTGCTCTCGCACTTCGGCCAGCCGGCGGCGGAATGGCTGAGCTACGCCGCCGCACTGAAGGCGCGGTTCGCGGCCGCCTTCTGGATTGAGGATTCCGACGGCGGATATCCAGCCATCGCGTTGGACG
Source organism: Arthrobacter ulcerisalmonis (assembly GCF_900609065.1). Taxonomy (GTDB): domain Bacteria; phylum Actinomycetota; class Actinomycetes; order Actinomycetales; family Micrococcaceae; genus Arthrobacter; species Arthrobacter ulcerisalmonis. The sequence continues at coordinate 69,257 of NZ_UXAU01000037.1, read as the reverse complement.
GCCACAAGCGGCCGGTAGACACGCTGGCCAGCAACATGGGCCATCTCCTGGGTACCGGGATCCTCACCCCGGCGCAAAGCGCCCGGGTTGCTCAGTTGCTGGTCTCGCCCAGGCTGAACTCGGGTTTTGGGCTCCGGACGCTGGCCACCGATGCGGCCGGATATTGGTCACTGTCCTACCACTGCGGTTCGGTCTGGACGCACGACACTGCCATCGCCATCACCGGACTGACCAAAGCGGGTTTCCCGGCTGAGGCAGCTGTACTGGCCCACGGGCTGCTCGCCGTCGCCGAAGCTTTTGACTACCGGGTGCCGGAACTTCACTCCGGTGATTCCGCTCTTGATTTTGGTGCACCGGTGCCTTATCCGGCAGCCTGCCGACCGCAAGCCTGGTCTGCTGCGGCTGCCGTCGCCGTCCTCGCAGCCGCAACTGGCGTCGGCCAGTCCGGCACGCCCACCAGCAGCGGAGAACCAGGTACTGGCGCCCAGGGGCCTGACCCAATTTCGTGGGACCCCAATGCCGGCATTGCCGGCACCGTGACCGTCAGAGGCCTTCGCGTCGACGACGGCGGCGGCGGCGTCAGCGACCGCCGCGGCACCGTGACTGTCAGCGGGGTTGGCGAAGGTTCAGTCGGGTACCTTGGTGCGGAATAGCTTACCGGCGTCCCGCATGGCGGCACGGGCACGCTTACGGTCGCCGGCGGCGTCGTACGCGCAACTGAGCCGGAACCAAGAGCGCCAGTCCTCAGGCGCGGCCTCGGCCTCAACCCGGTACTTTTCAAACTCGGCGTCGGCGGCAGCCCGGACAATCCGGCCACCCGGGGTCCGGGGCAAATCGTCCACGGGCAAGCCACCTTCGGCTTCAAGCACCTTGGCCATCTGCTCTGTCCGAGCCCCAAACATGAGTTCCCGGATCATGGCCCACGCGCCGATAATGGGCAGCACCAGGTAGGCAGCGCCAATGGCCTTCGCGGCAAGGTTCTGGTCTGTCAGCAGCAGAATGGAGCGCTGGAACGAGATCACCAGATAGAAGACCAGCAGCAGCGTCACGGCTGCCACCCAGATCTTGGTGCGGTTTTTTCGGAAAACGGCGAAGAATCCAGTCACAGCCTAGAACCCCAGATCCAGGTAGCCGTCCAAGCCCAGGGTCAGCCCCGGCTTTTCAGCAACATTGCGGAGACCCAACAGCACCCCAGGCATGAACGATGCGCGGTCAAAGGAGTCGTGACGAATGGTCAATTGCTCCCCTGCTCCACCGAGCAACACCTCTTGGTGGGCAACCAACCCGCGGAGCCTGACGCTGTGCACCTTCACGCCATCAACGTCACAGCCCCGGGCACCGGCCAGTTCGCTGGTGGTGGCATCGGGACTGGCGGGGACGTCCGCGGTGGCGCGCTCGGCGGCAATGAGTGCCGCGGTCCGGACAGCAGTCCCCGAGGGGGCATCCACCTTGTCCGGGTGGTGCAACTCGATAATCTCTACGGACTCAAAATACTTGCTGGCCTTCGCGGCAAACGCAGAAGCCAAGACTGAACCGACGGCAAAGTTGGGGGCGATCAGCACCCCGGTCCCGGGATGTTCCGCCAGCAAGGCTTCGAGGCTGGCCAACCGGCCGGTGTCCCATCCTGTGGTTCCCACGACGGCGTGGATTCCGTGCTCCACGGCGAATCGGACGTTGGCCTCCGTGCTCTCCGGCACTGTCAGATCCACGATGTACTGGGCACCGGATGCCGTGACCTGATCGAGTGAATCGCCACGACCCAGGGCAGCCACCAGTTCCATATCGGGCGCTGCGGTGATGGCTTTGACGGCTTCTACACCCATGCGGCCGTTGGCGCCAAGGACAGCCACCAGCATGGGATCGGAGTGTTGTGGGGTCATGCATCAACCCTACCGGTGGGCAGGCTGGGGCACGGAACCGGCGGGCATGATGACGGCGAGGTCAGCCGCCCGCACCAACCCATTCCACGGTCCCATCAGCGAAGAACTGTTCTTTCCAGATAGGCACCTGGTCCTTGATCCGGTCCACCAGTTCGGTGCAAAGGGCGAAAGCCTGACCGCGATGGGCTGCAGAGACGGCGCAGACCAAGGCGGGGTCTCCGATCTCCAGCATGCCAATCCGGTGCGCTGCCCAGATCCGGAGCGGCGGCTCGGCCGCATCGGACTCGGGTTGTTCTGCGATCAGGCGGGAAACGACGTCGGCCATCACATGGTGAGCTGTGGGATGGGCACTGTAACTGAGCCGATGAACCTGTTTGCCGCCGTCGTGGTTGCGGACCACTCCGCTGAAGCTGACGACGGCCCCGGCGGTGTCACTCTCCACAGCGGCAATGGCCTGGGCCACGGAAATGGGCTCAGCGCTCAGCACGGCGTGGACCACCTCGAAGCCCGGTTCAGTGGTCATTGCCGCCAGCCAGCTGGTCACAGAGGTGGCTCAGGATGGGGTCCAGGACGCCGAGCCCATCCATGACGCCCTTGGGGGAACCCGGCAGGTTCACAATAAAGGTGGTCCCCGCAGCCCCGGCATGCCCGCGGCTCAGCGCGGCCATGGGAGTTTTCTGCGCACCGGCGTTGCGGATCGCTTCCATGATTCCGGGAATCTCCCGGTCAAGTAGCGGCTGCGTCATCTCCGGGGTCCGATCGGTGGGGCTCAGGCCCGTGCCCCCACTGGTAATCACGACGGCGGGATGCTGGGTCAGCAGCGCCCGGATGGCGGCGCCCACGGCCTCGCCGTCCGGTACCACCATGGCCGGAAAGACGTCGAAGCCGTGTTCGGTCAACCAGTCAGTGATCACGGGACCGGTCTCGTCGCTGTAGATACCGGCCGCCGCACGGGTGGACGCTATGACCACACCGGCCTTGCGTCCCTGGACCTCGCCGTGGGTGTGTGGTTCTGCTGCTGGGTGGGTCATAGGGTCCAATCTCCGCTTTTGCCGCCGCTTTTCGCGAGGACCTTGATGTCAGTGAGGATCGCGTGCTTGTCCACAGCCTTGATCATGTCGTACACGCTGAGGGCCGCAACACTGGCTGCCGTCAGCGCCTCCATTTCCACGCCGGTGACACCGCGGGTCTTGACCGTTGCCTCAACCGTGACGCTTTCCGCTGCGAGGGTGAAGTCGACGGTGACCTTCGAAATGGGCAGCGGATGGCAGAGCGGAATCAGTTCGGGAGTCTTCTTTGCGGCCATGATTCCCGCCACCCGGGCCACGGCCAAGGCGTCGCCCTTGGGCAGGCCGCCTGAGCCCAGAAGGGCCATCACGTCGGTGGTGGTGCACACGGTCGCCGTTGCAGTTGCCTCACGAGTTGTCTCTGCCTTGGCAGACACGTCCACCATTTGGGCGCTCCCGTCCTGGCGCAGGTGGGTCAGTACGGCGGGGGTCTCTTGGGCGTTCACAGCATCCATACTTCCACCTCATCGCCCGCGGCCAGTGCAGCTACCCCCACCGGAACGTGCACCAGGACGTTGGCGCCGGCCAGCGCGTGCATGAGGTGCGAGCTTTCACCGCCAGCCAGCTCGACTGTGCCGCCCGGCTTCAGTGATCCGCGCCGGACCTGGTGCTTTCCGGCCGGCGAGGTCAGATCGTGACCGAGGGTGGCGCGGAGGGGCAGCCGAGACTGCGGGGCGCCCAGCAGTGCCGTGAGGGCTGGCCGGAGGAACATTTCAAAAGACACCAGCGCGCTGACCGGGTTGCCGGGGAAGCCGAGGAAGGGCAGTCCGTCGATGGACCCAATCCCCTGCGGACCCCCCGGTTGCATGCCCACGTGCAGGAACTCCACGGGCTGGCTGGCCATTGCCTGCCGGACCACCTCGTAGGCGCCCTTGCTGACGCCGCCGGTGGTGACCAGAAGGTCGACGCCGGCACGGCCGGCCCGGATCAGGTCCAGGAACTCGTCGGGATGGTCAGTGGCGATGGCCGATCGCTGCACGTGCAACCCCGCCTGGGTCATGGCTGCTTCCAACAACGTGGCGTTGGCATCGAAAATTTTTCCCGCGGGCAGATCTTGGCCGGGTTCCACCACCTCATCGCCGGTGGTCACCAGGAGGACCGACACGGCGCGGTATACCTCGACGTCAGTGATGCCCAGCCCGGCGAGCAAGCCCAACTGAGCTGGGCCGAGGAACGCTCCGGCGGCAAGCGCCACATCACCAGCGGACAGGTCGCTCCCCTCGGCCCTCACAAAGGTCCCAGCTGCCGCAGCCGGCAACCACACGGTGGTGCTCACTCCCGGCTGCTGGAAGGAGTCCGGTACGGCCCGCTCGATGGGAACAACGGCGTCGGCACCTTCAGGGAGTACGGCACCGGTCATGATGGGTGCCGCGGTCCCGGGTGCCAGCGCCGGCGGTGTCTGACCTGCTGGAACGGGAGCAGCGACGCTCAACTCGGCGCCGCCGTCGGGCACGTCCATGGACCTGATGGCATAGCCGTCCATCTGCGAATTGGCGAACGGCGGCAGACTGATCGGCGCTCGCAAGGCGTGCACCAGACCCCGCCCCAGCGCCTGGGCCAGCGGCAACACCTCCGTGCGGTCAACGGATCGCAGCGGAGCAAGGAGACTCTGAACAGCGGCGGCGTGTTGGGCGACCGAACGGGCGGCATGGGGGTGCCCGGCCTGTCGGTTCGCGTGCTCGTGGCTGGATTGCGGCAGGGACGTGGTCATGGCGGCGCCTTCGATTGGGGTCATCAGGATTTTACGTCGACACGGATGGTGTGGAATCCGGTGGCGCCGTCTGGAGCTGGCGGCCGCGATGCTTCGTCTTGAACCAGGCCGGCCAGATCGGTGGCCCTGACCTGCACCTCATATTGGCCAGGGCTGAGGTCCAGGCCCAGCTGCCATTGGTACCAAGTATCCACGGAGATCCCCGCAGCCAGTTTCGCTGCCTGCCAAGGACCGCGGTTGACGCGCACCTCCACGGCGCCAACGCCGGTGTGCTGGGCCCACGCGACGCCGCCCACCACCACTGTTCCCGCAGGCACCTGGCGCCCGCTGCGGGGCACGTCAATCCGGGACGAGAGCTTGATGGGTCCGCGTTCCGTCCAACCGCGTGGCGTCCAGTAGCCCTGATCGTCAGCGAACCTGGTGACCTTGAGCTCGGTCAGCCACTTGGTTGCCGACACATAGCCGTAAAGGCCGGGCACCACCATGCGGACCGGGAAGCCGTGATCCACCGGCAGCGGCTCACCGTTCATCCCCACCACCAGCATGGCGTCCCGACTGTCCGTCAGCGCCTCGAGCGGCGTACCAGCCGTCCACCCATCCGCGCTGCGCGAGAGCACCATGTCCGCGCCAGCCAGTGGTCCGGCGAGGGCCATGAGCTCCCGGACGGGCCACCCCTGCCAGCGGGCATTTCCGATCAGGTCCCCGCCGACGTTGTTGGACACGCAGGCGATGGTGATGTGGCGCTCGATCATGGGCTTCGCCAACAGGTCCGCGAAGTTCAATTCCACCTCGCGATCCACCAGCCCGGTGACTTTAAGCGTCCAGGTCTCGGGATTAACGGTGGGCACGCTCAGTGCGGTGTCGATCCGGTAGAAGTCCGTAGCGGGTGTGACCAGTGCGGTGACACCCGCCACGCCCAGATCGGCGGCGGCGGGGATAGCTGGCGCCGCAGAGATGGGTCGGGGCAGGATGACTGCTGCCCTCGCGGCCCGAACGGATTCTGCCGCCCCGCGCCAGACACCGGCCAGGGCGCCGCCAACGGCCGTAGCCACAGCACCGCCGGCTAAGGTCTGCAAAAACCGTCGTCGTGCCGTTTCCGGATTCCCGGTCCGTTGGATGTCCTGCAACGTGGCCGGTGCTGACGTGGCGGGGCCGCCAGCCCAGGCCTGAAGTCGTTTGATCAGGAACCGCAGTAGCAGCCCAGCTAGCACTGCCACCAGCACGGGCAGCGCAGCCGCGACAGCCGTTTGCTGTGCGCGTGTCAGAACCGCGGCTACGCCCGCCAGGCCAAAAACTCCCACTACAGCGAAACCAGCGAATCGGCGTCGGTCTTCCACTACGCCTGCCAGGGCAGCCAGGAGGGCAATAACCAGGGCCATGCCCGTCAGGAGAGCGGCCTTATCGCCGGTGCCGAACAGGGAAATGGCCCAGTCCTTGACTCCCGGCGGGACAGCGTCGATGACGGTGCCGCCCACTGCGGTCAACGGCGACAGGGACGGGCTGACGAAACCGGCAAGCAGTTCGCCAATAACAACAGCGCCACCCACTGCGACCACGCCGGCAGCAGCGGCAAGCCAGCTGCGACGACCCTGCGTCAGAGGCCGGGCTTCGCCGTGCGGTTCGGAGCGGTGCGGCACGCCGAGGTGCGGGCCGTCGTCGTGCGTCATCTGCTGCCTGGAAGTGTCCACACCACCAGCATATGGCGGGGCCCCGACAAGGAATCAACGTCTGGCGAATTGAAAGCGAACGGTAAGATTTGAGCCCGGGTAGGGCAACCGCTCAAGGTGGCGTAGCCTGACAAGATGACTGTAAAGCTTGGGATCCCGCGGCCCAGGGATAATGCGGATGAGCCGGCCAGCGGCGTGCCCGCAACCCGGCCCTCGGACGCGCCCGCTGGCTTGGCAGACCGATACGGTCGCGTCGCAACTGACATGCGCCTCTCGCTGACAGACAAATGCAACCTTCGCTGCACCTACTGCATGCCCGCCGAAGGCTTGGAATGGTTGGCGAAACAGGCAGTGATGTCCGCCGCAGAGATCGTGCGGATCGTCCGGATCGGGGTGGAAAACCTGGGGGTCCGTGAACTCCGGCTTACCGGCGGCGAGCCGCTGGTGCGCGGCGACCTCGTTGAGATCATCGCTGAGATCCGCCGAAACCACCCCGATCTGCCCATCTCCATGACCACCAACGGCGTGGGGCTGGCCAAACGGGCGGCCGCGCTCAAGGCTGCCGGGCTGACCCGGATCAATGTCTCCCTGGACTCACTTCACCAGGAAACCTTCACGCAATTGACGCGCCGTCCATTCCTGGACCAGGTTTTGGCGGGGGTCGATGCGGCTTGGGCGGCCGGCTTGGGGCCCGTCAAGATCAACGCCGTCCTCATGCGCGGAATCAACGACGGCGAGGCTGCCTCGTTGCTTGACTGGGCCGTGGGCCGCGGTTACGAACTCCGATTCATTGAACAGATGCCCCTTGACGCCGACCACGGCTGGACCCGGCGAGACATGATCACCGCAGCCGAGATCCGCGAACGGTTGAGCGAATCGTTCATCCTCACCCCGGATCAGCGGGAACGCGACGGGGCGCCTGCCGAGCGTTTTGACGTCCGACGGCGCGTGGCTGGCTCTGCGGATGGTGTCGCTGCCGATACTGACGGGCCGGTCCTGGGGACAGTGGGAATCATCGCTTCCGTGACGGAGCCGTTCTGCTCGGAATGCAGGCGGACACGCATCACCGCCGAGGGCAAAATCATGAGTTGCCTCTTTTCACGCGAAGAAGTCGATCTGCTCGGGATGCTCCGATCCGGGGCCGACGACGCCGCACTGGCCTGCCGCTGGCAGGACGCCATGTGGGTCAAGCCCAAAGCCCACGGCATGGACCATGTGGGGCTTGATGCCCCAGATTTCGTCCAGCCTGACCGCAGCATGAGCGCCATCGGGGGCTGACCGCTGTGAAAGTACGTTACTTCGCTGCCGCGCGCGCTGCTGCTGGCCTGGATGAAGAGTTTTTTGACCTGCCCGCTGGCGCCACTGTTGCCTCACTGGTGTCCGCGATCGAAGCCGTTCCGCGCGACGAACCGCCTGTCGGAACGCCGCCGCTCGCCCGGATCCTTTCGCGTTCCAGTTTCTTGCTGAACGAGGTGGCTGTCCGAGACCGAACTCTCCTGCTTAGCGCAGACGACACTGTTGACGTGCTGCCGCCCTTCGCCGGCGGGTAGCTGCCTCTAGTTCCTGGCTGGCGGCGGCCCTTCCGGAATTGTCGTACCCCCTTTCTATGCTGAAAACATGAAGGGCGAAGACGCTTTCGGGCCTGGTTTCGGGTCTGCGACTGGGGTTGGTGAGGCCGGGATGCTACCTGGTCTGGAAGCCTTAGCGAGCTCTACCTCGGCACCAGGACCTACCGCTGGGGCTGGTGTTAACGCTGGCGTCGCTGCGGATCTTGGCGCTGGGATCGCGGATGACGCCGGAGCGTCTGGCGCTGGCGTTACTGTAAGGCCGGGAGCGTCGGTGCACGGAGCCTTGACGGCTCTGACCGAAGCTCTCGCGGAACTCGCCACCCTGACCGTCGAGCCGAATGCCATCGAACCCAATGCCAGCGAACCGCGCACCGTCGATCCCGAGGTCGTGCAACCTGACGCCTCTGAATCTGGCTCGGCAGGTCCTGATACCGATGGGATCCACTCATCGACAGGGCCTGGCAACCAAGAAGGATCCTGTCAGCCCTCGGGGCGTGAAGTCGATCCGTGGGCGGCAGTGGATGTGTTGGAACTAGCCAGAGAGAACCGGCTGGAACGGCTGGGGTGCATCCGCCGGCTCGAAGCTCATCTCGCGGCGATCAAGACGTTGACGCTGGCCGAGTGCATCAGCATTGATGATGCACTGACCCCACCTAATACGACACCCACCCATGAGAAGGCGAGGGCGATGTCTTTGGTCGCGGAAGTCAGTGGGGTCTTGACTCTCGGCGCAGGGGCGTCCAACACCTTGCTGAACACCGCCCATCAACTCGTCACAACGCAACCCCTGACCCTCGCGGCCCTGGCCAACGGGGACATCTCGTACCAGCACGCTCGGGCGCTATGCGATGAAACCACCGACCTCGCCCCCACTCATGCCGCTGCCCTCGAAGAACACCTCTTCAACCCCGCCAGCACACCCGCTGGGGACCTGATTCCCGGCAGACTCAAAGCCAAGGCCAGGACTTGGCGTGAACGTCACCACCCCGACTCCATCCAGGAACGCCACACCCGCAGCGCCACCAACCGCAGAGTCGAGCACACCCCAGACCACGACGGCATGGCATGGATCAACGCGTACCTGCCCGCGCACACCGCCGAAGCGATCTACAACCGCGTCACCGCGATCTCCCGCGCCCTTCAACACCCCAGCGAAACCCGCACCCTGACCCAACTCCGTGCCGACGTCCTCGCCACGGCAGCCCTCACCGCCGGACTCAGCACCCACCTCTCGCCCCATGCCACCACCAGCCCTGACGACTGCGTCGCCGAAGACTGGGCCACGGCCCCCGACGAAGGCAACAGCACCTCAGTCACCACCGACACTGCCATGGTCGGCGCGGTCAACCAGATCGGCAGCACCGCTGGCGGAACCGGTTCTGGGCTGGCCGGTTCTGGGCTGGCCGGTTCTGGGTTGGTTGATGACCCAGGCTACGGGGTGCCGGGCGACGCGTTCCGGGAAGCACTCGGGCTCGGGAAAGTCCCCACTCCTGCTGCGCAAGTCTTGATCACCGTGCCAATTCTGGCGCTTCTCGGCATCACAGAGGAACCCGCTGTCCTGGACGGGCACGGACCCATCCCACCATCGCTGGCCCGTGAACTCTTCGCTCACGGGGCGGGCTCTTTCTATCGTGTACTCGTCGACCCCCGGAACGGTGCTCCCCTCGATATCGGCCGGACCCGGTACCGCCTGACAACCGCGATGCGGCGCTGGCTCACCCTCCGCGATGCCCACTGCACCTTTCCCGGCTGCAGCAACCACAGCGCCGACAACGACATCGATCACCTCACTGCCTGGCACGAAAACGGAACCACCAGCATCACCAACACCGCGCAACTCTGCCCCAAACACCACCGCCTCAAACACAACTCCACTTGGACTCCCACCCCGGCAACTACCGCCACCCCACCAGGCTGGACCTCGCCCAGCGGCCGTTACTACCCCGCAGAACAATCACTCAACGAACCAACGCACCTTCCACCGCACTGGACCCAGCAAAAACAGGCAGACTCAGCAATGCTGCCCGACCAACACGATTCACCAAGCCAGCCGAGTCAGCCGATCCTTGCTGCACCGTTCAGGCAAAACACTCATGAGGATGGCAGAGAACTCTCAGGTAGACCTGGCTCCAGCGAACAGCTGGCAAGGGAGAACTGGACCGAGCCTGGGCTCGTCTACGCGATGCTGGGAACCCCAGCAATCCACCACCCTGGCATGCTTGCCACCCCCGAGCCAGACGATTTCTGGCAGCAGGACGGACTGAACCAGAACCCGGCGGGTCACCCATACCCAGAAGACCCCACCCCCTACGGGCACCCACCACAGCCAACGGCCACACCCCCGCGCTTCCTCGTACCCCAACCCGCGTAAGTGACAGGGCAAGCCCAAGACATACTGAGTCCGACCTACGCTCAAGGCTGAAGCAGACAGCGTTGAAGTGCACAACTAACCAGCAAAAAAGGCTGGGCGGTGCCACGTGGCACTGCCCAGCCCTTCAAAGCTGGTTACGTACTTCAGGCGACATCGGTTCCCCGCTCCGCATCCCCAGCCACCCGACCCGTCGATCGGCGGCGGCACTTCCAGAGGAGCCACCACCGATCGCGGCATATATGGGTAGCCGCAGCCGGTGACAAGCTAGAGTCCGAAAGTCTCTGACTCTTCGAACGGGCCAACCACTGTCACTGTCCGCGGCGCGGCGGCAAGCTCGGACGCGAGTTCCTGCACCTGCTCGGCCGTGACGTTCTTGATCAGCCGCAACGTTTCGTCGATGTCTTGGTATTCGCCGGAGACAAGCTCAGCCCGCCCCAGTCGAGACATCCTCGAACCGGTGTCTTCCAGGGCCAGCACGATCCCACCGCAGAGTTGGCCCACAGCCTTGCGAAGTTCGTCCTCGGAGATGCCGTGCTCGGCAAGTTTGTCGAGCTCGACGCCCAACAGTTCAATGACCTGCGGGACTTTCGACGGCGTGCACCCTGCGTACATACCGAAGTAGCCGGCGTCGGCGTAGGAGGACGCGAAGGAGTAGGTGGAGTACACCAGTCCGCGCTTTTCCCGAATTTCCTGGAACAGTCGGGATGACATCCCACCGCCCAGCACGGCGTTGAGGACACTCATGACGTAGCGCCGACGGTCAGTCGCCACAATGGTGGGGCACCCCATGATGATGTTTGCCTGCTCCACAGCGCGCTTGACCACCTGCAGGCCAGCGGTTCCGGTGACGAGTGCCCGCTCCGTCGAACGGCGGTGAACAGGGGCGGCCGCAACGTCCAAGTTCCAGCCAGCGGACTCGAGGGCGTCCACCACGAGGTTGCAGACCTCCTGGTGGTCGAGCCCACCCGCGGCAGTAATCACCAGCTCGTCCGGCCGGTAGTAGCGCTGGTAGTGCTCCCAGACTGAGTCCCGGGCGACTGCACGAATGACATCGGGGGTGCCACCGATGGGCCGACCCAGCGGATGGCTGCCCAGAACGGCTGCCACGAAGTGCTCATGCGCCACGTCCGTTGGATCATCGCTGTCCATGGCGATTTCTTCCAGAATGACGTCGCGCTCCTGCTCCATCTCGGCCGGGTCAAGCACAGCCCCGGTAATCATGTCGGCGATGACATCAATAGCCATCGGCAGGTCAGTATCGAGGACCCGCGCGAAGTAGCACGTACTTTCCTTGGCGGTTGCGGCATTGGACTCGCCGCCCACTTCATCGAATGCTGAGGCGATCTCCAGGGCAGTGCGACGCTTGGTGCCCTTGAAGAGGAGGTGTTCCAGGAAGTGGGTGGAGCCGTGCTGTCCGTCAGCCTCGTCACGGGAGCCCACGCCGACCCAGAAGCCAATGGTGGCGGAACGTTGACCAGGCATTGCCTCCGTCAGGACCCGAACTCCGCCGGGGAGGACGGAGCGCCTGACGACCGAACCGCCTTCGGCGCCGTGGACTAGGGTGTCGCCGAGGTGATTCTGCTTGAGGGGCAGAGGTACAACAGTCATTGGGGCCTTTCGGAAGGGCAGCCGGACGAGCTGCCATGGTAACAGCGGCGGGGCCGGTGGAAAGTCCACCGGCCCCGCCGTTCATGCTGATGTTCCGGGTGTGGAACGCTTAGATTTCGACGCCTTCGGCAGGCTCCGTGGCGTGGGCGCGGACTGTTTCGTCTGCGCCTTCTTCCTCGGCTACTACCGGCGAAAGCGAGAGCTTTCCGCGGTCGTCAATCTTGGTGATCTCCACCTGGACCTTCTGGCCCACGGAGACAACGTCATCAACGTTGTCCACGCGCTTGCCATTGGCCAGCTTGCGGAGCTCGGAGATGTGCAGGAGGCCGTCCTTGCCCGGGGTCAGCGACACGAAGGCACCGAAGGTGGTGGTCTTGACGACCGTACCCAGGTAACGCTCGCCGATTTCCGGAACCTGCGGGTTCGCTATGGCGTTGATCGCGGAGCGTGCTGCGTCAGCAGACGGACCGTTGGTGGCGCCAATGTAGACCGTACCGTCATCTTCGATGGAGATGTCGGCGCCGGTGTCTTCCTGGATCTGGTTGATCATCTTGCCCTTGGGGCCAATGACCTCGCCGATCTTGTCCACGGGGATCTTCACGGCGATGACGCGCGGCGCGAACTCGGAGAGCTCGTCCGGGGTGTCAATGGCCGAGTTGATGACCTCGAGGATGTGCAGGCGGGCTTCGCGAGCCTGCTTCAGTGCCGCTGCCAGCACGGAGGCGGGGATGCCGTCCAGCTTGGTGTCGAGCTGGATGGCCGTGACGAACTCGGACGTACCGGCAACCTTGAAGTCCATGTCGCCGAAAGCATCTTCGGCGCCGAGGATGTCGGTCAGCGCGGCGTAACGGGTCTGGCCGTCAACCTGATCGGAAACCAGGCCCATGGCGATACCGGCGACGGCGGCCTTCAGGGGCACACCGGCATTCAGCATCGACAAGGTGGAAGCACAAACGGAACCCATCGACGTCGAACCGTTGGAGCTGAGTGCCTCAGATACCTGACGGATGGCGTACGGGAATTCCTCGCGGGACGGCAGGACGGGCACCAGGGCGCGCTCTGCCAGGGCACCGTGGCCGATTTCGCGGCGCTTGGGCGAACCCACACGGCCGGTCTCACCGGTGGAGTACGGCGGGAAGTTGTAGTTGTGCATGTAGCGCTTACGCGTAACGGGTGACAGCGAATCGATCTGCTGTTCCATCTTCAGCATGTTCAGCGTGGTGACACCCATGATCTGAGTTTCACCGCGCTCGAAGATTGCCGAACCGTGCACGCGGGGCAGGACCTCAACTTCGGCGGTGAGCTGGCGGATGTCCGTCAGGCCACGGCCGTCAATGCGGATCTGGTCCTTGAGGATGCGCTGGCGCACAACCTGCTTGGTGACCGAACGGAACGCTGCGGATACTTCCTTTTCGCGGCCTTCGAACTGGCCGGCGAGACCGGAAACAACCTCGTCCTTCAAGGAATCGGTTGCCGTGTCGCGTTCCTGCTTGTCGGCGATCTGGAAGACAGCGGCAAGCTTCTCGGCTGCAGCAGCTTCAACCGCCGAGTACACGTCGTCCTGGTAGTCCAGGAAGACCGGGAACTCAACGGTGGGCTTGGCAGCGCGGCCGGCAAGGTCAGCCTGCGCGTCGCAGAGTGCCTTGATGAACGGCTTGGCAGCTTCGAGGCCCTCGGAGACAACCTCTTCGGTGGGGGCGGTGGCGCCCTGTTCCTTGATGAGGTTCCAGGAGTTGTCGGTTGCTTCGGCTTCGACCATCATGATGGCGACGTCGTCACCGGCGATGCGGCCAGCAACAACCATGTTGAACACGGAGTTTTCCAGCTGGGAGTGCTTGGGGAAAGCAACCCACTGTGAGCCGTGCTCGTCAGCTACCAGGGCCACGCGGACGCCGCCGATGGGGCCGGAGAACGGCAGGCCGGACAGCTGGGTGGACATGGAGGAAGCGTTGATGGCTACCACGTCGTAGAGCTCGTCAGGGTTGATGGCCAGAACGGTCACCACGATCTGGACCTCGTTGCGCAGGCCCTTGACGAAGGCAGGGCGCAGCGGGCGGTCCATCAAGCGGCAGGCGAGGATGGCTTCGGTGGAGGGGCGGCCTTCGCGGCGGAAGAACGAACCCGGGATGCGGCCAGCGGCGTACATGCGCTCTTCGACATCAACGGTCAGCGGGAAGAAGTCAAAACCTTCACGCGGGTGCTTGCCGGCGGTGGTGGCGGACAGCAGTGCGGTGTCATCGTCGATGTACACCATGGCTGCGCCAGCGGCCTGCTTTGCAAGGCGGCCGGTTTCAAAGCGGATTACACGCTTACCAAAGCGGCCATTATCAATGACGGCTTCTGAGAACTGGATTTCGGGACCCTCCAAGAGAGTCACCTCCGTTTCTGTTGGACGGAGTCCAGCCACATCAACCCAGCCAGCATCTGTCTACTGGCCCTACACCCGGTCATCGATCGAGACCCACGGGCCGTGGCATCGATCAGTCGATGCCGTTCCCGGGGATCACTACCGAGGACCGCGAATGCGTGATGCGGTTGATCCTCCTGTTTAGTTTTGGTTGGCGGGACAGCCCAGATCCGTCAGGAAAAGGGCCGTCCCAAAGTCCGACTAGCGGCGCAGGCCGAGGCGCTCGATGAGCGAACGGTAGCGGCCGATGTCAGTCTTCTTGAGGTAGCCCAGCATGCGCTTACGACGACCCACCATGGCCAACAGGCCGCGCTGGGTGTGGTAATCGTGCTTGTGCTCCTTCATGTGCTCAGTCAGATCTTTGATCCGCTGAGTCAGGACTGCAACCTGGACCTCCGGTGAACCGGTGTCGCCTTCGCCAGTTGCGTATTCCTTGATGATGGACTGCTTTACAGCGGCGTCAAGTGCCACAATAACTCCTTGAAAATGTGCCGTGCGGGCCCAGGTCAGATCGTTACTGCCGGGTCTATCGTGGCAAGATCCTCGGCACGAAACCGATGACGCTGCACACAACAGGAGCCAGCCGCCACGGACTGCAGCCGGATCCATCATCCAGTTTACCGGTCAGCGCCCAATGTTGTCGAAACAACCCCCTGTTTCCCGGCAGTTTCCGCTGACCGCTCCAGGCCGCGCACCTCAGGCGTTAGCGCCCGACGCCGTCCCCCGCCTCACGCGGTCAACTCACCATGGATGGCACTCATCCCGGCAAGCAGCTCGCCAAAGCTGGTACTGAGGGGGGACAGTCCCACCCGAATGCCGTGGGGGGCACGGAAATCCGGAATCACATCGTCCTCCCACAACGCCGCCACGTTGGCCTTGGTGAAGTTCGGATGGTCGACCGTGATGTGACTGCCGCGCTGGCCAGGATCCCGCGGTGAGCCAAGTGAGGCCCCGGATGGTGCCAAGAGCGCGTCAAAAACGTCGACCGCAAAGGCTGTCAACTGCTCGGACTTGGCGCGGATCGCGGCCATTCCTACCTCTTCGATGAGGTCCAAGGTGCCGCGCATGGCCACCATCCCCAGGATGGCGGGCGTGCCGCTCAGGAACCGCCGGATGCCTGCGGTTGGTTCATAGCCCGCCGCCATTTCAAAGGCGTCCTTGCGGCCCATCCATCCCCAAATCGGCTGGTTGAGGTCCGCCAGATGCCTGCGATTCACGTAAGCGAACGCTGGCGAACCGGGCCCACCGTTGAGGTATTTGTAAGTGCAGCCGGCGGCAAAGTCCACGTCGGCATCATCGAGTCCAATTTCCACCGACCCCGCAGAATGGCACAGGTCCCACACGACCAGCGCGCCGGCGTCGTGCACGGCCGCGGTGATGGCGGGCAGGTCCGCGAGATGGCCGGACCGGTAGGCAATCTGGCTCAGGAGCACGACGGCGGTGCGCGGCCCCGTCGCAGCCCGAACCTGGTCGACGGTGACCCCGGTCGCCGGATCGGCGTTAATCCAAACCAGGGTCAGACCTTCCTCCAGGGCGATTCCTTCTACCAGGTAGCGGTCGGTGGGGAAGTTTTCGGTATCGAGGACGAGTTCGTTGCGATCGGGGTCTGCCACCGCGGCCAACGCGGCCCGGATGAGCTTGTAGAGCACCACGGTGGTGGAGTCGGCGATGATGGTTTGCCCGGGCCCTGCGCCCAGCACGGCCCGGCCCAGCTGGTCGCCGATCTGTTGGGGCAATTCCAGCCACTCCTCATCCCAGCCACGGATCAGCCTGCCGCCCCACCCGTCCCGGATGAAGCCGGCCACATCGTCGGCGGTCCGGCGCAACGGGCGTCCCAGCGAGTTGCCATCAAGGTAGGAAACCGGCAGGTCAGAGCCCTCAAAGAGGCCGCGGTAGCTGGCCAACGTGTCTTGGGCGTCAAGGGCTTCGGCCCGGGCGCGCAGGTCGTCAACAACACTCATCGGCCAATCTCCGTTCGGACGGCAAAAAGTTCGGGGAAGAACGTCAGTTCAAGGGCCTTTTGCAGGAACGATGCGCCTTGCGAACCGCCAGTACCGGCTTTCATGCCAATGGTGCGTTGCACGGTACGCAGGTGCCGGAAGCGCCACAGTTGGAAGTTGTCCTCCAGGTCAACGAGTTCCTCGCAAGCCTCGTATGCGCCCCAGTTCTCGGCAGCGTTCTCGTAAATATGCTTGAACAAGGGCACCAGGCTTGGGGTGAATTCGTGCGCCTTGGTGACGTCCCGGTCCAGGACCTCCGCAGGCACGGCAAAGCCCTGACGCGCCAAGTACGCCAGGAACTCGTCGTAGATGCTGGGAGCTTCCAGCACCTCCGTCAACATGGCATGGGCTTCCACATCTGCGGCGAAGATGGGCAGCATCTTGGCGTTCTTGTTGCCCAGCACAAATTCCACGGCCCGGTACTGGCTGGACTGGAAGCACGACGAGTTTCCCAGGAAATCACGGAACTGTGCGTACTCGGTGGGCGTCAGGGTGGCCAGCACTGACCATTGCTCGGTGAGGGTTTTCTGGATGTGCTTGACCCTGGCGATCGCCTTGAGAGCCGAGCCCAGATTGTCTGCCTGCAACCAGGCCGCGGCGCTGCGAAGCTCGTGGAGCACCAGTTTCAGCCACAGCTCAGTCGTCTGATGCTGGATGATGAAGAGCATTTCGTCATGGTGCTGGGGTTCACTGACGGGCTGTTGGGCGCTCAGCAGCGTGGGCAGCTGCAAGTAGGACGCGTAACTCATCCGGGAGCTGAAGTCACTGACAATGCCAGCATCCAACTCGCGGGTGTTCTTTTCCACTGCCAACGGCTGCCTCTCCGTAAGGCCACCCCCGGGCGCTGCCGCCGGTGGCCTGGTGACGCGGCCCGGTACGTTCCGGACCGCGGAAAACTACTTCGTCAGGATCTCGTGGGCTTGGATGACGTCGAGCCGCATCTGCTCCACCAGGGCTTCGGGCCCACGATAGGCCACCATGCCACGAAGCCGCTGGGTGAACTCCACCACCACTGCCTGGCCGTAGAGGTCGAAGTCCTCCACGGCTTCCTTGGGCCGATCAATGACGTGGGCTTCCACCTGTCGGCTGACGCCGTCGAACGTTGGATTGGAGCCGACGGAAATGGCGGCAGGCCAGCGCTTGCCGTCCTTGTCCACCAGCCAGCCCGCGTAGATACCGTCCGCAGGGATCAGTCCTGTGGCATCGGCGGAAAGATTAGCGGTGGGAAAGCCAAGTTCCCTGCCGCGGGCTGCGCCGTGGACCACCGTGCCGCTCATCCGGTGAGCCCTGCCCAGGACGGCCCCGGCCGTTGCCACATCGCCTTCCTGGAGTGCTTCCCGCACCCAGGTGGAGGAGCACCGCCGGCCCAGGCCGCCGTCGTCGTGCAGCGGGTAGCCTTCGGAACCAAACTCGCTGATGACCTGGACGTCGAAGCCGAACTTCCCGCCCAGGGATTTCATGGTGTCGAGGTCGCCGGAATTGCCGCGGCCAAACCGGGCATCGTGGCCTATGACCACCCGGCTGGCGTGCAGGCAATCCACCAGGAACTGCTGGACGAACTCCTCGGCGGTGAGGCTGGCCAAATCCAGGGAGTACTTAACCACCAGGACAGCGTCCAGGCCTACTTCGCCCAGGGCCACAAGCTTGTCGGTCAGGCCCATGATCAGTTCCGGTGCCTGTTCCGGGCGGTGGATCTGCGCGGGGTGTGGATCAAACGTGACAGCTACGGCCTTTGCGCCGGAACGGTGAGCTGAGCGGATCAGTTCCGACAAAACCTGTTGGTGGCCCCGGTGAACGCCATCGAAGTTGCCGAACGTGACCACTGACGGGCCAAAGTCCGCCGGTACCTCGGACGGATCGTTCCAGATGTACACCATCACCCTCGCCTCAAACTGACCACTTGACTGTTCCGACGCCACGCCGGCGGCGGAACTCTCCTAGGTTACCCGCAATCACGCGGTGGCTGTCCCCATCGACGGCCGCCGGCGATACAGCCACACCAAGCCCAAAATGGGCAGCAGCAGCGGGATGAACGCATAGCCTCGGCCGAAGAGCGACCACACCGTTTCATGCGGGAACTGTACTGAATCGAAAACACTGAGGGCGCCCACCACCAGGACTCCGATGAGTTCCACCAGCACCGCCAGCACGGAGACTTTGAACCAGGTGGTGCCGGCCTTGGCCAGGGACACTGTGGCCACCACATAGACCAGAGCCGCGAACGCTGACAGCAGGTAGGCCAGGGGCGCTTCGCCGAACTTCGTCAGGATCTGGTAGCCGGCGCGGGCCGTCGCGGAGATGGCGAACACCGCATAGACGGCAATCAGGAGCCGCCCCGGGCCGGTGTTCCTGGTGTTCCGGGCAGCTGGCGACTTCCCGGCAGGCGTTCCCGGCACGGGTCCGACGGCGTCTGGCTGCTGGTCATTCATGTTCCGTGCTTCTTCCACTTCAGTACCAAATCTGATTCATGCGGGCGGCCATCACCACTGCAGTGACGCCCACGGCCGCGAGGACAAAGTTACTCCATCGCGTTTTTTCAAGGATTGCCCAATAGATCGCAGCAGGCGGCAGCAGCATGGCGGTGACCAGGTAACCCCAGAATTCCCACGCCTCCCCCGCGATGACCTCTCCCCCGATGACCCGGACAATGGAGCCCACCAAGTAGATCACCAAGGTCACTTCAACCGCAACGACGGACAGCAGGGTCACGTCGTTTGGCACCTTCCGCAGCAGGGCCGCCCCCACGCAAAGCAAAGTGGAGGCAAGCCCCACCACCAGGACAATGTAAAAGAACGCGTCCAACGTCAGCTCGCCTCGGTGGAGCCGTTGCCGGGTGCAAAGACCAGGACAGGCTTGGCGTAACTCCCGGCGTCGGCCAACAGCGCGACCAGGCTGCCGTCCGGGGCAAAAGCCGCAACCGGACGTTCTGCGGTGGCGGCATCACTGCCAGTCCCACCGGCCGCGACCCGGCGGCCAAAGGAAATCTCGACCGTCTCCTCGGCACTGAGTTCACGGTTGGGCATCAAAGCCCGCGCTGCCTGGGACATTTCCAAGACCTCAAGCTCTTCCGCCAGTTGCTCCAGGGTGCGCGCCTGATCAAGGGAATAGGGACCCACATGGGTGCGACGGAGCGCTGTCAGGTGGCCGCCCACGCCGAGGGTATTCCCCAGGTCGCGCGCCAGCGCTCGGATATAGGTCCCTGAGCTGCACTCAACCGTGACATCAACGTCCAGCACATCCAATTCCGTGTTCCGGCAGATACCGTGGACCTCGAAGCGGTGGATGGTCACGGGCCGGGCCGCGAGCTTGACGTCCTCACCGGACCGGACCCGCGCGTAGGCCCGCTCGCCGTTGACCTTGATAGCGCTGACGCTGCTGGGCACCTGCTGGATCTCGCCGGTGAGTTCCGCAACGCCGTCGTGGATGGCTTGGTCTACCACCCCGGCAACGGACGCCGAGCCGGTAACGTCACCCTCGGCGTCGTCCGTCACCGTGGACTGGCCCAGCCGAATGGTCGCCGTATACGTCTTGGAGGTGCCCACGATGTAGGTGAGCAGGCGGGTGGCCTTATTAATGCCAACCACCAGAACGCCGGTGGCCATTGGATCCAAGGTCCCGGCGTGGCCTACTTTCCGGGTACCTGCAAGGCGCCGCATCCGGCCAACCACATCGTGGCTGGTCCATCCCTGCGGTTTGTCCACTATCACCAGTCCAGAAAGCACGCTTCCCAGTATATCGACGCCGGAACCACGCGCTGACCGGCACCAGCGCCCGGAGCCGTCCCATCTTGGAACGTTAGGATGGCTGGCATGCCGAAGCCAGCCGCCCATGCCCGCGACGTGCCCGTCAACCAGATCCGCGAAATCACCGAGGCCGCGTGGCGGACACCCGGCGCTATTGTCCTCAGCATCGGCGAGCCGGGCTTTCCGCTCCCCCGGCACGTCCTCGACGCCGGCATCGCTTGCCTGGACAGGGACGAGACAAACTACACGCCGAATGCGGGCATCCCAGCGCTCCGTGAGGCCTTTGCGGCCCGGTTCCGCGCTGAGCAAGGCGTACCGGTGGGTGCGGATCGGGTGTATGTGGTGGACGGCGCGCAGCAGGGCCTGCATTTTGCGATGAGCCTGCTGCTGGCCCCGGGCGACGAGATCCTGATTCCCAATCCGGGGTACCCCACGTTCGCCATGACGGCGCACCTGCTCAATGCCGTCCCGGTTGGCTATCCGCTCTACCCGGACCACGATTTCATGCCGCGGGTCGCGGACATCGAAGAGCTCATCACGGCGAAAACCCGGGTGTTGGTGCTCAATTCGCCGTCCAACCCCCTGGGCGCAGTCCTGAGCGAAGCGTTGACCCGGGAGCTCATGGCCATGGCTCGCCGCCACGATCTGTGGGTCATCTCTGATGAGTGCTACGAGGCGTTTACCTACGACGTGCCACACGTCAGTCCCGCTCGCTTCGACGGCGAGACAGCAGCGGATGCCCGCGTCTTCACCTCGCTGACCCTCTCCAAAACGTACGGCCTGACGGGGCTGCGCATTGGTGCCCTGATCTGCCCGCCTGGCCTGGAGCGCACCATGGACAACGTGATGGAAGCGATCGTCTCCTGCGTCGCCTCGCCGTCGCAGTATGCAGCCCTGGCCGCCTTGACCGGCCCACAGGACTACGTCATCCACGCGCACGACCATTACCGCGCGAACCGCGATGCCGCCTCCGCCGTCCTCGACAGCAAGGGCATCCCCTATCTGCAGGCACAGGGTGCGTTCTACCTGTGGGCAGACGTTTCGCATGTCAGCGGGGGCGATGTCCGCGCATGGACGCGCCGGTTCCTGACCGACGCCGGCGTAGCCCTAGCACCGGGAACGGCGTTTGGTTCGATCGGCGAGGGCTGGGTCAGGATCGCGTTGTGCGGGCGGCAGTCGGAGCTGATCGAGGGCGTCTCACGGTTCCCGACGCGGCACTGACCCGCTGGCTCGGGCCTAGTATGCGGTCTTGCCCTGCGCGGATCGCCAGGCATCGAAGGGAACGACCGACGACGGGATTCCGCGGTGGGCGACCGGCAAGAGTTCTGGTTGGTTCCCCGCAAAGTACTCGTAGAAGAGTGCGTCGTCGAACCCGGCAGCAGCAGCCCCATGCCGATCAGCAGCGAAATACACCCGATCGATCCGTGCCCACAGCGCCGCCGCGAGGCACAGCGGACACGGTTCGCAGCTGGTGTAGAGGACCGCGCCGTGCAGGTCGAAGTTCCGCATAGCCGTAGCCGCTGCCCGGATGGCAACCACTTCGGCGTGCGCCGTGGGATCGTTGTCGCGGGTGACCCTGTTGACGCCATGGTGAACTGCGCCGTCAGAAGTAACCACGATGGCACCAAACGGTCCACCGCCATCGGCAACATTCCTAGTGGCCAATTGCACGGCCAACTCAAGGCACTCCGAGGCGCGGGCATCAACTTCTGGCACGGTCATGATTCGATCCTAGCCGCACGCTGCCACGGCATTTCCTGGCAGCAGATGCGCGGGTATCCTCTGCACAGGACAGTAGCCCCCAAAATGACAGCGGCCCAGACCGCACCCCTTGGGGGCATGCGGTCCGGGCCAGCAGGTCCAGCAGGAAGTTACTTGTTGCTGTCCTCGGTGGGCTCGCCATCGGGAGCCACGTCCAGTTCCTCTTCGTCGAAGTCGTCCTCGTCGATGTCTGCCGCATCGCTCTTATAAGGATCGGCGTCGCCGGCGTGTCGGGCGTTGGCTGCCAAGGCAGCAACCTCGGCGTCACGCTTCTTGGCTTCGCGGAGCAGTTCCTCGAGGTTGGAGGCGTTGACCGGAATCTGGTCAGCCACGAATTCGAGGGTGGGTGTCAGCCGGACAGTGACGTTGCGGCCCACTTCTTGCCGCAGCACGCCTTTGGCCTTCTCCAGCCCCTTTGCAGCGTCAGCTTGGACGATTTCGTCACCCAGGACGGTGTAGTAGATGGTGGCGTGCTGAAGATCATTGGTCACGCGGGCATCTGTCACAGTGATGCCCTCAAGCCGGGGATCCTTGACCTTACGGCCCAAGGCCTCGGCAACAACAACCTTGATCCGCTGCGCCAACTTGGCAGCCCGTGCTGGATCAGCCATGAACAACTCCTAATTTGAATCGAATGTCGGGGACGCGGCCGGTGACCTTGCACCTGCACGCGGAGCGATTGAGGGGGCCCGGGAGTGGCATCGAAGGAATTGGCCGGGCCCCGACCCGAGCTTGCGAGAGTTGGGAAGGCCAGTTCCGCTGCCGGAGACGGAAGGCCAACGATCGTAGATCGCTGGCCTTCCGTCGTAGGGGCGGGGCCCCCTCAATCGCGGAGTGCGGGGCGGGGCCGCCGGAAAATCCCAACGGCCCCGCCAGAGAATCAACGAGCCTTAAGCGCGCGGCTTCTCGCGCATCTCGAAGGTTTCGATGATGTCGCCTTCGTTGATGTCGTTGAACGAGCCAAGACCGATACCACACTCGAAGTCCGTGCGGACCTCGGTGGCGTCATCCTTGAAGCGCTTGAGCGTCTCAACGGTGAGGTTCTCACCGATGATCTTGCCGTCGCGGCTGATCCGTGCCTTGGTGTTACGGCGGATGATGCCGGACCGGACAATCGAGCCTGCAATGTTGCCGAACTTGGAGGAACGGAACACTTCGCGGACCTCGGCGGTGCCGAGCTGGAATTCTTCGTATTCCGGCTTGAGCATGCCCTTGAGGGCCAACTCGATGTCGTCGATGGCGGAGTAGATGACGGAGTAGAACCGCATGTCCACGCCTTCGCGGTCTGCCAGTTCGGCAACCCGCTCGGCGGGCTTGACGTTGAAGCCGATGATAACGGCGCTGTCCACTGTTGCCAGGTTGACGTCGTTCTGGGTGATGGCACCCACGCCGCGGTGGATGACGCGCAGCTGCACGCCTTCGCCAACGTCGATCTTGAGCAGGGCGTCTTCGAGGGCTTCCACGGCACCTGATACGTCACCCTTGAGGATGAGGTTGAGGGTGTCGATCTTGCCATCAGCCACTGCCTGGTCGAAGTCTTCGAGGCTGATGCGCTTGCGACGCTTCGCCAAGGCGGCGTTGCGGTCGGCTGCTTCACGCTTCTCGGCGATCTGGCGGGCGGTACGCTCGTCAGCGGTCACGAAGAAGGTGTCGCCTGCGCGCGGCACGTTGGACAGACCCAGCACCTGCACGGGGCGGGACGGGCCGGCCTCGGTCAGGGCGCTGCCGTCGTCGTCGAACATTGCACGGACACGGCCGTGGGCAGTGCCGGCAACGATCGTGTCGCCGACGCGGAGCGAGCCGGACTGCACCAGGACGGTGGCAACCGAACCGCGGCCCTTGTCCAGGTTGGCTTCGATCGCAATACCGCGGGCGTCCTTGTTCGGGTTGGCGCGCATGTCCAGGGCTGCGTCTGCGGTGAGCAGGACAGCCTCGAGCAGTTCGTCAATGTTGAGGTTCTGGCGGGCAGAGACCTCAACGAACATGGTGTCGCCACCGTATTCCTCGGGAACCAGGCCGTATTCGGTCAGCTGGCCGCGGACCTTCTCCGGGTTGGCGCCTTCCTTGTCGATCTTGTTCACTGCCACCACGATCGGCACATTTGCTGCCTGTGCGTGGTTGAGGGCTTCAACGGTCTGGGGCATGACGCCGTCGTCCGCGGCAACCACCAGGATGGCGATGTCGGTGACCTTGGCACCACGTGCACGCATGGCGGTGAACGCCTCGTGGCCCGGGGTGTCAATGAAGGTGATCTTCCGGTCAATGTCCTCGTGGGTGTGGGTGACCTGGTAGGCACCGATGTGCTGGGTGATGCCGCCGTGCTCGCCGGCCATGACGTCCGACTTGCGGATGGCATCGAGCAGGCGGGTTTTACCGTGGTCCACGTGGCCCATGACGGTGACAACAGGAGGACGTGCCTCAAGGTCGTCGTCGCCTTCGGCTTCAAGTTCGGCTTCGAAGTCAATGTCGAAGGTGGAGAGCAGCTCGCGCTCCTCGTCCTCCGGGGACACCACCTGGAGCTTGTAGCCAAGCTCCTCACCCAACAGTGCGAAGGTCTCTTCATCCAATGACTGGGTGGCCGTGGCCATCTCGCCGAGGTGGAAGAGGACGGTCACCAGTGCTGCGGGATTCGCCTCGATCTTGTCGGCGAAGTCAGTGATAGACGAGCCGCGGCGCAAACGCACCACAGTGTTGCCGTCGCCGCGGGGTACGCTCACGCCACCCAGCGACGGGGCGCTCATCTGCTCAAGTTCCTGGCGCTTAGCGCGCTTGGACTTGCGCTGCTTGCCACGACCTGCGCCGCCCTTACCGAAGGCACCCTGGGTACCACCGCGTCCGCGGCCACCCTTGCCGAAGCCACCGCCGGCCGGAGCGCCGCCGCCTGCACCGGGTCCGCCGGTACCTGGGGCGCCACCCGGACGTCCGGGTCCGCGGCCACCCGCACCCGGACGGCCTGCACCAGCGGGTGCGGGACGTTCGGTACGGTTGGGCATCATGCCGGGAGTGGGGCGGTTTCCGCCAGCACCGGCGGGACGCGGTGCACCCGGACGGGGTCCACCTGTACCAGCTGCAGGGCGGGGTCCACCGGCGCCGGCTGCGGGACGCGGCCCACCGGGACGGGGTCCACCTGCACCGGCTGCCGGACGGGGACCGCCCGGACGTTCGCCGTCGTTGCGGCCACCGGCGCGGGGCATGCCCTGCGAAGGTGCGAAGGGGTTGTTACCCGGACGGGGAGCACGCTCGCCGTCGCCGCCACGGCCGCGGGGCATGCCCTGCGAAGTGGCGAACGGGTTGTTACCCGGACGGGGACCGCCGGGGCGTGGTGCCGAGGAGCCCTGGCCCGAACCGCCCTGGCGGGCAGCGGGAGCAGGCGTCTCAGCCTTGGGTGCTGGCCGGGCGCCAGGCTTTGCACCGGTTGACGGTGCAGCAGCGGCTGGTGCCGGTGTCGCGGGAGCAGCAGGTGCCTGTGCGGCCGGGGCTGCCGGCGCGGCGGGTGCTGCGGCGGCAGGCGCCTGGGCTGCAGGAGCCGGAGGCTTGGGGGCAGCCGGGCCTGGTGCCGGAGTTGAAGGACGTGCCGGCGCAGCGGGGGCAGACGCCTGGGGCGCTGCCGCGGGTGCTGCCTGCTTGGCGGCGTCGGGGAAGGCGTTGCGCAGCTTGCGCACCACCGGGGCCTCGATTGTTGACGAGGCGGAGCGAACGAATTCGCCCAGTTCCTGCAGTTTTGTCACTGCATCTTTGGAAGTAATACCGAGCTCTTTAGCAAGCTCGTGTACGCGGACCTTGGCCACATTTCTCCTGTCTCGGTCCGCACCGAGCCAGGCACGAACCGTCTACTTCTTACTGCGGACCCCAGCCGCAAATGCTGCTGAAGGGCCCATTGCAGAGCGCAACAAAGTTGTCATCGTTACGCACTCATCGCTGGGAACTCATCGGGTTTCCATCAGTTTTCTGACCCGCTTTCAGGTTGGACGGTTGGTGTTGCAGGCGGCACGGCACCGGCAACGTTCGGGCCCTGCTTGATCCAGTATTCGACGGCGGTGGCGTCGGTTGCGCCCGGCAGGGCACGTCCGAACGCTCTCCGCTTGATCGCCAGAGCAAGGCACGATTCGCTGGGATGCAGCCATGCACCCCGGCCAGCCATCCGGCGTCGTTGATCCACCACAACCGCGGGTGAACCGCTGTTGTCGGCGACGAGCCGGAGTAACTCTGCCCGCTGGCCCTTCTTTCGACACCCGATGCAGGTACGCTCAGGTTGATTTTCAGTGGAAAGCACTTCTACCACGTTGATCGTCCTGACGTTCATATCTGCTGGCCCTCTGATGGTTCCCCGCACATGGCAAGGAACGCTCGGGGCGCACGGCTACCGGCTGTTAGGCGCGGACTTGTCTATTCTAGCCCCTTTAGGGCGTTCTACCCGAACTGGGGTGGGGGGGCGGCGCGGCCCCACCCCAGTTCAAACGCCGTTCTGGAGCGCTTGGCTGATCCGGTGAGTGTGCCGGAAACTATTCCGCCGGTGCCGGCGCTGCGTCCGAGACGATGTCGATCCGCCAGCCGGTGAGTTTGGCGGCCAGGCGGGCGTTTTGGCCTTCCTTGCCGATCGCCAACGACAGTTGGTAGTCGGGTACCACCACGCGGGCTGACCGGGTGGCCTCATCAGTGATGGTGACCGAATTCACCCGCGACGGCGAGAGCGCACTGGCAATGAAAGTTGCCGGGTTCTCGCTGAAGTCGACAATGTCGATCTTCTCGTCGTTGAGTTCGGTCATCACGGCGCGGACCCGGGAGCCCATTTCGCCGATGCAAGCACCCTTGGCGTTGACGCCCGAGACGTTCGCCTGGACGGCAATCTTGGTCCGGTGGCCAGCTTCGCGCGCCAGTGCCACAATCTCCACCGAGTGGTCGGCGATTTCCGGGACTTCCATTTCGAAGAGCTTCCGTACCAAGCCGGGGTGCGATCGGGACAGCGTGACCGATGGGCCCTTGGTGCCGCGGTGGACATCGATGACCAAGGCGCGGAGCCGGTTGCCGTGCACGTATTTCTCGCCCGGAACCTGTTCCGCGGGCGGCAGCAAAGCTTCAACGGCGCCCAGGTGGACCTGGATCATGTTGGGGTTGTTGCCTTGCTGGATGGTACCGGCGATCAGCTCGCCCTCGCGGCCCTTGAACTCGCCAAGGATGTTGTCATCCTCAACGTCGCGCAGGCGCTGCAGGATGATCTGGCGCGCCGTGCTGGCCGCGATCCGGCCAAACCCCGCCGGGGTGTCCTCGAATTCACCGATGGGGGCACCGTCGTCGTCAATTTCTACTGCCCAGATGGTGACGTGGCCGGTCTTCCGGTCCAACTCCGCGCGGGCACGCTCGAAGGCACCGGGTGACTTGTGGTACGCCACCAGGAGTGCCTGCTCAATCGCAGGGATCAGGAGGTCCAGCGGAATTTCACGCTCACGCTCCAGAAGTCTCAGTGCGCTCATGTCAATATCCATCAGGCCTCCTCAGAAGGTCCATTGTGTTGCGGTTCCAGACCATCCTCGGGGAAATGGCTGAATTCGATCTCGACTTTTCCGTTACGAATCCTGTCGAAGGGAAGTGTCAGTGGCTCGCCCTGCTTGGGCTTCATGCCCTTTTTCACGGCAATTTCGGGGACCAGGGTGACGCCCTGATCGTCCACGGCCTGGATGCGGCCTGTGACGTTCTCGCCCTGCATGACGTTGACTTTAACCATCCGTCCGCGGGCGCGGTGCCAGTGGCGGGGTTCGGTCAGCGGCCGCGAAACACCGGGCGAGGAGACTTCGAGGTCATACGGGCGGCCGTCGTCGGCGGGGTCGTTGTCCAGGACATCGGACAGCGCCCGGGAGATGTCAGCAATGACGTCCAGGTTGACGCCACCGGTCTCCTCCTGGGGCAGGTCCACCACCACGTGCACCACCCGATGTGAGCCGGCAACGATGACGACGTCCTCCAGGTACAGCCGGTTAGCCAGCACTACCGGCGCCAGGAGCGCGCGGAGGCGGTCGGCTTCCGGGTTGTGTGCGGCGGCGGGCTCCAGCCCGTCCGTTTCGGTCTGACCTGCTGAAGCCGTGGCTTCTGGGTTGCTCACGATACCGGCCGCCTCCCTATAGATGATGTTGTGTGTACTAGCGTAGCTACTTTACCGGCAGCGGGAGCATGGTGTTTCCCGGCCGCCGTGGCAGCATGGTCTGTTGTGAATGGGGAAAAACCGGCCAAGGCTGCGAACACAGACGAGCGCCGGCCGGCGAAGAATTTCCGCGTTGCTGTGTTGGCACTCGCCACCTTGGTGGTCCTCAGCCTCGGTTTGACCCTGATTCCCGCGGATCCACCGGCTCCACCGCCACCGTCGGCCACTGAATTGGCCCGAGCTGATGCCTACGACGAGGCCCTCGCGATCCGATCTGACAGCCTCAGGCTCACCAACTCTGGAGCGGTCGACGGCGCTGCTGCCGCCACCTTGGACGACGTTGTGACCTTGCTGACCTTCCAGGCGCGGGCGCTTCAGGATCCGGCCGCGCCTGCCCTTGTGACGGCGGTTCCTGTGACGGGTCCGGCCGGGTCCGTCGAAAGCAGCCAGCAGTCCCACACACCCACGCCCACACAGTCCGCCACGCCACGCTCCGCACCGACTCCCCCGGCGCTCGCCAGCACGCTGGCAGCCAGCGCACGCACCCGCCTGCAGGACGCCAGGACGGTCGACGGCGGAATGGCCAGGCTGCTGGCCAGCGCCGGTGTGGCGCAACTCTTGGCAGCCGAGAAACTCGCTGCCGCCGTGGGCGCACCAGAGGCCGCCGCCGCGCCGGCGCCTCCAACGGCTACAAGCCCTACCGCACCAACCGACTCCAGCGCCGCACCACCCGCCGGTTCAGGGACAGCGCCAGCTTCCGGCAAGGCCGCTGCAACCTCCGGCGCAACGCCCTTAGCCTGTTTACCGGCGAGTACGGGGACAGCCAGTCCGAGCCCAGCAGCGACAAGAACGCCAAACGCGGGAACCGCCCTGACCGTTCCCCCGGATGCAGGGCAAGCTTTTTCAGTCCTCGCGCAGCGTGGGCACCAAGCCGTCTACGCCTACCAGGTAGCCCTGACCAGGCTGAACGCGGCCCAGCGGGGACCGGCGTCGACGTTCCTGGCTGAGCATCGCCGAGGTGCGGAAGAGGCCGCGGCACATAGTCGCCTCGACTGCGGTACTCCACCGTCGCCCCAGCCGGGCTATGCCATCGGAGGGCAGTTTCTCGCCGACCCAGCGGCCGGGTTGGCGGCTTTTGAAGGCAGTTCCCTCGCAGCGTACGGCGACGCCATCGCCGTCAGCGCTGCAACGCAACGGGAATGGGCGGTTTCCGGACTGCTGTCTGCGGCGCGTCGGACCAACGCCTGGGGCGGAAACGTTGGGCACCTTCCCGGTCTCGTCCTGGACGAGAACGCGCTGCCTGCCCTGTCACCGCCGACGCCTTAGTGACCTACCGGCTTAGCCCGCACGCGGAACAGCGGTACCCGGAAACCGCTGGCTCGCCGTAACGGCATGTAGGTTCCCTGACGTTCAGGGCCACGGAATTCGGTCTGGGCCGGACTCAAGCCCCGATTAGGGTGGTCTCATGAGTCAGCCCGCACGCGTCACGATCCCGCCAGGGCTTGTTGCCCGGTATTCCAGGGAAGCTTCCGGCCGACGATGGCTGGATTCCCTGCCCGAATTGATTCGCAGCTCCCTGGAACGCTGGCAACTGAGTATTGATCTCGCTCCGGGGGTGCTCCCTTGGAGCGGCCACGGCGGCATGGTGCTTCCCGTCAGGGATTCAGACGGATCCACCGCGGCCCTGAAAATCGCCTACCCGCACGACGAAGCCTTGGTTGAACGCCATGCTTTGGCGCTATGGAACGGCCAGGGTGCCGTTCGGCTGCTGGCCGCACATCCTGCGTCCTGCACCATGCTGTTGGAGCGGCTCGACGGCGACCGGTCCTTGAGCTCCGAACCCATGGACTTAGCCCTTGAAGCATGGGCGGCTTTGGTACCACAACTGTCCATCCGCCCGGACGGCAGGCCGGAATGGAGTGAGTTTATCCATGTGGCCGCCCAGGCAGAGCAGTGGAGCGATACTCTCCCAGCCGACTGGGATCAGCTGGGACGCCCCTTCCCGCGTTGGCTCCTGGAAGCCGCACTCGAGGTCTGCCAGACGCGAGGGGCCGTGGGGCGTCGCTCCGGGGTGGACGTCTTGGTCCATACCGACCTCCACTTCCTCAACATCCTGGCCAGGGACAACTCGTCCGCCACGTCGAACCACACAGAAAGTTTTGCGGCCATAGATCCCCAGCCCATGATCGGTGAACCAGAATTCGCTGTAGCTCCGCTCCTGTGGAACCGACTACGCGACCTGCCGGCTTCCGATCCCGAAGTGGGCCTCCTCGAGCGCTGCCACCACGTCAGCGCGCTCGCTGGGCTGGACGCCGATGTGGCGCGCCAATGGGCTATTGCCCGGGAGGTAGACAATGCCCTCTGGTACGCCGCCAATCCGGGGCACCAAGGCGACCTGGCTCGCTCACTCTGGGTGGCCAGCACTCTTGCTGGCCGAACCTTGCCGGGTCTACCCGCCGCACATTCCTTGCCCGAGCCGGGCGCGGCAGCATCCGAGTCCCCCGCCTCCTGAAGCCAACCCTCCCGGAGCTATAGCAACCAATCGGGCAAGCCTCCCGGAGCTATGGCAGCCAAACGGCCAGCCCTCCCGGAGATCCTGCGGTCACGTTGAAAGGTGTCAGGCGAAATTGTCCTGCCACACGTCGGAGCCCAGCTTGATGATCAGGGCCGCGACCACCAGCAAAAAGACGATGCGGACGAACTTGCTGCCTTGCTTCACTGCCGTTCGCGCCCCGAGGTAGCCGCCAGCCATGTTGGCGACTCCTAGAAGCAGGCCAAGGCCCCAGATGATGGATCCATGCGGAATGAAGAACAGCAACGCCCCGGCATTGGTAGCCATGTTGACGATCTTTGCCTTAGCGCTCGCCTCAAGGAAGGCGTAGCCCATGGCGGACACGAGCGCGATGACCAGGAAGGATCCGGTGCCGGGCCCGATCAGCCCGTCGTAAAAACCGATAATCCCACCAATCAGGCATGCCACTACGTAGTGCTTCCGGCCGTCGTGGCGTAGCTCCGTGATCCCGCCAACGTCTGGTTTGAGGGCGGTGAAAAGCGCCACAGCAACCAGGGCCGCCAGAATGATCGGTTTGAACACACTGGACGGAAGTGACGCTGCCAGGATTGCGCCGGCAAAACTCCCAGCCAGCGCAATCACGGCCATGGGCAGGGCCGTCCGGAGATCCGGACGGACCCTGCGATAGTAAGTTGTTGCGCTCGTGGCGGTGCCGAAAATTGAACCCAGCTTGTTGGTCGCCAAAGCCTGGACGGGGGAAATGCCGGGCACCAGGAGCAGCGCCGGCAACTGAATGAGGCCACCACCGCCCACCACAGCGTCAACCCAACCAGCAGCGAAGCCAGCCAGAACCAACAGGAGCAGTGTGCTCAGTTCAAGCGATTCCAGTCCCACCAGAGCGCGCCGGTGCTACTGTCCGCGGACAGCGCTGACCACGTAGTCAACGGCCTTGTCCACAGCGATGTTCTCGGCTTCACCACTGCGACGGTCCTTGATTTCGACGACGCCATCCGCAAGGCCGCGACCCACGGCAAGGATGGTGGGGACGCCCAGCAGTTCGGCGTCGCCAAACTTGACGCCCGGGGACACCTTGGGCCGGTCGTCATAAATGACGTTCAGGCCGGCAGCGCTCAGATCCTCGGCAAGCTGTGCGGCGGTGGCAAAGATCTCCTCGCCACGGCCGACGGCGACAACATGGATGTCGGCAGGCGCGACGGCGCGCGGCCAGATGAGGCCCTTGTCGTCGTGGTTGGCTTCGGCCAGGGCAGCGACAGCCCTGGTGACACCTACACCGTAGGAACCCATGGTGACGGTGACCTGCTTGCCGTTCTGGTCCAGCACCTTCAGTTCAAGCGCTTCGGCGTATTTCCGGCCGAGCTGGAAGATGTGGCCCATTTCGATGCCCCGGGCGGTCTCCAGCGGCCCGGAGCCGTCCGGAGCGGGATCACCGGCGCGGACGTCGGTGCATTCGATGGTGCCGTCCCAGCTGAAGTCCCGTCCAGCCACCAGGCCGAAGACGTGCTGTCCGGCAGCGTTGGCTCCCGTGATCCAACTGGTACCCGCAACGATCCGAGGATCTACCAGATAGAGCAATTTGGCAGCGCCCTCTGACCCGAGGACGGCAGCATCCAGCGACTGACCCGGGCCGATGTAGCCCTTGACGAGCAGCGATTGCTTCTTCAGGTCTGCTTCGTTCGCTGCTTCGAGCCCGATCTCGCCGGCAATGGGGAGGTAGGAGCCGATGTTGGCTTCGACGCGCTTGAGGTCCACGGCACGATCGCCGGGGACGCCAATGACCACAATCTGGCGCTCACCGGTGGGCAGCGTAACGGCAAGGACCACGTTCTTGAGGGTATCGGCGGCAGTCCAGGGGCCGTCGTCGCCCGTCCGGGGGGCGAGCTGATTGGCTGCGTCCACCAGCGTCTCGATGGTGGGTGTGTCCGGGGTGTCCAGGACGCGTGCGGCAGGGGCCGCGCTGAAGTCGATCTCCGCCGGAACCACTGTGGTGACCGCCTCGACGTTGGCAGCGTAGCCACCTGCAGAACGCACAAACGTGTCTTCGCCAATTTCCGTGGGGAACAGGAATTCTTCGCTCTTGGACCCACCCATGGCACCGGCAGTCGCTGAAACCGGCAAAACCTCCAGGCCAAGGCGGGCGAAGATCTTCAGGTACGCGCCGCGGTGGGCAGCGTAACTTGCATCCAGGCCAGCTTCGTCAATGTCGAAGGAGTAGGAGTCCTTCATGATGAATTCGCGACCGCGGAGCAGGCCTGCCCGGGGACGGGCCTCGTCACGGTACTTGTTCTGGATCTGGTAGAGGCTCAGCGGCAGGTCCTTGTACGAGGAGAACAGGTCCTTGACCAGGAGCGTGAACATTTCCTCATGCGTGGGAGCCAGCAGGTAGTCGGCACCCTTACGGTCCTGGAGCCGGAACAGGCCTTCGCCATATTCGGTCCAGCGGTTGGTGGCTTCGTACGGCTCTCGCGGCAACAACGCCGGGAAGTGGACTTCCTGGGCGCCGATGGCGGACATCTCCTGGCGAATGATTTCTTCGACCTTACGCAGGACACTGAGGCCCAACGGCAACCAGGTGTAGATGCCCGGGGCGGCGCGGCGGATGTACCCGGCGCGGACCAGCAATTTGTGGCTGGCGACCTCAGCATCGACAGGATCTTCACGCAGGGTGCGCAGGAAAAGCTGGGACATTCTTTGGATCACGGGTGGTGTCCGTTTCTGGGCAGGTGCTGGAACAGCAGGCGCGGCAAATTTCTCTAGAACCAATCTACCGGTTGCCCGGCGGGAGGGCCGACGCCGTAGAGCCGACGCAGTAGAGCCACGCCCGGAGTATGCAAAGCCCCTGGCCGCCTAAGGGCTGGTCATTGCATCCGGACGTGGCTCAACGCCCAACCGCGGCAGCGCAGCGACACCTGAGACCGTCAAAGATCGCTGCCACGAAGCTAGATTTGAATCTATGTGATGCCGGCCACAATAACAAGGCCGCTGATGTTCGCCTCGCCACCACAGGGGCCCTTGACGTTCAAGACTCAGAGGCCTACTTTCAATTCATCAGGTGATGAATTCTTGGCACTTTCCACCAGGAAGCCTGCCGGCGATTGGAAGTGGCCATGTCACATTCAGCAGCAATCGAGCCAAGCACTCCGCCTTCAGGCTCAGCGGTCACCGCGAGCCTGTTGAGCGTGGTCCGCGGCAAAGTACCGGTCCTGCATGGGCTCAACTTCGAGATTCCCGTCGGCCAGATCACAGGGCTTTTGGGGCCTTCCGGCAGCGGGAAAACCACCCTCATGCGAGCGGTCGTGGGAGTCCAGATCGTTTCCGAGGGAAGCATCCAGGTGCTCGGCCAGCCGGCTGGTAGTCCAGCCCTCCGGCATCGCGTGGGATACGTTACCCAGTCCCCCAGCGTCTACCCTGACCTGACGGTCGAGGCCAACGTGCGCTACTTCGGCGCCATGCACCGCAAAGGGAAAGCCGACGTCGATGCGGCGATTTCCGCCGTCGGACTCGCTGAATTGAGCCGACGCAAGGCGGCGGACCTTTCCGGAGGTCAGCTGAGCCGAGTTTCCCTGGCCTGCGCTTTGGTTGCTCGGCCACAATTGCTGGTGCTGGACGAGCCCACCGTAGGGCTGGACCCCGTGCTACGCGCTGATCTCTGGGACCGTTTCCGGGCCATGGCCCAGGCCGGGACAACGCTGCTCGTCTCCAGCCATGTCATGGAAGAGGCCAGTCACTGCGAGAACCTGCTCCTGCTCCGCGGTGGCCGGTTGCTGGCCCAACTGAGCCCCGCGGAACTCAGCAGACGCGGACGCAGCCCGGATCTGGAGAAAGCCTTCCTCGCCGTCATCCGTGATACAGATCAAGATCAACTCGGTTCTGGAGACAGGTCCGCATCCACCGAGGAGGTGCGGTGATGGACGTTTCCATGCTGCTGGCGACGGCACGCCGGGTGCTGGAGCAGTTGCGCCATGACCGCCGCAGCGTTGCCCTGATCCTGGTTGTTCCGGCCCTGCTGCTGACCGCCGTGTACTTCCTATACGAAAACGAGACGCTCCTGCCCGGCCAGCCCAGAACCTTTGATCGAGTTGGTCTGATGATGTTGGTGATCTTTCCCTTCGTGGTGATGTTCCTGGTCACTTCCATCACCATGCTCCGTGAGCGCACGTCCGGCACTCTGGAGAGGTTGCTGACCACACCCGTACACAAGGCAGACCTGCTCTTCGGCTACGGACTCGCGTTCTCCGTCATGGCTGCCCTGCAGTCTTTGGTTGCCACGGCGGTGGCTTATTGGGCCTTCGGCCTGGCGATCTCCGGCTCCCCAGCCCTGGTGGTGCTGATTGCCGTCCTGAACGCCGTGTTGGGCGTGGCCCTGGGGTTGCTGTGCTCGGCTTTCGCAAAGACCGAGTTTCAGGCAGTTCAGTTCATGCCGGTGGTGGTGGTTCCGCAGATCCTGCTGTGCGGGCTGTTTGTGGCACGAGACCGGATGAATGATGCCCTGGAGGCCATCTCGAATGTGCTGCCACTGACCTTCTCCGTTGATGCGCTGCAGGAAGTCGCCGCCAACCAGGACGCGACTGCCCGACTCTGGCAAGATGCCGGAGTCATGGCTGCCATCGCCTTGGGTGTCTTGGTTCTTGCCGCCCTCACCCTGCGTCGGCAGAGCAAGTGAGCTTTCCGAACGATCCCGGTAGACCCAGGCGTGGGCGGCGAGTTGGTGCTGGCGAATCCAAGTCCGCCATTCTCGATTCAGCGCGCCGGCTCTTTGCCGAGCACGGCTACGATGGCACCAGCCTGCGTCAGGTGGCCCGGCTGGCTGGCGTTGATCCCGCAATGATTCACCACTATTTCGCCGGGAAAGAGGAGCTCTTCAGCCAAAGTGTGGAGCTGCCCGCGGATCCGGAGGTGATGCTTGCTGGCCTCGCGGAGACGGCGCCGGAACACCGTGGCGAATTTGTGGTCAACGCGGTACTACGCCTCTGGGAGGGTCCCGCCCAGGCACGGCTGGTGGCGTTTGCTCGGGGCACGCTGGGATCAACCGTCCGGACGGCCCTGCTGCGGGACGTGGTGGGCCGGCTGATCATTGCTCGCGTTACTGCTGGGCTGCCCGGAGCTCCCACAGATGTGGCACTCCGGGGCAGCCTAGCGGCCAGCCAGGTGGTGGGGCTGATGATGGTCCGCTACGTGGTGCGGCTTGAGCCACTCGCATCGGCATCTCCAGAGGACGTGGTCCGTAGTGTCGCCCCCACCATTCAGCGCTATCTCACCGGCGACATCACCGGCGTGGCACGCCCGAATGCTACTTGATCAATGCTGCCGTGGCGTCGATCAGGCTGCCGGCCTCCGCAGCATTTGCGGCTACGTTGGCCCCACCTGAGGCAACAGTCGAAATGACTACGCCGTTCCTTTGAAGCTGGGCCGTCACCACAGATTGAACTGTCCCGTTGGGGAGCGTGGTATCCGTCTGATAGGCCAACGTTTCCGGAGTGCTTCCCACGCCGTCCAGCACTGTGACCTTGACGGACACGGTCATGCCGGCGACGGTCATGCTCATGTCCGCGCAGCTCTTCAGGTCCGTGGACTGCGTCAAAGATTTACTGAAGGCAGCAGCGTCCAACCCCGAGATGAGGGACACGGCAACCGTGGATCCAGTGGCTGAGTCGGTGTGTTGACCGACAGCCAGGACAGCACCGTCAATATCCGGGACGGAACCGGAAGCTGCCAGCGTCTTACATTCTTCGGGCTTGATGTCCATGCTGGCGATCAGGTCCTTGGTCTGCGCCACGGTGCCCTCGATGGTGGTGGTGGGCAGCACCTGCAGTTTGTTTCCGGTGGAATCCTGAACTTGTTCAAGGATCCCGGAAAGGTCAGCTGCGGAATACTTCGTGTCGGCTGTTGGCGCTGCAGACGAAGGTGCGGCGGACGCCGCTGCAGGTGCCGACTCGCTGGCAGCCGGTGTGTCGCTGGAGCTCGAGCAACCAGCCAGTGCCAGCGCGAGCAGCGAGGTGGCGCCCAAGGTGCGCAGCGTCAAAGTCTTCATCGAGTCCCCCATAGTGTCCGTGATCCGGCAGTCGCCAGCTAGAACAGAACTGTAGCGAAGGTTCCCACTTGCCGGAAGCCCACCCGTTCATACATGGAACGTGCCCGGCTGTTGAAGCCGTTGACGTAAAGGCTGGTCACGGGCGCCAGCAGGCGCGCGTGCTCAACGACGCCGGCCATGTAGGCGGCGCTCAGGCCACGTCCGCGGTAGTCCGGGTTCATCCAGACACCTTGCACCTGGGTTGCCTCTGCCGTGACAGCACCAAGCTCGGCCTTGAACACCACGTGGCCGGCTTGGTTGAGGTGGACGAGGGAGTGCCCCTGCCGGATCAGCCCCTCTACCCTGCGGCTGTAAAACTCACGCCCGCCGAGGAACGGCGAGTAGCCGACTTCCTCTTCGAACATGGCGGCGCATGCAGGCAGGATCCGCTCAAAGTCAGCGAGGATGCCCCGGTTCAGGCCAGGGTGGGATTCCAGCAGCGGCGGGGTGTCGATGATCATCAAGGGTTGGTCGGCACGGACCTCGTGGGACCGGTGGCCGCGATGAATGAGTTCACCGTGGAGGGCCAGGACGGCTTTGGCCGGACCAAAAGCGGAGGCATATCGTCGCCCTGAGCTGGCAGCCATCTCGGCTACTGGACCGGCCAGCTCCGGCTCGAGTTGGATGGGGACCAGGTTGGCGCCCGCCCAGCAGGCACCCACCAGCATGCCGTCGTCGAACACCCCAATGATCCCGGCCCCGCCCGTGGTGGGCGCAGCGCTGCCTGCCGAGCGCAGGTGGGCGAGGATGAAGACGTTGCTGATGGGGTCCTGGCGCGCCAGGCCGCGAAGCGCGGAAGTATCGTGACTGTCGAGGGTGCGTACCGATAGTCCCGGGGGATCTGGTGCGTCCCTACGAGACGCTAACCACGGGGCTACCTTTGACAGCATCTTCGCCATCAGCCTCCCCCATCTCCTCAGCGATACGCATGGCTTCCTCGATCAGTGTCTCAACAATTTCGCTTTCGGGCACAGTCTTGATGACTTCGCCCTTCACAAAAATCTGACCCTTGCCATTGCCGGACGCAACTCCAAGATCTGCTTCGCGGGCCTCGCCGGGACCGTTGACAACACAGCCCATGACGGCCACGCGAAGGGGAATCTCCATTCCCTCCAGCCCTGCGGTCACCTGTTCGGCCAACGTGTAGACGTCCACCTGGGCGCGTCCGCAAGACGGGCACGACACGATCTCCAGCTTGCGCGGCCGGAGGTTCAGCGACTGCAGGATCTGGTTGCCCACCTTGATTTCCTCTACCGGCGGGGCGGAGAGCGAGACCCGGATGGTGTCACCGATGCCCTTGGCCAGCAATGCGCCGAACGCGGTGGCTGACTTGATGGTGCCCTGGAATGCGGGGCCGGCCTCGGTGACGCCCAGGTGCAGCGGCCAGTCGCCCTGCTCTGCGAGCATTTCGTAGGCGGCGACCATGATCACGGGGTCGTTGTGCTTGACCGAAATCTTGAAGTCGCGGAAGCCGTGCTCTTCAAACAGGGAAGCTTCCCACACGGCAGACTCGACCAACGCCTCGGGGGTGGCCTTCCCGTACTTTTTAAGGATGCCGGGCTCCAGCGAGCCGGCATTGATGCCGATGCGGATCGAGGTTCCGTGGTCCTTGGCGGCGCGGGCGATTTCCTTGACCTGGTCATCAAATTTGCGGATGTTGCCCGGGTTCACGCGGACCGCGGCGCAGCCAGCTTCGATCGCGGCGAAAACATACTTCGGCTGGAAGTGGATGTCAGCGATCACCGGAATTTGGGATTTTTTGGCGATGATGGGCAGGGCCTCGGCATCATCGGCAGACGGGCAGGCAACCCGGACAATATCGCAGCCGGACGCCGTCAGCTCTGCGATCTGCTGCAGCGTGGCGTTGATGTCCGTGGTGGGGGTGGTGGTCATCGACTGAACGCTGATCGGCGAGTCCGAACCGACGCCCACCGAACCGACCTTGATCTGGCGCGTTTTGCGGCGCGGGGCGAGGACGGGTGGCGGTGCTGACGGCATTCCAAGGCTGACCGAGGTCACGAAAGGCTCCTGATGGTGAGAGGGGTGAAGAGGCTACGCAACGTACCCGGCGAGTTGGCCGGTGACGGGTGACCATTCG
Organism: Arthrobacter ulcerisalmonis; assembly: GCF_900609065.1. GTDB lineage: Bacteria > Actinomycetota > Actinomycetes > Actinomycetales > Micrococcaceae > Arthrobacter > Arthrobacter ulcerisalmonis. The sequence continues at coordinate 30,640 of NZ_UXAU01000037.1, read as the reverse complement.
GTGATTTTGGTGCCGGCGATGACGCCAGCTGCGGCAAACGGATCCTGTTTGAGAATACCGTTCAAGGCCAGTTCGTCGGCGGCCTGGAAGATCAGCAGGGCACCCGCACCATCGCCGTACGGGCCGCTGGCCAGGATGGTTCCGGCCTGGGCCAGTTCCCCGGTCCATTCGCGGTGGGCCGGCCGGGCCTCGCCGCGGGCATCGGTGGAATTGGCGGTGTATACGTACTCAACGGCAAAAACTGTCATACGGCTACCCTATCCCTCCGCCGGGTCTAGACCCATCCGGCTACTGCACGCTCTGGTGCGTCCCAGGCTCCGGCCTCCGCCGTCAGGAAAGGAACATCACCTTGATGGCCGCCGCTGTTCCAGCCGCCCACAGCATGGACGCCAGGGTGCCGATGATGAACCGCTCGGCGGCCACGGGCGTTTCTTTCAGTTCGGCGAATCTTCCCAGCCCCTTGATAGCCACGATGTAGGCGATGGCCACCGGTTGTGCAGTCAGAATCGCCAGGCACACTCCCAGCCGCTCCAGGATGCCAATAATCGCCCCGCCACGCAGGATTCGCTGCCCGTTGCCTGAGGTGGCGGGTGGGGCAGGGGCAGCTGACGTCCCGGCGGCAGGTAACGCAGAGGCGGACGACGACGGCGCCCATTGGGCGGTCAGCTCGCCGTCGACCTTTTGGTCGCCGTGGCCCTGCGCGCCGGCACCCCTGGCGGCCGGGGCGGCACGGCTGTGCGGTTGGTCCACCGTGACATCTGCGGACGGATCGTCGGTCCGCCGTCGTGCTGCCTCGGCGGCCTTGGCAGCGTCAGCTTTTTCATCGATAGTCCGCGCCAGCTTGAAGACGAGCGCCGTGACGGGCCAGCCGGCAAAGCCAGCCACGGCCAAGGCAACGGCAATCCAGATCGCATCCATCGGCTAGCCCGCCTCGGGGGTACCGGCAGCCAGGCTCCCCGTGGCGACGCTTTGTCGATGTGCATAGTCAAGAAGCATCTGGGCTGCCGGCCGGGCGGCTTGCTCTTCTTGCCAGCCGGAGCGGTGCACGGTGCGGCTGACCGTCTGCTCGGTGATGCCCAACTCCTGGGCTACCTGTTTCTGTTTGCCGTAGGGGTTGTTCCCGTGCCGTGCCAAGGCGTCCACAACACGCCACTGGGCGGTGGTGCGGTCCTGGACAATGCGACCCAGCAACCGCAGTACCGCTTCGGCATTGCTACTGGCACTGGCGAGCTCACCCATCCCAACTCCTTCGTGGATCTCGTGGCGATTCCTGCTGTCTTGTCCCATGGTGCCGGAGACCACCGACAATGGCACGTAGGGGCCAGCTGCTTTGGCGGCTTCCACGGCGCGTCGGGCAGCGATAAACCCCGCGCCGGCCCCCTCTCTTGGGCTTGAGCTGGCGGCGAGCTGCACGGGACCTAGGCCGATACCTACATACCAGTGGCCCGCGCGGAGAGCGAAGAGTGCAATGTCCACAACATCTGCGGCGGACGCCACCACGCCTTGCAACTCGTCGCCTACGGAACGCTCAAAGTTTGTAGCACTCCGTTGAGCGAGGGCCGCGATGAGTTCCGGCACGCGGTCCTGGTCGCCGGTGCTGCCGCGCTGATCAAGGGTCATCACAAACATGAATCAACCATATACGTCTCATTTTCAAGAATCAATCATTATTGGCTGATTGTAAAAAATCAGCTGTATTTGACTGATTAAACGAGGTCTAGCCGAAGAGGTTGACCGGTTTGACGATGTCTGCATAGATCAGCAGCGCGCTCATGCCCATCAACAGCACAGCTACCACGTAGGTCAGCGGCAACAGTTTTGCGATGTCGAAGGCACCAGGGTCTGGTCGGTGGAACAACTTTGCCACCCGCCGCCGAGCACCTTCATACAGCGCGCCCGCCACATGGCCGCCATCGAGCGGCAGCAGCGGCACCAGGTTGAAAACACCCAGGGCAAAGTTCAGGCCGGCCAGGATGCCGATCAGAGTGGCAACCCTGGATTCCACCGGGATCTCCTCCATAGCGGCGACTTCACCGGCCACACGCCCCACACCCACCACACTGATGGGGCCGTTGGGGTCTCGCGGCTCCGCACTGAAGGCAGCCTTGGCCACGCCCACCACGCGGGCGGGCAGGTTCAGGATCACGCCAGCCACCTGGCGGATGTTCTCGCCCGCCATGGGCAGAACGGTCGACGCCGGTTGCGGTACCAACGCCGTCTGCGCACCAATGCCGAGGAATCCCACGTCCTGGTACTGGAGGGTGCCTGAGCTGTCCGTCGCCTGCCGCCCATCGGTGCCCACGATGGGCCTCGACGAGAGCACGGGGGTCACGGTGGTGTCCACCACGGCGCCATTTCGTTCTACGGTGATGGGTACTTCGCGGCCAGCCGAGGCGCGAATTTTCTCCGTGAACTCGTTCCAGTTGGTCACGGGTTGACCGTCGAAGGACATGACCTTGTCGTTGGGCAGCAGTCCCGCAGCCGCAGCCGGTGTCAGTTGGCAATTCGACGAATTAGGATCGACAGTTTCACCGGCCGCTACCTGGCACTTGGACACATCCGAGATGGTGGTGGTGGCTTGGGCCGTGCCGAACCCCATCAGCAATACAGCGGTCAGCACGATTCCGAGGATGAAGTTCATGGCCGGCCCACCCAGCATGATGATGATTTTCTTCCATACCGGCAAGCGGTAGAAAACACGATCTTTGTCTTCTGGACCGACTTCCTCGTGCGCCACGGATCGGGCTTCGGTGGCGAGGGTCTGGAACATTCCGGTGCTGGAGGGCCTGACGGAACCGTCCTCCTTGTTGGGCGGATACATCCCGATCATGGAGACGTAACCGCCCAAGGGAATCGCCTTGACGCCGTATTCGGTCTCGCCTTTACGGCGCGACCAAAGCGTGGGACCAAAGCCGATCATGTATCTGGTGACGCGGACCTTGAACAGCTTGGCGGGCAGCAGGTGGCCCACTTCGTGCAGCGCAATCGACGCGGCAATGCCAAGCGCCACGACAACAACGCCGAGGATAAAAAGTAGAACGGGGGTCATGGGGTGATGCCGCTTCCTTAGAGACTGCGAAGAGCTAAACGATCCTGGGCGCGCGCTCGTGCCCAGGATTCAGCATCCAGTACCGACTCCACCGTCAGCCCGGAGGAACCTGAGTGTTCGCTGAGGACTGCCTCGACCGTGTCCACGATATCCGTGAACCTGATTTTGCCGGCATGGAAGGCCGTGACCGCTTCTTCGTTGGCAGCGTTGAAGACCGCGGGAAAGGTGCTGCCCTGCTTCGCTGCGTCCTTGGCAATGCCGACGGCGGGAAACGCCGCAACGTCCAACGGCTCAAAGGTCCAGGTGGCGGCCTTGGTCCAATCACACGGGTGCGCTGCCTTGGGGACCCGATCAGGCCAGCCCAGACCGAGGGCGATCGGGAGGCGCATGTCCGGCGGGGAGGCCTGGGCGATGATGGAGCCGTCAACGAACTGGACCATCGAGTGGACCACCGATTGTGGGTGGACCACTACGTCGATCCGGTCCAGTGGAACGTCGAAGAGCAGGTGGGCCTCAATGACTTCGAGGCCCTTGTTGACCAGCGTGGCGGAGTTGGTGGTCACCATGACGCCCATGTCCCAGGTGGGATGCGCCAGGGCTTGCCGTGGGGTGACGGTGTGCAGCTCCTCCCGGCTCTGGCCGCGGAACGGACCACCGGAGGCCGTGAGGATGAGTTTCTCCACCTCACCAGCGGTTCCGGCGCGCAGGCACTGTGCAATTGCCGAGTGTTCGGAGTCAACCGGCACGATTTGGCCTGCCCTGGCCGCAGCTTTAACCAGCGCGCCGCCAACAATAAGGGACTCCTTGTTGGCCAGTGCCAAGGTGGCGCCAGATCGCAATGCCGCCAGCGTTGGGGCGAGGCCGATGGAACCGGTGATTCCGTTGAGCACGACGTCTGCCGGGATGCCAGCAATGATCGTGGCCGCGTCGGGACCAGCAAATATTTCCGGCCGGTACTCGGGCTTTTGGGCGGCCGCGGCGAACTCACCGATCAGCGCGGCGAGCTGCGCCGCGTCGCCGCTGGCAATTCCTACCGCCGCCGCACCCGTATGGACGGCCTGCTTCGCCAGGAGTTCCAACTGTCCTCCGCCGGCGCTGAGCGCCACGACTTCGAAGAGGTGTGGGGCGCCGTCGACGACGTCAATCGCCTGGGTGCCAATGGAACCTGTGGAGCCAAGAATGACGATTCTGCGTGCCTGCATGACTCAAGTATCCCGCACCCGGTGCCGCCTGCTGACACGCCTGCAAGCCCCCACGTGCCGGGCTCAGCGGCGCTGGCCAGCCCGGCGAAGGGTGGCTGCCGCGTGTTTCAGGATGGGTTCATCGATCATCTGCCCCTGGTAGGCGAAAACGCCTGATCCTGCGGCTGCTGCAGCTGCCAGCAGTTCTTCAGCAGCGGCTACGTCAGCGTCTGTTGGCGCATAGGCGGCCCGGACGACTGCCGCCTGGCTCGGATGAATGCAGGCCTTGGAGCTGAATCCGGACGCCACGGCATCGGCACTCTCTTCGGCCAGGCCGGTGAGGTCGGAAATGTTGACGTAGACAGAGTCCACCGCCTGTTTCCCGTAGGCCCGGGCGGCGAGGAGGACGGCGGACCGTGCGTGTAACGCCACCGCCCGGTAGCGGCCGTCGTCAGTTCTGCTGGCGGTGCCGCCCAAGCTGGCGAGCAGATCCTCGGCACCCCACATCATGGCCACCACATTCGGCGCGGCGGCGATGGCCGGGGCGTTCACCACGCCAAGGGCCGTCTCGCACAGGGCAATCACCCGGTAGTCGGCGAGCGCGCTGAGCTGTTCTGCGGTCTCAGTTTTGGCGAGCATCACCGTTCGGTACGGCGTATGTGCCAGGCAGTGCAGGTCTTTGGCGAACGCCGCGCTGCCCACGGGATTGATCCGGATGATGGTCCGGCTTGGATCGAGTTCAGGGCTTCCCCCTGCGGTTCCCACCTGCGCCAGGATGGCACCCCTGGCCCGCTGCTTGTCTGCCGGCGCTACGGCATCTTCCAGGTCCAAGATGACGGCATCAGCCCGGCTGGCGGCCTTTTGGTACCGTTCGGGCCGGTCAGCGGGACAGAAGAGCAGGGCGGGACCCATGGAGAACGTCATAGCGGTATTCTTCCCTACCCTTCAGGGTCTTGTTGCGCCCGCTCAGCACCCTGGGCAGGCATGGCTTGGGCCTGCATGGCCTGGGCGTGCGCGTCCCGGGTCCACATCAGCGCGCTTCGGGTGGCCAGCGCCACCACTACCCCGTCCTGGTTCCGCCCCGTATGGGCCATGGTGACGATTCCCTGACCCGGCCGCGAACTGGACAGGCGCTTGGCGGTGATCACCGTCTCCGTGTACAGCGTGTCGCCGTGGAACAGCGGCTGCGGGAAAGATACGTCGGTGAGGCCCAACTGGGCAATGATGGTTCCCTGCGTCAGCTGGGTGACTGACTGACCCACCAGGGTTGCCAGGGTCAGCATCGAGTTCACCAGCCGTTGGCCAAACGGTTGGTTGGCGCTCCAGGCCGCGTCGAGGTGCAGGGCCTGGGTGTTCATGGTCAACGTGGTGAATAGGACGTTGTCTGCCTCGGTCAGGGTGCGGCCTGGTCGGTGCGCGTACACCACGCCGTCTTCCAGTTCATCGAAGTACAGGCCACGCTGTTCGATCACTCTGGGTCCATCGGCGCTCATACTGTCAGCTCCTGGTCTTCTTCGAAGAGCTCTGCGCCAGTGGCCGCCACCACGTCCTCTAGGGTGACGTTGGGGGCGAGCTCGCGCAGGACCAGCCTGGAGCCGGTCCCAGCACGCACCACGTCGATGACCGCAAGATCGGTAATGATCCTGTCAACGCAGCCTTTGCCGGTCAGCGGCAGCGAACAGTCCTGGACGATCTTGGGGTTCCCGAGCCTGTCCACGTGTTCCATCATCACGATCACGGTTTTGGCGCCGAACACCAGGTCCATGGCACCGCCCATGCCCTTGACCATTTTGCCGGGGATCATCCAGTTAGCCAGGTCACCATTGGCGGCCACTTCCATGGCGCCGAGGACAGCGACGTCCACGTGTCCGCCGCGGATCATGCCAAACGACATTGCCGAGTCGAAGAACGCCGCTCCCCGGTTGACGGTCACTGTTTCCTTGCCCGCGTTGATCAGGTCCGGGTCGACGGCGTCCTCGGCTGGGTAAGGGCCCACCCCCAAGATGCCGTTCTCTGAATGCAAGACCACTTCCACCCCTGCCGGGATGTAGTTGGGAATCAGCGTGGGCATGCCAATTCCCAGGTTCACGTATTGGCCGTTGCGGAGCTCGCGGGCCACCCGGGCGGCCAGGTCGTTGCGCGACCAGCCTTTGTGGTGATCAGCGGTGGCGCCCGAGCGGTACTCGTGCCGGACGGCTTCTGGCCGCGGCGGTTCGTTGCTGGCGGATTCCATGGCTATGCTCCTGCCTGCAGCGCCACTGTGCGCTTCTCTATTCGTTTGACGGCGTCCGGCACCAGGACAACCCGTTGGACAAAGATCCCCGGCACGTGGACGTGTTCGGGGTCGAGTTCGCCTGGTTCCACGAGTTCCTCCACCTCAGCGATGGTGATCCGGCCGGCCATGGCGCACAGCGGGTTGAAGTTCATGGCCGCCGCGTGGAAGACGAGGTTGCCGTGGCGATCGCCCTTCCACGCATGGACCAGGCCGAAATCGGGGGTGAGTGACTCCTCGAGGACGTAGTCCACACCGCCGAACTGCCGCACTTCCTTGGCGGCTGAGGCAACAGCAATGCCACCGTCGGCGTCGTACTTTTGCGGCAGGCCGCCGTCGGACACCTGAGTGCCAACGCCGGCCTTGGTGTAGAAGGCCGGGATGCCAGCGCCGCCGGCACGTAGCTTTTCGGCGAGGGTGCCTTGCGGGGTGAGGATTACCTCCAGTTCACCGGCCAGGTACTGACGCGCGAACTCTTTGTTTTCGCCCACATAAGAGCTGATGGTCCGGCGAATCCTGCCGTCGCGCAACAGCAGGCCAAGTCCCCAGTCGTCCACCCCGCAGTTGTTGCTGACGGTTTCCAGATCGGTACTGCCGGCGTGGTGGAGGGCGTCGATGAGGGCCACCGGGATCCCGCACAGCCCGAATCCGCCCACCGCCAATGACGCTCCGTTGGGGATATCCGCCACAGCGTCTGCCGCGTTGGCAACAACCTTGTCAATCATCGTTGATCCTTTCAGGCCTGATACAAACCGGAAGCTAAAGCCCCAGTTCGCGGGCAATCAGCATCAGCTGGACTTCCGTGGTGCCCTCCCCCACTTCCAGGATCTTGGAGTCGCGGTAATGGCGAGCCACGGTGAACTCGTTGATGAAGCCATAGCCGCCGAATACCTGGGTGGCATCCCGCGCGTTGTCCATGGCTGCCTCGCCTGCGACCATCTTAGCGATGGCCGCCTGGGTCTTGAACGGCTTGCCGGCAAGCATCCGCGCGGCAGCGTCGTAGTACGCCAGGCGGGCTGTGTGGGCGCGGGCCTCCATCCGGGCAATCTTGAACGCCACCGCCTGGTGTTTGCCGATGGTGGTCCCAAAGGCGCTGCGTTCCTTGGCGTATTTCACGGACAGGTCAACGCACCCTTGGGCTGCGCCCGTGGCCAGCGCCGCGATGGCGATCCTGCCCTCGTCGAGGATGGAGAGGAAGTTGGCGTAGCCGCGCCCCTCCTGGCCAAGCAGGTTCGCTTCGGGAACCCGAACATCCCGGAGGGAGAGCGGATGGGTGTCCGAGGCGTTCCAGCCCACCTTGTTGTACGCTTTCTCAGCCTTAAAGCCCGGGGTGTTGGTGGGGATCAAGAACGTGGAAATCTCTTTCTTGGTGCTGCCGTCTTCACGTTGGTGCTGGTTGGTCACGGCGGTAACGGTGACGAGCTTGGTGATGTCGGTGCCAGAGTTGGTGATGAATTCCTTGGCACCGTTGATCACCCAGTCCCCGCCGTCCCGCTTGGCGGTGGTCTTGGTGCCGCCAGCGTCAGAGCCAGCCTCAGGTTCGGTGAGACCAAAACCGGCGAGCGCCGTTCCTGCGGCCAACATGGGCAGCCATTCCTCTTTCTGCGCCGCGGTACCAAACCGATAGACCGGCATGGCCCCCAGCGAGACGCCGGCTTCCAAGGTAATGGCCACTGATTGGTCCACCCTGCCCAGTTGCTCCAACGCGAGCGCCAACGCAAAGTAGTCCCCGCCCATGCCACCGAATTCCTCCGGGAAGGGCAATCCGAAGAGACCCATCTCGGCCATTTGTTTGACAACCTCGTAAGGGAAGCTGTGTTCTTCGTCGTGCTTTGCAGACACCGGAGCCACCACGGAGTCTGCGAAGTCACGGACGGTGTCGCTCAGGTCCTGGTATTCGTCGGTGAGTTCGAAACCGGTCATGGCCGGGCTCCTTCTGTTGGGGAAAGCTCGGGGCTGGCGGGTGCGGAATCTGCAGGCAGGTTTACGGCCGGGTCTGGATGGATACTTGCAAGGATCTGGTCAGCCTTGACCAGGTCGCCCGTCCGCGCGGTCACGTGCACAGTCCCTGCGAACGGGGCCACGAGTTGGTGCTCCATTTTCATGGCCTCGACGGACACCAGCACCTGGCCGGCTGCCACGGTGTCGCCGTGCTGCACCGGGACGGACACCACAGTCCCGGTCATGGGCGAACGCACGTCCGGGTCTGCCGCGCCTGCGTCCCGTTGGATGGCATCCCGGACCCGGCTCAGTCTGGCTTCACGCGTCAACTTCTCGAGCCGGCAGGCCCAGCCGTGATCGCCCAGGAAGATCTGCAGGGGAACGTCCGACGCCGGCGGGCTGGAGTGAGCTGGCGAGGTTTCGGGCCAGACCGTGGCGAAGGAGTAAGTGGTGGCTACTCCTTCCAGCGTCACCACCGCCTGCGCCCCGGAAATCCGCAGCGAGGCAGCCACGGCTGGACCGCCGTCGATCGCTATCAGGCCCTCTACTGTCTGGGCGTTCGGCGTTGGAGCCGTTACGTCGACCGCGGCCGTCCCGCCGGTGGGCAGTGCAAAGGTAAACCGGCGTGGCGGGGCTGCTCCAAGCCGCCAGTTATCGCGGTGCGTCCAGGGTCCGGCAGCGGCGGGGGCAGCCGCTGCCGCTCCGGCCTCGGCGGCGAGCGCGATCAGTGCTGCCGCCGCCGTCTCGCTTGGCCCCACAGCGCGGAACGCCAAGTCGGGGAGCTTACGCTCAATCAGCCCCGTGTCCAGGTGACCGGCCTGGACGTCTGGGTCTGCAACGAGGAGGCGCAGGTACTCAACGTTGGTGTCGACGCCCAACGCCACGTACCCGGCGAGCGCCGTGTCCAGCGCGGCCAGGGCGGCCGGACGGTCTGTACCCCAGGCGATGACCTTGGCCAGCATGGGATCGTAATTGGCTGAAAGCTCCAATCCAGGCAGCAGGGCAGAGTCGACCCGGACCCGGTCCGCTGAGCCGGGAGTGGAAATGGGTTCCGCCAGCACGCGGACAGTTCCCGTGACGGGCAGGAAGTTTTTCTGTGGAAGCTCTGCATAGACGCGGGCCTCCACAGCGTGCCCGGACAGGTGGACGTCGCTTTGCTGAACCGTCAGCGGTTCTCCGGCGGCAATACGGATCTGCCACTCAACCAGGTCAATCCCGGTCACCATCTCCGTGACAGGATGTTCCACCTGCAACCGGGTGTTCATCTCCATGAAGAAAAACTCGCCAGGCGCTGCGTCGGAAACCAGGAACTCGACCGTCCCGGCGCCGCTATACGCCACGCTGCGGGCGGCATTACAGGCGGCTTCCCCGAGCTGAGCACGGAGTGCCGCACCGTCAGCCAGTCCGCTGAGCAGGGGCGACGGTGCTTCTTCGATGACTTTTTGGTGCCGGCGTTGCAGGGAGCATTCACGTTCGCCAAGGTGGATGACGTTTCCGTGGTTGTCCGCGAGGACCTGGACTTCGATGTGGCGCGGCGTTTGAACCAAACGTTCCAGGAACAAGGTGTCGTCACCAAACGCACTGGATGCGACCCGGCGGGCGGTGGCCAGGGCGGCTGGCAGGTCAGCGGCGGCAGCTACAGCTTCCATGCCTTTGCCCCCGCCACCTGCGGAAGGTTTGATCAGCAGGGGGAAGCCCACGCTGTCCGCAGCAGCGACAAGGTCGGCGTCGGTCATCCCCGGCTCGGCCACGCCCGGCACAGTCGGCACGCCGTAACCGGCGACCTGGTGCTTGGAGCGGATCTTGTCGCCCATGATGTTGAGGGCATCCACGCCAGGGCCAATGAAGACGATTCCCGCGGACTCGAGCGCCCGAGCAAACTCCACGTTCTCGCTGAGGAAGCCGTAACCGGGATGGACAGCATCGGCACCCGAGAGCCGGCAGGCCGCCAGCACGGCATCGATGTTGAGGTAGCTCTCGGCGGCAGGGGCCGGGCCGATGCGCACGGCAGCGTCAGCTTCGCGGACATGCCGAGCGCCGGCGTCGGCATCGCTGTAGATCGCCACCGAATGGATGCCCAGGCTTTTGAGCGTACGGATCACCCGGCAGGCAATTTCGCCGCGGTTGGCCACCAGGACCGTACCGAAGAGGCGCTGCCCGTTGGACGTGGTCTGTGCTTGGTTCATGGTGCTCACATCCGGAAGAGGCCGAAGGACGTCTCCGGCAGTGGGGTGCGGGAAACGACGTCGAGGGCGAGCCCCACAATGGTGCGGGTGTCCGCGGGATCAATGACGCCGTCGTCCCAGAGTCGGGCAGTTGAGTAGTAGGGGCTCCCCTGGTCCTCATACTGTTGCCGGATGGGGGCCTTGAAGGCTTCTTCCTCCGCGGCTGGCCAGTCCTCGCCGGCGGCCTGGAACTGGTCACGTTTGACGGTGGCCAGGACGCTGGCCGCCTGGTTCCCGCCCATGACGGAGATGCGGGCCGCGGGCCACATCCAGAGGAACCGGGGTGAGTAGGCGCGTCCGCACATGGAGTAGTTTCCTGCGCCGAAGGAGCCACCGATTACCACTGTCAGTTTGGGGACCCTGGCCGTGGCAACGGCGGTGACCATTTTGGCGCCATTCTTGGCGATCCCGCCTTGCTCGGCGTCTTTGCCCACCATGAAGCCGGAGATGTTCTGCAGGAAAAGCAGTGCGATGCCGCGCTGGTCACATAGTTCGATGAAGTGCGCGCCCTTCAACGACGACTCGCTGAAAAGCACCCCGTTGTTGGCGACGATTCCCACCTGGTGGCCGTGGATGCGGGCGAAGCCGGTGACCAGGGTGGTGCCATAGTCGCGCTTGAACTCATGGAAGCTGCTGCCGTCCACGAGCCGGGCGATCACTTCTCGAACGTCATAGGCGGCGTTCACGTCTGTGGGTACCGCGCCGTAGAGCTGGCCGGGGTCCACGGCGGGATCGACGACGGCGCTCACCGGCCACACCGGGTCCGCGGCACTGGGGAGCGTGGCAACAATGTCGCGCAGGATCTGCAGGGCATGCTGGTCATTGTCGGCGAGGTGGTCGGTGACACCGGAGATCTTGGCGTGGACGTCGCCGCCGCCGAGGTCCTCGGCGCTCACTTCCTCCCCAATGGCAGCCTTCACCAGCGGTGGGCCGCCGAGGAAGATCGTGCCTTGGTTGCGGACGATCACCGTCTCGTCGCTCATGGCCGGGACGTAGGCGCCGCCGGCGGTGCATGAACCGAGGACAGCAGCCAACTGCGGGATTTTCGCGGCAGACATCCGCGCCTGGTTGTAGAAGATGCGGCCAAAGTGGTCCCGGTCCGGAAACACCTCATCCTGCTTGGGCAGAAAGGCGCCGCCCGAATCTACGAGATAGATGCAGGGCAACCTGTTTTCCAGGGCAATTTCCTGGGCCCGCAGGTGCTTTTTCACCGTGAGCGGGAAGTACGTTCCGCCCTTGACCGTAGCGTCGTTGGAGATCACCAGGACCTGGCGGCCGTGGACCAATCCGATGCCTGCAATAACTCCTGCTCCGGGAGCTTCGCCGTCATACATACCGTCAGCCGCCAGCGGAGCGATCTCAAGGAACGGACTGCCGTCATCGAGTAACTGATCGATACGCTCGCGCGGCAGCAATTTCCCGCGGGCCGTGTGCCGAGCCCGGGATTTCGCGGGCCCACCCAAGGCAGCCGCAGCCAAGCGGTCCCGCAACTCGGCCACAAGTTTGAGCTGGCCCTCTTCGTTCGCAACGAAAGCATCACTGCCAGGGTCCACCCGACTGGCCAAAGTCTCCATCGCCGCGTCCATTTCCGTAGGCGAACCGAACCCGCAACAGCAGACTCGGTTAGTGATCAGTAACTGAAATTCAGGTTAGTCTGGATTAACTGTGATGTCCAACACAGGCTGGGCGTTGGTAGAATCTCCGGGTCCGAGGAGGAAAAGTGAGCAGCAATCCCATCCCGCCGCGCATGCGAACCGGCGTCGACTACCTGGCCGTGAGCGGCCCAGCTGTTGTTCGAGCGCAGCCAACCGAACACCATCAACCCACCGACGTCACGCCACCGCCCACCCGGACCCAACGACGTGATGCCAAAGAGGCGCGGCGCCAGTCACTGCTGGCTGCAGCAGCATCGCAATTCGCAGCGCGCGGGTTCGGCGGCGTGTCCCTTGAGGAGCTGGGGGCGGCGGCTGGTGTCAGCGGCCCGGCTGTGTACCGGCACTTCCCCGGCAAGCAAGCTGTCCTAGCCGCACTCCTTGTCAGCGTGAGTGAGGAACTCCTGGCCGGCGGACAGCAGGTAGCCGCGCACAACTCCACGCCGCTCACGGCCTTGCAGCAACTGGTGAGCTTCCATGTGGACTTCGCCTTGAGCAACCCGGACGTCATCCGGGTCCAGGACCGCGACCTCACCAACCTTGCCGAGCCAGACCAATCAGCCGTTCGCGCCCTGCAACGCAGCTACGTCCACGTGTGGGTAGAAATCCTGGCCCAGCTCCACCCGACTGCAGACCCGGCCGAGCTCCGGCTCCGAGCTCACGCCACCTTCGGGCTGATCAACTCCACGCCACACTCCGTTCGCAGCCTCGGCCGCAAAGTCCCCATGAAAACGGCCCGTCCCCTGCTCGAAGCAATGGCCCAGGCCGCCCTCACGGCACCGTAACGTCACCCCTCGGCGGGGTAACGACTAGACCATGGTGATCACGGAGCTGGGGTCCGCCAGGATCGCTCCAACATCAGCCAGGAACCGGGCGCCCTGCTCACCGTCGACCAGACGGTGATCGAACGACAAACTCAAGGTCATCACCTGGCGCAGCGCCACCTCGCCGCGGTACTCCCAGGGCGTGGACCGGACAGCGCCGAGCGCCAAAATCGCAGCTTCACCCGGGTTCAGAATGGGCGTGCCGGCGTCGATCCCAAAGACGCCAACGTTGGTGATCGAGATGGTCCCCCCAGACAAATCAGCCGGACTCGTCTTACCCGCCCGCGCCGTCTCTGCCAAGGCGGCGAGCGCGGTGGCGAGTTCGGCCAGGGTCAGGGCGTCAGCGTCCTTGAGGTTTGGCACCAGCAACCCTCGCGGCGTGGCGGCCGCGATCCCCAGGTTGACGTAGTTGTACGTGGCGATCTCCTGGTTGACCTCGTCCCACGAGGAGTTCAGCGACGGATTCCGCCGCAGCGCCAGCAAAACTGCCTTGGCGGCCAGGGTGAGCGGCGTCAGTCGGAGTTCGGCGAAGTCGCGCCGGGTCCGCAACCGGGTGAGCAACTCCATGCTGGGCGTCACGTCCACGGTGAGGAATTCGGTCACGTGCGGTGCGGTGAAGGCACTGGCCACCATGGCCGCTGCCGTGAACTTGCGCACCCCCTTGATGGGCGTCCGCGTTTCACGGTTCCCCGCCGCCGTCGCCGGAGCTGATGCGACGACGCCGGACGTCGCCTTCTCGAAACCTTCAACGTCAGCGCGGGTGATGAGGCCCTGCGGACCCGTGCCTGTTACCTGGGCCAGGTCGACGTGCAGATCCTTGGCGAGCTTCCGGACCGGCGGCGTGGAGCGTGGCCGCTCCGGAAGCTCGGAGCTTCGAGGAGCCGCGGCAGCGACCGTGGGCGCAGCAGCCTCAGGCACGACGACGGCGGCAGCCCCGGCGCCCGAATCCGAACCAACGGCGGGCACACCGTCAGCCGCCAAGACACCTGCCGCTCGCAGCCGCCGTGCCGGCCGGCCGGAACTTTCGACGACGGCGCCGTACCCCACGAGGTTCGGCTCGCGCTTCGGTGCCGCCCCCACGTCAGGCACCTCGAACGAGACGATCGGCTTGCCCACCTCCACCACCGTGCCGGGTTCCTCATGGAGCGCAGCGATGACGCCGTCGAAGGGTGACGGCAACTCCACCACCGCCTTGGCGGTTTCCACCTCGGCGATGACCTGGTTGAGCTTGACGGTATCCCCTACCTGGACCTTCCAGCTGAGGATCTCCGATTCGGTGAGCCCCTCCCCCAGGTCCGGTAGCCGAAATTCTTTGATCATGGTGGCGCTCATCCTTCCAACCCGCTGAGGGAGTTAGGCCGTCCGAGGGCGCGGTCCACGCCGTCGAGAATGCGGTCCAGACTGGGCAGGTGGTGCATCTCCACCTTCGAGTAGGGGTAGGGGATGTCGAAACCGGTGACGCGGACCGGCGCCGCTTCCAGGTAGTTGAAGCACCGTTCGGTGATGCTGGCGGCAATCTCGGCGCCGAGTCCACCCGATTGCCCGGCTTCGTGGGTGACCACCAGCCGCCCGGTCTTACGCACGGACGCCACTACCGGCGCGTAGTCGATGGGTGCAAGGGAGCGCAGGTCGATGACTTCGACGCCGATCTGCTCGTCGGCCGCAGCTGCAGCGGCGTCCAACGCGGTCTTGACCATGGGGCCGTAAGCCACCAGCGTGACGTCGGCGCCCTGCGTGAGGACCCGCGCCTGCCCCATGGGCAGGGCTGAGCTGAGCGCCGAGGCGTCGTCCACTTCGCCCTTGTCGTGGTAGCGGCGTTTGGGCTCGAAGAAGAGGACCGGATCGTCGCTGACAATTGCCTGTTGGATCACCGAGTAGGCGTCCTGCGGGTTGGCGACGCTCACCACACGCAGGCCAGAGGTGTGGGTGAAGTACGCCTCGGGCGATTCTGAGTGATGTTCCGGGGAGCCAATACCGCCGCCGAAGGGAACCCGGATGGTGATGGGCATTTTCACGGCACCGCGCGTGCGGTAGTGCAGTTTGGCCACCTGGCTGACAATCTGGTCAAACGCCGGGTAGATGAAGCCATCGAATTGGATTTCGACGACGGGCCGGTAGCCACGGTAGGCGAGCCCGACGGCGGTGCCCACAATGGCCGACTCGGCCAGCGGGGTGTCCAACACGCGGTGGGTGCCGAAGTCCTTCTGCAGTCCGTCCGTTACCCGGAAGACACCGCCCAGGGCGCCGATGTCCTCACCCATCAAGATGACTTTGGGATCGCTCTCGAGGGACTTCCGGAGGCCGGTGTTGATGGCACGGGCCAAGGTCATGGTGGTCATCGGCGTGCACCTTCCGTGGCGGCAGCAGCGGCTGGCTCATCGAACATGGCCAGATACCTCGAGTAGTGGTCCGCCTGGCGCTCCAGGGCCGAGTTCGGGGCGGTGTAGACGTTGTCAAAGACAGCCATGGCTTGCGGCTCCGGCATGGTGGTGCAGCCGTGGCGCATCTCGCGTGCCACGGCGTCGGACTTCTGTTGGACTTGCTCCTGCAGTGCGCTGGTCAACAGGCCCTTCCGGTCGAGCAGGGCGGCAACCCTGCTGATGGGATCCTTTGCCGCCCAGTCTTCGAGTTCGTTGGCGTCGCGGTATCGGGTGGGATCGTCGGCCGTGGTGTGCGGCCCCATCCGGTAGCTGACTGCTTCGATAAACGTAGGCCCGCCACCTCGCCGGGCGCGGTCCAGGGCCAGCCGGGTCACGGCCATCACCGCCAGGACATCGTTGCCGTCGACCCGGAGGCTGGGGATGCCGAACCCGTCGGCCCGGTCGGCCAAGTGGATGTGTGACTGCAGCCGGACTGGCTCGGAGATGGCCCAATGATTGTTGGTGCAGAAGAAGACCATGGGGATCTGGAAGCTTGCGGCGAAAACCATTGCCTCGTTGACATCGCCTTCGCTGGTGGCGCCGTCGCCGAAGTAGGCCACGGAGGCAGCATCTGCGCCGTCAAACTGGATTCCCATGGCGTAGCCGGCGGCGTGGAGGGTCTGCGCCCCGATGATGATCTGTGGTGTGGCCATGTTGATGGCGTAGGGGTCCCAGCCGGACGACGCGTTGCCGCGCCACACCCGGACCAGGTCCGTCAGGTCAACGCCGCGGCAGTACGCCACACCGTTCTCGCGGTAGCTGGAGAAGACAAAATCTTCCTGCCGGAGGGACCTGCCTGAACCGATCTGGGCGGCCTCTTGTCCCAGGAGCGGCGGCCAGAGAGCCAACTCGCCCTGCCGTTGCAACGCCGTTGCCTCAACATCGATGCGGCGAATGACACTCATGTCCTCATACAGCGCGGCAAGCTGGTCGTCAGTGACGTCATTGACCCAGACATCGAATTCCGGGTGACTGACCCGCTCACCGCCGGGGGTGATCAGTTGGATCAGCCCTGGAGTCGCTTCCTGGGCGTTTCCAGCTGTATTTCCGGCTTGTCTTCCGCCGTGGCCCGCTTCGTCTGTAGACACGATAGCCCGCAACCCTTTCACGTCGTTGACCTGCAGCTACGGAGCTTGTGGCCCCGCCCACCGCTGGCCGCCCGGGCATCATCGACCCAGATACTGTGACCCTACTCACAAGTGGCATGGGGTACAACCAGTGCTGCTTTCATTGAACAATGTGCACTGTTTGGACGTCCTGGACCGTGCTATCCTTCGCATTATGCGAGCTTTGGATGGCACGGACACCCGACTGCTATCTGCGCTGGCGCAGGACCCGCGGCGGACAGTGGTGGCGTTGGCTCAAAAGCTGGGGCTCTCCCGGAATACGGTGCAGGCCCGGATGGCTCACCTGGAGAAGGGCCATGTGTTCCTCTCCTTTGAGCGCAGGATCAATCCGGTGGCGTTGGGGTACCCCCTGATGGCCTTCATTTCTGTGCATGTGCAGCAGCAGAAACTGGGGAAATTGGCTGGCGAGCTGGCCGATATCCCGGAAATCCTTGAAGGGTTCGGCCTCACCGGATCCGCAGATCTCCTGCTCCGCGTGGTGGCGTTGGACGCTGAGGATTTGTTCCGGATCAACGGGAAGATCCTGGGCTGCGAGGGCGTGGACCGGACAGATACCGCCTTGGCCATGGGCGAACTCATCCCCTTTCGCGTCCAGCCGCTCCTCGACCGAGGCTCCGAACAGGCCTAGGATCGGCACAAGTTATAGGCTGGGTGGCAGATATTGGGGTCAGCCACCACGACTCCGCCACTCGGTGCCCGCACCATGTTTGGAAAGGCTCCACCTTGAGCTCTCCGCAGGAACCCCACCAGCCGGATCCCTCCACCCCAGGCGCCGGCCAACCCGCCGTTCCACCGCCGCCGCTTGCACCGCCTACCGTTCCGGCAGAGCCACAGGCAGCGTACGACGCCGGTACTCCCGGCGCGCAGGCCCCTCACGATGCAGGGCAACTACCTCAGCCGCCTTACGGAGCAGGCCAACCGCAGTTCGGTGCCGGCCAGCCACACGACGGTGCGGGACAACCACAGTACGGCGCCGGCCAACCGCAAGGCGGACCGAGCCAACCGCAGTTCGGTGCCGGCCAGCCACACGACGGTGCGGGACAACCACAGTACGGCGGGGCGCCCCACAATGCGTACGCGACCCCGAACGCTCAGAACCCCTACGCGCAGGCACCCGAAACGCCTTTTGGGCTCCCCGGTGGGCCGCCGGCCAAGAGCCGCAAGAAACTGTGGATCATCCTCTCGGCAGTGGGTGCCGTCCTGGCTCTGGTGCTCGTTGGGGTTCTCGTGCTGGTGAACATCGTGGGTGACGCCACCAGCCAAGCCAAATCCCAGGCGGATGATTTCACCAAGCTGGTCATCGCCGGCGAAAGTTCCAAGGCGTACGACGACTTCCTGGACCCGGCCCTGCAGAAACAGATCTCCAAGGAATCCTTCGTTGAAGGGGTGGCCAGCCTGGACATGGACGACACCTGCAAACAGTCTTACAACTCCGTCAACGTGGCGAACGAGAACGACTCCAAATCAGCGGACTTCGCCGGGGTCATCACCTGTGACGGCAAGACGATTGACCTGGGTTACCGCTTCGAGGGAACCGACCAGTTGAAGATCACCGAAATCAAGCTCCGCCCGGCCAGCTGAGCAGTTCAACAAACAGGAGAGCCGCGGGCCACCCCAAGATTTGAGGTTGGGGGGGGGGGGTCGTTTTTAGTATTTGTTGTGTGGGGGTGGTGGGGGGGCGAGGAAGCGCC
>NZ_UXAU01000037.1:0-12248 GCF_900609065.1 Arthrobacter ulcerisalmonis | reverse complement strand
GCGGTTTTTTTTTAAAAACCCCCCGCCGCCCCCCCCCCCCCCCCCTATTTTTCGGGGGGGCGGCGGCTCTCCTGTTTAAAGGTAGTGCTGTGGTGCTAGTGCTCGGTAGCCTTCTCCGCACCCACACCGGTCAACGAGCGAACTTCCATCTCTGCCTGCTTGGTACTGTCCTCGCGGTTCTTGTCCAGGACGGTCCCCAACCAGCCGAGCAGGAACGCCAGCGGGATGGATACGATACCCGGGTTGCTCAGCGGGAAGATGGCGAAGTGCGCGTCCTTGATCATGGACGTGGCCGAGCCGGACACCACCGGGGAGAAGATGATCAGCACGATGGCCGAGCCAAGTCCGCCGTACATGCTCCACACCGCGCCCTGGGTGGTGAAGCGCCGCCAGAACAGCGAGTAGAGGATGGTCGGCAGGTTGGCGGAGGCAGCCACGGCGAACGCCAACGCCACCAGGAAGGCCACGTTCTGGCCGTTGGCGAAGATGCCGCCCAAAATAGCCAGGACGCCGATGACCACCACTGTCCGCCGCGCCACCTTGACCTCTGTGGCGGCGTCGGCCTTGCCCTTGGAGATGACGCTGGCATAGATATCGTGCGCAAAGGAGGCTGCGGCGGTAATAGTCAGGCCAGCCACCACGGCGAGGATGGTGGCGAAGGCCACCGCCGAGATGAAGCCCAACAGCAGCGGGCCGCCCAGGTAGAAGGCCAGCAACGGGGCTGCCGAGTTGACGCCGCCCGGTGCGGACTTGATGGTGTCAGCGCCTACCAGTGCTGCCGCGCCGTAGCCCAGGACCAGGGTAAACAGGTAGAAGAGGCCGATCAACCAGATGGACCACACCACGGATTTCCGAGCTTCCTTGGCCGTTGGCACGGTGTAGAAGCGCATCAGGACGTGGGGCAGCGCCGCGGTACCGAGGACCAGGGCGAGGCCCAGGGACATGAAGTCAAGCTTCGACGTGTCGCTCTTGCCGTACTGCAGGCCAGGGTTGAGGACAGCCGGGTTGTTGGCGGTTTCGACGGCGGCGCCCAGCAGGCTGGAGAGGTTGAAGCCGTAGATCGCCAAGACCCAGACGGTCATGACTCCGGCGCCTGCGATCAGCAGGATGGCTTTGATGATCTGCACCCAGGTGGTGCCTTTCATGCCGCCGATGAGTACGTACATGATCATCAAGGCGCCTACGACGATGATCACCAGCGCCTGTCCGCCCCAATCGCTGATGCCGAGGAGGAGGGAGATGAGGCTGCCGGCGCCGGCCATCTGGGCCAGCAGGTAGAAGAAGCAGACGGCCAAGGTGGAGATGGCTGCTGCGATACGGACGGGCCGCTGCTTGAGCCGGAACGACAAGACATCCGCCATGGTGAACTTGCCGGTATTCCGCAGCAGCTCAGCGACCAGGAGCAGCGCCACCAGCCACGCCACCAGGAACCCAATGGAGTACATAAAGCCGTCGTAGCCGTTGATGGCGATGGCACCGGTGATGCCGAGGAACGATGCGGCGGAAAGGTAGTCGCCCGCAATGGCGGTGCCATTCTGGGATCCGGTGAAGGACCTGCCGGCCGCGTAGTAGTCGGCTGCGGTCTTGTTGTTCCGGCTGGCACGGAACACGATCACCATGGTCACGGCGACGAACAGGCCGAAAATGCCCATGTTGAGCAAAGTGGTGTCTTTGAGGGCGGCAACGTCAATGGCCGCGGCAATACCGATCATTTTTTGGCTCCGCTCACTGGTTTGCCGTTCGCATCGAACTCGTGGCCTTCAATTTCGTTCCTGATCTCCGCGGCGATGGGGTCCAGCCGACGGTTGGAGTAGCTGACGTACCATCCTGTGATGGCGAACGTGGTGACGAATTGGGCCAGGCCCAGCAGCAGGCCAATGTTGATGTTGCCCCAGACTTTGGTGGACATGAACTCCACCGCGTAGTCGGCCAGCAGGACGTAGGCGAAGTACCACAGCAGGAAGACCACTGCCATGGGGAACACGAAACTGCGGTGCCGCTTGCGCAGCTCCTGGAATTGCTCGGACGCTTGGACTCCCTCGAAGTCCACGGACGCGGGAGCGTCCGGAGTGTGGGCATCGTTACCCATTGGTTCCTCCTCATTGAGTGTTACCCCTGCACACGGTGCCGCTGGCAGCCGTCCCAGCTCCCCAGCATTGTGTGATTGCAATCACTCTGCTGCCGTGGGTGGGGACAATCCAGTGAAGGGTCGTTCAGCGGCAGGGATGCTGCGGCAAGCGGCACCCACGGCTACGCTGGGCACCATGCTGGACTCCCCCCTCCTGACCGCGGCCGCGGTGGCGGTGATCGCCATGGCCATTGCCGTCGTCGTCGGCGTGGGCCTTAAGGTGCTGCGATCCTTCCGGGACCTGGGCACCGACGCCGAGCGCGCCACCTACCACACGCTGCACGCGGCCTCGCAGGCAGGCCAGCATCTGCGTCGAGGCCTGAACCCGGCCGGCGCCACGAAAGCGGGCCGACAACTGCGCGCCTTGCTTGGCAGCGACGCGCTGGCGATCACGGACACCACGGCGGTCCTGGCCTGGGACGGTGCCGGCGAGGAACTGCGCCCAGCGTTGATGACCATGGCTGCAGACGTCCTGGCCGGCGGCCGGACCGCTGTCTTGCCTGCCCAGCACGGCACTGGCTTGGCCGCCGTGATCGCGCCGGTACGCGCCGGTACCCGGGTGGTGGGCGTCGTCGCCGCTTTCGCACCCGTGACCAGCGCTGGCCTGGTCCGCGCCACCGGCGAGGTGGCCGATTGGGTGGCCGTGCAGGTGGAACTGGCGGAGCTTGACGCCTCCCGTTCGCAACTGATGGAGGCCGAGCTCCGGGCGCTGCGAGCCCAAATCAGCCCGCATTTCATTTACAACTCGCTCAATGCAATCGCCTCATTCATCAATACCGACCCCGCCCGCGCCCGGGACCTGGTGGTGGAGTTTGCCGACTTCACCCGCTACTCCTTCCGCCGCCACGGTGACTTCACCACGCTCGCGGAAGAACTCCGTTGCATTGACAGGTACCTGCTGCTGGAGCGGGCGCGGTTCGGCGACCGCGTCCAGGTGAGCCTGCGGGTGGCGCCGGAGGTCCTCAGCACCATCATTCCGTTCCTGAGCCTGCAGCCGCTGGTGGAGAACGCCGTCCGGCACGGTTTGGAGGCCAAGGTGGGGCCGGGCCATATCAGCATCACCGCCAACGATGCGGGCGCGTACTCTGAGGTCACCATCGAAGATGACGGAATCGGCATGAACCCGGCCCAGCTTCAGTTGGTCCTTGCCGGGCACAGCGACGGCGAGCATGTGGGCCTGCGCAATGTTGATGCGCGGCTCCGCCAGGTGTACGGACAGGAGCACGGGTTGGTGATCGAGACCGCGCCTGGCGAGGGCACCCTGATCACCATGCGGGTGCCCAAATCCCAGCCAGGCCACGAGACGTGACCGGTGCGGGCCGGTCGGAAAGTACCCTTGGAGGATGATTAATGTCCTCGTCGTTGATGACGAGCTGCCCGCCGTTGATGAACTCGCGTTCCTGCTGGGCCGTGACGATCGCATTGGAAAGGTCTACCGCGCCACGTGCGGAGCCGACGCACTGCGCGCCCTAGCGACCGCCCAAATCGACGCCGTCTTCCTCGACATCCACATGCCCGAGGTCTCCGGCTTGGACATCGCACGGGCCATCGCCGGGAGCAGCCGGCCACCCGCCGTCGTGTTCGTCACCGCCGATGAGGACCATGCCCTAGCGGCCTTCGAACTCGCCGCGGTCGACTACCTCCTCAAGCCCGTACGCCTCGAACGGTTGGCACGCTCAGTAGGGCGGATCAGTGAATTGCGCGACGGCGGTGACGCACCCGAGATGATCACCGTGGACCTGGGCGGCAGCACCAAAATGATCAGGCGCGACGACGTCACGTACGTCCAAGCGCAGGGCGACTACGCGCGGCTGCACACCGCCGAGGCCAGCTACCTGATTCGAGTCCCGCTTGCCGATCTCGAGCAGCAGTGGGCCGATGCCGGTTTCCTGCGGACGCATCGGTCCTACCTGGTGGCCTTGAAACACGTCACCTCCATGAAATTGGCGGCCGACGGGCCGAGCGTCACGGTGGCTGGTGCGGGCCTGCCAATCTCCCGACGACACCTGCCGATCGTGCGGGAAAAGCTCGAAGCCACCCGGATCAGGCCGCAGGCATGACCCGGATTCGCGTCACCGCACCGGTCTCGGCACCAGGACCCGCTAAGGAAAGTCGGGAGGCCGCGCAGGAGTCGGACGTTGGCCAGGTGTTTGTCCAGTCCCTGATCCGGTCCCAGCTGCGGTTGGCGATAGTGGTCGCGGGTGGGTTCCTGGTGATCCTCGCCGCCTTCCCACTCATCCTGGCTGCCGTTCCGGGCCTGGCCGAAACCAGGGTGGCGGGGATTCCGTTCAGTTGGCTGCTCCTGGGGGCCGGCATCTATCCGGTGATGGGCCTGGCTGCCTGGCTTTTTGTCCGCTCGGCCCAACGCAACGAGGCCCGCTACCGGGACCTCGCCGAGGACCAATGAAGCCCGGAATCGCGTTGCTGGCGGTGGCTGTCGTGTCACTGGCCACGGCGGCAATTGGCTTTTACGGCCTTCGGGTTTCCCGCACCACTGGCGACTTCTATGTCGCGTCCCGGACAGTGCCGCCGTGGTGGAACGCCTCGGCAATCGGCGGCGAGTACCTCTCAGCGGCGAGCTTCCTGGGCGTGGCAGGACTGATCCTGCTGTCCGGCACCGACGCCTTGTGGTTCCCTGTTGGCTATACCGCCGGCTACCTGATGCTGCTGTTGTTCGTCGCGGCACCACTGCGTCGCTCCGGAGCGTACACCATCCCGGATTTCACCGAGGCCCGGCTGGATTCGGTGGCTGTCCGCAAGGTCACGAGTGTGGTGGTGGTGCTGGTGGGCTGGTTGTACATCGTCCCGCAACTCCACGGCGCTGCGCTGACCATCCGGATCAGCACCGGGCTGCCCTCCTGGGCGGGTTCGGTGGCCGTTGTTGTGGTGGTCTGCCTGACAGTAGTCTCGGGCGGGATGCGCTCCATCACCTTTGTGCAGGCCTTCCAGTACTGGCTGAAGCTGACTGCCTTGGCGCTGCCCATCCTGTTCATCATCTTTGTGCTGGCCGGCACCAACACCCCGGCGGTGGCAGCACCCGACGTCAATCCCGGCGGCGCCGCTCCGGCCGGGCTGTACCAGAACGTATCGCTGCTGGTGGCGCTCCTGTTCGGCACCCTGGGCCTGCCGCACGTCCTGGTCCGCTTCTACACCAACCCCGATGGCCAGTCCGCCCGCCGGACCACCCTGATCGTGTTGGGTCTGCTCTCCGTGTTCTACCTCTTCCCCACCGCCTACGGCTATGTGGGCAGGATGTTCACCCCGGGCCTGGCCGGGCAAGCCGACGCAGCGGTCCTGCTCATGCCGGGCACGCTGGTGGGCGGCACCGCCGGTGACCTGCTCTCCGCCCTGGTGGTGGCTGGCGCGTTCGCGGCTTTCCTGTCCACCACGTCCGGGCTGGTAGTGTCACTGGCCGGCGTCATCAACCAGGACGTCTTGGGCGGCGGCGTCGGCGGGTTCCGCGTCGCAGCGGTCATTTCCGCCGTCGTACCCCTGGGTTTTGCGCTCATGACGGATTCGCTGGCCCTGGCGGGAAGCGTGGGGCTGGTGTTCGCGTTTACCGCCTCCACCGTCTGCCCGGTGCTGTTGCTGGGGATCTGGTGGCGCGGGCTGACCGACGTGGGCGCCATCGCAGGGATGGTGACCGGCGGCCTGCTGTGCGGCGGTGCGATGATCGCTGGCGCCATCGCGGGCGCAGCCAACATCCCGGGCTGGCTCGCGCAACCCGCGGCCTGGACCGTGCCGGCGGCGTTTGCCGTGATGGTGCTGGTGTCGCGGGCCACCGCGCGCCGCGTCCCCGGAACCATGGCGCGCGTCATGACCAGGCTGCACACGCCGGAACGGCCCTTGGCTACCGAGCGCTGAGACGGAGGTCTAGTCGATGGCGGCCATGAGTTCCACGGCCCGATCCAAGAACGCATCCACCTGGGTCTCTTCGTAACCCTCAGCGCCGACCGCCGGACGGAAGACGGCCCGGCGGACATTGTCCACGCTCAAGGGCTGGTCGCTCTCCAGGTAACCCACCAGGTCCCGGCACAGCCGGTCCACGTCGCCCACATGGTAGCTGCGTGCCTTGTTCTTGGTGGGGCGGCGGAACCGTTCGCCGTCGGGCCGGTTCAGTCTCCCGCGAAGAACGGCCGACAGGGTGCCGATCTCGCGCAGCCACGCCTCTTCGCCACCGGCGGCAATCAGGTCATCCCGTTCCCGGCGGGCAAAGGCGTCTTCGAGGCGATCCAATGCTGGGTCCACCATGGCTGCGGAATAGCCGCCCTTGACCGGGTCGAACGACACTGCCCGGACGTCGAGGCTGGTGACGGCCCTGCTGGCCGGGTCGACGGTTTCGAGCGACTGCCGGGACCGCTGCAGGAACTCGTCCACCTGCTTGGCGTTGTAGCCGTACTCGCTGCGGGGCACGCGCTCAAAAGACGCCGGAATCTGCCGCTGGTTCTCCACTGCCATGTTTCCTTCACTGCTGACTGGGCCCTGGTCCACATTTGCTGTGTGGAGGCGGGCGGATTCTTGGTTAGGCCCCGGCGAACAGGCCGTAAAGGACAAAGACCACTGGCGAGGCAAACACAATGGAGTCCAACCGGTCCATCACCCCGCCATGACCGGGCAGGATGCTGCTCATATCCTTGACGCCCAACTCCCGCTTGACCATGGATTCTGCCAAGTCACCGATCGTAGCAGCGGCTACTGCACCCACCGCCATGATGACGCCCACCCACCAGGGCTTATCGAGGATGAACAGGCAGGCCAGGACGCCAACCAGGACAGCACCGGCCACGGAACCAGCAAATCCCTCCCACGATTTCTTGGGGCTGATTTTGGGTGCCATGGGGTGCTTACCCAGCGACGCGCCCACCAGGTAGCCGAACGTGTCATTGGAAACCACCAGCAGGAGCATGACCGCCACCTGCCAAGCGCCGGGGGGTACGACGCCGTCAGGCCACAGTCCCAGCGGGGTAGCCCCACCGGCAACGTGGAGGGGCAAGGCCGCGAAGCTGATGAAGAACGGCACCCAGCCTAAGGTGAAGACGCCGGCGAAAATACTGTTGACAGAACCTGCTGCGCCTTCGATCGATCGCCAGACGAGGACAGCCACCGAACTGACCAGCATCGCGAACAGCAAGGCCTCCACGCCGCCCAGATACGCCACAAAGGGCATGGCAACTGTTCCGGTCATGACGGGAACAATCGGCATCCTCGTGCCGTTGGCCTCCAGCGCCCGGAAGATCTCCCACACGCCAAACACACCGAACGCCGTGGTCACGGCCACGAAAGCCAGCGGCAGGAATAAGAGCCCACCCAGCACGGCCAGGAGCATGGCAAGCCCCACCACGACGGCGGCAGGCAGGTTGCGCCCGGCCTTTGGGGTGGGGTTCGGCCTGGCTTGCCGCCCCCGCATGGGCAGCCCGGGCACCTTTTCTGCCTGGCTCATCAGACCTCGAGCAGCTCAGCTTCCTTGCGCTTGAGCAGTTCGTCAATGCCGTCCACGTGGGACTTGGTCAGGCCGTCGAGTTCCTTCTCGGCCCGGTTGCCCTCATCCTCGCCCGCCTCGCCATCCTTGACCAGGCGATCCAGGGTTTCCTTGGCCTTGCGGCGGATGTTGCGGATGGCGATCTTCGCATCCTCACCCTTGGTTTTGACGATCTTGACGTATTCCTTGCGGCGTTCCTGGGTCAGATCGGGGATGGTGATCCGGATGACGTTGCCGTCGTTGGAAGGGTTGGCGCCCACCTCCGAGTCACTCAGGGCCCGCTCAATGTCGCGCAGGGCGGTCTTGTCGAAGGGCGTGATCAAGATGGTCCGTGCATCCGGGATGGCGAACGAGGCCAACTGCTGCAGCGGTGTTGGCGAGCCGTAGTAATCCACCAACACCTTGTTGTAGAGGCCCGGGTTTGCGCGGCCGGTGCGAATAGACGCGAAGTCGTCCTTGGCCACCTCGATTGCCTTATCCATTTTCTCTTCGGCTTCGAGCAAGGTTTCTTCGATCACGGCATCTCCTCTAATTCTGGTGCAGACCGGAGCGCCGGCTCCATGCACACGCGTAGTTCACTGGTGCTGTTCCCTGCCCGGCTCGGTGGCTGGGAAGGGAATTGTCCTGAGTTCATCCTAGCCGTAGCTAGGCGCTGACCAGGGTGCCCAACTTCTCGCCCTGAATGGCGCGGGTGACATTCCCCTCGCCCTCCATCCCGAAGACCACCATGGACAGTTTGTTGTCCTTGCACATGGTCATAGCGGTCTGATCCATCACCCGAATATCGCGGCGCAGCGCGTCATCGTAGCTCAGGGTTTCAAGGCGTTCGGCGGTGGGATCCTTCTTCGGGTCAGCGGTGTAGACAGCGTCCACCCCGCTCTTGGCCATGAGGACCACGTCAGCGTGGACTTCAAGGGCACGCTGGGCTGCGACCGTGTCCGTGGAGAAGTAGGGCAGGCCCGCCCCTGCACCAAAGATGACAACCCGGCCCTTTTCCATGTGCCGGATAGCGCGCCGCGGAATGTAGGCTTCGGCGACCTGGCCCATGGTGATGGCGCTCTGCACGCGTGTTTCGACGCCGGCCTGCTCCAGGAAGTCCTGCAGGGCCAGGCAGTTCATGACGGTTCCCAGCATGCCCATGTAATCGGCGCGGGAACGGTCCATGCCGCTTTGGGATAGTTCGGCGCCGCGGAAGAAATTGCCGCCGCCCACCACAATGGCGACCTCGACCGCGGGAACGGCAGCAGCGATCTGCTTGGCAACGCCGCGGACGGTATCGGGATCAACACCGAGTTTCCCGCCACCGAATACTTCGCCGGAAAGCTTGAGTAGTACCCTGCGCTTGGTCTGTTCTGGCTGGCTTGCAGTGTTGACGGCTTCCATGGTGCCTTCCCGTTGATACGTCTGAAAAAAGGTTATCCTGCCGGACCCGTGCCCGTTGCATGCAAAAGGGGCGGCCACCGCAGTGGCCACCCCTAGGCAGGTATTACTAAGCGCCGACGCGGAAGCGTGCGAACGCGGTTCCCTTGACGCCGGCCTCTTCGAGGACCTGCGCCACAGACTTCTTGGCGTCCTTCGCGAAGGACTGGTCAACCAGGACCTCGCCCTTGAAGAAGCCCGTCACGCGGCCTTCAACAATCTTGGTGAGGGCAGCTTCGGGCTTGCCTTCAGCCTTGGCGGTTTCCTCGGCGATGCGACGCTCGGATTCCACCAGCTCGGCCGGAACATCCTCACGGGTGAGGTAGTTCGGTGCCATGGCCGCGATGTGGACGGCAACGTCATGGGCTGCAGTTGCAGCACCTTCGCTGTCGCCATCAACGGCGAACAGGACGCCAACCTGCGCAGGCAGGTCCTTGGACGTCTTGTGCAGGTAGGCGTCAACGGTTGCGCCCTCGATGCGGGAGATCCGGCGAACAACAACCTTTTCGCCCAGGATGGCGCCCTCTTCGACAACCACCTCGGCGAGCGGCTTGCCGTCAACGTCAGTTGCCAACAGTGCTTCGAGGTCGGCAGTGCCGGACTCAACAGCAACGGTCAGGACCTTGTCGGCCAGCTGAATGAACTTGTCAGCCTTGGCAACGAAGTCGGTTTCGCAGTTGACCTCGATCATGACGCCGACGCCGTTGCTGACCTTTGCGGCCACCAGGCCTTCAGCGGTGGAGCGACCCTCGCGCTTCGTGGCACCCTTGAGGCCCTTGATGCGGATGATCTCGATGGCCTTCTCGGCGTCGCCGTTGGCCTCGTCAAGAGCCTTCTTGACATCCATCATGCCGGCGCCGGTGCGCTCGCGCAGGGCCTTGATGTCCGCGGCAGTGTAGTTCGCCATGTGAACCCCTCTGTCTAGAAATTTGATGTGGTGTACGGACTGACAGGACAGCAGCCCACGTGGTGGGCGGCCATCCTGTCAGCAGCTCCGGCTGCGAACAGCGCGGAGAATCCAGATTTACTTGTTACTTGGCGTCTTCGGCCGGAGCCTCGGCAGCGGCCGGAGCTTCCTCTGCAGCCGGGGCTGCTTCTGCCGGAGCAGCTTCCGCAGCGGGGGCTGCGTCGGCGGCGGGAGCTGCAGCAGCTTCCTCTGCCTTGCCTTCGAGGAGCTCGCGCTCCCACTCGGCCAGCGGCTCTTCCGGAGCTTCGGTTGCGCCGGTGCCACGGTTGTTGCGGGCGATGAGGCCTTCAGCCACAGCGTCTGCAACAACACGGGTCAACAGGTTCACGGAGCGGATGGCGTCGTCGTTACCCGGGATCGGGAAGTCAACTTCGTCAGGATCGCAGTTGGTGTCCAGGATGGCCACAACGGGGATGTTGAGCTTCTTGGCTTCGTCAACGGCGAGGTGTTCCTTTTTGGTGTCCACGATCCAGAGCACGGACGGTGCCTTGGTCAGGTTGCGGATACCACCGAGGTTGGATTCCAGCTTGGTCAGCTCACGGCGGAGGAGCAGGAGCTCCTTCTTGGTGTAAGCGGAACCGGCGACGTCGTCGAAGTCGATCTCTTCGAGTTCCTTCATCCGCTGGATACGCTTGGCGACCGTCTGGAAGTTGGTCAGCATACCGCCGAGCCAGCGCTGGTTCACGTAGGGCTGGCCCACGCGGGTAGCCTGCTCGGCAATTGCTTCCTGAGCCTGCTTCTTGGTGCCGACGAAGAGGACAGTGCCGCCGTGTGCAACGGTGGCCTTGACGAACTCGAAGGCGCGGTCGATGTAGGACAGCGACTGCTGGAGGTCAATAATGTAGATGCCGTTGCGCTCCGTGAAGATGAAACGCTTCATCTTCGGGTTCCAACGGCGGGTCTGGTGTCCAAAGTGGACGCCGCTGTCAAGCAGCTGGCGCATAGTTACGACGGGCATGCCGACGCTCCTTCCGGCAGGTCATTCATGAGAGAGCCCGGAGGCTTCTTACCCTGCCAATAGTTGACGGTTGATTAGCGTGGCCCAGGTTGGGCCGTGCTCCTGGCATCCATCGCTCGTCCCATCAGAACCAAAGGTCCTGACCGAGGGATGAACGATCCGCCGACAAGAAGGCCAAGGCCTTCACCCGCCGGCGGGCAGGATGCGCGTAGTCAGCCCGCTACTCCCCCACACTCCTGAATGAGATGTGCCGACGCGTCCGGACATGCGCATACACCACGAAGGTGAATCGCTAGGCTGAAGGCGTTGAGGGCGCAGCAAACTGCTCCGACAAGTGTACTACAGCGGCCTCGCTCCCATGGACCCTCCAGGGCGTTGCCCTGGGCTCTTTCCACATACGCGAAAATCTTCTTCCACCGCGCCGTACAGGCCCGGATGCTGAAGAAATGAAGGTACTACGAGCTCTAGCGGTCCTGCTGCTCTTGCCTGGCCTTGCCGTGGGCCCCCCGACCCTACTCACAGCAAAACCTGACTGGCAGTGGCCCGTAGCCCCGCGTCCAGCAGTGTTGAGACCTTTGGATCTGCCACCTCAACCGTGGCTCAGTGGTCACCGGGGCGTGGACCTCGGCATGATGTCCGACGGCGGCCTGGTTTACTCCCCAGCAGCAGGCACCGTCAGTTTTGTGGGCGTGGTAGTTGACCGCCCAGTACTCACCATAGACCATGGCAGCGGCCTGCGCAGCAGCTTCGAACCCGTAACGAGCACTCTGCCCCTTGGTGCCATCGTCGTCAAGGGGCAGGCCATTGGCACGGCCAATATAGGCCATTGTGACGCTATTCCATGCCTCCACTGGGGCGTGAGGCGCGGGGATGACTACCTCAACCCACTTTATTTCGTCATGGATTTGAGACCTTCGGTTCTGCTGCCCGTCGATGTCACGCCATAGCTTGAATCCAGCTTTTTCCCAGTAAACACAAGGGAATGTGTGCACTCCGGGCATCGTGGGCCCCGACCCCGGCAACCCTACTGGCGAGTATCCCCTCCCGCGCAGTGCCAGAAAATATAACGTTTTGATATGGACGGGCATTTCCATGCACTGATATGGTCAGCCTGACTAATGAGTCTGCTATTCTGCGTCCGCTCCCCCTCAAATACAACACTCCCCGACCCCCACCCACGCGGGGCAAACGAGAGCGGGCCTTTTCCATGCCTTAAAACAGTCCCGCTTCCGCCGCCCGTTCCGCCAGATTAAAACCACGTATTGAAACCGGCATAACGATGCTTGTTTTGGCGTCC
>NZ_UXAU01000038.1 GCF_900609065.1 Arthrobacter ulcerisalmonis | reverse complement strand
GGGTAAATCGCTTCCGTGATGCGGTCATGCTGATCTCTACTTTCGGTAGACCCTCATTTTATGAGGGCCCACTGTCCGAGATCTCCGCGGCAGCTCAGGCACAGCAAAACCCCTCGTCAGAGGGGTTTTTGCGTTGACGTTTGGTCAGTCTTTTGTCAGGTCCCGCTGACGCTGGCTACGTGGTGTGCCTAGCCGCGGGTATCCAACTCGGTTGTGTCGGGCATTGGGTTCATGACCGTGTGGAGGGCGGCCCGCACTTGCGGACCATCCTCGATCTCTACGAGAAAGCGAAGTTCTCAAGAACGCTCAAAGAGACGCCGCGAACGGAAGACCGGTCAGTGAGTCAGACTTCGGGTTCGAAGATGGTGGCTGCATCGAGGGCATCGCCGACGGCGTCACGAAGACGCCAGCATCAGGTTATCCGCGAGTGGCGTCGGCTGTGGACGCGGTGTCAGGACGGGCGGTTGTTCGAGCGCGCACGAGCCGAACGCCGGTCGCCAGCAACCAGACGATCCAGAGGGCGAGTCCGGGCAGGCCCACAAACAGGAGTGGCGAGCCGTCCGCGATCTCGAGACTTGCCGCCCCGGCGGCGAGCAGTAGGCTTCCTCCGGCCACGCCGAGCAGGCGCTGCCACGACGGCGTCAGTCGACTCTGATGCGCTGCCAGGGCAGCGCCGATAAAGGTAGCGCCCAGTGCCGGCAGCGCCAGCGCAAACGCTGCTGCATGCAGTAGCCAGGCCAGCTCGAACGTCGGGTTCGGCTCGGTGTGCTCGCCCACGGAAAGCGCGACGCCGATCCACAGGACGCTGTACAGGGCGAAGATCGCCGACAGAGTCGCCCCCGCTGCCACCGCGAGGCGCGACCAGGTAGCACCTCCGTGACCCGCGACGAGCCCGTGGAGCCCGGTCAAAAACCCGAGCAGCAGCGGAATGTGCAGCGCCTCCTGGGCGACCGCGATGGCAACCACGGTCCGGTTCTCTCGATGCCAGGCAAAGACCTCCTCGATCGGGTCCCCGTAGCCTGGAGCATCAGTCGCCATAAACATCGCGTTCTGGATCACCATCGACACGGCAAGGGCAATCGCGGTTATTCCGACAATCCGCATCGCCGGCACCCCGGCCGGACTCGCTTCCGGCTCCAGGCGAGTAGCCGCACTGAATCCCTGTTCTCTTCCCACAGAAGCCTCCTCCAATAGGAGCCGCGCTTTCACGGGCTCGTACACCGTACGTCATACGCTGTACGAGTAACCTTGAGCGTACGCTGTACTATTGTCAAGCTTTTGAGAAGAGTAAGGAGATCCGTGGCTGCGAAGGAACAACGCCAGGTCACATCAGTAGCTGGGCTCAGTAGACAGCGAATGGTGGAAGAAGCGGTCCGGCTCGCCGACACCGAGGGAGTCGACGGGCTGAGCATGCGCCGGCTGGCTGGTGCGCTTGGCGCCGGGGCGATGTCGCTCTATCACTATGTGGCGAACAAGGACGAACTGCTAGACGCCATGATCGACGTCGTCTTCGACGAGATCGAGCTCCCGCCTGAGGAGACCGACTGGCGGTCGGCGATGCGACACCGAGCCATCTCTGCACGTCAGGTCCTGGCGCGCCACCCGTGGGCGATCGGCCTGATGGAGTCGCGGACATCGCCCGGACCCGCAAACCTCCGCCACCACGAAGCGGTCACCGCTTGCCTACGACGGGCTGGCTTCTCGGTGCTCATGGCGACGCACGCCAACTGGTTGCTCGATAGTCTCGTCTACGGGTACGCCCTGCAGGAAGCCAGCCTGCCCTTCGACACTGCCGCCGAGTTCGCAGGCATGGGCGAGGCCGTCTACCTTCCCCAGCTTCCTTCTGACCAGTTCCCCTACCTCAACGAGTCCGCCGCGGCACTCGTGGCTGCCGACTACGACCCGGCGGAGGAGTTCGTCTTCGGCCTTGACCTCGTCCTGGCCTCCCTCGAGCCCCTGGCAACTGGCGAAAATCCTAGCCCGGTAGCTCAATCCTGAACCCGCACGCGCACCGCAGCGCCCGGGTGGGCAGGACGACGTCGGCCAGCGCAGACCCTGGTTGATCCAACGTCGAGGTGGGTGACTGGACGGTGTACCTGGAGGCGCCAGCTTCGGCCATGGGCTGCCCGCAGTGCATGTAGGTATCGCCGAAGTGCAGCACGCCCGGGACGAGTTCACTCTCATTCAAAAGCGTCGCTACCTGGCGGAACGGTGCGGCGTGGGCGCCGAAGTGTCCGCACACGGCGCAGGTATAGGTGACGTGCACCAAAAGGGCCCCGGTGTGCGCGCCCACCGATTCGATGGAGTGCAGCATCAGGTATTCATCCGTCATGCACGTTGCGCACCATGGACTGGTGCCAACGGGGGAGTCGGCCGGCTGTAGGGAGCCATCCCGCTCTGGGTCTGGATAGCTGGACATGGGCGCTCCCCTTCCAGGTGCCGGGCCGTCAGATCATGACGGGGTACGTGGCCAAAATGTAGTCTGCAGCAGCAGGCCCGGTCATGCGACGCCTGGACACGTGACCGTGATGTTGCCGCGTAGCTGCCCGAAAGTCCGCATCAGTGGCGGGGAGTCGGTGATTGAGCCGGCACCAGCTGACGTAGAGGCCATAAAGCTGGTCCTCCGACAGGCGATGCGTTGGATCAAGATCGGGAGTGGTGGCTTCGATGAGAAAGCGGTCGAAATGTGAAACTGCCATGGCTTTTCTCTCGGTAAGGATTGCACTGCCGGGTCATCTGACCCTAGCCAGCAATGCGATCTGCGGCGGGGCCACCTTGGACGGGGTGGGCCTCACGGGCGCGGCTGCTAGCGGAAGAATCCGGCTGCAACTACACTGAATTCCGGTGATCTACACCGTAAACACCGGCCGTAGCTGCCAGCGTATGTCTACAGTGTAGGCCTACACATTTTCGAAAACAAGGGGTGCGAAATGGATCGCGAGGAGTCAGCGATACAAGCGTCAGGAACGACAGTCCGGTTGGATCGCCGGGCCGTGCTGGGCGCGGCGCTGGACCTGGTGGATGAGCATGGCCTTGAGGCGCTGAGTATGCGCCGGCTCGGCCAGGTTCTTGGCCGGGATCCCATGACCGTCTACCGCTACGCGGCCAACCGGAAAGATCTCCTGGCAGGCATCACCGAACTGGTGTTGGACGAAGTGGAAATTTTCGCGGAAGACGCGGACTGGCGGAGTCAACTCCGCGCCATGGCCCATGAGCTGCGCCGCGTCTGCCTGCTGCACCCCAACGTGGTGCCGCTGTTGGTGACCGGACCCCTGTCCACGCCACTGGGCTTGCGTCCCGCGGGAACTTTGCGGCCGGTGGAGCAGATCCTCAGGATCCTGATCGGCGCGGGCTTCGGCCCCACTGACGCTCTCCACGTTTACCGCACGTTCTACGGGTTCCTTCACGGTCACATCCTCAATGAGCTACAGGAACTGGTCGCCGACCCGGAGGAAAGCGAGGCCGTGCTGCGGCTTGGCCTTCATCTTCTGCCCCTCCGCGATTTCCCCAACCTCCGCAGCCTCGCCCCCCAGCTCCTGGAATACGACGGCGAGAACGAACTGGACCAGGGCCTCAGCATCCTGCTCGGTGGCCTTGGAAAGGGTGTGCCGGACACGGTTGACGGGGTGCCAGTTCAGGCCGGATAGACGGCAACCGCTGTTGCTTTGATGACGAAGTAAACGCCGGTCCCTGGCGCCAAGCCCAGTTCAGCGGCGGCCGCGGGCGTAATGTCCGCGGCAAGGTTCCCTGCCCGCACCCGGATCAGGTCGCCGTGTGGCTCCAGGTCGGTGACGGTGACCTGGAATGTGTTGCGCGGGCTGCCATGTTCGGCACCCAGGTAGATCGACACCGCTGCAGGCGGAAACGTTGCTGCCCCGGCGTCGCCGGGAACGGCGCCATCTCCCAGCAGTCCCACAATGGCCATGCCGTCGTCGGCGATCAACCCATCGGCGGTGATGGTGCCGGTGAGCAGGTTCAGCCCGGACAGTCCGGCGGCGAAACGGCTGCGAGGCTTCGCCAGTACCTCACGGGTGCGCCCCTGTTCGGTGATATGGCCGTCCTCCACCACAATCACCTGGTCCGCCAGCATGTAGGCGTCCAGGACGTCGTGGGTGATGATGATGGCCAACCGGTTGGCCAGGACGCGCTTGAGCAGCCGGCGCAGCAGCGGCGCCGCGTGGACATCCAGTGCGGCCATTGGCTCATCGAGAAGCAGAAGTTCGGGATTGGTCGCCAGCGCCCGGGCAACGGCAACGCGCTGGGCCTGCCCACCCGAGAGCTGGCCCGGCCGCCGTCCCGCAAACTCCGTGGCATCGACCTCGGCCAGCCAATGACTGGCGGTCTGGTGCGCCTCGCGCCGGCTGATGCCCGCGGACCGGGGCCCGAACGCCACGTTTTCCAGCACGCTCAGGTGCGGGAACAGCAGCGGTTCCTGCGCCAACAACGCAGTGCCCCTGGCATGCGGCGGGACGAACGCGCCACGGCCGTCGTCGAGCGTGAACAACGTCTTCCCGCTGAGGACCGCCTGGCCGGAATCGGGCCTGAGCAGCCCGGCAATGATGTCCAGCAGGGTGGATTTCCCGGCGCCGTTGGGGCCCAGCACTGCAAGGGTCTCGCCCGGGGCGAGCGTCACAGTGACCTCAAAGTTGCGGGCGGCGAGGGCGGCAGTCAGCGTCAAGGTCATGCCTGGCTCCCCATGGCCGGTTCCGTGCGGGCGCGGCGGAAGGAGAGGCCCACGACGGCGACGGCCACCGCCACCAGGACCAGGGAAAGCGCGACGGCGGCGTCCGCGTCAGTTTCGCGCTGCAGGTAGATCTCCAGCGGCAATGTCCGGGTCACGCCCTGTAGGCTGCCGGCAAACGTGAGGGTGGCACCGAACTCGCCGAGGCAGCGCGCAAAGGAGAGCACAGCTCCGGATGCCAGCCCCGGGAGGACCAGGGGGAGGCTCACCCGTCGCAGCACGGTGGTGGGACGGGCCCCAAGGGTCGCTGCCACCGCTTCGTACCGGGTGCCGGCCGTCCGCAGCGCGCCTTCCAGGCTCACCACCAGGAAGGGCAGCGCAACAAAAGTCTGGGCCAGCACGACGGCGGTGGTGGAGAAGGCGATCTGGATTCCCGCCAGCTCAAGCGACTTCCCCAACAGGCCTTGGCGGCCAAAGGTATAGAGCAGCGCAATGCCGCCCACCACCGGGGGCAAAACCAAGGGCAGGAGCACGAAGGCGCGGAGGAGGCGTTGACCTGGGAAGGAACCGCGCGCCAGGGCAAGTGCCAGCGGAACGCCAAACACAATGCAGAGGACGGTGCTGGCAGCCGATGTGCGCAGGCTCAACCCCAGCGCCGTCAGCGAGGACTCGGAGGTGATCAGTGGAAAGAATTGGGCCCAGTTGACCTTGGCCACCATGGCCGCCAGCGGCAGCAGGACAAACAAGGCTCCTGCTGCCGCGATAGCGTAGATCCAGGGCGGAACACCGGTGTATCCGGCCCTACGTCGTGATGGCATCCCCCAAGGTTACGGGGTGCCGAAGCCCGCGGTGGTGAGGACCTTCTTGCCCTCGGCGCTGGTCACCGCGGCAATGAAGGCCTTGGCCAACTCTTTGTTGCTGCTGGCGCCAACCCCGGCAATGGGGTAGGTGTTGACAGCCTTGTCCGACTCGGCGAAGGGGACACCCTTGACCTTTTCGCCGGCGGCCTTGACGTCGGTCACGTAGACCAATCCGGCGTCGGCCTCGCCGGATGTGACCTTGCCCAGGACATCGGTGACGGACGATTCCTCGCTGACGGGGGACAGGGTGGTCCCGGTGGCTTTCTCGATGGCCTCCGTGGCAGACCCGCACGGAACCTGCGGGGCACAGACAACTACTTTCGCATCCGGCTTGGCCAGGTCGGCAAACGAGGTGATGTTGGCCGGGTTGCTGGGCGGGACGGCGATTTCCAGGACGTTAGTGGCGAAATTGGTCGGCGATCCGTCGATCAGCTTCGCGTCCGACAGCTTGGTCATGTTCTTGGTGTCGGCTGATGCGAAGACGTCGGCTGGCGCTCCCTGGGTGATCTGCGTGACCAGGTCCGAGGAGCCCGCGAAGCTGAGCGTGACCTTGGTCCCGGGGTTGGCTGCCTCGAAGTCGGCGGCGATCTTGCTGAACGTGGCTTTCAGCGAGGCGGCAGCGAAGACCGTCACGGTGCCGGACAGCGTGGGGGAGGCGGCGTTGGAGCTGGTGGCGGGAGTGCTGGATCCAGCGCAGCCGCTCAGGCTGACGGCAAGGGCGCCAGCGGCCAGGAGGGACGTGGCGGCAGTGCGGGCGGTGTTCATATGATGCTCTTTCCCTGAGGAGTTTCGATAATGACGGTGGTGGCTTTGACAACTGCGGTGGCCACGGAGCCCAACTCCAGCCCGAGTTCGCGGACGGCTTCACTGCTCATCAGTGACACCACCCTGAACGGGCCGCATTGGAGTTCTACCTGCGCCATGACCTTGTCGGCCGTGATTCCGGTGACCAAGCCAACGAACCGGTTCCGGGCGGACCTCCCCACCTTGGTGGGATCTTCCGGTAGCTGGGCTTGTTCACGCGCCAGGTGCGCGAGTTCCAGGCCATCCACGGCCAATCGACCAGAGGTGTCCTTCTGCGCGGTCAAGGTCCCGTTCTCGGTCCACCGCCGGATGGTGTCGTCGCTGACGCCCAGGAACCGGGCGGCCTCTGAAACTCGTATCATCGCCATGTAGGCATCCTAAACCAGCATTTACGGAACTATTAACGTTCACCAGTCGCAAATACAAATCAACGCGGTCCTCTCGCTGGATCCGTGGTCTGATGAGGTGTGAGCCAAACAGACGTGCAAACCACCACGGTCCTGGTGGAAGGCGAGAGCGACAGGCTGGCCGTCGAAGCGTTGGCGCACCGTTTCGGGCACGACCTCACGCGCCAAGGCATCACTGTCGTCGAGATGGGTGGCGCCACTAATATCGGCAGGTTCCTGGCCCGCTACGGACCGCACGGTGCTGGCCATCGCGTGTTGGGGCTCTGCGATGCCGGTGAAGAGGCGATCTTTGCCCGGGCGCTGGACCAGGCCGGACTGGGCACCGGTCCGCTGCCCAGCCGGGGCTTCTTCGTCTGCCACGCGGACCTGGAAGAAGAACTGCTGCAGTGCCTGGGCATAGACGGCGTCCTGAAAGTCATCGAGGACCAGGGTGAGCTGGCATCGTTCCGGCTGCTGCAACGCCAGCCCGCACTCCGCGAAGAAAGTATCGTGGCCCAGCTGCGCCGTTTCTTTGGCGGCCGGGGCGGGAACAAGATCAGGTACGCACCGCTGTTGGTGGCTGCCCTGCCAGCCGGTCACGCCCCGCCGCCGCTGGCGAGCCTCATCGCTGCCTTTGCCCCCTGATACCCGGGGTACTTCAGGGTTTTCTATCACATTCGCGCGTTCAAGGCGTGGGAAATGTGCAGATTTGGGCTGGGCCTAGCATAGTTAAGCTCTTGAGCTTGCTCTTGTGGACACAGTCACCGCACGAAGGCAGGACAGAAACGAACAGGGGCTTGAATTGGTAGGGAATGCAACCTTCCGGCATAACAACACCGCGCTGCTCTCAGTCAGCAGCGTCGAGGCGCCGCGAATAGTCAGCTCCTCGGATTTCGATCATACGTTGGCGTCCACGTTGCAGCGGTTGAAGTTCCCGCCGCGCTTGTTGGAACGGGTCGCGGGCATCACGCACCGCCGGTGGTGGGCTGCCGGGACCTCGTTCGACGACGCCGCCATCGAGGCTGGCGCGAAGGCCCTGGCCGAAGCCGGTATTGAGTCCTCCGAGATTGGGCTCCTCATCAACACGTCGGTGACCCGGCGCAACCTTGAGCCCTCTGTCGCGGTGAAGATCCATCACGGACTGGGCCTGCCGTCGTCGGCCATGAACTTTGATCTGGCCAACGCCTGCCTCGGGTTCGTGAACGGTCTGACGTTGGCAGCCAACATGATCGACTCGGGACAGATCGAGTACGCCGTCATTGTCAACGCCGAAGACGCCCAGGCCACCCAGGAGGCAACCCTGGCCCGCCTGCAACGCCCCGAAACCACCCGTGAAGACTTCAACCGGGAATTCGCCACCCTCACCCTGGGCTCCGGCGCCGCAGCAGCCGTGCTGGGCCCCGCAGACAAGCATCCCGGCGCACACCAGATCATCGGCGGGGTCATGCGGGCCGGCACCGAGCACCACGACCTCTGCGTGGGCGGCATTGATGGCATGACCACTGATACCAAGGGACTGCTCGACGGCGGCCTGGAACTCGTGGTGGATGCCTGGCACGAAGCGCAACCCGAGTGGGATTGGGCCACCATGGATCGCTACGTCACCCACCAGGTGAGCAACGCCTACACACAGGCGATCATCGACGCCATCGACCTGGACCCGGCAAAGGTGCCCATCACTTTCCCGCACTGGGGCAACGTTGGACCGGCATCGCTGCCCATGACCCTGGCGGCCGAGGCGCAGTCCCTCGAGGCAGGCGACCGCGTGCTGTGCATGGGTGTGGGCTCCGGGCTCAACACGGCAATGCTGGAAATCGTTTGGTAGCCGCCGACTGGCCCGGCGTCGATCCGCTCTGGTCACGCGAAGTCGTTGTCACCTCCACGTCCGCAGTCGATGCTGGTGCGCCCCGGCGCTGGCACATCCTTGACAACGGTCCCGAACTGGAGCGCCGTGGTTTAGTTCCCGTCGGCACCCTGTTCTGCGTGCACGGCAACCCCACCTGGTCCTACCTTTGGCGGACGCTGGTGGCTGCCGGCTCATCGGCCGAGCGACCATGGCGAGTGGTCGCCGTGGACCAGTTGGACATGGGCTTCTCCGAGCGGACAGGCGTTTTCCGCCGGCTGGCTGATCGGATCAATGACCTGGGCGACCTCACCACCGCGTTGGACCTGAGCGGCCACGTGGTGACGGTGGGCCACGACTGGGGCGGTGCCATCAGCCTCGGCTGGGCCCTTGCCCACCAGGAAATCCTTGCCGGCGTAATCCTGACCAACACCGCTGTTCACCAGCCCACCACCTCTGCCATTCCGCCCGCGCTGCGTCTCGCGCTGCACCCCGCAGTCCACGGCTGGGGAACCACCATCTCGGATGCGTTCCTTCGCGTGACACACTCGCTGGCGGCTCCGGCGCTTGAGGACTCCGTCCGGAAAGCCTTCATGGCCCCCTACCATGGCGCCGCGCGCCGGGCCGGGGTGGGCAA
Organism: Arthrobacter ulcerisalmonis; assembly: GCF_900609065.1. Lineage (GTDB taxonomy): Bacteria > Actinomycetota > Actinomycetes > Actinomycetales > Micrococcaceae > Arthrobacter > Arthrobacter ulcerisalmonis. The sequence goes on along the minus strand of NZ_UXAU01000038.1, from coordinate 329,020 downwards.
CTTCGTGGCAGACATTCCGGTGGACGCGTCGCACCCCAGCTTTGCAGCGCTCGACGGCGTTGCAACAGGCGTCCGCGATCTCAAGGTTCCAGCGCTCATGCTGTGGGGGCCCAAGGATCCGATTTTCTCCGACAGGTACCTCAAGGACCTGATCGGCCGGCTGCCCCACGCAGACGTGCACCGCTTTGAAGGCGCAGGCCATTTGGTCGCCGAAGACCGCGACATCGCCACCCCCATCCTGCAGTGGTTGGGCCACCGGAACGTGGGGAGTGGGACGGCTGCGTCCCTCGCTGACGAAAGCCTGCCGGCAAACATGGCTGAATTCCGCCCGCTGTGGGACCTCCTCGGTGGCCTGGCTGCCGGTGCGTCAGCAGATGAGGTTGCCGTGGCCGAGATGGCTGAGGACGGCACCATTGCCCGCTCGCTCTCCTGGCGCGACCTCGATCACCACATCACGGACCTCACCGTTGGCCTGCGCGGCCTTGGCGTGACGCCGGGCAGCCGGGTCAGCCTGATGGTGCCGCCGGGCGTAGACCTGACCGTTGCGCTGTACGCCTGCCTCCGGTTGGGTGCCATCGTGGTGGTGGCCGACGCCGGCTTGGGAACCAAAGGCCTGAGCCGCGCCGTCAGGGGGGCTACTCCTGATTTCCTGATCGGCATCGACAAGGCGCTGGCCGCCGCGTCCATCCTGGGCTGGCCCGGTCGCAAGGTCAGTGTGCAGGACCTCCCGGCCGGCCGCCGCAGGCTGCTCAGCGTGGAAACGTCGCTGGCAGACCTGGCGCGCACCGGCGACGGACGCCTCCCGGCGCAGCCCTTTGCCGAGGTGGACCCGGATGCCCCGGCGGCTGTCCTCTTCACCTCCGGCTCCACAGGCCCCGCCAAGGGAGTGCTCTACACGCACCGGCAGCTCGCCGCGATGCGCGATACGGTGGCGCAGACCTTCGGCATTCGCCCCGGCGCCCGGCTGGTGGCCGGATTTGCGCCCTTCGCGCTGCTGGGTCCTGCCTTGGGTGCCGTTTCGGTGACCCCGGCGATGGACGTTACAGCGCCGCGCACCCTCACAGCCAGTGCGTTGGCGGCCGCCACTGCTGCGATCGACGCCACGGTGGTCTTCGCCTCACCAGCGGCCCTCCGGAACGTGGTGGCCACCAGTGGGGCCGTGGGTTCTGCGGGCAGGGACGCTCTGGCCGCCGTCGAGGTGCTACTTTCCGCTGGCGCGCCGGTCCCCGAACCGTTGCTGGTGGACGTCCAAACACTGCTGCCCAACGCCTCACTGCACACCCCGTACGGCATGACCGAAGCGCTGCCCGTCACCGACATCAACCTCGGCCAGATCCAGGCCGCCGACGCAGATGCGGCCAGCGGAGCCATTGCCGGCGCCGGCAACGGCGTTTGTGTTGGCTGGCCCGTGCACGGGGCACGCCTCGCCGTCATCCCCCTGCAGTTGGACGGCACAGCTACCGGCTCGCAGCCCGTTACGACGGCGGGGATCACCGGGGAGATCCTGGTCAGCGCCCCGCACGTGAAGGACCGCTACGACAGATTGTGGTTGACGCAGCAGGTCAGCACCAGTATTCCCGGCTGGCACCGGACGGGTGACGTCGGGCATTTCGACGACGCCGGTCGGCTTTGGGTAGAGGGACGTCTCAGCCACGTGGTGACAGCCCCAAAGGCAGTGCTCACACCGGTGGGTGCCGAACAGGCGATCGAGCGGCTGCCCGAGGTGCGGCTCGCTGCCATTACCGGCGTTGGACCTGCGGGGACACAGGCAGTGGTGGCCGTCGTCGAGACAGTGCCGCCCGCACGTAAGGCGGGTCCTGCTGCGCCGCACCTCGCTGGCTTGGTCCGCGCTGCCGCCCTGGCGGCCGGCGTCGTGGTTTCCGCCGTGTTGGAGGTCCCTGCCCAGCCCACGGATGTCCGCCATAACGCCAAGATTGACCGGACCAGGCTGTCCCGCTGGGCTACCCGGGTGCTGGCCGGTGGCCGGCCGGGCAAACCGTGAGGGTCCTCGTTACCGGCGCCAGTGGGTTGCTCGGCGGTGCGGTGGCCCGGCTGCTGGTGCAGCAGGGCCACAACGTGGCGACGTTCCAACGCCGCCCGTCCGGAGTTGACCACGCCACCGACATCCTTGGATCGTTGACAGACCAAGCGGCCGTAGCCGACGCTGTGCGTGGCGTTGCAGGCATTATCCACCTCGCTGCCAAGGTCTCGTTCACCGGCCGCCCCGAGGACTTCGACGCGGTAAACGTCGAGGGAACCCGGACGCTGCTGGCCGCCGCGCAGGCTGCCGGGGTTGCCGACGTCGTCTTCGTTTCCTCGCCCTCAGTGGCCAACTCCGGTGCCGCCATCGCCGGACTCGGCGCAGAACCAGCCTGCCCAGCGAAGGCCCACGGCGATTACTCCCGCACCAAGGCCGAAGCGGAGTTGCTGGCCTTGGCCGCGGACGGCCCTGACCTTCGGGTTGCCGCGATCCGCCCCCACATTGTGTGGGGACCGGGGGACACCCAACTGGTGGAACGGGTCTTGGCCCGGGCCGGCAGCGGCCGTTTGCCGCTGCTCGATGCGGGCGCCGCACTGATCGACACCACGTACATCGACAATGCTGCTTCGGCAATCGTGGCTGGACTGCACCGGGTGGAGCACATCCACGGCCGCGCCTTGGTCGTGTCAAACGGTGAGCCTCGCCCGGTGGGTGAACTGCTGGCGGGCATCTGCGCTGCCGGGGGAGTGCCTGCGCCATCCTGGACCGTGCCGGGCGGCCTCGCCCGGACAGTGGGCAAGGTGGTGGAGAAGCTGTGGCTTTTGTCAGGGCAATCGGACGAGCCGCCCATGACCGAGTTTCTGGCCGAGCAGCTCTCCACCGCGCATTGGTTTGACCAGAGGGAGACGCGGCGGCTGCTCGACTGGAGTCCCGCCGTCACTTTGGATGCCGGGTTGGCCAAACTGGCCCAGCATTACCGGGGCGGCTACGCGGCGCGGTAGTCGTTCCGCTCCAGCAGCCTGGAGACGGCGTAGCCACTCAGGATGCCCCAGAATGCCGCGTGGATGTTGAAGAGGTTCAGTCCCGAGATGGTCACAATGAACGTGACCAAGGCACCCATCGTGAACCTGGTGGCGAACGCAGCCACGAAGGCCTGCTGCAGTGCCTTGGGCATGGCGATGCCGCCCAGCGAAAAAATGCCTGAGCTGATGGGAACACATTGACGGGCGGGTAATGCCCGGCGGCGCGCAACACCGCCGTACCTTGCCCGTTTTGGACCATCCAGACAGTGAGGGCCAGCGGCACCACCAGTTGCAGTTGCGCAGACCACGTGAACTCGGGAACGGTAAAGATGGGCAGGGCCAACACCGGGCCTTCGCCCAGGGCGGTAAAGCGGCCGCTGACGGCGACCGCCACGATGCCTGCCAGCAGCGTCCCCAAGACCGGCGGTAGCCGCCGGCCGAGGGTGGGGACAGCACTGAGGAGCAGGAAAGCGACCACCATGGGCAGGGCAATCCATGGATCTGCCCGGCTGGACGCCACGATATCCGTGCCGAATTTCAAGAAGACTGCAGCCACCATGGCCATCACGATCGGCAACGAAATAGCTGTCGTCAGGGGCCGGATCACGCCCGAACACCCCAGCGCCAGGATCAGCACGCCGGCACCGAAGAACGCACCCACTACCTCTGGGAAACTGAGGTGCTGCGGCGACGGACCCAGCTGGACTGTACCCGGAATGGACCAGGCGAATCCCAGCGGTTGGCGGTACAGCAGTGACGTCACCAGGGTGGCCGCCCCTGCGGAGAGCAGGATGGCAAAAACCCACGAGGCGAGTTGCGCCGCCGTCAGTCCGCCCATGGAACCCACCGCAAGAGTGACAGCGAGCGACCCAGACGCCGAGAACACCAACCCCATCACGCCGTTGGCAGCGTACCGCGGACCAAGGTCCCGCAGGACGTCGCGCAGCCCTGCCGGTTTGAACTCCGGCCGCTCCGTCCGCTGCACTTTTGGTACCAAACACATTACGTCTTGTGGGGTTCCGGACGCCGGCGCACAATAGCGATGTATTGGCCGGTCCCTGTCGGATTGCCGCGCAGATGGCCATCCAGCCGGCCGTGACGGAGCGAGGTGTTTCATGGCGAGTGGTGCAGACGAATCCGGCGATGACATGGTGGTTGGCCGGACCAATGTGAGTGAGGATCGGACCCTCCTGTTGGCCAGCAACGGCGATAACGCGCCGGATGGCTACGGCGAAGATTTCGTGCTCAACGTGTCCACCAAGGACGACAAAGTCCTGGTGTCCTCCTCGCACGGGGTGGACGCGATCCACGCCAAAGGCACTGTCTCGTTCGCCACGGGCGGTGCAATCGGCACCATCCCGGCGGGCAACGGCATCATCGCCCAAGGCATCAATGGCGCCGTGGGCTATGTGCACGCGGTCAGTCGCGACAAAGTGCTGGAATCCGCCACAGGTGCCGGCATCCTGGGCGTGGGTGGCGTCGATTCCGCTGGCGTGTTTGGCTCCGGCCAGAACGGTGTGGTGGGCTACGAGCAGGCAACCCCGCGGGACACTGTCTTCGAGGCGGCGCAGAAGGCTGGCGTACTGGGCCGGGGTGAAACGGGTGTCAGCGGTGACGGCGCCAACGGGCCCGGCGTTTTTGGCAGGGGAGTCCCTGGTGTCCACGGGCTGTCCAGTACCGGCCCCGGCGTGCTGGGCGACGGCGATACAGGGGTGGTGGCCACCGGCAGGACCGGACCCGGCGTGCTGGCGTCGTCGCGGGCGGAGCAGGGTGCCGTGCTCGAATCGCGGCGCACGGCCCAATTGCTGCTGGTGCCACTCAAGATCGAGAACCCACTGTCCCTGGCCAAGTCCACGGCTGGCGAACTGCTGACCACCGTCTGGGCCGACGAAGAGGAACGCGGGAAAGAGATCACCAGCCTATGGTTCTGCAAGGTGGGCGGTGATCCCACCCAGGCCAACTGGGTCAAGCTCGCCTGAGCCGCTACCGGCCATTGCTGGCAGGCCGAGAACCCTGCTGTTGAGCTCCGCAGCAGTGTCCGCAGAGGTCCGATGTCCGCCGGGATCACGACGAGACGTCACCGGTGCACTGGATTCGGTGTGCAGGTACGCCCACGTGCGCTCCAACAGTTCGGCCGGGATGACCCTGTCCCGGTCGCCCTGGGCAACGAACACAGGCAGTGCTGCCAGCCGGTTCGCTGTGACGGGCACGCCGGCGTCGAAAGGCACGGTGCCGTAGAGAACGGCGACACCGGAAAACCTTTCGGGCTGGTCCAGCGCCAGCCCGCCGGCAAAGGCCGCGCCACCGCTGAACCCCACCAGAAAGACCGGCCGGCCGGACGGGGCTACGCCGGCAAGCCAGCGGTGGAACCACGCCATGGTCGCCGCCAAGGACTCGGCGATGGGCCGGCCAATGCCGCGGTTGGCGAACCAGGTCTCCAACCTTGTTCCGCTGCTGAGAATCTACCCCGCCGGCCGCGTCATTCGTGGCCCGTGATCGGTGCAATAGCCTGCGCCGCACCGAGATTCACGCGTGCGGCGTCAGGCTATCCTGAGGTTGTTCACCCACCGGGAGGTAGCCCATGTCCAGAATCCTTGTCACTGGTTCCAGCGAGGGACTGGGCCGGGCCACTGCGGAGGCGTTGCTGGCAGGGGGTCACGACGTCGTTGTCCACGCAAGAACCGATGCCCGGCTGGCCGTCCTGGCACCGTTGCTGGACCGCGGCGCGCTGGCGGTGGTGGGTGACCTGGCTGCCCTGGATCAGGTCCAGGACGTGGCGGCGCAGGCGAACGCGCTGGGCGTCTTCGACGCCGTTATCCACAATGCTGGCGTGCTCGACGGCGGTGCGTTGCTGCCGGTCAACGTGGTGGCACCCTACGTTTTGACGGCACAGATGGCCCGGCCGCGGCGGCTCATCTACCTCAGCAGCGGCATGCATCGCGGCGGTACTCCGTCCCTGGCCGGTGTCGATTGGAGCGGTGTGCAGCGGAGTCATTCGTATTCGGACAGCAAACTTTTCCTGACGACGCTTGCGGCCGCCGTCGCGCAGTCCTGGCCGGAGGTCTCCGTGCACGCTGTGGACCCGGGCTGGGTGCCCACGCGGATGGGTGGGCCCAACGCCAATGACGACCTGGCCATGGGCCACCAAACGCAGGCGTGGCTTGCCGCCGAGGAGCAGCAACCGGGTTTCCGCTACTGGTTCCACCGCGCTGTCCACCAGCCCCATCCGGCAGTCCATGACGGCCACTTTCAGGCGGAGCTGATGCGATCACTGGCCGACTTCAGCGGGCTCGTGCTGGCGGGCGTCGCGTGAGTGCCAGGGTAAGGTTCGGTACTTTGTTGGCCGCTGGTGTTGCGACGCTGCTGGTGGGCTGCACCGTGGCCCCGCCCGCCGCGCCTGAAGTTCCACCGGCCACCGTAGGCGCCAGCCCGAACGCGCCAGAAGTGATCGCCACCGGGCTGGCCGCACCGTGGTCGATTGCCTTCCGCGACGGCACGCCCTTAGTCAGCGAACGAAACAGCGGCAACATCCTTGAGCTCGATTCCAGCGGCGCTTCCCGCGTCATCGGGACGGTGACCGGCGTCGTTGCTGCTGGCGAGGGCGGTCTGTTGGGACTGGCCGTGGACGGCCAGCGCCGCGTCTACGCCTACTCAACGGCCGCCGATGGCAACCGGGTCCAACGGTTCGACGTCACTGGGGCGCCCGGCTCACTCGCCTTGGGCCCCGCCGAAACGCTGCTCGATCGAATTCCTGCGGCCGGCACCCACAACGGCGGCCGGATCGCCTTCGGCCCCGACGGGATGCTGTACGTCACCACTGGCGACGCCGGCCAGCGCGCCAATGCCCAAGACCGGTCCTCGCTGAGCGGAAAAATCCTCCGGATGACGCCCGACGGCGGGATCCCGGCAGATAATCCGGCACCTGAGTCGCTGGTCTACAGTTATGGGCACCGCAACCCACAGGGACTTGCGTGGGCAGCCGACGGCACCATGTTTGCCGCCGAGTTCGGCCAGAACACCTGGGACGAACTCAACATCATCACCCCCGGCGCCAACTACGGCTGGCCCACCGTGGAAGGCATTGCCGGCCGTGACGGGTTCACCGATCCAGTGCAGCAGTGGCGGCCCGCTGATGCCAGCCCCAGTGGGATGGCCATCCTGGCGGGCACCGTCTTTGTCGCGAACCTGCGCGGCCAGGTCCTGCGCGCCGTTCCCGTCAACGAACCCGGCACCGCCAGCACCTACTTTGGCGGTGACTTCGGCCGTCTGCGGGACGCCGTTGTGGCTCCGGACGGGAAGCTGTGGCTGCTGACCAACAACACCGACGGCAGGGGAGCGCCACGCCCCAACGACGATCGGATAGTGGGCGTGGCGCTCGGGAGTCAGTAACTCGCCGTCGATGCGCCGTTGGTGGGCTTGACGAACCGTGCGGCCAGGGCTTCGGAGCCTCGTGCGAGGAGGGCGACGTCGGCCCCCACCAACACAAATGCTGCGCCCTGGTCGAGGTAATGCTGGGCAGTGGTGGGGTTGAAGGCGTTGACGCCGGCAGGTTTTCCGGCCGCTTTGGCAGCGTGGAGGCACAGCTCGACGGCGGCGATCACCTCCGCGTGTTCCTGCTGGCCCAGCAGCCCCATGGACGCTGCCAGGTCTGACGGGCCCACGAAGATGGCGTCGACGCCTTCAACGGCAAGGATGTCCTCGACTGCCGCCACTGCCGCCGTCGATTCGATCTGGACGGTGACGCTGATGGTCTCATCAGCGCTGGCCAGGTAGTCGGGCACCCGGTTCCAGCGCGCGGCCCGCGCCAGAGCCGAGCCGACGCCCCTGACACCTGCTGGCGGATACCGGGTCGCGGCTACCGCAGCCTGGGCTTCCGCGACGGTGTTGATCATGGGGATGAGCAGGTTTTGGACCCCCAGATCCAGGTACTGCTTGATGACCACGGTGTCGTTCACCGGCGGCCTGACTAGGGTGTGGACGGGATAGCCGTGGATGGCTTGCAGCTGGGCAAGGATGGCTTCAAGCCCGTTGGGGCTGTGCTCGGCGTCGACCAGGAGCCAGTCCAGGCCTGATCCGGCACAGAGCTCAGCAACCAGGGGGCTGCCGGAGCAGACCCACATGCCAGCCAACGGCCGGTCGGCGGACGCCAAGGCGTGCCGGAACGTGGGGCCTAGGTGAACTGGCATGTCACGACTCCAAGGGGTCCGTAGTCGGCGTGCACGGTGTCGCCCTTCGCCACCCACATGGGTCGGGTGAAGGAACCGGCCAAGATGATGTCTCCGGCTTTCATCTCGTCGCCATGGGCGGCAATCTTGTTCGCCAACCAGTGCACGCCGTTGGCCGGGTGGTCCAGGACGCCGGCGGCGACGCCGGTTTCCTCCACGGTCTGGTTCTTATAGAGGATTGCCGAGACCCACCGGAGGTCCACGGCGTCCGGCCGCACGGGGCGCCCACCCACCACCATGGCGCCCATTGCTGCGTTATCCGAAATCGTGTCGACGATGGTCCGGCCTTCCATCTCGATCCTCGAATCGAGGATTTCGAGGGCGGGAACAACGTAGTCGGTGGCGTTGAGAACGTCGAAGATCGTGCAGCCCGGGCCCTTGAGCCCGGTCTTCAGGACAAACGCCAACTCCACCTCCACCCGCGGGTGGGTGTACTGGTCCCATGCCACGGAGCAGCCGGTGTCCAGCACCATGTCATCGAAGATCGCGCCGTAGTCCGGCTCGGTGATGCCGGTGGCCAGCTGCATGGCCCGCGAGGTCAGGCCAATCTTGCGGCCCACCAATTTTCGTCCAGCTGCTTCGTTGCGCTGCCGCCAGAGGCGCTGTACCGCGTAGGAGTCCGCCACCGTCATATCCGGGTAACGGGCAGTAAGCCGCGGCACCGGGGTCCGGCTCCGGCCAGCTGCCAGCAGTTCATCGGCAATGGCCTCAATGGTCGTTGCGTCCATCATGGTCAGAGTTGGGTTCCGAGTTTGAAGCCGGCTTCTTCGCCGGGTTCGCGGGTGTAGGAGAAGCCGTCGGCGCCGACGGTGACGGCCATTTCGGAGGCGTCGGTGCGGGGGATGACGGGTTGGGGGTTGCCGTCGAGGTCTAGGACGAGGGAGGCTTCGGTGTACCAGGAGGGGACGACGGAGTTACCCCACCAGTCGCGGCGTTGGTTGTCGTGGACGTCCCAGGTGATGGTGGGGTTGTCGGGGTCTCCGGTGTAGTAGTCCTGGGTGTAGATCTCGATGCGGTGGTTGTCGGGGTCCAGGATGTAGAGGTAGAAGGCGTTGGACACGCCGTGGCGGCCGGGGCCGCGTTCGATGCGGTCGCTGATGCGCAGGGCGCCCATTTTGTCGCAGATCTGGATGATGTTGTGCTTTTCGTGGGTGGCGAACGCGACGTGGTGCATGCGGGGGCCGTCACCGCCGGTGAGGGCGGTGTCGTGGACGGTTTGTTTGCGGTGCATCCAGGCGGCGTAGGTGACGCCGTTGGAGTCTTTGATGTCTTCGGAGACGCGGAAGCCGAGGTCTTCGAGGTAGGCGCGGCCGCGGGGGACGTCGGGGGTGACCTGGTTGAAGTGGTCGAGGCGGACGAGTTCACCGGCGCTGTAGAGGTCGTAGCGTTGGGTGAGGCGTTCGACGTGGTCGGTGTCGTAGAAGAATTCGTAGGGGAAGCCGAGGGGGTCTTCGACACGGACGGAGTCGCCGATGCCTTTGGTGAAGCCGTTCTTGCGGCGCTCAACCCGGCAGCCCAACTCGCGGTAGTAGGCCTCGGCGGCGTCGACTTCGGCGGGGGATTTGACCCGGTAGGCGAAGGACGCGACAGCGGCGATGGGGCCTTTGCGGAGGACGAGGTTGTGGTGGATGAACTCCTCGAGGGAGCGCAGGTAGATGGCGTTCTCGTCTTCCTCGGTGACGTGCAGGCCCAAAACATCAACATAGAACGCGCGGGACTTGGCGAGGTCGGTGACGATGAGTTCCATGTAGGCGCAGCGGACGATGTCCGGGGCCGGGACGGAGGGGGTAGGGACACGGTTGGTCATGAGGTTCTCTCTTCTTCGAAAGGTGTGCTGAAGTTCCCAACTAACTAGCAGTTGTTGTCGTTTTGAGGGTCCAAAACGACAACAAGTGCGAGCTAGTTGGGGTCAGGCGCCGAACTTGGGGGTGTGGACCGAACCGAGCGTGATGTGCACGGCCTGCTGGTCGGTGTAGAAATCGATGGAGCGGTAGCCGCCTTCGTGGCCCAGGCCTGAGGACTTGACGCCGCCGAATGGGGTGCGCAGGTCGCGGACGTTGTGGCTGTTCAGCCACACCATGCCGGCCTCGACGTTCTGCGAGAAGTTATGGGCCCGGGTCAGGTTTTGGGTCCAGATGTAGGCGGCGAGGCCGTACTTGGTGTTGTTGGCCAAAGCCAGCGCCTCGTCGTCGTTCTCGAAAGGCGTGATGGCCACAACCGGGCCGAAGATCTCTTCTTGGAAGATCCGCGCATCCGGGGACACATCGGCGAAAACGGTCGGGGCGATGTAGTTGCCCGTCGGCAGGCCTTCGGGGCGTCCACCGCCGGCCAACAGCCGGCCCTCTGACTTGCCGATCTCCACGTAGGAGGCAACCTTGGCGAAGTGCTCCGGGTGGACCAGCGCACCCACCTGCGTCTTGGGATCGTGCGGGTCGCCCACCACGATGTTCTTGGCGCGGGCGGCGAACTTCTCGCAGAATTCCTCGTAGATGGCCCGCTCCACCAGGATGCGAGATCCCGCGGTGCACCGTTCACCGTTCAGCGAGAACACACCGAAGAGCGCCGAATCGATAGCAGCGTCCAGGTCTGCATCGGCGAAAACGACGCAGGGGGACTTCCCGCCAAGCTCCATGGACAGGCCCTTGAGGTTGGTGGCAGCGTTCCGGAAGATGGTCTGGCCGGTGGTGGTCTCACCGGTGAACGAGATCAGTGGAACGTCCGGGTGCTTGACCAGGGCGTCACCGGCTTCCTCGCCAAGCCCATTGACCAGGTTGAAGACACCGTCAGGGAGGCCTGCGTCCTTGAAGATGGTGGCCCAGAGGGAAGCCGAGAGGGGAGTGAACTCGGCTGGCTTCAGGACCACGGTGTTGCCGGTGGCCAAAGCCGGGGCGAGCTTCCAGGACTCCAGCATGAACGGCGTGTTCCAGGGGGTGATCAGCCCGGCAACGCCAATCGGCTTGCGGTTGACATAGTTGATCTGCGAACCAGGGACCTTCATGGCGTCGTCGAACTGGGCCACAATCAAGTCAGCGAAGAAGCGGAAGTTTTCCGCCGCGCGCAACGCTTGGCCCTTCGCCTGCGTGATGGGAAGGCCGGTGTCGAAGGTTTCCAGCTCAGCCAGTCGAGACTCCTGGGCTTCCACGGCATCGGCAATCCGGTTCAGGATCCGGGCCCGTTCCCGGGGCTTCATCCGTGGCCAGGGGCCGCTGGCGAAAGCCTCCTTGGCGGCTGCCACAGCGAGGTCGATGTCCTCTTTCTGGCCGGCGGCTGCCGTGGCGTAGTTGGCGTTGGATACGGGGTCCAGAACGTCGAAAGTCTTCCCAGAGACGGAGTCAACGAACTCGCCGTTGATGTAGTGCTGGATGTGGGTGGGAAGGTCCTGGGGAGTGTGCTGTTCAGCCGTGAACGTCATGAGTACTTCCTTAGGGAGTGAGGCGGAGATAGGCGTCAAGGGTGGCAGAGCGGTGCAGTCGCGCCGCCTTTTCGATGGTGTCGGAGTCGGATCCGGATTCGATCAGGGTCAAGAGGGCTTCATGTTCTGCCACGGACTCGTGCGCCCGGCCAGGGACAAAACGGAAGGTCGATGACCGGAGGGAGGCCAGGCGGTTCCAGCCTCGATGGACCAGATCCAGGATGTGCGGGTTGGGGCAATGCTCAAACAAGACGCTGTGGAAGTCCTGGTTGAGCGCGGTGAACCGGACCGGGTCAAAGTGTTCCAGGCAGTCACGCATTTCTGCGTTGATGGCCCGAGCCCGCGCCACATCGGCGGCGCCAATCAAAGGTGCGGACAGCGCAGTGGCAGCACCTTCCACAATGCTCAGGGTCTGCATGGTGTAGAGGTACTCGGTGGGATCAATGCCTGCAACGGTGGCACCCACATTCCGTTCGAACGTGACCAGCCCTTCGGCCTCGAGTCGACGGATGGCCTCCCGAACGGGAACCACGCTGACGCCAAGGTCCTCGCCGATCTTCGCCAGCACCAAGCGGTGCCCGGGGGAGTAGGTGCCGGCAACAATCCGAGCCTTGACGAAGTCGTAGGCCCGCTCGGACTTACTCGTGGCGACTGTGTCTGGACCCAACGTCCTAGGCATTGTGGTTGGCTTCCCATTCAGCGAACCGAGCCCGCCAGGCAGCGTTCATGGGGTAGAGCCCGTCCACGCTGTTGCCGTCCTTGACCATGCTGAAGATGAACGCCTCTTCCTTCTCCTGCTGGATGCATTCATCCACCAGCTCCTCGGCGATGGCCGGCGGGATCACCAGGATGCCGTCGGTGTCCGCCACAATGATGTCGCCCGGCTGCACGGTGGTGCCACCACACGCAATGGTGATGTCCGTGTCCCACGGAATGTGGCGGCGGCCCAAGACTGCTGGATGCGGGTTGGCGAAGAATGTGGGCATATCGAGTCCGGCCACAGCGGTAAAGTCGCGAACGCCGCCGTCGGTGATGATGGCTGCTGCGCCACGAACCTGGGCCCGCAAGGCGAGGATGTCACCCACAGTGCCGGTGCCCTTTTCGCCGCGGGCTTCCATCACCAGGATTTCGCCCTCGTTGACCGAGTCAATCGCTCGTTTCTGGGCGTTGAAACCGGCACCGTGGGACGTGAAGAGGTCTTCCCGGTTGGGGACGTACCGAAGGGTGCGGGCCAGACCCACCACCTTTGCACCGGGCCGCGTGGCCTGGAGACCGTCGATGCTGACATTGTTCAGGCCGCGCTTGCGCAGCTGCGAGGACAAGGTGGCGGTGGCTACGCTTTCCAGCTTCGCCTTCAGCTCAGGAGTGAGCACGCTGGCCAGGACGGGAAGGCCTGCAGCTGCGCGCGATCCGTAGGCTTCTTCACGCTGCAGGTCGTCCGTTTTTGGCCGCGCACCAAAGTCCGCAAATGGCACGGTGCCAGCCGTGACTGTGGTGGCCAGCCTGCCGCTGCTCAGTGTTTCACCGCCGTCCACTGCCGCCGTCGTACTTACCTCGACCTCCACGACGTCGCCAGGCACCGCGACCGAAGCGCCGGCGGGCGTGCCGGTGAGGATGACGTCCCCCTCGTGGAGGGTCATGAGCTGGGAGAGGTCTGCCACCAGGCGCGCGAACGGGAAGAGGAGGTCTTCGGTGGTGTCGTCCTGGACCAGTTCGCCGTTGTGCCAGGTGCGCAGTCGCAGGCCGGCGGGGTCGACGGCGGGAGCCGGGACGAGCGCGGGGCCCACCGGGGTGAACCCATCGCCGCCTTTGGACCGGACGTTCGAGCCCTTGTCGGCGTAGCGCAGATCGTAGACGCCGAGGTCGTTGCTGGCGGTCACCCAGGCGACATGGTTCCAGGCGTCCTCAAGGCTGACCCGGCGGGCAGTTGTGCCGATGACCAGGGCCACTTCGCCTTCGTAGCCCAGCAATTCGCAGCCGAGAGGCCGCTCCACGGTGCCGGCGCCTGCCACCAATGAACTGGTGGGTTTCAAAAAGTAAGACGGTTGCAATGGCGTCCGGCCGCGTTGCGCCGCACGGCTGGGATAGTTGAGGTGTACCGCGATGACCTTGCCCGTCGCGGCTAGAAAGTGGTCTGTGACCTGTTCCAAGTAACCCTCCTCATCGAGTACGAAATCGTATACGAAACTATGGTCCACAAAGCGCGATTCGTCAAGACCTGCATTGTTTCAGGCTCTCAAAAACCGTGGTTGTGACCTGCATCATCCTTGCCGTAGGCTTCTTGGCAACGAACAATTCGATTATTGAACCACCAATTCTATTATCGAACGAGCAAGGCAGTTTCCGCCTGACAATGAAGTGAGGAATCCCGTGCAGTTTCACCATCACGGCTACGTATCTGGCGACCCGCGCATTCAGGCCCCTGCTGGGACTGGCATCGATCGGCCCGCTGAGCTGCCCGAGCACATGGATGTGCTGATTGTTGGCAGCGGTCCCGCGGGCATGCTTGCAGCTGCCCAGCTTTCCCAATTCCCGGCGATCAGCACCCGGATCGTGGAGCGTCGCGGCGGCAGGTTGGCCATTGGCCAGGCAGACGGCATCCAGGCGCGCAGCGTCGAGACGTTCCAGGCGTTCGGCTTCGCCGAGGCCATCACGTCTGAGGCTTATTGGATTACTGAGATGGCTTTCTGGCGCCCAGATGCTCAGGACCCCACGAAAATCGTCCGAGGCGGCCGGGCCAAGGACGACGAAACGGGGATCAGCGAATTCAGGCATCTGATCGTCAACCAGGCCCGGGTCCTCGACTACTTTGCCGAATACGCTGCCCGCTCGGCCGCACGACTCGTGCCGGATTTCGGTTGGGATTTCCAGGGCCTGGAGGTCTCCGAATCGGGGGAGTACCCGGTCAAGGTCACCCTGGTTCGCAGCGACGGACCGGATGCAGGCGCCACGCGAACCGTCAACGCCAAGTATGTCATCGGCGCCGACGGAGCTCGCAGCAAGGTCCGCTCCGCCATTGGCTGCACGCTGGCCGGAGACAAGGCCAATCACGCCTGGGGTGTCATGGACGTGGTGGCCAGCACCGACTTCCCCGACATTCGGCTCAAATGCGCCATCCAATCCCACGACGGCGGATCGATTCTGCTCATTCCCCGTGAAGGTGGGCACCTGTTCCGGATGTACGTGGACCTCGGTGAGGTGGCCGAGGACGATAACGGCAACGTCCGCAACACCACTGTTGAACAGATCATTGCCAAGGCCAACCACATCATGCAGCCTTACACCGTGGAGGTCCGCAACGTTGCCTGGCACAGCGTCTACGAGGTGGGCCACCGGCTCACTGACCGGTTCGACGACGTGCTGCCGGCAGACCTGGGTCACCGGTCGCCGCGCGTCTTCATCACCGGCGACGCCTGCCATACCCACTCCGCGAAAGCTGGGCAGGGCATGAACGTGTCCATGCAGGACGGCTTCAACATCGCCTGGAAGTTGGGCCACGTGCTGACTGGCCGGAGCCCGGAATCCCTGCTGTCCACCTACTCGGCGGAACGCCAGGTTGTGGCCAAAAATCTCATCGATTTCGACAAGACCTGGTCCAGTATGATGGCAAAAAGGCCTGAAGATTTTGAGAGCCCCTCCGAACTTGAAGACTTCTACGTGCGGACGGCAGAGTTCCCGGCTGGTTTCATGACGGAATATACGCCGTCCCTGATCGTGGCCGACACCACCCACCAAAACCTCGCTACCGGCTTCCCTGTGGGCAAGCGCTTCAAGTCTGCCGTTGCGTGCAGGGTGTGCGATACCAACCCGTTGCAGTTGGGCCACCAAGCTACGGCGGACGGTCGCTGGCGGATCTACGTCTTTGCCGATCCGGCCCTCCCCGGTGCAGCGTCCGCCACCACCGACCTCGCCGAATGGCTCGGTTCCGCTCCCACGTCACCGCTCGCAGCAACCCCTGCCGGTGGGGACGACGATGCCTGGTTCGACATCAAGGTGATCTACCAGCAGCCGCACGAAGACATCGACATCAACGCGGTCCCAGCCGTCTTCCGGCCCCAGGTTGGCCCGTTCCGGCTGACCGACCTGGAAAAGGTGTACGGAACGGTGCCCGACGCTGACATCTTTGACGTCCGTGGCCTGTCCCGGGACGGCGTAGTAGTGGTAGTCCGGCCAGACCAGTACGTTGCGGCTGTCCTCCCGCTGACCGCAACGGACGAACTGGCTGCGTTCTTCGCACCGGTCCTCGCGGCCTGACCCTTCCGGGGTTGTTGCGGCCGTTTCATCAACCCTCCCGGGGTTGTTGCGACCGTCCGGCCAACCTTCCCGGGGTTGTTGCGACCGTCCGGCCAACCTTCCCGGACATTTCGTTACGGCCGGCAAACCGGTAGCCGACGACGACGGCGGCAGGGGCTTCCGCGAACCGTCGAGATTGGTGCCGCGCGCTTCCGCCTAGATCGCCGACGTCGTACGCCTATCGGTGGAGGGGCGGCAAAGATTCCGGGAGGGTTGTGGGGTTGGCCGTAAGAACTCCGGGAGGGCTGCGGGTTTGTCCGTGAGAACTCCGGGAGGGCTGCGGGTTTGTCCGTGAGAACTCCGGGAGGGTAGCGGGATCTCCCGTAAAAGCTCCGGGAAGGTCAGTCCTGGAGGGGGCGGCGGCGTTGCTGCTTGGTGGCCGAGCGCTGCACCTTTGCGGAGAGCCGACGCCGGTGCGAGGCGCGGGTGGGTTTGGTGGCACGGCGACTCGGGGGAGCGGCAGCAAGTCCTCCGGCCACGATGGCTGCCAGTTTCGCCATCGCTACTTCCCGGTTCCGCCACTGCGAGCGCTGTTCGGACGCCGTGACGGTAAGGACTCCGGCCACGAGTCGGCTGGCGAGTCGCGTCAGCAGGAGTGTGCGCTGGGTGTCGGTCAGCGCCAAAGACGTCCCGGGATTCCAGCCGAGTTCCACCCGGCTGTCGGTGGTGTTCACGTGTTGGCCGCCGGGACCGGACGATCGGGAGAACCGCCAGCTGAGTTCTGCTGCCGGAATGATAAGCGTGGGCAGCACCTCCAGATCCATGACTCCAGCGTCGCACAGTGCAGGAATATTTCGAAACACTTGAACGTCTAACTATTTGTCGCTACGATGAAGTTTAAGCTTCAAGTAATGTTCACTGTTGAGGGAACCCATGACTGCCATCGCATATTCCGCCCGCCCGTCTGCCACCGTCCCCACGGCCACAGTGCGCACGCAGGTCACCGTTCCGCTGCGTTTTTCCGATGGGTTCAAGACCACCGCCGAGGTAGTGACCTTCCATGGCCTGGCCGACAGTAAGGAGCACCTGCTCCTGGCGCTCGGTCCTTGGGAACAGGCCCTCTTGGCCGGTCAACAGGCAGGTGCCGACCAGCCAACGCAAGGGCCGCTGGTCCGCCTGCACAGTGAGTGCCTGACCGGGGATGTCTTTGGCAGCGAGCGCTGCGATTGCGGCCCGCAGCTGCGCGAAGCTGTCGAACAGATCTCGGTGGCCGGCGGTTTCCTGCTTTACCTCCGCCAAGAGGGCCGGGGCATCGGCCTGTACCCAAAGTTGGATGCCTACGCGCTGCAGGACACCGGGATGGATACCTACGATGCCAACCTGGCCCTGGGGCACGGGGCCGACGAGCGTGATTACACCGCTGCAGCGCAGATGCTCAACACCATGGGTGCCCACTCGGTTCGGTTGTTGACGAACAATCCTGACAAATCGGCGCAGCTCACCGATCTGGGCATCACGGTGGCCGAGCTGGTGCCCACCGGCGTGCACCTGACCGAAGCCAACCGCTACTACCTCACCGCCAAGCGGGACAAAACGGCGCACACGCTGACGGTGCCCGCCGCCGTCGCACCGGAAGCCGCCGGAGCCGCCGCCCACCCCAGCGCTGGTCAGACACCGGTGCCCAAAGCCGTCGTGATCCCTAAGGATACGGACCTGCTGGCCCGCGTGGCGGCCCTGATCCCGAACCTGCGTGAGCGCGCCGCGGACACCGAGCAGCGTCGCCAGCTGCCGGCAGAAACCATGGCCGAGCTCCACGCCGCGGGCGTCTTCCGGATCCTGGCGCCGCGCTCCGTGGGTGGTTACGGCATGGGGGCGGGAACCTACGCCGGGGTGGTCCGGCTCCTGGCCAGGGGCTGCGCTTCAACCGCATGGACGGCGGGCCACCTCATCGAGCACGCCTGGATGCTGGCCCGCTGGCCGGAAGAGGTGCAGGCCGAGGTCTTCGCCAACGGCACCATGCCGCTGGCCGCCGCGACCAGCGCCCCCGTGGGTGCGGCCCGCCAGGTCCCCGGCGGCTACCTGATCTCCGGCCACTGGGGCTTCGCGTCCGGTAGCATGCACTCGGAGTGGGCCCTCCTCGCTGTGGAGTACGACGGCGCGCGGCTGCAATGCCTCGTCCCCGTCGCCGAGGTGGAGATCCAGGACGCGTGGCACACCGACGGCCTGCGCGGCACCGGCAGTCACGACGTGGTGGTTCAGGACCTGTTCGTCCCCAGCCATCATGCGGCGGATTGGGCGCTGCTGTCCTCACCGCAGAACCCGGGCAGTTTCCTGCACCCCGAGCCGCTGCTGCACGCGCCCATGTCAACGCTCCTGAACGTGGTGGGCCCCTCCGTGGCGCTCGGTTCGGCCGAAGCTGCCTTGGAACTGTTCGAGCAGCGGCTGCGCCCGGACGCAAGCTCCTCCGCTGCAACTGCCGGGCGTCGCGCCGACTCGCCGCTGCTGCAGGCCCGGTATTCGCAGGCGTTTGGCAAGGTAGCGTCCGCGCGGCTGCTGTGGCAGGAGGCCTTGGCGGAATGGACGACGCCGGCAGGACAGTCGGGTGCGGACGCGGATTCCCAGCGGGCCCACTTCAGGCTGCTGCTGGGGTTGAGTGCCGACGCCGCCCACGAAGCGGTCCGCCTGGTACTGGCCGGATCCGGTGCCAGCGTGCACCGGTTGAGCCACCCGTTGCAGCGCATTCAGCGTGACGTGGTCGTCTTGGTCAGCCACCCCACGTTGGCACTCGACCCGATCCTGGAACAGGCTGGCCGCGGATTGTTGGGGCTGGGTATCACGGCCCGGTCGTTCTAGGGCGGCAGTCGCTGGCGGCCAGTAGCCGAAGGAGAGTCCGCCGTGGAAGGATCGAGTATGCCCCACCGCCTGATGCTGCTGGATACCGCGTCGCTGTACTTCCGTGCGTTCTACGGCCTCCCGGACTCGATCCAGCGTGCGGACGGCGTCCCGGTCAATGCCGTCCGTGGCCTGCTGGACATGATCGCCCGGCTGACTACCGATTACCGGGCCACCCACCTCGTTGCGTGCTGGGACAATGACTGGCGGCCGCAGTGGCGGGTTGACCTGATCCCCACCTACAAAGCACACCGGGTGGCACGGGAAGTTGAGGGTGGTCCCGACGTCGAAGTGGTTCCGGACGCCTTGGAGGCGCAGTTGCCCATGATCCGCCGCATGCTGGACCTCGCCGGGATCGCGACCGTCGGCGCCGACCAGCATGAGGCAGACGACGTCATTGGTACCTACGCCAGCCACGCCGATTTTCCCGTGGATGTGGTGACCGGCGATCGCGACCTCTTCCAGGTCTGCGACGACCGCAGGCAGGTCCGGGTGATCTATACGGCCAGGGGAATGCGGAACCTTGAAGTCCTCACGGAGGAAACGGTGGTGGCCAAGTACCGCGTGCTGCCGCAGCAATACGCCGACTACGCCACCCTGCGTGGTGACGCCTCGGACGGGCTGCCAGGGGTCGCCGGAATTGGTGAGAAAACCGCCGCCGCGTTACTGCTGGCGCACGGCAACCTGGAAGGCCTGCTGGCAGCAGCGGCAGACCCTGAAAGCAAAGTGTCAGCGGGAGTGCGCGCCAAGTTGGCGGCCGCCGCCGACTACCTCGAAGTAGCCCCCGCCGTCGTCAATCTGGTCCGGAACCTGCCGCTGCCCACCCTTGAGGAGGCAGGCGCACACCTGCGGCCGGTACAGGGTGAACAGCGCGCTGAGCTGGAACGACTCGCCATGGAATGGAACTTGGGTGGTTCGGTCAAGCGGCTGGTGGCGGCCCTGGACCTCCGCGCCTGAGCGGAATCTCCCCGCTGCTGCCCACAGCCCAAAGATCCAAGCTACTGTGTGGTAGGTAACCTCCAAAGATGAAGGATGGCAGCATGAGCACAGCGGCGTTTGATGCAGGATTCGGCACTATTTCCGTGGCCGCCATCCCGGCCGAATCGGCGGCCCGCTTCCCTGAGGAGCCCGCGTTGATCGTTGGCGAGGAGACCGTCACGTACGCCCAGCTGTGGGACCAGACCAAGGCCTACGCCGGTGCCCTCAAGGCGCGCGGGGTGGGGCCGGGAGTCGCTGTCGCCGTCCTGATCCCCAATGTGGCGGACTTCGCCCGGGTGTACTACGCGGTGTTGGCCCTGGGCGGGATCGTGGTCCCTGTGCACGCGCTGCTCAAGGCGCGCGAAATTGAGTACGTGATCAGGGACAGCGGCGCAGCATTGCTGGTGTGCGCCGCCCCACTGCTGGCCGAAGGGGCCCCCGGAGCGCAGGCGGCAGAAAAGGATGTCTTGACCGTGCTCAGCCCGGAAGGCGGCGACCTGCCCCGGCTTGAGGACGAGGCAGCAGCTGCCGAACCGATCCGGACCTACACGCCGTGCCGGCCGGAGGACACCGCCACCATCCTCTACACCTCTGGCACCACGGGGAAACCCAAGGGTGCGCTGGGGACGCACTTCGCCCTGGTGGAACAGGTGAACGTGCTCCTCATCAGCACCTTTGACCTCCGACGCGGCGACAAGATCTTCGGCGGGCTGCCGTTGTTCCACACCTTCGGCCAGACGTGCGTGCTCAACGCCGGCGTCCGGGCCGGCGCCACGGTGGTCATGCTGCCCAAGTTCACCGGGGCGGGTGCGCTGGACCTGGTCCGCCGGCACAACATCGACATCTTCTACGGCGTGCCCACCATGTACATCGCCCTGCTGGAGGCGTTCAAAGCCAGTCCCGGCCGATCGGAGCGGCTACGCTACGGAATTTCTGGCGGCTCATCCCTGCCACTGGCCGTCCTGGAACGTTTCCGCGAGGCGTTCGGGGTGGACATTTACGAAGGCTACGGGCTGACCGAAACCTCGCCGGTGGCCTCCTTCAACCACGTGGGCCGGGAGCCGCGGCCGGGGACCGTTGGCACCCCCATCTGGGGCGTCGACGTCGAAATCGCCCGTCCCGAAGTCCTCGACGCGATCGAACTGTTGCCTGCCGGAGAACTGGGCGAACTGGTGATCCGCGGGCACAACCTCTTCAAGGGCTACCTAAACAGGCCGGACGCCACGGCAGAAGCCGTGGTGGATGGCTGGTTCCGGTCCGGGGACCTGGGCACCAAGGACAGCGACGGCTACCTGCGCATCCTGGACCGCAAGAACGACATGATTGTCCGCAACGGCTATAACGTCTACCCCCGTGAAGTCGAGGAAGTGCTGAGCCAGCACCTCGACGTGGTCAGCGCCGCTGTCTACGGAGTCCCAGACGAGGTCCACGGCCAGGAGATCGCCGCCGCAATCGTTGTTGCCCCCGGCAGCACTACGACTGTTGAGGAGTTCAGCGCGTACGCCGAGGGCCAGCTCGCCGCGTACAAGTTCCCCCGCATCATTGAACTGCGGGACGCGCTGCCCCTCGGCCCCAGTGGCAAGATCCTCAAACGCGAACTGACCGCGGGGTACGTTCCCGGCAGCCACGAGGCCTAAGGGCCCTTAGCTCGCGGCCTTGCGGATGTGCTCGGCGATCTTCTTCTCCGTGGCGGGAGTCAGCTTGAGGAGGGCAAAAGACGTCACCCAGAGATCGCCGTCGTCGAGGTTGGCCGCTTCCTCGAATCCGAGGGTGGCGTAGCGGCTGGTGAACTTCGCGGCGGCCTTGAAGAACACCACTACCTTGCCGTCGGCGTCAGTGTAGGCGGGGAATCCGTACCAGGTCTTCGGCACCAGGTGGGGAGCCACCTCGCCCACAATGCGGTCCACTCCATCCGCCAGGATGCGGTCATCGTCAGGCATGGCGGCAATGGCCTCCCGGACTGCCTGCTCGCCGGCGGCCCGGGTCTTGCCGGCCTTTTCCTCGGCACGCAGCTCTGCGGCACGCTGCTTGACGGCGTCGCGCTCGTCCTTGGACAGTCCTGCAGTCTTCTCAGCCATGGAATTCTCCTCGATTAGTCGCCAGCCGCGCTGGTCTTTCGATCACTCTACGATCTTGGCGGGCGTGGCGCTTCTTCATTCCTGATCACTGCAGCAGAACGGTGCGCGCCCCGCTACATGACCGTTCAAGAAGTGCTGTGACCCTGCGTTGCGGCCCGCGTCGGTTCGTTGCGCCAACGATTGCACCCATGGTTCGGCAAGTGATGTTGTGAGGTAACCACTTCAAGGGAGGCAGCACCGTGACCGATACAGCAAACCTGGACCCACGCCGGCTCAGGGACATCTTTGGCAGCTTCGCCACCGGACTCACCGTCATCACGGCCAACACGCCGTCCGGCCCGGCGGGCTTCACCTGCCAATCCTTCGCTGCACTGTCTTTGGCGCCGGCCCTGGTCACCTTCAGCCCGGCCCGGACGTCGAGCACCTGGCCGGTGCTCCGCAAGGCAGGTTCGTTCACCATCAACGTCCTGCCCGCCGAGCACCAGCATCTGGCCGGTCAGTTCGCCCGCTCGGGCGCGGACAAGTTCGCCGGGGTCGACCATACGCCGTCACCGTTGGGGCACCCGGTCTTGGCTGACGCGCTGGCATGGATCGACTGCGAGATCCAGGCAGAGCACGACGGCGGCGATCACACGATCGTTGTGGCGGCAGTTCGGCACCTGGCGCTGGAGTCCGAAGGCGATCCGCTGCTCTTCTTCCGCGGTCGCTACGGCGAGCTCTCGCAGGTGGAGCGGTTGCTGCAGGTCGCCGGCTAGCTGCCTGCCGCCGTCGGTCGCCCGTTTCTGCGGGCACAATGGTGAGGTGACTTTCGCAGACAGCGCCGCGCCGCCCGCCTTCGACCTGGTGGCCATCGGCGCGGGCCTGCCGTTTGCGGTGTCGGTTCCGGACCTGCAGGCCGCCCTCGGTGCGGGGACGGCCGCCGTGGTGCAGGCCCCGCCGGGGACCGGCAAGACCACGCTGGTGCCGCCGGTGCTGGCCAACCTGATCGGGTCCGGAGCAGGCCGGATCGTGGTGACGCAGCCGCGCCGGGTTGCCGCCCGCGCAGCAGCCCGCCGGCTGGCCAGCCTGGACCGCCGTCCGCTGGGCGAGCGGGTGGGGTTCACTGTCCGCGGCGAGCGGAAGACCAGCAAGGGGATGCTTGTCGAGTTCGTCACCCCGGGCATCCTGCTCCGCCGCCTCCTGGCCGATCCAGACCTCCCCGGCGTGGCCGCCGTCGTCCTCGATGAGGTGCACGAGCGCGGCCTTGAAACAGACCTCCTGATCGGGATGCTGGCGGAGGTCCGGCAGCTCCGGAATGACCTGACGCTGGTGGCTATGTCCGCGACCCTGGATGCACAGCGGTTTGCGGCGTTGCTGGCGGACCCCGACGGCGGCCTGCCGGCGCCCGTGGTTGACTGCCCCTCAGCGCTGCATCCCCTGGCTGTTGAATGGCGTTCAGCCGCAGGTCATCGGATTGACGGCGGCGGTGTGGCGCGGAGCTTCCTGGCGCACGTTGCAGCCACAGCGGCGGAGGCCTTTGCTGCTGCCACAGCGGCCGAGCCCGGCACCGACGCCCTGGTCTTCCTCCCCGGCGCCGGCGAAGTCTCCCGGGTGGCCGGCATGTTGCGGGACCGGCTGGGTGCCGGCGTCGACGTGCTGGAACTGCATGGCCAGGCACCCGCGGCGGAACAGGACCTGGCCGTGAGTGGGCGGCGCCCCGGCGGCAAGCCGCGCATCATCGTGTCCACCGACCTCGCCGAATCGTCGCTGACCGTCCCGGGTGTGCGGCTGGTGATTGATTCGGGGCTGGCGAGGGTGCCGCGGCGCGATGCCGGCCGGGGGATGACGGGGCTGGTGACTGTGTCGTGCGCGCGGGCATCGGCCGAACAACGCGCCGGCAGGGCCGCCCGGCAAGGTCCGGGCAGGGTGGTGCGCTGTTACAGCCAGCAGGCGTATGGTGCCGCGCCGGCGTTCGTCACCCCGGAAATTGCTGCGTCGGACCTGACGGGGGCGGCGCTGCTGCTGGCCTGCTGGGGTGCGCCGGGTGGGGAAGGACTGTCGCTGCCGGACGAGCCGCCCCGGCAGGCCATGGCGGACGCGATCGCGGCGCTGCACGAACTCGGTGCCATCGACGCGGCTGGGCAGCCGACCCGCAGCGGACGGCTGCTGGCGAGCATCCCGGCCGACCCGCGGCTGGCGCGTGCCCTCCTCGACGGCGCGGGGACGCTGGGTGCAGCGCGGGCCGCCGAGGTGGTGGCTGCCCTGGCGGGGGACCACCGTGCGCCCGGGGCCGACCTGCCAGCCTTACTCGCGCGGCTCCGCTCCGGCGTGGATGCCGGTCCCGCGGGCAGGCGCTGGGCCGAAGAGAAACGCCGCTTGCAAGAGTTGGCGCGCCAAGCCTCGGACAGCCCGGCGGCCCGCGCGGACACCACGGACTGGGTCGGTGCCGTGGTGGCGTTGGCCTTCCCCAGCAGGGTGGCGCGCCGCGTGTCGGGCGACGGTCCCGAGCGCTATCTGTTGGCCGCCGGTACCCGGGCCGGACTGCCTGCCGGGAGCTCCTTGGCGGGGCACGAGTGGTTGGCGGTGGCTGAGGTCGCTCGGTCAGATACCCGCGATGCGGCCGGGACCGGTGCCCTCATCCGCTCCGCAGCACCCCTGACCCTCGCCTTGGCAGAAGCCGCCGCGGCCCATCTGGTGGTGGACGCCGTCGAGGCAACCTTCAGTAACGGCAAGGTGAGCGCCCGGAAAATCCGCCGGATTGGCGGGATCGTCCTGTCCGCAACGCCGGTCCGGCCCAGCTCCACGGACGGTGCCGCCGCCGTGGCCGCAGCCTTGCGGACGGACGGCCTGGAAATCCTGGAATGGTCGACGGCGGCCGCTGCCCTCCGCCGTCGGCTCGGCTTCCTACACCGGCACCGCGGCGCGCCGTGGCCGGACGTTGCCGACGCGGCGTTGGTGGAGTCGGTGGATCAGTGGCTGGGGCCGGAGTTGGCGGCGATAGCGGCGGGCACCCCGGCGGCAAGGATCGACCTGACCGAGCCGTTGCGGCGCCTCCTGCCGTGGCCTGAGGCGGGCCGGCTGGCCGAGCTGGCGCCGGAGCGACTCAGCGTGCCGAGTGGGTCCGCCATCCGAATCGACTACCCGGCGGTGGACGATGCGGACGCCAAACCGGTGGCGGCGGTCAAGTTGCAGGAGTGTTTTGGCCTGGCAGCATCGCCGCTGGTGGCTGGCGTTCCGGTGCTATTTCATCTGCTGTCGCCTGCGCGGCGGCCGTTGGCAGTGACCGACGACCTGACCTCATTTTGGTCCGGTCCCTATGCCCAGGTCCGGGCGGAGATGCGGGGCCGCTACCCCCGTCATCCCTGGCCGGAAGATCCGTGGTCGGCGCCGGCGACGGCCCGCGTCAAGCCCAGGCCCTCCCCAACTAGATAGTTTGGGCGAGGACGAAACGCGACGCCCGCCCCGCAGTCGCCACTCCCACATCGAACGGCGGGCGCTTCTGGCCAGCCACCGCGAACGAGTGATCACCGCCAGCCACCCACTCCAGGACAGCGTGCGGACCGATCCGCTCCACCACGCCCGTCAGCAATTCCGGCGTCGCAAACGTGTCCCGGCTACCCTGCAGGAACAGCATGGGAACTTGCACGCCGTAGAGGTGCTCATCCCGCAGTTTTTCCGGCTTGCCGGGCGGGTGCAGGGGATAGCCCAGATAGACCAGGCCTGCAGCTGGCATCCCCTCGGCCACGGCCATGGACGCCATCCGGCCTCCAAAAGACTTCCCACCCGCCCACAGCTGGCCGACGTCCCCACGGGCGGCCGCCAGCTCAACGCCAAAGTCCATGACCGTCCGCCACGCCGCGATGGCAGCCGGTGGCCGGTCAGGAAACTTGCGGCCAGCCTGCCGGTACGGAAAGTTGAACCGCAGGCACGCCACCCCGTCAGTGGCCAGGCCGGCCGCGAAGCCAGCCATGAACGGGTGCTCCATCCCCGCCCCGGCCCCATGCGCCACAACCAACGTAGCCGCAGGCTGGTCCGGGCGGGTGTAGAGCGCAGATACGCTGCCCTCACCCACGGGAATCGAAAATTCTTCAGCACTCACCATGGCCCCATCATGCCGGACCCCGCACGTCAGGGCCGCATTCGTTCGGGCAGGGGGTGTACGTTGTCCCCATGGCGAGCGAGCAGACCACCATCACTGTCCAAGGTCCCCACGGCGAGCGCGAGATGCGTATTTCCAGTCCCAGCCGCGTGCTGTGGCCAGAACTGCGTCTCACCAAGTTGGACCTGGCCACCTACATGCGTGACGTCGGCGAGGCCTTCATCGCAGCCAACGGCGACCGGCCTGTGTCCCTGCAGAGGTTCTCGGAGAATATCGACGGCGAACAGTTCTTCTCCAAGAACCCGCCCCGGGGTACCCCTGACTTTGTCCGCTCCGTCAAGGTGATCTATCCCAGTGCCAGGTCCCACCCGCAGTTGGTTCTGGACGAGCCTGCCGCGGCTGTCTGGGCGGTGCAGATGAACACGGTGGTGTTCCACCCGTGGCCGTCGCGGGCAGAGAACACCGACAACCCCGACCAGCTGCGGATTGACCTGGACCCGCAGCCTGGCACCGATTTCCAGGACGCCATACCGGTGGCCAGGGTACTCAAGGATGTCCTGGCGGAAGCAGGCCTGGAAAGCTTCATCAAGACGTCCGGGAACCGGGGCCTGCACGTGTATGCCCCCATCGAAGCTACCCGGGAGTTCCTCGATGTGCGGCATGCGGTCATTGCGGCTGCCCGGGAAGTGGAGCGCCGGATGCCGGAGCAGGTCACCACCGCCTGGTGGAAGGAAGAACGCGGTGAGCGGATCTTCCTTGACTTCAACCAGGCGAACAGGGACC
Organism: Arthrobacter ulcerisalmonis; assembly: GCF_900609065.1. Taxonomy (GTDB): domain Bacteria; phylum Actinomycetota; class Actinomycetes; order Actinomycetales; family Micrococcaceae; genus Arthrobacter; species Arthrobacter ulcerisalmonis. The sequence goes on along the minus strand of NZ_UXAU01000038.1, from coordinate 302,338 downwards.
GCACCATCGCCGGCGCCTACAGCCCGCGCGCTCTGGCGCACGCACCCGTGTCCTGCCCTATTACCTGGGACGAACTCGGCAGTGCCGATCCGCGCCAGTTCACCATCCTCACCGTCCCGGAGCGGCTGCGTACCGTGGGCGATCCTTGGGCAAACTTTGGCAGCACCCCAGGAACCATCGACACGCTGCTGCAGTGGTGGGAGCGTGACCTCGCGGCAGGGCTGGGCGAAATGCCGTTCCCGCCGGATTACCCCAAAATGCCGGGTGAGCCGCCCCGCGTCCAGCCCAGCCGGGCCAAGAAGACGGAGTAGGAAACCCGGAGGCCTACTCGAACCGGGACGCGTCCCCGGTACCGTACCGGGCCACTTCGGCTACCCCGCTGGAGAAGTCGATCACCGTGGTGGGCTGTGAGCCGCAGTCGCCCGCGTCCACCACCGCATCCACCTGGTGGTCCAGCCGTTCCTTGATTTCCCAGCCTTGCGTCAGCGGATCCTCTTCGTCTGGCAGCAGCAGGGTGCTGGAGAGCAGCGGTTCGCCAAGTTCCGCCAATAAGGCCTGGACCACCCTGTTGTCAGGGATGCGCACCCCAACGGTCTTTTTCTTGGGGTGCAGCAGCCGCCGGGGGACTTCCTTGGTGGCCGGCAGAATGAAGGTATAGCTGCCGGGCGTGACGGCCTTGATGCTGCGGAAGACGTCATTGCCGATGTTCACGAACTGCCCCAGTTGGGCGAAATCCCGGCACACCAGCGTGAAGTGGTGCTTGCTGTCCAGTTGCCGGATGGTCCGGATCCGGTCCAGCGCGTCCTTGTTGCCCAGTTGCGCACCCAGCGCGTAGCAGGAGTCGGTGGGGTACGCGATCAGCCCACCGTCCCGCACTATGTTGATGGCCTGCGAGATGGCGCGGGGCTGCGGATCGTGCGGGTGAACGTCAAAGTATCTGGCCATGCCCTGAGCCTACGTTCCCCGCTGCAGCAGCGCATCATGCCGCGCCACAGCGCCACAGCGCCACGTACGGCCGGCAGCAAGCGCACGACGTCGGCCCACGGGTTCTCAGCCCACGTGCACCCAGGGCCGCTGCCGGACGTCGGGCTCGGCTTCGCGGAGGATCTCACGGGTGACCGGGGCAATCTCGCCCTCACCGAGGGCCAGGAAGCGGAGCAGGTTCCGCACTGGACTGCCCTCGGTCCAGCGGAAGTACACGTGCGGCATGAGTCCGGTGACGTCGCGGATGTGGAGCAGCACGGAGGCGATCGTGTTGGGGATACCGGGCCCGTGGACCTCCAGGATCTGGAAGCCGTGCCGGACCACGCCCCGGACTTCCAGTGCCGTTTCGAAGTCCGAGGAGTCATCCACCACCACTTCCAGGAACAAGGGCTGGACGTCGGTGGGGAAGTGGCTGGCCTCGGTGGCTGAGGCCCATTTGTGCCGGTAGGCGGATGCGGAGAGCCGGACCGGTTCGTGGGCAATGATGCCGATGGGGCCTGATACGGCGGTGGCCATGAATTCCAGGGCGGTGGTGTCCAACCGGACGTGGGTGGCGTGCAGTTCGAAGGAGCGCAGCAGCCGGGAGAGTAGCGAGACGGCCACGATGCCCAGGATGAAGAAGCCGGCGATCTTGATACCTTCGGGACGTTCGAAGACGTTGGCCACCGTGGTGTAGACGAAGAGAACCGCGACGATGCCGAACCCTACCGTGCGTTTGCGTTGCTGCTGGCGTCGGGCGGAGAGCGTCACGGCCACCGCGGCGGACGTCATCAACACCAGGACGCCGGTGGCGTACGCGCCGCCCTGGGCGTCGACGTCGGCGTCGAAGATCCAGGTGACCAGGAAGCCCAGGAGGGTAAACACCAACACCAGGGGCCGGACGGCCTTGGCCCATTCAGGTGCCATGCCGTAGCGGGGCAGGTACCGGGGGACCAGGTTCAGCAGCCCGGCCATGGCGGAGGCACCGGCAAACCACAAGATGGCGATGGTGCTGATGTCGTAGGCGGTGCCGAACCCGGGGCCCAGGTAGGAGTGTGCCAAGTACGCCAGCGCCCGGCCGTTGGCCTCGCCGCCGGGTTCGAACTGTGCTGCGGGGATCAGGACTACTGTGGCAAAGCTGCTGGTGACCAGGAAGGTGCTCATGATGATCGCCGCGGTGGTCAGCATCCGGCGGGCCCCCTGGATCCGGCCGGCAGGATTTTCTGCGGTGTCAGTGGGTTTGCCCTTGATCTGAGGCATGACGGCGACGCCGGTTTCGAAGCCAGACAGGCCCAGGGCGAGTTTGGGGAATACCAGGAGGGCGATGGCCACCGCAATGAGCGGGTTGCCGTGGCTGGTGGTGAGGCTTTGCCACCAGTCGTTGACGGCCACCGGGTGGGTGGCGGTCTCCATCAGTGCCCTGCCGATCACCACGACGTTCAGGGCCAGATACACGGCGACGAGGACAACAGCCACGCCGATCGCTTCCTTGAATCCCCGGAGGAACACGGCAGCGAGCAGGGCCAACAGGATCAAGGTGATCACCACGTTCTGGCCGGCAAGCCATCCCGGCGCGTACGGGTTCTCGATGAGGTGGGCGGTGGCGTCTGCCGCGGACAGGGTCATGGTGATCATGAAGTCGGTGGCGGCGAAGCCCAACAGCACCAGCACCAGCAGTTTGCCGCGCCATTTGGGGAGCAGGCGTTCCAGCATCGCAATGGAGCCCTCGCCTCGCGGGCTCTCCCCGGCCACCCGGCGGTACACCGGCAGGGCGCCCAGAAGTGTCACTGCCACCAGGACCAGGGTTGCCAGCGGCGAGATCGCACCGGCGGCGAGCGCGGCAATGGCTGGCTGATACCCCAGGGTGGAGAAGTAGTCCACGCCGGTGAGGCACATGACCTGCCACCAACGGTGCTTCTGGTGTTCGGGGACCTGCCCGCCAGGGCCCTGATGGGAGCCTTTGCTGTCCTGCAGGCCCACCAGCAGCCAGTTCCTGAGCACCACCCTGCCGCGCAGCGGAAGCGCCGAGGGGTCGGCCGGGGGTCTGCTCATGGTGGTCATTGCTGCTGCCTTTCCGGCGTTGTGGTGGCGGTCTGGCACCGCGGCACAGCTGAACGTAGCACCGCGGTGGGCCCGACTCCCCGAAAACACCAACTATCTTGACGGATCCTTAACGCCGCTGTGACGAAGCGCACCGTGGGTGCCTGAGGTGCGGTGTGGACCCGCGCGCGGATGGCAGAATGTGGCTCATGTCTGCGGAACGGATCGTCATTGGCCTCAAGGGGGAGGACGACGGCGGCGTCCTCGTTCAGCGCGCCGCCCGGCTTCTGCCGCGGGGCAGCGAGGGGTTGTTGGCTGTCCATGTCCGGACGCCGCGCGCAAGCCGTGGCCGGTCGCCCCAGGGGCTGGAATCACAGCGCCGTGCCGTTGCCGAACTTGGTGGTTCGTACCGGACAGCGGAGGCTGCCGATGTTGCCACCGGGTTGCTGGACTTCGCACGCTCCGTGCAGGCCACGCAGATTGTTGTGGGCCAGTCCCGGCGGGGCTGGTTTGCCAGCCTTGCCGGGAACACCGTTGAGGCGCGGGTGGTCCGCGGTGCCGTGGACTGCGACGTTCATGTGGTCGCCCATGGGCACCCACCCCACCATCAGGACCGTCCCCCGCTCGATGTGGGCAGGGCCCGGACCGGTGTCGGCTTCGCGCTGGCCGCTGTTTTGCCGGTTGGCTTGCAATGGTTGCTGGCAGTCTCCGAGCACAGTGTCGCTACCGCCGTCCTGGTCCAATTGGCTGGCGCCGTGGCCGTAGCCCTGGTGGGTGGCCTGTGGCCTGCCCTGCTGGGTGCGCTGTGGAGCTCCGTGCTGGTCAACTACTTCTCCACACCACCGCTGGGCAACCTGGCCGTTGAAGACCCGCAGGATTTCCTGTCCTTGGCCGTCTTCGTGGGGCTCTCCGTCGCGGTGGCGGGAGTCGTGGATCGTTCGGCCCGGCGCTCGCGGGAGGCTGCGCGGGCGCGAGCAGAGGCCGCGATTCTGGGTGACCTGGCGCTCGACGCCTCCCGTTCCGCAGACCCCCTCGCCGGCTTGTTGGCCGACGCGATGTCCATCTACGGAGCAAGTGGTGCCGCACTGCTGGCATGGACGGGCACCAACCCCACCGACGAAGCCGGCCGAACCGACGAATCCGACCTGACCGACGCCGCTGACAGCATCGCGGAAGGCCCAGGCCAGCCATCCCGTGCGGAGCTCCTGGCCAGCGTGGGGAGCACCGCTGGCTGGCAAGACGCCGCAGCTGCCGCGGACCAACCGGCTCCCGCGGGGATGAGCATTGAACCCGTGGACGCCGCCACCGTGCTGGTCCTCTTCGGAAAAGTGGTCCCGCCCGAAGGCAGGCGACTGCTGGGAGCGGTAGCCGTGCACGCCAAAGCCCAGCTGGAACGCCGCCAGTTGGAGGCGAGCCGGCACCAGGTCATGCGCCTGGCCGAGGGAAACACCATGCGCACCGCCATCCTGCGCGCCGTGTCCCATGACCTGCGCACCCCCCTGGCGGGGATCAAACTCGCCGCCGGCGCCCTGTTGCAGGAATCGGCCAACTTCAGCCAAGCGGAGGAACGCGAACTGCTCGAGACCATTGACGAGTGTTCGGACCGGTTGGACCAGCTCGTCGCCAACCTCCTGGACATGTCACGGATCACCGCGCAGTCGGTAGACCCGCTCTTGGGCCCTGTCCGGTGGAACGATGTCCTGGACAGATCCCTGGGTGGCCTGCCGCGGACGTCGGTCTCCATCGCCGTGCCAGCCAACATGCCCGCCGTTGAAGCGGATCCTGGGCTCCTGGAACGGGTGATCGCCAACATCGTCGAAAATGCCCTGAAGTACGCCACAGATTCGGGAGTTACCATCACGGGCAGCAGCGATGGGATGGGTGCTGCCTTGGCCGGCCGGCCGTCGGGGGAGCTCCGAATCGTCGACCACGGGCCCGGTGTGCCGGCCCGGAAGATGGTGGAGTTGTTCCGTCCCTTCCAGCGCCTGAACGATCAACAGCCTGCCACCGGTGTTGGCCTTGGCCTCTCGGTGGCGCAAGGATTCGTGACCGCCATGCGCGGCACCCTCACCGCCGAGGAGACGCCCGGCGGTGGCCTGACCATGGTCATCAGGCTTCCGCTCTCCACAGGGGTAAACGGGGGACCCAAGTGAACGACCACACTGCCACCGGCGCGGAGCTCGCCAACGCACCGGAGAAACAAGCAACCATCCTCGTGGTGGATGATGACCCGCACCTGTTGAAGGCGCTCCGGATTACCCTGTCAGGGCATGGCTACCGGGTGGCCACGGCTGCAGACGGTACCGCGGCGCTCGCGGCTGCCGCGCAGGCTCCGGACCTGGTCATCCTCGACCTGGGTCTTCCTGACCTCGACGGCAACGATGTACTCCGGGAGATCCGGCGTTGGAGCAGCGTACCGGTGCTGGTGCTCTCGGCCCGGCACGGCTCCACGGACAAGGTAGGCGCCCTCGACGCCGGTGCTGATGACTACATCACCAAGCCGTTTGGCCTGGATGAGTTGTTGGCGCGGATGCGGGCGCTGCTCCGCCGGGTTCCGCAGCCCGAGACCGCACCGACCGTCGCGTCGGCTGGTTTCACCGTGGACTTGCAGAACCGGCAGGTCTTCAGCGCCGGACTTCCTATCCGGCTTACTCCCACTGAGTGGAACATCCTGGAGATCCTGGTCCGGCACCCCGCCAAACTCATCAGCCAACAGGAGCTGCTGTCCCTGGTCTGGGGTCCCAGCTACCAGAAAGAGGCCAACTATCTCCGGGTCTACATGGCCCAGCTGCGGCGGAAACTCGAGCCTGATCCAGCCAACCCCCGGCACCTGCTCACCGAACCGGGCAGGGGCTACCGGTTCGTCCCGTAGCCGCGGCCGAACCATGTGCAAATCCCCCCTTCCGGCGGCTGGTGGCATGGGGCAGGATGGTGACTGGTCCAGCAGTTGTTACCCGTCCCAAGGAGCGCCAGCATGTCCACCACCCTGAATCCCTACATCAGCTTCCGTGACAATGCGCGGGAGGCCATGACCTTCTATCAGTCAGTCCTTGGCGGTGAACTGACCGTCAGCACGTTCGGCGATTTCCAGATGACGGAGGACCCGGCTGACACGGACAAAATCATGCACGGCATGCTGATCACGCCAGGTGGTTTGATCCTGATGGGGGCCGATACACCGGCCCACATGGAGTACGCGCCTGGAGCGTCCATCTCCATCTCCCTGAGCGGTGAGGATGAAACCGAACTGCGCGGCTACTACGACAAGCTGGTTTCCGACGGCGGACGCGTCACCGTTCCGATGGAAAAGGCCCCTTGGGGTGACGTCTTTAGCATGTGCACCGACCAGTTCGGCATCGACTGGCTGGTCAACGTCAATGGCGCCGGCGGCGGCGCACCCGAGTAAGCAGCCTTGAGGCCCACCGGTCCGCCTGCAAGGATGGACCGGTGGACATCTTCCAATTCCTGTCCGACAAGTGGTGGCTGGTATTTCCGCTGAGCGCATTTGCCGGGCATTGGGCCAACTCATGGCGCAAGAGCTCCGAGCGCCGGCACCGCCGGAAGGTTGAGCTCTATACCCTCAAGAACCAGACCCGCGATGCCGAGGTTGCTGCTGCCGCCGACGTCGCAGCCATCATGGCCGCCCACGACGCCACCTCGGCGCGTTGGCTCGACTTTGAGCTCGATGTGGGCAAGCTCATCGACTATCCGCTGATGACGGATGTCCGGGAGCCGCTCACCGTCGCCTTCCTGCGGGCTAAACGCGTGGCTGACGGCCAGCGTCCGACGTCGGCGGAAGACGTCACGTCCCCGGCGCGTCTCGACGCCTATCGGCAGGCCGTGGACGCCTTCGCGGTGGCACTGGACGTTGCCGAACGGGAAGCCCGGCGCATCAAGGACAGCAAGTTCAGCGGACCCGAGCGGGAACGGCTGGCTACCGCGCGGAAGCTGCTGCGCATCGCCGAGGACTCCGCAGCCACACCTGCTGAGCGGCAGGCCGCCTACCGGCGGGCGCGCCGCGAACTGGACGGGCTCATTGTCATCCCGGACATCACCATCGCGGCGCTGGAAGCGAAGGTGGCACGGGAGATAACCGGTGGCACCGCAACTCCCGAGGCCACGGGGCGCGAATCCACGCCGTAGCTGGAGACTGGCCCCCGAGGAAGGCGGAACCCTGCCACCCGTTGTTTTGACCTGCTGGCGCGTGCGCGTACGATCGTAAAGGTTTCCTGCCGGTTGGTTATTTCCACAGGAGCATTCAGGCGAACACTAGATGAACATGCCATGCTTTCAGCCGGGACACGAGAAACTGCTGACCGTCGACTCTGCAGATTGGGCAACAGGTGGATATCACCGTAATGGTGGCGCTGGTGATCACACTGGCATTATTTTTCGACTTCACGAATGGCTTCCACGACACGGCGAACGCGATGGCTACCCCCATTGCCACCGGTGCGATCAAGCCGAAAACCGCTGTAGCCCTGGCCGCCGTCCTGAACCTGGTGGGCGCGTTTCTGTCCACCGAAGTTGCCAAGACGGTCTCGGGCGGCATCATCAGGGAAGGTACTGACGGGGTCCAGATCACCCCGGAGATCATTTTCGCCGGCCTGATGGGTGCCATCTTGTGGAACATGATCACCTGGCTCAAGGGCCTGCCCTCGAGTTCGTCGCACGCCCTCTTCGGCGGCTTGATCGGCGCAGCAATTGCTGGCATTGGCTTCAACTCGATCAACCTTGAAAGCTTGGCGCAGAAGGTGATCCTGCCGGCCCTCTTCGCCCCCCTGATTGCAGGCTTGGTGGCGTACATCTGCACCCGCCTGGCCTACGCCCTGACGTCCCGGCATGATCCGGACACCGGCAGCAAGCTCACTCAGAAGCGCGGCGGTTTCCGCACCGGTCAAATCTTCACCTCCAGCCTGGTGGCATTGGCTCACGGCACCAACGATGCGCAGAAGACCATGGGCATCATCACCCTGGTCCTCATTGCTGCGGGCACCCAGGAGCCGGGCTCCGGTCCCCAGTTCTGGGTCATCGCCGCCTGCGCGCTGGCGATCGCCATTGGTACCTACTCCGGTGGCTGGCGGATCATCAAGACCATGGGATCCGGACTGACCGAGGTCAAACCCGCCCAGGGATTTGCTGCCGAGACCAGCACCGCATCCGCCATCCTTGCCTCTTCACACCTTGGTTTCGCCCTCTCCACCACGCAGGTGGCGTCCGGGTCGGTCATCGGCTCCGGCCTGGGCCGGCGCGGGACCACAGTGCGGTGGTCCATGGTGGGCAAGATCGCACTGGGCTGGCTGTTCACGTTGCCCGCCGCAGGCATTGTGGGTGCCTTGACGGCACTGTTGGTGAAAACCGGGGTGGTTGGCGTTTTGATCGCCGCGATCGCCGGGACCAGCGCTGTGCTATTCATGTTCTTCTACTCGCGCAAAACCGAGGTCAACCACAGCAACGCCGTGGAAGTTGAGGAAGCCGGCCAGGCGGTCCGCTTCGCCAAAAAGAAGGCCATGGCTCGGGCCCGGGCGAAAGCCAAGGCAGCCAGGCTGGCAGCAGCGAAGCCCAGCTCCGACGCCGGGACCGACTCGGTTACTGCGGCACCAGCCGCCGTCGGGCCCGCCGACGCCAGCACCGCACCGGACGCAACGGCACCAGACGCCGCAGCGCCGAGCACCGAGGAAGCCGCCACCGATCCGCAGGAGACGCAACGATGAAATGGTTGGAACTGGTCACCGTTGCCGGGGCAACCCTGGCCTCCGCGGTCACCGTGGTGGTGCTGTATTCACTCGGTGTGCGCCTAACGGCCATCGCCGGCGATGCAAGCCAGCGTTCGCCCGGCCTCAAGCGTGGTCTCGCCTACGTCTGCTTCGGACTGTGCGGCGTGGCCGTCCTATTTGGCTTGTATCTGATCATCCCGTACTTCTCTCGGTAGGCTGGGGTGATGCCCCGATTCCAGTACTTCGTTGCCGCGTCCATCGACGGTTTCATTGCCACGTCCGCTGACAACCTGGACTGGCTGCTGCAGTTCGACGGATTCGACGGCGGCACCGAGAGTTACGAGGCCTTCATGGCCGAGGTGGGATGCCTGGTCATGGGCGGAGACACCTATTCGTGGCTGCTCGAGAACGCTCCCGGCGAATGGCCGTATGCAGGCAAGCCCTGCTTCGTGTTCACCCACCACGAGTTCACCGCAGTGGCCGGAGCCGACATCACCTTTGTGCGCGGCGACGTCACCGAATTCGCAGCGGACTTTCGTCAGGCTGCAGGCGACGCCAACACGTGGGTGGTGGGCGGCGGGAACATGGCCGCGCAGTTTGCCGCGGCCGGCCTCCTCGACGAGATCATCCTGTCCACCATCCCCGTGGTCCTGGGCGACGGAAAGCGCCTGCTCCCGCTGGCCGGCCCGACGTCGGCCCTTGAACTGACGTCCGCCCGCACTTTAGGGCGCGGCATCGTCGAGTCGCGGTACCTGCTCACGCCCGCCGGCTAGGTGCAGTTAGGGCTTCGGACCCGCGGTGGGGGTGTCGAGGAGCATGTTGGTGATCCGGGCGGTGGACAGCCGACGGCCGTCTTCATCGGTCATCACGACTTCATGGGTGGTGAGGGTCCGGCCCAGGTGAACAGCCGTGCAGGTACCGGTTACCAACCCCGTTCGGATGGACCGGTGGTGGGTTGCGCCCACCTCGATGCCTACCGCGTGCCGGCCCGGGCCCGCCTGCAAGGAGGCGGCCAACGAGCCCAGCGTCTCGGCCAGCACCACGTGCGCGCCGCCGTGCAGGATGCCCGCTACCTGGGTGTTGCCTTCAACAGGCATGGTGGCGACCGCCCGTTCGGCGCTCAATTCCAGGAACGTGATGCCCATCCTTACCACCAGCGCCCCGACTCCCATCGAGCCGAGCCAGCCGTGCAGATGCTCGGGAATACCGGCTGCCGTCAGTTCGGCGGCGAAGGGTACGGGCGTGAATTTGTCCATCATGCCAACTAGGCTGGCACCTGTGAGTGAAACTACCAAACCGGCCCCCAGCCCCGCCCAGATCCTGCAGGAGGACCCCGCGCCAGCAGTGACACCGCAGGGTAAGCCCCGGCTTTTGGTCCTCGATGGGCATTCCATGGCGTTCCGGGCGTTCTTTGCGCTACCGGCCGACAAGTTCTCAACGGCCAGTGGCCAGCACACCAACGCCATTCACGGTTTTACGTCCATGCTGATCAACCTCATCAAGGATCAGCAGCCCACCCACATTGCCGTGGCGTTTGACGTCTCGGATGAGACCACGCACCGCAAGGCCGAATACAGCGAGTACAAGGGCGGCCGGAACGAGACCCCCCGCGAGATGAGTGGCCAGATCGACCTGATCGGGCAGGTCATGGAGGCCTGGGGCATCAAGACCATCAAGATGCCCGGTTTTGAAGCGGATGACATCCTGGCCACTCTGGCGTCCATGGGGGACAAGGCAGGCTTCGAAGTCTTGCTGGTCTCCGGCGACCGGGACGCCTTCCAACTGATCACTGACAACGTGTTTGTGCTCTATCCCAAGAAGGGTGTCAGCGACATCCCCCGGATGGACGCCGCAGCGATCCAGGAGAAGTACTTCGTCAGCCCGGCCGAATATTCGGACCTGGCCGCACTCGTGGGCGAGACGGCGGACAACCTGCCGGGTGTCCCCGGCGTGGGTCCCAAGACGGCCGCCAAGTGGATCAACCTCTACGGCGGGTTGGAGGGGGTTTTGGCGAACCTTGACTCCATTGGCGGCAAGGTGGGGGACGCCCTGCGTGAGCACGTCGATTCCGTAAAACGCAACCGGAAGCTCAACCGCCTCCACACCGACCTGGACTTGCCTGTCACCCTGGACGACCTCTTCGAGCCCCGCCCGGATCAGGCGGCGTTGGAGAACCTTTTCGACGACCTCGAATTCAAGACGATCAGGACCCGGCTGTTTGCTTTGTACGGCGACGCTGACACCCCTGCCGCAGAACGGGAAAGCATTCCCGTCCCCGACTACATCCGGCCGGAGGGCGCTGCCGTGCTGACAGCGTTCTTCAACGCCGGCGCCGGCCAGCGTTCCGCCGTCGCCGTTGACCTGGTTCCCGGCCGGATCGGCGAAGACGCTGCGGCTTTGGCCATCGTCCGGGAGGATGCTGCCGCGTACGTGTCACTCGAGGGCCAGGATGCTGCAACAGAAAACGTCCTCGCCGCGTGGCTGGCTAAGGCCGATGAACCCAAGGTGCTGCACGGTTTCAAGGCGGCACTGAAAGCACTCAGTGTCCGCGGCCTCACTCTTAACGGCGTGGTGGATGACACCTCGATCTCGGCGTACTTGATTGAGCCGGATCGCCGCACCTACGAGTTGGCGGAACTTGCCCAGCACCACCTCAACGTGGGTCTTCCGAGCGCCACTGCCAAAGCTGGCCAACTGGAACTGTCCTTTGACGGGGACGACGCCGCGGCGGCCGACGCGCTGATCCAGGCGGCCGCCGTCGTGCAGTCCCTCAGCGCTTTTTTCCAGGCGGAACTGAAGGATCGCGCGTCCGAAGAGCTGCTGACCTCACTGGAACTGCCCGTGAGCCGTGTCTTGGCAGACATGGAGCTGGCAGGCATTGGGATCGATTCGAGCCAGATGGACGACCAACTCGCGGACCTGGCCCGGGTGATTGAGCACGCGCAGGAGCAGGCGTTTGCGGCGATCGGCCACGAGGTGAACCTCGGATCGCCCAAACAGCTGCAGACGGTCCTGTTCGAGGAGTTGGAACTACCCAAGACCAAGAAGATCAAGTCCGGGTACACCACTGACGCTGCGTCACTGAAGAACCTCCTGGAGAAAACCGGCCACGAGTTCCTGGTCCAGTTGATGGCGCACCGTGAGTCGGCCAAGCTCCGGCAGATGATCGAATCGCTGAAGAAATCCGTGACGGTGGATGGCCGAATCCACACCACGTACGCGCAAAACGTGGCCGCCACCGGCCGAATTTCGTCCAACAACCCCAACCTGCAGAACATCCCCATCCGCAGCGAGGAAGGCCGGCGCGTGCGCGGCATCTTCGTGGTCAGTGACGGCTACGAATGCCTGCTGTCAGCGGACTATTCACAGATCGAAATGCGCATCATGGCGCATCTTTCCGGCGATGCGGGCCTGATCCAGGCGTACAAGGACGGCGAGGACCTGCACCGGTTTGTTGGCTCGAACATCTTCCACGTGCCCACCGAGGAAGTCACCAGTGCCATGCGCTCCAAGGTCAAAGCCATGTCCTACGGTCTAGCGTACGGGCTGACCTCATTCGGACTGTCCAAGCAACTGGAAATCTCGGTGGACGAGGCCCGCACGCTGATGAAGGACTACTTCGACCGGTTCGGCGCCGTCCGGGACTACCTCCGTGGCGTGGTGGACCAGGCCCGGATCGATGGCTACACCGCAACCATCGAAGGCCGGCGCCGTTACCTGCCCGACCTCACCAGCACCGACAGGCAGGCGCGGGAGAACGCCGAGCGGATCGCCTTGAACAGTCCCATCCAGGGCTCCGCCGCGGACATCATCAAGCGCGCCATGCTGGGCGTGCACGCCGAACTCGCAGCGCAGGGCCTGAAATCGCGAATGCTGCTCCAGGTGCACGATGAACTGGTGCTGGAGGTGGCAGCGGGGGAGCGGGCCGCCGTCGAACGACTGGTCACCGAACAGATGGCCGCCGCCGCTGACCTGACGGTGCCGCTGGAAGTCCAGATCGGCGTCGGACCCAGCTGGTACGACGCCGGTCACTAGCGTTTCGGTGCTGGTCAGGCGCCGGTTTCATTGGTTAGGCTCAAGAACATGTCCGAATTGAGTGCAGACTATGAAATCCGGCGCTTCCCGGCCGTTACCAGCGACCATGAGGCCTTCCCACAATCGATCGCCTGGGGCCAGGCGGTGGGATTCGGCTTCCACGAATCCACCCGCACCGCCGATCACGTGGAGAAGACGCACGCGACTTATGTTGCAGACGGCCGGATCCTTACCGGCGTCTACCAGACCGGGGCAGTAGCACCGTCATCGCTGCCTGCCGAGACGCCGGTGGCGACGTTCGGGACGTTCCGCAAAACCCTCAACGTGGGCTTTGGCCGGACCTTGCCCAGTCACCTGATTACCGCCGTCACGGTCCGCACCACCCACCGGCGTCGCGGTTTGCTGCGCGCCATGATGGCCGCGGATCTGCAACTGGCAAAGGACGACGGGGTGGCCATGGCCGCCTTGACCGCTTCGGAAGCAAGCATCTACGGCCGGTTCGGGTTTGGCGTTGCCAGCTTTGAGCGCAGCATCAAGGTGGACACCAGCCAGCGCTTCACTGTGCAGCATCAGCCAGTGGGCAGCGTCGAAATTGCCGACCCCAAGGTCCTCCTGGAGCTTGCTCCGCAAGTCTTCGACCGAGTGCATCAGCTGACGCCCGGCTCGATCGGTAGGCAGGATTGGTACCGCCAACTGGCCTCCGGAACGCTGGGTCGCGATGGGAAAGCGGACCCCGCCATCAAGGTGGCGCTGCACTACGGTCCGGACGGGACGTTGGATGGCTACGTGTCGTACAAGTTCGCTGGCTGGGACACCGAACCGTACACGGTGGAAGTGGTGGACCTCCTCGCTGCCAGCAACGCTGCCTACCTCGAGCTGTGGCAGTTCCTGGGCGCCATTGACCTGATCCAGCGGGTGAGCTGGGAGGATGCTCCCGTTGACGATCCGCTGGGGTGGGCCTTGACCGATCCGCGCTGTATTGAAGCCTCGGATGTCCGGGACATGCTCTGGCTCCGCATCCTGGATGTACCGGCTGCGCTCTCGGCACGGCACTACTCTGCTGACGGCAAGCTGGTCTTCAAGGTTGCTGACACCTTGGGCCTGGCCGGTGGAACGTTTGCGGTGACCGTCAGTGGCGGAGCTGCCACGGTGGAACTCCTGGCAGGTGGTTCCGGTGCGGAAGCTGGCGTTGACGTGGAGCTCGACATCGCGGACCTCTCGTCCATCTACCTGGGCGCTGTCAGCCCGGTGACGTTGGCTGCTGCCGGCCGGATTCGCGAACACCGGAGCGGTGCCGCGCTGCAGGCGCGGGACATGTTTGCCGTGGAGCGGTCAACGCACTGCCTGACCCACTTCTAGGTGCCTGCCGCTTTTGACCCTGCCAACGCCAACCGACTAGACTAAACGGGCGTGTGTTACGTGTGCACTGTTCTGTGCACCTGCAGGCCACGCAATCAGGATGACCCGGCAATCCGCCGTGCTCCGTTCCCAGGTCAATACCCGGAAGCGGTGGTCGCCTGACCAAGTTACTATCCACAACGGAGCCCCTACTACATGACCATCACCTCCACCGAGAAGCCCGGTACCCCCGTCGTCGCCATTAACGACATTGGGTCCGCTGAGGACTTCCTCGCAGCAGTCGACGCCACCATCAAGTACTTCAACGACGGAGATCTCGTCGAAGGTACCGTTGTCAAGGTTGACCGCGACGAAGTTCTGCTCGACATCGGTTACAAGACCGAAGGTGTCATCCCTTCCCGTGAGCTTTCCATCAAGCACGATGTTGATCCCGGAGACGTTGTCTCCGTTGGCGATCAGGTCGAAGCTTTGGTTCTCACCAAGGAAGACAAAGAAGGCCGCCTGATCCTCTCCAAGAAGCGCGCTCAGTACGAGCGTGCCTGGGGCGACATCGAGAAGGTCAAGGAAGAAGACGGTGTCGTCACCGGTACCGTCATCGAGGTTGTCAAGGGTGGTCTTATCCTCGACATCGGTCTGCGCGGCTTCCTGCCCGCATCCCTCGTCGAGATGCGCCGTGTGCGCGACCTGGCTCCGTACATCGGTCAGCAGATCGAAGCCAAGATCATCGAGCTGGACAAGAACCGCAACAACGTGGTCCTTTCCCGCCGTGCCTGGCTCGAGCAGACCCAGTCCGAGGTTCGCTCCACGTTCCTCAACAAGCTGGAAAAGGGCCAGGTTCGTCCCGGCGTTGTTTCCTCGATCGTCAACTTCGGTGCCTTCGTGGACCTGGGCGGCGTAGACGGCCTGGTTCACGTTTCCGAGCTGTCCTGGAAGCACATCGACCACCCGTCCGAGGTTGTCGAAGTTGGCCAGGAAGTCACCGTCGAGGTTCTCGAAGTCGACCTAGACCGCGAGCGTGTTTCGCTCTCGCTCAAGGCTACGCAGGAAGATCCGTGGCAGACCTTCGCCCGCACCCACGCCCTCGGCCAGGTTGTTCCGGGTAAGGTCACCAAGCTGGTTCCGTTCGGTGCGTTCGTTCGCGTCGAAGACGGCATCGAGGGCCTGGTTCACATCTCCGAGCTCGCCGTGCGCCACGTTGAGCTGGCCGAGCAGGTTGTCTCCGTTGGTGACGAACTGTTCGTCAAGGTCATCGACATCGACCTGGAACGCCGCCGTATTTCGCTGTCCCTCAAGCAGGCCAACGAAGGCGTCGACGCCGAGTCCACCGAATTCGATCCGGCTCTCTACGGCATGGCCGCAGAGTACGACGAAGAGGGCAACTACAAGTACCCCGAGGGCTTCGATCCCGAGTCCAACGAGTGGCTTGAAGGCTACGAGAACCAGCGCGCCGCCTGGGAGCAGCAGTACGCTGACGCCCAGACTCGCTGGGAAGCCCACAAGAAGCAGGTTGCCCAGCACGCTGCCGACGACGCTGCAGCTGCAACGTCCGGTGACAGCGATTCCGGCACCACCAGCTACTCCTCGGAGCCGGCTGCAGAGTCCAACGCTGGTGCAGGTACGCTTGCGTCTGACGAGGCTCTCGCCGCACTGCGTGAGAAGCTCACCGGCAACTAATTGCCACCGGCGCCTTGCTAGGCGCCACCTACTGCAGGCCTCCGCTTCGGCGGGGGCCTGCAGTATTTAACGGCAGGCTGCACGTCTAGCGGCGGTCTTAGCCTGGTTGCTTCAGAGCCAGCACAACCTCGGCGATCGTGCCGCCCGGCGGTGGCCGGTGCCGCGGAGTGGTAGAGGTGCCCCGTGGGTGTGCTGAGCCGGATGCGATGCGTCCGGCCCGGCCGGAGGTCCGCCTTTGCCTTCCAGCCAGGGAGTTGCTTGGTGTAGTTGCAAGCCTCACAGAGACCGGCTCCGTTACTGGCGGCCGTGGTACCGCCGTTCTGACTGCTCAGGACGTGGTCAACGTGCCGGATGGGGGCGTCGCAGTACGGTGTCCTGCAGGTGTGGTCCCTGATATCAATGAAGCGACGCAAGCCCGGCGGGAAGAGCCTCGCCTGTGACTCCAAGGCCATCAATTCACCGGTGCCTGGCGCCGTGTAGAGCCGGCGAAGCCACACCTGCAGGCTGTCCGCTGCACCGCCGCCGAGACGGGCCCGGGCCCAGCCTGCGGGCACGATTCCGTAGCCTGAGAGGCGCGCAGGCTCCGCGTCGCCCTGGAACAGGGTTCGGTCCGTCATGACCAGGTTGACGGTGACGCCTGAGATGCCGCTGGGCGTCCCCGTGGTGCGTTCCACCAGCGCATCGGCCATGATCTGCTGGCGGCTGCGCTCATCGCCGGCGCTTTTCAGGGTGTCTGCGTGCCTGGTGAGAGCGGCGTAGGCGGCGACGCCCTCGGCGACTGGCAGGAGAGCGGTCAGGTAGGTCATAGTGTCTGGTGCCGGGCGGAGCCTGACATGCCGTTCCGCACTGGCATGGCTTGCCCGCTGGGTCACGGAGCGCGGGTCACGTCGATACGCTGCTGCCCTGGCCACCGCAACGATGGCGCGGTCGCCGGCACCATCGAGGGTTCCCGGTATCCGCGGCGATTTCGTCGTCCACCGCGGCCCGGTCTGCAGCGCTGAGGCAGGCAGTCTCCTTGATGATCAGCGTGGCCCGCCATTCGCTGAGGTGTCCGCTCTCCAGCGCGGCCAGAGTGTGCGGCATTTCCGTGACCAGGGCCTTGGCCGCACCGAGGTGCCGGCTGCCGCGGGCGGGCGAATCGCGCCGCGCCAACGAGATCTGCGCAGCGACGCCCTGGCCTTGGTCTGCAGGGGACACACCGGCATCAGCCTGTACCCTGCGTTCGCGAAGATCAAAGGTGACGCTGAGCCGGGCCTGCGCTCCGGCGGCGGCTGAATTGAGGTCTTCGAGTTCGCGGAGCTGGTCAATGAGGCCGGCGTTCGTGGTGGCAGGTATGAGCGCTGTGACCCCGGAAATCAGCTGGCCAACTGTGGTGCCGCGGGAAGGAACGGTGCCGGCCGGCGTCGTCGGAGTCTGCGAATCCTGCGTGCCTTCCATAGCCAATTATCCCCCCAAACAGGCCCAAAGTGTGGGACGTTGGTGGCGCTGGAGGTGGAGCAGCGGGCCCGATTCAGCGTGTGGAAAGACCCGCCGAATCCAGCCATTCCGTTCCCTCGGGAACCAATTCCGCCGTGCCTGACGTCAGCGACAGCAACCTGCTGTGGGCGTCCGCGAGAGCCGCGACCTCGTCCGGCAGGGCGAGGCGCAGGACGGTACTGCTGACGCCATAAGTTGTTGCGGCCATGGCGTAGCCTGCGGAGCGCAACTCGTTCTCGAGTCGGCCAGCGTTGCCCGGGGGCACGGTCACGGCGCAAATCCGCAACCGGTTCCGCTGCACCAGGGGTGCCAGCGCCAGCGCGGAAGAAACCGATTCCGAGTAGGCGCGCACCAGGCCACCGGCGCCGAGGAGCACGCCGCCAAAATAGCGTACGACGACGGCGCTGATGTCGCTGAGGTCGCTCACTCCGGGAGCTGTCTCCCGTTTCGCCAGGGCCTCGAGCATGGGCGCCCCCGCGGTACCGGCCGGTTCGCCGTCGTCGTTGGAGCGCTGGGTGGTCCGGTCGGGGCCCACGATGAAGGCTGAGCAGTGGTGCCGGGCATCGTGGAATTCGCGGCGGAGTTCGGCAACCAGGTCCCGGGCCGCTGCCTCGTCTGGCGTCCGGCGGAGGACGGTGATGAAGCGGGAACGGCGGATCTCAAGCTCGTGCCGGACGTCGGAGCCGGCGGCCAGGGTGGTGTACCGCGTCGCCCTGCTCTCCTGTTCCTGCACCGGTCAAGTGTAGCGGTGGCGCTAGTGTGGGGGAGTGCTGAAGATTGGATTGACGGGCGGCATCGCCTCAGGCAAATCGTTGGTGGCCACGCGACTGCGGGAGCTGGGCGCCATCCTGGTGGACGCGGATGCGCTGGCACGGGAAATGGTGGAGCCCGGCACCCCCGGCCTGGCCGCGATCGAGGCCGAGTTCGGTCCTGACATCCTCACCGCCGACGGTCGTCTTGACCGGCCTGCCCTGGGTGCCGTGATCTTTGCCGACGCGGGCCGGAGGGCCGCGCTGAACGCGATCGTGCATCCGCTGGTGCGGGCCCGATCCGCCGCACTGGTCGCGGAGGCGCCTCCCGGCTCCGTGGTGGTCCAGGACATTCCGCTGCTGGTCGAGTCCGGGCAGGGGAGTGCATTCCACCTGGTGCTGGTGGTTGACGCGACGGCGGAAGCGCAGCTACGACGCATGGTCCAGTACCGGGGAATGACGACGGCGGAGGCCGAGTCCCGGATGGCTGCCCAGGCCACGCGACAGGACCGGTTGGCCGCCGCTGACGTGGTGCTACAGAACAACGGTGTTCCCGCGGACGTGCTGGCCCAGGTGGATCACCTTTGGGAGTCCCGGCTGCTGCCGTTCGCCCGCAACATAGTGGAACAGCGCCGCGCCGAACGGACAGGAGCAGCGGCGATGGTGCCGCACCAGGCGAACTGGGCGCCCACTGCAGCTCGGCTGGCAGCCAGAATCAAGGCCGCTGCACCCGATGTCATTCTTGCCGTTGACGACATTGGCTCCACCGCTGTGACCGGACTGGCTGCCAAGGATGTGCTGGACCTCCAGGTTGCGGTTCCTGACCTCGCTGCCGCTGACCGGATTGCGCCCCTGCTCGCTGCTGCTGGGTTTCCCGTGGTGCCGGGTACGGGCTTTGATACGCCAAAGCCATCGGACCCGGATCCGGCGGCCTGGCAGAAACGATTCCATGCGAGTGCCGATCCCGGCCGGGCCACCAACGTCCACGTCCGAGCAGTGGATTCGCCAGGCTGGCGGTACGCGTTGATGTTCCGGGATTGGCTGCAGGCAGATGCCACCGCCCGGGTGGCCTACTCCGAACACAAACACGCCCTGGCCAAGGAGTTTGCGGCCGCGCACGGGACTTCTGCCTACGCCACCGCCAAGGAGCCGTGGTTCACGGACTTTGCTTGGCCCCGCATGAGCGCGTGGGCCGAACGCACGGGGTGGCGGCCGCCGTCGTACGCGTCCTGAAGGTTGGTGTGAGTGGGCTGCCCGTTCGCTCGTAACGGATCGGCCACTACGTTGTCAGTGCCCGGTTGTAGATTGGATGCATGAGCCTTGCGCAGGAAATCAACCGGGTAGTTTCGCCTTTCGAAGTCATCAGCGAGTTCAAGCCCGCCGGTGACCAGCCAGCCGCCATTGCCGAACTGACGGAGCGGATTAAAAACGGCGAGAAGGACGTGGTGCTGCTGGGCGCCACCGGTACCGGCAAGAGCGCCACCACCGCCTGGCTGATTGAACAGGTGCAACGGCCAACGCTGGTGATGGTGCAAAACAAGACCCTCGCCGCCCAGTTGGCCAACGAGTTCCGCGAGCTCCTACCAAACAATGCGGTGGAGTACTTCGTTTCGTACTACGACTACTACCAGCCCGAAGCGTACGTAGCCCAGACGGACACCTTCATCGAGAAGGACTCTTCCATCAACGAGGAAGTTGAACGGCTCCGGCACTCCGCCACCAACGCCCTCTTGACCCGCCGCGACGTGATCGTGGTGGCAACAGTGTCGTGCATCTACGGCCTCGGCACCCCGGAAGAGTACATCGCCGGCATGGTCACGCTCCGCAAGGGCGCCGAGATGAACCGAGACGATCTGCTGCGGAAGTTCGTCTCCATGCAGTACGCCCGCAATGACATGGATTTCCACCGGGGCACCTTCCGGGTCCGTGGCGACACCGTGGAAATCATCCCCATGTATGAGGAACTTGCCCTCCGCATCGAATTCTTCGGCGACGAGATCGAGAACATCCAGACGCTGCACCCACTCACCGGTGAGGTGATCCGCGACGAGGAAGAAATGTACGTCTTCCCAGCCTCGCACTACGTGGCAGGGCCGGAGCGGATGGCCCGCGCCATCAAACGGATCGAAGACGAACTCGCGGAGCGGCTGCAGGTACTCGAAAGCCAGAACAAGCTGGTGGAAGCCCAACGGCTGCGGATGCGCACCACCTATGACCTGGAAATGATGCAGCAGATGGGGTTCTGCAATGGCATCGAAAACTACTCGTCCCACATTGACGGCCGGGCGCGCGGCACAGCTCCGCACTGCCTCATTGACTACTTCCCTGACGACTTCATGCTGGTGATTGACGAATCCCACGTGACGGTGCCGCAGATCGGTGCCATGTATGAGGGCGACATGTCGCGTAAACGCAACCTGGTGGACTTCGGCTTCCGACTGCCGTCCGCCATGGACAACAGGCCGCTGAAGTGGGACGAGTTCCTGGAGCGCGTGGGCCAGACCGTCTACCTGTCCGCCACCCCCGGCAAATACGAGCTCGGCAAGGCTGACGGGTTTGTGCAACAGATCATCCGGCCCACCGGCCTGATCGACCCGGAGGTGATCGTCAAGCCCACCAAGGGCCAGATTGATGACCTACTCGCCGAAATCAGGGTCCGGGTAGCCAAGGACGAGCGCGTCCTGGTCACCACCCTCACCAAGCGCATGTCAGAGGACCTCACGGACTACCTTCTGGGCCACGGCGTGAAGGTGGAATACCTGCACTCTGACGTTGATACGCTGCGCCGCGTGGAGCTCCTCCGTGAACTGCGGATGGGATCCTTCGACGTCCTGGTGGGCATCAACCTGCTCCGTGAAGGCCTTGACCTGCCCGAAGTATCGCTGGTGAGCATCCTCGATGCGGACAAGGAAGGATTCCTGCGGTCCTCCACGTCCCTCATCCAGACCATCGGCCGCGCAGCCCGTAACGTCTCGGGCCAGGTCCACATGTATGCGGACCGGATCACCGACTCCATGGCCCACGCCATCGACGAAACCAACCGCCGCCGGGCCATCCAAGTTGCCTACAACACCGAACGTGGCATCGATCCCCAGCCACTACGGAAGAAGATTGCCGACATCACCGACCAGTTGGCCAAGGAAGATGCCGATACCAATGAGCTGCTGGGCAGCTTCGACTACGGCAAGGGCAAGCGTGGCATTACGGGGGCGAACAAGCCTGGGGCCAAGAAGGGCGCGGTGCAGGTCCGGTCGGACGGCCTGGCCGCTGCCCCTGCCGAAGACTTGGTGGGCCTGATCGGACAGCTCACGGAGCAGATGCATGGTGCTGCTGCGGACCTTCAGTTCGAGGTGGCGGCCCGGATCCGGGACGAAGTCAGCGAACTGAAGAAGGAACTGCGCCAGATGCAGGCGGCCGGGCACGCGTAAGGCGGTCAACGTGGGGGGACCCAGAAAAACCGGGAGTAACCCCGCTATTCTCCTCTGATCCTTTTCAATTCTTTCAAGATGGCGAGCTGCTCGCGATTAATGGAAATCAGAAGTTCGATCTCTTCCTTAGCCTTGAGGTTTGTGTCGTAGTCGTGCTGGGCCATGGCCGCAGTGATGGCGTCCTGTCGTTTGGCGGCAATGAGGAGGATGGCGCCTTGTAGCCCGGCCAGCATTGAGAGCAAAAGGTTGAGGAGTATGTAGGGGTAGGGGTCCCAGGCACTCGTTATCAGTGCCCACGTGTTGATGCCTGCCCAGACCAACATGAAGATGATGAAGCTCCCCACAAAAGGCCAGCTTCCCATTCCGTTCCGCATGACGTCGGCCGCGCGCTGACCTCTTGTGAGGGAGGCTTTGTGTTTGTCGTGCCAGGTCTTTTGTTGGTCAGCCATACCCTGCCCTGCCTTGCTGCGTGTGCTTGCGTGCGTGTGAAATCCTCCGATGGCGGGGCTATTCGAACAGCGCCCGACGGGCGTCGTTGGTCGTGCGTTTCCACGGATCAGGACGAACCACTGCGAATCGCCGGCCAGTGAGAGAACGGGGTATCAGGCGGATGTAATGGTCCTTAGCGCCGGGCTGCGACGGCTCGAGCCCTAGGGCATCAATTTTCGCCGTCTCCACAGGATCTGTCATGAGAACTGATTCACCGCCAGCTACCACACTCCACGCCTCCGTAGTAGCCGCATCGTAACCGTCGATTTCCAATACGCTGGGCCTTGACGCCATCGCTCCCCACAGTTTCCGTCCAGGACCGCTGCGGAAAACGATGTGGCGTTCATAAAGGACGTAATTCACCGGGAAGATCTCAGGACGCGAATCAACCACTAGGCCAAGGCGGCCGAGGGTTGCTGCAGCCAGAAGTTCCCAGCACTGGTTATAGGACAAGGATGCGGAACCGTTTGCGAATGTGGTTTCGCTGATGCTGTCTGGGTCATGCATTGAGGACCTCTTTAGCCGATAGGTGGAAGCCGGTCGGTTCGTTCGGCCGGCAGTATTGATGAAGCCCGTTTCTAGACGACTTTAACCAGTTTGATTTGTTCGGTGTACCTCTCGAGTTCCTGGGACCAGTAACTGGGGTCGTTGGCCATCAGGTGGTACCGCGGTAGGAAGTCCCGGAACAAGTCCGCCAACAACAGTTCATCCTTTTCCACCACGAGGCGGACGGCGTCGACAGTCAATGGAGTATTCAGAAGTTGTTCAGCGGGGACTATGACTTCGTGTAGATCGTCATCAGACCGGAGACGGAACGAATATTCAATGGCGAATTTCATCCGAAATGCAGCCCCTATCGTTTTACTGTTGGTGCGTCGATAGGCACGAGTGCCGCCGTTTGAGGCACCATTTGGTCGGGATCGGTGGCGCCTTGATCCAAGCGGAAAGGTGGATATTCGTCGCGCATGAGTGCCCCATAGGCGAGTACGCGGTAGATCCACCGGTTGATGCCCATGATTAAGGCGAACAAGGACTGCGGATACCGGCCGGTGAACAGCAGGATCAACACTGCGGTGAGCACCAGTAGCCCCATCAAGGACAGTCCGCCGACGCGGTCGTCGACGACGCCTGATTCGCTTCGCACCTCCCACAGCCGGGTAGCAGCTCCAGTGAAGGAAGCGACGATTAGTAGGTGTGGAATGAGGAGGAACCAGGACTTGATGAGGACTAGTCCTCGAGAGAGCCGCTGTGGATAGTCTACGTCGAGGTCTGCTGGGTAGTCCGTGCGGGCGAGGGTGAACGGGGGATACCGGTCGGTGCCAGCAGCAGCGTAGGCGTAGAAGGCAACGCGCCAGTTCCAGCGCAGGACGCCGACGTTGAAGTGGAAAAGCGATTGTGGATAGCGGCCCGTGAGGAGAATGGAAAACCAAGCGAAAATGCTGGTTATGGCGAAGGCGAACCATAGGAAGACCAGCACGAAGTAGTGTGGAACAGCGAGGAACCACTTCACCAGCCACATCCATGGCGAAATAGCGGGGTCCAAGTGGCCCGCTATGTGCAAGGGATAGGAGGACGCTCCAGCTGTTTCGGGAGCTGGAGAAGGCCGCCTGATTGGTTCGAAGCCTCTTGACTGTACCGGCCCCAACGGCCCGTGATGCCGTCCGATACGAGCGGCGCCAGCGATCAAGAGCGGTAGTCCGACGATGAGTGCTAGGACCCCGACGAGCAACATGCTTGTTGCTGCCGGCTTGATCAGCTCGGAGCGGAACCCCGCTTGTAGATCAGCGGAAACACCAGGTGTGGCCTCAGCATTCATGACCACTACGGTCCAATTGCCGGCCGTGAGGTTCCACGTCACTTCCTGTTGGCCCGGTCCTGATGCCGATGCGGCCCAAAACTTCTGAAGGCTTGGAAGTGTTGGCGTCGATGATGCCGCGACTTCCCTATACCCGGGCCGGAAAGGCCGGAATTTCACTTCCTGCAAAACGGTGTGCTGTATTCCCCCGAGATACTCCTCCACGTCGTCGTTCGCGGCAATGCCGATGAACACGTCGCGGCCAGGATCGGCCGCGGTGGCCCGCAACCTCAGTGTCCCGATGTCGAAAGGAAGCCTCTCGGGCGTGCCCTCGCCGAAAGCGTAGAGTTGTGGTGAGACTAAGGCGTAGGACGAGACGGTGTAGCGCTCCGTGGGTGATGTGAAGAATTCTCCGTCGCTTTGTGCCGTGGCAAACCACGAGGCTGCTGCACCTGCTGCAGTGAGCGTGAAGCCGAAGATTGACAGGGCGATGCCGACAACGAGCAAAACGATTGAACCAGATTTCGTCCGCTGACCTGCCGGCATGTTAGGTGGACGATTCTGGTGAATGGACCACGACGACGGGGCAGTGGGCATGGGCGATGCAGGCCGAACTGACGGAGCCGAGGAGAAGTCCTCCGAAACCACCGTGTCCGCGTCGTCCAACAACGAGCATGGCGGCCTGTTTACTGCCTTCGATCAGAACGGTGCGAGCCGAGCCGTGCACCAAGTGCGTACTGACATTTTTGGGTTTATCCGGCCCGAGGGCTGTGATGACGGTTTCCTTCAGGGTCTCCTCGGCGTCATGAGCGAAGGTATCGAACCCCACCGCCAGATATCCTTGGTATCCCAGCGGTATCTCCCAACAGCCCCACGCTTCCAGCGGCGCGTTGAGAGCCGTTGCAAGCCGTTGGCCGTGGCGTAGTGCCTCAACTGATGCCTCGGACCCGTCGACGCCGACCAAGATCTTTCCCGTGTCCAGATTGCCGGTCATCATGTCCTCCTCTGTGTGGGGTACGGTCATCACTTTCTCTTCTCCGCTCCGATACCGGGCGTGAGGACGCCGGGCTTCCACCGGAGGGGGCGGTCGCCCATAAAGAGAGTTGCCCAGTACGTTCCCCCTCCCATCAGCAAGAATCCGACCACCTCGAGGGCGAGGTTACCCAGTGCGAACCCTGCCAGCATCAGGCCGAGACCGGCGAGACCCGCAATGATGCCGCGTTCAGTGGGTAGCCAGCGTCGTCTGTCGGGATCTTTCGAATCCGGGACTGTGGTCGGCTTGGGGGCGGTTGTGTATCGACGTTCTACGTGGTCAGCCACTCGGGGCTTTTCGATCTCTGGGAGTCCCATGATCGCCTCCTGTTGTTCTTTCCAGCATGTGCTGCAGAGGGAAGGGGAAACAGGGCCTAAGGTCACAGTAAAGTCAGGGATTCGGGAACAGCAGGCAATGTTCCTCGCTGTCCAACTCAATCCGTTGGCATTGGAGCGTCTCCGGCTTGGAAAACGCCGCCGCTGACACGTTCCTGAACGCCTACTAGGAGTGCTTTACGTGACTGATTCTGGTGACGATCGTAGGGCAGGGCAGTTTGGTGAGGACTGCGTGTGCGGTGGATCCCATGAAGAGGCGCTTAAAGGTGCCACGGCCTCGGCTGCCGATCACCAGCAAATGTGCAGTGGCGGCCGCCGCGATCAGCGCCTCAGCCGCAGGATGGCGCGTGTCCAAAACCTGGTGAACCACCAAGTCCGGGTAAGAGGCTCTCAGTCCCGCTGCAGTCTCGGCCAACACGACACGGGCCTCCTCCGTGAGAGCCTCAAAGAAGTTCTTTTGCTGGACTCCGTTGCTTACCCAAGGGTCGGGTGTCCGGAACGCATGCAGCACGGTCAGTTCCTGGCCTTCACGGTCAGCTTCGGCTGCGGCAAAGGCAACAGCCTGGGTCGACTCCTCGGAACCGTCAACCCCAACCAAGATGCCCCGCCGGTTAGTCATGTCCTCCTGGCCGATAACTGCCACGGGGCAGCGCGCGACGGCGGCGACCTGCAGGGCCCGGTCGGTGAGCGAGCCACCCGGCCAGCCATGGCCTGAGCCGACAACGACGATTGATGCCTTCTTTGACCTCTTGCCCAGGGCGTACCCGGCTCCCCCCGAGACGAGATCGGTGGTGAGAGTAACGGTTGGCTCCGTTTTGGTGGCATGGTCTTTTGCAGCTGCCAAGAACTTGACGCTGGACTCCCGAATCCAGTCGTTGTAGCCGACGGAATCGAGCACCCAGCGATCGTCCACGGCATGCACGAGTAACACGGGTAGTGCTAGGGCGGCTGCCCGGTGCATTGCCCATCGTATGGCGGCCCGGCTGCTGGGCGAATCACTGACACCGACGACAATTGCTGCGTTCATGGCTGGCCCATTCTGATTCGACAAGGACCCCAGCGCGACAGCTGGGGATGTGTCACTCCAGTCTCCGGTGGCCACCTTCTGAGGGTTAGGGCCGGAAGTCCTGGGATCTCACCACCTATCGACGTTGGTCCAGTGGGTAGTCGGTGAATTTCGCAGACCGGATGGGACCAACGGCCCTAACAACGGCATTCTGCTGCCGCTAGCGTCAACGCCATGAATATAGATCAAGATGTCGTGGGACGTCTTGCCCCGGACGAATGCTGGGAACTCCTGAACGGGACCGCTGTAGGTCGTTTAGCGGTTTTGGTGGACGGGATTCCTGACATTTTTCCGGTGAACTTCGTCCTGAGTGGTGCCAGTGTTATTTTTCGCAGCGATCCGGGCACTAAGTATCGGAGCACGCTGGTGGACCCGAGCGCATTGGAAATCGATGGATACAACTCCTCCACAGGATTGGCGTGGAGCGTCGTCGTGCGCGGCCAGTCGCAGTTGATCGTGGATCCCCAAGAAATAGCGGATGCTAATGAGTTGAACCTGGAGCCATGGCAGGCAGGAAGAAAAAGCTGCTATCTGCGGCTCGTTCCAACGTCGGTCACAGGACGCAGGTTCAAAACCGTGCGCCCAGACATCTGGCGTACCCCCTTGAACGATCCGCGCCGGGAACAATTCCAGTGATCGGAACCTGGGGCTTGGAAGCAATCCACCGCGGCACCCCACACGACGGATGACGGCCAAGCTACTGCATCCAAGTCAACTCGTTGTACGTTTTCCGTGGGTAGCGGCCACCCTCTTGGTGATCCTATGCGTTGCGGCGTTGGCCGTTGTCGGCCAATCCGTGGCGGCCCAAGTGGCCGCAAGCATTTATGCCCTCGCCGTAGCTCTCTATCGCACATGGTCCATGGTTAGAGGGCTCCTACACGGGCGCTGGGGGATTGACCTGCTGGCCGTCACGGCTATCTGCGCTACCATCGCTGTGGGCGAATACGTAGCATCCCTGATCGTTGTGCTGATGCTGACGGGCGGCGAAGCGCTGGACCAATTCGCTCAAGGCCGCGCGACCAAGGAACTTCGGGCTTTGATAGACCGATCTCCCAGCATCGCCCATCGCGAACGGATGGGGAGTCATCTAGAGGACATATCGGTGGACGCAGTGTGCCCCGGGGACGTTCTCATGGTGAGGCCCGCTGAGCTGGTTCCGGTCGACGGAACATTGTTGTCCGACGGAGGTACGTTCGACGAGTCTGCGCTGACGGGAGAGAGCATGCCCGCCGAGCGAAGCACAGGAGAACTGCTGCTTAGCGGCTCCATCAACGGGTCCGATGCCATCCGCATGAAGGCTACGGCTACAGCACAGGATTCGCACTACGGTCACATAGTTGCCCTGGTTCAGGAAGCTTCGGCAAGCCGTGCTCCGATGGTTCGACTGGCGGACAAGTATGCGTTGCCATTCACTGCGGTTGCGCTGGTCCTGGCCGGAGTTGCTTGGTTCATCAGCCAAGACGCTGGCCGCTTCGCGCAGGTTTTGGTAGTGGCCACACCATGCCCTTTGCTGATTGCTGCACCAGTCGCGTTCTTGGCCGGCACCAGCCGGGCTGCTCGTTCTGGCATTGTCATCAAGAACGCAGGTACCCTCGAGCAACTCAGCCGGATCGGGACGGTGGTTTTCGACAAGACCGGGACTCTGACCCAGGGCAAACCAACCCTGACGGAAGTCCGGGTTGCGGCAGGCGGGGAATTCTCAGCAGAACGGCTACTTCAGTTGGCGGCCTCGGCTGAACAGTATTCGACGCACGTTTTAGCAGCCTCGGTCATAGCGGCAGCAGAGGCCCGGGGCCTGGTGCTGGTGCCGGCCACCAGGGCGAGTGAGCATGCCACGAACGGGGTCAAGGCTACCTGCGGCGCTCACCAGGTGGTGGTGGGCAAGCTTGCCTACGTTGGATTGTTGGTGAGTGAAATCGAACGGGCCTCACTGCCCAGCGGGCATTTGGGCATCTACGTGGGCGTGGACGGCCGATTTGCTGGCACCCTGATCATGAGCGATCCGCTGAGGGAAAATGCGAGGAACACGCTGGCCGCGTTCAGGCGGTTGGGTATTAGCGAAACGGTGTTGTTGACGGGTGATACGGCTAGTACTGCCGAACACATCGCCGCCGAAGCAGGCATCGGCAATGTTATTGCCGAGTGCCTTCCAGCTGACAAAGTCGCCGCCGTGGCAGCAATGCCAGTCAGGCTCGTCATGATGGTGGGCGACGGTGTCAACGACGCACCGGTCTTGGCCGCGGCCGACGTCGGAATCGCCATGGGCGCCAAGGGGGCAACTGCTGCCAGCGAGTCGGCGGACATCGTGATCATGGTCGACGACTTGTCCAGATCTGCGACGGCGGTCGAGATCGGTCAGCGGACGTCGAGAATTGCTCGAACCAGCATATGGGTAGGAATTACGCTGAGCCTCACCTTGATGGTAGCTGCCGCCTTTGGTTTGATTCCCGCAGTGGCTGGCGCGCTGCTGCAAGAGTTGGTTGACCTTGCCACCATCCTGAACGCGCTCAGAGCCTTAGGACCAGGACGGTCCGACCGCCGGGCCGCTGCACTCCAGGGAGCGCAGCAAAGAACTCAGTATCGTTCTGGCTCATCACCAAGTTCAAAGTAACGGCCGTGGACGCGGGCAGGAGTGATCTCGACATAAGTGTATTTGCGTGTCGGTATCCACGGTTTAAGCGGTAGCTTGTTGGCTTCGTCGATCTCCTTTTGCGATTCGATCACTCGTGCTGTTCCCTTGAGTACAACGCTCCAGGCTTCGCCGTCCACTACCTCATCCACTTCAAAGGCGACCCGTGCATTGACAGTCAACTCAGCTAGTTTGGTTCCCGGATTCGTTCTCACCAGCAGGGTCTGATTGTGGACTATGAAATTGGTTGGGTAAATGTCCGGTTCATCTAGGACGCTTAAAGCCAAGCGACCATACTGGCACCGTTCGAGGACCTTCCAGGACTCGTCGTCAGAGAGGACAGTTCCCGGTCGCTCGTCATTTTCCATAATTGTCGTCTCCTGAATTGAATTCCTAATGGCGGGCTAGTCTGGCTATTCGCTGGTCCGAGCCTAGGTTTGCGGGCCGGACCCCACCAGAGTCCAAGGTCCTGAGATGCAGGCTCGTTGCCCGCAGAATGACCCCCGACGAGCGGTCCTTATGGTTCAGCGGAGAAAGCCCATTCCCGGTTCACCCGCGAAGCCACCATCCCGGCCTGACCAAGCCAACGACAAAATCAGCTGCTACTGAGACTTCGGCCGTCTCAGGGACGACACGGGATTTGAATTCCGGACTGAGCCGGCTGTGAGCTGGTGCCGGTGGTATCTGAACAGGACCTCTACTGCCAGTGCACCGATGAGACCTGTCAGGATTGAGGCAGCCAAATGATCGGGGGCAAGGGGGACGAGGTCCAAGAAGGTCACCGACAATGGAATGGACAGGAGTGCGGTGAGAGCACCGTACATGACAAGGATAATCAGTACCCGCCAACGGTCCAGCGGCCGCGAGAGCACGACCAGGACCCACAAACCGATGATGGCCAGTACGAGAAGGGAACCGGTTCGCGCCGAAGCTCCGGCGTCCAGCCCCGTTTGCCGTGCGTACAAATTGATGGCGACCACGCAAAGTGCCACCACGACCCCTGCTGGGACGGCGAAGGAGAGGGAACGTCTGAGGAAACCGGCCTGGTAGCGGCGGGAGTTCGGCATGAGGGCGAGGAAGAACGCCGGAATACCAATAGTGAGCCCATCTGTGACAGATAACTGCCGCGGAAGAAAGGGGAAGTCCCAGAGGACTAGACCGAAGGTCACCGACAGGAGGACGGCGTATACGGTTTTGGTCAGGAACAACATGGAAACCCGTTCGATGTTCGCTATGACCCGCCGCCCTTCCGCCACGACACCGGGAAGCCTGTCGAAGCGGCCATCCAATAGGACGAGGCGGGCCACGGCCTTGGTTGCCGCTGCTGCTGAGTCCATTGCGATGCCTAGATCGGCTTCCTTCATGGCCAGTGCGTCATTGACGCCGTCACCGGTCATCGCCACCACGTGCCCGCGCAGCTGCAAGGCCCGAACCATTTCGCGTTTCTGTTCCGGGGTCACACGACCGAAAACCGTGTGGTGTTCCATCACATCGGCCAGCTCGACCGGGTCTTCCGGTAGCTGACGGGCGTCGAAGCCGTGATCGACGGCGATTCCTACTGATCCGGCGATCGAGGCCACTGTCCGCGGGTCATCCCCGGAAATGATTCTCAGTTCAACGCCTTCCTCACGGAAGAAGGACAGCGTCCGCGCAGCATCGTTCCTTAAGGTTTCGCGGAATGTCAGGAGCACAACGGCAGTCAGCCCAGCGGGGAGGAGCGGATCTTCTGGATTCAGAGGCGGAAGATTTACGGTGTGGGCGAGGACCAACGTTCGTTGACCGGTGGATGCAAGTTTCCCCGCCAAGTCGAGAGCGTGTTTATGGGCGGGGGTATGGTCCAGGACAAATTCGGGTGCGCCCAGCACCCATGTACCGGTTCCCGGAGTTCCTGTGGACACAGAAATCGCGCTCCATTTCCGTGCCGAGGAAAACGGGATGATGGCGTGCGGTTTGAGGGTCTCGTCATGGGGAAAGGGACCGTTCAGGCAGCGGGCTGTGACATTGGCGTTTGGGTCGGCGCCGAACCATCCCAGCACCTTTTCCCAGCCTGAGGGGAGAATCTCAGCGCACACGTGGGTGGTGTCTAAGCTCAGCTGGCCCACGGTGAGGGTACCGGTTTTGTCCAGGCACAACACATCGACCCGGGCTAGCCCTTCAACCGATGCCAATTCCTGGACGAGAACTTTCTGGCGTGCCATGGTTACTGCGCTGACGGCAAATGCGACGCTGCTCATGAGGACCAGTCCCAGCGGGATCATGGCAATGATGCCGGCGATTGCGCCGATCGCGCCGTCTTTCCAAGCCCCGGTGCTCAGAGCTACTTGCCAGCCGCCATGGCTTTGCATCTGGCTGTTCGCGACGATAGGGATAATGGGTATCAGCGCCAGGGTGATCCAGCCGAGAAACCTATTGAGGTCTTGGCGGATCTCTGAATGGACCAGTGTGAAGCGTTTGGCCTCTGATGTCAGCCGGCCAACGTAGGAGTCCATGCCCACCCGGGTAACTATTGCCTCGCCGTTGCCGCTGACAATAATGGAGCCGGAAAGCACTTCGGACCCCATGATCTTATTGGCTGCCGCCGATTCTCCTGTGAGGAGGGATTCATCGGCCTCCAACCCAACGGCAAACAGTAGCGCGGCGTCGGCGGGTACCTGGTCGCCCGCACGTAGAATCAGCACATCGTCCAGCACGACGTCCTGGATATCAACGTCCTCAATGAGACCGTTCCGGCGGACACGGGCCCGGGGTGCGTTAAGGATCGCCAGCCGATCAAGGGATCTCTTGGCTCGGAACTCCTGAACCACGCCGATAAGTGCGTTGCCGACAGCGGCGAAGCCGAACAAGGCATCCTGCCATTGCCCGATGAGCAACAGCAGCACGAAACTACCGGCAACAATTCCATTGAAAAGGGTCAGCACATTGGAGCGAAAGATTCCCCACAAGCTCCGGCTCGAATGGTTTGGGGCGACGTTGGTCAGCCCGCCTTTGACCCGCGCCGTCACCTCTAGGGTGGAAAGGCCCTTCACGTCCGCGGCAGGGGCCTGAGCAACGGTGGCCATTCCGCCTGCTGTCACGGTGCCCACCGCTCAGCGAGCCGATACAGCACCGTGTGTGCAAAGACACTGACCAGCGGAAGTATGAACGCAGCGGCGAAGCTCAGAGCAAAGAACGCTGCGGCGACAGCCAGAGGCCCGGCGTAGACGAGGAGAATCGGGGACAGAGAAAGGTCCGCGGACATGGAGGACGCCCTCAAAGTGGTGGATCACGATCAATGGAGAACACAAGCTTCCTCGCCAGCGTCCTCTCCCACGGCTGACGCCACTAGAGCACAAAGACATATGGGCCCTCTGCCATGGCCCTGACGAGCGAGACCAAGGAGGGTCTTTCTGCTCTGTGCAGCCGTGGCCCGCGGGTTCACAGTATGTGAATGGGTGCCTGCACAGCCGCCCTCAACCGATGCACACACAAATCGAGGGAACTTGATGAAAGCCGCCGTTGTAACAGCCTTTGGGGAATCTCTTCAAATTCTTGACAGAGCGATTCCGGAGCCAGGCCAAGGGGAGGTCTTGGTCCGGATGGAGGCATGCGGGTTGTGTCACACCGATATCCATGCGGCGCAGGGTGACTGGCCGGTCAAGCCGACGTTGCCTTTTGTCCCGGGGCACGAAGGAATCGGCATCATCGAAAAGCTGGGCGCGGGGGTATCCGCCCGGGTGATTGGGGAACGGGTAGCCATTGCCTGGCTTGGATACGCCTGCGGTGAATGCCGCTTTTGCATTGACGGACGCGAAACCCTCTGTGAATTGCAGCAAAACACCGGATACTCACGCGACGGAGCTTTCGCGGAGTACGCGGTGGTCAATGCACGGTTCGCAGTACCAGTGCCGGAAGGTATCTCGCCAGCGGACGCGGCGCCGTTGACCTGCGCAGGCCTGACCACGTATAAAGCCCTGAAAGTTGCACACATCGCTCCAACCGAACGGGTAGCGATCTTCGGTATTGGCGGTCTGGGGCATCTGGCAGTGCAGTATGGCCGCATCATGGGCGGTTCCGTGATTGCGGTGGACATCGAAGACTCCAAACTCCAGCTTGCCAAGGATCTGGGCGCTGAGCACGGCATCAATGCCAGGGAGGCAGACCCTGTAGCAGCGATCAAGGACTTGGGGGGTGCAGACGTTGCCGTGGTGCTGGCCGCATCGCCACGGGTCTTCGAGCAGGCATTCGCTTCCCTGAACCGTGGCGGCCGGCTGATTTGCGTTGCCCTGCCGGCCGATCAGCAGATGAGCATTTCCATTTTCGAGACCGTCATTAGGGGACTTTCGATCATTGGCTCCATCGTCGGCACACGACAGGATCTGGCTGAAGTCTTTGCTCTGCATGCCAGCGGCCGGACCCGAATCATTGCCGAGCCGCGAAGCCTGGACCAAATCAATGAGTCCATGGCAGACGTAGCCTCAGGCAGGATCCTCGCCCGCCTAGTCATCGAGTACTGATTTCGATGATTCTCGGAACGCGACCACAGCGGGCAACTCTTGACCGCCTTGACTGGCGGGGACTCGCCAGAAAGAGGACAGCTGCACCGATGACAACATCTTGGCCCAGGCTCAAGGTTCTTGTCCGAGTCGAGGTCGACACGTCCAGCGCCGACATCCGCGTTCTGGGAACTTTAAGTCCCCAGAACCTCTATGCCCTGACGAGCATCATCCGCCGAATCAATGCGATCTGTCCTGGCATTCCGATTGTCTTGAATCTCACCGACGCAAAGCTAGGCATGTTGGTGCCGACAGACATCATCGGATCAAGTTTCGTGGGCACCGCCGCCGGATACCCGATGCTCCCGCATCCCCGCCTCACGGTTTTGGCCCCCACAACAACGTAGACAGTGGGCAGAACCAGCTATCGGCACCACTAGACGCGACGTGGGATCAAAGCTGGCTCGCCACCATAATTGAAAAGGTCATGCCATGGAAGAAGGAATCACAGAACAGCCCTCCGCAACCCGGGAGTCGTTCGCCGCGTTGCATCGGTACTGGGAAGCAGCGAACTACCTGACGGTGGCGCAAATCTACCTGCAGGAGAACGCATTGCTCCGACGGCCCCTGACGGCCGGGGATATCAAGCCGCGGCTGCTGGGCCACTGGGGGACCAGCCCCGGAATTTCACTCATTTACGCCCATCTGAACAGGCTCATTCAGCGGACGTCGGCTGAGGTACTGTTCATTGCCGGCCCCGGCCACGGCGGTCCTGCCGTCGTGGCGAACCTTTATCTGGAAGGAACCTATTCAGAGGTCTACCCGACGATCAGCGCCGACGAGCGTGGCCTCCGTCTACTGGTCCGACAGTTCTCGACACCTGGGGGAATACCCAGTCACGTAGGCCCGGCAACTCCAGGATCCATCCATGAAGGCGGGGAGCTCGGCTATTCGCTCATGCACGCTACGGGTGCGGTTATGGACAACCCTGATCTCATAGCCGCCTGCGTCATTGGCGATGGAGAGGCGGAAACCGGGCCGTTGGAGGGTTCGTGGAAAGCGCCGTCCTTCATTAACCCCGCTAGAGACGGAGCGGTCTTACCGATCTTGCACTTGAACGGACACAAAATTTCCGGGCCCACTGTTCTAGGCCGAACCTCTGACCACCAGGTTGAAGAATTGTTGCGGGCCCACGGATGGGCCCCGGTGACTGTCAGCGGGGACGACCCACTAGCGGTGCATTCTTCACTTGCAGCAGCGATGGACGCCGCCTACGCCGAAATCCGCTCCATTCAAACTACTGCGAGAGAAATCGGGGTCGCCGGCCAGGTGCTGTGGCCGGCGATTATTCTTCGGACTCCCAAAGGATGGACTGGTCCGGCGGAGGTGGACGGGCTTCCGGTTGAAGGAACGTACCGGTCGCATCAAGTGCCGTTGGCAGGGGTCCGGGAGAACCCCGAGCACCTAGCCCAATTGGAGAAGTGGCTCACTTCCTACGCCCCAGAACTTCTCTTCGACGCGGAGGGATGTCTCATTCCGGAGCTGGCGGCGCTGGCACCCCTGGGCGTTCTCCGGATGGGGTGTTCCCGGCCGAGAAACATCAAGGCCCTGGATATCCCGGACCTCGCAGCCTATGCACTGGACATCTGGCCCAGAGGGCGGGTGTACCACGAAACCACCAGACCGCTGGGAAAACTGCTGCGGGATTTGTACGTGAATACGGCAGAAAATCCACGGTTTCGACTGTTCTGCCCCGACGAGACGAACAGCAACCGCCTTGGTGCCGTTTTCCAGGCCACGGATCGGTGCCTCATGCCAGCTCCCGGACGTTGGGAGCACCCGGTGGCTCAGGACCAGGTTTCACCGGACGGCAGGGTAATGGAAGTTCTATCCGAACATTTGTGCCAAGGCTGGCTTGAGGGCTATCTCCTAACTGGCCGTTACGGGCTGTTCGCCACGTACGAGGCGTTTGCCATGGTCAGCGCCTCCATGACCATCCAGCACGCCAAGTGGCTTCAGCATGCCCGCGGGCTCGAATGGAGGGTTCCCGTGCCGAGCCTGAACATTCTGCTCACATCAACGTGCTGGCGCAACGACCACAACGGCTTCAGCCATCAGGGTCCCGGACTGGTTGACGTCGTACTCTCGCTCTCGGGAACCGTAACCCGGGTCTACCTACCCCCGGATGCCAATTCCCTATTGGTAGTGGCCGAGCACGCCTTGGGCAGTCAGGACTACGTCAACGTGATTGTGGTGGACAAACAGTCCCACGCGCAGTACCTAAGCCTGGACGAAGCGCGGGAGCAGGCCGCCGCAGGAGCCTCTACCTGGGACTGGGCGGGGCACGAAACGGCCCGCGACGGAACGCAAGGCGATGCCCCCGACATAGTCCTTGCCTGCATCGGAGACGTTCCCACGGAAGAGACACTCGCCGCAGCCTGGCTTTTGCGACACTACGTACCGACGCTGCGGACCAGGGTTGTCAATGTCATGGACCTCATGGTCCTCCCACCGGCCTCAACCCACCCACACGGGATGACCGACGACTACTTCGCAAGGCTCTTCACGACCGACACGGACGTCGTGGTTGCCTGGCACGGATACGCCCGCGCCCTCCACCAGCTCCTGCACGGCCGGCCACACCCGGAACGATTCCATGTAAGGGGATACAGCGAGCAGGGAACCACCACCACGCCCTTCGACATGGTGGTTCTGAACCGTATGAGCCGTTACCACCTGGCAGTGGAAGCCATACAAAGGGCAGGGCAAGAACTTCCCGGCATGGCCGAACTACGGGATCACTGCAGCGATCAACTTAAGGCGCATACCGCCTACATCGCAGAGCACTTCCAAGATTTACCAGAGATACGATCCTGGCAGTGGACGCCGCACCAAAACTAAAGAGTGGGACGCGGGACTCTCAGCTCCGTCAATGGTTGTCTGGCCAGAAACTGTCCCCACGCGATTGTTGGGCTCCGGACTCTGCATCGCACCGGGCCCCCGGAGCTGATGTCCTTTGGCACTGTGCAGACCCGAGGGAGCCCCGCAGACTGAACAGCAGGCGTACAAGTAGCAATTGGAAAGAGGAGCCGGAGTGGAGCGCACGGAAGCAGCACCCCAAATCGTGGTCGGAATCGATGGTTCACAGTCGTCGATTTCCGCCCTCCGCGAAGCCCAAAGGCTCGCAAGAAGCGCCGGCGCTTCGGTTCCCGCCCTCACCGTGTGGGAGCGTCCGGCTCTCACGGGCTCAGTAGTCCAAGGCGGAGCCTCGACCAGCGCAGCCGAGGCCTCAGCTACTCTCACCGAGGTCCTGCTGAAGGTCTACGGCCACCACAGCCTGCCTGAGAGCCGGTCGATGGTCGTCCACGGAGACCCCCGTGCGGTTCTCGTCCGGGCCAGCCTCACGGCCCTCATGTTGGTCATCGGACGCCGCGGGTTCGGAAGCCTGTACGGTCTGAATACGGGAACAGTGAGTTCGGCGTGCGTCGCGTACTCCCATTGCCCCGTGCTAGTGGTTCACAAACCCACCCAGATGGACGAATCAGCAAAAGCTTCTCGCCTTGCAGACCGAAGGAGAACGTGATGTCAGAGACGGTCCCAAGGGTTGACGAGCCGGGGAGTCCCGCGACAGCGCCCTTGAGGCTCTATGTCCTGGATGACCATGAATTGGTCCGTCGCGGCCTGCAGGAACTCCTCGTCAGTGAAGGATTCGAGGTCGTAGGGATGTCGGGGTCTGCTGAGGAAGCTACCCGGCGGATTCCGGCGCTGCGCCCGGACGTCTCCATCTTGGATGCACGCCTTCCCGACGGAACGGGCATTGAAGTGTGCCGCAGCGTGCGGTCCGTCGATCCGTCACTGAAGTGCTTGATCCTGACCAGCTACGATGACGAAAAAGCACTGCAGGGCGCTGTTCTGGCTGGGGCCTCCGGGTACGTACTCAAAGAAATTGGCAGCTCCGACCTCCTCGGTGCAATTGCCACGACAGCGCGGGGAGAATCACTCTTCGACGACGCGACCCGCACGTCCATCCTGGCCGGTCTCACCGCAACAGCTCCAACAGATCCGCGGGTGGCCACCCTCACCCAGCAGGAGAGACGTGTTTTGGACTTGGTCAGCCAAGGACTGACCAACCGCCAGATCGGGCAGTCAATGTCCTTGGCAGAAAAAACGGTCAAGAACTACGTTTCTTCTATGCTGGGCAAGCTCGGCTTCGAACGCCGCACGCAGGCGGCTGTCTTCATGGCCGACATCCGGACACCGGCGGCCAAACGGCACCAATAACGTCAGTCCAATTCAGGGGCTAAGGGCCCTGTGCAGCCAGCTTCCCAGCGCACATCATGGCGTTATGATAAACCAGCCCCCTGTATCAGGAACACAAGTCCTCACCGCCGACCGCTGCTGGGGCTTCTTGAGGGAAGCAACCGTCGGTCGGCTCGCTTTTGTTCTCAACGGGAAACCCGAGATCTACCCTGTGAACTTCGTCGTGGATCATGGCAGCATGGTTTTCAGGACGGCCAACGGACGCAAACTGCTCGCTCTGGCCGATGGCGGAGAGGTCGCTTTCGAGGCCGATGGAACCACCAACGCTGGTGCTGCCGCCTGGAGCGTCATCGTCAAAGGAAGGGCTGTGGCGATCAGCCGGACCGACGACTTGCTGGACACCGTTTTCCTGCCCCTCCACCCTTGGGAAAACGGGACAAAGGAACGCTTTGTCCGTGTCACTCCAGAAACCATCACTGGCAGACTGTTTTCCGTGGCTGGCCTTGCCGCCTGGCAGCCGCCACTTGACAGTGCGACGCGCGCAGGCGCCGAGTAGTAGGTACTACCGGTGACAGGGACGAAGCCCAGGGCCGACAGTCGGGGGCATAACCGACGGAAGGGTGCGGGGTCATCCAACCGCGGAGGTAGAGTGATGTGCTTACCGTGAAACATGGCAGAGCTCGCAACCGGGAAACACTACGTGGGGCGGAATCCATGGGAGCAGCGTGGAACAACACAGGCCACTCAAGAGGAAACGACCTCTCAAGCTCGCAAGAGAGTGATGTTAGAGGAATTGATCACCTGCTTTCGGGTTTCGCCGCTATCGCCGAAAACGCCGGCCTGGACGCGGTGCTGGAACGAGTACTTGAGGCAGCCTGCAAACTGGCAAAAGCCCGATTCGGCGCCCTGGGTGTGATGGGAAGCGACCACAAACTTTCGCAGTTCATCACCGTGGGCCTCGACGATGATGATGCCCGGAAGATCGGCAAGCTCCCCGTAGGCCACGGCGTCTTGGGGTCCCACACCACTGACCCCTGGCCCATGCGCCTTAAGGATCTTCGCGAACACTCAACGGCGGTTGGTTTCCCGGACCACCACCCGCAAATGACGTCCTTTCTCGGGGTTCCCATCAAGGTGCGTGACACCATCTTCGGGAACCTCTATCTGACAGAGAAGTCGGGATCAGGGGAATTCACTCAAGAAGATCAGGATTTGGTGGTAGCCCTGGCTGCGGCCGCTGGAGTGGCAATCGAGAACATGCGGCTCTTTGAGAACGAAACCCACCGCTCC
Organism: Arthrobacter ulcerisalmonis; assembly: GCF_900609065.1. Taxonomy (GTDB): domain Bacteria; phylum Actinomycetota; class Actinomycetes; order Actinomycetales; family Micrococcaceae; genus Arthrobacter; species Arthrobacter ulcerisalmonis. Next base: position 263,528 of record NZ_UXAU01000038.1, on the reverse strand, counting down.
CGCTGGTTGGAGAAGGGCCAGCAGGCCGTGCGCGCCTTACTGAACGAATCAGAAAGCCCTGTGCGCAGTGACGTGGAAATCCTCGCCGACTACGCCTTGGCGGCATCACAGGCCGACGCAGTGCTGGTCATGACCAAACTCAGTTCCGGGGATGAGCTGTATTGCGAGGTCGCCCTGGGATCTGGGCACGAAGCCCTCAACGGTGCCCACCTCGGCAGCGGTGCCACCCTTCACGAGCTAACATCCGGCTTCGGCAGTACCAGCGTCCTCATCGGCGAACAACTGGCCAGCGTCTTCTCGCCACGAGAAATGGAATCCGTAGGTGCAGCCCTCTGCACCAGGATCACGAGCCGTGGAAACCACTCAAGGTTCTTGGTCATCGCACGTGCCCGCGACCGGGCAGTGTTCTCACAGTTCGACCAGGAGATGGTCGCCACTTTCGCCGCGCATGTCTCCTTGGCACTGGAACTCACACAGCTCCACATCCAGCGAGAGCAGGACGCAATTTTTGGCGATAGGGACCGGATCGCACGGGACCTGCATGACCTGGTAATCCAACGCGTCTTCGCCGCCGGTCTCAGCATCCAGAGCCTGCGGAAGTTTGTCACCGGGGATGAACCGTTGTCCCGCATCTCCTCCGTAACGGCAGAACTGGACGCGACCATTAAAGACCTGCGGGACACCATCTATTCGCTGCATGCGGCGCCCCCGAGCCAGCCTGCACTCAGTACTCGAATCCTAGGACTGGTTCGCGCGGCCTGCGAAGGAACAGACCTTCGCCAGACCGTCCAGTTCTCCGGACCCATTGACAGCAAGGTGGATAGCGTCACCGCAAAAGAAGGCAAAACGATCATCCGGGAAGCACTCTCCAACTCGGTCCGGCATGCGAACGCATCCGCAGTTTCTGTCGAAGTCTTGGTTCGCGCCAAAGAAGTCGAATTTCGAATCACGGATGACGGAACCGGCTTCAACCAGGTACGCAATCACAGCGGGCTACTCAATATGCGCCGCAGGGTCGAAGGCCGCCACGGATCGCTGATCATTTCGTCCAAACTCGGTGAAGGAACACGGGTCGCTGCAATCTTTCCCCTGCCGGGCCAGGACTCCTGAGCGGGTGATGTGGGGAGGGACTTTCTGCCCTATATCGGTGGGATAGGAGGCACTAGGCTCGGCCGCATGGCGAAAACATCAACAGACCAAGACACCACCGAACTCAGTGTTCACGACTGCTGGAAATACCTCGAATCAACATCAACCTGCAGGATTGCGTTAATCAACGGTGATGTTCCGGAGATCTTCCCAGTGAACTACGTCCCCAATTTTGGCACGATCCTGTTCAGGACCGGGCCGGGAACAAAATACTCGGCACTCTCGGAAAGAGGAGTGATTGCGTTGGAGGCCGACGGTTTCAACCGTTATGGGACCATCGCCTGGAGCGTCATCATCAAAGGCAACCCAGAGTTCGTAACCATGCCCGAAGAAATCCAGGAAGCTGCGAGCACCGACTTGTCACCGTGGCAGCCTGGTGCCAAGGACATTCTGGTGCGCGTGACGCCGTTGGAGATCAGCGGACGGCGGTTCGCCCCTGACCCTCCTTCGAAGTGGTGGCTGCCGTTGGACCCGGCGGCCTCCCGCGGAAACGTGGACCCCTCATAGTAAAGGCAACGTCAAGGCTTGGAGGCACGGCCGTCTGCTCCTACCGGTACCAGCCCACGGACCGGTCAAAACTCGAGACGAGAGCTCCCATTCCAGGCTGATTTTCGTGACCTGCCGGAAAGTAGATGGCTCCAAAAATCGCCCCGTGCGCTTCGATGCGTTTTTGGGCCCAAACCTTGGCATCGGCTAAGTCCTTCACAGGAATACTCTCTCGGGTGGTGCCAGCGCCGCCACAATGTATATCTAACTGGTAGTGGCCTTGCTGCAAAGCCGCTGGACCGTGGCCGGATGCGTGTTCATTTCTTCTGCTGATCAAGAATTCTGCTGCTGCATGCAAGATGGCCGGGTCTGTAGCACCACGCCCCCGGGCTCGTTGTTCCATAACGAGGTGGGAGACCACGCTTTCTACGGTGTCGTTTTGGGTAAGCAGGTAGTGGGGTTCAGTGACATCATTTTCCGAGCCGCCTAAAGCTTTCAGACGCTGCATGTAGTGTTCGGAGCCTGATACTTCGGAATTCATAAACTCTCCTTGAGGGCAGTCGTGGGCCGGGGGTGAAGAGGCTGCACCGCGACCCGCAGGTTGGTTTTTCTAGGATTCCCGGTTTAGGCGTGGTGGACTAGGGCCAAACGGCCTCCGCTCCTAACGAGCGCGCGGGCTCCTTCAATTTGGTTTGCTGGAAAGCATCTACTCGACAGGGGCCCTGATAGAGAAAAAACACCCTGGTGAAGCAGCCAGCGGTAGGGACCAAGGGCTCTGGAAATTCGGCGCCTGGCCCTTCAGTCTGAAGTGGGCGCGTATTCCGATGCGCATAAGGGAACGGGATCTGTCATGACGGCTACACATGAACCACTCAGCGATCACGATGTACAAACCACAGTTCTCGACGAGCTCACGTGGGCTGCAGACGTCGATGCTGCTGCCATTGGAGTCGCGGTAAACGCGGGCGTTGTGACCCTGTCCGGCCATGTCGATGACATCGCAGGAGCAGCGGCCGTAAAAGATGCAACCTTTCGTGTCCGTGGGGTCTCAACCGTCGTTGACCATTTGCTCGTGGACCAGAAGGGCGAGACTTGCAGCGAAGCTGACATGGCGAAAGCGGTAGCAGCTGCATTGTCGTGGGCGACGAATGTTCCCGATACGGTCAAAGCCGAGGTAAGGGAGCACACCGTACTCCTTACCGGGGAGGTCGCCTGGGACTTCCAACGACAGGCTGCCTCCTATGCCGTGCAGTACTTGCGGGGGATTTACGCGGTCAACAACATGCTCACGTTGACACCGCGGCCCTCAGCAGCTGATGCCGAGGAGCGCATCAGGGAAGCACTGGTTCGTCACGCGCAGCTTGATGCCAATCACATCAGCGTCTCTGTCAGAGAGACCAAAGCTGTCCTGACCGGGCACGTGCGGTCGTGGTCTGAAAAGCACCTGGTTGAAGCCGCAACGTGGTCTTCCCCGCACGTCACGTCGGTCGAAAACCAGCTGGAAATCCGAACGACCCTACCGTAGTCCAGGGAGGCTATAGGCAGGCAAGTCCCCGAGTCAGCACAAGAGTGGATCGCCGCTACAGATCCTTTCTTGGCTCAATGACTGCCTCATCCTTTTCTTGCGTATGAGCTCTGGGCTTTGGTAATTCGTGGACGACCAGAACGGGACAATGGGAGTGGGCCACGCAGGCTGAGCTGATGGAACCGAGCAAAATGCCGAACGCGCCTTGGCCTCGCCGTCCAACAACAAGAATGTCTGCATCCCGGGTGGCTTCGATCAGACCCTCGCGTGGATGACACCTGACAAGCTTGGGTACTACATTGCGAGGGACATCAGACCCAAAAGCCTCATGGAGTGCTTCGGTGAGAATATTTTTGGCGCTTTCCTCGAAGCCATCAATGCCCATGGCCAGGTACCCATCGTGAATCTGAGGGTAGTCCCAGTATGTCGTCGCCAGAATTTTTGCACCTGATGGCACAGCGAGGCGTTGCGCCTGCCGAAGCGCCTCCACCGATGAAGCCGAACCGTCCACGCCGACGATAATCCTTTTAACGGGTGAGCCGTGTTTCATGAGCATGTTGGTCGTGTCCTTTGATAGTTTCCTGGTCCTAGATTTGTCCACCAGGTGGTCGCAGGACAGGGCCGAAAGTCACGTACCGGCGAGTAAGGGGCAGGCCGGAAAAGTGTGCGATATGATGAGGCCCACGTAGGGGAGTATCCCAAGCGCTACGATCGTCAACACGTAAGGCATAGTCGCCTTGCCGGGCGTAGCGGGCCGCCACATCAGCACCAAGTGCACAGGCGCGCCGGAGAGACTTATCTCGATTCTTTGCACCCTCGAAAGGTCCTCCCTGTGCTCGAACTACCCGTGTGGTTTGAGGTCGGCTCCCTCGTCGTCCTCGGCCTGATCCTCCTGATAGACCTCCTCCTTGTTGTGCGGCGCCCGCATGAGCCGTCCATGAAGGAAGCTGGCCTGTGGGTGGCGTTCTATGTTGGCCTGGCATTAGTCTTTGCTGGCGCCATGTTCTACTTCACCGGCCCAGAATATGGTGGCCAATTCGTGGCCGGCTGGGTCACTGAGTACAGCCTCAGCATCGACAACCTCTTTGTCTTCATCATCATCATGGCCAGGTTCTCCGTTCCCCGGAAGTATCAGCAAGAGGTGCTGATGGTGGGCATCATCATCGCCCTGATCCTGCGCGGCATCTTCATCCTCCTCGGCGCCATTGTGATCGAACAGTTCAGCTGGGTGTTCTACATCTTCGGCGCCTTCCTGCTCTGGACAGCCTGGAAGCAGGCCCAGGATGAAGGCGAAGACGAGGAGGACAAGGAAAACCCCCTCATCGCCCGGATCCGCAAGATCATCCCCATGTCGGAGAAGTTCGACGAAGGCAAGCTGCGCACCACCGTCAACGGCAAGCGCGTTTTCACCCCGATGCTGATCGTCTTCGTCACCATCGGCCTGACCGACCTGCTGTTTGCCGTGGATTCCATCCCCGCGATCTTCGGACTCACGCAGAGCCCGTTCATCGTCTTCACCGCCAACCTGTTTGCCCTGATGGGTCTCCGTCAGCTGTACTTCCTGCTCGGTGGACTGATGAACCGGTTGATCTACCTCAAGCACGCCCTGTCCTTCATCCTGGCGTTCATCGGCGTCAAGCTGGTCCTGCACGCCATGCACGTGAACGAACTTCCGTTCATCAATGGCGGCCAGCACATTGAATGGGCCCCGGAAATCCCCACCTTCGTTTCCCTCGCCGTCATTGTGGGGACCATCATCGTCGCCGTGATTGCCAGCTTGCTGAGCTCCAAGGCGAAGGAAGCACACATTGACGAGCGCCTGGTGGACGACGAGCGGAAGACGCACAACGCCGCAGACTAACCTCTCAGCGTCCTTATCCAAGGAAACCTAAAAAGCATCGATCCCGGCCGCGTGGGGGTGGCAGGGATCGATGCTTTTTTAATGCACGACGGCGGCGCTCAATCCTGTGCCGAGCGCACCATTCCCAGCAGGCGGCCAAAGATGGCCTCACCGTCGTCGGCGATGCCGTCGTGGTGGAAGTCGCTGGTCTCCCAGGCCTGCAAGCCACGCACCGCCGCCGCAGTGGCCAGGGAGAGTTCCCGATCCACATAGATGTCATCGGCGTAGACCGCAGCTGCTGCCGGCACCGTATTGGCTGCCAACTGCTCCAGGCTGTAGAGCGGCTGCCAGTCGGCCTTCTGCGCCAACAGGTCGGCCACCTCCCGGAGCGGCAGGAGGGCAGGGTCCTGTTCGAAGTACCACGGGTAGACCATCTCGCCGGTGAGCAGCAGGGGAGCGGCGTCCGGACTGAACTGCGGGTACTCTGCCAGCACCCGCCACGCAGCCCACTCGGTGGCACTCCCTTGGCCGTAGATGGACTCATGCACTAGGGCGTAGAGCGGATTGGCCCTACGGCTCACCAGGCCCTGCACCTGCTCGAGGAACACGTCGGACAGCATGCCGCCGTCGTCGGCCGTGGAAAAGGCGTCCTCCAGCAGGTAGTGGAGCCCGTTGATCCGGGTGTTCCCGCCCAGGAAGGAGCCCACCATCTGGAACCGTTCCACCGTGAGCGGGCTGCCGTCCGGCAACACGGTGGGGTTGCTGCGGAGGTGCTGGGCAATCCGCTCCACGGTGTGCCGGTCCTCCGGGTACCAGCCAAAGTACTCGGCGTTACGCGTTTCCACCCGCTGAAAGGTGGCGCGGTAGACGTCGTCCGCAGGCGCTGACAAGGGTGCCAGGCCACCGGTGATGAGGACCTCGCGGATTCCTTCCGGGGCAAAAGACAGGTACGTCAGCGCACAGAAGCCGCCGTAGCTTTGGCCGAAGATGCTCCACGCCGGCGAACCCAGCGCGCCGCGGATCAGTTCGGCGTCCGCCACGATGGAATCGGCGCGAAAGTGCTCCAGGTAGCGGGCTTGGGCCGCTGCATCGCCGCGCCGTGCGAGGGTGCTGCGGTCGATCGGCGCCGAGAGCCCGGTGCCCCGCTGGTCAAGCATGAGGATCCTGAAGTCCTGGGCGGCAGCCTTGCTCCAGCCGCCCAAGGAGGTGAGCCGGTTTCCGCGACCGCCGGGTCCACCCTGCAGGAACAGCAGCCAGGGCAGCTCGGCAGCTGCCTCTGCGGAGTGTGCCGTGGACACGTATTCGCGGGCGAACACGGTGATGGACTCAGCCTCTTGGCTGCCCGACGCTCCGCTACCCGCGGCTGCGTGGTCAAGGGGAACAGTGAAGCGATGTTCAGTGCTGCGCAGGCCGCGGAACTCGTGGCTGGCACCCACTGTGTGACTGGTACTCCCTGTAGGTCCGGCCGACTCAAGCACGCGCGGCTCCATCAAGCTGGCTCCCGGACACGGTGGCACCGAACTGTGCCAGCGGTTCCCCGGTGAGGCGGAACGTGGACCAGCCATCCATCGGCGCCGCGCCCAGGCTGCGGTAGAAATTGATGGACGGTTCGTTCCAGTCCAGGACGCTCCACTCGACCCGGGCGTACCCCTTGGCTACTGCCTCACCGGCGAGGTGCTGCAAGAGTGCCTTGCCGTGGCCCTCGCCGCGGGCGTCCGGGCTGACGTAAAGATCTTCGAGGTAGATCCCGTGCACGCCCTCCCAGGTGGAGTAGTTCAAGAACCAGAGCGCGAAACCCTGCACGTCGCCAGCACCGTTTTCGGCCATGGTGGCAAACACGCGCGGCTCGGGGCCGAACAACGCTGCGTGCAGCATCTCCGGGGTGTTCCGGACCGCGTCCGGTTCCTTCTCGTAGTGGGCCAGCTCGTGGATCATCCTGAGGATTGTTGGTACGTCGGCTGCAGTGGCGGGGCGAATAACACTCATGATTCCGAGCTTACCGTCGGCGGGCGCAGCCACCAGCTGGGCCACCGCCAGCCGGGCCGCCGCGCTGCGTTACCGCCGGCGCCCCGGGCAACAGCTACAGCCGGTTGACGTCAGTCACGGTGACCACTGCGGTGCCGGACTCATCAGAGGCGGCCAGGTCAACGGTGGCGGAAATGCCCCAGTCGTGGTTGCCGGCGGGGTCCTCGAAGATCTGCCGCACCTTCCAGCTTCCCGGTTCTTCGGTGATGATGAGCAGGCCGGGGCCGCGGGCATCAGGTCCGGTGCCGATGTCGTCGTGTTCGTCGAAGTAGTCGTCCAGCGCATCTTCCCAGCGCTCCGAATCCCAGCCTGCGCCGCCGTCGAGCTGGCCCAACGCCTGGGCGTCCTCGTCGGCGAAAAGTTCCACGCGCCTGAACATCTCGTTGCGGACCATCACGCGGAACGCCCGGATGTTGGCGGTCAGCAGCGGTGGCGGCGGCGGGGGCGCATCGTGCGGAGTGAGCGTGTCACCGGAGGTGAGCTCCTCCCATTCGTCCAGGAGGCTCGAGTCCACCTGGCGCACCATCTCACCCAGCCACGCCATCAGGTCTTCCAGGTCCTCCCGGAGCATGTCCTGCGGGACGGTCTGCCGCAGGGCCTTGAAGGCGTCGGACAGGTACCTGAGCACGATGCCTTCGGAGCGCGCCAGGCTGTAGAACTGGACAAACTCACCAAAGTTCATGGCCCGTTCGTACATGTCCCGGACAATCGACTTGGGGGCCAGCTCGAAGTCGCCCACCCACGGGGCTGCCTTGCGGTACACCTCGAACGCTTCACCGAGGATGTCGGCGAGCGGCTGCGGGTAGGTGACGGCGTCCAGCAGGGCCATCCGCTGGTCGTACTCGATGCCGTCGGCCTTCATCGCTGCCACCGCCTCGCCGCGGGCCTTTTTCTGCTGCGCGGACAGGATCTGCCGCGGCTTCTCCAGGGTCGATTCGATCACCGACACCACATCCAGGGCGTACGACGGCGACTCCGGATCCAGGAGCTCCAGCGCCGCCAGGGCGAAGGGCGAGAGTGGCTGATTCAGGGCGAAATTGGCCTGCAGGTGCACGGTCAAGCGCACGGTGCGGCCGTCAGGGCCCTGTTCGTCTGCCGGAATCCGCTCGATGACCTCGGCTGCCAAAAGCTCGCGGTAGATCCCGAGGGCGCTCCGCATGAGCCGTAGCTGCGACACGCGCGGCTCGTGATTTTCGGTGAGGAGGCGGCGGGCAGCGGCAAATGGATCGCCGGGGCGCTCCATCAGGTTCATCAGCATGGAGTGGGTCACGGTGAAGCTTGAGCTCAACGGATCCGGGATGGATTCGACCAGTCGCTTGAACGTGGGCTCGCCCCACGACACGAAGCCCTCTGGCGGCTTCTTCTTGACCACTTGGCGCAGCTTCTTCTGGTCGTCGCCGAACTTGGCCGTGGCTTTCGCCATGGCCTTGACGTTTTCGATGACGTGTTCCGGTGCCTGCACCACCACGGTCCCTGCGGTGTCGTAGCCCGCCCGGCCGGCCCGGCCTGCGATTTGGTGGAACTCCCGAGAGTTGAGCGGCCTGGTGCGGACACCGTCGTACTTGCTCAAAGCGGTGAGCAGGACGGTGCGGATGGGCACGTTGATGCCGACGCCCAGCGTGTCCGTCCCACAGATCACTTTCAGCAGTCCAGCCTGGGCCAGCTGCTCCACGAGGCGGCGGTATTTGGGCAGCATGCCCGCATGGTGGACGCCGATGCCGTGCCGTACCAGCCGGTTCAGGGTCTTGCCGAACCCTGCCGCGAAGCGGAAGCCAGCGATCAACTCGGCGATCTTGTCCTTTTCTTCCCGGCTGCAGACGTTGATGCTCATCAGCGTCTGCGCCCGGTCGATGGCCTCGATCTGGCTGAAATGCACCACGTAAACAGGAACTTGGCGGGTGGCCAGGAGTTCCTCGAGCGTCTCGTGGACGGGGGTCTCGTGGTAGTAGTAATGCAGCGGAATGGGCCGCTCGGCCGAGCTCACGGTGGTGGTGGGGCGGCCGGTGAGGTCCGTCAGGCCGGTCTCGAATCGGGCCACGTCGCCCAGGGTGGCGGACATCAGGAGGAACTGGGCCTGCGGAAGTTCGAGCAGCGGAACTTGCCAGGCCCACCCGCGTTGCGGATCCGAGTAGAAGTGGAACTCGTCCATGATCACGGTGCCGAGCTCCGCGTCGGTGCCTTCGCGGAGCGCCACGTTGGCCAGAATTTCGGCGGTGCAGCAGATGATCGGGGCGTCCTGGTTGACGCCCGAGTCGCCGGTGATCATGCCCACGTTTTCCGCGCCGAAAATCTCGCACAGGGCGAAGAACTTCTCCGACACCAGCGCCTTGATGGGGGCGGTGTAATAGCTGCGGCGGCCGTGGGCCATGGCTTGGAAGTGCGCGGCAATTGCCACCAAGGACTTACCGGAACCCGTTGGCGTGGCCAGGATGACGTTGGCGCCGGTGGCCAGCTCCATGATTGCCTCGTCCTGCGCCGGATAGAGCGACAGGCCGCGGCTTTCCGTCCACTCACCGAAGCGGGTGTAGAGGAGGTCGGGGTCGACGGCGGTAGCCGGGTTGAGGGCGGAAAGTTCAGTCAGCTGGTCAACGAGTTTCATTGATTTCCAGCTTACTGCCCTGGCGCCCGCTGTTCCCCGGGTAGGCTCGGCGCAGGCGGGGAATGACCCGGGCGGAAGGTTCCGGCGGCAGCGCGCACAGGAGGCGGACATGAAGTGGGACCCAACGAAGTACGTGCAGTTTGGTGACTACCGGGACCGGCCGTTCTTTGACCTCACCGGGAGGGTGGGTGCGCAGGCTCCGGGCCTGGTGGTGGATCTGGGCTGTGGGCCGGGGAACCTGACCGCCACCCTCGCCGCCCGCTGGCCCGACGCGGCGGTGGTGGGCCTGGATTCCTCAGCGCAGATGCTGGCCACGGCCGCACGCCTCGAACCGGCCAATGGCCGCCTCACGTTTGAACAGGCAGACATCGCCACGTGGCACCCTGCTGCCGACACGGACGTGGTGGTGACCAACGCCGCCCTGCAGTGGGTGCCGAACCACCGGGACCTGATACCAGGCTGGTTGGCAGGTTTACGGCCCGGTGCCTGGTTCGCCATGCAGGTCCCAGGTAATTTCACCGCACCGTCGCACGCGCTGATGCGGGACTTGGCTTCCTCTGCGGCATGGTCGACCAAACTGGCTGGTGTGCTCCGCGGTGACGAGTCGGTGGGCGAACCGGCGGACTACCTGAACCTCCTGTTGGACGCGGGCTTCAGCGCCGATGCGTGGGAGACCAGCTACCAGCAGGTGCTTGCCGGCCCGGACCCCGTGCTCGAATGGGTACGGGGCACCGCGCTGCGTCCTGTCATGGCGGCACTATCGGCTGCGGATTTCAGCCTGTTCGAAGCCGAGTACGCGGCGCTGCTGGCCAAGGCCTACCCGGCAGGGCAGCACGGAACGGTCTTCCCTTTCCGGCGGCTCTTCGCCGTAGGACAGAAACGGTCCTGAGTCCGGCTTCGACAGGCCCAGTCACGCGATGTGACAGCTGCTGAATGTGATGTGCCCTACAATGACGAGGTGGTCACTGGGGTGCAGCCCAGAGACAGTAGTTCCTGGTCTGGCTCTGGAGGTTCGTTGCTGATTGCGTTGCTGAGGCGCTTGTTGCGGGGCAACGGAGTTTCCTTGGCGGCACTCGTGGTCCTCCAGTTCGTGCAGTCGGGCGCCACCCTCCTGTTGCCCACCATCAATGCCGAGATCATTGATGACGGCATCGTAGCCGGCAACATCGACGTCATCGCCCGCCTTGGCCTCCTGATGACAGTGGTGGCCGCCGTCCAAGCGGGCGCAGCGATCTGCGCCGGCTACCTGGGCGCGGTCTTGGCGATGCGCCTGGGCAGGGAACTCCGCTCCCTGGTTTTCAACCGGATCCAACGGCTGTCCACCCAGGACGTGGCCTTCTTTGGAACGCAAAGCCTCAGCACCAGGGCCACTAACGATACCGCGCAGATCCAGGGCTTTTCGCTGCTGGTTTTCACCATGCTTTTGGCAGCCCCAGCCATGGGGATAGGCGGCGTGATTCTTGCCGTCAGGCAGGACGTGGGCCTTTCTACGGTGGTTATCACCATCGTCCCCATCCTGGCGCTCATCCTGATCCTGATCGTTCGTCGGCTTATCCCGCTGTACCGTGAGGGCCAAGGGCTGCTGGACCGCGCCGGCGGCATTCTCCGCGAGCAGATCATTGGCACCTTGGCCATCCGATCCCTGGTGCGCCAAGACCACGAAGTCCGCCGATTCGCGGTGGTGAACAATCGGCTCACCGCTAACAACCTGCAGTCAGCGTTGCTGGTTGCAGGAATGTTGCCGTTACTGATGCTGGTGGTCAACCTGTCCTCCGTTGCGGTTGTCTGGTTCGGTGGTCAGCGGATCCTGGCCGACCACATGGAACTGGGCGCCCTGACCGCCTTCATCTCGTACATCCTGCAGATCCTGCTGGCCATCATGATGGCTATGTACGTGGTCATGACGGCGCCCCGGGCAGCCGTGTGCGCCGAACGCATCACCGAAATCCTGGACACCGCACACGCCGAGACCGTACAGGCCGTCGCCGATCCGCCCGCAACTGGCCCTCCTGCAGCAGACCCGCCCGCTGCCGAGCCTTTGCATCACCGCCGGGCAGTGGCTGTTGCTTTCGACGACGTCTCGTTCTCCTATCCGGGCGCTGAGGAGCCGGTGTTGGCAGGGATTTCGTTCACAGCGGCTGGTGGCAGCACCGTAGCCATCTTGGGCGCTACCGGCAGTGGCAAGACGACGCTGCTGAACCTGTTTCCCCGGTTCCTGGACCTCACTGAAGGCCGAATCAGCCTGGGTGGCGTCGGAACGGCTGACCTTCCGGTGGCTGATCTTCGCCGGGCCATGTCGATTGTCCCGCAGCATTCACACCTGTTCTCAGGCACCATCGCCCAGAACCTCCGCGTTGCCGCCCCGGATGCCAGCGACGACCAGCTGTGGGCGGCGTTGGAGACGGCCCAGGCCATGCGGTTCATGCGCGACCTGCCGCTGGGCCTGGCGACGCCCCTTGGCCAGGGCGGCTCCAACTTCTCCGGCGGCCAGCGGCAGCGGCTCTGCATCGCCCGGGCACTGCTTCGCGAGGCACCCTTGTATCTGTTCGATGACAGCTTCTCCGCGCTGGACTACGAAACGGACACCCGGCTCCGGGCAGCCCTGGATATCGAACTTGCCGACGCAACCGTCGTTGTGGTGGCCGAGCGGATCAGCACCGTCGAATCGGCAGACCTGATCCTGGTGCTCGACGGCGGCCGCCTCGTCGCCCAGGGCACGCACCAGGAACTTCTCGCCACCTCGCAGACGTATCGGGAGATCGCTGAATCGCAGCTGGCACTGGAGGGTCAGCCGTGACGGCAGTTGCCTCCACCGGGGGAGAGGGCCCGGGCTTCTGGCCCACCGCCGGCAGACTGCTCGGCCAGTTGCAGCCGTTCCGGCGAAAAATGGTGGGCGCGGTGCTTGCTACCTGCGGCTTCGCTGCCTTCAACGTGGTGGCGCCGAAAATCCTGGGCGACGCGACCGACGTCGTGGTTGCCGGCGTGGGCAGCGGCCGGCTCGATATCCGCGCACTGGGGAGCCTGCTCGCCGTCGTGGCAGGCATGTACGTTTTTGCCTCGCTGTTCAACTGGATCCAGGGTGCGTTGACCGCCCGTTCGGTGCAAGGCGTGATGTACAGCCTGCGTGAACAGGTGGCAGGCAAACTGCAACGGCTGCCGGCCGGCTACTTCACCGAACGATCCCGCGGTGATGTCCTGAGTCGGGCCACCAACGACATCGACAACATTGCCCAGGCACTCAACCAGCTGCTGACCCAGCTCATCACCTCGGTCCTGCTGCTGCTGGGTTCATTGGCCATGATGATCTGGATCTCACCCCTCCTTGCCTTGATCGCTGTGGTGTCGATTCCGGTGTCCACCCTGATCACCGTCCTGGTGGCCAGGCGGTCGCAGGAGCAGTTCGCACGGCAGTGGCGGGAAACCGGGGAACTGAACGGACACGCCGAAGAGTTCATTACCGGCCACGAGGTGATCAAGGCTTTTGGCTACCAGGAACAGGCAGCGCAGACCTTCAACGCCAGCAACGCCCGCCTTGCCAAGGCCGCCACCCGGGCGCAATTCTCCTCCGGAATGGTCCAGCCGCTCCTGATACTGGTGTCCAACCTGAACTACGTGGCGGTGGCGGTGGTTGGCGCCCGTCAAGTCCTCGCCGGCAGCATGAGCATCGGCGGGATCCAGGCTTTCATCCAGTTCAGCAGGCTGTTCACCCAGCCGGTGGGCCAGATCGGCGGGCTCCTCAACCTCATCCAGTCCTGCGCGGCGTCGGCTGCCCGCGTCTTCGACCTCCTCGATGCTGAGGAGGAGGAGGCCACGGACAGTCCTGTCGCCGGGGATGCCGCAGGGCCGGACGACGCCGGTCACCAGCCCGCCGCCCCAGCCCCCGGTCAGCACTCAGCCGCCCCCGCCGGCAGCATCGTGTTCGACGACGTCACCTTCAGCTATCCGGATGCCGCGCCCGCTGTTCAGGGCATCTCCTTCACCGTAAAACCAGGCCAAAACGTAGCGATCGTGGGGCACACGGGTGCGGGCAAGACAACGCTGGTCAACCTGCTGTTGCGGTTCTGCGAGCCAAACACGGGACAGATCCGCCTGGGTGACACAGACATCGCAGACATGGGGCGGGACTCGCTCCGGACCCGTTTCGGCGTGGTGCTGCAGGATGCTTGGCTTTTTGGCGGCACCATCAGGGAAAACATTGGCTACGGACGGCTTGGTGCCAGCGAGGAGGACATTGTTGCTGCCGCCGAGGCAGCGTACGTGGACCACTTTGTCCGGGCCCTGCCCGCGGGGTACGACACCGTCCTGGACGATGGCGGCGAACCGCTGAGCAAGGGCCAACGCCAACTCGTCGCCATCGCCAGGGCACAACTGGCGGACCGGTCCATCCTGATCCTCGACGAGGCCACCAGCTCGGTGGACTCCCGCACGGAACTGCTCCTCCGGCATGCCATGAGGGGCCTGCTCCACGGCCGGACCAGTATTGTCATTGCGCACCGTTTGGCCACCGTGCGGAACGCTGATCTAATTCTCGTCATGGAACAAGGACGCATCGTGGAGCAGGGCACGCACCAGAGTTTATTGGCGGCGAGCGGCTCCTATGCGAGCCTCTACCGCGCCCAATTTCCCGCACCTGCTGTGGAGTCAGCAGAGCAGGGTTTCTCAGAGGCCGGCCGATGAACGCCAAGGCCGCAGAATTCCCCGGCACGTGGCGGCCCAACCAGGGCAGTACCGTGGCCTTATTCGATCAGCTCCGGCTTCAGGTCATCCACGCCGTCGACCACGGAACCTTGGTTCCCGGTGCTCGGCTGCCCGCAGTCAGGGCCCTCGCCGAAACGCTGGCTGTTGCCCCGCATACCGTCGCCAGGGCCTACAAAGAACTCGAAGCGGCAGGCGTGGTGGCCACCAGGGGACGAAACGGAACGGTGGTATGCGCCCCGGAAACCCGCCTCGGCAGCCTTTCTGCCGCTGCCGCTGAGTACTCCTCGGCAGCCAAAGCCCAGGGCGCCTCCTTCGCCGAAGCGGTAAAGCTGCTGGCCGCAGCCTACGACGCGGACTGACGGGGGAGCCGCGTGGATATTCGAAGAAGTTTTCGATTAGCATGGATAAGTGCCTAAAGCCTTAGCTGACGAATCCCCCGTCCACTCCGAGCCCGCCAACGGCGTTGGCAGTGCCGCACCCACGGCGAGTACCGCCGTCGTGCCCCAGCGAAATTCGCCTGCCAGTGCGCAACCTGGCAGCGGAGTGCAGCGGCCGGACCTGTCCCGCCTTGTAGTCAAGGGCGCCAGGGAACACAACCTGCGCAACGTGGACCTGGACCTGCCCCGCGATGCCATGATCGTCTTCACCGGCCTGTCCGGTTCGGGGAAGTCCTCGCTCGCGTTCGACACCATTTTTGCCGAAGGCCAACGCCGCTACGTCGAGTCGCTGTCCGCCTACGCACGCCAGTTCCTCGGCCAGGTAGACAAGCCGGACGTCGACTTCATTGAAGGCCTGTCGCCGGCGGTGTCCATCGATCAGAAGTCCACCAGCAAGAATCCCCGGTCCACGGTGGGCACCATCACCGAGATTTACGACTACATGCGCCTCCTGTGGGCCCGTGTAGGACGGCCGCACTGCCCCGTCTGTGGCGAGCCGGTCATCAAGCAGACCCCGCAGCAGATCGTGGACCAGCTTCTGGAACTGGCTGAAGGCACCCGCTTCCAGATCCTGGCTCCCGTGGTCCGCGCCCGTAAGGGCGAGTTCGTCGAACTCTTCAAGGAGCTCACGGCCAAGGGCTACTCCCGGGCCCGGGTGGACGGCGAGCTCATCCAGCTCAACGATCCGCCCAAGCTGGGCAAGCAGTACAAGCACACCATTGAGGTGGTGGTGGACCGGCTGGTCGTCAAGGACGGCATCAGCCAGCGGCTCACCGACTCCGTCGAAACCGCATTGGGTTTGGCTGAAGGCCGGGTCCTCGCCGAATTCGTGGACGTGGACGCCAAGGATCCGGAGCGGCTCCGCGCCTTCTCGGAAAACCTGGCCTGCCCCAACGAGCACCCCCTCGCCATCGACGAGATCGAGCCGCGGTCCTTCTCGTTCAACAATCCGTTCGGCGCCTGTGCCGCGTGCAGCGGTATTGGTACCCGGTTGGAAGTTGATGAGGAGCTCATCATTCCCAACCCCGAGCTGGCCCTGGGTCAAGGGGCCATTGCGCCCTGGTCCTTGGGAACCGCCACCACCGAATACTGGAACCGGCTGCTTGAAGGCCTCGCCGACGAGCTCGGTTTCAGCATGAAGACCCCCTGGGAGAAGCTCTCCGCCGAGGTCCGCCAGACAGTGCTCCACGGCAAGGACCACAAAGTGGTGGTGCAGTACAAAAACAGGTTCGGCCGCGAACGTAAGTACAGCACCGGGTTTGAAGGTGCCATCCAGTACGTCCACCGCAAGCACGGTGAAACGGACTCAGAGTGGGCCAAAGACCGCTACGAAGAATACATGCGGCAGATTCCCTGCCCCGCCTGCAACGGCGCCCGCCTGAACCCGGCTTCCCTGTCCGTGCTGATCAACGACAAATCCATTGCCGCTGTTGCCGCGATGCCCATGCGCGAATGCTCGGAGTTCCTCAACAACCTGGTGCTGACGGGCCGCGAGGCGCAGATTGCGCACCAGGTCCTCAAGGAGATCCAGGCCCGCCTGACCTTCCTGTTGGACGTGGGTCTCGAATACCTGAACCTGGAACGTCCGTCCGCCACGCTTTCCGGCGGCGAGGCTCAGCGCATCAGGCTCGCAACTCAGATCGGCTCCGGCCTGGTGGGTGTGCTGTACGTGCTGGACGAGCCCTCCATCGGGCTGCACCAGCGGGACAACCGGCGCCTGATTGACACCCTCACCAGGCTCCGCGACATGGGCAACACGCTCATCGTGGTGGAACACGATGAGGACACCATCCACGTGGCCGACTGGATTGTGGACGTTGGGCCGGGCGCTGGCGAGCACGGTGGCGAAATTGTCCACTCGGGTTCCTACGAGGACCTGCTCACCAACACCAGGTCGCTCACCGGTGACTACCTGTCCGGCCGCAAGAGCATTGAGGTTCCCAAAAAGCGGCGCAAGTACGATCGCAAGCGCGAACTCAAGGTGGTGGGCGCCCGCGAAAACAACCTCATCAACGTTGACGCAGCCTTCCCGTTGGGGTTGTTCACGGCGGTAACGGGTGTCAGCGGCTCCGGCAAGTCCACCCTGGTCAACGAGATCCTGTACAAGGTCCTCGCGAACAAGCTCAATGGCGCCAAGCAGGTGGCCGGCCGGCACAAGAGCGTTCTGGGCCTGGAGCACCTGGACAAGGTGGTGCACGTTGACCAGAGCCCCATCGGCCGGACGCCGCGTTCCAACCCCGCCACCTACACCGGCGTATTTGACAACATCCGCAAGCTCTTCGCCGAAACCACCGAGGCGAAGGTACGCGGCTACCTGCCCGGTCGATTCTCCTTCAACGTCAAGGGCGGCCGCTGCGAAGCCTGCTCGGGTGACGGCACGTTGAAGATCGAAATGAACTTCCTGCCGGACGTCTACGTGCCCTGCGAGGTCTGCCACGGTGCCAGGTACAACCGCGAAACCCTTGAAGTCCACTACAAGGGCAAGACCATCGCCGACGTCCTGAACATGCCCATCGAGGAGGGGGCCGAGTTCTTCGCCGCGTTCACCCCGATTGCCCGGCACCTGACCACGCTGGTGGACGTTGGCCTGGGGTATGTGCGCCTTGGCCAGCCCGCCACCACCCTCTCCGGCGGCGAAGCGCAACGCGTCAAGCTCGCCGCGGAACTGCAGAAGCGCTCCAACGGCCGCAGCATCTACGTCCTGGACGAGCCCACCACGGGCCTGCACTTCGAGGACATCCGCAAGCTCCTGATGGTGTTGCAGGGCCTGGTGGACAAGGGCAACACGGTGATCACCATCGAGCACAACCTTGACGTCATCAAGAGCGCCGACTGGGTGGTTGATCTGGGCCCCGATGGCGGCTCGGGCGGCGGCCAGATCGTTGCCACCGGAACACCTGAGCAGGTGGCCAAATCAACCACCAGCCACACGGCCACGTTCCTTGCCGAAATCCTCGGCTGAGCACCGCATGCCCGCACCGGAAGTATTCCCGTGCGGGCATGCGAGTTTCGGGCAGCACTCAGGTCGTGAGAAGCTATCCCGGTGACTCAAACAACAGTGCCTGTGATCTTTGACCTGGACGGCACTCTTGTCGACCCGGCAGGTGGGATAACGGACGGCATCGCTGCGGCGCTCCAGGCCCACGGACTTCCCGTGCCCAGCCCAGAACAGCTGCAGACCATGATCGGCCCCAAGCTCAGCGACGCGCTGCTGAACGTGGCACATGTCCCGGCGCACCTGCTCGAAGCGGTGATCAACGATTACCGGCAGCGCTACCGGAACACCGGGATCGCGCAGAGCCGCGTCTATCCCGGCATTCGGGAGGCCCTTGATCAATACGCTGCGGAGTCCCGCCCCGTGGCCGTCGCCACCCAGAAACCTCAGGCGTTGGCGCGGGTCCTCCTGGCCCACCACGGCCTGGATGGGTACTTCCACAGCATCAACGGCTCGGCTGACAACGAGTCCAGCACCCAGGGTGTTCCGCTCGGCAAGACCGAAATCATCGCAGCCGCGCTGGCGGATCTCGACACCCGGCACGCCATCATGGTGGGCGATCGTGCCCAGGATGTTGCCGGTGCCCTTGGCAACGGCCTCGACTGCATCGGTGTCGCGTGGGGTTTCGCGCCCGACGGCGAACTTGAGGAAGCCGGCGCCGTCACGGTGGTGCCGGACGCCGCAGCCCTGCTTGCCGCCGTCGACCGGTTGCAGTCCATCCACTCGGCAGCCATGAGCGAGGTGACCAACGATGGAAATGTTTGATGCCGTCAGGTGGACCACCCGAACCATTATTTCCGGCTCGTGCCGCCCTACCGTCATTGGGCTCGAAAATGTGCCCAAGGACGGTCCCTTCATTGTGGCGCCAAACCACCTGTCGTTCTTTGACAGCGTGATTGTGCAGGCCCTGATGACGCGGCCGGTGGCCTTCTTTGCCAAGGCCGAATATTTCACCACCGGTGGCGTCAAGGGCCGGGTCATGAAGTCCTTCTTCGAATCCGTGGGTTCCATTCCGGTGGAGCGCGGCGAGCAGGCTGCCAGCGTGCAGGCCTTGAAGACCCTCCTGGACATCCTCGAGGCGGGCAAGGGCATCGGCATCTACCCAGAGGGCACCCGGTCCCGGGACGGCATCCTCTATCGCGGCCGGACAGGCGTTGGTTGGCTTGCGCTGACCACCGGGGCACCGGTGATCCCCGTGGGCCTGATCGGGACTGAAAACCTGCAGCGTGCGGGGGAGAAGGGTGTCCGGCCCCAGCACTTCACCATGAAGGTGGGCGAGCCGCTCTACTTCGATAAGACCGGCCCCGACCACTCGTTGCCAGCACGGCGGCAGGTGACGGACCGGATCATGTCCGCCATCGCCGAGCTCAGCGGCCAGGAACGGTCTGCCAGCTACAACCAGAGCAAGGTTGCCGAGTAGGCCCCCACGCAGGCCGCGTGGCGTTGGGTGTCGGTGCGCCTCAGTAGACTGGTGGGGTGGCAAATCCAGCAAGTTATCGGCCCCAGACGGGGGAAATTCCCACCAATCCTGGTGTCTACAGGTTCCGTGACCCGCATGGCCGCGTCATCTATGTGGGCAAGGCCAAGAGCCTCCGTTCACGCCTGAACTCCTACTTCGCGAACCCTGCCGGGCTGCTGCCTAAAACCTATGCCATGGTGCACGCCGCCAGCAGTGTTGAGTGGACAGTCGTGGGCAGTGAACTGGAATCCCTGCAACTCGAATTCACGTGGATCAAGGAATTCAAGCCACGGTTCAACGTGGTTTTCAGGGACGACAAAACGTATCCGTACCTGGCGGTTACCCTCAGCGAAAAGTACCCGCGGGTCCAGGTGCTACGCGGTGACAAACGAAAAGGCACACGATATTTCGGCCCCTATACGGCCGGCGCCATCCGCGAAACCATGGACACCGTGCTCCGAGTGTTTCCCGTCCGCAGTTGCAGCGGCGGTGTCTTCAAGCGCGCCGAGGCGAGCGGCCGGCCGTGCCTGCTGGGCTACATCGACAAGTGCTCGGCGCCCTGCGTTGGCAGGGTCACCCCCGAAGAGCACCGTGCCCTCGCGGATGATTTCTGCTCCTTCATGGGCGGCGAGGCCAAGCGGTTCATCACGTCGCTCGAGAAGAAGATGGCCGCCGCCGTGGCCGAACTCGACTACGAGCACGCCGCCCGGATCCGGGATGACATCATTGCCCTCCGCAAGGTCTTTGAACGTAATGCGGTGGTACTGGCCGAGGATACCGACGCGGATATTTTCGCGCTGCACGACGACGAACTCGAAGCGGCCGTGCAGGTCTTCCATGTCCGCGGCGGGCGGATCCGTGGCCAGCGCGGCTGGGTGGTGGAGAAGGTGGAGGACTTCAGCACCCCCGACCTGGTGGAGCACCTGCTCCAGCAGGTCTACGGCGAAGACGGCGACAGCCACGGCCGGCTGCCACGGGAAGTTTTGGTCCCCGTTGAACCCAGCAACGTTGGGGAGCTGACCGAATGGCTTGCCGGGATCCGGGGCGCCAGAGTGGACGTACGGGTGCCCCAGCGCGGTGACAAGGCGGCGCTGATGTCCACCGTGCGGGAAAACGCCGAACAGGCGCTGAAACTTCACAAGAGCCGCCGCGCGGGGGACATCAACGTGAGGTCCCAGGCCCTGCAGGAACTCCAGGAAGCCCTGGATATACCTGTCGCGTTGATGCGGATCGAATGCTACGACGTCTCGCACGTCCAAGGCACCAATGTGGTGGCCTCCATGGTGGTGGTGGAAGACGGGCTGCCCAAGAAATCCGATTACCGGAAATTCTCCATCACGGGAGCCGCCGCTACCGATGACACGGCGGCCATGCATGATGTGCTCACCAGGCGATTCAGGTACTACCTGCAGGATAAAACCGCGCAACTGACCGACGCCGTGCTGAAACCAGATACCGCGGCTGCTGAGCCTGCTGGACCTGCCGAGGTCCTGACCGACACCACCACGCCGGCCCCACGCAGTAAATTTGCCTATCCACCCAACTTGGTGGTGGTGGATGGTGGCAAGCCGCAGGTGAACGCGGCCGCGCGCGCCCTGGCGGACCTCGGCGTCGACGACGTGTATGTGGTGGGCCTGGCTAAGCGGCTCGAAGAAGTGTGGCTGCCGGACAGCGACTTCCCGGTGATCCTGCCCCGCACCTCGCAGGGACTGTACCTGCTGCAGCGGATCCGTGACGAGGCGCACCGGTTCGCCATCACCTTCCATCGGCAAAAGCGGGGCAAGGCCATGACGGTCTCCGCCCTTGATTCCGTGCCAGGACTGGGAGCGGCAAAGCGAAAGGCGCTGCTGGCGCACTTCGGCTCCGTGAAGGGCGTGAAAGCTGCCTCGCTGGCCGAACTGGGCGAAGCCAAGGGAATCGGCCCGGCGCTGGCCAACGCCATCGTGGCGCACTTCGCAGCAGACGGCGCCGATGCGGAACAGCTGCCTGCCATCAACATGACAACCGGCGAAATCATCGAATCTTAGCTAGGGTAAAGGCTGGGGATTCAGCCACCAAAGGAATCCCCAGCCAATCACAGGAATGAGGCAGACTTCATGGCAGAGACAACGGCGGATTTCGGCGCCGGCGAAGACGGCCTCCGGCCCGTCAAGCCTTTGGAAGCCGAGCTCCTGGTGGTCACCGGCATGTCCGGCGCAGGCCGCAGCACCGCCGCCGACGCCTTGGAGGACCACGGTTGGTACGTGGTGGAAAACCTGCCGCCGCAGATGCTTGGAACCCTTGCCGACCTGGTCTCGCACGCTCCGCAGTCCATCCCGCGCCTGGCGGTAGTAGTCGATGTCCGCAGCAAGGGCCTGTTCACGGACATTCGCACAGCCCTGGGCGCCTTGGCAGCCAGCGGCGTTGCCTTCCGGGTACTCTTCCTGGACGCCAATGACAACGACCTCGTCCGCCGCTTTGAACAAGGCCGCAGGCCGCACCCACTGCAGGGTGGCGGCCGGATCCTCGACGGAATTGCCGCCGAACGCGAGCTGCTGCAGGAACTGCGCGACAGCTCCGACGTCGTGCTGGACACGTCAGGCTACAACGTCCACGGCCTCGCCACGGCCATCACGGAACTGTTCAGCGAAACCGGTCCGGTGGCGCTGCGCCTGAACGTGACCAGCTTCGGCTTTAAATACGGGCTGCCGGTCGACGCGAATTACGTCGCCGATGTCCGCTTTATCCCCAACCCGCACTGGGTGCCGCAGCTCCGGCCGCTCACCGGGCTGGACAAGGGCGTCAGCGACTACGTCCTGGAAGCCGAGGGCGTCAAGAATTTCGTAGACAGGTATGTCATGGCCCTCGAACCTGTCCTTGATGGCTACCGTCGCGAGAACAAGCACTACGCCACGATCGCCGTGGGCTGCACAGGCGGCAAGCACCGCTCCGTGGCCGTGGCGATGGAAATTTCCAAGAAACTGGCGCAGTTCCCCAGGGTTACCGTGACCACCACTCACCGGGACTTGGGCCGCGAGTAATGGCGCTCTTCACGGGGGCTTTGCCGCTGGTCCCAATGGCGTCGGGGAGTAGTTTCGCACAGCAAGACAAGGGTCCCAACGTGGTGGCGCTCGGTGGCGGTCACGGCTTGTCCGCTTCGCTCTCCGCCTTGCGGCTGCTCACCTCCGAGCTGACGGCAATCGTCACGGTGGCGGACGACGGCGGGTCCTCCGGGCGGCTGCGCGAAGAGTACGGCGTCCTCCCGCCCGGCGATCTCCGGATGGCGCTCTCCGCGCTGTGCGACGACACCGACTGGGGCCGCACCTGGCGGGATGTCATGCAGCACCGCTTTCAGCCCGGCCAAGGCGCCGGCGGTTCACTGGACAACCACGCCACGGGCAACCTGCTGATCGTCACCCTCTGGGAGCTCCTGGGTGACGCCGTGGCCGGACTGGCCTGGGCCGGCGCCCTCCTCGGTGCCCGCGGCCAGGTCCTGCCGATGTCCACGGTGCCACTGACCATCGAGGGAGAAGTGCGCGTCACAGCACCCAACGGCGAGTCAGCGTTGGCGACCGTGAGCGGCCAGGCTCGCTGCGCCGTGGCCGGCTCACTGGAGCAGGTCCGCCTACTGCCCGCCGACGCCCCCGCCTGTCGGGAGGCGCTGACGGCCATCGAGTTGGCGGATTGGGTGATCCTTGGCCCCGGCTCCTGGTACACCTCGGTGCTGCCGCACCTGTTGCTGCCCGAGATGCGGGAGGCGCTGTGCAACACCGCAGCCAAGCGCTGCCTGGCCATGAACCTCGCCATGGACACCAAGGAAACCTCGGGGATGACGGCGGCCGATCACCTGCACGTGCTGCGACGCTACGCACCCGACTTCAAAGTCGACGTCGTGCTGGCCGATCCAGAGTCCGTAGTGGACGTCCCAGCCTTCCGAGATGCAGCCGCAATGATCGGCGCCGAGGTGGTCATGGGTAAAGTGGGGGCGTCGGGAAGCCGGCCCGTCCACGATCCCCTGCGACTGGCGACGGCGTACCAAGACATTTTTGGGAACAGTTAGGAAGGTGCCATGGCACTGACAGCATCGGTCAAGGAAGAACTGTCCCGTCTGGACATCAAAAAGTCGTCCGTGCGCAAGGCGGAAGTCTCTGCCATGCTTCGGTTCGCGGGTGGACTGCACATCATTTCGGGCCGGATCGTGATCGAAGCGGAAGTCGATCTGGCCTCCACCGCGCGCCGACTCCGCGCAGCGATTGCGGAGGTCTACGGGCACCAGAGCGAAATCATCGTGGTCTCCGCCGGCGGGCTCCGGCGCGCCAGCCGCTACGTGGTGCGGGTGGTGCGCGACGGCGAAGCGCTGGCCCGCCAGACAGGCCTCCTCGACGGCCGGGGCAGGCCCGTGCGCGGGCTGCCATCCGCCGTCGTCAACGGTTCCGCAGCCGACGCCGAGGCAGTTTGGCGGGGCGCGTTCCTGGTGCACGGCTCGCTCACCGAGCCTGGCCGATCGTCAGCCCTGGAGGTGACCTGCCCGGGCCCCGAGTCCGCCCTGGCTCTGGTGGGTGCCGCCCGCCGGCTGGACATCCAGGCCAAAGCCCGCGAAGTCCGTGGTGTGGACCGGGTGGTGATCCGCGACGGCGACACCATCGCTGCGCTGCTCACCCGGATGGGCGCCCACGATGCCTTGATGGCGTGGGAGGAGCGGCGCATGCGCAAGGAAGTCCGTGCTACCGCAAACCGGCTGGCCAACTTTGATGACGCCAACCTTCGCCGCTCGGCCCAGGCGGCCGTGGCTGCAGGCGCACGGGTAGACCGGGCGCTGGAAATCCTCGGCGACGACGTCCCCGACCACCTCAAGTACGCCGGCGAACTGCGGGTGGCGCACAAGCAGGCCAGCCTGGACGAACTGGGCCGGCTCGCGGACCCGATCATGACCAAGGACGCGATTGCCGGGCGGATCCGGCGGCTCCTCGCCATGGCCGACAAACGCGCCACTGACCTTGGCATCCCCGGAACCGACGCGAATGTGACTCCCGAAATGCTGGACGACTAAGACTGTCCTGAAATCCCAGCCCTGGCGGGAAATATCCTGACCCTGGCCGTGGTTGGCCACAAAGGGAGGGGATGTTTACCGCAACCACCAAACCCCACAGATTTCCGGACGCACCGCGTCCGGATGCACAATCCAAGAGTTACCAACCGGACCGAGCGTCCACGATATTGGAGGATTTTGTGACCGAGTACGTATTGCCGGAACTCAGCTACGACTACGCAGCCCTGGAGCCGCACATTTCTGCGCGCATCATGGAGCTGCACCACAGCAAGCACCACGCCGCCTACGTGGCTGGCGCCAACAACGCCCTGGCACAGCTGGCCGAGGCCCGCGATAAGGGCGATTTCGCCAACATCAACCGGCTCTCGAAGGACCTGGCGTTCCACACCGGCGGCCACGTCAACCACTCAGTCTTCTGGAACAACCTCTCGCCGGACGGCGGGGACAAGCCCGAGGGTGAATTGGCGGCAGCGATCGACGACGCCTTCGGCTCCTTCGATGCTTTCCGCGCCCAGTTCTCCGCTGCGGCACTCGGCTTGCAGGGTTCCGGCTGGGGCTTCCTCGCCTACGAGCCCATTGGCGGCAACCTGGTGATCGAGCAACTTTACGATCAGCAGGGCAACGTGGCGCTGGGCACCACCCCGCTCCTGATGCTGGACATGTGGGAGCACGCCTTCTACCTGGACTACGTCAACGTGAAGGCCGACTACGTCAAGGCCTTCTGGAACATCGTCAACTGGGCCGACGTCGCCAAGCGCTTTGACGCCGCCCGCACCAACGCCACGGGACTCATTACCCTCTCGTAGTGATTGCCGTTACATCTGCGTGTAACAAACTTCACAATTGGGCCCGTTTGGGCCGAGATGTGGACGGTCCGCCGCCGTACTTGCGGGGGCGGACCGAAATAAACGTAAGATAGGTCACGGAAGGCGGTCAGCCTTCAGCAATGAGGCTGGTCGCCCTCCGATCTGTAATCATCTCTGCCCAATGGCGTGCGGGATCTGTTAGTTGGCTTGAACGCCCGCTCAACTAGTAGTGCAACTCGTGCACTAAGGAGACTGAAAAAATCGTGACGACCCGTATTGGTATTAACGGCTTTGGCCGCATCGGCCGCAACTACTTCCGCGCAGCACTCGCACAGGGCGCAGACCTCGAGATCGTTGCTGTCAACGACCTCACCAGCCCCGAAGCGCTGGCACACCTCTTCAAGTACGACTCCGTCGGAGGCCGCCTGAAGGAGACCGTCGAGGTCAAGGACGGCAACATCGTCGTCGACGGCAAGGTCATCAAGGTCCTCGCCGAGCGCGATCCCGCAAACCTTCCCTGGGGCGAGCTGGGCGTCGACATTGTCATCGAGTCCACCGGCTTCTTCACCAAGGCCGCAGCAGCACAGAAGCACATCGATGCCGGTGCCAAGAAGGTCCTCATCTCCGCCCCGGCGTCCGATGAAGACATCACGATCGTCATGGGCGTGAACCACGGCCTGTACGACAACGCCACGCACCACATCATCTCCAACGCTTCCTGCACCACCAACTGCCTCGGCCCGCTGGCCAAGGTCATCAACGACGAGTTCGGCATCGAACGCGGCCTGATGACCACCGTGCACGCCTACACCGCAGACCAGAACCTGCAGGACGGCCCGCACAGCGACCTCCGCCGCGCCCGCGCCGCCGCCATCAACATGGTCCCCACCTCCACCGGTGCCGCCAAGGCAATCGGCCTGGTCCTGCCGGAACTCAAGGGCAAGCTGGACGGCTACGCCATCCGCGTTCCCGTGCCCACCGGTTCCGCCACCGACCTCACCGTCACCGTTGGCCGCGAAACCACTGTCGAGGAAGTCAACGCCGCACTCAAGCGCGCTGCTGAGTCCGACGAGCTGAAGGGTTTCCTGACCTACACGGACGAGCCCATCGTTTCCTCGGACATCGTGGGCGACCCCTCCTCCTCGATCTTCGACTCCGGCCTCACCAAGGTCATCGGAAACCAGGTCAAGGTTGTTTCCTGGTATGACAACGAATGGGGCTACTCAAACCGCCTCGTTGACCTCACGGAGCTTGTCGGATCCAAGCTGGGCTAGGGTTAGACACATGACTTCAAACACCCTCAACGAACTGATCGCTGAAGGTGTCCGCGGGCGGTACATTCTTGTCAGAAGTGACCTGAATGTGCCGCTCGACGGCTCTACCGTCACTGACGACGGCCGCATCAAGGCCTCGCTCCCAGTGCTGGCAAAGCTGACGGACGCCGGAGCCCGTGTGATCGTCACCGCCCACCTCGGCCGCCCCAAGGGTGCACCCGAGGCCAAGTTCTCGCTCAAGCCCGCCGTGGACCGCCTCGCGGAACTGGCAGGCTTCCCCGTGACCTTGGCTGCAGACACCGTGGGTGACTCCGCCAAGGAAAGTGCAGCCGCACTCCAGGATGGCGCTGTTCTCGTCCTCGAAAACGTTCGCTTCGACGCTCGCGAAACCAGCAAGGACGACGCCGAACGTGGCGCCTTCGCCGCTGAACTCGTGGCCTTGACCGGCACCAACGGCGCCTATGTGGATGACGCTTTCGGCGCCGTCCACCGGAAGCACGCCAGCGTCTATGACGTTGCAACCCTCCTGCCGTCCTACCTGGGCGACCTTGTCCACACCGAGGTTGAGGTGCTGCGCAAGCTCACCGCCGACACCCAGCGCCCGTATGTTGTGGTGCTAGGTGGCTCAAAAGTCTCCGACAAGTTGGCTGTCATTGACAACCTCCTGGGCAAGGCCGACACCATCCTGGTGGGCGGCGGCATGCTGTTCACTTTCCTGGCAGCAGCCGGCCACAATGTGGCCGCCAGCCTGCTCGAGAAGGACCAGATCCCGGTGGTTCAGGACTACCTGAAGCGGGCAGCAGACGCGGGCACTGAATTTGTGGTGCCCACCGACGTCGTCGTGGCTGAGAAGTTCGCCGCAGATGCAGCGTTCGAAACCGTGCCCGCCGACGCCATCGAATCGAGCAGCTTCGGTGCACAGGGCATCGGCCTGGATATTGGCCCCGACTCCGCAGCAGCATTTGCGGCTCGGATTGCCGGCGCCAAGACGGTTTTCTGGAACGGGCCCATGGGCGTGTTCGAGTTCGAGTCCTTCGCTGCCGGCACCAGGGCAGTCGCCAAGGCGCTCACCGAGACGGCTGCTTTCACTGTTGTGGGTGGCGGCGACTCGGCAGCAGCAGTCCGGACGCTGGGATTCGCTGACGACCAGTTCGGCCACATCTCTACCGGTGGTGGCGCAAGCCTGGAATACCTTGAAGGCAAGGACCTGCCGGGCCTGACCGTCCTGGGCCGCTGACGGCCAGGAAATACTGTAGTGCCTCGGCCGGTTGGCAGGCTGATCCCAGCCGCCAACCGGCCGTTCCATTTATCAAACTTTGGAGAAAACGTGACGACGTCAACGAACGGTGCTTTCGACCGTAAGCCCTTCATTGCGGGCAACTGGAAGATGAACATGGACCACGTGCAGGGCATCACGCTGCTGCAGAAGCTGGCCTGGACGCTCTCCGATGCCAAGCATGACTACAGCCGGACCGAGGTGGCGGTCTTCCCACCGTTCACGGATCTTCGCGGGGTGCAGACCCTGGTCCAGGGCGACAACCTCGATGTGGTGTACGGCGGCCAGGACCTCTCCCAGTTCGACTCCGGCGCGTACACCGGCGACATCTCCGGGCAGTTCCTGGCCAAGCTGGGTTGCTCTTACGTCCTGGTGGGCCACAGTGAACGGCGAACCATCCACAACGAATCGGATGAGACGCTGAACGCCAAGGTCCACGCAGCGTTCAAGCACGGCGTCACCCCGGTCCTGTGCGCGGGCGAAGGCCTGGAGATCCGCCAGGCGGGCACCCACGTTGAGCACACCCTCGCTCAGGTGCGGGCAGGCGTCGCTGGCCTGACCAACGATCAAGCTGCAGAACTCGTGGTGGCCTACGAGCCCGTCTGGGCCATTGGTACCGGCGAGGTGGCGGGCCCCGGTGACGCGCAGGAACTGTGCGCTGCCATCCGCGCCGAGCTGGAAAAGCTCTTCGGCGCAGACGTCGCCGCCAAGACCCGGCTCCTGTACGGCGGCTCGGTCAAGGCAAACAACGCCGCAGCAATCCTGAAAGAGAAAGATGTTGACGGCCTCCTCGTGGGTGGCGCCAGCCTGGATCCGGCGGAGTTTGCTAATATTGTCAGGTTCGAGAGCCACTTGGTCACGGACTAGTCCGTTCCAACGCAAGCTCCCGTCATCCCAACTCCCTGAAAGGCCGTCGTGGACGTTCTTCATGTCATCCTGCAGATCCTGCTTGGCATCACCAGCCTTCTGCTCACGCTGCTCATCCTCCTGCACAAAGGACGGGGTGGCGGCCTCTCTGACATGTTTGGCGGCGGCATGAGCTCGGGCTTGAGCTCCTCCGGCGTAGCGGAGCGCAACCTCAACCGCTTCACGATCATCCTCGGCATCACCTGGGGTGTAGTGATCATTGGCCTTGGCCTGATCATGCGCTTCAGCGGAGCAGGCGACTCCTAAACAGGGCCTGCTGCACCCTGGACAGTGGCGGGACTCCCGCTGCCGCTCCAAGCCAACTAAACTGTGGCTGTCGGTTTCATCCGACAGCCACAGTTTTTTGTTGCCCGTCAGGAGCCCCCATGGTGCATCCAGGTTCAGGATTCAGAGGCACTCGTGCCGGCGTCACCGCGGGGAGTGGATCCGCACTGCACGCCACGGGCTCACCAGGGGTAGCTGTGCCCCGGATCAGGGTCTCGTACTGGTGCCCTTCAGGGCACCAAACCCAGCCCATCTTCATGCAGTTGCCTGACGAACAGATCCCCGAAATGTGGGACTGTCGGCGTTGCGGTGGCCAGGCGTCGCGGTACGGCCAAGATGCAGCATCGGCGGACGCCGGTGAAGACGGCTACAAGACCCACCTGGAATATCTTAAAGAGCGACGCTCCGGCCAGGACGCCGAAGATGTCCTGGCCGGAGCGCTGGAAAAACTACGCGCCCGCAGCGTCCTTCCGGACGAGCTGCTGGGGGACCCGTGACGCCGCGTTCTCGTCGATGAGCCAAAGCGTCCGGGAGGTGCCGCGCGGGCCAGCCGCCGGAACCTGGATGGGGTTCGCGCCGGCAAGCGCGAGGCCAACAGCGCCAGCCTTGTCTTCACCGGCTACCACCATCCACACCTCAGCAGCGGTGTTGATGGTGGGCAAGGTCAACGAGACACGCAACGGTGGCGGCTTGGGCGAGTTTTCGACGCCCACCACCGTGCGGTTCTTTTCGCGGATACCGCCCTGTTCCGGGAACAGCGAGGCCACGTGGGCGTCAGGTCCCACGCCAAGGAGGACTACGTCCAGGCGAGGAAGCGCGCCCGGTTGCTCGGGCCGGTCGTCTGACATATCCGCGGCATGCTCTGCCGCTGCTGCGTCGGCCAATTCCAAGGCATAGCCTGCCGCGGCGTCGTCCACAGTTGCGAATTCTTCCGTGGAACCGGGGGCATGCACCCGGGCGGGATCAACGGGAATGTGGGAGAGCAGCGCGTCGTACGCCTGCTTGACGTTCCGGTCTGGATCCGCTGCGCCGACAAACCGCTCGTCACCCCACCAGAAGTTCACCCGTGACCAATCGACCGCCGGCGCGGCTGGGGAATCTGCCACCGCTTTCAGGGTGCCGATGCCCACGGTGCCTCCGGTCAGCACAACGGTGGCTTCACCGTAGGTGTCCTGGACGTCAACGAGCTTGGTGATCAACCGCGCGGCGATCGCTGCCATCAACACTGACGAATCGGGATGGATGCTTACTCTGGGCTCAACGGTCACTGGGCAGGTCGCTCCTTAGATTGGTTCGTGGCAGTCCAATAGTAATCACTTCACCGAAGACTTCGTCGGGGTCGAGCCGGCGGAGTTCTTCGGCGAGGCAGTCTTTGAGGTCGCGGCGGGGGAGTGAGATGCGTTGGTCGGGTTGGTTGGGTTGGGTGAGTTCGGCGATGCTGGTGCCGGGGCGGAAGAGTTGCACGTCGCCGGTAGCCCTGGTGAGGTGGACGCGGCGGATGCCGGTGCCTGCGGGGTCGGCGATGATGCTGACGGGGACGTCGAGTGCCAAGGTCAGCCAAGCCGCCAGCAGGGCGGTGCTGGGGGAGTCGGTGGCGCCTTCGACGGTCACGGCGGTGATGGCGCTGTCATCGATCTGGTCCAGGACGGCCGCGAGTTGGATTCGCCAGTTGGTGAGACGGGTCCAGGCCAGGTCGGTATCACCGGCCTGGTAGGTCTTCTGGATCCGGGTCAGGGCCGTTTGCGGGTCTTCTTCGTTCGCGGTGTCAGTGATCCGTCGGTGCGCGATCTTGCCGATGGATGTTTCGGAGGCGTTATCCGGCGCACCGTGCGGCCACCAAGCCACGATGGGCGCGTCAGGGAGCAGGAGAGCTGCGACGAGGGATTCGTTCTCGTGGGCGAGCTCGCCGTAGCCGCGGAGCACGATCACCTCCGACGCGCCAGCGTCCCCACCGACCCGGATCTGCGCGTCGAGACGGTCCTCTTTTTCGGCGCCAGCGTCCGCGAGGACGATGATCCGGCAAGGGTGTTCCCTGCTGGCTTCGTTGGCGGCCTCGATGGCTTCTTCTTCCAACCCCGAGGTGGTGATGACCACCAGGGTCAGGACCCGGCCCAAGGCGATCACGCCGCCCTGCTCACGCAGGTTGGTGAGTTCCTTGGACACTTTCGAGGTGGTGGTATCGGGCAGGTCTACGATCATGGCCTTCTCCAGGTGCGTCCGTCGCGGGCGAGCAGCTCATCGGCGGAGGCTGGGCCCCAACTTCCGGGAGCGTACGGTTCGGGTTGTTCAGCTAGTTCGGCCCAGTAGTCCTCAAACGGGTCAAGGATCTTCCAGGACAGTTCAACTTCCTGGTGGCGGGGGAACAATGGTGGTTCGCCCAGGAGCACATCGAGGATGAGGCGTTCGTAGGCTTCGGGGCTGGACTCGGTGAAGGAATGGCCGTAGCCGAAGTCCATGGTGACGTCCCGGACTTCCATCTGTGTGCCGGGAACCTTGGAGCCGAACCGGATCGTGGCGCCCTCATCGGGCTGGACCCGGATGACGACGGCGTTCTGGCCGAAGTCATCGTCTCCGTTGTCACGGAACAGCAGGTTGGGGGCGCGTTTGAAGACCACCGCGATTTCGGTGACGCGCCGGCCCAGGCGTTTACCTGCCCGTAGGTAGAACGGGACACCGTCCCACCGGCGGGTATGGATATCCACCCGGATCGCAGCGAACGTTTCGGTAGTGGAGTCGGCAGGGATGCCTTCTTCTTCCAGGTAGCCCTGGACCTGCTCGCCACCTTGCCAACCACCAGCGAACTGGCCGCGCGCTGAATGCTGTGAGAGGTCCGCCGGGAGTTTCACCGCAGCGAGGACTTTTTCCTTCTCCGCCCGCAGATCGTTCGCGTTAAAGGAGATGGGCTCTTCCATCGCCGTCAACGCGAGCAACTGCAGGAGGTGGTTCTGGATGACATCGCGGGCCGCACCCACACCGTCGTAATACCCGGCCCGGCCACCCGTCCCAATATCTTCGGCCATGGTGATCTGGACGTGATCCACGTAATTCGCGTTCCACAACGGCTCAAACAACTGGTTCGCGAACCGCAACGCCAGAATGTTCTGAACCGTTTCCTTACCGAGGTAGTGGTCGATCCGAAACACGGCGTCCGCAGGGAACACCGACTCGACAATATCGTTCAATGCCCGCGCCGACTCCAGGTCATGCCCGAAGGGCTTCTCAATCACCACCCGCCGCCAGGTATCCCCACCAGCTTCCGCCAGCCCGTGCTTGGACAGCTGCCGGCAAACTTGCTCAAACGCTTTGGGCGGGATCGAGAGATAGAACGCATGATTACCCCTGGTGCCACGATGCTCATCCAACTCCGCGATCGTGGCACCCAGGCGCTCAAACGCCTCGTCATCATCAAACTCGCCCCGCACAAAACGGATACCCTCAGCGAGTTGGTTCCACACCGCCTCATCAAACGGCGTCCGTGCATAGGACTGGACCGATGCTTTCACCTCGGCAGCAAATTCCTCCCGCGACCAATCGCGCCGCGCAAACCCCACCAAGGCAAAGCTAGGCGGCAACAAACCACGGTTCGCCAGGTCATACACAGCTGGCATCAACTTCTTGCGAGCCAAATCACCGGTAACCCCAAAAAGCACCAATGACGACGGCCCAGCAATACGATTCAAACGCCGATCCCGAGGGTCGCGCAACGGATTACGCCGACGCCCTGCTTGGTTCCGGCCGTTTTCAGTTTCTGGCATGTTTGTTCTTACGCCCTAGCTCTGGTTGGCGGATGGTTCTAGGCGGACAGTCTTCAGACGGACAGTGCCGAAATGAGGTGCTGCAGCTGGGCAACACCAGCGCTGCGATCCGTGAGGTGCAGGCGCAGCACGGGGCGGCCATGACCTTCCAGGACCTGTGCGTCGCCGGCAGCCTGAGCGGAGATCAGCTCACCAAAGGTGAACGGACGTTCCGGGATAGCCAAGTCTTCCACCTCGGTGGCCGTGATCTGCAAGAACACGCCGATCGCGGGACCACCCTTGTGGAACTGACCGGTGGAGTGCAGGAAGCGCGGACCCCAGCCAAAGGTGACAGGTCGGCCGGTAGCAGCCGCAAGCTCGTCCCGGACCCCTTCAAGCTGAGCAAACGCGAGGCGGTCAAAGTACGCCTGCACGCTGAGGTAGCTGTCGGCTTCGAGCGTCGCCAGGAGTGCGGCCACTGCCTCAGCAGCTGTGCTGGCGGACCCGAGCCATTCGCCGCCACGGACCTCAATGGCACCGTCAACGAACGCTGCAGGTGTGGGTTCGGGCTGGGCGTCCAGGAGGCCGCGGGCGGCAACCTTTGCGGCCTCGACGTCGGGCTGATCGAAGGGGTTGATGCCCAGCAACCTGCCGGCAACGGCGGTGGCGAATTCCCAGACCATCATCTGCGTGGGCAGGCCACCAGCGATTGCCGCTTCATTCGCACCGAGTTCAGCATCGGCGTCGGCGGCTACCAAGCGCACCACCAAGACGTCAGCTGCGCCGGTGGTCGCCTCGGGTGAGGACGGACCGGCCACCACGGGCAGGACTCCGGTACCCAGCTTGCCGGTGGACTCGGCGATGAGCTGCTCAGCCCAGTCGGCGAAGCCCACGATGCCGGAGCCGTCCTCGGCAATGATGATCTTGTTGCGCAGCGGGCTGGTGCCGCCCAAGGCAGCACCCAGGGCCAGGCCAATGTTGTCTGCAGCGTCCTCGTTGAGGTGCTCAGCAGCTTCTTCAGCCTCATCAAGGAAAGCCTGGATGTCCACTCCGGCAAGTCCCGAGGGCACCAGTCCAAACGCAGTCAGCGCAGAGTACCGGCCGCCCACGTTGGGATCGGCGTTGAACACGGCCCGGTAGCCAGCTTCGCGGGAAGCTTTGTCCAGCGGCGAGCCGGGATCCGTCACAATGATGATCCTGCTCTTCGCATCCACGCCGGCCTCCGTGAAGGCATGCTCGAAGGTACGTCGCTGGGAATCCGTTTCCAGCGTCGACCCGGACTTGGACGAGACCACGATTGCGGTCTCGGCCAAGCGATCCGCCAATGCGGCGCGAACCTGATCCGGGTCGGTGCTGTCGAGTACTGTCAGCTCAACGCCTGCGGTCCCGGCGATCACTTCGGGAGCGAGCGACGAACCGCCCATGCCGCACAGCACAATCCGTGTCACGCCTTCGGCGCGGAGGGCGTCCCTGAGTTCCAGGATGCCCGGGACCAAGGCCTGCGAGACGGTGGCCGCCTCGACCCAGCCGAGCCGAACGGCTGACTCGGCTTCGGCGTCGGGACCCCACAGCGTGTGGTCCTTGGCGAAGATCCTGGTGGCAATGCGATCGGCTACCAGGGCAGGGACGTGCAGTTCGAGTGCCTGCTGGGCAGCGCCGGTGGCGTTATAACTGAGAGTACTCATGGGGCTTAGGAAGCCTTCCGTGCGGCGGCGAGTGCTTCTTCGACGTCGGCCAGGAGTTCCTTCCAGCTGGCCACGAATTTGTCGAGGCCTTCGGATTCGAGGAGGGCGACAACCTCGTTGTAGGAGATGCCGAGGCCGTCGAGTGCGTCGAGGGTGGCGTTGGCGTCCGCGTAGGTGCCCGTGATGGTGTCACCGGTGACCACGCCGTGGTCGAAGGTGGCGTCCAGGGTCTTCTCGGGCATGGTGTTCACGACGTTGGCAGCCACGAGTTCGGTGACGTACAGGGTGTCGGGGTAGGCCGGGTCCTTGACGCCGGTGGAGGCCCACAGTGGACGCTGGGCGTTGGCGCCTGCGGCGGCGAGGACATTCCAGCGTTCGGTGCTGAAGAGTTCCTCGTAGACCTGGTAGGCCAAGCGGGCGTTGGCGACGCCGGCCTTGCCCTTGAGTGCCTTCGCCTCGTCGGTGCCGAGCGCGTCGAGGCGCTTGTCGATTTCGGAATCAACGCGGGACACGAAGAACGAAGCGACGGAGTGGATCTTGGTCAGGTCGTGGCCGTTGTCCTTGGCCTGCTCCAGGCCAGCCTGGAAGGCGTTGATGACGGCGCGGTAGCGCTCCAGGGAGAAGATCAGGGTCACGTTGACGCTGATGCCCGCTGCCAGGGTGGCGGTGATGGCTTCGAGGCCCTCAAGGGTGGCGGGGATCTTGATCAGGACGTTGTCCTTGTTGACCTGCTTGTACAGGGTCTGAGCCTCGGCGATGGTGCCGGCGGTGTCCCAGGCGAGGCGGGGATCCACTTCAATGGACACCCGACCGTCGGCACCGTTGGTGGACGCGTAGAGCGGCGCGAACAGATCGCAGGCGTCGGCGACGTCGGTGGTGGTGATCGCGAAGATAGTCTCTTCAACGCTGGCGCCGGCTGCGGCCTTGGCGGCGATGGTGGCGTCGTAATCCGTGCCGGACGTGATGGCGGCCTGGAAGATCGACGGGTTGGTGGTCACACCAACCACGTTCTTTTCTTCAATCAGGGTGCGAAGGTTACCGGAATCCAGGCGACCACGGGAAAGGTCATCGAGCCAGATGGATACGCCAGCGGCGGAGAGCTGAGCTGTGGGTGTAGTCATAATGTATTTCTCCTAAATCTAGGGTCAGGCCTGCAGGCCGGAAAGGGAATCCTTGGCTGCGGCGGCGACGGCCTCCGCGGTGATGCCGAACTCCTGGAAGAGTCGTTTGTAGTCAGCGGAAGCGCCGTAGTGCTCCAGGCTGATGGACCGGCCGGCGTCGCCAACGAACTCGCGCCAGCCCAGGGCCAGGCCAGCTTCGACGGAGACGCGTGCTTTCACAGCGGCGGGCAGGACGGACTCGCGGTAGGCGGCGTCTTGCTTGGTGAACCACTCGACACACGGCATGGAGACTACTCGGGCAGCAACGCCGTCGGCCTGCAGTGCTTCGCGGGCCTGGACAGCAAGCTGGACCTCAGACCCGGTGGCGATCAAAACAACGTCAGCCGGAACAGTCGCGCCGTCCTTGCTGGCTTCGGCGAGGACGTAACCGCCCTTGGCCACACCGGCAGCGGAGCCGAAGACATCGCCAGTGGCTACACCTTCACCGCGCTCCCAGGTGGGGATGTTCTGGCGGGTCAGGACGATGCCGGCAGGGTTGCTGTGGTTCTCCAGCATGGTCTTCCAGGCAACGGCAACCTCGTTCGCGTCACCTGGACGGACGACGTCGA
The DNA here is from genome assembly GCF_900609065.1 of Arthrobacter ulcerisalmonis. Taxonomy (GTDB): domain Bacteria; phylum Actinomycetota; class Actinomycetes; order Actinomycetales; family Micrococcaceae; genus Arthrobacter; species Arthrobacter ulcerisalmonis. The sequence goes on along the minus strand of NZ_UXAU01000038.1, from coordinate 227,591 downwards.
GGCCCACGATGGCGCGGAGGGTAGCGAGCTGCTCCACCGGCTGGTGGGTGGGGCCGTCTTCGCCGAGGCCGATGGAGTCATGGGTCCAGACGTACAGCGACGGGACACCCATGAGTGCGCCAAGGCGGATCGCGGGGCGCTGGTAGTCGCTGAAGATCAAGAACGTACCGGAGAACGCGCGGGTCCGGCCGTGCAGGCTGATGCCGTTCACGATCGAGGCTGCAGCGTGCTCACGGATACCGAAGTGCAGGACCCGGCCGTAGGGGTTACCGGACCAGGCGTCGGTGGAGCGGGACGCCGGGATGAACGACGGTGAGCCTTCGATGGTGGTGTTGTTGGACTCGGCGAGGTCGGCCGAACCGCCCCACAGTTCCGGAAGCACCGGTCCCAAGGCGTTGAGGACCTTGCCGGACGCGGCGCGGGTGGAAACGTCCTTGCCGGCTTCGAAGACGGGCAAGGCAGCATCGACGTCGGCCGGGAGTTCCTTGGCTTCGATGCGCTCCAGCAGGGCAGCACCCTCGGGGTTCGCGGCTTGCCACGCGGTGAAGGACTTGTCCCATTCTTGGTGGGCGGCTGCGCCACGCTCCACAACGGAGCGGGCGTGGACCAGGACGTCCTGGTCTACGTCGAAGGACTTCTCGGGGTCGAAGCCGAGAATGGTTTTCAGGCCGGCGACTTCCTCTGCACCCAGGGCAGAGCCGTGGATCTTGCCAGTGTTCTGCTTCTTCGGTGCCGGGAAACCAATGATGGTCCGCAGCGAGATGATGGACGGCTTGGACGTTTCAGCCTTGGCAGCCAACAGGGCTGAGTACAGTTCCTGGACGTCTTCGACGTATTCGCCGGTCTTGGTCCAGTCAACGCGCTGGGTGTGCCAGCCGTAGGCTTCGTACCGCTTGAGCACGTCCTCGGTGAAGGCGATGTCCGTGTCGTCTTCGATAGAGATGTGGTTCTCGTCGTAGATGACGACCATGTTGCCGAGTTCCTGGTGGCCAGCGAGTGAGGACGCCTCAGAGGTGACGCCCTCCTGCAGGTCGCCGTCGGAGGCGATGACCCAGATGGTGTGGTCAAACGGGCTTTCGCCGGCGGGAGCATCGGCGTCGAACAGGCCACGCATGCGGCGCTGCGAGTAGGCGAAGCCCACCGAGGAAGCCAAGCCCTGGCCCAGCGGACCGGTGGTGATCTCCACGCCCGCCGTGTGCTTGTACTCAGGGTGGCCCGGTGTGAGGGAATCCCAAGTGCGGAGCGCCTCGAGGTCCTTGAGCTCCAGGCCATAGCCGGAGAGGAACAACTGGATGTACAGCGTCAGCGATGTGTGCCCGGGGGAGAGGACGAACCGGTCGCGACCCAACCAATCAGGGTTCTTCGGATCGTGCCGCATCAACTTGTTGAACAGCAAGTAAGCCGCCGGAGCCAGGCTCATGGCCGTACCGGGGTGACCGTTGCCGACCTTCTCTACCGCGTCTGCCGCCAAAACGCGGACAGTGTTCACCGCACGCTGATCCAACTCGGTCCATGACAGTTCTTGCTCTTCAAAATGTGGCACCAAAACCGGGCCCCTCTCTGTGGTGATGGGCGGCGGTACACAAGATTCCGGCAGCAGGCACGCCGCTAGGCGTCTGCTGAGGTGTGTACCCGCCATTCGCCATCGAATCGTTGATTAATCACTCAGCCACTCATCCGCACGAACTCACTTTTCGAGGTTCGCGAGACTGGCTGATCTGGTTTCAGCTTAGCTTCAACAGCGCCCAAAATCCGCGGAAATCTCACGTTGTGGACGCTATTTCACGTTTTCTTGAAAGATGTGAAGTGAGCATGAGTTAATCTGATCGAATCACCCTACGAGCGATCACCAGGCACTATTTGGCGGCCCGTGAGCGGTGGCCGGCACGGTATGATTGACGAAGACCAATTCTGGTTTTTGGGTCTTTTAACCCCATTTCCGGAGGCATCCGGCTTGAGAGCTGGAATGCCTGAGACGAACTGCCACACAGAACGGGTGACTGCCACCGTGAGCACAACCGATACGCCGCTGACCGCCGCCGGGACAGGTAGTCCCGGATTTGCCCGGAAGGCCAAGGCGTACTTCGCCCTCACCAAGCCCCGTGTTATTGAACTTTTGCTGGTCAGTACCCTGCCCACCATGATCTACGCTGAGCGGGGCTTCCCGTCGATTGGCCTGATCCTTGCCACGCTGGTGGGCGGCGCATTTGCGGCCGGCAGTGCAGGCGCCTTTAACTGCTACCTTGACCGGGACATTGACAAGCTCATGCACCGGACCGAGAACCGGCCGCTGGTTACCGGCGAGGTCACGCCGCGAGAGGCCTTGGTTTTCGCGTGGCTCTTGGGCGCCGCGGCCATCGCCATCCTCTGGTTCGGCGCCAACCCGCTCTCTGCCTGGCTTGGCCTCGCAGCCATCTTCTTCTATGTGGTGATCTACACCATCATCCTCAAGCGTCGCACCGCGCAGAACATTGTCTGGGGTGGCGCGGCAGGCTGCTTCCCGGTCCTCATTGCCTGGGCGGCCGTCACCAATGCGGTTGAATGGCCTGCCATCATCCTTTTCATGGTCATCTTCCTGTGGACGCCCCCGCACTACTGGCCGTTGTCCATGCGGTACGGCGAGGATTACCGCAACGCCAACGTGCCCATGCTGGGCGCGATTGCCGGAGCAAAGGTGGTTTCGGTCCAGGTAGTGCTGTACGCGTGGGCCATGGTGGCGTGCTCGCTGCTGCTGATTCCTGCTGGCGGCGCTGGCTGGGTCTACAGTGTCACTGCGGTGGTGGCTGGCGCATGGTTCCTCCGGGAATCGCACTCGCTGTACAACCGCGCGCAGCACGAAGAAATCTCGAACAAGACCGCCATGAAGGTCTTCCACGGCTCCATCAGCTACCTGACCCTGCTCTTCATTGCGCTGGCCGTTGACCCCTTCGTGGGCTCGGCCGTCATGGCTGGCTAGGAGCCAGCCGAACTTTCCCGCGGGCGCCTGCTTCCGCGTACTTACCTGCTCACCGACAGGGGACTTCGTTGTGCACGGGCAGTCCCTGCACAGTGAACTCTGCCCTCAGTGTGCACGGCGGCTTGGGGCGGACGTCCCTGCACAACGAACACCACCCTCGCTGTGCACGACGGCTCGGGCGGGGCCACGTTTAGGACTGGCCCGCTACCGTCAGGGTGATCAGGACCACGTTCAGGCCAACAATCAGCGTTGCACTGACCCAGCCTGCGATCTTCAGCGGCAGCGAATCGGTGTGGATCCCCATGACGTCGCGCCTGCCGGTCAGCCTGATCAAGGGGATGAGCGCGAACGGGATGCCAAAGCTCAGCAACACCTGGCTGAGCACCAGGGCGAGGGTAGGCTCCACGCCGGCGCCCAGCACGATGAGGGCCGGAATGAGTGTGACCACACGGCGAGTCAGCAGCGGAATGCGGACCTTGAGCAGGCCGCCCATGATGGTGGCACCGGCGTAGCAGCCCACGGACGTTGACGCCAAGCCCGACGCCAGCAGGCCCACCGCAAAAATAGCGCCAATGGCTGGCCCCAGCGCTGCGCTGACAGCCGCGTGTGCCCCCGCAATGGTGTCCGTGCCTTCAATCCCGCGCAGGCTTGAGGCGGCCAGCAGCAGCATGGAAATATTCACGACGCCGGCAAGCAGCAAGGCGCCCACGACATCGACGCGGGTGGCCCGGATGAGACGGGTGCGAACCAGCGGGTCGCTGGAAAAGCCGTGCCGATCCCTGGACAGGGCCGAATGCAGGTAGATGGCGTGGGGCATCACGGTGGCGCCCAACATGCTTGCGGCGAGCAGGACGGTGTCTGTTCCCTCGAAACGGGGGACCAGCCCACCCAGGGCGGCGCCGGCGTCGGGCGGGCTGACGAAGAGGCCCGCCATGAATCCCACCGCGATGATGAGCAGCAGCACCAGGATCGCGTACTCAAAGGACTTCTGGCCGCGGCGGGACTGCAGGGCCAGCAATAGCATGGACGCGACGCCCACGATGACGCCGCCCAGGAGCAACGGCACGCCAAATAGCAGGTTCAAGGCGACGGCGCCGCCAATGACCTCCGCCATATCCGTGGCACCCGCAACAACTTCGGCCTGCACCCAGTAGGCGCGTCGCCGCCGTGTGCCGAGCCGCTTGCCCAGGATTTCCGGCAGGCTCAACCCGGTGGCCAATCCCAGCTTGGCGGACTGATACTGCACCAGGACTGCCATGGCGTTTGCAGCGACAAGGACCCAGACCAGGAGGTAGCCGTAATTTGCGCCGGCCGTCAGGTTTGCTGCGACGTTTCCTGGGTCGACGTAGGCGATCGCGGCCACGAAGGCGGGGCCGAGCAGGAGCAGTCGTGACCAGACTTTGGGTGCTGGGCTCTTGAGAGTGGGGATGGCCATGGGAATCCTCGTCCTTGGTGTGTCTGCTACGAGGATAGCTGATATTTAGGCATACCGAAATAAAATATTTAGGCAGACTGTCATGGAATCCTGGGCCAGCTTGTGACTGACTTGTCACATCTGTCACATTAACTGTCAATCAGAGAGGCGGTCTGCATACCGTAGAGAGGATTCTTTCCCCCACGTTAGGAAACCCATGGCATCCGGTCTGCCCAACAGCTCATCCGCCAGCCATAGCCCACCCGGCACACCACCCCTGGCCAAGCGCCGCCCCCTTGCCCTATCTAGACCAGCGGTCCTGTCCCGCCTGGGTGCCGACGTGCCAGCGTCCCTGGTGGTATTCCTGGTGGCGCTGCCCCTCTCGCTCGGCATCGCTGCAGCCTCTGGCGCACCCATCATGGCCGGACTTATCGCAGCGGTGATCGGCGGCATCGTGGCTGGAAGCCTGGGCGGTTCACCCCTCCAGGTCAGCGGTCCCGCTGCCGGCCTGACGGTGATCGTGGCCGGCCTGGTGGATCAGTTCGGCTGGCAGGCCACCTGCGCCATTACGGCCGCGGCTGGCGTGGTCCTACTGCTGCTTGGCATCAGCAGGGTGGGCCGGGCCGCCCTGGCCGTCTCGCCCGTGGTGGTCAAGGCCATGTTGGCCGGAATCGGAATCACCATCATGCTTCAACAGAGCCAGGTTCTTCTCGGCTCCACCTCAGCCAGCTCAGCCCTCGAAAATGTGACAGCCCTACCGGCTGCCCTGGCCGACATGGACGTCGCAGCTGCGCTCTTAGGGGGTACCGTCGTCGTGATTCTCCTGGGCTGGAAGTACCTGCCCACCGCGGTCCAGCGGGTCCCCGGGCCACTTGCAGCCGTAGCCGCGGGGACGGCGTTGTCCATGGCGTTCGCGCCCGGAGTGCAACGAATCTCCCTCGACGGCAACATCTTCGACGCCGTTGCCCTGCCGGAGCTGCCCGACGGTAACTGGCGCACCGTGGCGTTCGCCGTCCTCTCGATGGCCCTGGTAGCCAGCATCGAGTCCCTGCTCTCCGCCGTTGCCGTGGACAAAATGCAGACCGGGCCGCGGACCAACCTGAATCGCGAGCTGATCGGCCAAGGAGCCGCCAACATGGTCTCCGGCACCCTGGGCGGGTTGCCCGTTACCGGTGTGATCGTCAGGAGTGCCACGAATGTTGAAGCCGGCGCCGCGACGCGCGCGTCGGCAGTGCTGCATGGCGTGTGGATTCTTGCGTTCTCAGCGCTGTTCGCCGGCGCGATCCAGCTCATTCCGCTCTCCGTGCTGGCAGGGCTGCTGATCATTATTGGAGTGCGCCTGATCAAGGTGGCGGATATCCGGACCAGCCTGCGCACCGGGGACCTGCCCATCTACGTGGTGACGCTGGCTGGCGTGGTGTTCCTGAACCTGCTCGAAGGCGTCATGATCGGCCTGGCCCTTGCGGCGGCCAGCGTGCTGTCGCGCGTGCTGCGCCCCGAGATGCAGGTGCAGTCTCCCGGTCTGCCCGCCTCACCCCACCGAGTGCGCATTTCGGGTTCCTGCAGCTTCTTCGCCCTGCCGCGGCTCAACCGCATTCTCGCCTCTGTGCCGCTGCGGAAGGACGTGGTGGTGGAGGTCAACGCAGACTACCTGGATCACGCGTTCCGCGAGGCGCTCGTGGCGTGGCAGCGCCAGTACCAGGCCACTGCCGGCACCGTCAGGGTCGAAGAGCACGGCAACACGTCCTTCCAGGATGCAGAGCACCGTGCACCGCAACGGCAGTCGACCCGCGAACTGCCCCTGCACCCGCGCAACTCCGGGCAGGACACCTCGCAATCCATTCTTCGAGGCATCAGCAGGTACCACCGCCGCTTCGCCGATCAGGTCCGGCCGCTGGTCAAGGACCTGGCGGAAGGCCAACGCCCCGACGCCCTGTTTGTGGCCTGCGTCGACTCGCGGGTCAACCCGAACCTCATCACCAGCAGCGGGCCTGGGGACCTGCTGACCCTGCGCAACATCGGCAACGTCACCTGCCACGCGGGGGAGGATGCCTCGATCGATTCGGCGATCGACTTTGCGGTGCATGGCCTCGAGGTCAACGCCATCGTGATCTGCGGGCACTCAAACTGCGGAGCCATGAAGGCACTGCTCGACGGCGGCTCCGCAGGCACTGCCGACGGCGCCTCTGCAGCGGCGCGGGAAACCCCCGGTGCGGGCTTCGATGCCTGGTTGGACCATGCCCGGCCCAGTTTCCGGCAGTTCCTTGCCGGCCACCCGGTGGCCGCTGCTGCTGCCGAGGCTGGTTACAGCAGGCTGGACCAGTTGGGCATGGTCAACGTGGCGGTGCAATTGGCCAAGCTCGAGACCCATGCGGTGGCTGGACCGGCCCTTGCCAAGGGGAGCTTGGTGGCCACCGGGCTGTTCTACGACATTGCGACGGCGCGCGTCATCCTGGTGACCGCTGCAGGGATCGAGATCCTGGACGGGTCGCCGGCGCTGGAAGCCCAGCCCGTGACGGCAACGGCAGGCTGATACTGGCCGCTGTCGCCCGGGCTCGCTCTTGTTTGGCCGAGCCGGCGGGCCTGGGCGACTGGTCAAGCCAACGAGCTTTGGCCCGGGCGACAGTAGACCATGAGCGTTAGCTGACGCGCTGTCCGCGTGACACAGGGCTGTTCCGGGCCAGGTCCCAAGCGTTGGTGGCGGCCGACATCAAGAGCGCGGCGCCCAGCATGTGCGTACCAACAAGGAGGGCCGGGATGCCGTTGTAGTACTGGGTGAAGCCGATAACACCCTGGAGGAGCGTGACGGCGAGCAGGCCAAGGACTCCAACGCGGAGCGGGCCTGTGACTCGGTGCCGAAGGACGAGTAAAACGGCCACGAGCGTTCCGGCCGTGATCAGGTAGGCGGGCACAGCGTGGATGTGCGAGAAGAGATCCCAGTCGAGATTGTTCCGCGGCGCATCGGCATCGCCAGCGTGCGGTCCGGCGCCAGTGACCACCACGCCGAGCATCACGGCGATGGCGGAAAAGACGGCGACGGCCGACGTCAGCGGGCGCATGACTCCGGGGATGGCGGGAAGCTGGCGTGTGGCGAACCTGCCAGTCCGGCCGTAGGTCCTGTTGACCAACAGCGTCGCGAAGACCACCAAGGCCATGGAGACCAGGAAGTGTAGACCCACTACCCAGGGGTTGAGGTTGGAGAGCACTGTGATTCCACCAATGACGGCCTGCGCCGGAATACTTGCCAGCAGGCCCAGCGCCAGCAGGAACAGGTCCTTGCGTTCCTTCCGCAAGTTCCACAAGTAGACAAGCATGAGCGCTGCCACGGTGGCCAGCGCAAACGTGAGCATCCGGTTCCCGAACTCGATGAACCCGTGGACACCCATTTCCGGGGTGTTCACCAGGGACGTGTCGGTGCACCGAGGCCAGGTGGGGCAGCCCAGCCCGGAGGCCGTCAAACGAACCGCGCCACCGGTAACCACCAGCAAGGTCTGCCCGATCAGCGAGGCCACCGAAAGGCGTCGAATGGTCTTGTCCACCGTGCGAGGCAGCCGCGACGTCAGTCGCGAGGCAAGCTGGGGGAGGCGGGAAAGGGTAGTCACGAAATTCTCAATTCCATTTGAACCAGCGGATGGCTGCTGCGCCGGCCAGGACTGTCCAGAGCAGCAAGATGATGGTGGCGGCGCCGTCCAGGCTGCCGCTGAGGAAGGCGAGGCGCATCGACTCGCCCAAGGCCCCGGACGGAAGGAAGTGCACAATCTGTTGGGCCAGGGCGGGAAGGCGGTCGGCCGGAATGACGATGCCGCCCAGCGCGCCAAGGAGGATCCACAGCAGGTTGGTGATGGCCAAGGTGGCTTCGGGCCGGACGGTGCCCGCCACCAAGAGCCCCAACGCCGTGAACGCAGCCGCGCCGAGGACCAGCAGGGCCATGCCCGGCAGCCAGCCGGCTGGCAGCGGGTGCCAGCCGAGCAGGAGCGCCACCACCGTGACCACCGCCACCTGGATGCACAGCACCACCAAGACCGAGAGGACCTTTCCAGCCACCAGCCCGCCGCGGCCCAGCGGCGTGGTGGACAGGAAGCGAAGGACACCGTAGCGCCGGTCGAAGCCCGTGGCGATGCCTTGGCCGGTGAACGCGGTGGACATGGCACACAAGGCAAGGATCCCCGGCACTGCGGCGTCGATCCTGCTACCGCCCAGTCCATCAAGCAATGGCGTCACGGTCAGGCCAACCAGGGCGAGCAGCGGCAACACAATCGCGAGAATCAGCTGTTCGCCGTTCCGCAACATCACCACGGCTTCATATTGTCCCTGCATCAGCACCCGGCGCAGCATGGACGCCGGGCCTGCATGCGTTCCTGGTGTGCCCGGTGCTGCTGCTGGCGCGCCGGTACTGGCCTGGCTCATCGGATGTCCTTTCCGGAAATATCCAGGAAGACGTCTTCGAGGCTGCGCGCCTGCAGCGTCATCGCGGATGGCATGAGGTCGCGCGCAGCCCACCAGGTGGTCAACGCCGCCAGGTGCGCTGGGGTCAGCTGGCCCGTCAGGCTGTAGTGGCCGGGACGCGACTCAACCAGGTCGGCGCCCGGCGGCAGGACGCCGTCGAACACCAGGCCTGCAGTGGTTTCAAACGTCAGGGTCCGCAGTTGTTCGGCTCCGGCGCCGCGGCCTGGTTCGCGTTGCAGGAGTTCCTGGACGGTGCCCTCGGCAACATTGCGGCCGCCGTCGATGATGTAAACGTAGTCGGCAAGCCGCTGGGCGTCGTCCATCAGGTGCGTGGTCAAGATGATGCCCATGCCGGAATCCCGGAGCTCGGCGATCAGGTCGAAGACCAGTTGCCGGGACTGTGGGTCCAGGCCCGCGCTCGGTTCATCAAGGAAGAGCACCTCGGGCCGTCCCAGCAGGGCCGCCGCGAGCGCCAGCCGCTGCTTCTGTCCACCGGAGAGCCGGCGAACGGTGGTTCGGCTGAAGCTGTCGATTCCCAGGCGGGACACCAGATCGGCCACCGGCCATGGGTTCGCGTAGAGGCGGGCCACGTGGTTCAGCAGCGGAATGGGCCGGGCCGACGGCGGGAGCCCACCATCCTGGAGCATGACGCCAACCCGGGAGCGAAGGCTTGCCCCTGCCGTAGCGGGGTCTTCGCCCAAGAGGGAGATAGTGCCGCCGTTTCGCTTCTGCAGGCCCTGCGCGCATTCCAAGGTGGTGGTTTTGCCAGCGCCGTTAGCACCTAGCAAGGCGGTCACTTGGCCTCGATGGGCCTGCAGGGTGACGCCACTCACCACGCGCAACATGCGTCCGTCCAAGCTGGGTAATGGGCCGACGTCCTTGATGAGGCCGTTGATGGCCAGGACGGGAGAAAGAGAGGAAGGCACCCGAGTATTCTACGCGACGTAGTATTTCGAATCGTTGGACACCGTCGCCAGCTGAAGGTCAGCCTGCCCTTACTGGAAGCTGGGACTAAATTACGACACTATTGTGTTGTGTATTCCGTGAGTAATGCTGCGACTGTTCCCGCGAAGGGGGCGAGGGGCCATCAAGCCTCTGTCGACCGAAGCCTGCAGGCTTCCGGTCCAGTCGGCGACGTGGATGACCGCACCCGGGATAAGGTACTCGCTGCGGTCCTGGAACAAGGGCCCGTCAGCGCCGCGGAACTCGGCGAGCTGCTTGGCTTCACCCCTGCGGCCGTCCGTCGCCACCTCGATTACCTGGAACGTGCCGGCGTCATCGAGGTCAAGCGTGTTGCCCGGTCGGGCGCGGGCGCGGGGAGGCCCGCCCGCCGCTACGTCCTTTCTTCGCAGGGCCAGTCAAGCCTCGGCAACGACTACCTTGATATCGCGGCGCAGGCGCTCAAGCAGCTCGAACAAGCCGCCGGCAGCGAGGCTGTGCGGGCATTCGCTGTCGAACGCTTCACTGAGATGGAACGTCGCTACGCACCGGAGGTGGAAAGCGCCGGACCGGACATCGCAGACCGCGCCCGCGCCCTCTCCGCAGCCCTGAACCGGGACAACTTCGTGGCTTCAGCCGCCACCATCACGGCCAAGACCCCCCTGCCGGCAGCCCTTGCCAGTGTCCAGTTGTGCCAGGGCCACTGTCCCATCCAGGAGTTGGCTGCCACGTTCCCCGTCTTCTGCGACGTGGAGACCGAAGTCTTTTCCCGGTTGGTGGGTGTGGACGTCCGCCGGCTGTCCACGTTGGCCCGCGGCGGCCACGTCTGCACCACCCACATACCCACAGGCAGGTTGCCAACGGCAGAGTCAACCGACTCAGTTCCAGCAGCAACCACCTGCACGACGCAATCAAACCACCAGCAAGGAAGGCCGTGATGACGGACCAACTATCAGAGAAAGCGGTAGCCGAAAGCACTGTGATCTCGGAGATTCTGGAAAAGAACCCCGAGCTCCACGGCATCGGAAACTACGAGTACGGCTGGGCGGACAAGAACGACGCCGGAGCCAACGCCCGTCGTGGGCTCAGCGAAGAGGTTGTTCGGGATATTTCCTCGAAGAAGAGCGAACCCCAGTGGATGCTCGATCTTCGTTTGAAAGGCCTGAAGTACTTCGACCGCAAGCCCATGCCCACCTGGGGTGCAGACCTCTCCGGCATCGACTTCGACAACATCAAGTACTTCGTGCGCTCCACGGAAAAGCAGGCCACCAGCTGGGAGGAACTGCCCGAGGACATCAAGAACACGTACGACAAGCTGGGCATCCCCGAAGCTGAAAAGCAGCGCCTGGTCTCCGGCGTGGCCGCCCAGTACGAGTCCGAGGTTGTCTACCACCAGCTGCGTGAGGACCTCGAGCGGCAGGGCGTCATCTTCCTGGACACCGACACCGCACTGAAGGAACACCCGGAGATCTTCAAGGAATACTTCGGCACCATCATTCCGGTGGGCGACAACAAGTTCGCGTCCCTGAACACCTCCGTCTGGTCCGGTGGCTCATTCGTGTACGTCCCCAAGGGTGTCCACGTCGACATCCCGCTGCAGGCGTACTTTCGGATCAACACCGAAAACATGGGCCAGTTCGAACGGACCCTGATCATCGCTGACGAGGACTCCTACGTTCACTACATCGAGGGCTGCACCGCCCCGATCTACACCTCCGACTCGCTGCACTCCGCAGTGGTTGAGATTGTGGTCAAGAAGGGCGCCCGCGTCCGCTACACCACCATCCAGAACTGGTCCAACAACGTCTACAACCTGGTGACCAAGCGCGCCATCTGCGAAGCCGGCGCCACCATGGAATGGGTCGATGGCAACATCGGTTCCAAGGTCACCATGAAGTACCCGGCCGTGTACCTGGTAGGCGAGCACGCCAAGGGCGAGACGCTGTCTATCGCGTTTGCCGGCGAAGGCCAGCACCAGGACACCGGTTCCAAAATGGTGCACATCGCACCAAACACCAAGAGCTCCATCATCTCCAAGTCGGTAGCCCGCGGTGGCGGCCGTGCCGCCTACCGTGGCCTGGTCCAGGTCCGCGAAGGCGCCAAGCACTCGGCCAACACCGTGCGCTGTGACGCGCTGCTCGTGGACACCATCAGCCGCTCCGACACCTACCCCTACATCGACATCCGCGAGGATGACGTGGTGATGGGGCACGAAGCCACCGTTTCCCGGGTCAGCGAAGAGCAACTCTTCTACCTGATGTCCCGCGGCATGCGCGAAGACGAGGCCATGGCCATGATCGTGCGCGGCTTCATTGAGCCGATTGCCCGCGAACTTCCCATGGAATACGCGCTGGAGCTGAACCGATTGATCGAATTGCAGATGGAAGGGTCCGTCGGATAACGATGACTGATATCACTACTGAAAAGGCGCGCATTGGCGCGCCCTCGGCCCAGCCGTTCATCGACGGCTTCACCGAGGAAGGCGAAAGCCTCTCACCCATCAACGCCAACGCCTCCAAGGCGCCCCTGGCCGGAGACTCCGCCAAGAGCCACTCACACGGTGGCGGCGAAGGCATCCCGGACAGCTCACGCGCCGGCCGGCTCACCTCCTACTCCCTGGCGGACTTCAAACCGCTCACCGGGCTGGAGGAAGATTGGCGTTTCACCCCCCTGAAGCGGCTCCGCGGACTGCACAGCGACGTCCTCTCTGGCGCGGCACCGGCCGTGACCGTGACCGGTCCGGATGCCGTCGTCGTCGAAACCGTTGGCCGCGATGACCAACGGATTGGTGCCGCGGGTATCCCGGAGGACCGGGTGTCCGCCAACGCGTGGGAAAACTTCGCTGCTGCCACCGTGATCACCGTGCCCGCCGAGTTTGAGGCTGATACGGAAATCACCGTCGACATCGTGGGCGCCTCCACCGACCCCGCTGCCCAGCACGTGGTCATCGTTGCGCAGAAATTCTCCAAGTCTGTAGTGGTGCTGAACCACTCGGGCAGCGCCGTGGTTTCCGAGAACGTAGAGATCATCGTCGAAGACGGAGCTTCCCTCACCGTTGTCTCGCTGCAGGAATGGAACGAGGACGCCGTGCACGCGTCCTCGCAGCAGGCCAAGATCGGCCGCGACGCCAAGCTCAAGCACGTCATGGTGAGCCTGGGCGGGGACCTGGTCCGCGTCACGCCGTCAGCCCGATTTACCGCCACCGGCGGCGAAGCTGAACTGTTCGGCCTCTACTTCGCCGACGCCGGCCAGCACCTTGAACAGCGCCTGTTCGTTGACCACGCTGTGGCCAACTGCAAGTCCAACGTGCTCTACAAGGGCGCACTGCAGGGGCGCAACGCCCACGCAGTCTGGGTAGGCGACGTCCTCATCCGCAAGGAAGCTGAAGGCACCGACACCTACGAGGCCAACCGCAACCTGCTGCTCACCGAAGGCGCCCGCGCCGACTCGGTCCCGAACCTGGAAATCGAAACCGGCCTGATCGAGGGTGCCGGCCACGCCAGCGCCACCGGCCGCCTCGATGACGAGCACCTCTTCTACCTGATGGCTCGGGGAATTCCTGAAAATGTGGCCCGCCGCCTGGTGGTCCGAGGATTCCTCAACGAGATCATCCAGCAGATCAAGGTGCCCAGCATCGAAGAGCGCCTGACCGACGCCGTTGAGCGCGAACTCGCGCTGACGGAAAACTAGGCCAACGGGGCATGACTGAACAGCTAAAAGGCGAACTTGTCTGCGCAGTGGATGACATTTCGCCCAAGCAGGCCCTCCGGATCCTGATCGACGACTACCCCGTAGCCATCGTCAAGGATTCGATGGGGGACATCCACGCGATCGGGGACACCTGCTCGCACGCGGATATCTCCCTCTCCGAGGGTGAGGTGGAAGGTTGCGCGATCGAATGCTGGGGCCACGGCTCACAGTTCGACCTGCGCACCGGCGCCCCGCTGCAGCTTCCCGCTTACGATCCCGTGCCGGTGTTTGCCGTCGAGATTCGCGCCGGTGAGGTCTACGTGGATTTCACCAATGTGCTCAACGGCGCCGATGCGCCAAAATTCAGCTAACACCCAGAATTACGAACCAACTTCCAGCCAGAAACCGCACCGGCTGCCAGAGGCACGGTGCAGAGGAGAACACGAGAATGTCTACTCTTGAGATCAAGGACCTGCACGTCAGCATTGAGACGGAGCAGGGCACCAAGGAAATCCTGAAGGGTGTCAGCCTGGTCATCCGGACCGGCGAAACCCACGCCATCATGGGTCCCAACGGCTCGGGCAAGTCCACCTTAGCCTCCACCATCGCCGGCCACCCGCGCTACAACGTCACCAGAGGCACCATCACGCTGGACGGCGAAGACGTCCTCGCCATGAGCGTTGACGAACGCGCCCGCGCCGGTGTCTTCCTGGCCATGCAGTACCCCGTGGAAGTTCCCGGCGTCAGCATGACCAACTTCCTGCGGACCGCCAAAACCGCCATTGACGGCGAAGCTCCCAAGCTGCGGACCTGGACCAAGGACGTCAAGGCTGCCATGGCCGAGCTGCGGATCGACGCCGACTTCGCCCAGCGCAACGTCAACGAGGGGTTCTCCGGCGGCGAAAAGAAGCGGGTGGAGATCCTCCAGCTCGAACTCTTCAAGCCCAAGTTTGCGATCCTTGACGAGACCGACTCAGGCCTCGACGTCGATGCGCTCAAGGTCGTCTCCGAGGGCGTCAACCGCGCACACTCCGGCGGCAATATGGGCACCCTGCTCATCACGCACTACACCCGGATCCTGCGCTATATCAAGCCTGACTACGTTCACGTTTTTGTTGACGGCCAGGTTGTGGAGCAGGGCGGCCCCGAACTCGCCGACCGTCTCGAAGACGAAGGCTATGACCGCTACGCCAAGGGTGCCGGCGCAGCCGCCATCGCTGCCGTTCCCGCGCAGTAGGATTCTTCCATGACCGAAATCAAGCCTGGCCAGACGGCCCTCGATGACGTCGAAGAGGCACTCAAGGACGTCATCGACCCCGAACTCGGTGTCAACATCGTGGACCTCGGCCTGCTCTACGGGCTGAAATACTCGGACGACGACGGCGCGCTCCTCATCGACATGACCCTTACCACCGCTGCCTGCCCCCTCACGGATGTGCTGGAGGAACAGGTTGGCAAGTCGCTTGACGGCGTTGTCGACGAGTGGCGCCTGAACTGGGTCTGGATGCCGCCGTGGGGTCCTGAGCGGATCACCGACGACGGCAAGGACCAGATGCGCGCCCTCGGGTTCAACATCTAGTCATCACCGCCATAGATTTACGATGCCGGCCGGGCACCTTTTCGCGAAGGTGCCCGGCCGGCGTCGTTAACTCTGGGTCAGAGGGTGGCAGCTGAAAAGGTGTCGCACTGGTTGATATCGCCGGACTCGTAGCCGCGGCTGAACCAGGCCTGCCGTTGTTGGCTGGAGCCATGCGTCCAGGCCTCTGGATTGACGCGGCCCGTGGCGGCTTGCTGGATGCGGTCATCGCCCACCGCGGAAGCTGCCGATAAGGCATCGTTCAGGTCGGTCTGCGTGAGCGGGTCCAGGAAGGGCTGACCAGTGCTGGGATCCGCAACGGACGTGGCATGGCGGACCCAGAGACCCGCGTAGCAATCGGCCTGGAGTTCCGTCCGAACCGCTCCCGACTCGGGCCCCTGCGGATCCTGCTGCGCCCGTTCCAGGTAGCCCAAGATGTTCTGGACGTGGTGGCCAAATTCGTGCGCCACCACGTATTCCTGCGCCAACGGGCCACCGGAAGAGCCGAACCGGTCAACAAGCTCCTGGAAGAAGCCGGGATCGAAATAGGCGGTGGTGTCCGTGGGGCAGTAGAACGGTCCAACGTCGCTGGTGGCCGCTCCACAACCAGTGTTGGTTGACGAGGAGAAGATCACTGTCTGCGGGCGAGGGTAGTCCACCCCATACTGCTTTAGGTAAGTGGGCCAGAAGGCGTTGAGGCTGTTGACGGTGCCGGTGATCCGGCAGTCAACGCGCGCATCCGCGTCGGCACCGGTCACGCAGGCCGGTGCCGTGCCTTGGGACTGGACCTGCGGGGTATCGGTGCCGCCCGTCAACCCCTGCAGGAGATCAGGGTTGACGCCGAGGAGGATGGCGACGAGCAGCACGAGTCCGCCGCCCAATCCGCCACCCACTTTGACGCCCCGGCCCATTCCGCCGCCGGAACCCCGTCGATCCTGGACCTGCGATGGGTCCAACCGCGCATTGTCATTGAAGCTCATACGGTCACAATAGCTCCTGGGCGCTGGCAGGCGCCCAGCCCGTGAGTAAAGTTGAGGCGTGCCATTCCTCGACCGTATCCAGCGCTGGGCCGCAGAGCGCCCGCACCAGCCTGCGGTGGTGATCGGTGGTGTCCGGGTGACCTGGTCCGAACTTCGGGATGGGGCAACGGCACGGCTGGCGGCGACCGGTCCGGTGACGGCCCTGTGTCAGGAGAATTCCGCGGACTTTGTGCTCAACTACGCGGCCGCCGTCGCAGGGGAGCGGCAATGCGCAGTGTTGGATCCCGCCTGGTCCGCTGGGCTGCGCGCCACCATCTCCCAACACATTGCAGCAGACGCCGTCCCGGGCTCTGCGGGCGCCGACGATGCGTTGACGGACGGACCTGGCGGCTCGACCTTCCTGATCGGCCTTACCTCCGGGACCACATCAGTTCCCAAAGCCTTTACCCGTTCGAGGCGCTCCTGGCAGACGTCCTTCGACGCGTCCATTGAGTTCTTCGGCTTGGAACCCAACGACGTCACACTGGCACCTGGACCACTGGCTGCAAGCCTGAATCTCTACGCTCTTTCCGAGTGCCTCTACGCCGGTGCCGAATTCCAGACCCTAACGACGTTCGATGTGGGCGACGTGCACGCGGCCATCACCTACGATCGGGTGACCCGTCTAGTTTTGGTCCCCACCATGCTGCGGATGCTCAGCGAACGCGGTATTGCCGGTGGCGTGGACGCTGCAGGCATCCGCACCATCATCTGCGCCGGATCCAAGCTGGACGCCCGCACCTTGCAGGCGGCCCGGCGCTGGGCACCAAACGCGACGATCTTTGAGTACTACGGCGCCTCCGAGCTCAGCTTCGTCTCCGGCACTGGCCTGCCCGCGAGCGCACCCCTGGAACTCGGTGGCACGGGCATCGGCAAACCGTTCCCCGGGGTGGACGTCAGAATCATTGACGACGCCGGCGAACCGCTGGCGGACGGCATCCCCGGCAATATCAGCGTCCGCAGCCCCATGGTCAGCAACGGCTACCTCTGGGGGGATGACGGCGAGGCCCTCCGCCAGTTCGGGGACTGGTACACCGTGGGTGACCAGGGTTTCCTGCACGACGGCGAGCTGCACATCCTGGGCCGGCGGGCCGACATGATCCTCACTGCAGGAAAGAACGTTTACCCGCATGAGGTGGAACTCGCCCTGGCCGCTGTTCCCGGAGTGGGCTCGGCCATTGCCGCTGGCATGCCGGACGACATCCGCGGCCAGCGGGTGGTGGCCGGAATCGTGCCCGCCCACGGCGCCTTGACCGCCACGCAAATCAAGGCTGGCCTGGAGGATCTGCTCCCACGGGACAAGCGGCCGCTCCAGTACTACCTGCTCGCCGAATTGCCCACCACCGATCGCGGCAAGGTCAGCAGGGGACTGCTTCTTGACTGGATCGCAGCCAACGACAAGCGGGTGCGCAGCCTTGGCTCCTGACCATCTTGCGCTCCCGCCGGACCGGCAACCGGTCATCATCGCCGCGCTCCGCACTCCGGTTTGCCGTACCCAGGGCGCGCTCCGTGGCGTCCCTGTCCATGAGCTCCTCGCGCCAGTCCTGGTTCGGCTGCTCGCGGATACCGGCGTGGCGCCCGAGGACGTCACGGACGTGATCATGGGGAATGCGGTGGGGGCGGGTGGAAACATGGCGCGGCTTGCGGCGCTGACTGCCGGCCTGCCCGTCACGGTGCCAGGCGTGACCGTGGATCGCCAGTGCGGTTCGGGGTTGGACGCCATTGTCCTGGCGTCGCGCCTGGTTGCGGCTGGCGGTAGCCCGATTTATCTGGCTGGGGGAGCCGAAAGCACCAGCACCGCGCCGCTGAGGGCGCGGCGGAACGACGACGGCGAACCGGAGTTTTTCGCCCGGGCCCAGTTTGTGCCGGGCAGCTTTGGTGATCCAGACATGGGCATCGCGGCGGAAAACGTGGCGCGCGAGTATGCCGTCAGCAAGGATCGGCAGGACACGTTCGCGCTGTCCAGCCATAAAAAGGCCTTGGCGGCCGCCGCTGCCGGGCATTTCCAGCGCGAGATCGTCCCCCTCCATCCGCCCGCCGGTGAGGTCGCAGCGGACGACGGCCCACGCCGCAACCTCACCCCAGCCGTCATGGCGAGGTTCCCCGCCGCGTTTGTCCCGGGCGGAGCCGTCACCGCCGGAAACTCATGCTTCGACGCGGACGCAGCCTCCGCCGTCGTAATTACTTCCTTGGAACGCGCGCGGGACCTGGGAGCAACCGACGGTCTGCTGGTGCTCGGCACCGACACCGCCGGCATGGAGCCAACCCTGCTAGGCGTCGGTGCGGCCTCGGCAGCGCGTCACGTCCTCGCGGCCGCAGGACTGACTGGCAGTGGAATTGGCATGGTCGAATTCAACGAGGCCTTCGCATCGCAGACCCTGGCCTGTCTCGACCTCGTGGGGCTCAGCGAGGACGTCACCAATACCGACGGCGGCGCACTGGCCCTGGGGCATGCCTACGGCGCGTCGGGGGCGGTGCTGGTGACGCGACTCTTGGCACGCGCCCGCAGGTCGGGGAGCACCGGGATTCCGAGCCTGGCCATGATCAGCATTGCCGGCGGGATGGGAACGGCAGCGTTGCTGCAGTACGAGGACCTGCGGGCGGCCTAGTCAGTCCTCGGCTTCACCCAACCCGCGGGCGGCCAGCGCCTCGCCGGTCTGCCGGGCGTACGCCACCGAACTGATGAATACGGGCAGGACCAGGGCACGCGGATTGCGTTCCAGGCCACGCGCCTTGGCGGAATCCCGGACGTCAGCAAAGGTGCCCGCGATGAACGGAATGCTGCGTAGCATGATGCCGATGGTGAGGGCGAAGCGTTCCGGGTCCGCGCCAAACCGGCGCAGCGGAGTCGCCAGCGACACCACGCCGTCCAGTAGCCGCTGAACCGGGGTGGAGACCGTGAGCAGCGAGGCCGCCACCACGCAGGTGAGGATGTTCAGCACGATTCGGGCAGCCGTGGCGCCGCCCAGCTGCCACCACTGGAAAATCCCGATCAGGAGCAGGACAGGAACCAGGACCCGCACTGCCCGCCACAGCCGTTTCAGGCCGGCCCCGGACAGCAGGAACAAGGCGCTCAAGGCCACCAGGGCGGAGGCAGACCAGCGCCAGTCGGCCACAACAAAGGACGCAATCCCGCAGCCGAAGACCAACAGGAATTTCAGGGCCAGCGGTGCCCGGTGAATCAATGAGGTGCCGGGGACGTAGGTGGCGAGGAGGAAGCCGTGATCCCTCATGTCACACCGGGCCTCGGCGCGTCGAGGCTGGCCAGGGACAGGGCACGGTAGTAGGCGACTGCTGCGACTGGTTCACCGTCAAACGCGACCGTGCCGTTGTCGATCACCAGCACCCGGTCCATATCGAGCATCAGGTCCAGGTCGTGGCTGGACATGACAATCTGCTGGTCCAGCCCGGCCAGGGTGCGGCGCAGGAGCTCGCGGTTCCGCAGGTCTAATAAAGTGGAGGGTTCATCAAGGACCAGGACCGAGGGGTTGACGGCCAACACGGCCGCCAGCGCGAGGAGCTGCCGCTCTCCGCCGGACAGTTCGTAGATGCTTTGGTCGGCCAAGGCCAGCAGGCCCAACCGGTTCAGGGCTGCCTCGGCCAAGCGGGCCCGTTCAGCCCCGTTGCGCGCAGTCCGGCGGAGCGAGAGCTCCACGTCTTCCCGGCCGGTGGGCATCACCAGTTGGGATAACGGATCGGTGAAAACAAACCCTACGCAGCGACGTACTTTCCGGACGTCCCGGCTGGTGTCGAGCCCAGCCACGGAGACGATCCCTGCGCTGGGTTGCACCAGGCCGTTGATCAGGCGGAGGAGGGTGGACTTACCGGACCCGTTTGCGCCAATGACCCCCACCCGCCGTTCCGTCAGGTCCAAGGTGATGGCGTCCAGCAGCACCTTGGGTTCTGGCAGATGGTCCACCGGAATGGCAACAGTAGCGGCGTCGAAGCAGATGGCGGGCATGGTGAGAAGCCTAGGCGGTAGTGCGGACTGCGCGCTTGGCGCGGCGGACCAGGATGTCCGGAAAGGCCCGGTGCAGGGCAACGGCAATGCCGGCTGCCACGATGTTCTTCACGATGTCGCCGGGGTAGAACACGGCATCGCTGAGGAACGCCTGGCCAAGGGTTGCTTTGGTGGTCAGGGCGATGCCGGCGATACCCAGGGAGTGAATCACGACGGCGCTGGTCACCGCCGCGGCCACGAAGAACCAGATGGCCCGGGCCTTGACGGTCCGGCGGATCACCACGGTGGCGAGCCAGCCCACCACCGCTGCTGCGATGGGGAAGGCGATGATGTAACCGGCCGAGGGGCCCGCCAGGACGCTCAGTCCACTGCGGCCCAAGCTGAAGATGGGCAGCCCGGCCAGGCCCAGCAGGACATACAGCCCGACGGCGGCGAATGCCCGTGCCGGGCCGAGAACCAGACCGGTCAGCATCACCGCGAGGGTCTGGAAGGTGATAGGTACCCCGATGCCCGTGATGGCCAGAGCCGGAGCCAAGGCCGCGGCAGCCACGAGCGCGGCAAACACGGCAATCAGGCCAAGGTCTGTGGCGTTCCAGCGGGTGCGCGCCCGGTTCAGCTGTTTGGTGGGGGTCGAGGTGCTCATGGGTGGTCCTGTCGGAGGGGATGCGAAGGTACTGCGTCTAGGTATCGCTGACATTACGCCCGCCGGTAAGGCACTTTCTTGTAGGGTTTCGACAGTACTTTTGGCGTGGACTCGGTTGAAAGGCACAGATTCGGCGCCCGCCTGTGGCCGCGTTGCGAAACTGCCGCGTCAACCCTTCACTCAGTGGGCACAGCGAGGGCACTGGCCCAGACGGATTGGTGCTGCTCCGCGTACAGGCTTGCTGCCCGCCACTGGTCACCGTGTCCGTCGGCGTACATACTGGCCCACGGTTCCTGCCCCACTGCGTGCGAGGATTCCAGCAGGTGATGCATCGCCTCAGCCCGACGATGCATGGCGGCAGGGAGTTCAGTGCGGAGTCCGACGTCGGCCCTGTAACCGTCCACGAACGCCGCCAGGTTCTGGGCGGCCTCCTGAGGAGGCTGCTGGGTGTTGGAGAGGGTGAACGCCTGGGCGGCGTAGGCAAGATCCCACAACCGGGTGCTAGGGGCAGCTGCATCCCAATCGATAAACGTCATCCGTTCACCAACGATCAGGTTCCACGGAGCCAAGTCGTTGTGGCAGATGAGCTCGCTGCCAGGACTGGGAATGGCCGTGATCCAGGGTGCGTCAAGCGCGGGAACGAACTCCGTGCTCGCATCGTGGATCGCCCCTACCATCGCTCCAATCCGGCCGAGTTGCTGCTGTGTCAGTGGATCCGCATCGATGGCTAGTTGGCCAGGAACATATTCGATGACCTGCCGGCCCTGCTCGTCTCGGCCAAAGACCTCAGGCACGTCGACGCCGGCCTCCCTGACTGCAGCCATGAAGGACTGGACGGTAGCGCTCGCATCCGTCCACGGCTTCCGAACTGTCGAACCAACGCGAACAACAACGCCGCTGGTGTTGCCGCCGTCGAGGATCTGCTCGGTGTCCACTGCATGCCCTCGTGGATCGCCTCCCACGACGACGTAATCAGGACCTGGACGTTCGTTCGGCAATGATCTTGTCGACTTCCTCATCATCGGGGCACGCCCTTTGCTCGATGGGGCACTGTCTGTCACCAATGGTTACTCCCATGCTTTCGGCAGTTTCCACGCACATCGAGCAGACGTTGTGCGCGTGGTCCACGATCGACTGGTGCTCTTCGTAATATCCACAAATGGCCCGACGCCAATCCAGATCCCGACAACAAACCATGTGTGCAAGCTCTTCCGGATTCGAACTGAGTTTGTACTTGGCCTGCCAGGCCGGTACTCGGAGGAGTTCCAGCGAACCTCCGTCTGCGACCGCCTGCGGATTATCTATTGGTGTTTGTGTCATTGCTAACATCCCCTCTTTCTTTATGAGGAGGATACGGCTTCTCTGAGCGGGTCGCCGCACGTTGCCGCCTTTGCGGGAGCCACGCCAGGGTCTGAAACCCGGTTATCCTGTCTAGCCCTGGACGGTAGACTTGAAAGGGCCGTTCTCCGGCCACTCTGCCCGCCCGCACTGAATCTGTTGTTGCGACCGTGGCGTTCCCCTGTTGTGAAAGGCCTTACCTGCTGTGATTACTGTCCAGGATCTTGAACTGCGTGCTGGTGCCCGCCTCCTCATGGACCAGGTGAGCTTCCGGATCGACAAGGGCGACAAGATCGGGCTGGTAGGCCGTAACGGTGCCGGCAAAACCACCCTCACCCGCGTCCTTGCCGGCGAGGGCCTGCCCGCTGCCGGGAAGGTGACGCGGACGGGTGAGATTGGCTACCTGCCGCAGGACCCCCGCACCCCGGACATGGAACAGTTGGCACGCGACCGGATCCTGTCCGTCCGCGGCCTGGACATCGCCGTCGGTAAGCTTCGCAAGGCGCAGGATGAGATGGCGAGCGAGGACGCTGCTGTGGCTCGCAAGGCGATGAACCGGTACGACCGGCTCGAGGCTGAATTCCTTGCCGCCGGCGGCTACGCTGCCGAAGCCGAAGCCGCAGCGATCTGCTCAAACCTGGCCCTGCCGGACCGGTTGCTCAACCAGCCGCTCAAGACCCTTTCCGGTGGCCAGCGCCGTCGCGTGGAACTCGCCCGCATCCTTTACTCGGACGCCGAGACCATGCTCCTCGACGAACCCACCAACCACCTCGACGCCGATTCCATCTCCTGGCTGCGTGACTTCCTGAAGAATCACCAGGGTGGCCTGATCGTCATCAGTCACGATACGGAACTGCTCCAGGCCACCGTCAACAAAGTCTTCCTGCTCGACGCCAACCGCGCCCAGATCGACTTTTACAACATGGACTGGAAGCGCTACCTCACCCAGCGCGAAACCGACGAGCGCGCCCGCAAGCGCGAACGTGCCAACGCCGAGAAGAAGGCCCAGGTCCTCTTCGACCAGGCCAACAAGATGCGCGCCAAGGCCACCAAGGCCGTTGCTGCGCAGAACATGGCCAAGCGTGCCGAGCGGCTGCTGAGCGGGTTGGAAGCAGTCCGGGAGAACGACAGGGTGGCAGCGCTGCGCTTCCCGGATCCCTCACCGTGTGGCCGCACCCCACTCACCGCCGAAGGCTTGAGCAAGTCCTACGGTTCACTCGAAATCTTCACCGACGTGGACCTGGCCATTGACCGCGGCTCCAAAGTGGTCATCCTGGGCCTCAACGGTGCCGGCAAAACCACCCTGCTGCGGATGCTCGCCGGTGTGGACAAGCCCGATACTGGTGAAGTGGTTCCCGGCCACGGCCTCAAGGTGGGCTACTACGCGCAGGAACACGAGACCCTCGACGTGGACCGGTCAGTCCTTGAAAACATGCGCTCCTCAGCTCCGGACATGAAAGACGCAGAGGTGCGCGGCATCTTGGGTTCATTCCTGTTCTCCGGCGACGACGTCGACAAACCGGCCGGCGTCCTGTCCGGCGGTGAGAAGACGCGGTTGGCACTGGCCACCATCGTGGCATCGAGCGCCAACGTGCTGCTCCTGGACGAACCCACCAACAACCTGGACCCCGCCAGCCGCGCCGAAATCCTGGGCGCGCTAAAGAACTACAGCGGCGCCGTCGTGCTGGTCAGCCACGACGAGGGCGCCGTGGAGGCGCTCAACCCCGAGCGCGTTGTGCTCCTGCCGGACGGCATCGAGGACCACTGGAACGAAGATTACCTGGACCTGATCACGCTGGCCTAAGCGGTTCCGCGCAGGAACCGACCGCGCCGCGGCCGGGTCCTGCGGCTTGTGCCTAGTAGCCCTGCGCGTCCAGAAGTGCGTCTTCCTCGTCCTCCGACGTGGGGTGCCGCCGTTTGCGCACGGGCGCGGGCCGTGGCCGCCACGCGGCAGCAGCTGCGTGGGTGGTTCCCTCCGGAAGCCCTTCCGCCGCATCCGCCTCGGCGTCGATCGCGGCGTTCCTGGCCTGCTGCCGGGCCGCATACCCAAACCCGATGAACATCAGGACGCCGAACGCGAACCACTGCAGCGAGTAGGACAGGTGTGTCCCCTCCTCGGTGGCTGGCTTCGGGAAGGGAAACGGCATCTCGGCAACGGCCGGGGTCTCGCTGGCCAACTGTCCGTAGGCGCCCGTCATGAGCGGATAGCCGAGTTCACTCGAGTAGGTGGGCAGGTCAATGGAGGCGAGCTGGCCTTCCGGGGCGCCCCGCTGGAGCTCCGGCTCACCATGTTGCAGGCGTACGACGGCGGTCACGGTTCCGGTGGGTGGGGCAGGGATCGAGTCCGGCCTGCCAGGATTGTTGTTGCCGATGGGCAGCCAACCGCGATCAATGACGATTGTTTCGCCTGACGTCAGCCGGAACGGAACCACCACTTCATACCCCGGTTGCCCGTTGAGCGGCCGGTTCCGGACAATCCGTTCGCCGGCAGGATCATAGCTGCCGGTGACTTCCACCTGGGTCCACTCTTTGGCGGGATCCAGGGCGGCGAACTGGTCCTTGGCTGCAGAGAAGGGAATGGGTGTTGCCGAATAGTTCGTGACCACACGGTCGATTTCTGCAAGCGTTTCAGCGCGCCGGTCCATCTGCCAGCGGCCCAGGAACACGCAGGCCGTCGCGAAGATGGCAGCGAGCAGTAGGTATCCCAGCCACTTGCTGGAAAAGAGAAAACGGTACATTCAGTCCTGCTCCAGGGTGCCGTGTGCCGGGGTGGCCGGCAGCTCAATCGTGTCTTTCCACAGACCGCGCGTCTGCAGGTAGTCTTCCAGCCAGCTCCGGTGCTCCTGGCAGGCGAGCCAGATTTTGCGCCGTTCCGGGGTGTGAATTTTGGGGTTGTTCCAGAGGAGTTGCCACGAAGCCTGCGCCCGGCAGGCTTTCCGGGCGCAGATGGCTCCGGGCGCGGACGCAGGAGACCCTGATCCTGCTGCCAGGTCAAAAATACTCACGTGGTGGTCCTCGGGTCTGGGGTGTCGTCGTCCTCGATCACTTCGCCCTGCAGCACGTCATCGGACAGGATCTCGCCTTCGAAAACTTCACTACCAGCGGCATATGCCGGCGGGGGCTCCGGGCTGTCCAGTTCGGATAGCGGTGCCGAGTCAATCAGGAGTTCACTGGGCTTGGCCGCCAAGTCCCCGCCATTAGCGATCAGGACGGCAACCCAGGGGAGGAACACGGCGCCGGCAATCACCACGATCTTGAACCAACCGTCCACCACGAAAACAAGGACCAGGCATACCATCCTGATACCCATGGCCAGTGCATACTTGCGCATCCGTTGCCGCATCGCCTCGGAATGGCTGCTGCCAGCTCCAGTGATGCTGTGTACTTCCGCGTCGCCCGCAAACCGATCAGGTTGGCCCGGCTTGGCGGCTCCCGCATGATTTTCGAGGGTCACGGTGTTTGATCACACTCCAAAGGCTTCTTCCTAATTCTCGCACCATCGGCAGTTGCGCCCAAACGCAGGCGGGGCCGGACGATAGGATCGGATTCAGCCGTCACACCCCAGCGCATTTAGTCGCAGAAAACTGGAGCTCACCACCATGACTGAAGCAGTACCCGCACCCCGCAGCGTCCTCGTCACCGGCGGAAACCGTGGGATCGGGCTGGCCATTGCCAAAGCCTTCCTGGCCAACGGGGACAAAGTGGCCGTGACCTACCGCAGCACCGCTGACTTGCCCGAAGGAATCCTGGGCGTCCAGGCCGATGTTACCGACGAGGCCTCCGTGGACGCTGCGTTCAAAGAGGTTGAAGCCGCCCACGGCCCCGTGGAGGTGCTGATCGCCAACGCCGGCATCACCAAGGACACCTTGTTGCTCCGGATGAGCGAAACAGACTTCACCTCCGTCATCGACACCAACCTCACCGGAGCTTTCCGCGTCATCAAGCGCGCCTCCCGGGGAATGATCAAACTACGCAAGGGCCGGGTAGTGCTGATTTCTTCGGTCTCCGGCCTCTACGGCGCTCCCGGCCAGATTAACTACTCGGCGTCCAAAGCCGGCCTGGTGGGCATCGCCCGGTCCCTCACCCGCGAGCTTGGCTCACGCGGCATCACCGCCAACGTGGTGGCACCCGGCTTCATCAACACAGACATGACCGCGGAACTCCCCGAAGCCACCCAGAAGGATTACCTGTCCAGCATCCCGGCAGGCCGGTTCGCAGAAGCGACAGAGGTAGCCAACGTGGTGCGCTGGGTAGCCAGCGATGAAGCAGCCTACATTTCTGGTGCCGTGATCCCCGTTGATGGCGGCCTGGGAATGGGTCACTGAGCCCCGACGTCTGGTGGTCCAGCCTTCATGGAGGAGATTGGACCAGGGATTCGACCGCCTCCGCTGGCATGATGGGTGGCAGGCCGAAAGCAATTTTTACGTTTCAAACGAAGGAGCCCCATGGGACTGCTGGACAACAAGACCGCGATCGTCACTGGATCCTCCCGTGGCATCGGAGCCGATGTGGCCACCATTCTGGCAGCGCAGGGAGCCGCAGTGGTGGTCAACTACCGCCAGAAGGCACCGCGGGCCAACAAGGTGGTGGCAGGAATCGAGGCTGCAGGCGGCCGCGCCGTAGCAATTGGCGCCGACCTGACCAGCGAGGAGGGCGTTCACGCCCTGGCCAGCGCTGCCATGGAGAACTTCGGCCGCCTGGACCTGTTGGTATTGAACGCTTCCGGCGGGATGGAAGCCGGCATGGGTGACGACTATGCGTTGAAGCTCAACAGGGACGCCCAGGTGGCCATGTTGAACGCCGCTGTTCCCGTCATGGCCGAGGGTTCACGCGTGGTGTTCGTCACCAGCCACCAGGCGCACTTCATCGATTCGGTTCCCACCATGCCCGCCTATGAGGGCGTCGCCCGCAGCAAGCGCGCAGGGGAGGACGCCCTCCGGGAACTCGTCCCCAGCCTCGCAGACAAGGGCATCACCCTGGTGGTGGTGTCCGGCGACATGATCGAAGGAACTGTCACCGCAACGCTCCTGGACCGTTCCACCCCCGGCGCCATTGAGGCACGCCGGGCCGAGGCCGGCAAGCTTTACTCAGTCGCCGAATTCGCCGAGGTCGTGGCCAGCATGGCAACCGCCGACGTCGAATCGGGCCACACCGAATACGCCGGCGGTGCCGATTACTTCGGCAAGTCCGGCGAAGAGTCCGCAAGCTAGGCTCACCACGCGAAAAAGCGCCCGGTCGGTTGCCTTCACAGGCAACCGACCGGGCGCTTTCTTGTCTGTCAACTAGACGCCGGCGATGTGCCGGACGGCGTCCAGGTAAGGCATGTTGATGGCGGAATCAGCAACAGCCCGGACCGCAGGCTTGGCATTGAACGCCACGCCGATTCCCGCCGCGCCCAGCATGTCGAGATCGTTGGCGCCATCGCCCACCGCCACCGTGTGTTCCATGGCAATGCCCTCCGCGGCGGCCCATTCACGCAAGTATTTTTCCTTGGCGGCCCGGTCAACCACGGCGCCAAGCACCTTGCCGGTTAGCTTGCCGTCCACGATCTCCAGCTCATTCGCCTGCCAGTAATCCAGGTCCAGCTCGGCCGCAATCGGGGCGAGGATCTGGTTGAAGCCGCCAGAAACCACCGCAACAACATGCCCGGCTGCTTTGAAAGCCGCCACCAGCTCCGCCGCCCCGGCACTGAGCAGCACCTCCTCGCGGACGGAGGTAACGACGTCGGACGGCAGCCCGGCGAGGACTGCCACCCTGGCGTGCAGGCTCTGGGCGAAATCCAGCTCACCGCGCATGGCAGCTTCGGTCACGGCCGCGACTTCCTCGCGCTTGCCCGCATGGGCTGCCAAAAGTTCGATGACTTCCTGCTGGATCAAGGTGGAGTCGACGTCCATGATCAGCAGCTTCCGGGCTGCGCTGCGCAACTCGGCCGGCACCAAGGCCGTGTCCATCCCGACCAGGGCAGCAGCCGCCACGCCGCTGCGAAGATCGGCGAGCCCTGACTCCGGTACCGTCAGCTCGATGCTGTGAACCTGATAACGCGCGTCACCGGAATCAGCTTCCACGCCCACAACAGCACCGTGAGCAGAGAGCGTTGAGCGGAGCAGATCCAGCGCGTCGGAGCTTACTGTGGGGCCGTAGCTGACAGCTGTCACATTCGAAGTCATGCCTGCAATCTTAGTCAGCCGTGTGGCGGCCCTCGGACCTGTTGCGGGGGAGTCGTGGGGCTGCCGCGGTGGTGAGCTGCGAAGATGACCCTCCAGTTATCAGTCAGTGCCCGTTTTGTCCTAGTGTCTATGCCTATGAGCGAAGTTCTGGAATTGGCCGCAGTCAGCGTTGTGCGGGGCGCAAAGACGCTCCTCGACAAGGTCGATTGGGAGGTCAACGAAGGCGAGCGGTGGGTCATCCTTGGCCCCAACGGCGCCGGAAAAACGACGCTCCTCCAGATCGCTGCCGCCCGGCTACACCCCAGCAGTGGAACGGCCGGGATCCTCGACGAGGTGCTCGGCGCCGTCGACGTCTTCGAATTACGGCCGCGGATTGGCCTGTCCTCCGCAGTGCTGGCCAACCAGATCCCCGAGAGCGAAACCGTCCTCAACGTGGTGGTCACGGCCGCATACGGCGTCACCGGGCGCTGGCGCGAAGGCTACGAGCGCGACGACGAACGGCGCGCCTTCCGACTGCTGAACCAGTGGGGGATGGGACCGTTCCTGAACCGGAAGTTTGCCTCCCTCTCAGAAGGCGAGCGGAAACGTGTCCAGATCGCGCGCGCCCTGATGACCGATCCTGAACTCCTCCTCCTTGACGAGCCCGGAGCGGGGCTTGACCTGGGCGGCCGCGAGGACCTGGTTCACCGGCTCAGTGAACTGGCCCGGGATGAGGCAGCACCAGCAATGGTCCTTGTAACGCACCACCTGGAAGAAGTACCGCCAGGCTTCACCCACGCCATGTTGCTCCGGGATGCAGCGGTGGTTGCCGCTGGACCCATCACCGAGGTTCTTACCGGCGCCAACCTCAGTGCGACCTTCGGGCTTGAGCTCAGTGTCAGTGTCAATGACGGCCGGTATTCCGCCGTCGCTCTTCGCTGATCTCAAGGGGCCGTCGTCATGGACCTTCTGAGCAGTATTTTCGTGTTCGTCGCCGGCCTCTGGGCTGGCACCATCAACGCCGTGGTGGGCTCCGGCACGCTGGTGACCTTCCCCGTGCTTATTGCGCTCGGGATTTCGCCCGTGGTGGCCTCCATGAGCAACGCCATGGGCCTGGTGGCCGGGGGCGCGGCTGGTGCCTACGGGTATCGCAAAGAAATCAAGGGCCGTGGCCGGCAGCTGCTGAAACTGCTGCCCGCCTCGCTCCTGGGCGGCATCTCCGGCGCGTGGCTCCTGCTGCACCTCCCGGAGAAGGTCTTCCACTACGTTGCGCCCGTCCTGCTGGTGGTTGCACTGCTGATGGTGATGTTTCAACCCAAACTCCAGGCCTGGGTCCGGCAGCGCGAAGCCGACCCCGCGCAGGCTGCCAAGGACAAACACCACGGCGTGCTCCTGGTGGTGCTGGTCTACCTGGCGGGCGTCTACGGCGGATACTTCGTGGCGGCCCAGGGCATCCTGCTGGTGGGCATCCTGGGGATCTTCCTCAGCGGCAGCATCCAAAACGCCAACGCCATGAAGAACTTCCTGGTCCTCGGCGTCAACGTGGTGGCAGCCGTTTCCTACCTGCTCTTCGCGTTCGATCGGATCAACTGGTGGGTTGTCCTGCTGATCGCCATCAGCTCCACCATTGGCGGCTTGATGGGCGCGAAGGTAGGACGCAAGCTCAAGCCTGCGGTACTCCGCGGCGTGATCTTCGTCCTGGGCCTGGTGGCGCTGGGCTTCATGATCGCCAACCTGCTGAAGTGACGCTCCACTACCTCGAGACGGCAGCTGATCCGCGCGTCTCCGATTACACCCAACTGACCGATGTGCACCTGCGGAAGCTCCGCGAACCCGCGGAGGGCATGTACATCGCAGAGTCCTCGCGGGTGTTGCGGCGCGCCCTCGCAGCCGGCCACCAGCCGCGCTCCTTCTTCCTCGCGGAGAAGTGGCTGGCAGACCTTGAAGATGTCTTGGCCGCCCACCCCAACGTACCGGCGTTTATTGGCAGCGCCGCCCTCCTGGAGGAAATTACCGGCTTCCACCTGCACCGTGGCGCCATGGCCGCCATGCAGCGCCCCGCTCCCGTGCCGCTGGCTACGATCCTGGCGGGCGCCCGCCGAGTCGCCGTCCTTGAGGACATTGTGGACCACACGAACGTGGGCGCCATCTTCCGTTCGGCAGCCGCGCTGGACTTAGACGCGGTCCTAGTCTCGCCACGATGCGGGGACCCCTTGTACCGGCGCAGTGTCCGGGTGAGCATGGGCACCGTCTTCCAGGTGCCGTGGGCGCGCCTGGAAAGCTGGCCCGCGGACCTCGCCGTCCTCAAGGAGCACGGGTTCACCGTGGCCGCACTCGAACTCACGCCGGACGCCGAAGACGTCGATGTGGTTGCCGCCCGAAACCCAGAGCGGCTGGCCTTGGTGCTGGGCACCGAAGGGGCAGGAATGAGCGCTGAGACCCTTGCCGCCGTCGACCTGGCCGTCAAAATCCCCATGCGACGCGGCGTGGATTCGCTGAACGTGGCGGCAGCTTCTGCCGTTGCCTTCTGGGAGCTGCGGGTTCGCGACTAGCTGACCTGCGGATTGACCGCCGTTGGTTCGTCAGGGCGGTTCCGGTCCGCTATGATAGGTAGCTGGTTCCCTTGCCGTGCCTGCTCGATCGGCCGCATTGCGCACCATCCCATTCATACCTGCACACTGGCAAAATCCAGGTGCGTGAACAAAAGGCCCCATTATGAAGCAGAACACCCACCCGAAGTACGAAGCTGTTGTCTTCAACGACCTGGCTTCCGGCGTAAAGTTCCTCACCAAGTCCACCGTTGGCTCCAAGAAGACCATCGAGTGGGAAGACGGCAACACCTACCCGGTCATCGACGTCGAAATCTCCTCCGAGTCCCACCCGTTCTACACGGGCAAGCAGCGCATTATGGACTCCGCAGGTCGCGTCGAGCGCTTCAACGCTCGCTTCAAGGGCTTCGGCGGCAAGAAGTAATTTTCGCCTGAGCTTAGCCAGAAGGCCCGCACCGAATCGGGGGGGGCCTTCTGCGTTTTTTTGGCGCCGACGCCGGTGGGGCAGGATGGAACCATGACACAAGCATCGAGTTCCGCAGCCACCCCCCTCCTCCACGGCGAATACAAGGTGCCTGGCGGGAAACTTGTGGTGGTTGACCTCGCAGTCGTGGAAGGCGCCTTGGCGGACGTCTCGGTCAGTGGCGACTTCTTCCTGGAACCCGACGAAGCGCTCCTGGACATCAACCGAGCCCTCACCGGGCTTCCGGAAACCACGACGGCGGCTGACCTGGCCGCTGCCGTCACTGCCGCGCTGCCTGCCGCCGCAGTCCTGTTCGGCTTCTCCGCGGAGGCCGTGGCCATCACGGTGCGCCGGGCCCTGGCCAAGGCGACCGCGTGGACGGACCATCACTGGGACATTATGGGCCCAACCGTCCTGCCGACCCAGATCAACGTGGCCCTTGATGAGGTGCTGGCAGAGGAAGTGGGAGCGGGCCGCCGCAACCCCACCCTGCGTTTCTGGGACTGGCAGGAGCCGTCGGTAGTGATTGGCAGCTTCCAATCAGTCCGGAACGAGGTGGACCCGGACGGGGTGTCCAAGCACGGTATCTCAGTGGTGCGACGCATCAGCGGTGGCGGCGCCATGTTCATGGAGGCTGGCAACTGCATCACGTACTCCCTGTACCTGCCGCAGACGCTGGTGGACGGCTTGAGCTTCGCGGACTCCTACCCGTTCCTGGATGCCTGGGTCATGGCGGCGCTGGCGAAGATCGGTGTGCAGGCGTTCTACGTCCCGCTCAACGACATCGCCACCGACCAGGGCAAGATTGGCGGGGCCGCGCAGAAGCGGCTGGCCAACGGCGGCATGCTGCACCACGTCACCATGAGCTACGACATTGACGCCGACAAGATGGTGGAGGTGCTCCGGATCGGCAAGGAGAAGCTCTCGGACAAGGGCACCCGCAGCGCCAAGAAGCGCGTGGACCCGCTCCGGCGCCAGACTGGGCTGGCTCGCAACGACATCATCGCGGCCATGACCGAAGTGTTCACCGAACGCTACGCTGCCACTCCCACCGAACTCACTGAGGCCGAGCTCGCGGCCGCCCAGCAGCGGGTTGCGGAGCAATTCGGCACCGACCAGTGGCTCAACCGCGTCCCGTAGCGCAGTGAACCCCGAGTTCGTTGTGCAGGGACCGTCCCTGCACAACGAACCCAGGGTTCACTGTGCAGGGCGGTTCAGGCCGCCTGTGCCGTCAAAGCGCGCAGCAGGTGGCTGCGCTGCTCGATGAGGATGCGCCGCAGTGCCCGGGGCGCATCCAGGTTGTCGTCCAGCCACGCGTCTGTGCGGCGCAGGATGGGGTGGTCCGCGGGTGCCGTCCCTTCGGCAAGGTCCTGGGCGGCAGGGTAGAGGCCCCGGACAATCCGGCTGGCGATTTCGATGCTCCGGGTGCTCCACACGTCCCGCAGGCATTCGAAGTACGGTTCAGCATAGGGTGCCAGCAACTCTGCAGATGCAGCGGTGAACCCGGTGATGGTGGCGGTGAGTAGCTGGTTGGACAGCTCAGTACCCTGCACGGCCGCAGCCCAGGCAGCTGCCTTCACCGCAGCATCGGGGCGGGCGGCCAACGCTGTTGCATGACCGGCCTGGCCTGAGGCGGTGTTGTCGTGGGCCAACTCCGCGGCCAGCTCTGCCTCACTTGCCCGGCCATGCGCGGCAAGCGCGAACCAGAAATGCCAGCGCAGGTCGGCGTCCACCACGAGGCCCGGCACCGCTACTGTTCCCGCCAGCAGGCCAGCCAGTTGGTCCAGCGCGGTGGCGTCGGCCCGGCTGAAAGTTCCCAGCGTCCTGGCCCACGCCAACTGCTGATCAGACCCTGGCGCTGCCGCAGCCAGCTCGGCAACAGCTGTGGCAACAAAACCTGACCGCACGGCGTCGCGCTGGCCGGTTGCCGTGTAACGTTCGACGGCGGTGCCCGCGTTTTCCAGGATGTTCAGCAGGACGCCAATCCCGGTCTCTGCGGGGCCAAACGCTGCCACCGCATCGACGTAGCGGGGAGCGGGGCTCTCACCATCACGGGCAGCGTTCCACAGCGCGGTCCAGCACAGTGCCCTCGCCATTGGATCACTGAGCTTGTCCAGGGATTCCAGCACGGTGCTGAGCGACTGCGGATCCAATCGGACTTTGGCGTACGTCAGGTCATCGTCATTGAGCAGCAGAAGGGCAGGCCTGGCGGTGCCGCTGAGTTCGGGGACCGGCGTGCTGGCACCGTCCACATCGAGCTCCACGCTGGCGGTCCGCACCAGCTCACCCGCAGCAAAGTTGTAGGCGCCAACACGCAGCCGGTGCGGCCGCGCCTCGCTGCGGCCAGTGACTGGATCTGTGGCGTCCTGGCGGATGCTGACCGTGCCCAGGATCTCGTCGTCAGCGCCAGCGGCAATTTCCAGAGCCAGGGTGGAGATTCCCGAGGTCTGCAGCCACTGCTGCGCCCAGTCCGTGAGGTCCCGGCCCGAGGCGGCACGCAGGGACGCCAGCAGGTCAGCAAGGGTGGTATTGGCGTAGGCGTGGTCGCGGAAGTACGTCCGCGAGCCGGCGATGAACGCCTCGAAACCCACGTAGGCCACCAGTTGCTTCAAGACGGAGGCGCCCTTGGCGTAGGTGATGCCGTCAAAGTTCTGCTTGGCAGCTTCAAGGTCTGGAATGTCCGCCACGATCGGGTGGGTGGTGGGCAGTTGGTCCTGGACATAGGCCCAAGCCTTGCGTTTGTTGGCGAAGTTGACCCAGGCCGAGTCCCAGTCCGTGGCGCTGTCCACGCCCAGGGTGCCCATGTAGTCGGCAAACGATTCCTTCAGCCACAGATCGTCCCACCACTGCATGGTCACCAAGTCGCCAAACCACATGTGCGCCATTTCGTGCATCAGCGTGTTGGCCCGGCCCTGGTACTGCGCATCGGTGGCGCGCGAGGTGAAGACGTAGCTCTCCGTGAAGGTCACCAGGCCTGGGTTCTCCATGGCGCCCAGGTTGTACTCCGGGACGAACGCCTGGTCATACTTGCCCCAGGGGTAGGGAAAGTCGAAGAGCCTGTTGAAGAAGTCCAGGCCATTCTTGGTCAGGGTGAACAGGGACTCGGTGTCGAACGAACCGGCCAAGGACGCCCGGCAATAGAGGGCCAGCGGAACGTCCATGGCGGTGCCGTCGTCCAGGGTGGCCTGCCACCGGTCCTGGGCGACGTAGTACGGCCCAGCCAGCACGGTGGTGATGTAGGTGGACATCGGCAAGGTGGTGGCGAAGTCCCACGACGCCACGGCGGTGTCCTCCGGCAGGACCGTGCGCGAGGTTTCCACCCCGTTGGATGCCACGGTCCACGCCGCGGGCGCCGTGACGTGGAAGGTGAAGGTGGCCTTCAGGTCAGGCTGCTCAAAGTTGGCGAAGACCCGGCGTGCGTCTGCCGGTTCGTACTGGGTATAGAGATAACACTGGCCATCGGCTGGATCCACGAACCGGTGCATGCCCTCACCCGAGCGGCTGTACAGTGCCGTCGCAGTCACGGTGACCTGGTTATCCGCTTGCAGGCTGTCGAGCCGGATCCGCGCACCATCGACGACGTCGGCAACGGTAAGTTCCTCCCCGTTGAGGACCACGCTGTGCACGTCCCCGCCAATGAAGTCGAGGAACGTGGAACTGCCGGGCTGGTTGGCGGAGAACGTGATGACGGTGCGGCTGCCATAGCCTCGCGTCGTGGGATCCTCGGCCTGCCGGACGTCAAGGCTGACGTCATAGCTGGTGGTGGTGATCAGGGCTGAACGGTGGGCGGCTTCATCGCGCTGTAGATTCTCATGTGACACTCAGCTATCTAATCACGCGACGCTCAGGGCGAGTCAGCCAGCAATCACCACTGCGGCGCCCAGGCCAAGGACCGCGATGAGGAGCCACGAGGCCAGGGCCGCCAGGAGGGCGCGTGCACCCGTCTGCAACAGGGACCGGATCCGCACTGCCGAGCCCAGTCCGAAGAGCGCGGCGCCCAGCAGAAGGTCCTGCAGCAGCGCGCCCGCTTCCAGCCAGCCGGCACCCAACCAGCCGGTGGAGCGCAAGGCCACCATGGCCATGAAACCGAGGACGAACAGGGGGATCAGCGGCGGACGCCTGCCGCCGTCGTGCGTCTGTCCGGCCGGCTCAGTGAGCCGCTGCTGGGCGCTGGCAATGGCTACCACCGGCGCCAGCAGCAGGACCCTGGTGAGTTTGACGACGACGGCGATCCCCAGGGCGGCCGCGCCGCCGGTCTGGGCGGTAGCCACCACTTGGCCGACGTCATGCACGGATGCACCCGTCCACGCGCCAAAGACCGGCGCACTCAGCTGCAGGGGTGTCACCAGAAGCGGTAGCACGCCAATGGCCAACGTTCCGCACAACGTCACCAGCGCCACCGGAAGGACCGTATCCACGTGCTTGATCCGGCGGACAGCGGCCATGGCCCCAATCGCTGAGGCACCGCAAATCGAGAAGCCGGTCGCCACAAGCAACGCGGTGACCGGCGGCAGCCGGAACAGCCGGGAGATGAGGTAAGTGCCGGCGAAGCTGGCAGCCACCACCGCAGCGATCAGGACGAGCGCCAGCCAGCCGAGCCCCAGCACGTCCACCACGCTAACTTTCAGGCCCAGGACCACAATGCCTGCCCGCATCAGGTGTTTTCCGGCGAAATCCAGTCCAGGCCGGGCGCGGCCGGCGGTCCACGCCCCAGTGCCCGGCAAGTTCGCCGCCAGGACGCCAAGAACCACGGCCAAGGTCATCGCCGGCAAGGTAGGAACCTGCGCATGAACCAGCAGGGAGACGGCCAGGGCTACTGCGGCGGTGGCCAGTCCCGGCAGCAGTCGGCGGGTGGTGGCTGCCCTGTCACGGGCCGGTGGAACGTTTTCATTCTCTGGCACTCACCTACTTTGCCGGAAATGCGCTTGAATCAGCGAACTGGTGCGATCGTGACAACACGCCAGAATGGATGACAGTAATGAATTCGAAACAAAAAGATGGTTGGCTATTGGACATGTCAGACCTATTCCAGGATTACTCCCAGGCCGCCGGCCGCTCCGGAGCCTACGACGAGATGTTTGCGCCCGGTCAGCAGGCCAGGGACTCCTACGGGCAGGTGGCGGATGCCCTGCGGACGTTGTCCCTGACGGACGTCACCGCCCGGGCCGATTCAATGGCGCGGACGTTCCTGGACCGCGGTGTCACCTTCGACTTCGCGGGGGAGGAGCGGCCCTTCCCGCTGGACATCGTTCCGCGTGTCATTCCCGCCGCGGAGTGGGATGTCCTGGAACGTGGCGTGGCCCAGCGTGTCCGCGCCCTGGAAGCCTTCCTCAACGACGTCTACGACAAGATGACGGTGGTGGCCGACGGCGTGATCCCGCGTCAGCTGGTGACCACCAGTGCGCACTTCCACCGGCAGGTCCAGGGCTTCGAACCCGCAGGTGGCGTGCGCGTGCACATCTCCGGGATCGACGTGGTCCG
Organism: Arthrobacter ulcerisalmonis; assembly: GCF_900609065.1. GTDB lineage: Bacteria > Actinomycetota > Actinomycetes > Actinomycetales > Micrococcaceae > Arthrobacter > Arthrobacter ulcerisalmonis. Next base: position 190,970 of record NZ_UXAU01000038.1, on the reverse strand, counting down.
GGATGCTGCCGGCACCTTCCGGGTGCTAGAGGACAACGTTCGTGTCCCGTCCGGTGTGAGTTACGTGCTGGAAAACCGTCGCGCCATGGCGAAGGGTTTGCCCGAAGCCTTCGGGCAGCAGCTCATCCGGCCGGTTGAAGAGTACCCCCGCCGCCTGCTCTCTGCCTTGCGCAAAACCGCACCGTCGGGCGTCGACGATCCCACCGTCGTCGTACTCACCCCCGGCGTCTTCAACAGCGCCTACTTCGAACACACCCTGCTGGCCGGGCTGATGGGCGTGGAACTGGTGGAAGGCCGCGACCTCATCTGCCGCGGCAACCGCGTCTACATGCGCACCACCGCTGGTGAGCAGCGCGTGGACGTGATCTATAAGCGCATCGACGACGACTTCCTGGACCCGTTGCAGTTCCGCGCCGATTCCATGCTGGGTTGCCCCGGTCTGGTCAACGCTGCGCGGGCGGGCGGCGTCACCATTGCCAATGCCGTGGGCAACGGCGTCGCAGACGACAAACTGGTCTACAGTTACGTTCCTGACCTGATCCACTACTACCTCAGCGAGGAGCCAATCATTGCGAACGTTGACACGTTCCGGCTCGAGGAAAAGGAAGCCAGGGAGTACACCCTGGACAACCTTGCAGAACTGGTGGTGAAGCCGGTGGACGGTTCCGGCGGCAAGGGCCTGGTCATTGGCCCGGACGCCACGAAGGATGAACTCGATGCGTTGCGGCAGCGGATCATCGCCGATCCCCGTGGCTGGATTGCACAGCCCGTCCTGCAGCTGTCCACCGTGCCCACGCTCAGCGGCGACAAATTCGGCCCCCGGCACGTTGACCTGCGGCCTTTTGCCGTGAACGACGGCGATGACGTCTGGGTGCTTCCCGGTGGCCTGACGCGCGTGGCACTGAAGGAGGGGTCACTGATTGTGAACTCCAGCCAGGGCGGTGGATCGAAGGACACCTGGGTCCTCGCGGATTCTCCGCAGGTCCCCGTAGAGACTGTGCCGCGACCCAGCATCGCCATCCGCGAACGGGTTTCGGTCTGGCCGGTCGAAAGCAACTGGCGTGACCGCCAGTCGGAGCAACAGCAGTGAGGCTCCGTGCCCCGCGCAAGAGCCAACAGCCCAATTCGCCAATCGCAGTCCAGGAGGTAGCCCCGAATGCTTAGCCGTATTGCCGAATCACTCTTCTGGATTGGCCGTTATGTGGAGCGCGCCGATGGTACGGCCCGCATCCTGGACGTCCACCTGGAACGCCTCAACCACCTCCCTATGGAGGAGCGCCGCAGCGTGGCCCAGGAACTCCTGGCCGTGATGGGGGCCCGGCCGCAAAGCGAGGACTTCGGATTGCCCGAGCTCCTGCACGCCCTGGCCTATGACAAGACCAGCGCCACTTCCATTGCCGGCTCCTTGGGGGCGGCGCGGGAAAACGCCCGCCGGGCCCGCGAAACGGTGTCCTCCGGACTCTGGGAGAGCCTGAACACCACCTACTACGGGCTGAGCCAGCACCGCAAGGACGTGGTGGGAACCTACCGGTTCTGCAACTGGACCCTGGAACGCACGGCGATGGTCAGCGGGCTCGCCGACACCACCGTCAGCCATGACGAGAGCTGGCTGTTCCTGGTTCTTGGCAGGTCCTTGGAAAGGGCGGACATGACGGCCCGGATGCTGTCCACCCGGGATGTCCTCTCGGCAGGCATGTCCTGGGTGAACATGCTTCGGTGTGCCGGCGCCTACGAGTCGTTCCTGCGGACCCGGCGAGCTGCGTTCGGGGACCAGCATGCTGCCGAGTTCCTGCTGCTGGACCGTTTGTTCCCCCGCTCGATTGTGTACGCCCTGCGCGACGCCGACGAATGCCTGGCCAAGCTGGACCCGTCAGCGCAGCGGGTGGGCTTCATCAACGATGCCCGCCGCATTGTTGGCCAAGCCAGGACCTTCCTCGAGTTCCACCGCACCGATGACCTGATGTCTGAGTTGCCCGAACACATGGAGCGGGTCCAGAAAGCTGTTTCCCAGGCGTCTGACGCCATTTCCCGTAAGTACTTCAATCAGGCAGATGAACTGGCCTGGGTGGGAGAAGTTTCATGACTCGGCTCAGCATCGTCCACCGGACGGCCTACAAGTACAACAAGCGCGTCACGCTGTCCTATAACGAGGCGCGGATGACGCCGTTGACCGACGCCAACCAGGTGGTGCTTGAATCGACCGTCAAGGTCTCACCCACACAGGCAGCCGTCAGCTCCTACCGCGACTACTGGGGCACCCGGGTCACGGCCTTCGACATGCAGATGCCGCACGAACACCTGGAAGTCACCTCACACATCACTGTGGAGGTACACCGGGCCGAACGCATCCCGGCCGAATCCGAGATTGTGGGCTGGGATGCACTGGCGGCCCCCGAGATCACCGATCTGCATAGCGATTGGCTGCCGCAGTCGAGGCTCAGTGGCCCCGGCGACGAAGTGTTGGGCATTGTCCCGGGCGTGGTGGCCGGGAAAAACCCGCATGAGGCTGCGATGGCGATCTTCGCCTGGATGCGGGGCGAAATGACGTACATGTCAGGCTCCACGGCGGTCACCACCAACGCCGAGGAGGCCTGGGGGCAGCGCCAGGGCGTGTGCCAGGACCTGGCTCACCTGGCCATTGGGGCGCTCCGCAGCTGCGGCATTCCGGCGAGGTACGTTTCCGGCTACCTGCACCCGCGGTCCAGCGCCGGGATCGGCGAGCCCGTGGCAGGCCAGTCCCACGCGTGGCTCGAATGGTGGGACGGCAGCTGGCGCAGCTGGGATCCCACCAACCACAAGCCCGCCGGAGACTTCCACGTGACCGTCGCCAGAGGCCGCGACTACCGGGACGTTCCGCCGCTGAAAGGCATCCTGTCCGGTGGTGGGGGATCAGCGTTGAGCGTCAGCGTGGAGATCACCCAGGTAGCCTGAACCTCACCAGGGACTGGGTTTGTAGTCCTTGAGGAAGACCCCGTACTGGTCTTCGCCGTTTTCCCCCATGACAATGGGGTCGTAGACGCGGGCCGCACCATCCACCAGGTCCAAGGGAGCGTGGAAGCCCTCTTCCATCAACCGGACCTTGGTGTAATGCGGACGCTCGTCGGTGATCCAGCCGGTGTCGACCGCGGTCATCAGGATGCCGTCACTGTCCAGCATTTCCTGCGCGCTGGTTCGGGTCATCATGTTCAGGGCAGCCTTCGCCATGTTGGTGTGCGGATGCCCGGGGCCCTTGTACGCGCGGGAGAACTGGCCTTCCATGGCGGAGACGTTGACGACGTACTTGCGCGCCGCCGTCGACTTCTGCATGGCCCCGCGCAGCCTGCTCACCAACAGGAACGGTGCCGTGACGTTGCAGAGCTGGACTTCGAGCATCTCCAGGGGATCGACCTCGTCCACCACCTGGGTCCAGCTATTGATGTCCGCCAGGTCCGGGACCAGCCCGCCGGCGTCGATCGCGGTGCCTGCGGCAATCCGTTCCAGTGACGCCGAGCCGGTGGAGAGCGCCAGCGAGGTCACCGCGTCACCGGCCAGGACTGGATGCTCTGTCACGCTGCCGGTGAGGGCCAGCGGGTGCTTGTCGTGCGCGTGGCCGAAGGTCAGCAGCTCCGGTCCGCCGTTGGCGTGCTCGAGTTCCGCAGTTAGGGCCTCATCCTCGGCGTCCACCAGTGGCTTATATGCATTGCCGCTGCGGCGCACCGTCTGGGCAGCGTTGTTGATGATGATGTCCAACGGACCGGCGGCGGTCAACGAATCGGTGAGCGCCATCACCTGGGCGGGATCCCGCAGGTCGATGCCCACAATGCGGAGCCGGTGCAGCCACTCGGCGCTGTCCTCCATGGCAGCAAACCGGCGGGCCGCGTCCTTGGGGAACCGGGTGGTGATGGTGGTGTGGGCTCCGTCGCGCAGCAGGCGTAGGGCGATGTACATACCGATCTTGGCCCGGCCGCCCGTCAGCAAAGCGCTCCGGCCGGTCAGATCGGTCCGGGCATCACGCTTGCCGTGGCTGAACGCAGCGCACTCCGGGCACAGCTGGTGGTAGAAAGCGTCCACCTGGGTGTAATGGTTTTTGCAGATGTAGCACGGCCGCGACCTGATCAGGTGGCCAGCCACCTTGCCGGTGGCAGAGGGTGCCAGCTTGTTGCCGCGGGTCTCGTCGTCGATCCGATCAGGGGCAGCAGTGGCGGTCTGGGCAAGGACGGCCCGGTCAGCTTCGGCGATGAGGTCCCGCTTGGTGACGCGCCGGTGGCGTTTGACGGCCTTGAACATCTTGCCGGTGGCTTGGCGCACCGAAACGTAGTCCGGGTGCTCCTCGTCATAGGCGTGGATGGTGTTCAAAACCTTCAGGCACGCCTGGATTTCTTCCGGCGTCAGATCGGGGGAGCTCATTGGATCAATTTTACAGCCTGCACAGCAAAGGCCGGGGCGGGGCATCAGCTGCCACGCCCCGGCCTTTCGGGCAGGTGCTAGGACAGGCCGGCCGCTTGTCCTGCTTCTACATGGTTGCCGGCAATCTTGTCCACCGATTCACGCAGTTCGGCGTTCTTTTCGGTGGCAAACCGGAGCGAGTTGGGAATCAACGGCAGGTTCTGGGCGGCGAGCTGACGCTCAGCATCATCCGGCTCCGGAACCAGTTGCCCCTTGGCCAGGACGGTGATGCCGGATTCGGTGACCTTGAACCCGCGCGCTCGGTCCAGATCGGCGTCGAGCCCAATGGTGGCACCGGCAGGAACCTTGACGTTCTTGTCCAGGATGGCCCGCTTGATCACGGCGCCTTCACCGATGATCACGTTGTCCATGAGGACGGAGTCGGTGACGCGGCTGCCGGAGCTGACCCGGACGTCGTTGGAGAGGACCGAGCCTTCCACCACACCACCGGAGATGAGCACACCGTTCGCCACGATGGAGTCCAGTGCAGTTCCCACGGTGTCGTTCTGGCCGCGGACAAACTTGGCCGGCGGGGAGGTGGTCTGCCGGGTGTAGATGGGCCACGCGGAGTTGTACAGGTTGAACACGGGCAACGGGGAAATCAAGTCCATGTGCGCGTCGTAGAAGGAGTCAATGGTGCCAACGTCCCGCCAGTACGTCCGGTCGCGCTCGGTGGAGCCGGGAATCTCGTTGAGGGTGAAGTCGTACACTCCGGCCTCGCCCTGGTTCACGAAGTAGGGAATGATGTCCCCACCCATGTCGTGCTTGGTGTCCAACCGCTCGGCGTCCACCCGGAGGGCGTCCACCAACGCATCGGCGTCAAAGACGTAGTTGCCCATGGAGGCCAGGAACTGGGTCGGATCTGCGGCGAGGCCAGGGGTGCTGGAGGGCTTCTCTACGAACGCCGAGATCTTCTGCGGATCGTTCTGGTCCACTTCGATCACACCGAACTGGTCAGCCATGGACAGCGGCTGGCGCACTGCCGCGACAGTTGCTTTGGCGCCGCTGTTGACGTGCTGCGCCACCATCTGCGAGAAGTCCATCCGGTACACGTGGTCGGCGCCCACCACAACAACAATGTCGGGTTTGGCGTCGTGGATCAGGTTCAAAGACTGGTAGATCGCGTTGGCGCTGCCGAGGAACCAGCTCTTGCCGACGCGCTGCTGCGCGGGCACCGAGGCAATGTAGTTGCCCAGCTGCGTGGACATCCGCCACGTTTCCGAGATGTGCCGGTCAAGGCTGTGCGACTTGTACTGCGTCAGCACCACAATCTGCAGATAGCGCGAGTTCACCAAGTTCGAAAGCGCAAAGTCAATCAGGCGATAACTGCCTGCGAAGGGTACTGCTGGTTTGGCCCGATCCGCCGTGAGTGGCATTAATCGGTTGCCCTCGCCACCCGCGAGGACGATTGCCAAAACTCTTTTGTTCAACGGCATGTGGTCGCTCCTGTACACCTTCGTAACTCCCCAAACAGTCCGGTTGCCCCGGACCCCTTCACACTAGAACAGATAAGCCTGAAGGACTACCTTAGGTGATGTGCGAATAGACATTGTGACAAAAGAGTTCCCGCCCGAGATCTACGGAGGCGCCGGCGTCCACGTCGCCGAACTGAGCAGGGTGCTTAGTAAGCACGTTGAACTGCAGGTTCGTGCGTTCGGAGCCCCCCGCGACAACGATTATCACGGCGCCGGGGTGACCTCCTACGCCGTGCCCGACGAGCTTGGCGGCGCCAATCCCGCCGTACAGACGCTCGGGGTTGACCTCCGGATCGTGCCAGACGTTGCCGGGGCGGACTTAGTGCACTCGCACACCTGGTACGCCAACATGGCAGGCCACCTGGCGTCGCTGCTGCACGGCATCCCGCACGTCCTCAGCGCCCACAGCCTGGAGCCGCTCCGGCCATGGAAAGCCGAGCAGCTCGGTGGCGGCTACGCCGTTTCATCATGGGTGGAGAAGACCGCCTACGAGGCCGCCGCCGCCATCATCGCCGTCTCCGAGGGCATGCGCCAAGACATCCTGCGCAGCTACCCGGACGTTGACCCTGCCAAGGTGCGGGTGGTCCACAACGGCATTGACGTAGAGATGTGGAACCGGGACGAAAGCAGCGACGCCATCCGCGCGCTGGGCATCGACCCGGAAAAGCCAAGCGTGGTCTTCGTGGGCCGTAACACCCGGCAGAAGGGCGTCCCGTACCTGTTGCGCGCTGCCGCCAAACTCCCGGCAGACGTCCAGGTGGTGCTGTGCCTCGGCGCCGCCGACACGCCCGAACTGGCAGCCGAGACCGCCCGCCTCATCGCGGAGCTGCAGGAACAGCGCACCGGTGTGGTGCTGATCGAACGGATGCTGCCCCGCAACGAGCTCATCCAGGTGCTGAGCCACGCAACCGCATTCGCGTGCCCGTCCATCTACGAGCCGCTCGGCATCGTCAACCTTGAGGCGATGGCGTGTGGGGCTGCCGTGGTGGCCAGCGCTACCGGCGGCATCCCGGAAGTGGTCCAGCACGGCGAAACCGGCCTCCTGGTGGAGCTGGAGCAGGTCACGGACGGAACCGGCACGCCACTGGACCCGGAAAAGTTCGTCAGCGAGTTTGCTGCCGCCTTGATCGAGGTAGTGTCTGATCCTGCCCGTGCCCGCGCCATGGGTGAGGCCGGTCGGGCCCGCGCCGAGAAGCACTTCTCCTGGGAATCGATCACCGAAACCACCCTCGAGGTCTACCGTTCGGTGCTGCCTACGAAGGACTGACTGAAGAACCGACGACGGCGCCGCCCCCTTCACAGGGTGCGGCGCCGTCGTCGTTCCTTATCCCAGCCGTGGATTGGCCGGGTCAGGCCGTGCGGGCACCCGCGGCGCGCGCAATCAGGACCTTCTCATCCACCGGAGCTTGGCCATTGGCACGCTGGTTACGGAAGTAGGCGCGGGCCTCGTCCTGGCGTACCTTCTCCGCGCCGGTGGCAATCGCGGAGCGGACGTGCTCCTCGCCGTAGCCAAAAGCGTCCACCAGGTCCAGGGCGTGCGGCCGAATCTTGACCAGCAACCGGTTGATGTAGTCACCCACGGTGCGGCCGCGCTGCATGGAGAGCCGGCCGTTCATGAGGTACCAGGACAGGTTCTTTTCGATCAGCGAGAGGCCGAAAAGATCGCGGAGCCAGGTCAGGACCTGGGCTGTACCGGGGTCCTTGACCTTGGTCAGAGCGGCCGTGAAAGCCTCCCACTGCAGCAGCTCAGCATGAGCCTGGGCAGCATCGATCAGCTCATTCTGATGCTGATTGAACAGTGCCGCCCCCTGCGCCTGGGAGAGTTTGTTGCTGCCCTTCAACGCAGTGGCCATTTCAGCAACCATGGTTTCCACCCGGTCGGTCAGCAGCGCCCGCTGGCCTGCCTCGTCCCGAAGCGCGATGGCTGCCTTCTGCACGGAGCCGTTGTCCGCAACGAACTGGGCCACCTGGCGCAGGCCGGTGCGGTGGATCGCCGCTCCGGTGGCCTGGCCCACCACGAAGCGGGCCAAGACGCCGAAATCGACATTCCGGAATTCCTTGGCATAGTCACCCAGCAGGCGCTTGGCAACCAGCTGGAGCAGCACGGTGTTGTCGCCTTCAAACGTGGCGTAGACGTCCAGGTCAGCGCGGAGGGAGGCGAACCGGTTCTCGATCAGGAACCCTGCGCCGCCGCACGCTTCGCGGCATTCCTGCAGGGTGTCGAGGGCGTGCCAGGTGCTCAGCGGCTTCAGCGCCGCCGCGAGGGTTTCCAGATCCTGGCGGTCCTCATCCGTGTCGTGCGCGCCGGAAAAGACGTCGTCGAACTTCTGCAGCAGTTCCTCGTGCGCAAAGCTGCCGGCGTAGGTGGTGGCCAGACGGGTGAAGAGACGTTTCTGGTGCCGCTGGTAGTCCAACAGCACCTCTTCATCGGTGCTGGAAGAGGCATTGAACTGGCGGCGTTCGGAGGCGTACTGGATGGCGGCCTTCAAAGCCAGCTTGGAGGCAGCCACAGCGGCACCGTCGAGAGAAACCCGGCCCTGGACCAGCGTGCCGAGCATGGTGAAGAACCTGCGCCCGGGGCTCTGGATGGACGAGGTGTACGTGCCGTCTGCTGCCACGTTGCCGTAGCGATTGAGCAGGTTGGCGCGGGGGACCCGCACGTTGGTGAAGTGCAGCCTGCCGTTGTCGATCCCGTTCAGGCCGCCCTTGATGCCGTCATCCTCGCCACCAATGCCCGGCCGGAACTCCTTGCTGACCGGGTCGCGGAGCTCAACGTAGAAGGCATGGACGCCGTGGTTGACGCCCTGGGTGATCAGCTGGGCAAAGACGACGGCGGCCAGGCCGTCGATCGCTGCGTTGCCGATGTAGTCCTTCCAGGCGGCCCGGAATGGGGTGTGCAGGACAAACTCTTGGCTGTCGGTGTCGTAGCTGGCCGTGGTGGCGATGCTCGCCACATCGGAGCCGTGGCCGGTTTCCGTCATGGCGAAGCAGCCGGGGATGGTCATGTCCATGATGCCGGGAAGCCACTGCCGGTGGTGCTCATCGGTGCCAAGGTGCATCACTGCCGAGCCGAACAGCCCCCACTGCACGCCCGCCTTGATCTGCAGCGACGGGTCAGCCACCACCAGTTCCTCAAAGCCTGCGATGTTGCCGCCGTGATCGTCACCGCCACCCAGGTGAGCCGGGAAGGCGCGGTGTACGGCGCGGTGGTCCACCAGGAACTGGAGTTGGTTGCTGACCCGGGCGCGGTGCTCGGTGTGATGCTGGCCCTCGATCTTGTGGAGTTCCGGCTGGCCAGCGAGGTCCCGGGCTTGGTGCCGGATCGCGGCCCACTTACCCAGGAGTTGCTCGCCCAGCGCTGCAACGTCGACGGCGGGGGTCCCGGCCGCACCTACTATGGCTGCGGACGCCGAGGTGCTGGCTGTTTTCGAGGTGGTGCTGGAGTCGGAGCGGTCCACTACTTCGGTCATGTCGCTGTCCTTCGTTGGTGTTGACAAGTCGTTGGTTGAATCCGGCCCTAAGGGCGGGGTGTTGAACGTTCAGCGGCCACGCCGACGCACAGCCAGGCGGTGATCTGGCGGGCCATGGCCTCCTGGCCGGGTTTGGCGGGGGAGTTGGGCGTTCCCAGCCACTGCTCACCGGCGTTCCGGACCAGGCCAATAGCGGCCTTGGGCCAGTAGCCCAGGACATCGTCCTGGTCCGCACCAAGGTGGATGCGCATGGGCTGGGCGATCATGTCGGCAATCGCGTCGAAGAAGTGCCCGAGCGCGCCCGGCGCTGCAGCTGATCCTGGCGTGGAGTCTGGTTCGCCTACGCCGTAGCGGGTGACAAACGTGTAGACATTGGGGCTGGTTTCCGCCATCTGCAGGTACGCCGACACCATGGCGAACAAACCCTCACGCGGCGTCTGGGCGCCCTGGGCGGCATCGTGGATGCGGTGTTGCATTTGCCGGAGCACCACCTCGCCGACGGCCTGCTGCAGTCCTGCCTTGTCACCGAAGTAACGGTAGAACACTGATTTTGACGTCCCCGCATCGGCAGCAATGTCCTCCATGGAAGCATCGCTACCCAATGCGTGGACTGCGCGGCGGGCCTGCTTGATCAGTTCCCGACGGCGTTCCTCGCGGTGGTTTTGCCACCGGGACGAACGCCCATCGGAGCTGGTGCCGGTGGCAGGGGCGGCCACTGATTCGGAGATGTTCACGATACTCAGCGTATCAGGTACGCTGGGTATCGGTAACCGCTCGTAATCAGAGGAGATTCCATGTCCACCGCCGGACCGTCCACCGCAGGCTCCACCGAAGTTGGAGCTGCAGCGCCCACCACTGTCCGCCGAGCCGTCATTGTCGGTGGCAACAGGATCCCCTTCGCCCGTTCCGGCGGTGCCTACGCCAAGTCCTCGAACCAGGACATGCTGACCGCCGCCCTTGACGGGCTCATTGCCCGCTTTGGCCTGCAGGACCAGCGCATCGGCGAGGTCGCTGCTGGTGCTGTCCTCAAGCACAGCCGCGACTTCAACCTGACCCGGGAAGCCGTCCTGGGCTCTGCCCTGTCGGCGGAAACTCCGGCCTATGACCTGCAGCAGGCGTGCGCCACGGGGCTGGAAACAGTGGCCGGGCTTGCCAACAAGATCAAGCTGGGCCAGATCGATTCGGCAATCGCCGGCGGTGTGGACTCGGCATCGGATGCGCCAGTGGTGGTCAGTGAGGGCCTGCGCGAGGTGATCCTCGACCTGAACCGGGCCAAGACCCTCCCACAGCGGTTGCAGATCCTGACACGCCTGCGGCCCAAGGACCTTGCTCCGTTGGCGCCGGGAACCGGGGAGCCGCGCACCGGCCTGTCCATGGGTGAGCACCAGGCGTTGACCACCGCGCAGTGGGGGATTACCCGTGAGGCTCAGGATGAACTTGCCTTCAACAGCCACCGCAATTTGGCCGCAGCGTACCAGGCAGGGTTCTTCGATGACCTGGTGACCCCGTACCGGGGCCTGTCGCGGGACGGCAACATGCGGGCTGACACCACGCTGGAAAAACTCAGCACCCTGAAGCCAGTTTTTGGGAAGAGCCTTGGCGCCACTGCCACCATGACTGCCGGAAACTCGACCCCCCTCACCGACGGTGCAGCCACCGTCCTGCTGGGCTCCGAGGACTGGGCAGATGCCCACGACCTGCCCAAGCTTGCGGCGTTCGTCGACTCCGAGGCCGCTGCCGTTGACTTTGTGCACGGCAAGGACGGCTTGCTGATGGCGCCTGCCTTCGCCGTCCCTCGACTCCTGGCCCGCAACGGACTCACGCTGGCAGATATCGACTACGTCGAGATCCATGAGGCCTTCGCGTCAACGGTGCTCAGCACCCTCGCTGCCTGGGAGGACGAAGAATTCGGCAAGACCCGGCTGGGCCTACCTGGCGCCTTCGGCAGTATTGATCGCAGCCGGCTGAACGTCCACGGCTCCTCACTCGCAGCAGGGCACCCCTTCGCCGCCACCGGGGGCCGTATCGTGGCCTCGCTGGCCAAGCTGCTGCAGCAGAAGGGCAGCACCGGCGGCCGTCCGGCCCGCGGCCTCATTTCGGTCTGCGCTGCAGGTGGCCAAGGCGTCGTAGCACTTCTCGAATCACTCTAGGGGCAACCAATGACTGACACGTACAGCAACCTGGTCAACCAGGGCCTGGGCCGGAATATCGCCAAGAAATTGGGGCTCCCGCAGCCAGCAGTGCTGCGGCGCTATCAACCAGGACAACCGCTGATCACAGGCCCCATTCTGGTCCAAGGTGATACGGCTGGCGCCGACAGCCTTGCCTCGGCGTTGCTCGGCTGGGAACTCGATGTCCGCCGGCACGCCGTTCCACGGGAAAAATTGGGGGCCATCATCCTGGTCCTGGACGCCGTCGAGTCACCCGAGGGGTTGGCCAAACCGATCCTGACCGCTGCCGCCTCCCTGCGTGACCTGGCCCCGAGCGGTCGGGTCATCACCGTGTCCCGGCCCGCCACGGCCGCTGACACACCCCCGGTCGCCGCAGCCCGGCAGGGCATTGACGGCTTTGTCCGGTCGCTGGCGAAGGAGCTCAGGGCCGGTGCCACCGGCAACGGCGTACTCCTCGCCGACAGCGTGCAGCCCGGCAGCCCCAGCGCGCTGGCAGCCATCAGGTTCCTCCTTTCCGGCCGTTCGGCGTTTGTGGACGGCCAGTTCCTCACCGTTTCCACGAACGACGGCGTCCTGCCGCCCCAGCCGGAACGCCCGCTGGAAGGTCGGATCGCCGTCGTCACGGGCGCCGCCCGCGGCATCGGTGCCCAGATTGCCCGGACTCTGGCCCGCGACGGTGCCACGCTCATCGTGGTGGACGTCCCCGCGGCGGGAGATCACCTGGCCGCTGTGGCCAACGAGGTCCGGGGAACCACCCTGCAGCTCGATGTCACCGCACCCGACGCCGGCCAGCGCATTATCGATCACGCCGTTCAACGCCATGGCCGGCTGGATATTGTGGTCCACAATGCGGGCATTACCCGGGACAAGCTCCTGGCCAACATGGACCAGCAGAAATGGGACTCGGTCATCGGCATCAACATCGCCGCGCAGCTCAGGATCAACGAGGCGCTGCTCGCCTCGCCGCATTTCCGTTCGTCACCGCGGATCGTCTCGGTTGCGTCCACCAGCGGTATTGCCGGAAACCGAGGGCAGACCAACTACGCCACCTCCAAGGGCGGTGTGATCGGCATGGTGCGAGCCACAGCGCCCCTGCTGGCCAACCATGGTGGCAGCATCAACGCCGTCGCTCCGGGATTCATCGAAACGGACATGACGGCGCGGATTCCCTTCGCCGTGCGGGAAATTGGCCGTCGGCTCAACTCACTCCAGCAAGGCGGGCTGCCCACCGACGTCGCGGAGACCATCGCCTTCCTGGCCAGTGACGCCGCGGGCGGCATCAACGGCGACGTCCTGCGGGTCTGTGGCCAAAACCTGGTAGGGGCATGAGCGCCGACCAGCCGCTGATCCTTGGCGAGATGCCGTCACTGTCCAAGCTGTACGTGAATGCGGCGGCGCAGGCTGCCCGTCGCCGATTGCTGGGCGCCAGTGATGCCGCGGACCTGCCCCCACACGGCCACACCGTCCGGGGAGTCACCGTCGACGTCGCTAACCTGACCGCCTACCAGCACCTGATCGGCGAACCTGCCAGCGACCTGCTTCCTGCCGGATTTGTGCACGCCCTCGCGTTTCCGTTGGCAATGAGCGTCATGAATAGGGACGACTTTCCCTTGCCGCTGCTGGGGATGATTCATCTACGCAACACGGTGGAGCAGCGATCGCCCGTGCTTTTCACGGAATCCCTGGACATTGATGCGGTGGCCGAAAATCTCCGCGGACACCGGGCCGGCACCCAGGTTGACATTCGGACCGAGGTGCGGCGGGCCGGTAACCGGAGCATCATCTGGAGGGGGATCTCTACCTACCTGGCCAAAGGGGTCTTCCTGCCCGGGATCGACAAGCCGTCCGCCCCGGCAGAGCGGACCGACTTTGTGGCGCCCGACCCCACAGCGATCTGGCAGCTCGGTGTCGACGCGGGCCGGGCTTACGCGGCGGTTTCTGGAGACTTCAACCCGATTCATCTCAGCGTACTCTCCGCCAAAGCGCTGGGGATGCGCCGGTCACTGGCACACGGCATGTACTTGGCTTCCCGCGCCCTGGCCGAGGTAGGCCCCGCCCGGACGGACGCCTTCAGCTGGGATGTCAGCTTTGATGCGCCCGTGTTCCTCCCCAGCCGAGTAGCCCTGGACATCACCTCGGTGCAGCCCAGCGCAGGAGCGTGGGAGGGCTCTGACTTCGTTGCCTGGAATCCTCGGACCGGCCGGAAGCACTTCAGCGGCGGTGTGGTGCCGCTCTAGCTGGCGGGAGCGAGGGTCCGCACAATCCGATGCAGGCTCAACAACAACGAATCAGAGGTGGGGATCCCTGTCCGGTCAGGATCGGCGGGGGTGGTGGCGGCCATGCAGGTCCTGACCGCCGCTTCGGCAGTCTCAAAGCGTTCCTGGGAAACCTGGCTGTCCGTCTCACCCCTGGCCACCAGTAAGTTCCCGGTAGCGCTCATCGCGGTGGCGATCGGACCGCAATCCGGGATGGGAATCTCATAGGGCGCCTCCGATTCCCAGATGACATCGTTCAAGACATCTGTCATATCGCGGATGTGGAAGGTGACCGTCTCCAGGTTGCGCAGATCCTGGTAATCCTGGTCAATGTCGCGGGGATGCAGCTTCCGCCGCACATTGGCGCGCCGGCTGGCATCAGCTTCCTGTACCAGATGCCTCACCTTGCCTGCAGCCGCCGCGAGTTCGTCGGATCGGCTGGACCACAACTCGTGTTCCGGGGGCCACTGTTCAGTAAGGGCGGCGCCCATGTCCATGAGCTGCTGCCCCAGGGCCCGGTGCAGGTCCGCGAGGCTGGACGCCGCTGCCTTGATATGAAGCGGGGGAAACACCAGAAAGTTCACCGCGACCCCCACGAGCACACCAACGCCCATCTGCGTGAGGTAGCCCAGGGAAAAGTCGTCCGGATCGCTGCCGCCGATCAACAGGACCAGCAGGGCCGCCGTCGGAATCCAATCCGAGCCGGAGCCGATCCAGGGCAGCCCACTCAGCAGGACACCCACCCCCATGACCAGGGCCACGCTCAGCGGTGACGGCGACGCGAAGGTGACCAGCACGAACGCCAGGCCGATTCCGACAGCCAGGCCGGCAAGGGCTTGGAGCCCCTGCCGGACCGAGCCGGCCACGTTGTGGTACATCACCACCAAGGCACCCAGCGGCGCGTAGTAGGGGTAATGGGCGGCGGCGCCGGGCATCAGCGGGGCCACCCAGAAGGCCACACCCGCAGCCAGGGCCGCCTTGGCAGCCAACTGTAGCCGCTGGGTGGCCAAGGCCGAGGTGAGGTTCGACGCGGCCCGTCGCAGTGCATTGGTGCTGCGCTCCCAACGGGCGTTGGCTGCCGTGGGTACCACGGTCTTCAGTGTGTGGCGCCGTGTCCGGTTGCGACTTCCTCGCCACGATGGACCGGGCCTGGCGGGGTGCCATCACCGAACGGCCGGCCACCCAGTGCCTCACGGCCGTGCGCGCTCAGCCAGCCGCGCAGGTCCGGCCCGGCCGGAACCACCTGCGTGGGATTGATGTCTTCGTGCACGATGTAATAGTGCTGCTTGATCTGGACGAAGTCGGTGGTGTCGCCAAAACCCGGGGTCTGGAAGAGGTCCCGGGCGTAGGCCCAAAGGGCCGGCATCTCCGTCAGCTTCTGCCGGTTGCACTTGAAATGCCCGTGGTACACAGCGTCAAAGCGGGCCAGCGTGGTGAAGAGCCGCACGTCAGCTTCGGTGATGGTGTCGCCTACCAGGTAACGCTGCCCGGTCAGCCGTTCCTCGAGCCAGTCGAGGGCCGTCCAGAGCCGATCGTAGGCGGCGTCGTACGCGTCCTGCGAGCCGGCGAAGCCGCACCGGTAGACGCCATTGTTGACTTCGGTGAATACCCGCTTGTTGACCTGGTCAATTTCAGCGCGCAGGTGCTCCGGGTACAGGTCAGGTGCCCCGGGCCGGTGGAATTGCGTCCACTCGGTGCTGAAATCCAGCGTGATCTGCGGGAAGTTGTTGGTGACCACTGCACCGGTCGCAACGTCCACGATGGCTGGCACCGTGATGCCTCGGGGGTAATCGGGGAAACGCTTGAAGTACGCCTCCTGGATCCGCTCGATGCCCAGGACGGGATCCTTACCCTCTGGATCCAGGTCAAAGGTCCACGACCGGGCATCATGGGTGGGACCGGGCTGTCCCAGCGAGATGGCGTCTTCAAGGCCCAACAGGCGGCGGACAATGACAGTCCTGTTGGCCCACGGGCAGGCCCTGGCGGCAACCAGCCGGTACCGGCCCGCTTCGACCGGCCACCCCGGTTCGCCGTTGGGTCCGGGAGTACCGTCCCGGGTGATCCGGTCCTCAATGTAGTTGGTGTCGCGGGTGAATTCGCCGCCGGTCACATAGGCGCCCAACGTGCTGTGGTTTCCTGTGCCGCCGTCGCGCGTTCCTTCGTTACCTTCGATGTCGCTCATGCCTCCACCCTAGGCGCCTCCCGCGCCGATTGCCGCAAGTGGCGCCAGGGCCACCAGCCAGGAGCCACCAGTCACCGCAGCGAACGCCGCAATCCACAGCGGCGACGGGATCTTCGTGGCCCGGAAGAGCAGGTAGGCGTCTGACGTAGCGAGCTGCTGCCGCCGTCGGAGGTGAACGTGGCAAAGTTTCACTAGATCGCGGACGGCGCCCACCAGGAGTGCCAGACCGAGGCCTACGCTGAGGTGGCCCACAAAGGCGTGCGGCACGCTGATAAGCAGGACGACGCTCAGGGCCATCGCGCCCAAGGTGATGCCGAAGGCTGCCGCGTTGCGAAGAAAGAGGAGCGACGCCGCAAGGACCCCGACGCCGGCGGCCAGGGCGGCAGGCCCCCAGCCGTGGAAGCCACACCAGACATAGGCTGCCCCCACCACGGCGGGAACGGGGTAGCCCCAGAAGCAGGACCAGGCTGCTGCCAGGCGGCTCCTGCTATAGCTGGTGGTGGTGCCGGAATGATCCAGCCGCAGCGTGATGCCGGACAGTCGCTGGCCGCTCAGGACCGCAGCGAAGGCGTGTCCCAGTTCGTGGGTGGCGGTGGTCAGCAGCCCGAAGTAGCGCCATGACTTCCGCGGGATGGAAAGTGCGACGGCGGCGGCCACCACCAGCAGTAGTTCCACCACGGTGATGGCGGGCAGCTCAGCCCGGCTGAAGACGCTGGCCAGCCACTGCCATCCGGTTTCCAGGCTCACGCGGGTTTCCTCTAATTTAGGTGGCCAGCTTAACCAGCCACGCAGTACGTTGACCTGTCACGTTAGCGGCAAGAGCTGAGCGGCAGCTTAAAGCCGAAAGGCACGCCAGAACGCAGGCGTGCCCTGTGGGCAGAAGCAGCACACCAGGTGTCCTGGGTGCTGCCGCTATGGGGGGTCTTAGCCTTCGCACTCGGTGCAGTAGGTGTGGCCATCCTTTTGCTTCGCAATCTGTGACCGGTGCCGGACCAGGAAGCAGGAGTAGCAGGTGAACTCGTCATCTGCCTGCGGAATGACCTGAACTACGAGCTCTTCGGCGACAAATTCGCCGCCGGGAACGCCGGCGCCGTCCAGGCCGTCAGCCTCGTCCAGCTCAAGGACAACGCTGCGCGCATCCGGAGCGTTGGCAGACTGGAGCTGCTCAAGTGAGTTGTCCTGCGATTCCTTGACGTCGGACCGCAGTTCGTCGTAATCGGTTGCCACTTTAGGTGCTTCTCTTTTCTTTGGTTCGCCTGTCGCGTATGAAACGTACAGCATGAACCCGGTATTCCCCAATAGCATGAGCGGGCGCGGCGCCAAAATGTGGGGGCCGAAATAGTTACCCCAACGCTGTTCAAAGGTGCGTCATCGCTGCTGTGACGCCAGCGAGCAGGACGATTCGCCCCGCATTCTGCAGCTGCCCGGTAGTTACTGTGTAACTGCACACACATTCCGCCGGTAGCCAATGCGGAAGAAGTTCGCGCAGAGCGGAGATTTCCGCACCATCGCGGTAGCCTCAGAGTCGTCGACCTGGGTGCTGGACCCATGGGTCGGTTGGTTCTTCAGGGGGAGTGCGGCATGGAACAGGTCTTGGACGTGGCATCGGTCCGACGGCGGGCGTTGTTGGGATACCTGGGAGCGGCCGCTGCGGCTGCCCTGACAGGGTGTGGCGCCACGGTGGGGAGTGGCGCAGAACAGGTTGTCGAGGCGGAGCCCTTATCCACCTCGCCTACTTCTGCCACTTCACCAACGCCGACGCCGGTACCGACGGCGGTTCCCGCTCCCACCCCCACCAAGCGGATCTTCGTGCCCGACTATGTCCTGCCGCCGATCGTGAATGGCCTGGCCCCGGTCATTTCCCGGATTCCCACGGCACATCCCATCGTGTTCCTGACCATCGACGACGGACTCACCCGGACCCCGGAGATGGTGAGGCTGATGCGCGCCTACAACTATCCGGCGTCGCTCTTTCTCACCCAGTCCACCGTCAGCGCCGACCCGGCATTCTTCACCCAGTTCGCGGCGCAAGGATCCTTGGTGGAGAACCACACCGTCAATCACAACATCAACATGATCCGCACCATGGGGTACCAGCAACAGCTGGCCGAAATTTCCGGGATGCAGGACTTTGCCACGACGCAGTATGGGCGGACGCCAACTCTGTTCCGGCCGCCGGGTGGCGCCTACTCCGGTGCCATGCAGCAGGCCGTCGCGGCAGCCGGGCTACGGGCCATCATTACCTGGGAGGCCAAAGCCAACGCCGGCCGGATGGATTACCAGGTGGGCAACGCACTGCGGCCCGGAGACATTGTGCTGATGCATTTCCGTCCCGAGTTCGCAGCGGACCTCGAAGCGTTCCGCGCTGCCCAGTTGGCGGCCGGCCTGGAGGTCGTGCTGTTGGAGGAGTTCCTGGGCGTCGTGTAATCGGCCCCGGGGGATCACCCCGGGCAGACGCAGAAAACCCCGGAAAATCAATGATTTTCCGGGGTTTTCGTTCGTGCGCGGAGGGGGACTTGAACCCCCACCCCCTTTCGAGGACTAGCACCTCAAGCTAGCGCGTCTGCCATTCCGCCACCCGCGCAGGGTGTTTCCCGAGGACTGTTTGCGCCTTTCAGCGTTTCGCATCTCTCGGAAGCAGCGAGAAAGACTCTAACATGAACTTTCCCGAAAGAACCAATCGGGCCAACTGGGTAGGCTGAGGTGAGCAGCCCAACCGCGGCAGAATGCCAGCCCACGCGAGGAGTATCCATGTCTGACGTATTGCCCCAGGACGAAGTTGTCCGCATCTGCCAGGAACTCATCCGGATTGACACCTCCAACTACGGCGACGGCTCCGGACCGGGCGAGCGGGTGGCTGCGGAATACGTGGCGGGGCTGATCGAGGAGGTTGGCCTGCCCGCCGAGATCTTCGAGTCCGCGCCGGGCCGGGCCAACGTGATCACCCGGATGGCAGGGTCTGACCCTTCGGCCAGCGCCCTGGTGGTCCACGGCCACCTCGACGTGGTGCCGGCCCTGCGTGATCAGTGGTCCGTGGACCCCTTTGGTGCCGAGCTCAAGGACGGTCTGATCTGGGGCCGCGGCGCCGTGGACATGAAGGACATGGACGCCATGATCCTCTCCGTCCTGCGCAGCTTCGCCCGCACCGGGACCAAGCCCAAGCGGGACATCATCTTCGCGTTCTTCGCCGACGAGGAAGCCGGCGGCGAGTACGGCGCCCGGTACGCCGTGGACAAACGCCCCGAGCTCTTTGAGGGCGCCACGGAGGCCATCTCCGAAGTGGGCGGCTTCTCGGCCACCATCGGCGGCCAGCGCACCTACCTGCTGCAGACCGCTGAGAAGGGGATCTCATGGCTCCGGTTGGTGGCCCACGGCCGGGCCGGGCACGGCTCGCAGATCAACACCGACAACGCCGTGACCCGGCTCGCCGCCGCCGTCACGCGGATCGGCGAATACAAATGGCCCATCGAACTGACCCCCACCACGCGGCAATTCCTTGACGGCGTGACCGAACTCACCGGCGTGGAGTTCGACGCCGACAATCCAGACCTCTTGCTGGACCAGTTGGGCACGGTGGCCCGCTTTGTGGGCGCCACCCTGCAGAACACCACCAACCCCACCCTCCTCAAGGGCGGCTACAAGCACAACGTGATCCCCGAATCGGCAGAGGCGCTGGTGGACTGCCGCACCCTGCCGGGCCAGCAGGACCAGGTCCTGGAAATCGTTCGGGACCTCGCGGGCGCCGGCGTGGACGTCAGCTATGTCCACCAGGACGTCTCCCTGGAGGTGCCGTTCGCCGGCAACCTGGTGGACTCCATGATCGACGCCCTGCACTCAGAGGATCCCGGCGCCAAGGTCTTGCCCTACACGCTGTCTGGCGGCACGGACAACAAGTCGCTGAGCCGGCTGGGGATCACCGGCTACGGTTTCGCGCCGCTGATGCTGCCGGAAGACCTGGACTTCACCGGCATGTTCCACGGCGTCGACGAGCGCGTGCCGGCCGACTCGCTCAAGTTCGGTGCCCGCGTGCTGAATACGCTCCTGACCAACTACTGAGCCCACCGATGACGCCTGAGGACATCCTGCCCGACGATCTGCTGGACCGGATCCGGGGTCGGGCTGCCGGCTACGACCGCGACAATGCCTTCTGCCAGGAGGACCTGGACGAGCTGGTCGCAGCCGGTTACCTCAAGCTTTTCGTGCCAACGCACGACGGCGGCCTGGGCCTTGGGCTCGCAGCTGCGGTGCAGTGCCAACGCAGGTTGGCCACGGCTGGGCCAGCGACTGCGCTGGCGGTGAATATGCACCTGGTCTGGACCGGCGTCGCGCACGTCCTGGCTGACCGTGGTGACACGTCGCTGGACTTCGTCCTGGCCGAGGCGGCACAGGGCGAGATCTTTGCGTTTGGCCTCTCTGAGGCGGGCAATGATTCGGTGTTGTTCGATTCAACCACCACCGCCGTTGCGGATTCAGCCGGCGGGTATGCGTTCACAGGTACCAAGATCTTCACCAGCCTGGCACCGGCGTGGACCAGGTTGGGGATCTTCGGCAAGGACCCGATGGCGCGCGATGGCCAGGGCGAACTGGTGCACGGCTTCCGTCGCAGGGACAGCCCCAATTACAGGATCCTGGACGACTGGGACACTTTGGGAATGCGGGCCAGCCAGTCCCGCAGCACGGTGCTTGAGGGTGCATACGTCCCTGCAGACCGGATTTTCCGGAAACTACCCACCGGGCCCAACCCTGACCCGTTGGTCTTCGCCATATTTGCCTGCTTTGAAACGCTGATTGCCGCCGTCTATACCGGCATGGGCGAACGGGCGCTCCAGCTCGGGGTGCAAGCCGTCCAGCGCCGGACCTCGGCGCGGAACGGTGGTCGCAGCCTGGCGCAGGACCCCGACGCGCGGCGGAAGGTGGCCCAGGCCGCCATGGCCATGGATGCGCTGTACCCGCACCTGGCTACCGTTGCCGCGGACGTCGACGCACGCGCCGAGCATGGCGCGCAATGGTTCCCGCGGCTCGTGGGACTGAAGGTCAACGCCACCGAAACCGCCCGCCGGATGGTGGACTTTGCGATCCGCGTCAGCGGCGGAGCCAGCTACTCGCGGGGAGCGGAACTCGAACGGCTTTACCGGGATGTCCTGGCCGGCATGTTCCACCCCTCCAGTGACGATTCGGCTCACGCTACGGTGGCCAACGCCTGGCTGGGACCGTTGGCGGACAGCTAGCAGGCTAGACCGTGCGTTGAACCTGCATCACGCGGCGCCGAAGCCAGAATCGGCGGCCACCGCCCACGTAGAGCTTGCTGCGCTCCAGTTCCCACTTGCCATATTCGGAATGTTCCACCACGCGGCGGCGGGCTTCGGGCAGCGAATCCTCGGGGCTGACGGTGAGGACCAGGTACTCGTAATGCCGCAGGTAGTCCCGCTCGCGCTGGACTGAGCTGGTGAGAAATTGTTCCTTCATTGCCCTCCTTTTAACTGTTTTTCCGGCTAGCGTGGAGTCATGAGCATCGATCCGCGCGTCGCGCTTTCGTCCCTGACATCAGCGTTGGAAGAACACTTGAGTGCGTCCTCGAACCGCCGGGGCGACGGCGATCCGGCAGTGGAAGCTGCGTTTTTCGCTGTAGCTGACGCTTTTGAGGTCTATGAAGACGCCATCTACGAAGCGTACAACGAAGTCACTCCGCTGCAGATCTTTGACGATGAAGATGATGACGACGGTCGCGATCCAGACGAAGACCTGGAGCTCGTGACCGACTGACGCAGGGCGCCCTAGGCTTGTGGGCTGGAGACGTCGTCCAGGGCTTGGGCGATCTCTGCCGGCAGGGGAGTCAGTTGGGCGTCAAGGATCTCCTTGAGCTGGATGGGGGTCCGCGGGCCAACAATCGCGGTGGCCACCCCGTGTTGCTGCAGCAACCAGCTCAGTGAAACATCCAGGGCAGAACGGCCGAGTCCTTTTGCTGCCATGGTCACGGCCTCCACAATGCTGGAGCCCCGATCATTGAGGTAGGGCTCCACGTAGGGTGCATCAGCCTCGGAGGCGGCCCGGGAGCCGGCAGGAATGCTGCCACGGTACTTGCCGGTGAGGACGCCCCGGCCCAGCGGAGCCCAGGCCAGGAGGCCAAGGCCCGCGTCCTCGATGGCCGGAACGAGTTCCGCTTCCGGGCTGCGGCGCATCAGCGAGTATTCGGCTTGGGCCGCCACCAAGGGGAAGCCCGCGGTGGCTGCTGCCTTGGCCGCCTGCCAGCCGCTGAAGTTCGAGATGCCGGCGTACCGGGCCCGCCCGGAGCGGACAGCGTATTCCAGGGCAGACAAGGTCTCTTCCAGGGGCACGTTTCCGTCCCACGCCTGCGCGAACCACACATCCACGTAGTCGGTGCCCAGCCGCGCGAGGCTGGCGTCGAGGCCGCTCAGCATTGCGCTGCGTGAGGCATCGATCGCGAGCCGGCCACCCGGCGTCGTCATTCCTGCCTTGGTGGCGATGCTGACCTCGGTGCGGGCCACGACGTCGCCCAACAGGCTGCCAAGCATTGCTTCGGCGCGGCCGTCAGCGTAGGAGGCGGCGGTGTCGATGAGCCGGCCGCCGGCGTCGAGGTAGGCGCGCAACGTGTCTGCGGCGTCCTGTTCGTCCGTTTCGGCTGCCCAGGACATGGTGCCCAAGGAGAGGGCTGAGACTCGCAAACCACTGTTGCCGACGTAACGCTGCTGCATAGCTGCAAGCTTACGGCGTCAGTGCTGCCGCCCATGCCGTAGGGTCTTAGCGTGAACTGGTTTGAGGTAGCCCTGCTGGGCCTTGTCCAAGGTTTGACCGAGTTTTTGCCGGTCTCGTCGAGCGCCCACTTACGCATCGTGGGCCAATTCCTGCCGAATGCAGAGGACCCGGGGGCGGCCTTTACGGCCATCACCCAGTTGGGGACCGAGACCGCCGTGGTGGTCTATTTCTGGCGCGACATTGTCCGGATCGTCAAGGCGTGGTGGGGCTCGCTGCGGGGGAAGGTCTCCCGGCAGGACCCCGACGCCAGGATGGGCTGGCTGGTGATCTTGGGCAGCTTGCCCATCATTGCGCTGGGGCTGCTCTTCCAAGACCAGATTGAGTCCGTTTTCCGCAGCATGTGGATTGTTGCCACCATGCTCATTGTCTTTGGCCTGATCCTGGCCGTGGCAGACGCCATCGGCCGGCAGGAGCGGGACCTCACCCAACTGACCTACAAGCACGGCATCTTCTTTGGCCTGGCGCAGGCCATGGCCTTGATTCCGGGTGTTTCGCGCTCTGGCGGCACCATTACCGCCGGCCTCCTGATGGGTTACACCCGCGAAGCGGCAGCCCGGTACTCCTTCCTGCTGGCCATCCCGGCAGTGTTTGGCAGCGGCCTTTACCAGCTGTACAAAGTGGTGTCGAAGGATGGCATCACCGGTCCCTACGGCCTGCCGGAGACGGCGCTGGCCACGGTCATCGCCTTCGTCGTGGGGTACATAATCATTGGCTGGTTCCTGAAGTTCGTCTCCACGCGCAGCTACCGGCTCTTTGTCTGGTACCGGATCATCCTTGGTCTGGCGCTGTACCTGCTGCTCGGTTTCAATGTCATCAGCGCCTAGCACTAGGCTTGGGCTGTGAAATCCTGGACTTCCCGCCCCGTTCCAAACCTGCCCGGCAGCATGCCTGCCATCTCGCTGTTCGACACCGCAGCAGGCCACGAAGTCACGCTGGATTCGGGCCCGGCACCCTCAATGTACGTTTGCGGCATCACGCCCTACGACGCCACCCACATGGGTCACGCAGCCAGCTATGTGGCCTTTGACCTGCTCAACCGGGTCTGGCGCGACGCCGGCCTGACGGTCTCCTACGTGCAGAACGTCACGGACGTCGATGATCCCTTGCTGGAGCGCGCGACCGCCACCGGGGTGGACTGGCGTGACCTCGCGGCGAGCCAGATCGATCTGTTCCAGACCGACATGGTGGCCTTGAACGTCCTGGCCCCCGATCACTATGTGGGTGCCGTCGAAGCCATCGAATCGATCGTTCCCGAGGTGGAGCGGCTGGTATCGATGGGGCTGGCGTATACCGTGGCGGGCACCAACGGCGAACCGGATGGGGACATCTACTACGACGTCGAAGCGGCCGGTAAGCAGTCGGACGCACCTGATGCGTGGTCACTCGGGTCCGTGTCCGGGTTGGGCGAAACGGACATGTTGGCGTTGTTTGCAGAGCGTGGCGGCGATCCTGGCCGGGCCGGCAAGCGCCAGGCCTTGGACCCATTGCTGTGGCGGGTGGCCCGCCCCGGCGAACCGAACTGGCCAGGCGCGAGCCTGGGCAACGGTAGGCCAGGCTGGCACATCGAATGCACGGTCATTGCACAGACGTACCTGCCCGCTCCGTTCACGGTGCAGGGCGGTGGCTCCGACCTGATTTTCCCGCACCACGAAATGGGGGCCGGGCACGCCTACTCACTGGCTGGCGTCCCGCTGGCCCGGCACTACGCCCATGCCGGCATGGTGGGGCTCGACGGCGAAAAAATGAGCAAGTCCAAGGGCAACCTGGTGCTGGTATCCAAGTTGCGGGCAGCGGGGGAGGACCCTGCCGCTATCCGACTGGCCATCCTGGCCCACCACTACCGCTCGGACTGGTCCTGGACCGATGAAGGCTTTGCCGCCGCCAAGGCCGACCTGGCGCTGTGGCGCAGTGCCCTGGCGCACGCCGTCGACGGCTCTGCCGAGCCACTCATCGCCGCCATGCGGGCGGCGCTGGCGCACGACCTCAACGCTCCCGCCGCAGTTGCGGCCGTTACGTCGTGGGCACGGGAGGCACTGTCCGACGCCGGTCCGGCCGCCGCAGCCGACCAGGCACTGATCCGCGACGCCCTGGATGCGCTATTGGGAGTTGTCCTCTAGACAGCATAAATAAAAGGGGCCAGTCCATCCGGACTGGCCCCTTTTATTTATGGCCGGTCCTGGCCACGCCGTTTAAGGTAGCGCTCGAATTCGCGGGCGATGGATTCACCCGTGGCCTCCGGCAGGTCCGCCGTGTCTTTGGCTTCCTCCAGTTGCCGGACGTAGGCAGCAATTTCAGGGTCCTCAGTGGCCAACTCGTCCACGCCGCGCTCCCAAGCATCCGACTCTTCCGCAAGGTCGTGGACTGACAACGGGATCTGCAGCAACTCTTCGATCCGGTGCAGGAGGGCCAACTGCGCCTTCGGCGAGGGGGACTGCGCCACATAGTGCGGCACCGCTGCCCACAACGACACTGTGGGCAGACCGGCCAGCAAGGCAACCTCGGACAGCACTCCCACGATCCCTACGGGTCCCTCGTACTGGGACGCCTCAAGGTTCATCCGTTCCCGGAGGGGGCCATCGTCGGAGGACGTGCTCACGGGGATGGGCCTGCTGTGCGGCACGTCGGCCAACAAGGCACCCACCAACACCACGTAATCCACGTTCAGTGTCTCCGCCTGAAGCAGGAGTTCAGCTGTATAGGCCCGCCACTTGTAGGACGGCTCAATACCCTGGACGAAAATCACGTCTACCGCCGCAGTGGGTGCGCTGGCCTTGTAGATCCTGGTGGAGGGCCACTTGATTTTTCGTTCACCGGCGGAGTTCCGGCGGACGCTGGGCCGGGTGAACTGAAAGTCGTAGTACTCATCGGCATCAATCGAGGCGACCTTCTTGCCGCCCCAGAGCTTGTTGAGGTATCGCAGCGAATCGCTGGCGGCTTCCCCGGCGTCGTTCCATCCCTCGAACGCGGCCAGCATGACAGTGACGCGCCGGCCATCCGTCGCAGGCTGCAGGAAACGCTCGTGGCTAGGAACGGTGGCACCGGACTCGGTGGTGTCATCCTCGAAGCTATTCATTTCTTCACCCTACGTCGAAGTAACGGTGCCCGCAGGTACCCGGCTGGCCGCGGCTCCGCCGAGGGCATACCTTCAGTAACCGTCCAGCCAACCCCCGTAGACTTCGCAGTATGCAATCCTCAGCGACAGCGTCCCCGCTCAAAGCCGTCCTCTGGGACATGGACGGCACCATTGTGGATACCGAACCGTATTGGATGGCCGCCGAACACGCGATGGTTGAAGCCCACGGCGGTTCCTGGTCCCACAGCCAAGCCATCCAGCTGGTGGGGCAGTCATTGACGTTCTCAGCCAGCTTGCTCCAGCAGGCAGGCGTCAAGCTGGAAATCCGCGAGATCATCGACACACTCACCAGCCAGGTCATCGCCAGCATCCGGCACGAGGTCCCATGGCGTCCCGGCGCCAAGGAACTCCTCGAGGAACTCCACCAAGAGGGCGTGCGCTGCGCGTTGGTGACCATGTCCGAGGGTCCGTTGGCCGCCGAAGTGGTAGCCAGCCTGCCGCGGCCGTACTTCGAAGTGGTGGTGACCGGCGATTCCGTGACCAACGGCAAGCCACACCCTGAGGCCTACCTGACCGCCGTCGAACGCTTGCAGGAAGCCGACCCGGACCTGGGCCTGCACCACTGCGTGGCGCTGGAGGACTCACTGCCCGGCGTGAGCGCCGCCGTCGCGTCCGGCGTTCCCACCGTGGCGATTCCGCATGTAGTGCCACTGCCGCTGGACCCCAGCTACACCCGGTGGGAGACACTGGCCGGGCGCACCACTGCGGACCTGGCCGCGCTCTTGGTCGGAGTCCCTGTCCGTGACTGAGGCACCCACCCGCGCGCGCCGCGAAGGTATTCCGCTGGGCAGGATTTTCGGCGTCCCCGTGGTCCTCGCCTTTTCCTGGTTCATCATCGCCGCCTTCACGGTGATCGTTTATGGGCCCGTCCTGGACCGGAGCAACCCAGCCCTCGGCCCGGCAGCCTACGTCGTGGCGTTTGCCTACGCCGTGCTGCTACTGCTCTCTGTCTTGGTCCATGAACTTGCGCACGCCCTGACCGCCCGCATCTACGGCTGGCCCACCGAGAAGATCGTCCTGAACCTGTGGGGCGGCCACACCCAGTTCGAGAGTTTCACCGCCTCGCCCGGGCGTTCGGTCCTGGTGGCCTTGGCCGGACCGGCCGCAAACTTTGTGCTGGCCGGCGGTGCCTGGCTGGTCCTGACCACCTTCAGCCTGGGCAGTGTGGCTGAGATCCTCATCAACATCTTCATGTGGGCGAACTTCCTGATTGGCGTGTTCAACGTCCTGCCCGGCCTGCCCCTGGATGGTGGCCGAATGGTGGAATCTGCCGTCTGGAAAGCCACCGGCAGCCAGGCCAAGGGCACCATTGCCGCTGGCTGGGCTGGCCGCCTCATCGTCGTCGCCATCGCCTACTGGTTCCTGGTCAAGCCGTTCCTTGCCGGCGAATCGCCGGACCTCAGCTTCCTCCTGATCACCGTCCTGGTGGGTGGCTTCCTCTGGATGGGTGCCGGCGCGTCCATCCAACAGGCAACGTTCCGGCAGCGACTTCCCGGCGTGACCGCCAGCGGACTCTCGACGCCGGCCACCGGACTGCCGACGTCGGCCAGCGCCCAGGACGCACTCGCGGCCAGCGCTGGCGGCTCCGTTGCCGTGGTGGTCTTCGGACCGGATGGCCGGCCGGCAGCTGTGGTGGATGCTGCCGCCCTGGCGTCCGTGCCGTCCGTTGCGGCGGCGACGACGCCGGTCAGTGCGGTGTCTTTCGCCCTCGCGCCCGGCGCCTACGTTCCCGAGTGGTCCAAAGGTGAAGAACTCATTACATTCCTCTCAAAGGTTGAGGGCCGCCTCTACGCAGTCGTGGACCATCGCGGCGCAGTCACGGGCCTCCTCAGCCAGGAAAGCGTGATCACCGCCATCACCGGAAAGGCGCCGCGGGCCCAATAGGGAACCCGGGCGGCAGAACCGGTAGAGTTACCTGCCGGTCGGTGCGACGCCGCGATGCCACCCCGTGGCCCCATCCCGACGTCGGCATCCATCTGTTGGCGTCCTGCCGTGACGCCAACAGACTTCAGGGTTTACAGGAGCGAGGAATTTCCATGAGCAGCGAATCTGCCGTCAACGAAACCACACCAGCAACTCTGGCGCGTGCCGCCAACGGTGCCTCGCAGCCGGTCGGCGCCGCCCGCCGTCGTGGGCCCTTCCGCGAAGGCGAACGTGTGCAGCTGACTGACGAGCGTGGCCGGATGAACACCGTGACGCTGGAAGCCGGCGGCGCGTTCCACACCCATCGGGGCTTCCTGAACCACGACGAGATCATTGGCGCCCCGGACGGTTCGGTGGTGACCAACAACGTGGGCCAGCAGTACCAGACCCTCCGGCCCCTGCTGTCCGACTTCGTGCTGTCCATGCCCCGCGGCGCCGCAGTGGTCTACCCCAAGGACGCGGCCCAGATCGTCACCATGGCCGACATCTTCCCCGGCGCGCGCGTGGTGGAAGCCGGCGTGGGCTCCGGCGCACTGTCCATCTCCCTGCTCCGGGCCGTGGGCGACAACGGCTACCTGCACTCCTTTGAACGCCGCGAGGAGTTCGCGGACATTGCCCGCGGCAACGTGGAGACCATCTTCGGCGGACCACACCCCGCCTGGCAGATCTCCCTGGGCGACTTCCAGGAGGAAGTTGTCCGCACCGAGGAGCCAGGCTCCGTGGACCGGGTGGTCCTGGACATGTTGGCGCCCTGGGAGTGCCTGGACGCCGTAGCCACCGTGCTGGCACCGGGTGGCGTATGGATCAACTACGTTGCCACCGTCACGCAGCTCTCCCGGACCGCCGAGGCCATCCGCGCAGACGGTCGCTTTACCGCGCCCGACGCCTGGGAATCAATGGTCCGTGGGTGGCACCTCGAAGGCCTGGCCGTTCGCCCCGACCACCGCATGGTGGCCCACACCGGCTTTCTCCTGGTGACGCGGCGGCTCGCAGACGGCGTCACGGGCATCTCGGTCAAGCGCCGGCCGTCCAAGACCGACTTCAATGCCGAGGACGTCAACGCCTGGACCCCAGGCGCGGTGGGGGAGCGACCCGTCTCGGACAAGAAACTGCGCCGTGCTGCCCGGGATGCCATCGCCGGTACCAACGTCAAGGACGCACCCGAGGTCACGAACTAGTCCACATTTCGGGAGCCTTCGCCCCTACCCGGTGTCTTGGGACTAGTGTCTAAAGGAAGCGCAGGAAGGGGCTGATACATCATGGAGACACCGAACCAGGACTCCGGACGTACACCGGCAGAGGAGTCTGCCGCCAACGACCTCTCGGTTGCAGACCGCCAGGTCAACATACTCCGGGACAAGCTCAGGCACATTGACAGGCAGTTGATTGCGGCTTCGCAAAACAACTCCAAGTTGGTGGGCATGCTGGAGGCGGCCAAGGCCGAAATTATCCGGCTGAAGAACGCGCTGGACCAGGAGGGACAACCGCCCTACAGCTTTGGCACCATCCTCCAACTCAACGCCAAGCGCCAGGCCGGCGTTGGCAGCAGCGGGGTGGCGGCCACCGAAGAGTCAGTGGACATCTTCAACGCGGGCCGGAAGATGCGGGTCGGGGTCAGCCCACTCGTCAACCTCAACCAGCTCGCCGTGGGCCAGGAGGTCCTGCTCAACGAGGCCCTCCTGGTGGTAGCCGGCCTCGGCTACGAGCGCGCCGGCGAACTGGCCACCCTCAAGGAACTGCTGGGGACCGACCGGGCCCTGGTGGTGGGCCGCGCCGATGAAGAGCGCGTGGTCCGGCTTTCCGGTGCCTTGATGGCGCAGAAGCTGCGGGTGGGAGACGCCCTCTCGATCGATTCACGGACAGGGTATGCGCTGGAGAAAGTGCCACGCTCCGAGGTGGAGAACCTGGTCCTCGAGGAAGTACCGGACATTACGTATCAGGACATTGGTGGTCTGGGGCCCCAGATCGAGCAGATCAGGGACGCCGTGGAGTTGCCGTTCCTGCATCCCGACCTGTACCGCGAGCACGGACTCAAGGCGCCCAAGGGCATCCTGCTGTACGGCCCGCCAGGCTGCGGCAAAACCCTGATCGCCAAAGCCGTGGCCAACTCGCTGGCCGCGCGCGCCGCAGAACGCGCCGGCAACGTGGACCTCAAAAGCTACTTCCTGAACATCAAGGGCCCAGAGCTGCTGGATAAGTACGTTGGCGAGACGGAGCGCCACATTCGGCTGATCTTCGCCCGCGCCAGGGAAAAAGCATCTGACGGAAGCCCAGTGGTGGTTTTCTTCGACGAAATGGATTCGCTGTTCCGGACCCGCGGGACGGGCATCTCTTCCGACGTCGAAACCACTATTGTGCCGCAGCTGCTGAGTGAGATTGACGGCGTGGAGCGGTTGGACAACGTGATTGTGATTGGTGCCTCCAACCGCGAGGACATGATTGACCCCGCCATCCTGCGGCCCGGCCGGCTCGATGTGAAGGTCAAGATCCAGCGACCAGACGCCGAGGCAGCTGCCGACATTTTCAAGAAGTACATCACCACTGACCTGCCGTTCCACGAGTCGGACCTGGCCGAGTACAGCGGCGACATCGCGGCCACCGTAGACGCCATGATCCAGCGGACTGTGGAGGCCATGTACTCCACCGACAAGTCCAACGAGTTCCTGGAAGTCACCTACGCCAACGGCGACACCGAGATGCTCTACTTCAAGGACTTCAACTCCGGCGCCGTGGTGCAGAACGTGGTGGATCGGGCCAAGAAGTACGCCATCAAGGACCTGCTCACCCTGGGCCACCGCGGCCTGCGTATTGAACACCTGCTGCGGGCTGTTGTGGACGAGTTCCGCGAGCACGAGGACATGCCCAACACCACCAACCCTGATGATTGGGCCCGGATTTCAGGCAAGAAGGGCGAACGGATCACCTACATCCGCACGATCGTCCAAGGCAAGGCGGGCCAGGAGCCCGGCAAGTCCATCGAAACCATGCCCAGCACCGGACAGTATCTGTGACGGCTGCGCAGTCGCCCGCCAACGGGGATGCACTCCCTGTTGGCGGGGCCATGCGGGTCATGGGTTCGGAGACCGAGTACGGCATCCACGCGCCCTCCGCGCCATCGGCAAATGCCACCATGATGAGCGCACGGGTGGTGCAGGCCTACGCCCAGGTGACGCGCCAACGCGCCGCTGGGGGAGCTGAGGCCCGCTGGGACTACACCGACGAGGAACCGCTGCACGATGCCCGGGGCTGGACGGTGGACAGGGGAGCTGCCCACCCCAGCCAACTCACGGACCAGCCGCCTGTCCTTGATGCCGAGGCTGTGGCACTGGCCTACGGTCGGGAGGATTTTGAGCTGGATGGCCAGGACGACTCCGGCTCGTTGCTGATGAATATGGTGCTGGGAAACGGCGCCCGGCTGTATGTGGACCATGCGCACCCCGAGTACTCCAGTCCCGAGGTCACCAACCCGCTGGACGCGGTCACCTGGGATGCGGCGGGAGACCTGGTGGCGCTGGCCACGGTCCGGCGCCTTGCTGCCGATCCGGAGCTCCCCAGCGTCAACTTGTACAAGAACAATACGGACAACAAGTCCGTCTCCTATGGCTCGCACGAGAACTACCTGATGCCACGGTCAGTCCTCTTCAATGACATTGTCCGCGGCCTGACACCGTTCTTCGTCACTCGCCAGATCATGTGCGGCGCCGGTCGGGTGGGGCGCGGCCAGGACAATTCCGTTCCCGGCTATCAGATCAGTCAGCGGGCTGACTTCTTCGAGGCAGAGGTGGGACTCGAGACCACCATCCGCCGGCCCATCATCAACACCCGCGACGAGCCACACGCCACCGCGGACAAGTACCGCCGGTTGCACGTCATCATTGGCGATGCCAACCTTTCGGAGGTCGCCAACTACCTGAAGTTTGGCACCACCGCCATGGTTTTGAGCCTGATCGAAGCCGGGCTGGCGCCCAAGGTTGAGGTCTATGAGCCCGTGGCTGCGCTCCAGGCGGTCAGCCATGACACGGAACTTTCCGCACTGCTCCGGCTCATCGACGGGCGCAGGGTCAGCGCCCTGGACCTGCAGTGGATGTATTACGCGGCCGCGGCCAAGTTG
This sequence comes from Arthrobacter ulcerisalmonis, assembly GCF_900609065.1. Lineage (GTDB taxonomy): Bacteria > Actinomycetota > Actinomycetes > Actinomycetales > Micrococcaceae > Arthrobacter > Arthrobacter ulcerisalmonis. The sequence goes on along the minus strand of NZ_UXAU01000038.1, from coordinate 159,051 downwards.
GCACAGGATACCGGCGTTGCCGACCCCGTTAGCGGGGACGGGCACACGCACCTGGTGCTGGATCGCTGGGCTACAGTCCTTACCCAGCTCGGCTCCGACCGGGACGCCGCGGCGTCCTCCGTGGAATGGCTGGCCAAGCGCTCCCTCCTCGATGGCTATCGGCAACGCGACGGGCTGTCCTGGGATGACGCCCGGCTGGGCCTGGTGGACCTGCAGTGGTCAGATATCAGACCCGAAAAAGGCCTGTATCACCGGCTGCTGGCCAGGGGCCGCATGCAGCGGGTCAGCACCGACGATGCCATGGCTGCGGCTGTGGTGAATCCGCCGGTGGACACCCGGGCCTTCTTCCGCGGCCGCTGCGTCAGCTCCTTCGGCAAGGACCTGGTGGGAGCCAGCTGGGACTCGGTAATTTTCGACGTCCCCGGATATGGGCGCCTGCAGCGGGTCGCCACCAGGGAGCCGCTCCGGGGTACCCAAGCCTTGGCCGGCGAGTTGTTCGAACGCCATCAGGAGGCGGGCCCATTCCTCGCTGAACTGCTGGGACACCCCGCCGCTCCGCCTGCGGCGTAAACACTGTCACAGGGTCTTTTGCGTGGCAGGATGAACGTATTGGATCCGCATCATTATCAGGAGAAGGGGCCATCATGGCAGGTCAGGAGCAACAGCAGCCACAGTCACGGGACAATCAGGTTGACGAGGACATCCCCGAGGCGCCGCCTGCTCCCGCGGCCGCCCAGGCGTCCGAATCGACGCAGGGAGTTGACGATCTGCTGGACGAAATCGATGGCGTCCTTGAGTCCAACGCCGAGGAATTCGTCCGTGCGTTTGTGCAAAAGGGTGGCCAGTAACCCTGGCACCAGGGTGGCCCAGCCCCGGTCGGTCTACTTTGTCCAAGCGTCACTGGACCCCGTTCAAGGAGTGCGAGTGCAGGAATCAACCGCCAACCAGGTAGCCGCCAACGCTACCTCCTCATTCACCGAGCACCTGCAACGAGACCGTCCTGAGCTGTTGCCCTTTAGTCAGCATTTTGCGGGCTTGCCCGCCGCGGGGGTCCCACTCCAGGCCCCCCATGCCACCACCATCGTGGCCATGGCCTACGCTGGCGGCGTCCTCATGGCAGGGGACCGCCGCGCCACCATGGGCAACGTCATCGCCAGCCGGCACATTGAAAAGGTCTATCCCGCAGACCGCTATTCCGTCCTGGGCATCGCCGGCACAGCCGGGATCGCCATTGACTTGACCCGGCTGTTCCAGGTTGAACTGGAACACTACGAGAAAATCGAGGGCACCCTGCTCAGCTTGGAAGGCAAAGCCAATCGGTTGGGCGCCATGATCCGCGGCAACCTGCCATTGGCCATGCAGGGGTTGGCCGTGGTGCCACTGTTTGCCGGTTTCGACACCGGCGCCCGGACCGGCCGGTTGTTTTCCTATGACGTCACCGGCGGGCGCTATGAGGAACGCGAACACCATACGGTGGGCTCGGGCTCCGTCTTCGCGCGCGGTGCACTTAAAAAGCTGTGGCGGCCCAATCTCACCGCCGGCGAGGCGCTCGGCGTCGCGGTCGAGGCCCTCTACGACGCGGCCGACGACGATTCAGCCACCGGCGGCCCCGACACCGTCCGGCAACTTTGGCCGGTGGTGTACACCGTGGACGAGGGCGGTACCCGTCGGGTCCCGGACGACGAATTGGCGGTCATCGCCCGGGCCATCATCGGGGCCCGCACCATTGCCGGACGGGAGGCCTGACATGACGCAGCAGTTCTACGTATCCCCAGAACAGGTCATGAAAGACCGCGCAGATTTCGCGCGGAAGGGCATCGCCCGGGGCCGATCAGTGGTGGTGATCAGTTGCGCGGAGGGCATTGCACTGGTTGCCGAAAACCCATCGCCCTCGCTGCACAAGATCGGCGAAATCTATGACCGCATCGCCTTCGCCGCGGTGGGGAAGTACAACGAATTCGAAAGCCTGCGCCAGGCTGGTGTGCGGTACGCCGATGTTCGGGGGTACTCCTACGACCGCGCCGACGTCACCGCGCGGGGACTCGCCAGCGTCTACGCCCAGAGCCTGGGGGCCGTGTTCACCACCGAATCAAAGCCCTTCGAAGTGGAATTGGCCGTGGCAGAAGTGGGTGCCAGCCAGGCGGAGGACCACCTCTACCGGCTGACGTTTGACGGCTCGATCGCCGATGAGCACCGCTTTGTGGTGATGGGCGGCCAAGCGGAACGGGTTTCAACCGGCGTCGAAACGGGGTGGCGCACCTCGATCAGCTTTGCCGACGCCGTCCGGCTGGCCGCCGGGGCACTCGCGCCGCCCGCAGACCCGGCCACGCCTACGGCTGAGGCCGGAACTACCACCGCAGTGCAGGGCCCGCCGTTGCAGGCGCCTGCCCTGGAGGTCGCCGTCCTGGATCGCGATCCGAACACCACCCGTGGATTACGGCGGGCTTTCCGCCGCCTCGACAACCGTGACATCACGGCCCTGCTGAGCTAGGAGACAGATGGACAAGAGAATTTTCGGCATCGAGACCGAATTCGGCATCTCCTATTCCAGCCCTGATTCGCGGCCGCTGGCCCCCGAAGAAGTGGCCCGCTACCTCTTTCGCAAGGTGGTCTCGTGGGGGAGATCCTCCAATGTCTTCCTCACCAACGGCTCCCGCCTGTACCTCGACGTGGGATCCCACCCGGAGTACGCCACGGCTGAATGCGACGACCTGGCGCAACTCATTGCGCATGACCGGGCCGGTGAACTGATTCTGGATGATCTCGTGGACGAAGCGCAAACACGCCTCGCGGCTGAGGGGTTCAATGGCACCGTCTATCTGTTCAAGAACAATACCGACTCGGCAGGCAACTCCTACGGCAGTCACGAAAACTACCTGATCCCACGCCGAGGTGAGTTCTCGCGGCTCGCGGAGATCCTGATTCCGTTCCTGGTGACCAGGCAACTGATCGCCGGCGCCGGCAAGATCCTCAAGACCCCGCACGGCGCCACCTACGCATTTTCGCAGCGCGCCGATCACATCTGGGAAGGCGTGTCCTCCGCCACCACACGCTCCCGGCCCATCATCAACACCCGGGACGAACCGCACGCCGACGCGGAGTTCTACCGTCGCCTGCACGTCATTGTGGGCGACTCCAACATGTCTGAGGCCACCGCGCTGATGAAGGTGGGCACGGTGGACCTGGTGCTGCGCATGGTGGAAGCAGGAGTCATCATGCGGGACATGCGGATGGAAAACCCCATCCGCAGTATCCGCGAAATCTCCCATGACCTCACCGGCCGCGCCCTGGTCCGGCTTGCCAACGGCCGGCAGTTGACGGCTTTGGAGATCCAGCAGGAGTACCTGGCCAAGGTCACCGCATTCGTCAAGGAAAATGGGGCCCACAATCCCCATGTCCCGCTCATCCTCGATCTGTGGGAACGGACACTGGCAGCGATCGAGTCGGGCAACACCAAGAGCATTGACACCGAGATTGACTGGGCCATCAAGAAGAAACTGATGGACAGTTACCGTGAGCGGCATGGCTTGAGCCTGGACGCTCCCCGCATCGCCCAACTTGACCTGACGTACCATGACATTTCCCGGACCCGCGGCCTGTACTACCTGCTGCAGTCCCGGGGCGCCGTGCGGCGGATCGTGGACGACACGGTGATCAAGGATGCGGTGGATGCTCCGCCTGCCACGACCCGGGCCAAGCTTCGGGGCGACTTTGTCCGCCGGGCCCAGGAACTCGGCCGGGACTACACCGTGGACTGGGTGCACTTGAAGCTCAACGACAGGGCGCACCAGACCATCCTGTGCAAGGACCCCTTCCGGAACGTCGACGAGCGGGTGGACGCACTGCTGGACTCTATGGGCTGACACTCAGCTTCGGCGGCTATCCTTGGGTAGGCCCCTTTCGAACTGCTGCCTTAGATGGCCACCTCGTTGGGCGCCGCACCCATCTTGCCCCGACGAAAGTTTTTACGTGCGCCGATTACTAGCAATCCTCCTTCCCGGCCTGCTGCTCCTGACCGCCTGCGGTGGTGCCGGCGACCCGGAACCCACCAGCCAATCCGCTGGTGAGACTGCCAAGTTCGACTCCCTCAAACTGACCGAGAACGGCGACGGGAAGGCTCCCGGCGTCGAGTTCGACAAGCCCCTCGAAGTCAGCGAGCCTACCGCGAAGCAGATCACCGAAGGCACCGGTGACACCGTCAAGGCCAACCAGATAGCCCACCTGTCCATCCTTGCCCTCAACGGCCAGGACGGCAGCACCCTCGAAGACACCTTCGCCGGTGAACCCGAAGCTCTGGAACTTGACGACAGCCTGAAAACGGGTGGCGCCGTGGTCTACAACGCGATCGTCGGTTCGAAGGTAGGCTCCAACATCGCCATCGCCGTTCCCGGCCAGGCAGCCACTGCCAGCGCCGCAGCACAGCCCACCCAGATCCTCGTGGTGAAGGTTGTCTCGGCCACTGACGCAACTCCCGTCCTCAGCAAGCCTGAAGGCGAAACCGTCACGCCGCCCGCCGGACTGCCCACCGTGACGGAAAACAGCGACGGCGTTCCGCAGATCTCCGTTGACGGCGTCGCAGCACCGACCGAACTCATCTCCCAGGACCTGATCAAGGGCACCGGTGCCGTGGTCAAGGGAACCGACACGGTGACGGCCAACTACGTGGGCGTCAATCTGGTGGGCGGCGAGAAGTTTGATTCCAGCTTCGACTCCGGCAAGCCGATTCCGTTTGCCCTCAGCAACGTCATCAAGGGCTGGACCCAGGGCCTGACCGGCAAGACCGTTGGCTCGCGAGTCCTCCTGGTGATCCCGAAGGACCTCGCTTACGGTGACGCCGGCCAGGGTAAAGCCAAGGGCGACCTAGTGTTCGTAGTGGACATCCTGGGCGCCAAGTAACCACACTTGATACCGGGCCGCGGGTTTTTCCGTGGCACAGCAACCCTTACATCCCCGAGAAGGAGCACCCATGTCCTTTGGACAGCGAGATTTTGATCGCCAGAAGCCCGAGATTGATTTCCCTGAGGGCGAGGTCCCCACGGAACTCGTCATCACCGACATCGTTGAAGGCGATGGCCAGGAGGCCAAGGCCGGCGACACCGTCTCCACCCACTACGTCGGCGTAGCCTGGTCCACCGGCGAAGAGTTCGACGCTTCCTGGGGCCGCGGCGCACCGCTCGACTTCCGGGTCGGCGTGGGCCAGGTCATCCAGGGCTGGGACCAGGGCCTGCTGGGCATGAAGGTGGGCGGCCGCCGTCGGCTCGAAATCCCTTCCGAACTGGCTTACGGATCCCGTGGCGCCGGTGGAGCGATCAAGCCCAACGAGGCTCTGATCTTCGTGGTAGACCTGATGGGCGTCCGCTAGCAGCGTGACGACAGTCCGCCGAGCGCGGCAGCAGCGGGGCCAACTGGCTCTGCGCTGCCGCGCTTTGCGCGTTCCGGCCTCCGATTGAGTAACGTAGCTTGGGTGTCTGCATCCCGCACCGAACGTCTCTTGAACCTGCTGATCGCCCTCCTCAACACGCGCTACGGCCTGCGCCGCAGTGAGTTGCGCGAGACCGTCTACCGTGACGTCAGCGGCAACGACGTGGCCTTTGGAAGAATGTTTGAACGGGACAAGAACGACCTCCGGCAGTTCGGCTTCGACGTAGAAACGCTCACGGATCTTGGCTGGAGCGAAGACGATCCAACAAGCACCCGTTACCGGATCGGCAAGGAGTCCAACCGGCTGCCGGACGTCCACCTTGGCCCAGAGGAGTGGACAGTGCTCCTCTTGGCGGCCCAGTTATGGGAGCGTTCGGCCCTGGGAACTGCCGCGCGAAGTGCCATGCGGAAGCTTCAGGCAGCTGGGCAGATGGCGGACATCGAACTGCCAGCGGGGATCCAGCCGCGCATCAGGCCTGCCGGTCAGATCTTCGACGACCTCCTGGCCGCCATGCAGGAGCGCCACCCCGTGACCTTCGGTTACCGTGCGGCCAGCACCGGTCGAGACGAACTCCGGACCGTGGAACCCTGGGGCTTGGGGAGCAGATTCGGCCAGTGGTACCTCATTGGCTTTGACCGCACCCGGCAGGCGGCCCGCCACTTCCGGCTATCAAGAGTGAGTACCGCCGTCTCCACCGTGGCCAAGGAGACCAGCACACCGCCCGCCGGCTTCAACATCCGCAAGGAACTGGATCGGCTGCCCGAACTGCCGCAGCGGACGGCAACCATCAGCGTCCGGACCGGCAAGCTGCTGGCCCTACGGCGGCGCGCGTTGCAAGGCCAGGACTCCAGCGCACCCCAGACGCAGCATCAGCCGGAGAACTCCGAGACAAGCTTTGACAGCCTGCAGATTCCTTACCGCGATGTCGAGGTGTTGGCCGAGGAGATCGCGTCCTATGGTCCTGACGCCATCGCCACGGCGCCGCCGGAGCTTGTAGCAGCCGTCCACCGTCGGCTCCGGGCAGCGGCGGCGTTCAGCGCGGCTCCGGTGCCGTCCTATTCGCTCGCCGGTGCCCGGCACCGGACCGACCGGCCAGGTACGGCTGAGGACCAGCTCAAACGCATGCTGCAGCTGGTGCCGTTCCTCGTCCATAACCAGGGGCTCCACATCCAGGAAGTTGCCGATCACTTTGGTATTTCCCGGCGGGAACTCGAGGCTGACCTGCGGATCTTGATCTGTTCGGGGCTGCCCGGTGGCTATCCCGACGACCTCCTGGACATCCAGTGGGAGGACGACCACGTCTTCATCACCCAGGACCTCGACCTCACCAAGCCGGTCCGTTTTACCGTGACGGAGGCCTGCGCCCTGCTGACCGGGCTGGAGACGCTGATTGGCCTCCCGGAGCTGGCCCCCGGTGGCGCCTTGGAATCGGTGACCCTCAAGCTGATGGCCGCCGCGGGGGAAGCGGGGCTGCAGTCGGGGTCCTTTGCCGGCCCGCCCATGGCGCCTGCCGACGCTGCCGTGCACTTGACGGTCAGGGAAGCGCTCCGGACGCGCTCCCAACTCCACCTGCGGTATCTCTCCCCGCAACGCGACACCGTTTCGGAACGTGACGTGGATCCGCTCCGGCTGTTCTCCCTGGATGACACCTGGTACCTGGAGGCCTACTGCCACCGCGCGCACGCGCTCCGCAACTTCCGTCTGGACCGCGTAGAGGCCATGGCGCCGAACGGCGCGCAGATCATGTCCGACGCCGTTGCCGCCAGCAGCGGCTCAGCAAGCCTTTTCACCGCGAACGACGGCGACACTGCAGTCACCATCCAACTCACCGGCCAGGGCCGCGGCCTTGCCGACGAATACGATGCCAGCCGCACCGCTGAACTACCCGACGGCGGCCTCATCGCGGACATCCAGTTCGGCAATACCGACTGGCTGCCCATGTTTGTGGCCCAGCATGGCGGGCAGGCGCGGATTTTGGCCCCCACCGATCTGGCCGACGCGGCCCGGGACTGGCTGGCGGCGTCGTTGGCCCACTACGGCAGTTAGACTCGACAGCATGCCTTGGTGGTCGTGGATACTTTTGTGGGTGGCGCTTGTGGCGCTGTCCCTGCTTTTTTACCTCTTACTGGGCATCCGGTTGTTCCGCAATTTCATGGCAACCACCAAGGAATTAGGGGCGGCGGCCGAGAAATTCGGATCGATCCAGCCCCTGGACATGCCAGCTGAAACGCCCAACCCAACACGGGCTGCTCCCGGATCAGCCGTTTTTGCCTCACCCGAGGCGATGCGGCATGATTACGGGGCCGCCAAGGCGGAACGGCGCGAGGTACGGCGCCAACGCCGCGTGCAACGCAGGACAGACCGGGGCCAACCGCAGGCGCTCGGAGATCTCGACTTCACATAGAAGTAGGATGTACTTAGAGGAAAGGATTTCCCGTGGGAAGACTCTTTGACGGCCCCTGGCCGATTGTTATCATCATCGTCGTTGCACTGTTGCTCTTTGCGGCGCCCAAGCTGCCCGGCATGGCCCGGAGCCTTGGCCAGTCGATGCGCATCATCAAATCCGAGGTCAAGGAAATGAAGAACGATGGCAAGCCAGAGACCACCGATTCGTCGGGTCCGGTCGAAGGAACCATTGTGAATCACCCCAAGGCCCAGCCTGGTGAGCCAACTGACGGAACTGACGTTCCGCCGTCGACCCGCGCATAGTTCCCACCGTGGCGCCGACCAAGGGCCGCAAAGCCAATCCGGAGGGGCGGATGGCTTTATGGGACCACATCAAGGAACTCAAGAACCGGCTGATTAAATCGGCCATCGCTGTGGTGCTGGCTGCCGTTGCGGGTTGGTTCCTCTACGATCCCGTGGTCTCCGCCCTTTCTGCACCCCTGATCACCATTGCCCATGAGACGGGTCGCACGGCGGTCCTGAACTTCGCCACGATTGCCGATCCCTTTGCGTTCAAGTTCCAGATCGCGATCCAGATTGGCGTGGTGATCTCCAGCCCGGTCTGGATCTACCAGGTCTGGGCCTTCATTACGCCCGGCCTGACCGGCAAGGAACGCCGCTTCACCCTGGGCTATATGGCGGCGGCGGTACCCCTCTTCCTGGCCGGCATCTACGTTGCCTGGCTGGTCTTCCCCACGGTGGTGCGGGCCCTGCTGCAGTTCACCCCCACCACGGCTGCCAACAACATTTCCGCCACTGACTACCTCACCTTCACCACGCAGATGTTCCTGATCCTGGGCATCTCCTTCCTGGTGCCGGTGCTGTTGGTGGGCATCAACATGGCCGGTGTGGTTCGCGGTAAGACCATTCTCAAAGCCTGGCGGATCATCGTCTTCCTGGTGTTTGTGCTGGCTGCGCTGGCCGCTCCCGGGACGGACGCGTTGTCCATGTTGCTGCTGGCCGCGCCGTTGCTGATCCTGTTCTTTGCTGCCATTGGCCTGTGCATTGTCAATGACAAGCGCCGGGACAAGCGGACCGCCAAGGCCGCGGTGGAGAATGAGGCCAACGCCAACATCGCCACTCCCAGCAGTGAGCTCAAGAACCTCTGACAGGCCGCTAGGCTGGGGATATGTTCTCTTCCACTGAGCCCGACTATCCAGAGCTCTCACCGGCGGAGAAGTACCGGGCCAGCGCCCAGCGCCAGGCGGAAAGCGCCACCTACCTCGGTGCGTTTGCCCGCAGCCTCGACTTCGAGCTTGATGACTTTCAGCGGGATGCGTGCCGTTCACTCCAGGAGGGTCGGGGCGTGCTGGTAGCCGCCCCGACCGGTGCCGGCAAGACCATCGTTGGCGAATTCGCTATCTTCCTGGCGTTGCAGCGCGGACTGAAGGCTTTCTACACCACGCCTATCAAGGCATTGAGCAACCAAAAGTTCAGTGAGCTGGGCGAAAAGTACGGCACCGAAAACGTTGGCCTGCTGACCGGCGACACCAGCATCAACGGCGACGCGCCAGTGGTGGTGATGACCACCGAGGTCCTGCGCAACATGCTCTACGCGGACTCGGCAACCCTTGATGACCTGGGCTATGTGGTCATGGATGAGGTGCACTATCTGGCGGACCGGTTCCGCGGCGCCGTCTGGGAGGAAGTCATCATCCACCTCCCCAGCGAGGTTCAAGTGGCGTCCCTGAGCGCCACGGTGTCCAACGCCGAGGAGTTCGGCGCCTGGCTGGACACTGTGCGCGGTGACACGGACATCATCGTCTCCGAACACCGGCCGGTGCCGCTGTGGCAGCACGTCATGGTGGGCCGCCAGATCGTTGACCTGTTCGCGGGCGAAACCACCTTCGACGAGATCGCACCACCGGTGGACGCCGCTCTCGCCGAGACTTCACAGCCAGCAACCACAACCAGGACCGCCACCCCCGGGGCAGGCTTCGAGGTCAACCCGGAACTGCTGAGCGTTGCTCGCAGCGAGGGCCAACAAGGCTTCCGGAACGGCCGCGGCGGTGGCCGCGGGCAGCGGGGTCGACGCGGATCCGATCAACCACACCGCGGCCCGCAGGAATCCGCCGTGCGCCGGGCCAGCCGTCCCCAAGTTATCGCCAGCCTCGACCGGATGGACCTGCTGCCAGCCATCACGTTCATCTTCTCCCGCGCAGGGTGCGACGGTGCCGTGGCACAGTGTGTTTCTTCCGGCCTGTGGCTGACCACCGAACGCGAACAGCAGATCATTGCCCAACGTGTCGATGAGGCCGGCCAAGACATCCCACCGGATGATCTCGACGTCCTGGGGTTCTGGTCCTGGCGCGACGGACTCTTGCGCGGCTTCGCAGCCCACCATGCCGGTATGCTCCCCACCTTCAAGGAAGTGGTGGAGAAACTCTTCGTCGATGGCCTGGTCAAGGCGGTCTTCGCCACCGAAACCCTTGCCCTTGGCGTCAACATGCCTGCCCGCTCAGTGGTCCTGGAAAAGCTCGACAAGTTTAACGGCGAAGCCCACGTGGACATCACGGCGGGGGAGTACACCCAACTGACCGGGCGCGCCGGCCGGCGCGGCATCGACGTCGAAGGCCATGCCGTGGTTCTCTGGCAGCCCGGTTCGGATCCCACCGCTGTGGCGGGCCTGGCGTCGCGGCGGACCTACCCGCTGAACTCAAGCTTCCGGCCCACGTACAACATGAGTATCAACCTGTTGGCGCAGTTTGGCCGTGCCCGGGCCCGCGAGATCCTCGAGTCTTCCTTTGCGCAGTTCCAGGCTGACAGGTCAGTTGTTGGCCTGGCTCGCCAGGTGCGTGCCCGGGAAGAATCCCTGGCCGGCTACACCGCCTCCATGACGTGCCACCTGGGTGACTTCACCGACTATGCCCGGATCCGCCGGGAACTCTCGGACGCCGAGACCGCAGGCACCAAATCCAAGTACCGCAACCGTAAGTCCCTCATCGACGATTCGCTGGCACGATTGCTGCCCGGCGACGTCGTCAATATCCCGGCTGGCCGCGCGCCAGGCCCGGCCATCGTCCTCAGCGCCGACCACGGCAGCCGTGAACCACGCCCGGCGATCCTGACGCTCGACAATCAGTTGCGGCGGATCGGCACCGACGACCTCGACGGTCCCATCTCGCCGGTGACCCGGATCCGGATTCCCAAAGCCTTCAACGCCAAGGTGCCCAAATCCCGTCGGGACCTGGCGTCCTCGGCCCGGAATGCGCTCCGGGAGAACCGGCCACTGCCGCCCGGCCAGAATCGCAATGACGATTTTGGCAAAGCCGCGGCGCTGCCGGACCAAGACCGCCGCATCACCGAATTGCGGCGTGCTCTGCGCTCCCACCCATGCCACGGGTGCAGCGAACGGGAAGACCACGCCCGCTGGGCCGAGCGCTGGTGGAAGCTTCGCCGTGAGACTGACGTCCTGGCACGGCAGATCCAGGGCAGGACCAACACCATCGCCAAAACGTTCGACCGGGTCTGTGAGGTGCTGTCCAAATACGGCTACCTTGAGCCGTCGGCGGAGGGCGCGTTGACCATCAGCCGCGATGGCCAACGCCTGCGCCGGATTTACGGTGAGAAAGACCTGCTGATTTCCCAGTCGTTGCGGCTGGGCGCCTTCAACGACCTCGACGCCGTGGAAATCGCTGCGTTGGCCAGCGTGCTGGTCTACCAAGCCAAACGGGAGGACCGCGGGCTCCGGCCGCGGATGCCCAGCGTCGCGCTGGAGACCTCGGTGGATCTCGTGGTCCATGAATGGTCGGCGCTCGAAGATGTTGAGGAAGCGAGCAAGCTTCCACTCACCGGTGAGCCTGAACTCGGGCTGGTCTGGCCCATGTACAAATGGGCCCGCGGCCGGCACCTGCAGGACGTCCTCAACGGCACCGACCTGGCCGCCGGCGACTTTGTCCGCTGGGTCAAGCAGGTAGTGGACCTCCTCGATCAGCTCGCCAAGATTCCCGGCCTTGACCCCCGACTGTCCCGCCTCTGTGGTGAGTCCATCACGCTCATCCGGCGCGGCGTCGTCGCGTATTCTTCCGTCCTTTAGCCCCCTGCCGGCGTTCGCTGGCGCAATCCCAGGAGTTCCTGTCCCCATGACCACGCCGGCATCCGACCGTCCCAAAGTTGTCCTCTACCGTAATGGTTCGGTCTACACGGCCGCCGATCCTTTCGCTACGGCGATGGTGGTGGACGGCGACACCGTTGCGTGGGTGGGTTCCGAACAGGCCGCCACGTCAATTGCAGACAGCTCGATGGAAATCATCGACCTGCGCGGTGCCCTGGTGACACCGGGATTCGTGGACTCTCACGTGCACCTCACGGAGACGGGCCTGGCCCTGGACTCGTTGGCGTTGGGCCAGGCTTCTTCCGCTCGTGAGCTTCTGGCTGCTGTAGCCGCGGTCCCTGGCGACGGTCCGGTGCTGGGACACGGGTGGGATGAGACTCGCTGGCATGATGCCACCTTGCCCACCGCCGCCGAGTTGGCTCGGGCGGCTGGCGGCCGAGAGGTCTATCTGGCCAGGGTAGACGTGCACTCGGCCCTGGTCAGTCCGTCGCTGGCCGCCGCGGCTGGCCTCACTGATGCTGACGGGTACGACGGCGGCGCCCAGGTTCGGCGGGCCGCCCACACAGCGGCGCGTCGCTTCACCCGGGCGCTGCCGGCTGATTCCCTCCGCGATTTCCAGGCGGCCGCGCTCACCGAGTTGGCAGCCAACGGGTACGTGGCCGTGGCCGAAATGGGTGCCCCGCACATTGGCGGCGCGGAAGACCTCGCCATCGCCGCTGGCTGGAACGCCGGTGTGCACGGCGGGCCGGCACGGCCGGAAGTGCTGCCGTACTGGGGCGAACTCGCAGAATCCGAGGCGCACGCCCGCAGCATCATGGCCGGTTTCGGCTTCGAAGTGCACGGCCTGGCCGGGGACCTGAACATTGACGGTTCCCTGGGGTCCAGGACAGCGGCCCTCCGCGCCGACTACAGCGACTCCGCCGAACGGGGCAGCCTCTACCTCAGCGTCGACCAGGCGGCAGCCCACTTGGCAGCCTGCTCGCTGCTGGGCATCCAGGGCGGCTTCCACGTGATTGGCGACGCCGGCCTGGACGCGGCCCTCGCTGCCCTGGACCTGGCTGCCGAAGAGGTCGGTGAACAGCGGGTCCGGGCCGCCAACCACAGGTTCGAACACGTGGAAATGGTGGATGCCCGTGCCATCGCCAAACTCGCCCAATACTCAGTGACCGTCAGCGCCCAGCCGGGGTTTGACGCAGCCTGGGGTGGACCCGGCGGACTCTACGAACAGCGGCTGGGGGAGCGCAGTACCGGGCTGAACCACTTCGCAGCACTCTACGCCGCAGGTGTTCCCATCAGCTTCGGCAGCGACAGCCCCGTCACACCGTTGCGGCCCTGGTCCAGCATCAGGGCGTGCCTGGAGCACAACAACCCGGAGCAGCGAATTTCCGCCCGGGCCGCGTTCCTGGGGCACACCCGTGCTGGCTGGCGTGCTGCCCGGCACCCCAACTTCATGGCAGGGCAACTGGTCCCCGGCGCTCCCGCCAGCTTCGCCGTGTGGGATGTGGCCGAGTTGATGGTGCAGGTAGCGGACGGCAGGGTGCAGTCCTGGAGCACCGACCCCCGCGCACGCACCCCCCTGCTGCCGGCCCTCGATACCGGCACCGACCCGGCCTGCCTGCAGACCGTGCGGGACGGCGTCGAACTCTTTGCAAGTCCGGCGTTGAGGTCCTGACAGCCAGCCCGTCCACCCTATAATGAATAGTTGCGCCCACCGGTGACACGGTTGCCATCAGGTGCATCGACCGCTCCCTCCAGGAAAGGCCCTTCGTGCGCGTCCTAACCATCATTCCCACCTACAACGAGCTCGAATCCCTGCCCAAGACGTTGCAGCGCCTCCGCGCGGCCGTCCCGGCGTCGGACGTTTTGGTGGTTGACGACAACAGCCCGGACGGCACCGGCAAGCTCGCGGACACGATCGCCGCTGCGGATTCGCAGGTCCACGTCCTGCACCGCAAGGGCAAGGAGGGCCTGGGTGCCGCATATATTGCCGGCTTCGGCTGGGGCATGGACGCCGGCTATGACGTCCTGGTGGAGATGGATGCTGACGGCTCGCACCAGCCCGAACAGCTCCCGCAGCTGCTTGAGGCCATTGAGCAGGGCGCAGACTTGGCCATGGGCTCCCGCTGGGTTCCCGGTGGCAGCGTGGTCAACTGGCCGCTCTACCGGCAGGCGATTTCGCGGGTGGGCAGCACCTATGCGCGGCTCATGCTTGGGCTGAACATCAAGGATGTCACCGGTGGCTACCGCGCGTTCCGGCGCACCACCTTGGAACGGTTGAACCTCGCTGAAGTGGACTCCGTTGGCTACGGTTTCCAGGTGGACCTCGCCTGGCGGGTGTCCAAAATGGGGATGCGGATTGAGGAACGCCCCATCACGTTCGTGGAACGTGAACTGGGCGCCTCAAAGATGAGCGGCAACATTGTGGTTGAGGCCATGATCAACGTCACCAAGTGGGGCCTGGCTGCCCGGTGGAAAGCACTGACCGGTAAGAAGTCTGCCTAGTCCTCCTGGTCGAGACATAAAAGAAGGGTTGGCCTGCAGGCCAACCCTTCTTTTATGTCATCAACGCTCTAGGCGGAGCGACGCTCACCGCGGCGTTCACGCAGGATGGTGAGGCGATCCTCGAGGATCTGCTCCAGCTCCGGCAGGGACCGGCGCTCCAGCAGCATGTCCCAGTGGGTCCGGACGGCTTTCTCGTTGCTGGTGTCAGGCTTCTCGCCGTTGACCAGGAGCGCTTCCTTGCCGGTCTTGGAAACCCAGACGGCGGGAATCTCCGCTTCGGAGGAGAAGGTAACGAAAACCTGCTCGCCGTCTGCGCAGCGATATTCGACCCGCTGGCGCGGCGCCGGCTCTACACCGGACTCGGTCTCCATGCTCTGCGCGCCAAGGCGCATACCCCGCAGGCTGCGATCGCTCATGTTTTCTCCCTCTGGTCGTTACGCGGCTCTGATACCCCGCGCTTGCCGGCGGGAATGAATCGCCGCCGGACTTTTGGTGCGCTGTGTTGCATCATAGGATTCAACGCATCGCGAAGCTGTGTTGTTCCGGCCGATTGCTCGGGCCGGACAAATACCCCACTATACGGGGTGTGGTGGGCTCTGCACAAAAGCGGGAGGGCGCCCGCACACGGTGCGGGCGCCCTCCCTGAGCAGTACTTTTGCGTTACAGCAGTGGCGCCGCGGACGGAGTATTGTCCGAACGATCCCCGGCCGTGGGGTCCGGGTTGGTGCCACCCAAGGCACCGCCGATTCCCTTGAGTGCCTCGGTCAATTCGCTGGGGATGATCCACAGCTTGTTGGCGGAGCCTTCGGCGAGCTTGGGCAGCGTCTGGAGGTACTGGTACGCCAGCAGCTTCTGGTCGGGGTTGCCCTTGTGAATGGCATCGAAGACCTTCTGGATGGCTTGCGCTTCGCCATCAGCTCGAAGGATGGCAGCCTTGGCGTCACCTTCTGCTGCAAGGATGGAGGACTGGCGCTGGCCTTCTGCGGTGAGGATGGCAGCCTGCTTGGTACCTTCAGCCGTGAGGATGGCTGCACGGCGGTCACGCTCGGCACGCATCTGCTTCTCCATGGAATCCTGGATGGAGTGGGGCGGATCGATCGCCTTGAGTTCAACGCGGGAAACCCGGATACCCCAACGACCAGTTGCCTCGTCCAGCACTCCGCGGAGCTGACCGTTGATCTGGTCGCGGGACGTCAGTGCTTCTTCAAGGTTGAGTCCACCCACCACGTTACGCAGGGTGGTGGTGGTGAGCTGTTCCACGGCCTGGATGTAGTTGGCAATCTCGTACGTCGCAGCACGGGCATCGGTGACCTGGAAGTAGACAACGGTGTCGATGGACACCACCAGGTTGTCCTCCGTGATGACGGGCTGGGGCGGGAAGGACACCACCTGTTCGCGGAGGTCCAGCATGGGCAGCAGCCGGTCTACGAACGGAATCAGGATGGTCAGGCCCGGGTTGAGGGTGCGCTGGTACTTACCCAGTCGCTCCACCACACCAGCTCTGGCCTGCGGCACAATCCGTACCGAACGAACCAAAACAATGACCACGAAAATAATAAGGACCACCAGCACAATGGCCAAGGCGGTCCCTCCTGCGTTATCCATACGTCTCCTCTTTCCCCAAGTGATACAGCGTTGTCAGGATGTTTCTGGTCTTCTCAAGCCTGGTCAAGCGCCTCTGGCGGTGTGGTGACCACAGCGGTGGCGCCGTCAATGGCGGCCACCACCACCTTTTGTCCGGCGCTCAGTTCGCCCGAGGATGACCGGGCGCTCCAGATGTCGCCGCCAATTTTGACGAGGCCGCCAGCCGTGGTGACGGGCTCCATCACCACGGCGGACTCGCCGATCAGCCGGTCAATGTTGGTGCGCTGTTCCGGCGGGCCCTTCTTGATGTGGGCCAGGGCCACAGGCCGGACGAACGCGATCATCAGCAAGGACACGATGCAGAAGATCACGATCTGGAGCCAGCCGTCTGCGCCTGCGAAGTCAGCGATCAAGGCCGCCAATGTGCCGCCGCCCAGCATGATGAAGAACAGGTCAAGGGTGATCATTTCGATCACCGCAAAGGCCAGGAACGCCGTGAGCCACAGTGCCCAC
Organism: Arthrobacter ulcerisalmonis; assembly: GCF_900609065.1. Classification (GTDB taxonomy): domain Bacteria; phylum Actinomycetota; class Actinomycetes; order Actinomycetales; family Micrococcaceae; genus Arthrobacter; species Arthrobacter ulcerisalmonis. The sequence goes on along the minus strand of NZ_UXAU01000038.1, from coordinate 142,531 downwards.
CAGTTTTCGCCGAGCCATTCGAACATGTCGTTCCCCCTCCTGCTTCCTGGAGTTGCGTACGCAGAATCCCCAGTTACTGCACTTTCATCCTAGTCCGGCAGCTTCGGCGGCGCTGGGATCCTTGTGGCGGGGGAGGGGATAGTAGTCAACTCGTTACGCTGTCTGTCGGGTGAATGCCAGGAGCCGAAACTTCGCCTCCACGTTTACTGGCTCGGTCCACAGCTCAGCCGTGGTTCTCAGCGAAGCCTGGTCCAGGTGGTGTCCGGCGGGACCCATGAAGGCCAGATCGGCGGCTTCGGTGCGGCTCAAGACCAACGGAATGGTGAGGTCCGCCGCGGATTCCAGGCTGAAGTGTCCGGTCATAGCTGCACGGAGACGGTCCTCCTTGTCGTCCTCAATGGCCAACATCCCGGTGGCTGTAGCCAGCGTAGAAAGATGGCCGCTGCCCGGCGCCACCACGAGCAGGCGTCCTCCCGGACGCAGCACCCGGGCAAATTCGGCTGGATTGCGGGGCGCAAAAATCACTGTCACAGCATCCACTGAGTGGTCCGCCAGGGGTAGCGGTTGCCAAACATCCCAGACCACATTGATGGATTCGGGGTTGAGGCGGGCCGCGCGACGGAGGGCGTACTTGGAAATATCGAGCCCATACGATGCCACCGGCACGTTCGCCGCGGCGGCTGTATCAAGCAACACACGTAGGTACTGTCCGGTCCCCGTCCCGGAGTCCAGCACGGCGCCGCCGGTTGCCGGCAGATGAGGCACGACGGCGGCCGCAACGGCAGTTGCCAACGGCAGGTAATGCCCAGCGGCCAGGAAGTTGTGGCGGGCCGCCACCATGGCAGCTGAGTCAGCTTCGAAGGCCGTTCCCTTGCCCACCAGGAGGTTGAAGTAGCCCTGTTTGGCGGCGTCGTAGGAGTGGCCTTCAGCGCAGCGAAGCTGTGTCAGTGCATTCGCTGCCAGTTCCAAGGGACGCTGGCAGATGGGACACTGCAGGGCGGACTCTGGCGCAACGGGCATGGGCTCCATCTTAGGTCCGGCGGGTGGCACCGCTGACCAGGCCGACCGCCGTGGTCAGGGGAGGCTGATCCCTGCCGGACCGGCGTCGAACCCCAACCCCGCCTGGGCAGAGTCGATGCCGGGCCCGGCCCAATGGTTGGCGTATTCGACGTTGCTTGCCAGCGAGCGCAGCTGGGCCCTGTCGATGTAGAGGACCCCGTGGAGGTGGTCCGTTTCATGCTGGACAATGCGGGCCTGCCAGCCGGAGAACTCACGTTGCTGGGCGTTCCCGGCGGGATCGGTGAAGTCCAGAATCACGGCGTCTGGCCGGGCCACCACAGCCTGAAGACCGTCTAAGGACAGGCACCCTTCGTAGAAAGCGGCCTGGGTGCCGCCCACGGGGGCGTAGCGCGGATTGATGATGGCGAGGTACTCCAGTGGCTCCCGGTGCCGGATGACAGCTACTTCGGGGTCGACGTCGTACTGGTCTTCGAGGACTGCGAGCTGCAGCGGAATGCCCAGCTGGGGCGCGGCGAGGCCCACGCCCGGTGCGTCATGCATGACGCGGCGCATCACGTCGAGAAGCTGCGCCAACTGCTGGTCATCGAGCTGCCCGTCGTACGCTGCAGCGCGTTGCCGCAACGCCGGATGCCCGGCCTGGACGATACGCGGGAGGTCGGTCAGCGCCAGGATCTGCTCAACCGCTTCGCGAATCTGTGCGGCGCCCTGGGTCGTGTTGGGTGGAAGCGAACTCATGCGCTCAGCCTAACGGGGCAAGCCGGCCCGGGAGGATTGCTAGGGTCTACACCATGGCCATCACCCCCGCCCTGCCCACGTCCGCCCGCGACCTCGTCCTCAGCTTCATCCGCGTGTTGGAAGCCGGCGGGGGAGCAGCGGAGATCCGGCCTTATCTTGCTGACGACTTTGAGCTGGTCGAGGCGCCGCACCTGTTGGCTCCGGAGGGCTCGCGGCGGTCGCTGACCGACGTGCTGTCCGGTGCGGACCAAAGCGCCGAGGTGGTCTCTGACCAGCGCTTCGAGATCCACCGCACCACGGTAGAGGGCAGCCGCGTGGTGGTGGAGGCAGACTGGTCTGCCACGGTGAAAATGGACCTGCGGTACTGGGACCGGGGCGAGCGGATCCGCGCCACGACGTGCTCGGTGTTTGACCTCCAGAAGGGTCGCATTGCCCGGCAGGCCAGTTACGACTGCTACCACCGGCCCTGACGCCGCCTGCTCAGAGCATGGTGAACCGGCGCGCCACCATGCGGTTCACCGACGGGATGCTGGCAAGGGCGCCGATGCCCGCGTTGCGCAGCCGGAGCAGGGCGGCTGGCGCGGGCCGGCCCAGGGCCATGTTGATGCCGGCCTGCTGTCGTGCCCGGTTCGCGGCACGACGACGGCCAGCCTCGAACGCCGCCACGTCACCGTTGGTTGCCGCACCAGCCAGCGTCCGGCAGATGAGCGGGGCGAGGGCTTGGGCATCGAGCCAGCCAAGGTTCATGCCCTGGCCGCCGATGGGGCTGATCTCGTGGGCGGCGTCGCCCAGCAACACCACGTTGCCGTGCACGGTCTGGGCAACGGTGGCGGTCCGGACACTGAAGGCGCTGAGCATGCTGTTGCTGTGCGACGCCAACTCCACGCCGGTTCGATCCGCCACCAGGGTCACCAACTCACTGACCCCTGGCCCCACCGCCGAAGCACCAAGCCGGACAACCCAGCGGCGCAGCCCTCCCGGCAGGGGAAACGACTCCACGATGCCGCCAGGTTCCAGGAACAACACCGCCTGGTGTCCGTAACGTCCGTCATCCGCGAAGTCGCCCATGAGGTAGTGGTCCGGGTAGGTGCGGGCATGGATCCTTGTCGGCAAGGAAGCGCGCAGGGTCGATTTGGCGCCGTCCGCCACGATCACCAGCCTGGCCGCGAATCCGCGGGCTCCCGGCCCGGCACCTGCCGCGGGCTCGGCAGTGATCCTAACGGTGCCGCCGTCGTCCGCCACGGCAGTAACCTTGACGCCACGACGGAGAGCAGTTGGATCCAGCGCTGCAACGCGGGCGGCAAGAATGTCTTCCGTTTGTGTCTGCGGCAGCGCCAGGACGAACGGATAGCGGCTGGGAATGCTGCCAAAGTCGAGCCGACCCACTTCCCGGCCCCGGCTCAGCGCGATCCCGCCGCGGATGGGCTGGCCAGCGCTCATCATCTGCCCTGACACGTCGATCTCGGCCAAGGCTGCCAAGGCGGGCGGGTGGATGCCAATGGCCCGTGAGTGCTCAGTGGCGGCAACACGCTGTTCCACAACCCGCACCCGGACCCCGGACTGCAGCAGCAGTGCCCCCAGGTAAAGCCCTACGGGGCCGGCACCCACAATGGCAACGTCCACTGGATCATCGGGCACCGGCGTAGCCTTTCCGCAAGACCAGCGCCTGATGGAACAGTGGGACCCGCGCCACCGACCAACCAGCCGGGGCCGCGGCAGCCAGTTCGGCCGGAGTGTAGCTGCGCCGGATCGACGTCAGACCGTCGGCACGAATAAACGAACCCCGGAACGGCAACGCGGCCGCGCTGAATAGTCCGTAGGCGGCAACACTTCGGCGCAGGTCGTTGTGCAGGACGAGTCGGCCCGCAAGCGCTGCGGAATCCGCCAGCAGCGCTGCCAACTCCGGAGCAGCGAGGTGGTGCAGCACGTGGTTGGACATCACGACGTCGAACGTGTCACCGGCCGCCACCAGGTCGGCACTGTGGGCCGCCCGAAAAGTGACGCCAGGCTGCACGGGTCGAGTGGCCGCGAACGCTGCGGCGCGTGGATCGGGGTCGATGCCGGTGATGTCCACGGCACAACCGTCCTGGGCCGCCCACTTGGCGAGCAGGACCGGTAGGTCGCCCCCGCCGCAGCCAACGTCCAGGACGCGCAACGGCGCTGATGGGCCCTGGTTCAGCCGTACCAACGGGGCAAGCTCCCGCTGGTACAGTCCCCGCCAGCCAGCAAACAGCCTGTTGACCAGGCCGAACTGGCGGTAGGTGTTGGTGAGGGACCGAGGATCGCACTGCGGGTCATCCATGAGCTCCACGGCGTTGGCTGCCCGCTGCTGCAGGGGAAGGACCACGGCTACGCTACCGGCGCCTCGAGGTGCCGGCTGGCGTAGGCACGCTCACGGAGCGCAGTGGTGGGGCAATGCCGCAGCTTGGTGAAGAGGGCAGTTTCCACCGTGAGGCCGGGTCCAAAGGCCATGGAACAGATGCGCTCGCCGTCGCGGGCCTGCTCTTGCTCCAGGATGTACTTCAGGACGAAAAGGACCGTGGCGCTGCTCATGTTGCCGTAGTTTCGGAGGATCTCCCGGGCCGGAACGAGTTGCTCGTCGGTCAGCGCCAGCCGCGACTGCACCTTGTCCAGGATGCTGCGGCCGCCGGGGTGGATGGCCCAGTGGGCGATGGAGCTGAAGGGTTGCGCTGCAAGCTCGGGCTCGGTGGCCAGGAGGGGCTTGAGCGCTCCGGTGATGTGGTCGTCGATGATGTGTGGGACGTAGTTGCCGAGCACCATTTCAAAGCCGTGATCGCCGATGTTCCACGCCATGGCGTCCTCACCCACCGGGGTCAGGACCGTCTCGAAATGGTCAAGCTGCAGCAGCGCCTCGCCAGCTGCGCCGGGTTGGGAACTGACGACGGCGGCGGCCGCACCATCGGCGAAGAGGGCTGAGCCCATGATGGTGTCTGGATCGTTGGAGGTGCGGACATGCAGAGAGCAGAGTTCCGCACAGACCACCAGCACCACGGCCTGCGGGTCAGCCTCACAGAACTGTTTGGCGGCGCGGAGGGCGGGGAACGCGGCGTAGCAGCCCATGAAGCCAAGGTGGTACCGCTGGACGGACGGCTCGAGTCCCAGCTCCCTGACGATCTTGTAGTCGGGGCCCGGGTTGAAGAAGCCAGTACAGGAGACGGTGATCAGGTGCGTCACCTGGGAAGGCTGGAGTCCCGGGCATGCGCTCACCGCCGCCCGGGCCGCTTCGATGAACAATTTGGTGGCCTCACGGGCGAAAATCTCGTTCCGGACTTTGGTGCTGGGGTTCAGCAGTAGGCCGGTCTGTGGGTCGAAGAACTGCGGATCGTCGGAGCGGGCAGCCACGGTGAGCTCATCCACGGCTGTGTGCCGGGTACTGATTGCTGCGGAATCGAAACAGGTGCTGACCAGGCGGGACCCCAACCGGGTGAGCCCCGGTTGGGCAGCGAAAACGTCACGTGCTTCGGCCTGGACCAGGATAGTGGGCGGGACTGCGGTTTCCAGGGATCGCACGTAGACCGTCATTGGTTCATTGTTGGCGACCTGAGGGGATAAGACAATGGCTGCCCCGGCCAGCGGCTGCGGGGAGCTCGACTCGGTCTGAGCGGTGGTCGGCACTCGAGCCGGCAAAGTACTTATGACGCATATCACAATACGTCGGCTCATTGTGAGACTTAGGCACAGCTAACCTAAACTCGCAGGGGAGAACTTTTGATCCCTTGGCTTGTAGTTCGCAGAAAGAAGCACCCATGAAGATTCGCAAGTACACGCTGGCCGGAATCGCGTTGGCCGCAACGGCGGCACTTGGCCTGGCAGCGTGCGGCTCGCCCGCAGGCACCGCACCCGCAGCATCAGGCTCCGCGGTGTCCGGTGAGATTACCGTGTACAACGCCCAGCATGACAGCCTCACCAAAGAGTGGGTGGATGCGTTCACCAAGGAAACCGGCGTCAAGGTCACCATCCGTCAGGGCTCTGATACGGAACTGTCCAACCAGATCGTGCAGGAGGGCGCAGCATCCCCAGCTGACGTCTTCCTCACCGAAAACTCTCCTGCGATGGCGCAGGTAGAGAACGCCGGCCTGTTCGCTGACGTGGACAAGTCCACCCTGGACCAGGTTCCAGCAGAGTTCCGCCCCACCACGGGCAAGTGGACAGGCATCGCCGCCCGCTCGACCGTCCTGGTCTATGACAAGACGAAGATCAGCGAGGACAGCCTGCCCAAGTCCATGCTGGACCTGGCCAAGCCCGAATGGAAGGGCAAGTGGGCTGCATCGCCGTCCGGTGCCGACTTCCAGGCCATCGTCGCCGCGCTGTTGGAGCTCAAGGGCGAAGCTGCCACCGAAGAGTGGCTCACAGGCATGAAGGAAAACTTCAAGGCGTACAAGGGCAACAGCACCGCTATGAAGGCCGTCAACGCCGGTGAAGTTGATGCCGCGCTGATCTACCACTACTACTACTATGGCGACCAGGCCAAGACCGGGGAGAACTCCAACAAGGTCACCCCGTACTACTTCAAGAACGAAGATCCGGGTGCCTTCTTGTCCGTCTCCGGCGGCGGTGTCCTCACATCAGCCAAGAACGCCGCAGCAGCCCAGGCATTCCTGGCGTTCGTGACCGGCAAACAGGGCCAGGAAGTGCTGAAGAACGGCACCTCGTTCGAATATGCCATCGCTTCCCAGGTGGACGCCAACGCCAAGCTGGTTCCCATCAAGGACCTGCAGGCTCCCACCGTGGACCCGGCCAGACTCAATTCCACCAAGGTCACCGAACTGATGACCAAGGCGGGACTGCTGTAACCACGTGATCACTGATCCATCGGCTCCCGCAACGTCGGGGAGCACGACGACGGCGGGCCAGGGCAAGCGCCCTCGCCCGCCTTTCGGCGTTTCGGCGCTGTCGCTGCTCGCTCTCCTGATCGCATTGTTTTCGCTCATCCCGTTGGGTTACGTCGCCGTCATGACGGTCGCGACCGGGTGGGACACCGCCGTCGAACTTATTGTCAGACCGCGCGTGGGCGAATTGCTGTTCAACACGATCTTGCTCACCGTGATCACTGTGCCGCTGTGCCTGGTACTTGGCGTGGGTGGCGCGTGGCTGGTGGAGCGGACCAGGCTGCGTGGGCATCGCTGGTGGGCCGTAGCATTAGCCGCCCCGCTGGCGATCCCGGCGTTCGTCAACAGCTACGCATGGGTCTCTGCAGTGCCATCCCTCGAGGGCATCTGGTCCGGCGTGCTTATTGCCACCCTGTCCTACTTCCCACTCGTCTACATTCCAACGGCCGCAGCACTGAGTCGGCTTGATCCGGCGATCGAGCAATCGGCCGCGTCGTTGGGATTTGGCCCCTGGTCGGTGTTTTTTCGGGTGGTGGTTCCGCAGTTGCGGATCGCCATGACGGGCGGCGGGCTGCTGGTATCCCTGCACCTGCTCGCCGAATACGGCGCGTTTGCCATGATTCGCTTCGATACGTTTACCACCGCCATCATGGTGCAGTTCCAGTCCACGTTCAACGGCACGGCCGGCAACATGCTCGCCAGCGTGCTGGTGATTTTGTGCCTGATTCTGCTGTTGGTGGAGATCCGGAGCCGTGGTACAGCCCGCTATGCGCGTGTTGGCTCGGGCGCTCAGGCCAGGGCAACGCGAGTGCCACTGCACCGCTACCAGCTTCCTGCACAGCTGGCGCTGTTGGCGCTGACAGGACTCGCCTTTGGCCTGCCCGTCCTGATGGTGCTGCGCTGGGTGTCCGCCGGGGGAGCGTCGGTTTGGACGGCCACCGAATTCCTCCCCGCACTGTTGCAGACTTTTGCCTACGGGGCGGCAGGAGCAGTCGTCACCACCGTGGTTGCGTTCCCCATGGCGTACTTGGCGGTGCGGCGCCCCAGTTGGTTCAGCAAGATGCTCGAGCTCTCCAATTACGTGACCAGCTCGATGCCTGGAATTGTGGTGGGCCTGGCCTTTGTCACGGTCAGCATCCGTGCCGTGCCGGGAATTTACCAGACCGCCGTCGTCCTCATCGCTGCCTATGTCCTGCTTTTCCTGCCACGGGCGCTGGTCAACATCCGCTCCGGGCTGGCCCAGGCACCTAGGGAACTCGATGAGGCCGCCCAGTCGCTCGGCAAGGCTCCGCTGGTTTCCTTCCTGACGGTGACGCTCCGGCTCACAGCACCGGCTGCCGCCGGTGGCGCCGCACTCGTCTTCTTGGCCATCATCAACGAGCTCACCGCCACCCTGCTCCTGTCGCCCAACGGGACCCGAACCCTGGCCACCGAATTCTGGAGCAAGAGCAGCGAGATCGACTACGCCGGCGCCGCTCCCTATGCGCTGCTCATGATCCTGCTCTCCGCCCCCATCACGTATCTGCTGTTCCAGCAGTCCAAGAAAGTAGCCGGACAGTGACCGACTCATCGCCTTCCAGACTGTCAGCACCCCGGGTGTCCGCATCCGTAGCCCCTACCACCAACACGTACTTGGACATCGCGGAAGTCACCAAGAACTTCGGTTCCCAGGCCGTGCTGAAGGGTGTGAACCTGTCCGTGGCCAAGGGCGGGACTACTGCCATTGTGGGACCGTCCGGCTCGGGGAAGACCACCCTGCTGCGCCTGATCGCGGGATTCGAACACCCGGCGACGGGCGCCATCAGCCTCAATGGCCGACCTGTTGCCGGCGCTGGCTCCTGGGTTCCAGCGCACAAGCGGAAGGTGGGTTACGTGGCCCAGGACGGTGCACTCTTTCCGCACCTGACGGTTGGCCAGAACATTGCCTTCGGCTTGGCTGCCGGCAAGCTGAGCGGTGGTCGCCAAGCGGTGAAGGCCAGGGTCCAGGAACTTTTGGACATGGTGTCCCTTGACGCTGACATGGCAAAGCGGCGCCCGCACCAGCTCTCCGGTGGGCAGCAGCAGCGGGTGGCGCTGGCCAGGGCGCTGGCCCGCGAACCGGAATTGATGCTGCTGGACGAGCCGTTCTCCGCCCTCGATGCCGGCCTCCGGGTGGCCACTCGGCGGGCAGTGGCCAAGGTGCTCAGCGACGCTGGCGTGACCACCATTTTGGTAACGCATGACCAGGCTGAGGCCTTGTCCTTCGCCGACCAGGTGGCCATCATGCGCGCCGGGACGCTGGCGCAGATCGGTAATCCGTTCGTTGTCTACACGCGCCCAGCGGACCGTGCCACTGCCGAATTCCTGGGCGATGCCGTCATCCTTGATGCCTGGCTCGAAGGCTCACTCGCCACGTGTTCACTGGGGGGAATTCCAGTGCGGCGGCCGCCGGCTCAGGGCCGGGTCCAGCTCATGCTGCGCCCGGAGCAGATCCGGATCGCTGCCGATGGGCCAATTCGCGGCGTGGTGGTGGATACCGACTACTTCGGTCCGGAAACCACTGTACGGATCAAGCTGTTGCCACCCGAGAATTTCTCAGGGACGCTTCCTGACCAAACAAGCCCGGGCGGTGAGGTCATCACCATCAGGCATTGGAACGCGTCCATCACCAAGCCCGGCACGGAACTGTTCCTGCGAGTGGTGGGGGAGGGCGTGGCCTTTCCCGTGGACGTTTCCTGACGACGGGGGATTGATTGCCATCCGCAGACGGGTAGGACAAGCTGGAGCGCATGAGCGAGCTTGTGAAGGCGGAATTGCTCCGGTACCTGCAGGAAGGCCGCAATACGATTCTCTGGAAGCTTGATGGCTTGCCCGAGTACGATGTTCGTCGGCCGCTGACCCCGACCGGTACGAACCTCTTGGGATTGGTCAAACATCTTGCTGGGGTCGAAGCTGAGTACTTTGGCGTGGTCTTCAACCGCCCCTTCCCAGCAGACATCCCGTGGCTGTCTTCAACTGCCGAGCCAAACGAGGACATGTGGGCCCGGCCCGAAGAGTCCCGCACGGCGATCCTCGATCTGTACCGCCAGGTGTGGGCGCACGCCGACGAAACGATCTCGCTGCTGCCCCTGGACGCGACCGGCCACGTTCCCTGGTGGCGCGAGGAGAGCAACCCCGTCAGCCTTGCCCGGATCCTTGTTCATGTGACCGCCGAAACGCACCGGCACGCCGGTCACGCAGACATTGTGCGCGAGTTGGCCGACGGCGGTGTTGGGCTCCGGGACGGCAACGGCAACATGCCAGCGGGGGACACCGAGTGGTGGCGCCAGTACTGCGATCAGCTGGAAGCTGTTGCCCTTGGTTACAAGGGCGACGGGTAGCCTACTCGATTGGCCGTGCCGCCGAGATATCCCAGCAGCGAGAGATGGCATCGAGGGCGACGTCATAAGCTGCATCCCAATCCACGCCGGGCGGTCCCATCTGCGCGAGTTCCAGGCTTACCAGACCGTGGACCTGTCCCCAGATTGCTGCTGCGACGACGTCCACCTGTGCCTGGCTAGCATCGCCGCCCTGCTGAGCTTCAGCCACCGCCGTTTTGAGTGGACCCATGGCGTCCATGGGCTCGTCCGGACTGGGTTGGCATTCGGTCAGGGAAGCCAGCGCACCACCGAACATCAGCCGGTACAGCGCTGGATGGCTTCGTGCCCAATCGCGATAGGCCGCGCCCAGGCCACGCAGCCCGCCCTTCAGGGCAGTCTTTTGGGAGTCACCAAACGAGCGGAAGCCGTCATCGACAACGGCGTTGAGCAGCCCCGACTTCCCGCCGAACAGTGAGTAGACCGCCGTCGTGGATGTTCCTGCTGCCGCAGCCACGTCCCGCACCGTGACCTTGTCCGGGCCGCCTCGGTCCACCAGGACAGCAGTCACCAACAACAGCTCAGCTCGGAGGTCACTGGTATGCACTACAGGTCTTGCCATGTCCACCATTATTTCATAACATTGTTTTGTAACAACGTTATGAATCCGCTGTCAGTAACTACATAGGAGCCACATCGTGGGGCAACAGATCTATCCCGGCCGATTCACGGCCAACCCCGGACAGGAATCCGTGACAGTGTTTCTGATCGGCATGCGTGCCAATCGCTGGTGGAAAATCGGCAAGGTTGCCCGGGTGGCTGCCTCGATGCCACGCATGCTGCGTCATCTTTCCGAGAACCCCGATACCGGCATGCTTGGGGTTGAACAGTGGTTTGGTCGCACCACCCTGATGGTCACCTACTGGCAGAGTCCCGAACATCTAAGGAAGTTTGCCGCCGACCGGGAAGCTCCGCACCTGGAACCATGGCGGAGCTTCATGAAAGAACACGCCGGGTCGGGGGAGATCGGGATCTGGCATGAGACTTACCAGGTGCAGACGTCCGGGATCGAAACCATCTACAGCGGAATGCCACTGTTCGGCCTGGCCAAAGCCACCGCGCAGGTCCCGATTGGCAAGGGGACGCAAACGGCGAAGCAGCGCATGGGCCGTTCGGCGCAAGCGGGCTAGATGAGCGCGGCGGACTGGCTGAGTTGTAGCTACTCCCAGCGAGATTTCAAATGCGCCGATAATCTACATTATGTAAAGTAGAAGAAGAATGCTTGCATGTGGTGCAGGATCTGCCGTCGTCCATTGAGCTGTAAATCTCATGTTCTCCGAGATGCTCACAGGATGGCGGAATCCGTCCGACGCCTCTGCTCCTCTGTCCAGAAAGCGGCAGTTACTCCACCGCAGTTAGGCTGTAAAAATGACTGCACCCCAGATCTACGTCACGTTTCCGGGTACCACTCGTGAAGCTCTCACCTTCTACGCCGGCATTTTCGGCGGCAGCGTCAGTCTCCACACCAACGCGGGTTTCGGCGCGGCAGGCGATCCGGACGGCATCGCCCACGGTGTTCTCGACGGACCGGTGGTCCTGGCAGGTTCAGACGCCGCAGCGGGCCAACCACCCGTCCGGTTTGAAGGACTCATGTTGTCCCTGTTGGGCACGGCGGAACCTGCAAGCCTGCATGAGTGGTTCGACAAGCTGGCTGACGGTGGGGAAATCATCGATCCGTTGGAGCCCAAACCTTGGGGAGCATCTGACGGCCAGGTACGTGACCGGTTCGGCCTGCACTGGCTGATTGGTTACGAACCACAAGCCTGAACTCCGTAGGAAAAGAAGGACTCGAAGCAGCCCCACTCCCCCGGCGCCTCAGTGTGGCGCCGCTGCAGCTTCCTCGCTCCGCCGCACATTTCGTTGATCCAGTCCGGTGCATACGGTGAGGTGCAGTTGGCAGGCGTTGGATAATCCTTCAGCACTTCGAGCCGCTCGCCTATGGCCAGGGCGCGCGGCCGGTACTCAGCGTGGTTGATCCCGATCTGCGCCAGAGTATGGTTCATGGCCCACTGCAAACGATCCGGCGCAATCTTCATCTCGGCCTCGATAGCGTCGAGCAGGGCAGTCAAGTCCAGGCCAGCAGGCTTTTTGACCACACGCTCACTTGTCAACGCCCATGCTGCACTGGCCACCACAGGGTCGGCGTCTGTACTCCACGCCACACGGAGCGCCTCGGCATGGGGGCTCTTTTTCACCACATAATTCACCAGCCAGTCATGGACTTTCGGTGCAGACGGCTCGCGCACCATGGCATCGAGTTCGGCTGCCGTGAAATCCTTCGGCCGGCAGATCAGCAGGGCAAGCAATCGCGCCCCGGTGTCACCGCTTGCCCACAGATCACGCGCCAAAGGCTGTTGGATCTTCAGCCGCTTCGCGATCAAGCGCACTTTGGACAGGTTCAGTCCGTGGTCATCGCCCCGTCTGAGGTTGACGGCGCGTACCTTGGGATCGTCCAGCGCAGCCAACTCGGCCAGCACCCTCTGCACTTCGGTCTCCGCCACGATTCCTCCTTGCGAGTAAGCCCAATATTCAGCGCGGGCGCCCGCCCACGCGAAAAGCCTAGTGCCGCCGTCGGAAGCTGGCGCCGACCAGGGCACCCAACCCGATTCCGACGGCGAAACCCACCACCGGGCTGTCGTACACCGCCAGTCCGAAGGAAAACCCCACCGCGGCGCCCACCAGAGTGCAGATCCACAGCGGCCTATTCATGGAACCTCCTCGCAGCGGCCCGTCAGGGCAGCCCACTATCGATCGTTTCTCGCCTAATCCTCGCATTCCTCAGCGAGACATTCGGTGACAATCGGTAAGGCAGCGTCTTATGGGGTGAAAGCCGTCGCCGCGGACCGCGGCAATGCTCCCGGCCGATAGGCTGGAACCCATGACTTCGCCCAAAATCCGCACGTCGACTCCCCCATCAGCCACGACGGTGGCGATCGCCGCGATCACTGACGTGGTCCTGATCCTGGTGTTTGCCGCCGTCGGACGCGACGCACACGCCCGCGGCGACGTCGTCACCGGCGTGTTCCTTACAGCGTGGCCTTTCCTGGTGGGCGCTGCGCTCGGCTGGCTGGCCATGCGTGCCTGGCGGCATCCGCTATCCCCCATACATGCCGGGATCGGTATATGGTTCGGCGCCCTGATTGGCGGCATGCTACTCCGCGCAGTGACGGGCCAGACAGTCGTTTTACCGTTCTTTATAGTGGCGCTGCTTTCCTTGGGCATCCTGCTGGTTGGCTACCGGTTGCTCGTCGCCGCAATTCGTCGACGGCGGCCCCGAGAAAGCTGATCAAACCCGCCGCACGCACTAGCCTTCCCAGACCCGGGGACTGTAATAGGCTGGGCGCAGCAGCCCATTCCCGCAGGCAATCCCCCGCAACTGATCCGAAAGGATTCCCGTGATCACCGCTTTCGTACTGATCAAAACTGACGCCTCCCGTATCCCCGAGACCGCAGAACAGATCTCTGCCCTCGAAGGCATCAGCGAGGTCTACTCGGTCACCGGCGAATGGGACCTGATCGCGGTGGCGCGGGTGCCTCGGCACGAGGATCTTGCCGACGTCATCGCCGACCGTCTCTCCAAGGTTCCGGCAGTGGTGCACACCACCACTCACATCGCGTTCCGCGCGTACTCCCAGCACGACCTGGACGCCGCGTTTTCGCTGGGTTTCTAGGGCGCACGACGGCGGCCGGCGGCCTCAGGCGCGCGTCAACCTAACCCAGTTGGCCAGGACAGCGGCGGCCGCTCCTGAATCGATGGACACTGCCGCCCGTTGGTAGGCCACCTGCATCCGATCGAGGAACGATCCATCCGCGGCGAGGTCGAAAGCAACCAGGCCAGCGGCAGCATTGAGAAGGACCGCATCCCGTGCGGGCCCCGGCTTTCCGGCAAGTACCTCGTGCACCACGCCAGCGTTGGCAGCGGCGTCACCGCCACGCAGCTGATCGACCGTCGCTTTTGCTATCCCCAGGTCCTGGGGTGAGAACTCAAACTCAGCGACCCGGCCAACCCGGATTTCCCACACCGTGGAGGGCCCGGTGGTGGTCAACTCATCGAGTCCGTCTCCGCCTCGAAAGACCAGGCCGCGACTCCCCCGCTTGGCCAGGACACCGGCCACGAGCGGCGCCATCCGCGCGTTCGCGACACCCACTGCCGAGGCCTGCACCTGGGCAGGATTCGTCAGCGGACCAAGGAAGTTGAACGCTGTGGGAATGGCCAATTCCTTGCGCGGCACAGCTGTGTGACGGAACGAAGGATGAAATACCTGAGCAAAACAAAACGTGATCCCTGCCGCCTCAGCGTTGCGCGCCACATGGTCAATCGGAAGGTCCAAGCGGACACCCAAAGCTTCCAGGACATCCGCAGAACCAGACGACGACGACGCCGCCCGATTGCCGTGCTTGACCACCCTTGCACCGGCGCCAGCTGCCACCAGTGCTGCCATCGTGGAGATATTCACCGTGTTGAGCTGGTCCCCGCCAGTGCCCACGATGTCCAGCTTCTCACCGCTGATGGCAATGGGATTGGCATGCTCCAACATCGCTGCGACAAGACCGGACAACTCTTCCACCGTTTCGCCCTTGGAACTGAGCGCCACCAAGAAACCGGCGATCTGCGCAGGAGTTGCAGCGCCGGACATGATGGTGTCCATCGCCCAGGACGTGTTCTCCGAGGTCAGATCCGAACCGTTGATGAGCGCTGAAATGAGCCGGGGCCACGTGTTGGTGGGGGCTGAAGTTGCCGGTGAAGTCACCCACTGATGCTATCGACCAACCCGCCACGCTGACCAATGGTGAGCCGCGTGGGAACTTTTCAGAGCAAATTCGCGTCTTTGTAGAAAAAGTCCCCCCAAAAGGCGGTTTGCGTTGGGCAGCAGGGACTTTTACAGACATAATGTCTATGTGACATCTGCGACTCATGCCCCCAGTACCCCGGCGCACCCCACGCTGAACCGCCCCAATATGGTTTCTGTTGGAACCGTAGTCTGGCTGTCCAGCGAGTTGATGTTCTTCGCCGGTCTCTTCGCCATGTACTTCACACTGCGCTCCACCAGCGGAGCAATGTGGGCCGAAGAGACAGCCAAGCTCAACTTCCCCTTCGCGCTAGCAAACACGATCGTCCTTGTGGCCAGCTCCTTTGCCTGCCAGATGGGCGTCTTCGCCGCCGAAAGGCTCCAGCCGCGCCGCTCAGGCAGCCGCTTCCAGTTCTCCCAGTGGGGAATGAATGAATGGTTCACCCTGACCTTCATCATGGGTGCGATCTTCGTGGGCGGTCAGTCCTTCGAGTACGCCATGCTGGTTTCCGAGCACGTCTCGCTGTCCTCCAACGCATACGGCTCGGCCTTCTACATGACTACCGGCTTCCACGGCCTGCACGTCATCGGCGGCCTCATCGCCTTCTTGCTCATCATGGGCCGGTCCTTCGCGGCCAAAAAGTTCGGCCATTTTGAAGCTACGTCTGCGATCGTCACCTCTTATTACTGGCACTTCGTCGACGTTGTCTGGATCGGGCTCTTCCTGGTCATCTACGTCCTCAAGTAGTCAGCTTTGATTCTTTTTCTACAAGAGGCAGAATTTCAGGTAGCGGCTCCCGGAGCCGACGCAGGATCGAATAAAGGAACCACCACGTGAAGGCTCTCTCGCAAAAGCGGCGTCACCCACTAGCAGCAGTAGCCCTGCTCCTTATGGGGCTCCTGGTCATGGGTGGCCTCTACGCCGTCGCGACCACCGTCAATGAGGCCAAGGCATCCACCACCACGTACAGTGCCAATGACACTGAAGAAGGTGGCAAGCTCTTCGCCGCCAACTGCGCCACGTGCCACGGCATGGGTGCCAGCGGCTCCCCCGCCGGCCCGTCACTGGTTGGCGTCGGCGCTGCCGCAGTCGACTTCCAGGTCGGCACCGGCCGGATGCCGATGCAGATGAATGGCCCGCAGGCCATGAAGAAGCCGGCCCAGTTCAACGACGAACAGACTCACCAGTTGTCAGCCTACGTAGCTTCCCTGGGAGCTGGCCCGGCAATTCCTGAGGAACACCTGTTGGATGAGGGCGGCGACGCCGCTGCTGGCGGCGAGCTCTTCCGCACCAACTGCGCCATGTGCCACAACGCTGCTGCTGCTGGCGGTGCCCTGACGCGTGGCAAGTTTGCTCCCGCCCTTGCCGATGTCACCGGCAAGCACATCTACGAAGCCATGGTTACCGGCCCGCAGAACATGCCCGTCTTCAGTGATTCAAACATCACTCCTGAGGGTAAGCGCGACGTCATCACCTTCCTCAAGCAGATCGAGTCCTCCGGTTCGCCGGGCGGCGCAGACCTTGGTTCCTTGGGGCCGGTTGCTGAAGGTCTCTTCGTCTGGATCGCCGGCTTGGGCGTCATCATCGCCTTCACCATCTGGCTTACCTCCCGGACGTCCTGACGTCTCCGCAACACCGCACAACTTCTGCTGATTCGTCAGCAGCTTGAAATTAGAAACTAACCCGGCAGCCGCCGGGACGAGAGAAGGATGAGGCGAATTATGGGCAACCATAGTGACGGCAGTCCGAGCCACTCGGGCACCGTAGCTAAGGCTGGTCAGAATGAGGTGGAGAAGTTCCAAGATCCTGGAATTCCCCCGCACCGTTTGCGCCTGGCCGACACGGATCCGATGGCCGCAAAGCGCGCAGAACGGCAGGTCGCCTTACTTTTTGGCCTCTCTGTTGTCGGCACCATTATCTTCATCGTGGCGTACTTCGCCATTGATTTGGGTGGCGATGCAGGCATTGCCACCATCCGGCTGCAGAACATGCTCCTGGGCATTGGCACCGCCTTCGCCATGCTGGGCATCGGCACCGGCATCGTGCATTGGGCCAAGGCCCTGATGCCCGACCACGAAGTCTCCGAAGAGCGCCACGCCATCCGGACCGAAGAGGACCGGCAGGCTGCTGTCCGGATCGTCGACGACATTCTGGAAGAGACCGGCATCAAGCGTCGGCCGCTCATCCGCAATACGCTGCTTGGTGCCGTGGCCCTGGCTCCGCTTCCCGCCATCGCCATCTTCGGCGATCTAGGTCCCCGCCCTGACGACAAGCTCGCACACACCATGTGGGCTCCGCAGGACGGAAACCTGAAGCGGCTTGCACGCGACCCTGACGGCACCCCCATCAAGGCCTCGGACGTCACCATCGGGTCAGCTTTCCACGTGATCCCTGAGGGCCTGAACGAACTCGAAGAAGGCAAGCTCAACGAAAAGGCTAAGGCCGTCGTTCTGCTCATGCGTCTGGATCCTGCCTCGCTGAACCCCTCAGCAGGCCGTGAAGATTGGGGTTACAACGGCATCGTTGCCTACTCCAAGATCTGTACCCACGTTGGCTGCCCTGTTGCTCTCTACGAGCAGCAGACGCACCACCTGCTGTGCCCGTGCCACCAGTCCACCTTTGACCTCACGCAAGAGTGCAAAGTGATCTTCGGCCCCGCCAGCCGCCCTCTTCCCCAGCTGCCCATCGCAGTGGACGATGAAGGCTACTTGGTCGCCACCAGCGACTTCAAAGAACCTGTAGGACCGAGTTACTGGGAGCGTGATATGCATGAGCGCGCAAACAACAGCTGAGCCCGCATTCGTCGCCACGACCAAAACAGGCAAGTTCACTGACTTCGTCGATTCGCGGGTGGGCGGCTCCGGCATCCTCCGCGAATTCGGCCGGAAGGTCTTCCCTGATCACTGGTCCTTCATGTTCGGTGAAGTGGCACTCTATTCGTTCGTGATCCTGCTGCTTTCCGGCACGTTCCTGACGTTCTTCTTCGATCCATCCATGGCTGAGACGCACTACGACGGCTCGTACATTCCCCTCAAGGGCGTCGAGATGTCCGTGGCGTACAGCTCGTCACTGGATATTTCGTTCGACATCCGTGGCGGCCTGTTCATGCGCCAGGTTCACCACTGGGCAGCGCTGCTGTTCGTGGCCTCCGTGGCCGTGCACATGCTTCGCGTCTTCTTTACTGGCGCGTTCCGCAAGCCCCGGGAAATGAACTGGGTTGTGGGCAGCGTTTTGCTCATCCTGGCCATGGCCGCCGGCTTCACCGGTTACTCCCTCCCCGATGACCTGCTCTCCGGCAACGGCTTGCGAATCATCGACGGCGTCATCAAGTCCATCCCGGTCGTTGGCACGTACATCTCGTTCTTCCTCTTTGGTGGCGAGTTCCCCGGTACGGCCATCATCAGCCGCTTGTACATGCTGCACATCCTTCTGGTGCCGGCACTGATCCTGCTGATGATCGTGATGCACCTCTTCATGGTGGTTGTGCACAAGCACACCCAGTACCCCGGTCCTGGCCGGAATGACGGAAACGTTGTGGGTTACCCCCTCGGCCCCGTATACGCAGCCAAAGCTGGCGGCTTCTTCTTCATCGTGTTTGGTGTCCTGGCCCTCATGGCAGGCTTCTTCACCATCAACCCGATCTGGAACTACGGACCGTACGACCCCTCCCCCGTGTCGGCCGGTACCCAACCTGACTGGTACATCGGATTCGTTGACGGTGCCCTGCGCCTGATGCCCGGTGTCATCAACAACTTCCACTTTGAGTATGTGATTTTCGGCTTCACGCTGACGCTGAACGTGCTGCTGCCGGCCTTGGTGCCTGCTGGCATCCTGTTCACCGTGATGTTCATGTACCCCTGGATCGAGCGTTGGATCACCAAGGACGAGCGCGAACACCACGTCCTCGACCGTCCTCGCAATGCTCCGACCCGGACCGCAATCGGCGTCGCCGGCTTCGTCTGGTACTCGGTGATGTGGGCGGCTGCAGGCTCTGACCTCATCGCCACGCACTTCCACGTGTCGCTGAACGACGTCACCTACTGGCTTCGGACCCTGTTCTTCATCGGCCCGATCATTGCCTTCATCGTGACCAAGCGTGTGGCCCTGGCGCTACAGCGCAAGGACCGCGAGATCGCGCTGCACGGTCGCGAGACTGGCCGGATCGTTCGTTTGCCCCACGGCGAGTTCATCGAGGTGCACGCGCCGCTGGATGAATACAAGCGTTACAAGCTCGTGGACTTCGAATCCCCCGAGGTACTGCCGGCAGAGCCGAACGAAAACGGTGTTGTTACCGCCAAGGAGAAGCGCCGCGCGTTCCTCTCCAAGTGGTTCTTCGAGGATCGGGTTGCTCCGGCTACCCCGGCGGAACTGGAAGCCGCACACGGCCATGGTCACGCCGCCATCGAAGCAGCAGATGACTCCAAGTCCCTGACGCACTAGTCACCCGCAAGACACAGAAATGCCCGGTCCACACGGACCGGGCATTTTTGTATCGTCTGTAAGGCTGCGGCCTGCCTTGCGGAGACTCAGGCCGGCGAGAAGCCGAAGTCCCTTTCAGCGAGTACGGGTGCGGCGCACGCCAGGCCGCTGCAGCGGGACCCACAGCTTGTAGCGGTCAGCACGGTAATAGGACACTGAGTAGTCCACCATGGACTTGGCAACGAACGCGTGCCGCTGAATCTTCAGCAACGGCGAACCAACTTCGACGTTGAGGAGCCGGGCCGTCGAAGGAGATGCGGCTGTTGCCTCGATCATGTCCTCACCCCACTCCATGACGAGCCCGAACTGCTCGTTGAGGACGTTGTACAGCGACGTGGGTGGCTCGCCATCGAGAAGGCCTGGAACGCGATGTGCGGGTATGAAGTTCTCATCCACGCTCATGGGTTCCCCATCGGCCAGCAGCAGCCGCCTGAACCGTACCAGAGCGGTACCCTCCTCGAGTTGCAGCTCGCGCGCCAGGAAGGCACTGGCTGCGATCTGCTCGAAGCTGAGGACCTTGGCAGCGGGGACCATGCCTCGGCGCTGCATCTCCTCGCTGTAGGAGGTCAGCTTCACCTGAAGGTCCATTTTGGGGCGTCGGACATAGGTGCCCAAACCCACTACCCGCTCAATGACTTCCTCACCCACCAGCGCATCGATGGCCTGGCGGACAGTCATCCGTGCCAGGCCAAACCGCTCCGCCAGGTCCCGCTCTGACGGCAACGCCGCACCAGGGCTGCAGTAGTCGGTGATGTGCGCCCTCAGAATCTCACGCAGCTGCACATAGATGGCGGTGCCGCTGCTGCGATCAATTTCGCCAGCGATTCCTTTTGCTCCAGCGGCCACTGTTCTCCTCGGCTACGTTCTTCCTCAATGGTAGGTCAGGTCTAGACCACTGGTGACGGCTGGCCGCCGTCGGGAGACTTTCCAGATGGCGCGCGGCCTGCTGGTTCCGCAGAAACTCATGATTCCTTGCCGCTCATTGTCAGCAGATATATTTAGAAGAAATGTCACGGCGGCCCAGCTGTCCTGTTGAAGGAGAACCTTGCCAGTACTCAAGGCTGTAGTTGCGTCACCCTTGGGCCTTCATGCCCGGCCTGCGGCGGATTTCGTCCGGGCGGTCAACGGCACAGGCTTCGCAGTGACCATCGCCAAGGCTGGTGCTCCTGCCGTCGATGCCAGATCCCTGCTGCAGGTCATGGCGGCTGACTTCAACCATGCCTGCGAGGTCGAACTACGGATCTCCGATGCGGGACCCACGGCCACAGGCGCCCCTGCAGCGGCGCAGGAAGCCCTCCAGGACCTCGCGGGCCTCTTGTCCGCCCAGAGCAGCAGCACGTCCACAGTGAGTGTGCGCCAGGCTTCCTAGCTCGCCGGGGCGGATACCGCACCTGCCACTCAAACGAATCAACAGCTCGACAGCACCAACAACAACGAAGCGGGCCCCACCATTTTTGGTGGGGCCCGCCGTCGTAAGGTGAACTATTAGTTAGTGGGCATGGTCGCCGCGGCTGTACTCGTACACCCATCCAACGAGTGCAACGACTGCAAGGCCAGCGCCGATGAAGAGAATCCACCAACCGACGGCCAAGCCGAGGAATCCAGTGGCGCATGCGAGTCCGAGAACCAGCGGCCACCAGCTCCAGGGGCTGAAGTGACCCTGTTCGCCGGCGCCTTCGTGGATTTCGGCGTCGTTGCGGTCTTCGGGGCGGAGACCCACACGTTTGCCGGTGAAACCGAGGTAGGCGCCAATCATGCCGGCCAGTCCACCCACCAGGAGGATACCCAGCGTGCCAACCCATTCATTCCAGTGCGTCAAGAAGCCGTACACGATGGAGATGGGGACGAAGAAGAAGACTCCCGAGCCAAAGATCCAAGTCTCAATTTTCACTGTGAGGCATCCTTCTGCTCGGCGTTGCCCAGGACATTAGCCACGGGTGACGGTGAGTCAACGGTGTGGACCTGGCGCAGTTCAGGGTGGTGCAGGTCCAGTGCGGGCCGCTCGGAACGGATCCGTGGCAGCGAGGTGAAGTTGTGTCGCGGCGGCGGGCAGGATGTTGCCCATTCCAGCGAGGCGCCAAAGCCCCACGGGTCATCCACGGTGACGCGTTCGTTGCTGCGCCAGGTGATGTACACGTTCCAGAAGAACGGAATCAGCGAGGCACCGAGAACGAATGAGGACACGGTGGAGAACTGGTTCATCCAGGTGAAGTTGTCTTCCACGAGGTAGTCAGCGTAACGACGCGGCATACCTTCGACACCCAGCCAGTGCTGGATCAGGAACGTGCCGTGGAAGCCGAGGAACAGGAGCCAGAAGTGAATCTTGCCCAGGCGCTCGTTGAGCATCTTGCCGGTCCACTTGGGCCACCAGAAGTAGAAGCCAGCGAACATGGCGAACACGACGGTGCCGAAGACGACGTAGTGGAAGTGGGCCACCACGAAGTAGGAGTCTGATACGTGGAAGTCGAGCGGCGGGGATGCCAGGATGATGCCGGTCAGGCCACCGAAGAGGAAGGTGATCAGGAAGCCGATGCTCCACAGCATGGGCGTCTCGAAGGTAATTGACCCTCGCCACATGGTGCCGATCCAGTTGAAGAACTTCACACCCGTAGGTACCGCAATCAGCATGGTCATGAACGAGAAGAACGGCAGCAGTACCGAGCCGGTGACGTACATGTGGTGTGCCCAGACGGTCACGGACAGCGCAGCAATAGCGATGGTGGCGTAGACGAGACCCTTGTAACCGAAAATCGGCTTGCGGCTGAAGACCGGGAAGATCTCGGAAACGATGCCGAAGAAGGGCAGCGCGATGATGTACACCTCAGGGTGGCCGAAGAACCAGAAGAGGTGCTGCCAGAGCACGGCTCCGCCGTTTTCCGGGTCGAAGATATGAGCCCCAAAGCGTCGATCAGCACCCAGCGCGAAGAGCGCAGCTGCCAGTGGCGGGAAGGCCATAAGCACCAGGATGGCGGTGACCAGGACGTTCCAGGTGAAGATCGGCATCCGCCACATGGTCATGCCCGGGGCACGCATGCAGATGATGGTGGTGATGAAGTTGACGGCACCGAGGATGGTGCCGAAGCCGGACAGTGCCAGGCCGAAGACCCACAGGTCGCCACCAATACCTGGGCTGAACGTCGTGTTCGAGAGGGGCGCATAAGCGAACCAACCGAAGGAAGCAGCACCCTGCGGGGTGATGAAGCCGGAGACCGCAATGGTGGAACCGAACAGGAAGAACCAGAATGCCAGTGCGTTCAGTCGCGGGAAGGCAACGTCAGGTGCACCGATCTGGAGCGGCATGATGACGTTGGCGAAGCCCGCAAACAGCGGGGTTGCGAACATCAAGAGCATGACCGTGCCGTGCATGGTGAACAGCTGGTTGTACTGTTCCTTGGTCTGCAGGATCTGCATGCCGGGCTCGAAGAGCTCGGCCCGGATCAGGAGGGCCATGACGCCGCCCAGGCAGAAGAAGATGAACGACGCGATCAGGTACATGTACCCGATCGTTTTGTGGTCGGTCGAGGTGATCCAGTTGACGACGATGCGTCCCTTGGACTTGGGTACCACGGGGGCCGACAAGGCCTCGGTGGGTGCGGATTGAGTGTACGTAGCCACGTCGATTCCCTTACTTAACTTCGTTCAGGTTCGGATTGCGGTCGTACTCAGCGCCGAGAAGGCCTGTGTTTCCTGCTGCCCGGAGTCCGTCCATGTGGGTCTGGAATTCAGCTTCCGAGACCACCTTGACGCGGAACAACATTTCGGAATGGTACTCACCGCAGAGTTCGGCACATTTGCCGTCGAAGGTTCCCTCTTTAGTGGGGGTGAACCTTATGTAGTTGGTCTTGCCGGGGATCATGTCGCGCTTCTGCAGGAAGGCGGGAACCCAGAAGGAGTGGATAACGTCGCGGGCGTTGAGCTCCAGGTCCACGGACTTGTTCACCGGCAGGTACAGCGTGGGAAGCAGTTCCTTGTCGATGGTGTTGCCCGTGAGGTTGGCCTGCACGCCGGCTTCGTGGAGGTCTTCGTTGATGACCTCGCCAGCCTTGTAGTTGAAGTCCCAGGCCCACTGCTTGCCGCGGACGTCAACAACGACGTCGGCAGGCTGGGAGCGGTCATCGATGGCCTGCTGGTCACGGTCGGTGAAGTAGAAGAACACCAAGACCATGAAGAGCGGGATCGTCAGGTAGAAGACCTCGAGCGGGAGGTTGAAGCTGGTCTGCCGGGGGAAGCCAACTGTTCCCTTCCGGCGACGGTAAGCCACCAGGCACCAGACGATCAGGCCCCACGTGATGATGCCAACCACAAGGGCGGCAATCCATGAGTTGACCCAGAGGTCCATGATGCGATCGGTGTTGCTGGTGGTGCCACGCTCGGTGGGCAGCCACCCTCTCTCTACCTCTGGCGAACATCCGGTCAAAACCAACGCGCCGGCCATTGCCAAGCCAGTGATCGTTACGATCGTTTTGCGTCGGCTGCCGGTTCGGTTCTGCGAACTCACAGACGGCCCTTCCTACTTGATGCTGTTGACCAGGGAACTTAAAGGTTCCCGGGGCACACTGAAAGTTTTACTACTCGGTGTAGAGCTTACCGCTCCGCCGGGCGTTTCGCCCACATGTCGGCGCCGTGCCTTGCAGCCATTTTCGTGACTGAAGGAACGGCGCCGGCATCGGGCGAAAGAACCGGCTTAGTGGAACGAATCGCCACAGGCACACGAGCCGCCTGCATTGGGGTTATCGATGGTGAAGCCCTGCTTCGCGATGGTGTCCTCGAAGTCGATGCTGGCACCGGACAGGTAAGGAACGCTCATCTTGTCGACAACAACTTCAACGCCGTCATAGTCACGCACGGCGTCGCCGTCGAGCAGTCGCTCATCGAAGTAGAGCTGGTAGATCAGGCCGGAACAACCGCCGGGCTGCACGGCAACCCGGAGGCGCAGGTCTGTGCGGCCTTCCTGTTCGAGAAGGCTGCGTACCTTACCCGCAGCGACGTCAGACAGCTTGACCTCGTGGCTGGCCAGCTCATCGCTGGCCGCGCTGACGGTTTCGGTGGCGTTCTCATTGGTTGCAGTGCTCATTGGCCTACCTTCTTAGGACGATCTGGCGGCCCCGCGTCAGCGAAGCCTGCCCCTACATTTTCGGTATGGGCTATAGCTACATGCTACGTCCGACAGACATATAGCTCTAACTCCTTGCGTAACTATGGGAACACCCGGCTTGTTCCCTGGTCCCCTGCCAGGGAAGCAGTCCGTTAAGGCTGCAGCCCCTCCCGGTTGAGTCGGTCCAGCATGAGGGCCTCGGCAACAATGGCGTTGCGGAAGTCGCCAAGGTGGAGGGACTCGTTGGCGCTGTGGGCCCGGGAATCAGGATCTTCGACGCCGGTCACCAAGATCTGGACGTCCGGGTAGAGCTCTGTCAGGTCGGCGATGAAGGGGATGGACCCGCCAATCCCGGTTTCGACGGCGGGTACTCCCCAAGCTTCGCCCAGCGCCCACATGGCCAGCGTTGCGGCGGGCGATGAGGTGTCCGTCTGGAACGGGTTGCCGCTCTCCCCCGGTGTAAACGTCACCTTCGCACCGAAGGGTGCGTTGGCCGCCACGTGCTGCTCGACGGCGGCCATCGCTGCGGCCGGATCCTGGCCGGGTGCCAGGCGCAGGCTGAACTTGGCGCGGGCCCGTGGAATGAGTGTGTTGGAGGCGACGTCAACGGCCGGTGCATCAAAGCCGATGATGGACAATGCTGGCTTGGTCCACAGGCGCGAGGCGAGGCTGCCTGTGCCCGCAAGGCGAACACCGTCAAGAACTGACGCATCGGCACGGTAGTCAGCTTCAGCCATGTCAACTGTTGCCGTGTCGGTGGCGACCAGCCCGGCGATGGCGACGTTGCCGTCGTCGTCGTGCAGTGTGGCGATCAAGCGCGAGAGGAGCGTCGGGGCGTCAAGGACCGGGCCGCCAAACATTCCGGAGTGGACCGCGTGCTCCAGGACCTGGACATCGATGACGCCGTCAACGAGGCCGCGCAGGCTGGTGGTGAGCGCGGGAATGCCCACCTTCCAGTTGCTGGAGTCTGCCACCACAATAATGTCTGCCCGCAGGAGCTCGCGGTGGGCCTCCAGGAACGCACGAAAGGTGGGCGAGCCGGCTTCTTCTTCACCCTCGAAGAAGAAGGTGACGCCGAGGCCCAGCTGGTCACCCAATACCTCAGTCACGGCGGTGTAGGCAGCGACATGCGCCATGATGCCGGCCTTGTCATCCGCCGCTCCCCTGCCGTACAGCCGACCGTTCTTCTCCACCGCGACGAACGGCTCCGTGTCCCACAGGTCCTCGTCCCCCGGCGGCTGCACGTCGTGGTGTGCGTAAAGCAGGATAGTCGGCTTGCCGTCTACGGCTTGTCGACGGCCGACGACGGCTGGCCCGCCCTGGGTGCCATCGGGCTTGGCGCACGCCAGGATCTGGACGTCATCCAGTCCGGCGGCGCGGAGGAGCCCGGCTACCGCCTCGGAGCTGCTCTGCAGGGGCGCCTGGTCGAAGCTCGGCCAGGCAATCCCTGGAATGGCCACCAGATCTTTGAGGTGTTGGCGGGTGGAAGCGAACGAAGCATCGATGGCGCTGCGGAGGTGATCCGCAGCCGCGCTGACATCCGCGCCCTGGGGTGTGGGCAGGGTGGAATCCGACGGATTGGCTGTAGGTGAAGAAGTCATGGCCACACCCTACCGCCGTCGGCATTCTCTCGGATGCTGCGCAGGAGCGGGACCGCGTGCCCCCGCAAGGTATTCTGTAGGGGTGTTTGGACGTAAAAAGGAAGCGCCCTCGGCGCAGGACATAGTTGACCAGCAGGCTGCGGCCGCGGCGGCACAGCTCAGTGGACCCGGAAAGGGAGTTCCCACTCCCACGCGTAAAGCCCAGGAAGCTGCGCGCAAGCGCCCTCTGGTCCCCGAGGATCGCAAGGCCTCCAAGGCAGCAGAGCGGCAGGTCATTCAGGACCAGCGGCAAAAAATGCGCCAGGCCCTCGATACCGGAGATGAGAAATTCCTGCCGCTCCGCGACAAGGGTCCGCAGAAGCGGTTCGTCCGCGACATTGTGGATGCCCGTTTCAGCCTCGGTGAATACCTGATGTTTGGCGCGCTGGTCTTTGTTCTTGTCTCGCTTTTGGTCCCGGCCGCCAGCGAAATGATGGTTTACGTCCTTGGCGCTTTCTGGGTGATGTTCCTGGCCGTCTTCGTGGACGTCTTCATCCTCTCCCGGAGCCTGAAGAAGCGCCTTGCCGCCAAGTTTGGCGACGTTGAGCGGGGTACCGTCTGGTACGGCTCCATGCGCTCCCTACAGTTCCGCAAACTCCGCCTGCCCAAGCCGCAGGTCAAGCGCGGCGCGTCCGTCTCCTAGTCACACCATATGCATCAAAGAACCCCGGCGGATTGATTCCGCCGGGGTTCTTTTGTTCTGGCACCACGCTGTTGGTGGGTGCGGCTCAGAGCGGACGACGGCGGCCCTTGGCTAGGTGCCGATTGATCCCGGCTGCCCAGAAAGGCCCCTCGTACAGGAACGCCGTATAACCCTGCACCAGGGTGGCGCCGGCGTCGAGACGGTCCTGGACATCCTGGGCTGTCTCCACCCCGCCCACGGCGATCAACGTCAGCGCGTCCCCGGTGGCCGACTTCAGGCGGCGCAGCACCTCCAGGGACCGTGCCTTCAGTGGCGCTCCGGAGAGACCGCCGGCGCCGCATTTTTCCACCTCAGCTGGATCGGTGCCCAACCCGGTGCGGCCGATCGTGGTGTTGGTGGCAATAATGCCGTCCAGTTCCAGGTCCAGCGCCAAGGCAGCAACGTCGTCGATGTCCTCATCACTGAGGTCCGGCGCGATCTTGACCAGCAGGGGTACGTGCCGGCCTGCGGCATCATCTGCCTCGCGACCCACTGCGGTCAGCAGCGGCCGCAAGGTCTCCACATCCTGGAGCAGGCGCAACCCGGGTGTGTTGGGGGAACTGACGTTCACCACCAGGTAGTCGGCGGCCGGCGCCAGAGTACGGGCGCTGACCAGGTAATCGGCCACGGCGTCTGTCAGTTCCACGGCCTTGGTCTTACCGATGTTCACGCCGATGACGGGCCGGACGGCAGGATACCGCCGCTGTAGCGCGGCCCGCGCTGCTTTCAGCCGTGGCGCTACAGCAGCAGCGCCGTCGTTGTTGAACCCCATCCGGTTGATCACGGCGCGATCCTGCACCAGCCGGAAAAGGCGTGGCTTCTCATTGCCGGGCTGGGCCTGACCCGTGATGGTGCCTACTTCCACATGGCCGAAGCCCAGCTGGGCAAGTGCCTCGATGCCGTGTCCCTCTTTGTCGAACCCGGCGGCGAGTCCAAACGGCGAGGGAAAGGTCAGGCCCAGCGTGGAGGTCTGCAGGGACGGCGCCGGAGCGGTGAGCCGGGCGAGGACTTTGCCGGCGCCGGTGGTGTGGGCCAGTCGGATGGCCTTGAAGCCGATGGTGTGGGCGCGTTCGGCGTCCATCCAGGAGAAGGCAAGCTTGAAAAAGGTGGGGTAGACGCGCATGCTCCCTATTTTTCCGTCTCGGGCGGCGCAGACCAAACGGGCGACGCAATAGCATGGGGATATGGCATGGGAATCAGATGTGTTGGGGGAAGATTTCCAGTCCCAGCCGTTCGCGTCGGCGGGTCCGGACGGGGTGGAGCGGACCGCAACGTTGGTTCGATACCGCGTCCAGGAGCCTTCGGGCGGCGCCGCGCATCCGCAGCCCGCCGTCCTGTTCCTGCATGGCTGGAGCGACTACTTCTTTAATCCGGAGCTGGCGAGGTTCTGGACGGCTGCCGGCTACCGCTTCTACGCACTGGACATGCATAACCACGGCCGCAGCCTGCAGCCCGGACGTCCCGGCGGCTACGTCGCCGACCTGAAAGATTACGACGCCGAAATCCAGCACGCCTGCGCACTGATCGACGGTGACGGTGGGCCGGGTCCGCTGACCCTGATGGGCCACTCCACCGGCGGCCTGGTGGCCGCCCTGTGGGCGAGCCGGAACCAGACCGCCGTCAGCGCGCTTGTCCTGAACAGCCCATGGCTGGAGACGCACGGCAGCCACCTGGTGCGGCGGGCAGCAGCGGGCCTGATTGGACCGTTGGCGCAGCGTCGGCCGGAGACTGTCCTGAAACTCCCCGAGCGCGGTTTTTACTGGCGCACCATCAGCAGCTCGGCCGACGGTGAGTGGGACCTCAACGATTCCCTTCGGCCGCCCATGGCCTTCCCGGTCCGCGTCGGGTGGTTGAAAGCCATCCTCGCCGGTCACGCCGACGTAGCAGCCGGGCTGAACCTCCGCATTCCCGTCCTGGTGCTCATCTCCCATGGCAGCGCCAACGGCATGATCTGGTCCGAAGAAATGCGCCGGAGCGATGCGGTGCTGGACGTTCGCACCATCGCCATCCGATCCCTTGACCTGGGCGCCAGCGTCACCGTGGAGCGGATCGAGGGGGCCCTGCACGATGTCTTCCTCTCCCCCGCCGCCGTCCGCGCCGAAGCGTACCAGCGGCTCGCCCGTTGGCTCCGCGGCTACGGTCCGGCCGCGGCCGCGTCTACGGCCCCGCCGTAGCGCCTGTCTCGCTGCGCGTACTCTTCAACGGCTGCCCAGAGGGTGCGACGATCCACGTCCGGCCAGAGGGTGTCCATGAAGACGAACTCTGCATAAGCCGATTGCCACAGCAGGAAGTTGGAGAGCCTCTGCTCTCCGGAACTGCGGAGGAACAAGTCCACATCGGGCAGGTCGGGCTCGTCGAGGTATTTCTGGATGGTGCGCTCAGTAATGGCGTTCGGTTTGAGCCGGCCAGCTGCGACCTCGGCTGCAATGGCCGAAACAGCATCCGTGATCTCGGCCCGACCACCGTAATTAACACACATGGTCAACGTGCAGGTGCTGTTGCCCGCGGTGTATTCCTCTGCTTCTTCCAGTTCACGGATCACCGAACCCCACAAGCGGGGACGCCGGCCCGACCACCGCACGCGGACGCCCCACTCGTTGAGCTGGTTCCGTTGCCGACGTAGCACGTCCTTGTTAAATCCCATCAGGAAGCGGACCTCTTCGGGCGAACGCCGCCAGTTCTCGGTGGAGAACGCGTACACGCTGACGTACTCGATGCCGAGTTCGATGGCGCCTGCCATGACGTCCAGGAGTGCCGGCTCGCCAGCCTTATGCCCTTCGATTCTGGGCAGCCCCCGTTGATTTGCCCACCGACCATTTCCGTCCATGACGATAGCCACGTGCCGTGGCACAAACTCCGCCGGAATCCGGGGCGCCACTGCGCCGGACGGGTGCGGGTACGGTGCCAACACCGGCTCTGTTCGCTGCCGGATGGTGCTGTTCTTCTTACCCAGTGCCACTGTCAGCTTCGCTCCACATGCTTGAGGGATTTGAGGACTCGTTCCAGGTGCCACTGGAGGTAGGCTGCTACCAGCCCGGCAGCTTCCTTTCGGTGTACTGCAGCCGAGGCGTCGGCGGTGGGCCAGTCTCCGGTCAGCAGCGCCGCCAGCAGAATCACTGTTTCTGCAGCAGGAGCTGGGGATCCCGGCGGGCGACAGTCAGCACAGACCATTCCGCCAAGCGGAGCCGAGAATGCAGTGTGAGGTCCGGGCCTGCCGCAACGCGCGCAGTCGGTGAAACTGGGTGCCCAGCCACCCGTGGCCAAGGCGCGCAGCAAGTAGGAGTCTAGAATCAGGCCGGCCGCGTGGTCTTCCCGGCTCAGGGCTGCCAGCGCCCCCACCAGAAGGTTGTATTGAGCGGTTCCTGCCTCGCCGTCCACGTCCGTCAGCTTTTCAGCCGTCTCCGTCATGGCTGCGGCGACGGTGTAGCGGCCGTAGTCAGCCGCAATGGTGCCGCCGTACGCCCCCTTGGCCACAGCCTGCGTCACGATATCGAGTGAGCGGCCCGATATCAGTTGCAGATCAGCCACCATAAAAGGCTCTAACCTGGCCCCAAACCGGCTGCTGGTTCGGCGGACGCCTTTGGCCACGGCTCGGACTTGGCCATGGTGCTTGGTCAGGAGAGTGATAATCCGGTCTGCCTCGCCCAATTTGTGGGTACGCAGGACCACGGCGTCGTCGCGGTACGCGCGGGAAGCGAAAGACTGTTGGGCCACGTGGACATCTTCCCATCTTCGGCGGGGCACACGGCACCAGGCCGCACCGAACCATCAAACCAGATACAACAGTGCGCCCGCGCACAGAATCACGGAACCGGAGTGCCCGGTGCGACCGTCGGACCGCTGAAAAGTTCCAGCGGCCCGACGGAACAACCTAGGCCTGGGCGTCCCGGACGGCCCGGTTGACGGCGGAGATGACGGCCTTCAGCGAGGACATGCTGGTGTTGGCGTCGATGCCCACACCCCACAGCACGCGGTCACCCACGGCCGCCTCAACGTAGGCGGCTGCCTTGGCGCTGCCACCTTCAGACAGGGCGTGCTCGCTGTAGTCCAGCACGCGGACGTCGACGCCGTCTTCGCGCAGGATGCTCAGCAGCGAGGCGATGGGACCGTTTCCGGTGCCCGTGCGATTAACGGCCACCCCGTCAACGGTGAGCGAGGCGTGCAGGGTCATGCCGCCGTCGGCGTCCGTTTCGGTGCTGACCTTACCCAAGGAGTAACGGCCCCACTTGCCGTCGGACTCACCGGACGGCAGGTACTCATCCTGGAAGGCCTGCCACAGCTGGGCGCCGCTGACCTCGCCGCCCACAGTGTCGGTGCGCTTCTGGATTACACCGGAGAACTCGATCTGCGCGCGACGCGGCAGGTCCAGGCTGTGTTCGTTCTTCAGCAGGTACGCCACGCCGCCCTTGCCGGACTGCGAGTTTACGCGAATGACGGCCTCGTAGCTGCGGCCCAGGTCCTTGGGGTCAATGGGCAGGTAGGGAACGGCCCAGGTGAAGTCCGCGACGTCCTTGCCGGCGGCTGCGGCATCACGCTCCAGCGCGTCGAAGCCCTTTTTGATGGCGTCCTGGTGCGAACCGGAGAACGCAGTGAAGACCAGGTCTCCGCCGTACGGGACGCGCTCAGCCACGGGCAACTGGTTGCAGTATTCGACGGTGCGGCGGATTTCGTCGATGTCGGAGAAGTCAATCATGGGGTCGATGCCCTGCACGAACATGTTCAGGCCCAGGGTGACGAGGTCAACGTTGCCGGTTCGCTCACCGTTGCCGAACAGGCAGCCCTCAATGCGATCGGCACCTGCCAGGTAGCCCAGCTCGGCGGCTGCGACACCCGTGCCGCGGTCGTTGTGCGGGTGCAGGGAGAGGATGATGCCTTCGCGTGGGTGCAGGTTCCGGCTCATCCATTCGATGGAGTCGGCGTAGACGTTGGGGGTGGCCATTTCCACCGTGGCAGGCAGGTTGATGATGACCTGGCTGTCGGCGGAGGCTTCGAAGACGTCGGCAATGGCGTTACATACCCGGACTGCGTACTCCAGCTCGGTTCCGGTGAAGGACTCAGGCGAGTATTCGTAGGTGATCTTGGTGTCCACTAGGGTTTCTTCGTACTTCTTGCAGAGCCGGGCGCCCTGCAGGGCGATGTCCAGGATGCCGTCCTCGTCCTGGTTGAACACCACGCGCCGCTGCAGCACGGACGTGGAGTTGTACAGGTGCACGATTGCCTGCTTGGCCCCTACCAGTGATTCGTACGTGCGCTCGATCAGGTGCTCACGAGCCTGAGTGAGGACCTGAATGGTGACATCGTCGGGGATGTGGTTGCCGTCGATCAGCTGACGGACAAAGTCGAAGTCCGTCTGCGAAGCGGACGGGAAGCCCACCTCGATTTCCTTGTAGCCCATCCGGACCAGCAGCTGGAACATTTTCATTTTCCGGGCTGGGCTCATGGGGTCGATCAGCGCCTGGTTTCCATCACGGAGATCGACGGCGCACCAGCGCGGTGCCTTGGTGATCAGCTTGTCCGGCCAGGTACGGTCCGGCATCTCAACGGTGATCTGGTCCTGGAAGGACTGGTAGCGGTGTGCAGGCATACCGGAGGGCTTTTGTGCATTGTGCATGGCTATGGGCCTTTTCTATAGATCTGCTTCGAAAGTAGGCCGGGCAACACTAACTCCGCAGCGAGGATGGGCCTTGCGCATAAATCGCGTCTGAGGCCTCGCCGCGGCAGCTAAGGAGAAGGAGTTCTGCACGCACCACCTGAGGGTAACACGGGTGCGTAAGATGAAAGAGTCCTACCGTCCGTTACGTCCACCATGCAGACGCATACCGGATTCAACCGGCCGCAGCGCGTCAGCAAAAGGAGAATCAGTGCCCATTTCGGGGATCGACCTGACCACAATTGATGACACCGTCCGGCCGCAGGATGACCTTTACCAACATGTGAATGGCGCCTGGCTCAAGGTCACGGAAATTCCTGATGACAGGTCCCTCGAAGGAACCTTCACTGCCTTGCGCGACGGCTCGGAAGCCGCTGTCCGGGACATCATTGAAGCGGCCGCAGCAAAGGCCGAACAGGCAAGTGGCATTGAGCGCAAGATCGGTGACCTCTATACGAGCTTCATGGACGAGACCACGGCAGAAGCGAAGGGGATCGAGCCCATCCGCCAGCGCTTGGCGGACGTTTTTGGCACCACCTCAACAGCTGAGTTGGTGGCACTCACGGGTCGTTTGTTCCGGGCCGATGTCAGTGGCCTGTTCTCGATCTACCCGTCACCGGACGCCGGGAATCCGGACCGGGTCCTGCTCTACCTCGGCCAGGGTGGGCTGGGCCTTCCTGACGAGTCGTACTACCGTGACGAGAAGTTTGCACCCATGGTGACTGCCTACCGCGAGCATGTGGCGCGGATCCTGGCGCTGGCGGATGTGGCAGATGCCCCTGCTGCTGCGGACCGGGTGCTGGACCTGGAGACGCAACTGGCCAGCCACCACTGGGACAACGTCACGCTGCGCGATCCCCTCAAGACGTATAACCTCAAATCGGCCGAAGAAGCCCAGACGCTGTTCCCCCAGCTTGCCCCGTGGTTTGAAGCGGCCGGGGTTGAGCCGGCCAAGCGCACGGAACTCGTGGTCAGCACTCCTGACTTCTTTGCCGGCGCCGCATCGCTGATCGACTCCATCCCGCTGCAGGCCTGGCAGGAATGGCTGGCCATGCGGGTGGTCAGTGCCGCAGCACCGTACCTGTCCAGCGATGTGGTGGCTGCCAACTTCGCGTTTTACGGCACCACCCTCAGCGGAACGCCTCGCAACAAGGACCGCTGGAAACGCGGTGTGGCAGTGGTTGAAGCTGCCCTGGGCGAGGCTGTGGGGCAGATCTATGTTGGCAAACACTTCCCCGAGTCCCACAAGGAACGGATGCAGGCACTCGTCTCGAACCTTATCGCCGCCTACCGGGAGAGCATCCAGGCTGTGTCGTGGATGGGCGAAGACACCAAGGCCGAAGCGTTGCGAAAGCTGGAGAGTTTCCGGGCAAAGATCGGTTACCCGGAGGAATGGATCGACTACTCAGCGGTGGCGATCGACCCGACCGATTTGCTCGGTAACGTGGAGCGAGCCCACAACGCCGACGTCGACAGGCACCTCGACGAGGTGGGAAAGCCTGTTGACCTCAACAAATGGTTGATGACCCCGCAGACCGTCAACGCCTACTACCACCCGCTGATGAACGAAATCGTGTTCCCGGCGGCCATCTTGCAGCCGCCGTTCTTCACGGCCGACGCCGATGATGCAGTTAACTACGGCGGTATCGGTGCCGTCATTGGCCACGAAATTGGGCACGGCTTTGATGACCAGGGCTCCCAGTTCGACGGCAACGGTGCGTTGCGTAACTGGTGGACTGACAAGGACCGGGCCGCGTTCGAGGTCCTGAGCACCAAACTGGTAGCCCAATATGATGCGCTGGCGCCCATCGCCGCACCGGAACACCACGTCAACGGCAGGCTTACCCTGGGCGAAAACATTGGTGACCTGGCCGGACTGACCATCGCCTACAAGGCCTACCAGCTCAGCCTGGACGGAACAGAACCAGAAGTGATCGATGGCTTCACGGGCGAGCAGCGGTTCTTCGCTTCGTGGGCGGCTGGCTGGCGGCAGGTGATCCGCAGCGAGGAAGCAATCCGCAGGCTGGCAACGGATCCCCACTCCCCCAACGAGTTCCGGACCAATGCTATTGCCCGGAACCTGGACGCCTTCCATGATGCCTTCAACGTGGGCGAAGAAGACGGTATGTGGATGCCACCGGCAGAGCGCGTGAGCATCTGGTAGCCACACCTGCAGCAATGGCAATGGCCGGGTCCCCATGGGGCCCGGCCATTGCCATCATCTGCCAAAAGGCGCTCAGCGAACGATGAGTTCCGGATTGGCCTGCTGGCAGACCGCGTCCCCTGCTGTTTGGCTCACGATGTTGTCGGGCAGCGCCGTGGTAGCGCCGTATTTAGTGCCGGAAGTGAAATCCGAGCCCAAAGAGATCTGGACTCCGTAGACATTCGCCGAGGCGACAATCTGCGTGGCCGGGATCCCCAGCAGCGCTGCGGTATCCGCGGCGACATCGGCAAAGTCGGCGCTGTAGTAGATCGTCGTCTGCGACACCACTGCAGCGTCAAACTGGCTGACCTGGGTAAACCCGCCAGAAACCAGTGCCTGGACGATCTCCTGGGCGCGGCCCACCGTGCCGGTCGCGTTGGAGACGGAGACAGGCTGCAAGGCCTTGTCGTACGGCGGCGCTGCAGGGGTGGTCTCGGTTGGAACGGCCGACGGCGTGGGGCTGGGAGCGGCGCTGGGCGTCGTGGGCGCGGTGGGGTCCGTCAGGTCAACGTCCTGGCGAAGCGCCGCGAACAGTTGACCCGCGGCTGGCTGGGCCACCTCGAGCCGGTTCGGATCGAGGGCCGCCGGGGTGGTGGGGACAGCAACGAAGGCGACCTTTCCGACGTCGATATCCTTGAGCCGGTTGCCGATGGTC
Source organism: Arthrobacter ulcerisalmonis (assembly GCF_900609065.1). Lineage (GTDB taxonomy): Bacteria > Actinomycetota > Actinomycetes > Actinomycetales > Micrococcaceae > Arthrobacter > Arthrobacter ulcerisalmonis. Next base: position 107,336 of record NZ_UXAU01000038.1, on the reverse strand, counting down.
AACAAGGTGGGCACAGAACCGAGGCCCTCATCGACGGTGAGGTTCTGGGTGACGACGTCGGCAATCTTCAGCATCTTCACGGGGTCCGAAAGGGTACCGTCGTCCTTGATTTTCCGGGTCAGGGAGGACAGGAAGCCTTGCTGGGCCTTGATTCGGCCGAGGTCGCCGCCGTCAGCAAAGGCGTGCCGGGTCCGGAGGAACGCGAGTGCCTGTTCGCCCTGGACGGCGGAGGTGCCGGCCGGCAGGCGGAGCCGGGAATCGGGGTCGTAGATCGCGTCGCTGACGCACACGTTCACGCCGCCCACAGCGTTGGACAGCTCCTTGACGGCGTTGAAGTCCGCCATCATGAAGTGGTCAATTTCCATCCCGGTGAGCTTGTTGACCGTGTCCACGGCGCAGCCAATTCCGGCCTCGGCCATGGCCTCGTTGATCATCACGCCACTGCGGGCTGGGTAGGTCTGCTTGGTTTTCTCATCGGTGCACTGCGGAATGTCCACAAGCAGGTCACGCGGGAAGCTGATGACGTTGACCCGCTTGTTGTCAGCAGAAATATCCATCAGCATCATGACGTCCGAGTTGCCGTAGCCCGTGGAATCGTCGGCCGTGCCGTAATCTGCGTTCTTGCCATCGCGGGTATCGGAGCCCAGGATCAGGATCTGCATCCGGCCGGTTGCGTCATCGACCTGCTCCGATGGGTTCCCGCCACCAGCGTTGAGCGGCGCCTTGGAGATGTTGTTCTGCAGGCGGAGGAACCAAAACCCGCCAAACGCGAGGCTGCCAACCACGACGACGGCAAGCACCGTGGTGACCACCTTGAGCCACAGCGGCAGTCGCCGTTCCGGGCGGAGGTGTCGGGCGGCCCCCGCAGGGACGCCATCAGAGCGACGGTTCCCGGTTACGGGCGCGGCTGAACCAGCACCGCCGGTGTCCTGCTGATCGCGGCCTCGCCCCACGTGATGAACCTTCCTCTAAAAACAAAATCCGACCCATTTTAGTGGCTCATTCTGGGAAAACGCCGGATTGACCACCCCGGCGGGGTCGCCGGGGCGGTTCAGAAGCCGAGTTTGACCAGCTGTTTCGGGTCGCGCTGCCAGTCTTTGGCAACCTTGACGTGGAGATCAAGATAGATCCGGGTCCCCAGCAACGCTTCGATGCCTTTGCGGGCATTCGTGCCCACTTCGCGGAGCCGGCTGCCACCCTTACCAATGATGATGGCCTTCTGCGACGGCCGTTCCACATACAGGTTCACCCGGACGTCGAGGAACGGGCTGTCCTCAGGCCGGCCCTCCCGCGGCACGATCTCCTCAACCACCACGGCCAGGGAGTGCGGCAGTTCGTCCCGGACGCCTTCGAGCGCAGCCTCGCGGATCAGTTCGGCCACCATGACGGCCTCAGGTTCGTCGGTCAGGTGCCCGTCCGGGTACAGCGGAGGCGACGGCGGCATGTGACTGATGAGGACGTCGGCGACGGTTTCCACCTGGAATCCGTCCGTCGCGGAGACTGGCACCACGTCTTTCCAGCCGTCGTCGCCCAGCACGTCCCGGCCCAGGGCCGCGACGGCGAGCAGCTGCTCGGTGAGCGCCTGCCGGTCCACGGTGTCGGTCTTGGTGACGATCGCAATGATGGGTTTGTTGCCCAGCGCGGCAAGCTGCGCGGCGATGTATTTGTCGCCGGGACCGATTTTCTCGTTCGCCGGCAGGCAGAAGCCAATGGCATCCACTTCGGCCAGGGTGTCGGCCACCAGGTCGTTGAGCCGCTTGCCCAGGAGGGTGCGCGGGCGGTGCAGGCCCGGAGTGTCCACCAAGATCAACTGGGAGTCCTCCCGGTGCACGATCCCACGGATCGTGTGCCGGGTGGTCTGTGGCTTGGCCGAGGTGATGGCCACTTTCTGCCCCACCAACGCGTTGGTCAGCGTGGATTTGCCCGCGTTGGGCCTGCCTACCAAGACGGAGAAACCGGCCCGGAAGCCGCCGAACTCGTCGTCGCTGGAGTCTTTATTTTTCTTGTTCACGTGGAACTCCCTGCTGGGTTGCTTCCGCCTCAACGAGGAGGTCTTCAAGGTCAGTGTCTACTCTTGGAACCTGCGCCGCAATGATGTGGCTGACGCGGTTCCGGCGTCCTTCGAGCCGGTCGGCCCGGAGGCTGACGCCGTGGACTTCAACGGCGCTGCCCACAATGGGGACCCGGCCCAAGGCTTTGGCGAGGAGTCCACCCACGGTGTCCACCTCGTCGTCGTCCAATTCCACGTCGAACAGTTCGCCGAGATCATCGATGCTCATGCGCGAACTGACCCGGTAGGAGCCGTCCTCCAGGGCAACAGCTTCGGCGCTTTCGGTGTCGTACTCGTCGACGATCTCACCGACGATCTCTTCCAACAGGTCTTCCAACGTCACCAAACCGGCGGTTCCGCCGTACTCGTCGATGACGATGGCGACGTGGGTCGATTCCTTTTGCAGTTCGCTGAGGAGATCGCTCACGGGTTTGGACTCCGGCACGTACCGCACTTCGCGGGTAAGGGATTCCACCAGTGGCGGTTCCTGGCCTGGACCGAGTTCGTGGAGGACAGCCGCCACGTCCTTGAGGTAGATGATCCCGCGGATGTCGTCGTTGTTTTCGCCGATCACCGGCATCCGGGAGTACCCCGAGCCGAGGAAGAGCGACATGGCGTGGCGCAGGCTGGAGCCGGCGTCAACGCTGAGGATGTCAGTGCGGGGCACCATGACAGCGCGGACCAGGGTGTCGCCGAAATCGAAGACCGATTGGATCATGGTGGCTTCGGTGTCCTCGATCATGTCCGACTCGCTGGCACGCTCCACCAGCTCGCGGAATTCCTCTTCGCTGAAGAACGCCTCGTCGCCACCGGGAGCCCCTGGGGCCGCAGCACTGCCCAGCGCCACCAGCCACCGGGGAATCGGGCCGAGGACCCAGGTGAGGAACCGGATGAGTGGTGCGGTAAAGCGGACCATGGCGGCGGAGTGCAGCCGCCCGAGCTGGCGTGGCGAGACGCCCACCAGGACAAACCCGAGGAGCGCCATGATGCCCGTGGCCGCCAGTCCGGCAAGCCAGACATTGTCGAGGAGGCTGTGGAAGAGGACTGCCACGGCGACAGCCGAGGCCGTCTCGAACCACACCCGCCAAAACCGCAAGGCCCGGATGTGCGCCACCGGTTGGGCGAGGATCTTGCGCATGGCATTGCCGCGGCTGCGCTCGAGGGCGTCTTCGGCGTCGTGCCGTGGCAGGAAATTGAAAGCCGCTTCGGCGGCGGTGAGGAGTGCAGCGATGGCCAGGAAGACCAGCGCCATCAGCACCAGGAGCAGCGGCGTCACGAAGTGGTCTCTGCGGGAGCTTCTTTTCCGGTGAAGCCCGTCAGGAGTTCGCGCTGGAGGCCGAACATTTCGGTCTTCTCCTCCGGCTCGGCATGGTCATAGCCCAGCAAGTGCAAAATGCCGTGGGTGGTCAGCAGCAGCATTTCGTCCTGCAGCGAGTGGCCCGCATTTTTGGCCTGGACCTTGGCGACCTGTGGGCAGATGGCAATGTCGCCCAGCATGCCCTGTGGCGTAGGCCGGCCCGGCGTGCCAGGTGTCATCTCGTCCATAGGCACCGACAGCACGTCCGTGGAGCCCGGCTCGTCCATCAGTTCGATGTGGAGCTTCTCCATGGCAGGCTCGTCCACCAGAAGGATGGACAGCTCGGCCTGGGGGTGGATGTAGAGCTGTTCGAAGATGTAGCGCGACAGGGCAACCAGGTCCGCCTCAAGAACCTCGACGCCCGACTCGTTGTTGACTTCGATGCTCATGCCGTTTCTCCCCGTTTATGGCTGCTGGCCGGTTGCTTGACGCGGCTCCGCTGGGTGTCATCCCAGGTGCTGTAGGCCTTGACGATGTCACCGACCAGGCGGTGCCGGACAACGTCTGTTGCGTCGAGGGTGGAGAAGTTCACGTCATCAATTCCGGTCAGGATTTCCTCCACCACCCGCAGTCCGGAGCGGGTGCCGAACGGCAGGTCCACCTGCGTCACGTCACCGGTAACCACCATCTTGGAGCCAAAGCCCAGCCGGGTCAGGAACATCTTCATCTGTTCCGGGGTGGTGTTTTGGGCCTCGTCAAGGATGATGAACGCGTCATTGAGGGTCCGTCCACGCATGTACGCCAGCGGTGCCACCTCAATGGTTCCGGCAGCCATCAGCCGTGGAATGGATTCGGGGTCCATCATGTCGTGCAGGGCATCGTAGAGCGGCCGCAGGTACGGATCGATCTTGTCGCTCAAGGTCCCTGGCAGGAAGCCCAGCCGCTCGCCGGCTTCGACGGCGGGGCGGGTCAGGATGATGCGGCTGACTTCCTTCTGCTGCAACGCCTGCACGGCCTTGGCCATGGCGAGGTACGTCTTGCCGGTGCCCGCCGGGCCAATGCCAAAGATGACGGTGTTCGCATCGATGGCGTCCACGTACGTCTTCTGGTTCAGGGTTTTAGGGCGGATGGTGCGGCCGCGGCTGGAGAGGATGTCGTGGGTCAGGACGTCCACGGGGTTCTGCACGGACTGCGTGCGGAGCATGGAAACCAGCTGCTCCAGGACTGCCGTGCTGATGATCGTGCCGCGGGCTACGAGCCCTTTGATCTCCTGCATGAGGCGCATGATCCGTGGCACGTCCCGCGTGGGACCGCTGATGGTGAGTTCGTTGCCGCGGACGTGGAAGTTGACGTCGGGGAACTGCTCTTCGATGAAGCGCAGTGCCTCATCGTGGCTGCCCAGGGATTGGACCATCTGATCGGAGTTTTCAAAGACCACCACCTCGGTCCGGATGCCGGGCAGTGAATGCGGGAAGTCTGCAACCCCGCCATCTCCCGAGGCACGGCGCTTTCCATTCGCTGATTCAGTCATAGTGTTGGCCCGCAGGCCCGTAGTCCCCTCGAGGTTCAAAGTACGCTTCCTGGCAGGCTTGGCGGTTGTTCGAAAGACCGCCCTGGCCTGTCTATCCATCTTACGCCAGCAGCCCACCGCTCGTGGCGGGCCCTTGGCCTGCTCCAAGGTGCTATTCCCGGGGCAACGTTGCAACTTCATCTCGGCCTTATATCGTTCCCGTTGCATTTCACCCGGAGGCCCGTTCTGGGTCGGGACCGGCCAGGCGCCTGTGTAATGCTGGAGAGCCAGCGTGTGCTGGGAGCAGAGACAGCAGGCCGCCCGGGGATCGGCCCACCACCACCGACGAAAGGTTTGGCAAGGTGCCGGAGTTTGTTGCGCCCCACCGGGCTGGACGACCTGCTGCCCGGTTCTGGGCGCTTGTCCTCGCGGGTCTTGTGGTGGCCCCGGCTCTGACCGGCTGCATCGCCAACACCACGCCGGAGTCGTCGGCCAGCCTGTTGACCGCCCCCTCCCTCAGCGCCAGCGTCCCCGCTACCAGCTCGCCGTTGGAGACCACCCAGTCTTCCAATAAGGCACCCGTGTACTGGCTGGGCCGCACAGGCAATGGTGTATTCCTCTACCGCGAATTCAGGGACGTCCCGGAACAGGAAAACCCTGTCACCAGGGCCTTGCGCGCCATGATGGCCGACAAACCGCTGGACGCCGACTTCTTCACGCCGTGGCAGAACCCGAGCAAGCTGGCGACGTCCATTTCGGGCAAGGACACCATCACTGTCGACCTTTCCGAGGATGCCTTCAACTCCAACCTCGATGCGGACACTGCCCTGCGGGCCGTCCAGCAGCTCGTGTACACGGCCACAGCGGCGGCGGCCAGTTCGGGCCTGATCGACAGCGGCCAACAGATCAGGGTCCGGATCCTGGTGGACGGCCACACGGACTACATGGCCTTTGGCCAGGTACAGCTCGGTGCCCTGATGACCCGAATGCCGGGACTGTCAGCACCCGTGTGGATTATCGACCCGCAGGAGAACGTCGATTTGGCTCCCGGCAGCGTCAAGATCACCGGCCGAAGCACCGTTGCGGGCGGCAAACTCCGCTGGCAGATCCTGCGGACAGCCACCAACGGCACCACCTCGGCATTCCTGACCGGCGAGACCACGGCTGCCGCGGACACGGGCGGTGCAGGACTCTTCAGCCTGTCCCTGACCCTCCCGGTTGGCGAATACGAGGCTAAAATCGCCCAATTGGGTCCCGACGATCAAGTGGACCGGAACGAGGAAACTCGCTTCTTCTCGGTGAAGTAGGGCTTTACGGCGCTGGAACGGTCCAACGGCCCAACACGTCGCTGGCAAGCACGACAGCGGCGGGTCCCGCCGTGGAGGACCGGAGGACGTGGTGCCCCAGCAACGCCGTCACGGCGCCCTGATCGCACAGTCGCGTCACCTCGCGGGGGCTGATGCCGCCCTCGGGGCCGACGATCAGCAAAACTTCCCGGTCGCCGTCGTGCTTCTCCGCCCACCGCGCCAGGACCGAACGCAACGGCGTGACGGCGTTCTCGTGCAGGATGACGGCCAGGTCGGCCGTGCCTACGGTGGCTGCCAGGGCGGCGGTGTCGACGGCGGGCCGCACCTCGGGGACCCACGCCCGGCGCGCCTGCTTGGCGGCCGCGGCAACGGTGGATTGCCACTTGGCGTGCGCCTTCGCGGCCCGGTCTCCCTTCCATCGGACGATTGACCGCTCCGACTGCCAAGGGATCACGGCGTCAATTCCAAGCTCCGTGGCCGTCTCGATGGCCAGTTCATCGCGGTCGCCCTTGGCGAGGGCCTGGACCAGGACCAGGCGGATGGCCGGCGGCGTTTCCCGTTCGAGGCTCACACACTCAACGTCGAGGCCGGCCGCGGAGGCGTTCGCCACAGTACCCACCAGGCGGACACCGGCACCGTCGACAATGTCAACGGCCTCGCCGGCGCCCAGACGTTTGACCGCCACCGCATGCCGCGCCTCGGGACCCTCCAGCAGGAACCGGCCGCCGGGGTGGAGGTGGTCCAGCGATCCGGGGGCGGTGAAGAAGACGGGGTTGCTCACGCCTACAGGTTACCGAGCCGATCGCGCAGCTTGGCGAACATGCCGCCGCTGGCAGCGAGTTTTCCGTCGGTGATCTGCTCTCCGCGCAGCTTGGCGAGTTGCCGCAGGAGTTCCTCCTGGGCGGAGTCCAGCTTGACCGGCGTGTCCACCTGCAGGTGGACCTTGAGATCGCCACGACCGTAGCCGCGCAGGTGCGTGACGCCCAGGCCGCGCAGGGTGATGATCTCCCCGGACTGGGTGCCCGGCTTAACGTCGATATCCTGGCTGCCGTCGAAGGTCTCCAGGCTGACGTCTGTCCCCAGTGCGGCTGCCGTCATGGGGATGTTGAGCGTGGCGTGCAGGTCATCGCCGTCGCGGACGTAGGTGGCGTCGTTGTTGACGCGGATTTCCACGTAAAGGTCACCGGACGGACCACCTGCGGGGCCAGCTTCGCCCTGGCCGGACAGCTGGATGCGGGTGCCCGTTGCCACGCCGGCCGGAACCTTGATGGTCAGTGAACGGCGGCTGCGGATCCGGCCCTGGCCGTTGCACTCGTTGCAAGGGTCCTTGACCACGGTGCCGAAGCCTTCACAGCTGCCGCAGGGGGCTGCCGTCATGACCTGTCCCAGGATGGACCGGACAGCCCGTTGGACCTGCCCGCTGCCGCCACAGATGTCGCAGCGCTCCGGGTGTGAGCCCGGCTGGCAGCAGGAACCCTCGCAGGTGGGACACGTGACAGCAGTATCCACCTCAAGCTTCCGGTTGACGCCAAAGACGGCGTCTTTAAGGTCGATGCGGACGCTGATGAGGGCGTCCTGGCCGCGACGGACCCGCGATGCGGGGCCGGAGCTGCCGCCGGCGCCGAAGAACGTCTCGAAGATGTCCTGGAACGCGAAGCCTTGGCCCGAGTAGCCGCCGCCACCGAAGCCATTGTCGGTACCGTTCTCGTTACCGGTGGTGTCATACACGCGCCGCTTCTGCGGATCTGAGAGCACCTCGTAGGCATGCGTGACAGCCTTGAACCGATCCGAGGCGTCATCGCTGGGGTTGACGTCGGGGTGCAGGGTCCGGGCCAACTTGCGGTAGGCCTTCTTGATCTCTTCGCCCGTGGCCTCCGATGAGACTCCCAGGACGTCGTAGTGGCTGCTCAAAATTCGTTTCTCTTCCTTCTTGTACTGCAGTTCTGCTGCTGGAGGCTCAGCTCCGGCACTGCCAGGTGGCCTGCCCAGACGGCTGGGCGGGCGAAAGCGTCAGGGTCCGAGGATCCTGGACAGGTATCTGGCCACCGCCCTGACGGCGGCCATGGTGGTGGGGTAGTCCATCCGGGTGGGTCCCAGGACGCCAATCTTTGCGACGCTGTCCGGCCCGTACCCGGTAGCGACGACGGAGGCCTCAGCCAAGCCGTCGTACGGGTTTTCGCGGCCGATGCTGACGGCGACACCGCGGTGGTCATCAGCCATCTCGCTCAGCAAACGGAGCATCACCACCTGTTCCTCGAGCGCTTCGAGGACGGGTCCGATGCTCAGTGGGAAGTCCACAGTGGACCGGGCCAGGTTAGCAGTGCCCGCCATGACCATCCGCTCCTCGCGGCTGCTCTGGCCCAGGACCTCCAGCCCTTGCGCCAGTGCATGCGCTGCCTGTCGGAGTGGCGGCGCCACCATCGCGACGACGGCGGGCACAGTTTTGTTGAGCTGGCCCAGCGGCATCCCGGCAAGGGCACCGAGGAACCGGGTGCGGAGGTCGGCCAAGGCGTCGTCCGCCAGGTCCACACCGACGTCGATGACCCGTTGTTCCACCTTGCCGCTGTTGGCAATGAGGACCACGAGGACTTTCCGGGGTGCCAGCAAAACAAACTCGATATGTCGGATGAGTGCGCGGCTCAGGTGCGGGTACTGGACCACTGCCACCTGGTTGGTCAGTTGTGAAAGCATCCTGACCGTGCGGTCCAGGACGTCGTCAACGTCGTCGGATCCTTCCAGGAGGGACTGGATGGCACGGCGTTCGGCGGCGGACAGCGGCTTGACGGCCGAGATCTGATCCACGAACAGGCGGTAGCCCTTGTCTGTGGGTATCCGGCCCGCGCTGGTATGTGGTGCGGCTATGAGGCCTTCTTCTTCCAACGCCGCCATGTCATTGCGGATCGTGGCGCTGGAGACACCCAGATGGTGCCGTTCCACCAACGCCTTGGAGCCGACGGGCTCGCGGGAGTGGACGTAATCCTCCACGATGGCACGCAGTACTTCAAGCTTGCGCGGCTCGCTCAATTGTCCACCTCCTCCACGATTCCAAGGTGGTTGCCACTGGCTTCCAGCCACCCCACCAGTTAGCACTCGACATGCCCCAGTGCCAACCAGTCTATTACGGCTTGCCCCGTTGTTAGCATTGGTACCGCTCCGGGCGAAATTCCGGGCTGCAGACCTATCACGAGGTGGACAGACGCAATGGAATACCAGAACTGGGGGCCGGGCCAGATCTCAGCGCCTGTCCGCACCGAACTGCCTGAGGTTCCCGTGCAGCGCGGCATGGTCTTGGAGGAAGTCCAGTCCGGCTGGGTGGGTGCCGTGACGCGGGTGGAGAAGTCTGGCGGCATGCACGTGGTGGCGCTGGAGGATCGGCGCGGCAAGTCCCGGTCGTTCCGGTTGGGCTTCGGTTTCCTCCTGGAAGGTCAGGCCATCAAGCTCCTGCCGCCGGCGGCACGGCCAGCCCGGGACGCAGCTGGCGCACGGACCGCGTCGGGTTCTGTCCGCGTCACCGGCCAACGGGCCGCCGTCGCCAAAGCCAGCCGCATCTGGGTCGAAGGCAAGCACGACGCCGAACTGGTGGAAAAGGTGTGGGGAGATGACCTGCGCGTGGAGGGCATCGTCGTCGAACCCCTCCATGGCATTGATGACCTGGCCGGTGCGGTAGCAAACTTTGAACCGGGGCCGGGGCGCCGGTTGGGCATCCTGGTTGACCACTTGGTTCCCCAGTCCAAGGAATCCCGGATTGCCGAGGAAGTCATGCGCTCCCCCGGCGCCGCCGGAAACGTCCTGATTGTGGGCCACCCTTACGTGGACGTCTGGCAGGCGATCCGACCCGCAGTGCTGGGCATCGAGAAGTGGCCGGCGGTTCCCCGCGGACAGGATTGGAAGACTGGCATCCTGACAGCATTCGGCTGGCCGCACGAAACGAAGGAGGACATTGGCCTGGGCTGGCAGAAGCTGCTGGGTGCGGTCCGCACCTATGCCGATCTGGAAGCATCACTGCTGGGGCGGGTTGAGGAAGTTATCGATTTCCTCACGGTCCCGTGAAAACCGGGCGCTGAAGCCAAGAACCAGTAGGCTGATTACTGCAGCACCCACCATGCCCGGCGGCCGGCCATCCGGCCTGAACCGGCACCATTGCACCTAAAGGATCATCACAGTGGCAGAGAATGCGCGCGAGTCGCGGGACCCGCAGAATGGCCAAGGCGGCTCCGAATACCACGGCGTCCCAGCCAACGCGCTGCCACTGACGGCCAGCGAGGACCGCCAGTGGGCCACCATGGCGCACTTCGGGGGAATCCTCGGCTTCATCCCGTCACTGCTGATCTATCTCATCTTCAAGGAGCGCGGGCCGTTTACCGCCCAGGAATCCAAGGAAGCCCTGAACTTCAGTCTGCCGCCCACTGTTGCCGCGATCATCGCCAACATCCTGGTTTTCATTCCGGTGGTCGGCAACATCTTTGCCGTGGTGGCCACGCTCATCTGGATCGCCCTGACCTGCTATTCGGTGGTTGCCGGTGTCCGCGTCAACCGCGGCCAGCCCTACCGCTACCCGTTCAACCTGCGCTGGATCAAGTAACCAGGCTCGTCCCCACCCTGGAAGCGGGACCGTGCGCAGCGTCGAGTTGACGTTCGATCCAGAGGCCGAAGCGCGGATCAGGGCAGACTGGGACCTTCTGGCGGCGGCTGGACTGCCCAGCCTGGCCCACCACACCTCCGCCAGCAACCGCCCGCACATCACCCTGGCGGCTGGAAATGACCTGGCCCTCGATCCTGCGGGTGCAGACCCCTGGAAGTCGCTCCCACTCGAGGTCGATTTCGCCGGCTTGACCCTGTTTCCGGGGCACAAGGGAACCTTTGTCCTGGTGCGACTCGTGGTGGTGACCAGGGCCCTTTTGGATTTGCATGCGGGGCTGCACCGGGTGTTGGCAGGGGCCACGCCACTGACCAGGCCTGACGCGTGGACGCCGCACGTTACCCTGGCCAGCAAAATCACGGGAGCCCAAGTGACGCCGGCGCTGGAGTTGCTCTCTACCGCCACACCTGTGCATTGCACGGATGCCCGGCTCTGGGACAGCACCAGCAAAACCACCAAGTCCTTGGTTGGTCCTGCGACCCAGCCTCGTTAGTCGGGCAGGATCCTGCGCACCACGGCGTCAGCCAGCAGCCTGCCCTTGAGCGTGAGGATCAACGTGCCCTTGAAAGCGGCCGTCGGTTCCACCAAAGAGTCGGCAATCAACCCGGCTACCTGATGCCGGCCCGCAGGCCCCAGCGAGGCAATGTCGAGTCCGGTGTTGAGCCGTGCCGTCAGCATGACCCGCTCCACGTTCCGGGTTTCCGTATCGAGCGTCTCCCTGCCAGCGGCCGGCGACGCGCTTTGGGCCAGTCGGCCAGCGTACGCGGTGGGGTGCTTGACGTTCCACCAGCGGACCCCACCCACATGCGAGTGGGCGCCGGGACCGATCCCCCACCAATCGTCACCCTGCCAGTAGGCGAGGTTGTGCTGGCACGCTTGCTCCGGGGTTCGCGCCCAATTGCTGACCTCGTACCAGCCGAGCCCGGCTGCGGTGATCAGCTGGTCGGCGAGTTCGTACTTTGCCGCGTGGTCGTCGTCGTCGATTCCCGGCACCTGGCCGCGGCGAATCTGCGCGGCCAGCTTGGTGCCGTCCTCCACAATCAGGGCGTAGGCGCTGATGTGGTCCGCTTCGTAGGAGAGCGCCGTCTCCAGCGAGGTTCGCCAGTCAGCCATGGATTCGCCGGGCGTCCCGTAGATCAGGTCCAGGCTGACGGCCAGGCCGGCGTCACGCGCCCACCGCACCACCTCGGGGACCCGGGCAGGGCTGTGGGTCCGGTCCAACACTTTGAGGACATGCGGCACGGCTGACTGCATGCCGAAGGAGACCCGCGTGAAACCGGCTGCTTTGAGCACGGCCAACGATTCCGGCGTGACGGAGTCCGGGTTCGCCTCGGTGGTGATCTCCGCGCCCGGGACAATTCCCCATCGGTCGACGGCGGCGCTCAGGATCAGTGCAAGATCTTCGGCAGGCAACAACGTGGGCGTCCCGCCGCCGAAAAACACCGTGCTGAGGGGGCGCGGCGGCAGTCCCGATGCGTCCAGGGCGGCCGCCGCGAACTCAACTTCGCTGGCTGCGGTGGCCGCGTAGGCGTCCTGGGAGGCGCCGCCGCCCAACTCCGTGGCCGTGTAGGTGTTGAAGTCGCAGTAACCGCAGCGAACGGCGCAAAACGGGATGTGGACATACAGGCCAAACGCCCGGTCCGCCGCACCCTCCGCAGCCTGGGCAGGCAACAGACCGTCCGACGGCGCCGGGTCGCCAAGGGGAAGAACGCTGGGCATCAGCGCGTCCCCCGCACCGCAGTGGTCACTTCTTCTTGGCCTTGTCCTTCGATTCGTCGGTGGTCAGGGCCGCGATGAACGCTTCCTGCGGCACTTCAACGGTGCCCACCATCTTCATCCGCTTCTTGCCCTCTTTCTGCTTCTCCAGCAGCTTGCGCTTACGGGTGATGTCACCGCCGTAGCACTTGGCCAGAACGTCCTTGCGGATGGCGCGGATGCTCTCCCGGGCAATGATCCGCGAGCCGATGGCGGCCTGGATGGGCACTTCGAACTGCTGGCGCGGAATAAGCTCACGGAGCTTTCCGGTCATCATGACGCCGTAGGCATAGGCCTTGTCCCGGTGAGTGATGGCACTGAAGGCGTCCACCTGTTCGCCTTGGAGCATGATGTCAACCTTGACCAAGTCTGCCGCCTGTTCGCCGTCGGCCTTCCAGTCCAGCGAGCCGTAGCCGCGGGTCTTGGACTTGAGGATGTCGAAGAAGTCGAAGACGATTTCCGCCAGTGGCAGGCGGTAACGGATCTCCACCCTGTCCTCGGAGAGGTAGTCCATGCCACCGAGCACGCCGCGGCGGCCCTGGCACAGTTCCATGATGGCCCCCACGAATTCGTTCGGCGCCAGGATGGTGGCAGACACCATGGGCTCGCGCACTTCGGCGACCTTGCCCGTGGGGTATTCGCTGGGGTTGGTCACCTGGACGATCTTCTTGTCCTCCAGGGTCACCTCATACTCCACGTTGGGGGCAGTGGAGATGAGCGCCAAATTGTATTCGCGCTCCAGGCGTTCCCGGGTGATCTCCAGGTGCAGCAGACCCAGGAAGCCGACGCGGAAGCCGAAGCCCAACGCGGCGGACGTCTCCGGTTCGTACACCAAGGCGGCATCGTTGAGCATGAGCTTCTCGAGCGCATCGCGGAGCACCGGGTAATCGGCGCCGTCCAGCGGGTAGAGGCCGGAGAAGACCATCGGCTTCGCGTCGGCATAGCCGGGCAGCGATTGCGACGCCGGCTTGGCCAGGTTGGTGACAGTGTCGCCCACCTTTGACTGGCGGACGTCCTTCACGCCGGTGATGAGGTAGCCCACCTCACCGACGCCCAGTCCCTTGGAAGGGGTGGGCTCCGGGGAGCTGACGCCAATCTCAAGGAGTTCGTGGGTGGCGCGGGTGGACATCATCTGGATGCGCTCACGCGGGTTGAGTTTGCCGTCCACCACCCGAACATAGGTGACCACGCCACGGTAGGTGTCGTACACCGAGTCGAAAATCATGGCCCGGGCAGGGGCGTTCGGATCGCCCACAGGGGCAGGCAGATCATGGACGATCTTGTCCAGCAGGTCTTCGACGCCGGCACCGGTCTTGCCGGAAACGCGGAGGACGTCCTCGGGGTTTCCACCGATCAGGTTGGCAAGTTCCGCAGCATACTTTTCCGGCTGCGCAGCAGGCAGGTCGATCTTGTTGAGCACAGGGATGATGGTGAGGTTGTTCTCCATGGCCAGGTACAGGTTGGCCAGGGTCTGCGCTTCAATGCCTTGGGCTGCGTCCACCAACAGGACCGCACCTTCGCAGGCAGCGAGCGATCGGGACACTTCGTAGGTGAAGTCCACGTGGCCCGGGGTGTCGATCATGTTCAGGGCGTAGCTGACGCCGTCGCGTTCCCACGGCATCCGGACGGCCTGGGACTTGATGGTGATACCTCGCTCGCGCTCAATATCCATCCGGTCCAGGTACTGGGCCTTCATGTCGCGGGACTTCACCACGCCCGTGTACTGCAGCATGCGGTCAGCAAGCGTAGATTTACCGTGGTCGATGTGCGCGATGATGCAGAAGTTCCGAATAATAGCCGGATCTGTCGCGGCGGGCACCGGGGCGGTGCGGGCCATGGGAGACACGCAGGGTCCTTACTGTTGGCATGGACGTGGCGGTGGGTGGGCACGCGTCCTGGACGCACGGGCCGGAGTACCGCCATCTTCAACTTCCAGTGTCCCACGTCCGGGGCCGGGATTTGGCATTCTTTGACGGCTGGGTGGCCCTGGCCTACGGTCCCGCGACAACCCTGGCGCTAAGGTTGCGTCCATGGCAATCAATTTCAATGCTGTGCTCAAGGCTGTCCGGATGGGCATCGAGATCTTCCAGAAGGCCAGCAGCTCACAATCCACGCCCACCCGTCAGTCCGCTCCTTCGCGGCCCAGGAACGCTGGATCGGGGCCGCGCCCACAGTCGAGCCCGCGCCCACAGTCCGGCCCCGCCGCATCCGCCGCCGGCAGCAGCTATCCAGGGGATTTCCGTGGCACCGGCACAATCCACTACGCGCCTGCTCCGGACGGCAACCCCGATCCCGGCGAGATCGTCTGGGCGTGGGTGCCTTACGAGGAGGACCATAGCCAGGGCAAGGACCGTCCGGTACTCCTGATCGGCAGCACCGGCTCCACTCTGCTGGGCCTGATGCTGACCAGCAAGGATCATGTCCCCGCCGCCAGCACCAATGGCTCCTATGTTGATGTTGGCACCGGGCCGTGGGACCGTCAGGGCAGGCCCAGCGAGGTGTTGCTGGACCGCGTCCTGCAGCTCCGCCCGGACAGTATCCGGCGTGAGGGTGCAGTCTTGGACCGTGCTCGCTTTGACCAGGTCGCAGCGGTCCTGCGGCAACGGCACGGCTGGAAGTAGCTGCCGGCCACATCGGCGACACGACCTCAGCGGCAGTACTGAAATGGCCAGTCGCAGTGCTGACCTGCTACTCTTTATAGCTGTGTGTCCGTGCAGGTCGACGGCCACAGATGGTTGGTCGCCATAGGTATCCCCACGCCGCTCAGTCGATGGCCAATCTGAAAGCCCTCTAGACCATTTCCGCATTAAAAAGAGAGTTCACACGTGGCGAATATCAAGTCCCAGAAGAAGCGCATCCTTACCAACGAGAAGGCACGCCTGCGCAACAACGCAGTCAAGTCCGAGCTGAAGACGGCCATCCGCGCCGTCAACACCGCCGTTGAGTCCACCAACAAGGATGCAGCAACTGCTGCCCTGGCCACCGCCAGCCGCAAGCTGGACAAGGCCGTCAGCAAGGGTGTTCTGCACAAGAACAACGCAGCAAACCGCAAGTCGGCCATCTCCAAGAAGGTCAACGCGCTGTAAGGTTTCCAGTTCCCTGAACTGATGGTTGTGGCCAGTGCCGAAAGGTGCTGGCCACACCGCTTTAAGCCGAAAGTGCGTCAGTCCTCAGCTGGAACGCACGCCCGTCCTGGGCCCGAACGCACTATTCCTAAGCTTGTTCGCAGATCCGAGCCTTGAAGGTTCTGATCTGCGAACAAGCTTAGGATTCGAGCCCGCACGAATCCTTGGGGCTGGCGGATCCTTGGGTCGGAGCAGCGGCCCTGGACAAGCTCCGGGGCGATCAGCGGCCCTGGACGGACATGGCGATAACGGTGACTGCGTGCTCGACGGCGTAGACAGGGTCCCGGGACAGGCCCTTGACCTGCGCATCAGCCTCAGCTGTGGCCTGGATGGAGCGCACCAGGCCGTCCGGAGTCCAGCGGCGAACATCGCGTTGTGCCTGTTCAACCAGCCAGGGCTGCATGCCGAGCTCGCTGGCGATCTGAGCCGAACTCCCGGTGGAGCCGGCGACGCGGGCCACGGTGCGCAGCTTCGCTGCCAACGCCGCGACAAGGGGCACCGGATCCGCGCCGGTGGCCAGAGCGTGCCGAAGCGTGGAGAGGGCCAGCGGCCCGTTTCCAGCCATGGCAGCGTCGGCAACCTTGAAGGCGGTAGCCTCGATCCGGCCGCCGTAGTACCTGTCGACGGTTTCGGCGCTCACGGTGGTGTCGGCGTCGGCAATCAGCTGGTTGCAGGCAGCCGCCAACTCGGAGAGGCTGGCACCGACGGCGTTGACGAGCGCCTGCACAGCGTCCTGCTCAATGCGGCGTCCGCCTGCGCGGAACTCGGAGACCACAAAAGCTGCCTTGTCGGCGTCTTTCTTCAGCGGCTGACAATCCACCACTGGCCAGTTGGCCTTCTTGATGGCGTCGAGGAGTTTCTTGCCGCGGTTTCCGCCGCTGTGCCGGAGGACCAGGACGGCATCTGACTCGGGACGGCTCACATACGCCAAGGCGTCGGTGAGGAAGGCGTCGTTCATGGCCTCCACGGACTCAACCTCGATGAGCTTACTTTCGCCGAATAGCGACGGGCTGACTTGCATGAGCAGCATGCCCGGCTCATAGGCCGCCGCGTTCATGCGGCTGAGTTCCACGTCGGGGGACGCCGCCCGGACCTGGGCCCGGATCGAGTCCATGGCGCGGATTCCCAGGTATTCTTCGGGGCCGCTTACCAGGACGATCGACGCCGGGCTGGCGTCCCGCCAGTTGGCCGCGTTCGACGCCGAGGAACGGGTTGCGCGTTTCGGCGCAGCGGCCATGGGGGTGTCCTCTCGGAGTGACTTGTGGAGTCTTCCAGCCTGCCATGTCGGGGCCACTCGGCCAAGCCACGAGGACGGCCCCGCTGACCGTCACGGCTCCGCTCCCATGATTCGAGGGCGACTTCAATCCGCCGATGGCACCTGAACAGCCAGCGAAGGGTCCGGCCTGGGTGGCTCACCATCCATACGAACCCCAAGGTCAGTGCAGACAGCAGCACCATTGACACCAGCCCTGGGATGCCCTCCGCCCAGGGCAAGGATGCGCCCGGCAACTCCGCGGCAAACCTCGCTACCCAGGCAACTCCTGCACAAAACGCACCCGCCACCGCGATAAGGGGCCCAGCGACCCACGGCGCAAGGGCCGAAAGCGGGACTGCGAGTGTTCCCACCAACGTCACCGGGGCGACCAACGGAGCCGCCAAGACGTTGGCAAGCAGCGAGTAGGTGGAGAACTGAGCCTGCAAGAGGACAATGATCGGACCACACAGCAGCTGGGCCGACAGTGGGACCGCAACGCCTGCACGTAGCCACAGCGGAATCTGGGCTGGGGCCCAATCAATGATTTCTCTGCCCACCACGATGATCCCCAGCGTAGCCAGCACGGACAGCAGGAAGCCGAAGCTGGCACCGAGGGCAGGATCAATGAGCAGAAGCCCCATGACCGCCACGCACAGGAAACTCAGCCCGCGGCCAGCCCTGCCGGTGGCAAGAGCCGCGACCGACACCGCGCCCATCAAGGCAGCCCTCAACACACTGGCATCCGGACCCACGAGCACCACAAAGAGTCCCAGCCCGCACAAGGCCACACCGCCAGCGGCCACCCTGCGCAACCGGAGACGCCGGCACAACAGCAACAGTGCGCCCAGAACCAGGCTGCAATTCGCGCCGGAGACGGCTGTCAGGTGGGTCATGCCCACGTTTTTCATCGCCAGCGCCAGGCTCTCATCCAATGCGCTGGTATCGCCGGTCACCATTCCCGGCAACAGGCCGCCAACATCTGGTCCCAGGAAGCTGCACGAGGCCAGATATTGTCCGCGCAGGTATTTGGCGGCCACCTCCAGGACCGCTCCAGACGAATATTGCGTCGGCGGCGATGACGCAGCCAAGCTGCCAGCCTCCTGCCGACCAAGGTCCGGCGGCCGTAACTTTCCCGTGGCGCGCACCACCTGCCCAGGTACTGCAGCGCCCCAGGCCCCACTGCCAATGACCACCAACTGGGCCCGGGTTCGCAAGAGCACTCCCCCGGTACTGACTTCCTGTGTCCAGACCGGCACTGCCCACCGTTCTGCCGTGCCAGCGAGGCCGGGAAGCGTCAACGCCCGGGGCGGACTGGCTATTTCCACCACGGCGGCGACCCCCTTCCCTCCCTGAATGGCCGCAGCAAGAGGGCCGTCCGATCGTTGGCTTGCGGCCACCGCGGAGTGCGCCAGCACCACCGCTGCCAGTACACAGGAGATAGCACAGGTGGCCCGGAAACTGCGCCCGAAACGACGACCATGCCGCCGGGATCGGGACAGCAGCAGGCCAGCCACGATCAGAAGTAGACTCCCCAGGACGGCTAACGTCACCGGCGAGAGCCAAAGCCCAGCTACGGCCGCAACCCACGCGCACCCCGTGGGAAAAACCAGCCGGAGATCAGCACGCCTGCGACCCGCCTCCAGGGCCCGCTCAGTTCCAGCCACCTGGCCAGTTGATGTGCTCCCTGCTTCTGCTGCCTCCCTGATACTCCGCTGCGCACCAGCAACGACGCGGCGGTAGCCTGTCCGCCAAGACTGCCCCCACCCTGCAACCAACGCACGGCCGCCGCCCCTCCTGTCCTGACTCGCAGACACCGGAACACGCGGGCGCCAAGCTCGCACGGCTGCGTGCGCGCGAGCCTTTGCCGAGCCCCTGCCCGCCCAGACGGCAAGTAGCGAATCCACATCGTCCTGCGCTTCGGCGCCAGGGTGCGGAGCGCCTGGCCCGGCAGACATCGAGGCGGCATCGCCTCGCACCGCGGAGTCGACGTAGCGCTGCCACGGGCTATGCCGGCGCACGCTACACCGTCACCAGCGGCAGCAGGGTTTCCAGCATCTTGGGCCCCACACCATCAACAGCATCCAGTTCTGCAGGATTCTTGAAGGCACCGTGCTCTTTCCGCCAAGCAACAATCCGCTGCGCCAGGACAGGACCTACCCGGGGCAGGGTGGCCAGCTGCTCAACGCTGGCGGTGTTCAGGTTAACCTTGGCCATCGGCAGCCCCGACGAGCCCAACGAACCCGCTGCAGCCGACGCTCCCGAGCCGTCCGCAGCATCCTGTGGTGAAGCGCCAGCCAGCGGATCGCCACCTTCGGCGCCAGTGGGTAGCTCTTCCCCCACTAGTGGTACACGGATCTTCTGCCCATCAACCACCACGGCTGCGAGGTTCAGCCGATCCGCATCGGCACCCGCCTGGGCACCGCCGGCAGCCGCAAGGGCATCCGCGACCCGGCTGCCAGGTGCCAACCGCACCACACCCGGCCGCACCACACCACCCACCACGTGCACTAAAACTTCGCCCGCAGCAGTCGACGCCGAGGCACTGGGCGAGGTTTCAGGAGGCTCGCTCGCAGAACCTGAATCCTGGCCAGCACCGGGCCCCGAGCCATCAGACCCTGGATGGCCGCTGGTGGCAGCCAACGGCAGCACCTGGGGCGCCCCAGTGGCCACCTGCCACCAAAACCACGCACCACCGGCCACAGCAAAAGCAGCGACCAGCAGCGCCAGCCGCACACTCAACCGCCAGCGCGTGCGCGGGCCCACAGCACCCTCGGCACAAATCCCCGCCGCACCGAGCAAATCGGCATCAGCCTCTGGCGATCGGAATTCGAACGCCTCCGCCGACGGTCCTGCCAGGAGCCCCCGCGGTGGAGGTCCTAAAGCTGACTGCAACCGGGCGGAGGCGTGCCGCCCGGGTGGCCCCGTTGCTGCACTCTCCCGACGTGACATGCCTCCACGCTAGGAAATCGATGCGACCAGCACCAGCAGGCATTAGTCCTATGTGGAAAGCTCCGAGACGATCTCGTCCGGCAGGTCGTGCCCCACAATGACGGCCAGGACACCCAATCCGGCGTGGGCAGCAAGGACTGCCGGCAACGAGCTGATCTGCGCGGGCTCGCACTGGGGCAGGTCCGCTGCCAGCCGGCCGGCCAGCGCGACGGCTTCGGCCGAGTTTCCGAAGTGGTGGACCGCCAACCGTGGGATGGGCACCGGATGCAGCCGCACCTCCTCGGCTACGAGTTCCTCCAGCCTGGCAATCGCTTTGGCGGCCGAACGCACCTTCTCAAGGGGGACGATTTTGCCACCGTCCACCGCGAGCAGGGGCTTGATGGCCAGCATGGTCCCCACCAGCGACGCCGCCGCGCCGATCCGGCCACCGCGTCGGAGCTGCTCCAGGCTGGGGACGTAGAACAGCACCCGGGTGCGGTCCGCCTGCCCCAACGCGCTGGCAACCACCATGGCGGCGTCAGCGCCCAGCGCAGCGGCAGCAACGGCCGCCTGGACTGCCATTCCCTGGGCCATCCCCACGGTCCGCGAGTCAACCACGTCCACGGGAATGTCCACTTTGCTGGCAGCCAAGCGCGCGGCGTCGGCCGTTCCCGAAAGCTCAGCGGACATGTGGATGGACACCACTGCGTCGTACCCCCGGGCCTTCGCGGCGCGGAACGCCTGCTCAAACTGCCCGGGCGAAGGCCGAGACGTCTTCACCGCGACGCCGGAGGCCAACGCCACGGCAATGGTCTCGAGGATGTCATCCTCTCCCTCACCGTAGATATCAGCACCCACCATGACGGGCATGGGAATGACCGTCAACGCCCCTTCGCCGCTGTGGGCGGCCAACCATTCCGCTGGCAGCGCGGCGGCGGAATCGGTCACGACGGCGGTGCGCGCCTGGGGCTGATCGGCCGCCGGAACGCCGAGGCGTGGGGCGGGTCGGAGGCCTGCCAGTCGGGCCCGGAGCCAAGGCCAGGCCACTGCTGCGCTCTCAGGCACGTGGACCTCCAGGTGTGGTGAACCGGCCACCAGCACAAGGCTGGCGGCCGGTCTCCGGTCAGGCCGGAACGATGTTGACCAGTTTAGGTGCCCTGACGATCACCGTGCGGATGTCGCGGCCGTCCAAGGCCCGTTGCACGTTCTCCGAGGCGAGGGCCAGCTCGCGCAACTGCTCTTCGGTGACGTCCGGCGACACCTCAAGGCGGTCCCTGACCTTGCCCTGGACCTGAACCACAGCTGTCACGGTGTCCTGGACCAGCAGCGACGGATCGTGCTTCGGCCAGCCTGCATTCGCCACCGATGCGGGGTGGCCCAGCACGTTCCACATGTCCTCAGCCGTGTAGGGGGCAAAGAGGCTGAGGATGACGGCAACGGCCTCGGTGGCTTCGCGGACGGCGGGATCTGAGCCGCCGGCCCCGGTATCAATGGCCTTCCGGGTGGCGTTGACCAGTTCCATCAGCTTGGCGACCACCACATTGAACTTGTTCGAGTCCAGCAGGTCGGCAGCATCAGAAATGGTGCGGTGCGTCACCGAACGCAACCCCCGGTCGCCAGCAGCAGCATCCGTACCGGCTGCGCTGCTGACGTCCTGCGCCAACCGCCAGGCGCGGGCCAGGAACTTGGCCGAACCGGACGGGGACACGTCGGCCCAGTCCACATCGTCCTCGGGCGGGGACGCGAACACCATGGTCAGGCGGACCGCGTCCACGCCGAACTTGTCGAGCTGCTCGCCAAGATCCACGCCGTTACCCAGGGACTTGCTCATGGCTTTGCCGCCGTTGAGCACCTGGCCCTGGTTGAGCAGTGCGCTGAACGGTTCGTTGGCTTCGATCAGGCCCAGATCGTGGATGACCTTGGTGAAGAAACGTGCATAGAGCAGGTGCAGGATGGCGTGCTCGACGCCGCCCACGTACTGGCCCACCGGCATCCAGTCGTTTACTTTGGCCGGGTCGAACGGACCTTCGGTGTAGTCGGGGGAAACGAAGCGCAGGAAGTACCAGGACGAATCCACAAACGTATCCATGGTGTCCGTGTCGCGTTTGGCCGGGCCGTGGCACGTGGGGCAATCCACATTGACCCAGGCCTCGGCGGCGGCCAGCGGGGAGGTGCCCTTCGGGGACAAGTCCTCGCCACGCAGGTTCTCGGGCAGCGTCACGGGCAACTGGTCATCGGGAACCGGGACCTCGCCACACGACGGGCAGTGGATAATGGGGATGGGCGCGCCCCAGAAGCGCTGCCGGCTGAGCAGCCAGTCGCGCAGCCGGAAGTTGACGAACTTTTCGCCGGTGCCCTGCCGCTCCAGGATGGCAATGGCGGCTGGAATGGCCTCCGCCTTGGGCAATCCATCGAGCTCGCCAGAGTTCACCAGCGTGCCCTCGCCAGCGGTCGCCGTGCCGGACACGGCCGGATCCTCTTCGCCGGTGTCGAGGACGGTGCGGACGTTCAGGCCGAACTTCCGGGCAAAGTCCAGGTCACGCTGATCGTGCGCCGGAACGGCCATGATGGCACCGGTGCCATAGTCCGCCAAGACATAGTCGGCGGCCCAGACCGGCAACTTCTCGCCGGTGAGCGGGTTGATGGCATACCGACCGGTGAAAACGCCTGTTTTCTCCCGCTCGGTGGACTGCCGCTCAATGTCCGACAGTGCCTTGACCTGCTCGCGGTAATCGTCCAGGGCAGCCGCGTGCTCGGGAGTGACAAGCTCGACGGCGATCGGCGCGTCGGCCGCGACCACGAAGAATGTTGCGCCGTAGAGGGTGTCCGGGCGGGTGGTGAAGACCGGGACGTCCTTGGCGGGTTTGTCGCCGTCGGCCTCAATCACGAAGGTGACATGGGCACCTTCGGAGCGGCCGATCCAGTTTTTCTGCATGGCCAGCACCCGCTCGGGCCAGTGCCCGCGGAGCTGGTCCATGTCATCGAGCAGTCGGTCCGCGTAATCGGTGATCTTGAAGTACCACTGGTTCAGGGACTTCTTGGTGACGATGGTTCCGCAGCGCTCGCAGGCGCCGTTGACCACTTGTTCGTTGGCCAGGACGGTCTGGTCCTTGGGGCACCAGTTCACCGGGGAATTCTTGCGGTAGGCAAGGCCGCGCTGGTAGAAGCGCTTGAAGAGCCACTGCGTCCAGCGGTAGTACCCGGGGTCGGACGTGTGCAGCCGGCGGGACCAGTCCGCGGAGATGGCGTAGCGCTTGAAGGACGCAGCCTGCGTCTCGATGTTGGCGTAGGTCCATTCGCTCGGGTGGGTGTTGCGCTTGATCGCAGCGTTTTCCGCCGGCAAGCCGAAGGAATCCCAACCGATCGGGTGCAACACGTCAAAGCCCTGCTGACGCAGGTAGCGGGAGACCACATCGCCCATGGCAAACGCTTCGGCATGACCCATGTGCAGGTCACCCGACGGGTAAGGGAACATGTCCAGGACGTACCGGCGTTCCTTGGAACCATCATCAACAGGCGTGAAAACCTGGAGCTCGTCCCACACCTTTGGCCACCGGGCCTCCATGGCCGCAAAGCTGTAAGCACCTTCCTCAGGTGCCTCCGCTGCCGATACTGATGCTCCGGTCTCTATTTCCGGCTGAACGCCCACTGCTGCCCTCTTCTGTTCTGCTACGGCCTCTGCGCTGGCCTTCACGGCCCTTGGTTTCTCCTGCTGCGCGCCCGGGGTACCCCAGACACACAAAAGCCCCTCACACGGGAGGGGCTGCCGCGGGGCTATCCGTTGGAACGGGGACCCGGCGGCTGACTAAGCAGGAGCATTGCGCGCATTCGTCTACTTTAGCGCACCTGTCCCCACACAGCGATGAGCCGACCATCGAAGAGACTTCAGCGTTCCCTGAATTCATTGATGGATGTACTATCGAATCATGGAAACGCTCACGCATGCTGCCGTGCTGGCCCGCCTCGGCTATGCCTTGTCAGACCCCACCCGATCCACCGTGCTGCTGACCCTGGCACAGGGCGCCGCCTACCCGTCCGATTTGGCTGAGACCTTGGCAGTATCGCGGCAAAGCATGTCCAACCATCTCAGCTGCCTGCGCGGCTGCGGCCTGGTGGTGGCCGTACCCGCTGGTCGCAGGACCCGTTACGAGTTGGCCGACGCCAAGCTGGGCCACGCACTGACCGATCTGCTCGGCGTCGTGCTGGCTGTCGATCCCGACTGCTGCGCTCCCGACGGGCGGCTGCTGGCATGACGACGCATCTGCTGCTGCCCACCGAAGATCGCCGCGTGGTCCTGACCCGGCGGATCCGCTTCCTGGCTGCCGGCACCATCGCGTACAACCTGATCGAGGCAGTGGCTGCCCTGTGGGCAGGCGACATTGCTGATTCGTCGGCCTTGCTCGGCTTCGGACTCGATTCGCTGATCGAAGTTGCTTCGGCGGTGGCACTCTCCTGGCAGTTCGCCGCCAAGGATCCAGCCCGGCGCGAACGGCTGACGCTGCGGATCATTGCCGTCTCGTTCTTTGCGCTTGCCGTGATTGTCAGCGCAGACGCTGTGCGCTCGTTAGTCGGAGGCGAGCAGGCCCAACACTCTACGATCGGGATCGTCATTGCCGCCCTGAGCCTGGCCATCATGCCCGGCCTGTCATGGCTCCAACGCCGCGCAGGCAAGGAACTGGGCTCCCGGACCGCGGTGGCCGACTCCAAACAGACCCTGCTGTGCACGTACCTTTCCGCGGTGCTACTGGTTGGACTCCTCCTCAACAGCGCACTGGGGTGGTGGTGGGCAGATGCCGCGGCGGCCCTGGTCATCGCCGTCCTCGCGGTCCGCGAGGGCACCAACGCCTGGCGTGGCGACTCGTGCTGCACGCCTCTTTCGCCGGGAGTGGCCCCGCAGGAGTCTGGCTGCTGCGCCGGAGACTCAAAAGCTGGGTGCTGCTCGGACTGAGAAAAGCGAAAAGGCTCCGGCCCATCACGTCATCAGTGATGGGCCGGAGCCATTTCGTTGGCGGACTTACTTCACGTCGTCGTCCACCCAGTCCATGGACTTGGTGACGGCCTTCTTCCAGAGCCGCAGCTGGCGATCCTGCTCCGCCTGCTCCATGGCCGGCTCCCAGCGCTTATCCTCAGACCAGTTGGCCGAGAGCTCACCAAGGTCCTTCCAGAAGCCGACGGCGAGGCCCGCAGCGTAAGCAGCGCCCAGCGCCGTGGTCTCCACCACCTTGGGACGAATTACGGGAACGCCCAGGATGTCTGCCTGGAACTGCATGAGCGCGTCGTTGGCCACCATTCCGCCGTCGACCTTCAACTCGGTAAGCGGCACGCCGGAGTCCGCGTTGACGGCGTCCAACACCTCGCGGGTCTGGAATGCCGTGGACTCCAGGGCAGCACGGGCAATGTGGTTCTTGTTCACAAAGCGCGTCAGGCCCACGATCGCACCGCGGGCGTCGGAGCGCCAGTACGGCGCAAACAGGCCGGAGAAGGCTGGCACGATGTACACGCCACCGTTGTCCTTCACCGACGCAGCGAGCGTTTCTACCTCTGGCGCACTGCTGATCATGCCCAAGTTGTCCCGCAACCACTGGATCAGCGAGCCGGTGACCGCAATGGAGCCTTCCAGGGCATAGTGCGGGGCAGCATCGCCAAGCTTGTAGCCAACCGTGGTGAGCAGGCCGTTCTTCGAGTGCACGATTTCTTCGCCGGTGTTGAAGATCAGGAAGCAGCCGGTGCCGTAGGTGTTCTTGGCTTCGCCAGCCTGGAACGCTGCCTGGCCGAACGTTGCCGCCTGCTGGTCACCCAGGATGCCGGCAACGGGAGTTTCACGCAGCAGCTGAGAGGTGTGCACGTGGCCGTAGACCTCCGAGGAGGACCGGATTTCCGGCATCATGCTCAGCGGGACCCCGAAGATGCCAAGGATTTCCTCGTCCCATGACAGGGTCTCAAGATCCATGAACAGGGTGCGGGATGCATTGGTGACATCGGTGACGTGCACGCCGCCATCCACTCCGCCGGTCAGGTTCCACAGCACCCAGGCGTCGGTGTTGCCGAAGACCAGGTCGCCGGCTTCGGCTTTGGCGCGGGCACCCTCAACGTTGTCCAGGATCCACTTGATCTTGGTGCCGGAGAAGTAGGTGGCCAGGGGCAAGCCAACCTTCTGCTTGAACCGGTCCGCGCCGCCATCCTTGGCGAGCTCGTCCACGATGTCCTGGGTCCGGGTGTCCTGCCAGACAATCGCGTTGTAGACGGGTTCGCCGGTGTTCTTGTCCCACACCACCGCTGTTTCGCGCTGGTTGGTGATGCCGACGGCGGCAATATCGTGCCGCGTCAGGTTCGCTTTGGAGAGGGCGGAGGCAATCACCTCGCGGGTATTTGCCCAGATTTCCGTTGCGTTGTGCTCAACCCAGCCGGCCTGCGGGAAAATCTGCTCGTGTTCCATCTGGCCGGAAGAGACGATGCTGCCGCTGTGATCGAAGATGATGGCCCGGCTGCTGGTGGTGCCCTGATCAATGGCGATTACGTACTGGTTCATGATGACGTCCTTGTCTTGTGGTCCGAGGTTTGGTGCTGCTCAACGGCTGCTGGCAACCAACAATGTGCGGCGGCGCCGGGGCGCCATGAGGGAGCGGTCAGGCTGCTGCCACGAAGATGATGGGCAGGACCTTGGCGACGAGACCGGCCAGGACACCACCAATCAGTGGTCCAGCGACGGGCACCCAGGCGTAGCTCCAGTCGCTGGAGCCCTTGCCCTTGATGGGAAGCAGTGCGTGGGCAATACGCGGCCCGAGGTCACGGGCCGGGTTGATGGCGTAGCCCGTGGGCCCACCCAGGGAGACACCGACGCCGACAACCAGCAGGGCTACGGCCAGCGGGCCGAGGCCCGAGGGAGTTCCGCCGAAGGCGAGGATCACGAACACCAGGACGAACGTACCGATGATCTCGGTGGCCAGGTTCCAGGGGTTGGAGCGGATGGCGGGGCCGGTGGAGAAGACACCCAGCTTGCTGCCTGCTTCCGGCTCTGCGTCGAAGTGCTGCTTGTACGCCAACCAGCAGACCACCGCACCGAGGAAGGCACCCAGGAATTCGGCGCCCAGGTAGGTCAAGGTGGAGGCGAACGTGATGGGCACGTCCGGGGCGTAGGTGGCGGACCCGTTGGCCAGCAGGCCGAAGGTGACGGCCGGGTTCAGGTGGGCACCGGACTTGGCTGCCACGTAGACGCCGGCGAAAACTGCAATGCCCCAGCCCCAGGTGACCATCAGGAAACCAGCGTTGTTACCTTTTGTCCCCTTCAAGGCAACGTTGGCCACGACACCGCAACCCAACAGGGTCAGCATCGCTGTGCCGAACATTTCGGACAGGAACACAATTCCAAGAGACATCTTTGACTCCTTCTTTTTTCAGTTGTCGACTCCCCGTTGGTTGGGGAGCCGTTGAGCCGGGGCGGTGTGCCACCCCGGCAGCAGCGAGGCCTAGGCGACCAGGCTGTGAGTTTCTACCCGGTGGAAGCGCCAGAGGACTTCCCGGGCGTGCTTGACCTCTGCGGCACGCGTTGCCGCGTCCCACTTCAGCGGCCCTGCCAGGATCTCTGCCAGCTCTGCCAGCAACTCCCCCGTCACCAGGCCGCGGAAGGCCAGGGAGGTGCGGCGGATCAAAACATCCACCACATGGCCCACCTGTTCGTTGGCGGCCATGAACTCCAGTTCGCGGACGCTCAGTTCGTGGGTGGACTGCAGGGGCTTGTCCTGGCCGGCGTCGAGGTAGGCGATGACGTCTTCTGCCCGGGTACCGTACCGGGTCAGCAGCACGGCCGTCCGGTCAGCGTCGCGTCCTGGGGCCATGTGGGCTTTGATCCAGGCCTGGACCGCTGCGTCGTCTGCCGGGAAGTTGGCGCCGCCACCGATAGCCAACTGCGCGGTGGAGACTTTCCGCTGCAGTCCCAGTTCGGCCAGCACATCGTTGGTGAGGTGTTCGGCGAGGGCACGGAAGGTGGTCCATTTGCCGCCCACAAGGCTCAGCACGGGAGCGCCCTTGGCATTCTCGGCCGACGGGCTGCGGCGTTCGATCCGGTAGTCACGGGAGACGAAGCCAGGCTGGGTGGCATCGTGCTTCGGCAAGGGCCGGACCCCGGAGAAGGTGTAGACGATCTGGTCGGCCGAAACAGGAATGCTCGGAAAAACGTGGCCGATGAGTTCGAAGAAGTAGGCAATTTCCTCGTCAGTGCAGACGGCGTCTTGGCCCATGTCCGCATCAACGTCAGTAGTTCCCACCAGGACCCGGTCACCCATGGGGTAGATCAGGACGATCCTGCCATCGGTGTGTTCGAAGAAGATTTCGCGGCCGTTGCACGCAGCCAACAGTTCGGGGTGGTCCAGGACAATGTGGGAGCCCTTCGTTCCGCCCATGAACGTGGAAGCGGCACCCATGGCCGTGTTGGTCAGGTCCACCCAGGCGCCGGTGGTGTTGACGATGACATCGGCGGTGAAATCAAAGTCCTCGCCGGTCAGTTCATCCCGCAGCCGCACGGTGCTGCCGGTGCCCGTTCCGGCGTTGGGCTGGTTGGTCACCGCCTGCAGGGACACATAGTTGCTGGCGCGGGCGGTATCGCCCTGGCCGGCAGCGGCGCCTGTCTGGCCTGCCTTTTCGCCGTCCTGCAGGACGTCGAGGGTGAGCCGCTCGGGGTTGTGGACGGAGGCATCGAAGTAGGTGGCTGTGAACTTCACGTCCGGGCGCAGCTTCGGCAGTTCGGCGAGGGCGCGCTGGCCGGTGCGGAACTGGTGGCGCGGCACGCTGCCACCATCGCGGGAGAAGGAGTCGTAAAGGCTCAGGCCCAGTTTGATCAGGAACGCGCCTCGCTCCTGGGGCTTGCCTTGCTTGTGCGTGAGGAAGCGGACCGGCGCGGACAGGATGCCGGAGAAGGTACTGAAGATGGGGATGGTGGTCTGCAGCGGCTTCACGTAGTGCGGTGCGATGCGCAGCAGGCGGTTACGTTCGACGACGGACTCGCGGACCAGCCGGAACTCGCCGTTTTCGAGGTAGCGGATGCCGCCGTGGATCATGTGCGAGGACGCGCCGCTGGCGCCCTGGCAGTAGTCGCCGCGTTCCACCAGTGCCACGTCGACACCCTGGAGCGCCAAGTCCCGGAAGGTACCCACCCCGTTGATGCCGCCGCCAACCACCAGCACCTTTGCGTGCGGCCTGCGCCGCAGGCTCTGCACGGACGTTCGTTCAGCGCGCGGCCCCGTTGCAGCAGCTGATGGTGTGACGGGTGAATCCTTCGGTCCCAAAACGACTCCCTTAGGCTTGGTACGGTGCGGCTACCGCGTGGTGAGCCGCTGTTCACAACCATTCTTTGGAATAATGGAAAATGGAGTCAAGCACAATGCACAAACGTGCAGAATGGAGCAGCAGTGGCGCCGTCCCGGCATTCTGACGCCCTCAGGGCCGCACAGATGTATTACCTGCAGGATTTGACCATGGACGCGATTGCGCGCGAGCTCCGCACGTCACGATCCACGGTCTCACGGCTGCTCTCGGCCGCCCGGGATACGGGTCTGGTGCAGATCCAGATCCGCAATCCGATGGACACCGGACCGGAGCTCGAGGGCGCAATTCGCCGCCAATACAACGTTGACGTCCATGTTGTGCCTGTCCTGGACACGCTCAACGAGGCTGAGACCCTGGACCGGGTGGCCATGCAGGCCGCCCGCACCATCGGGCCGCTGGTGGACTCGAACGCCATCATCGGGGTGGCCTGGGGTTCCACCCTCAGCGCCGTGAGCAGGCACCTGACCAGGAAGATCACCCATGACAGCGTGATCGTGCAATTGAACGGCGCGGGCAATATGCACACTACGGGCATCACCTACGCCAGTGACATCATGCGCCGGTTTGGCAGTGCCTACGGTGCCCGGGTGGAGCAGTTCCCGGTGCCGGCGTTCTTCGACCATGCAGGCACCAAAACAGCCATGTGGAATGAACGGAGCGTGCAAAGGGTGTTGGAGTTGCAGGCCAAGATGAGCATTGCCATTTTTGGGGTGGGCTCGGTGGATGCCGATTACCCCAGCCACGTTTACGCAGGCGGCTACCTGGACGAATCCGACCTCGCCGTGCTTGCCACCTCCGACGTGGTGGGCGACGTGGCAACAGTGTTCTTCCGCGCCGACGGCTCCTCGCACGGCATCGTCCTCAACGAACGGTCCACTGGGCCCTCCCTCTTCCAACTGCGCCAGGTGCGCCGCCGGATCTGTGTGGTGTCAGGGGTCTCCAAGATCAACGGCCTGCGAGGAGCTCTGGCCGCGCGGCTGGCCACCGACCTGATCGTGGATGAAGCAACAGCCCGGCGGTTGGTGGCGTTCGACGGACTCACGGGCGCCAATGGGTAGAGTCGAAGCATGCCAACATTCCTGAGCTCCAGCCTGCCCCACCGCACCACGGCGGGAACGGTCCGGCTCACCGATTCAACGGTGGCGTACTGGTGCTACGAACCGGTGGACGCCACTGCCGAGACCAGGACCATCCTGGTCATCCACGGTTTCCGCGGCGACCATCACGGCCTCCTCCGGGTTGCCGATCTCCTGCCGGAGATGCGGGTGATCATGCCGGATCTCCCGGGTTTTGGCGCGTCCACCGCATTTGGCAGCGGCGGGCACTCGGTAGCCCACTATGGCGAGTTCATTGCCGAATTCATGGCAGCCCTTGACCTTGGTCCCGACACGGTGTTGCTGGGCCACTCATTTGGTTCCATCGTTGCCGCCCATTTCGTGGCCACCCACCCGGCGGCGGTGTCGCCACTGATCCTGATCAACCCCATCGCGGCGCCGGCCCTGGAGGGACCCAAGGGGATCATGACCAAACTGGCCGTGCTCTACTACCGATTGGCGGCCAAGCTCCCCCGCCGCCTGGGCCTGGGCCTGCTCCGGAACTCGCTGATTGTCCGAGTCATGAGCGAGACCATGGCCAAGACAAAAAACCCTGAGCTTCGGACGTACATCCACGGCCAGCACCATTCCTACTTCAGTGCCTTCGCAGACCGCGACAGCCTGCTGGAATCCTTCACCGCCTCGGTGAGCGGCAACGTCACAGAGGTGGCTCACCAGCTGAACCTTCCGGTTTTGTTGATCGCGGGCGAAAAAGACGAGATTGCCGCCCTCCCGGACCAGCACCGCCTCGTGGCGCGCCTCCCGGACGGGCACCTGGACGTGATCCCCGACGTCGGGCATCTGATCCACTACGAAACGCCAGAACCCGCAGCACGATTCATCCGCAGCTTCCTGAAGGACCACCCCGCGTGAAGATAGTCATCGATGCCCGATTCACCCGCACCGACCACCACGACGGAATCAGCCGATACGGTGCCAGCCTGATTGCCGCCACGGCCAAGGTTGCCGACGTCGAAATGCTGATTTCCGATCGCCGCCAGCTGGCGCTGTTGCCGGACGTGCCGTACACCCTCATCAACAGCCCGCTCTCGCCGTTGGAGCTGTTTGTGGCCCGCCGGGTCAATGGGCTGGGCGCCGACGTGGTGGTCTGCCCCATGCAGACCATGGGCACATGGTGGCGTAACTACGGCCTGGTCCTCACCCTGCACGACCTCATCTACTACGAGCACCCGGCGCCGCCCGGCTTCCTGCCGGCACCCGTCCGGCTCCTGTGGCGGCTCTACCACAAGGCGTTCTGGCCGCAGCGGGTCTTGCTGAACCGGGCCGATACGGTGGCGACCATCAGCAGCACCACCGAGGCGCTGATGGCCAAGTACCGCCTCACCAAGCGCCCGGTCCGGATCATCAGCAACGCCCCGCAGCCCGATCAGGTCCCCCGCGACGCCACCACTGGCGCCGACCGCAGCATCGTCTACATGGGCTCCTTCATGCCCTACAAAAACGTTGAGACCATGGTGGCGGGGATGGCCACCCTGCCTGGTTTCACGCTGCACCTGCTGAGCAGGATCACGCCACAGCGCAAAGCCGAGCTGGAGATCCTGGCTCCGCCGGGTGCAGACATCGTGTTCCACAACGGTGTCAGCGATGAGGAGTATGACGCCCTCCTTCGCCGGGCGACAGCCCTGGTGAGCCTCTCCCGCGCCGAAGGCTACGGCCTTCCCCTGGTGGAGGCCATGGCGGTGGGCACCCCCGTCATCGCCAGTGACATCCCCATCTTCCGTGAGGTGGGTGGCGACACTGCCGCCTACGTGGACCCGGCGTCCGCCTCAGATTTTGCTGCGGCGGTGCTCGCGCTGGCTGATGGGGAACACTGGCAGGACGTCTCGCGCCGGTCTGTGGCCCGAGCCGGCATGTTCAGTTGGGATGAATCTGCCCGGCAACTGCTGGTGGTGGCCGAAGAGATCGTGGCCCGCAGGAAACGCGGGCAGCGCTAGAGGACGTCCACGCCGTCGAGCCGCAGCTGCACCGGCTCCACGGTGCGTTTGGCGGCGGCCGCTGCCCTGTTGGCGCGCAGGATCCGCACCACGGGGGCAGCCTGCGCGTACGGAAAAAACAGGAGGGTCCGGACGTCTTCCTCGGCCCGGCGGGCGGTCGGTTGCCCGGTGAGGAGCACGGGCGCCGGACCTGCCGTCCGCAAGGTGATTCCGGCTGACGCAAGGTTGGCGGTCACGGCACCGATGTAATGGTCGACGGCGGCGCGCGGCCCCGTGACGGACGCGATCCGCACCGATGGTGGGAGTTCCAGCTCCGCCCGCAATGCCAG
The DNA here is from genome assembly GCF_900609065.1 of Arthrobacter ulcerisalmonis. Classification (GTDB taxonomy): domain Bacteria; phylum Actinomycetota; class Actinomycetes; order Actinomycetales; family Micrococcaceae; genus Arthrobacter; species Arthrobacter ulcerisalmonis. The sequence goes on along the minus strand of NZ_UXAU01000038.1, from coordinate 74,771 downwards.
TTCCCGGGCGGCATAGCCAGCCGGGTCCCACCGGAGGAGCGCGCCCACTGCGGTGGTATCCCCTGCGGTGATCACCACCAGGCCGCCGTCGGCAGCTGGCCGCACCAGTGCCGCGGCGTTGAACCAGCGTCGGACTGTATCTTCACCGGCGCGGAGGGACTCGCGGCGAAGCAGCGCATCGCCGTCGAGCAGCAGGGCCGCCGCGTAACCGCCCGCTGCCACCGGTTCTGCACCCACGGTCGCCACCACCAAGGCCTGGGCGTCGCCTACCGTTGCCTTCACGTGGTCTCCGGCAGAGGTCACCACCGGCTTTCCCGGGAAGGCGCGCCCCAACTCCTCGGCGGTGCGCAGCACTCCAGTGGCACCCTTGCGCAGCCGGGGACCGCCGCAATGGCTGCAACGCCAGTCCGGCGCTGGGGTTGAACACCAGCGGCACTGCGGCATCGGAGAGTCGGCGCCGGCCAAGGCCAACGGCCCCTGGCAGGTCTGGCAGCGGGCAGGTTCCCGGCAGGTCTCGCAGGCCAGGGACGGCGCATACCCGGCCCGGGCCACCTGCACCAGGACGGGCCCGCGCTCCAGGCCCTCCTTCGCGGCCCGCCAAGCCGCGCCGGGCAGGCGGGCGATGGCAGCCAACCGATCCCGCTCCTGTTCGAAGCTGTCGGCGGTGTTCAGGACCCGGGGCACTGTCCGCCGAAGCACCGTCCGGGGTGAGTCCACCGGCTGCGCCCAGCCGGCGGCCACCAGTCGCTGGACCTCGGTGCTGCGGGAGTGCCCGGCCAGCAGGCAGGCAGTTCCCTCCTGCTCGGCCCGCAAGAGCAGGACTTCGCGAGCGTGGGCATAGGGCGCACGCTGCTCGATGTGAAGGTCATCGCCGTCGTCCCAGCACGCAACCAAGCCGAGATTGTGGACCGGCGCGTACGCGGCCGACCGTGTGCCGATGGCCACCGTGGCGGTGCCGGCAAGGAGTCGCAGGAAATTCCGGTATCGAGGGGTGGGGCCGTCTTCCGCGGTCAGTCGGGCAACAACGTGGCTCGGCAGCAGGGCAGCAACGGCGGACTCGAGCCGATCGAGGTCGCGGTTATCCGGGACAATGACGATCGCTCCCCTGCCAGCCAGATGGTTGGCAGCAACAGCTTCGGCCAGCAGCTGCGGCCAGCCGGACGGACCGAATCCCTGCAGCGGGTTCAGGGCAGCCCGCGGCGAGCCGCCAGCACTCAGGTGTCGCAGAAAGGCAGGACCATTGTGGTAATCAGCCCAAGCAGAAGGCTGAGGGGTCAGCGGTTCGGCGCCAGTCTGCACCTCCGCGGGTGGCTCGTCCGTCCCCGCGCCGATGCCAGCCAGGTAGTCCCGTTCCAGCTTGGCTACCCGGGGTGGAATGGCCACCCGGAGCACATCGCTGATGGTGCCTGCATAGCGAGCCGCAACGGCGGTGACCAGGTCCCTGACGGCCGGGGTGAGGGCTGGCACCGGGGACACCACTTTTGCCAGCGGGACCAAGGTGTGGCCGGCGTCGGACTCTGCAACGCGTTCCAGGAGCCAACCGCTGAGGTCTTGGCCGTTGAAGCTGATCTTGACGCGCACCCCCGGCTGGGCGTCCTGGTCCAGGGCGGCGGGGACGGCGTAGTCGAAGGGCCGGTCCAGGTGTGGCAGCGAGGACTCCACGAGGATTCGCGCCACCGGCAAGCGCTCGGCGAGGACGACGCCCTTGGGGATCCGGGTGTCCGGAAATCCTTGCAGCAAGGAGGGCTGGGCTGGCTGGTCAGTGCTCATTCAGCTCCCTCCGCTCGATCCTTGGTGGTTCCCAGCAAAACACAAGGCACCGACATTGCTGCCGGTGCCCTGTTCGTCATGGATCCGTTCCTGCCTGATCCGCTGACGTGTTTCCTAGGCGTTGAAGAACGCTTTCAGCTGGTCAACGCGGTCAAGTCGCTCCCAGGTGAAGTCGGGATCGTCCCGGCCGAAGTGGCCGTGCGCGGCGGTTTTGGCGTAGATGGGTCGTTTCAGGTCCAGGGCGTCGATGATGGCGCGGGGGCGCAGGTCAAAAATTTCCACGATGGCTGCGCTGATCTGGGCCGGATCAACCGTTTCCGTGCCGAAAGTTTCAACATAGGTACCCACAGGCCGTGCTTGGCCAATGGCGTAGGCAATCTGGATTTCGGCCCGTTTGGCCAATCCTGCAGCAACCACGTTCTTGGCGACCCAGCGCATGGCGTAGGCGGCGGAACGGTCAACCTTTGACGGATCCTTGCCGGAGAAAGCGCCGCCGCCGTGCCGGGCCATCCCGCCGTAAGTGTCAACGATGATCTTCCGGCCGGTGAGGCCGGCGTCACCCACCGGACCGCCAATGACGAATTCACCGGCCGGGTTCAGGATGTTTGCTGCACGGGAGATGTCCAGGTCGGCTGCGGCGAGGACCGGCTCGATCACCATCGACGCCAAATCGGCGCGCAACTGGGCAAGGCTGGTACCTTCAGCATGCTGGCTGGAAATGACCACCGTTTCCACGGAGACGGGGACGTCGCCGTCGTACCCGATGGTCACCTGGGTCTTGCCGTCCGGGCGCAGGTACGCGAGTTCGCCGGACTTGCGGACCTTGGTGAGCCGTTCGGAGAGCCGATGCGCCAACCAGATGGGCGTGGGCATGAAGGACGGGGTTTCGTCGCTCGCGTAACCAAACATCAGGCCCTGGTCACCAGCGCCCTGCAAGTCGTAGTCGTCCTCGTGGCGGCCTTCGCGGGCTTCCAGGGAGTTGAAAACGCCGCCGGCGATGTCGTTGGACTGCTGGCCGATCGAGACGGACACTCCGCACCGGGCGCCGTCGAACCCGTTGGCCGAGGAGTCGTAGCCGATGCCCAAGATGGTCTCGCGGACAATCTGCGGGATTTCCACGTAGGCGTCGGTGGTGACCTCGCCGGCCACGTGCACCAGCCCGGTGGTGGCCATGGTCTCCACCGCCACCCGCGATTCCGGGTCCTTGGCGAGCAGTGCGTCCAGGATCGAGTCGCTGATCTGGTCACAGATCTTATCCGGGTGGCCTTCCGTCACGGACTCTGAGGTGAAGAGCCGGAGGGCGGCGGGCGTGGCCCGGGAGGACTGGGGAAGGTGCAGCGGTAAAGTCACTCAACTACCTTACTGGTTGGATTCAGTGCGCCCCGCGGGACATGTCCCCGTGCTAAGCGGGTGTGGCGTGGAACACGTCAGCGGCGTGGTGCTTCGTTGGTCAGTTCACAGCCGATGCGGCTGATCAGGGCGGCCGCGACGTCCTTCTTGGTGCCAGCGGTCTCCTGTGGTTCGGAGCCATCACGGGCGAGGATGACCACAGCGTTGGTTTCCTGGCCGAACACCTTGTCGGTTCCCACCTGGTTCAGCACCAACAGGTCGCACCCCTTGCGCCGCAGCTTCGCTTCCGCGTAGGCCAGGATGTCGCCCTGCCCATCCCCCGTTTCGGCCGCGAAGCCCACGATGAGCTGGTCGTGACGGGCCGATCCTTCCGGGCTGGCATCGCGGAGTTGCACGAGTTCCTGCAGGATGTCTGGGTTACGGACCAGGGAGATGGTGGGGTCGGCGGTGTCGTCGCGCTTCTTGATCTTGGTCCCGGAAACCTCAGCGGGCCTGAAGTCCGCCACGGCAGCCGCCATGATGATGACACCAGAATCCGCTGCTGCGGCGAGTGCGGCAGCGCGAAGCTCCAGCGCAGTTTCCACCGGGACCACCTCGACGCCAGCGGGCGGCGGGACGTCCATGTGGGCAGCCAGCAACCGCACGGTGGCGCCGGCTTCCTTGGCAGCGATGGCCAAGGCCACGCCTTGCTTGCCGGAGGAGCGGTTGCCCAGGAAGCGGACCGGGTCCAGCGGTTCCCGGGTACCTCCGGCGCTGATGGTGACGGTGCGCCCGGCGAGTGGCAGGTCGGTGGGCTGTGGCGGTTCGATGGGCTGTGGCAGGTCGGTGGGCTGCAGCAACGCCAGGGCCGCGGCAAAGATGGCGTCTGGCTCGGGCAGGCGGCCGGGCCCGGAATCGGCGCCCGTAAGGCGTCCGACGGCGGGGTCCAGCACCGTGACACCACGACTTCGCAGGGTGGCCACGTTAGCCTGGGTCGCCGCGTGCTGCCACATTTCGGTATGCATGGCCGGGGCGTAGAGGACCGGCCCGGAGGCCATCAGCAAGGTGTTGGTGAGAAGGTCGCCAGCCTGGCCGGCAGCGGCCTTGGCCAGAAGATCGGCGGTGGCCGGTGCCACGACGATCAAATCCGCCTCATGGCCCAGGCGCACGTGGTTGACCTGATGGACGCCGTCGAAAACGCTGTTGCTGACCGGGTTGCCGGAGAGCGCCTCCCAGGTGGCCGTTCCCACGAAACGGGTGGAGGCCTCCGTGGGAATGACCGTCACGTTGTGTCCGGCTTCAGTAAAAAGTCGGAGGAGGGATGCCACCTTGTAGGCGGCGATCCCTCCCCCGACTCCGAGGACTATGCGCACGTACGCTCCGTCAACTAGTACTCAGCTTCGCGCGGAAATTACTCGGCAGCTTCGATGGGGGTCGAAACGAGCTTGCCTTCGTTGATTTCGCGCAAGGCGATCGAAAGCGACTTCTCGTTCAGCTTGGTGTCGACCAGCGGGCCAACGTACTCGAAGAGGCCCTCGTGCAGCTGGGCGTAGTAGGCGTTGATCTGGCGAGCACGCTTGGCACCGAAGATCACCAGGCCGTACTTGGAATCGGCTGCCTCAAGCAGCGAATCGATCGGCGGGTTGATGATGCCTTCAAGGTTCGTAGACACGAATTCTCCAAATTACTAGCGGGCTGAAAGATTCCTGCGATCAGTGTGGATGCGGAGTCAGACCCATGAGTGAAACAAGCTCGTCCGCTGCCCGGCGGACGTCATCATTGATGACGGTATGGTCAAACTCCGGTTCAGCAGCAAGCTCTACTTTACCGGTTTCTAGCCGGCGCTGCTGTTCTTCGGCCGATTCGGTGCCGCGACCCACCAGTCGGCGGACCAGTTCATCCCAGCTGGGCGGTGCCAGGAAGATGAAATTGGCCTCCGGAAGTGCTGCCTTAACCTGCCGCGCGCCCTGCAGGTCAATCTCCAACAGGACAGACTTGCCCTCGGCGATGGCCTGGTTCACGGTGCTCTTCAGGGTGCCGTACGTGTTCTGGCCATGGACTACTGCCCATTCCAGGAACTCGCCTTCCCCGATGAGGCGTTCGAACTCTTCCCGGGACTTGAAGAAGTAGTGGGTGCCGTCCACTTCGCCGGGCCGGGGCGCCCTGGTGGTGGCAGAGACGGACAACCAGACTTCCGGGTAGTTGTCTCGAATGTAGGTGGACACGGTGCCTTTGCCAACAGCCGTCGGACCAGCGAGGACTGTCAGTCCAGGGTTCTTGCTCACGTATTCCTTTTGCCAGGGGTGGGGGCGGCGCTGCTGGCCGCTAACTCTCGTCTATAAAATTTACCAGCGCCTGGCGCTGATGGACGCCGAGCCCCCGCACCCGGCGCGACGCAGCGATGTTCAATTGGTCCATAATGGCTGCTGCCCGGACCTTGCCGATACCCGGCAAGGCCTCCAGCAGTTCGGCCACCCGCATCCTGGCGAGGGCGTCATCCTCCCCTGCGGCGGCGATGATGTCCGCGGCGGACCGCTTGCCGTTCTTCAAGCTTTCCTTGGCGGCAGCCCGGGTGACCCTGGCGGCTGCCGCCTTGGTGAGTGCATCGGCGCGTTCCGTCGCGGACAGCGGTCGTAGGACCATGTAAGGACACCCCCGGATTCGGCAGAAATTGTCGACGGCGGCCGCCGTTGAACCTGTCCTGAAACTACCCCCTGGTGGGGCGCTAAGCAATGGATTCGGCTAATCGACGTCCTGTTACCCGCGCAGCCCCGCCAAGGTCCTGGTGGCAGCAGCGTGAAGCTGGGCCGGATCCGGCCCGGCGGCAAGGATATCCCGGCTCGAAGTGCCAAGGACCTGCGGATACGCTGAACCGAAGGTGGCCCGCAGGTCCGCGGGAGTCGCGCCCTGCGCACCCAGTCCGGGAGCCAGGATGGGACCGCGAACGGCCGCCAGGTCCAGGTCCAGGGTCCTCAGTGCCGATCCAACGGTGGCGCCCACCACGAGGCCCACCGACCCCATCCCGGGCGCGTACCGTACGTTCTCGGCGGCCGCCGCCGTCACGATGCGACGGGCCACGGAGTCAGCCCCACCCACGTGCTGCACCGATGCGCCTTCCGGGTTGGAGGTCAACGCCAGGACGAACACGCCACGGCCCGTTGCTGCTGCCAGGTCCAGCGCCGGCCGGAGCGACTCGAAGCCAAGGTACGGGCTGAGGGTCACTGCGTCAGCCGCCAAGGGCGAGCCCTCACGGAGCCAGGCATCGGCATAGGCGGCCATGGTGGAGCCAATATCGCCGCGTTTGGCGTCGGCAATGGTCAGCACGCCAGCCTCGCGGGACGCCGCCACGAGCTCCTCCAGAACAGCCATCCCGGCGGAACCGTGCCGTTCGTAGAGGGCCACCTGCGGCTTGATCGCGGCAGCGAGGGACCCCACCGCGTCAAGGACGGTGCGGGAAAACACCCGCAACCCCTCGGCGTCGTCGTTCAATCCCCACGCAGCCAGCAGGCTTGGGTGCGGATCGATCCCGACGCACAGCGGGCCCCGGCTGGCCATGGCGGCGGCCAGCCGGGAACCGAACGGCTCCCGGCCGGCGCTATCCTGCTCAGGCATTGTTGCGGGCCGCTTCCTGCGATTTGGCCAGTGCCGCAGCGTGCTCCTGCAGGCTGTTCACCGACCATTCGTAGGTGCGCATCGCCTCGATGGCCTGCACGGCGGCGTTGAACTCGGCCACCGTGGTGATGCAGGGGATGCCGATCGAGGTTGCTGCTGCGCGGATTTCGTAGCCGTCACTGCGGGCTTCGCCACCGGAGGGGGTGTTGAAGACCATGTCGATCTGGCCGGCAATGACCAGGTCCGCGATGGTGCCCTCGCCGTCCGCGCCGCTGCCCTCGGCTACCTTGCGGACGTTGGTTGCGGAGATCCCGTTCCGACGGAGCACATCGGCGGTGCCGCCGGTGGAGACGATTTCGAAGCCGAGGTCCGAGAGTCGCTTGACGCCCATGATGACGGACCGCTTGTCCCGGTTGGCCACCGAGACGAAAACTTTGCCCTCGGTGGGCAACGCGTTGTTGGCCGCGGCCTGGCTCTTGGCGAAGGCGGTGTCGAAGTGCTTGTCGATGCCCATGACCTCGCCGGTGGAGCGCATTTCGGGGCCGAGGAGGGAGTCGACGACCTTGCCTTCAGGGGTGCGGAAGCGGCTGAACGGCAGCACGGCTTCCTTGACCGAGACAGGTGCGTCCAAGGGCAGGGTGGAGCCGTCGCCGGTTTCCGGAAGCATCTTGTAGGCGCTCCGGAGCTGACTGATGGTGACGCCGGTGCCGATCAGGGCAGCCGCTTTGGCCATCTGCACGCCGGTGGCCTTGGAGACGAACGGCACGGTACGGGAGGCCCGCGGGTTTGCTTCCAACACGTAAAGCACGTCGGAGGCCAGCGCAAACTGGATGTTGATGAGGCCGCGGACACCCACGCCCTCGGCGATGGCCCGGGTTGCGGTCCGGACCCGCTCAATCACGTTGCCGGCCAGGGTGATGGGCGGCAGGACGCAGGCGGAGTCACCGGAGTGGATGCCGGCTTCCTCGATGTGCTCCATGATACCGCCCAGGTACATGTCCTCACCGTCGAAGAGGGCGTCCACGTCGATTTCGACGGCGTCCTCCAGGAACCGGTCAATCAGCACCGGGTGGTCGGGGGTGATTTCCGTGGCGTTGGCGATGTAGCGGGACAGGTTGGGCTCGTCGTAGACGATTTCCATGCCGCGGCCACCCAGCACGTAGGACGGCCGGACGAGGACGGGGTAGCCGATTTCGTCGGCAATCTTCTTGGCGTCCTCGAAGGAGACGGCAGTGCCGTTCTTCGGTGCCACCAGGCCAGCCTTCTCCAGCACCCGGGAGAACATGCCGCGGTGTTCGGCCAGGTCGATCGCCTCGGGCGAGGTACCCAGGATGGGCACGCCGGCGTCGGCCAACTGCTGTGCCAACTTCAGCGGGGTCTGCCCGCCGAGCTGCACGAAGACGCCCATGACGCCACCGGTGCGCTCCTCGGCGGCAATGACTTCCAGCACGTCCTCAAGGGTCAGCGGTTCGAAGTACAACCGCGTGGAGACGTCGTAGTCGGTGGAGACGGTTTCCGGGTTGCAGTTGACCATGACGGTCTCGTAGCCGGCCTTGCGCAGTGCCATGGAGGCGTGCACGCAGGAGTAGTCGAACTCGATGCCCTGGCCGATCCGGTTAGGGCCGGAGCCCAGGATCAAGATGGACGGCTTCGCGTGCAGCGCCACCTCGTCTTCCTGGTCGTAGGAGGAGTAGTGGTACGGGGTGTACGCGGCAAACTCGGCGGCGCAGGTGTCCACCGTCTTGTAGACCGGGCGGATGCCCAGGGCCTGCCGGACGCCACGGACCACTGCCTCCGAGTTGTGCGTGAGGGCACCGATCTGCTCATCGGAGAAGCCGTGCCGCTTGGCGCGCGCCAGCATGTCCTGGGTCAGTGCCGGCGCCTTACGGATTTCGTGGGAGATCTCGTTGAGGAGCTGCAGCTGGTCGAGGTACCACGGGTCGATCTTGGTGGCTTCAAACAGTTGTTCCACGGTGGCGCCGCCCAGGAGGGCACGCTGGACCTGGTGCAGGCGGTCGGTGGTGGGCCGCTTGGCCTTCTCGATCAGTTCCGCAACCTGGTATTCGGGGACGGAGCTGAAGTCCAGCTGCGAGCCCTTCTGCTCCAGGGAGCGCAGCGCCTTCTGCAGGGCCTCGGTGAAGTTCCGGCCCATGGCCATCGCCTCGCCCACCGACTTCATGGTAGTGGTCAGCGTGTTGTCAGCGGCGGGGAACTTCTCGAACGCGAACCGGGGCACCTTGACTACAACGTAGTCGAGGGTGGGCTCAAAGGACGCGGGGGTCTTCTGCGTGATGTCGTTGGGGATCTCGTCCAGGGTGTAGCCCAGCGAAAGCTTGGTGGCGATCTTGGCGATCGCAAAACCCGTGGCCTTGGACGCCAGCGCCGAGGACCGGGACACGCGCGGGTTCATTTCAATCACGACGACGCGTCCCGTGTCGGGTTCCACGGCGAACTGGATGTTGCAGCCACCGGTGTCGACGCCCACTTCGCGGATGACCGCAATGGAGATGTCGCGGAGGCGCTGGTATTCGCGGTCCGTCAGGGTCAATGCTGGCGCCACCGTGATGGAGTCGCCGGTGTGCACGCCTACCGGATCGAAGTTTTCGATGGAGCAGACCACAACGACGTTGTCGTTCTTGTCCCGCATCATCTCAAGTTCGTACTCTTTCCAGCCCAGGATGCTTTCCTCGAGCAGGACTTCGGTGGTGGGGCTGTACTGCAGGCCCTGGCCCACAATGCGGCGCAGGTCATTCTCGTCATACGCCAGGCCGGAGCCCAGGCCGCCCATGGTGAAGGAGGGGCGGACCACCATGGGGTAGCCGAGGTCCTCAGCAGCGGCGATGGCCTCGTCAATGGTGTGGATGATGTGGCTGCGGGCAGACTCGGCGCCGCACCGCTCCACCACGCCCTTGAACTTCTCCCGGTCCTCACCCAACTCGATCGCCGCGATGTTGGCACCGATCAGCTCCACGTTGTACTTCGCCAGCACGCCGTTCTTGTCCAGGGCAATTGCGGTGTTGAGGGCTGTCTGGCCGCCGAGGGTAGGCAGGATCGCGTCCGGGCGTTCCTTCGCGATGATCTTCTCCACCACCTCGGGGGTGATGGGCTCGATGTAGGTGGCATCGGCGAACTCGGGGTCCGTCATGATGGTGGCCGGGTTCGAGTTCACCAGGATGACCCGGAGGCCTTCTTCCTTGAGGACGCGCAGCGCCTGGGTACCCGAGTAGTCGAATTCCGCGGCCTGGCCGATCACGATGGGGCCGGAGCCGATGACCAGGACGCTCTTGAGGTCAGTTCTCTTTGGCATTACTTCGTGTCCTCAGTGTTGATGTTCTTGGTGTTCGCTGTCTTCGTCTCCGCCATCAGGTCGATGAAACGGTCGAAGAGGTAGGCGGCGTCGTGCGGGCCCGAGGCCGCTTCGGGGTGGTATTGCACCGAGAAGGCGGGAATGTCGAGGCAGGCGAGGCCCTCGACGACGTCGTCGTTGAGGCTGATGTGGCTGACCTCGACGCGGCCGTAGCGCTCCTCGGGGGCCTGGGTGGCGCCGTCGAGCGGAGCGTCAACGGCGAAGCCGTGGTTTTGCGAGGTGATCTCCACCTTGCCGGTGCGGCGGTCCAGGACGGGCTGGTTGATGCCCCGGTGGCCGTAGCGCAGCTTGTAGGTGCCAAAGCCGAGCGCACGGCCCAGGATCTGGTTGCCGAAGCAGATGCCGAAGTAGGGCAGCTTCTCGTCCAGGACCGAACGGAGCAGGCTGACCTGCGCATCTGCGGTGGCTGGGTCGCCAGGACCGTTGGACATGAAGAAACCATCGGGGTTCACCGCTTTGACGTCCGCCAGGGTGGCCGTGGCCGGCAGGACGTGCACCCGCACGCCACGTTCGGCGAACCGGATGGGCGTCATGGCCTTGATGCCGAGGTCGATCGCGGCGATGCTGAAGCGGGGCTCGCCGTCCCAACCGTGATCGGCCGGGTCCACCACATAGGCGTCCTTGACGCTGACTTCCTCGGCCAGCCGGGCGCCCTCCATGGGCGAGCTGGCGAGGACTGCTGCCACCAGGTCGGCGTCAGTGCGCTCCGCTGCGGCTCCGGAGAAGATCCCGGCGCGCATGGTCTTGTGCTCGCGCAGGTGCCGAGTGATAGCTCGGGTGTCCACGCCCTGGATGCCCACGATGCCCTGGTCCACGAGCTCCTCATCGAGGGAGCGCTCCGAGCGCCAGTTGGACGGCCGGCGGGCGGCGTCGCGGACAATGTAGCCGGCTACCCAGATGCGCCGGGACTCGGCATCCTCGCTGTTCACGCCGGTGTTGCCGATGTGTGGTGCCGTCTGCACCACCAGCTGGCGGGCGTAGGACGGGTCTGTGATGGTTTCCTGGTAACCGGTCATCCCGGTGGCGAAGACGGCCTCGCCCAGCGCCGTGCCGGTGGCTCCGTAGCTGGTGCCGCGGAAGATGCGGCCATCTTCGAGGACGAGAACTGCCTGGCTGGTTGCTGTCACTGTATTCGCTTTCACTGCTGGGTCTGTGGTTGAGCGGAGGGAGGTCATGGGGTCCTACTTTCCGCTGGTGGTGTCGGCTGCTGCGATCAAGTCCTGCAGCGCCAGGTGGAGCGTGTCCTTGTCGGCTGCGTGCCGGGTGCGGAACCCGGTGTCGAGCTCCCGGGTGCCGAGCATCCAGGACAGGACCAGCAAGCCGTCTTTCTCGACGAATTTACCCGCCATTCCACTGTCCTGCCGGACGCCCACCAGCGCAGCGGCCGGGATGTACAGGTCCGGCGCGCCGTCGCGGGCGAACAGGACACCGTGGGGGTAGAGGCTCAGGGTGGCGTTGGTCCTGATCCCCAGGCCCTGCACCGCAATCCGGTCCAGCCAATCGCCGCCGGTGGTGGTGGCGACGTACTGGCCCTCCGCTGCGGCGAGGGGCTCCCCCGGTTCCGTGGGCACCGGGGGGAGGGTTTCGACGTCGGCCTGGCGGCGCAGGCGGTTCCGCCAGCCCAGCCAGATCAAGGCGAACACAACGACGATGATCGCCAACATCAGCAGGCCCGGGAGAATGCGGTCCATCAGTGGGCCACCGCCGGCACGCCGGGGTTGGGCGTATTCAGCTCCCCGTTGAGGACGGTGGGGTGGCCGTGGAAGAACGTTGCCACCACCTTGCCGGGCAGCTCGAGGCCCTTGAAGGGTGAATTCCGGCCCATGGTGGCCATGGCTGACGGGTCCACTGTCCAGCGCGCGGCGGGGTCCACCAGCACGACGTTGGCGGGTTCGCCCACTGCCAGTGGCCGGCCCTGGTCTGCCACGCGGCCAATCTGCGCCGGCACCGTGGAGGTCACCCTGGCGAAGTCAGCCCACGTCATCAGGCCGGTCTCGATCATGGTTTCCTGCACCACCGACAGTGCGGTTTCCAGGCCGGTCATGCCCATGGCAGCCTGTGCCCATTCGCATTCCTTGTGCTCGCTGGGGTGCGGGGCGTGGTCGGTGCCGATCACATCGATGGTGCCGTCGGCGAGGCCGGCGCGGAGGGCGTGGACGTCGGCGTTGGTGCGCAGCGGCGGGTTCACCTTGAAGACGGGGTCGTAGCTGCGGACCAGTTCGTCGGTGAGCAGCAGGTGGTGGGGGGTGACTTCTGCCGTGACGTTGATGCCGCGTTCCTTGGCCCAGCGGATGATCTCCACCGAGCCGGAGGTAGAAACGTGGCAGACGTGCAACCGGGAACCCACGTGCTGGGCCAGGAGGACGTCGCGGGCAATGATGCTTTCCTCTGCCACAGCAGGCCAGCCGGCCAGGCCGAGCACCGCGGAAACCTCGCCCTCGTTCATTTGTGCGCCCTCGGTGAGGCGGGGCTCCTGCGCGTGCTGGGCCACCACGCCGTCGAACGCCTTGACGTATTCCAACGCCCGGCGCATCAGCACCGGGTCGGACACGCAATTGCCGTCGTCGGAGAAGACCCGGACGCGGGCCCGGGAATCGGCCATGGCGCCCAACTCGGCGAGCTGCTTGCCGGCAATGCCCACGGTGACGGCGCCCACGGGCCGGACATCAACCCAGCCGGCAGCTTTGCCGAGGCTGTGGACCTGCTCCACCACGCCGGCTGTGTCAGCGACCGGGTTGCTGTTGGCCATGGCGTGCACTGCCGTGTAGCCGCCCTTGGCTGCGGCGCGGGTGCCGGTTTCGACCGTCTCCGCGTCTTCGCGGCCCGGTTCGCGGAGGTGGGTGTGGATGTCCACCATGCCGGGAAGGGCCACCAGGCCGGCGGCGTCAATGACCGCGGCGTCATCGGCGTCGAGGTTCTCCCCCAGCGCTGCAATGATGCCGTCTCGGATGAGCAGGTCGGTTGCTTCACCGCCGAGGACGGCTGCGCCTCGGATCAAGTACGTTTCGGTGGTGCCTGCCATCAGATGCTCTCCTTGGTGGAAGGGGCGGCGGCAACGCCTGCGCCCGGGGTGGCGGCTGGTTCCCGGGTGTCCCCGGAGAGCAGCAGGTAGAGGGCGGCCATCCGCACGGACACGCCGTTGCGGACCTGGGCCAAGACGGTGGAGCGCGGTGAATCTGCGGCCGCGGCGCTGATTTCCAGGCCCCTGTTCATGGGGCCGGGGTGCATGATGATGGTGTCCTTCATGCCGAGGGTGTCCAACGAACGGAGCCGGCTGTCATCGAAGCCCCAACGCCGGGAGTATTCGCGGGTGCTGGGGAAGAACGAATCGTTCATCCGCTCGCCCTGCACCCGGAGCATCATGACGGCGTCCACGCCGGTTGCGATGGTCTCGTCGAGGTCGTAGCTGACCTTGCAGGGCCACTGCTCGACGCCGATGGGCAGCAGGGTGGGCGGCGCCACGAGGGTGACGTCCGCGCCCAATGTGCGGAGCAACCACACGTTGGAACGCGCCACCCGGGAGTGCAGGACATCGCCAGCAATCGCGACGCGCATGCCGGTGAGGTCGGCACCCTGCGATTCGATGCCGGCCAGCTGGGTCCAGTGCCGGCGCATGGTGAAGGCGTCCAGCAGGGCCTGCGTGGGGTGTTCGTGGGTGCCGTCACCGGCGTTGATGACTGCGGCGTCGATCCAGTCCGTCGAGGCCAGCCGGTGCGGCGCTCCTGAGGCCCAGTGCCGGATGACGACGGCGTCCGCTCCCATGGCGGACAGCGTCTGGGCGGTGTCCTTGAGGGATTCGCCCTTGGAGACTGAGGAGCCCTTGGCCGCGAAGTTGATCACGTCTGCCGATAGCCGCTTAGCGGCGGCCTCGAAGGAGATTCGGGTGCGGGTGGAGTCTTCGAAGAAGAGGTTGACCACCGTGCGGCCGCGTAGTGCGGGGAGTTTCTTGACCTCACGCTCCCCCACGGCTGCCATTTCTTCGGCGGTGTCGAGGATCGAAATGGCGTCACCGAGGCTGAGGTCCTGGGTGGAGAGTAGGTGTTTCATGCGCCGGCCTCGATCACTACTTCGTTGACCGGGCCGCCGTCGGGCGTGGAATCCGTCTCTTCGAGCCGCACCCGGACCTTTTCGGCGGAGGACGTGGGCAGGTTCTTGCCAACATGGTCTGCGCGGATGGGCAGTTCCCGGTGGCCCCTGTCAATCAGCACGGCGAGCCGGACAATGCGCGGCCGGCCGAGGTCGACAAGAGCGTCCAGGGCGGCCCTGATGGTGCGGCCAGAGTAGAGGACGTCATCGATGAGGACCACCACCTTGTTGTCGATCCCGGTGCGGGGCAGCTTGGTGGGGAACGGTGGCCGCGTGCCTTGCCGGGACAAATCGTCGCGGAACATGGTGACGTCCAACTGGCCAACAATGGTGGCTGCGTCAACGGTGGGATCGGCGTCGGCGATTTTGGCCGCAAGCCGGAGGGCCAGCGGGTAGCCGCGGCGCGGGATGCCGAGCAGGACCAGGTCCTGGGAGCCCTTGTTGGCTTCAAGGATCTCGTGGGCAATACGGGTGAGTGCCCGGTCAATGTCTGCCGAACTGAGGACAACCCTGGCAGGAACCGGTGCGCTGGTGACGGAAGTCAAGTCTTCGTCTCCCCTTTCCCCGCCTCTCTGGACGGAATTAAAAAAGGATGATGTGCAGTTCAAAATTACCATAGGGCGATGCTGACTGCCCCGCCGGGTGCACGCGTTGCTCGTCACACTGGGGGTTCGCATCCGCCGTCCTCGCCGCCCCATCCAGGACACTAGGCTTCGATCATGTCGATGCCTCCACACCAACCCACCGGGCCAATTCCCGGCACCGCCAACCCCACCTGGCTGGGGCACGTCCAGGAACAGCACTTCCGGCCGGCACCGGGGCACCAAGGCAATCCGCTGGCACCGGTGCTGGCACAGGTTCCGCAGCCCGCCTCGGCAGTCCGCCGGATGTCTGGCAGCATCGTATTGCTCAGCGTGGGAGGCGGGGCATTGGCGTTCCTGAGCCTCTTCATTGTGCTGCCGTTTTTGTTTTCGAATATTGGGCCCGCTGGGTTCGTCATCGGCTTCCTGGCCTCGCTCATTCCGCTGTCCGTAGTGCTGCTGGCCGTCTGGGCTATCGACAGGTGGGAGCCAGAACCACGGCGGCTGCTGGTGTTCGCGTTCACGTGGGGTGCCGCGGTGTCCATTGCCGTCACGCTACTGATCCAACCGCTGTTCGTCCTGACGTCCCCGTCCGCAGACCCGGCCGAACTCCGGACGTACCTGGCAACAGTCCAGGCACCGATCGTGGAAGAGTTCGCCAAGTCGCTTGGCCTGCTGGCGATCATGCTGTTGGCACGGCGCCACATCGATGGTCCCGTGGATGGTGTGGTCTTCGCCTTCACGATCGCCGGCGGCTTCGCGTTTACCGAGAACATCCTCTACTTTGGCCGTGCCTTGGCGGAATCCCCGGATCCTGGGGTGGACCTGGCACAGGTGTTCTTCCTCCGCGGGGTGATGTCGCCCTTCGCCCACGCCTTGTTCACCGGCACCACGGGCCTGATCATGGGTCTCGCGGCGCGGCGGGCCTCCACCGGCGGTATTGTGCTGGCGTTCGTGCTGGGCCTGCTCCCCGCGATGTTCCTGCACAACCGGTGGAACAGCATGGGCCAGGGTTTCTTCGCCGAGTACGTCACGGTCCAGGTGCCACTGTTCGTCCTGGCCGTGCTGGGAATCGTGCTGCTCCGGGTGGCAGAGAAACGCCTCACCCGGCAACGGCTCGGCGAATATGCCGCTGCAGGCTGGTTTACGCCCGCTGAAGTTGAACTCCTCGCAACCCGCTCCGGCCGGCAGCGGGCCCTGGCGTGGGCTGGAACCTACGGCCGCAAGCAGCAGATGCGGGACTTCATCCGGGCCGCCACCCGGCTGGCAAACATCCGCCAACGCATCCTCGCTGGCCGCCAGGTGCAGGACCACCAAGGCGAAGAGCGGATCCAGCTGCAACGGGTACTGGCCATGCGGGCGGCGCTGGCAGGCTAAGCGGCTCCACTCGACCGCAGAAAAGGCCCCACTCGAAATCGAGCAGGGCCTTCGCCAGCGGGCTTCACCAGTGCTGGGGTCAGGCCAGCAGGGACGGCTTGAGCTGCTGGAGCCGACCCAGGAGTCCGTTGATGAACTGGGGTGACTCGTCCGTGGAGAGTACCTTGGCCAGCGCTACTGCCTCGCTGACAGCTACCCCGTCAGGGACGTCGTCGTTGTAGAGCAGCTCCCACGTACCTACGCGGAGGATGATCCGGTCAACGGAGGGCATCCGTTCCAGGGTCCAGCCTTGGGAGTAGGTTTCCAGGAATTCGTCGATGGTGGCCTGCTGCGAGACCACACCCTCGACGAGCTCTACGGTGTACGGGTTGATGATCTGGTCAGTCTTTTCCCGCCGGGCGCGGAGTACGTCAAAGGCCGAGACCGAGCGCTGCTCAGCCTCGAAAAGTACATCCAGTGCCCGGTTCCGGGCTTTACCGCGTGCGCTCACTACTCAGAGACCCGGCCCAGGTAGCTGCCGTCGCGGGTGTCCACCTTGACCTTGGTGTTGTTCTCGACGAACAGCGGAACCTGGATCTCGTAGCCGGTTTCCAGGGTTGCCGGCTTGGTACCAGCGGAGGAACGGTCGCCCTGCAAGCCCGGCTCCGTGTAGGTGATCTCGAGGACAACACTTGCGGGCAGCTCGATGTACAGTGCGCTGCCCTCGTGCATCGCAATGTTGACCATCTGGTTCTCGAGCATGAAGTTGGTGGCATCGCCCACGGTGTCGCCGGAGACAGTGATCTGGTCAAAGTCAGAGGTGTCCATGAAGACGAAGTCTGCGCCGTCTTGGTACAGGTACTGGTAATCGCGCCGATCAACCGTTGCGGTTTCGATCTTGAGGCCAGCGTTGAAGGTCTTGTCAACAACCTTGCCGGACAACACGTTGCGCATCTTGGTGCGGACGAAAGCGCCACCCTTGCCGGGCTTGACGTGCTGGAATTCAATGATGTTCCAGAGCTGGCCCTCAAGCTTCAGGACCGTTCCGTTCTTGATGTCGTTAGTGGTTGCCACTGTATCCTCAGGTTTCCATATCGGTGCGTGCTTCGACGCTGCATGCCGGGCGGGCACGCCAAAAAGCTCGCCAGCGCGTGTTTTTCAAAAATCCAAGAATCATTCTACCGGCATTTACCGGCTTCCGGCTTGCGCCGCTGCTGGCTACTACCTCAGGAGGCCAGTTCGAGCACGTCCCGGGCCCGGCGAAGGGCCACCGTGGAGGAGTAGATCTGGGCTGCGTCGGCGGAGCCAGCGACCCGGAGATCGAGGGCACGGGTGAAGGATTCGACGGCGGCGGAAGTCAACCCGGCCGCATATTGGGTCCGGCCGAGGTACTGCAGCCCCTGTGCCTCCCGGGGCGTGCCTTGGACCTCTGCGAGCAGTTGGCGGAAAAGGTCGAGGGCCCGGTCCAAACGGTTGGTCACCCGGAGCACCTCGGCTTCGAAGGCGCGCAGGGTGAACGATTCAGGATCGCTGTACCGGGCTTCGGCCAACAGTTCTGCCGCCTCGGCGGAATGCCCTTCCACCAACAGGACGAAGATCTTGTCCTTGGGTTCGGTAGATGCTTCCAACGCTGCGGCACAGGCCTCGGCGTTGACGATCTCCGGTGCCAGCGTTTCCGGGTTGATCCGGATGCCCGGGAAACCGGCCTCCGGCCAGTCCGATGTTCCGCTTTGGTCCCCGTACATCAGGAGGCAATCTCTTGGTAGGCCGCGAACAGCAGCGAGGTGTCTGGCACGTCGAGGATGCCGGGCTTGGCCACACCGTCGAGCACCACGAAACGAAGCAGGTCACCGCGTGACTTTTTGTCACGCCGCATCCCGTCGAGGAGTCCCTGCCAGCGGTCCCGGCGGTACGTGACGGGCAGTCCCATGGTCTCGAGGATGCTGCGGTGCCGATCGGCGTCGGCGTCGCTGAGCCGGCCCACGCTGCGGGCCAGTTCCGCAGCAAACATCATGCCAACGGAGACCGCTGCGCCGTGCCGCCAGGAGTATCGCTCCACGAGCTCAATCGCGTGGCCCAGCGTGTGCCCGTAGTTAAGGATCTCGCGGAGTCCGGATTCCTTAAGGTCCGCCGAGACGACGTTAGCCTTTACGGCAATGGCTCGCTCAATCAATTCGCGGAGCTCCGCGGACTGCGGGTCTACGACGGCCGCTGAGTCCCGTTCCACGATGTCCAGGATGGCTGGATCGGCGATGAAACCGCATTTGATGACCTCGGCCAGGCCGGAAATGATCTCGTTCTTAGGCAGTGTGGTCAGCGTGTCGAGGTCCACCAAGACACCGGCCGGCGGGTGGAATGAGCCCACCAGGTTCTTGCCCTCTGCCGTGTTGATGCCGGTCTTGCCGCCAACGGAGGCGTCCACCATGCCCAACAGGCTGGTGGGCATGTGGATGACTTTCACGCCGCGCAACCAGGTGGCTGCCACGAAGCCGGCCAGGTCGGTGACGGCGCCGCCACCCACCGCCACAATCGCGTCGGAGCGGGTGAAGTCGTTTTGGCCCAGGACCTGCCAGCAGAAAGCGGCAACCTGGATGTGCTTGCCTTCTTCGGCGTCGGGAATCTCTGCGGTGAGCGAGGTGAAGCCGGCGGCGGCCAGCTCGTCGCGCACTGTATCGCCGGTCAGGCGCAGCGCCCGGGGGTGGATGACCAGGACACGGCGGACCCGCTCCCCCAGGAGCGCGGGGAGTTCACCGAGCAGTCCGCGGCCCACTACGACGTCGTAGTTGTTGGCGGCAGCTTCGCCGGTGACCTTGATGATGGTTGAATCGGTGCTCACTTCTCAACTTCCTGTTGGGCAGCTGCGTAGCTCCGCAGCGTTGCTTCGAGCTGGTGGCTGAGTTCGGAAACCGAACCGTGCCGCACGTCCAAGGTGATGTCCGCCAGGCGTTCGTAGACCGGTTGGCGCGCTGCGAACATGGTGACCCAGCGTTCCATGGCGTTTCCGGCCAGGAGCGGCCGGGATGAATTACGGGCAATCCGGGCCGCCACAGTGTCGGAATCGCACTCCAGGTACACCACGGTGCAGCCGTTGATAACCTGCTGCGTGCCGGAGTCCAGGACGGCCCCGCCGCCCAGCGAAATCACCGTTCCGGTGCCGGCAGCGGACTCGACGGCGTTCGCAACGGTTCGGGCTTCGATCTCACGGAAGGCGTGCTCGCCACGGCAGGCGAAGATTTCGGCGATCGACCCGTGCGCTGCAACGATCACGGCGTCCGTGTCGACGTAGGCGCTCCCCAACTGCTGGGCGAGATGGCTCCCGATGGCAGATTTGCCCACCGCCATGGGACCGATCAGGACGATCGGCCCATGGACCCCGTCGATGGGGTTGCTGCGGCGGAGCACTACTGACCGATCGTGTCCAGGGCTGCCGGAATGTTGTCCAGGTAACCCTTGATGTTCCGTGCGGTTTCCGCCACGGAGTCGCCGCCGAACTTCTCGATGACGGCCTCGGCCAGCACCAGGGCCACCATGGCTTCGGCGACGACGCCGGCGGCGGGGACTGCGCAGACGTCGGAGCGCTGGTGGTGGGCCTTGGCCGGTTCGCCAGTGCTGATGTCGATGGTTTTCAGGGCACGCGGCACCGTGGCAATGGGCTTCATGGCTGCCCGAACGCGCAGGACGTCGCCAATGCTCATGCCACCTTCGATGCCGCCAGCGCGATTGCTGGTTCGAACGATCCGGCCGGCAGCGTCGCGGACGATTTCGTCATGGGCGGCTGAGCCGCGGCGTGCTGCGGTGAGGAAGCCATCGCCCACCTCGACGCCCTTGATGGCCTGGATACCCATCAGGGCAGCTGCCAACCGAGAATCCAACCGGCGGTCCCAGTGCACGTAGCTGCCAAGTCCCGGCGGCAGGCCGTAAGCGAGGACTTCCACAACGCCACCGAGGGTCTCGCCCTCTTTGTGGGCCGCGTCCACTTCAGCCACCATGGCATCGGAGGTTTCGCGGTCGAAGCAGCGCAGCGGATCGGCGTCAAGGGCGATGACATCGGTCGGTACCGGCAAGGCTCGGCCCTCTGGAACGCTCACGCTGGCAATCGCCACCGTGTGGCTGACAAGTTCGATGCCCAACTGGCCGAGGAACCGGGCGGCAACAGTGCCCATGGCCACGCGGGTGGCCGTTTCGCGGGCGCTGGCGCGCTCCAGGACCGGGCGGGCTTCGGCGAAGCCGTACTTCTGCATGCCGGTGAAATCAGCGTGGCCAGGGCGCGGCCGGGTCAACGGCGCATTGCGGGCCTGGTTGGCCAGGGTCTCTGCGTCGACCGGGTCCGCGGCCATGATCTGTTCCCACTTGGGCCATTCGGAGTTGGCCACCTGGATGGCCACCGGGCCACCTTGGGTCAAGCCGTGCCGGACCCCGCCAAGGATGGTGACAACGTCTTGTTCAAACTTCATCCGGGCGCCGCGGCCGTAGCCAAGGCGTCGGCGGGCCAAGGAGTCGGCGATGTGACCGCTGGTGATTTCCACACCGGCGGGTACGCCCTCAATAATTCCCATCAAAGCCGGACCATGGGATTCTCCGGCAGTCAACCAACGCATAATTTCCATCCTGCCACGTAGGGCGGTTACAAGGCCCGTCGAGGAAGCCCGACTGCGTCGCACATCACATCTATGACAGCTCCGTTAACGTCGGCTCCCCGGCCGGTAAACAGCCGAACCTGCTCGACCGCCTGGTACAGCAACATCTCCAGTCCGGGCACCACTGCGCCACCGCCGGCCTGCCACACGGATGCGATCAGGCTGGGCCAGGGGTCGTAGGCAACGTCCAGGAGCACGCCCGGAGTTGGCGTTTTCAACGCTGCCACCTGACTGGCCAGGCCATCGGCTGCCCGCGGTGGCAGGGTGGAAATGACGACGTCGGCCCCCGCCACGAGCGGCGCGGCCCCCGCCAGGTCGCGGATGTCCAGGGCCATGCCGACGCTCTGCGCGGCGGCCCGGACGTCGTCGGTCCGGGCCGGGTCCCTGGCCAGGATCGTGACGGTGTCGACGGCGAGTTCACGTAAAGCTGCCACGGCCGAGGCGGCGGTCCCGCCCCCACCAAGGACAACCGCGGAAGGCGAGGTGCCGACGCCGGCATGCCTGACGGCGTTGACAATGCCCATCACGTCCGTGTTCCAGCCAACCGTTTTAATGCTGCCAGCCTGCTCCTCGAAGGAGACAGTGTTCACCACGCCAAGGGTCTGGGCTACGCCGCGGACCTCGTCGACCTCGTTGAGCATGGCGAGCTTCAACGGCATGGTCACTGACAGCCCCCGCCAGCCGGATTGCTGGTCGATCTGCTGCATGAAGGCCGGCAGGAGGCCTTCGGTGACGTCGATGGCCGTGTAGCCGATCTCCATCCCCAGGTGCGCGTAGGCGGCCAAGTGCAGTGCCGGTGACTTCGAGTGGTTGATCGGGTGTCCCAGGACGGCAGCCCGAGAACTCATGTGCAACGTCCCGCGTTGGCCGTGCACCAAGCGTTGTACTCGGCAACGTACACGTTGTGCTCGGCCAAGGTGCTGGAGAACTTGGTCTCCTTGGTATCAAGGTTGATGGTGACCCAGTACAGGTAGTTGTTGGCCTTGGGCTTGGCCGCCGCATCGATGGCAGTCTTGCCCGGTGAACCGATCGGTCCTGGCGGCAGTCCAGGGTTGGCGTAAGTGTTGTACGGGTTGGACTTGTCCACGCGCTGTTCTTCGGTGAAGTTGAAGCTCTTCGTGCCCAGCCCGTAGGTGACCGCCGAGTCGACCTGGAGGAAACCACCGGTCTGGTCGTTGGGCTTGAGTCGGTTGTATATTGCTCCGGCTACATCGCCGTAATCGGCCTGCCCGCCTTCGGCCTGGACAATGCTGGCGACGATGACTGCCTCGTACTGTTTGGCGGCATCGGTGATGCCTTGGGAGACGAGTTCGTCCACCGTGGTGGTGACGAGCTTCTGCAGGATGTCCTTGGCTGAAGTACCCAGCGGGAACCGGTACTCGCCCGGGGCGAGGAAGCCTTCGAGGTTCTTGGCCGTGGCTGGCAGCCCGAATTGGGCGGGCTGGTCGCTGAAGGTTTTCAGCTGCGCCACGCTGATGCCGGATCCGTCCGAGATCGCCTGCAGGGACTCACCGATCCGCAGGCCGGCGCTCAGTGCGATGTAGATGACCTTCTCCTGGTCTTTACCGAGCAAGACCGAGACGGCGTCTGAGTTCTTCATCTCCGTCCGGAACGTGTAGTCACCTGGGGCCAGCACTCCCCCGGAGGCGTTGAAGGCCTGCAGGAAGGTGTCCGAGTTGGCAATGACGTTCTTGCTCTCCAGATCGGCCGCGACGGACCTGGTTCCCTCGCCGTTGTCTACCTTCACCTGGACTTGGCCGGTACCAGGGCCGGGAAAATCTGCGGGTTTGCTGTTCCCCAGCAGCGGCTTGATGAACTGCGCACCAACCACCACCGCAGCAATGAAGACGGCAAGCGATAACAGCAGCGCCACAACGCGCCGGCGCCGCCGAACTTTCTTCGACGTCTTTGCCGCACCGCCGATCGGTGGTGCAGCCGACAAGGCTACGTGCTCCGGCTCGTGGTGCTCATCGAAGGGCTGGCCGTGTTCGTCAACGTAGTGCGCGTCGTGCTCTGGCTCGTAGTGCGCAGCTGCGTAGTGGGCAGCGTCCTCATGAGTCTGCCCATCATGGGCCGCGTCGTGCGCACGCGCGTCGGCGTCGTAGGTCTCGAACTCGTGGCGGCCATGGTGGGCGGCCGCATCGTCGTGGGGCGCCACAGGAGGCTGCCCGCCGTCGTCGTGCGCGTCCGCGTCCTGGATGGTGGGCTGGGCATCGGGCACGGCAGGAATGCCTGCGGTGGCTGGTGGCACGGGCGGCAGCGGCGGTACGGCGGCGTCCGTGTCAGAAGAATTCGTGTCAAAAGAATCCGCGGCGGGCGAGCCGGTGATGCCCTGCTCGTCGGCGAGGTGCTTTTCGCGTTCCCGCAGTTCTTTACGGGTCAGCGGCCGGGGCTGCTCCGCGTCGCCGGTAGCATCGTCGTTGCTGGCAGGACTCACTGTTGCCTTCCAAGGTCTGTGGATCGGGCCGTTTCCCCCGGCGCGGCAAGGAAGGACTCCTGCGCCGCACTGACCCCCAAGTCCACGGCAGGGGAAGGAGCGCTCACGCGTGAGCCAACATCCGCTCCCCTGGCTTTTTGCATGTCGATAGCGTGCTGAAGGATGCCAGCTGCTGCGACCTGATCCACCACTTTACGGTGGTTTCGGCTGCTCATGCCAGCTTCGTGCAGGTTCCGGTGCGCCGAAACGCTGCTCAGGCGCTCGTCAACCAGGTTGATGGGCACGTCAGGGGAACGGTGCGCGAGCTCCGCGGCGAGGAGCAGCGCGTAGTCCGTGGCCATCTTGGCCGAGGCGTGCTCTTCGCCTTTCATGGTGCGCGGCAAGCCCACGATCACCTGGACAGCGCCGAGTTCGGCCACCAGGTTGGCGATCACCCTGACGTCGGAATTCTTCCGGGGATTGCGGTCCAGTGTCTTGTGCGGGGTGGCGAGGATCTCGTCCCGATCGCAGATCGCCACGCCCACGCGGACGGTGCCCACGTCCACCCCCAGCTTGATGCCGCGGGGGTAATCGTGAGCGTTCGTAGCGTTCTCCATGGGCTCTCTATCGACGGGCGACGGCGTCAACCACGGCTGCCAGGGCAGCGCCGGTCTGCGCGGGGTCGGTTCCGCCGCCCTGGGCGACGTCGTCTTTCCCGCCGCCACCGCCGCCGAGGATCCCGGCAGCAATGCGAACCAGGGCGCCGGCCTTCACGCCTGCCTCCCGGGCTGCCTCGTTGGTGGCGACCAGGATGATGGGCCTGCCGTTGGCTTCGCCGGCCACTGCTACGGTGGCCGCTGCTGAGCCGAGCCGGCTGCGAAGATCCAGCGCCAAGCCACGGATGTCGTCGGCACCGCTGACGGAGCCGGCGTCGTGGGCGATCACCGAGACACCCCCAGCGTCCCTGGCGGTGGACACCAGCTGAGCGGCGGCTGCAGCCAACTGGTCCTTCCGGAGCCTGTCGAGTTCCTTTTCGGTGGCCTTCAACTTGGCCAAGGTGGTGGAAATGCGATCTGCCAACTGGCCCGAGGGTACCTTCAAGAGGTCGGTGAGTTCGTTGACCAGGGCGCGTTCGGCAGCCAGGTAGCGGAATGCTTCCATGCCCACAAACGCCTCAACACGGCGGTTTCCCGAACCGACGGACTGCTCACCCAACAGCGAAAGGCTGCCGATCAGGGACGTGTTGGCCACGTGGGTGCCGCCGCAGAGTTCGCGGGACCACGCGCCGTCGATCTCGACTACACGCACTTCGCTACCGTAGTTTTCGCCGAACAGGGCCATGGCGCCCAGCGCCTTCGCCTCGGCCAGGCCCATGACGTTCGTCTGCACGGAGTAGTTGTTGCGGATGGCGATGTTGGCCACCTCTTCGATTTCCGAGCGTGTGGCGGTGCTCAGCCCCTCGCCCCAGGCGAAGTCGAAACGCAGGTAGCCCGCCTTGTTGAAGGAGCCGCGCTGGGTGGCTTCCGGGCCAAGGATCTGGTGCAGGGCGGCGTGCACAATGTGGGTGCCGGTGTGGGCCTGCTCGGCTGCGTGGCGGCGTTCACGGTCCACGGCGGCCTGCACCAGGGACTCGTTGCCGATCTCGCCTTCGCGCACAATCGCCTTGTGTACGCTCAGGCCCTTGATGGGGCGCTGGACGTCGAGGACTTCGACGACGAACCCGTCACCGGTGATCAGGCCCGTGTCCGCCGACTGGCCGCCAGCCTCGGCGTAGAACGGGGTTTCGGCGAGGATCAGTTCGATTTCATCGCCGGTTGATGCCTGCTGGACCGGTTTGCCAGCGGCCAGCAGGCCGCGGACCCGGGATTCGCCGTCGAGTTCGGTATAGCCGGTGAAGACGGTCTCGCCCTTGGCAAGGATGTCTTGGAAGGCGCTGAGGTCGGCGTGGCCACCCTTCTTGCCCTTGGCGTCTGCCTGGGCGCGCTGCCGCTGCTCCTGCATCAGGGCTCGGAAAGCTTTCTCGTCAACGTTCAGCCCGGCCTCTTCGGCCATTTCGAGGGTGAGGTCGATGGGGAAACCGTAGGTGTCGTGCAGGGCGAAGGCCTCCGCACCAGACAGCGGCCGGTTGGCGGCCTTGGATTCGGCCACCGCGTCCTCGAGCCGCGCCGTACCGGACGCGATGGTCCGCAGGAAGGCCCGCTCTTCGGCGTAGGCGATCCGGCTGATCCTGGCGAAGTCCGTCTCCACCACGGGGTACACGCCCTTCATGGCGTCCCGGGAAGCGGGCAGCAACTGCGGCAGGCAGGCCTCTTCGACCCCGAGCAGGCGCATGGAGCGGACGGCCCGGCGGATGAGGCGACGCAGCACGTAGCCGCGGCCTTCGTTGGAGGGGGTGACACCGTCGGAGATGAGCATCAGGGCTGAGCGGATGTGGTCTCCCACCACGCGCATCCGGACGTCATCGGTGTGGTGCGGGTCTTCGGGCGTCTCGGCGGACGTGTACGGCCGGCCGGAGAGCTCGGCGGCCTTGTCGATGACCGGGCGGACCTGGTCCGTCTCGTACATGTTCTCGACACCCTGCAGGATCATGGCCAGGCGTTCCATGCCCAGGCCCGTGTCGATGTTGCGTTTGGGCAGTTCGCCCACGACGTCAAAATCTTCCTTGGAGCGGACATTCTCGATCTGGTACTGCATGAAGACGAGGTTCCAGATCTCGATGTAGCGGGTTTCATCCGCCAGTGGGCCACCCTCAATGCCGTAGGCCGGACCGCGGTCGTAGTAGATCTCGGAGCAGGGTCCCGCCGGGCCGGGCTGGCCGGTGTTCCAGTAGTTGTCTGCCTTGCCCATTTTCTGGATCCGCTCGGCAGGAACGCCAGTGTGCTGCAGCCATAGGTCCTTGGCTTCGTCGTCTTCTTCGTAGACCGTGACCCAGAGCCGTTCGGGGGGCAGTCCGTAGCCGCCGTCGGCCACACTGGACGTCAACAGCTCCCAGGCGAACTTGATGGCATCTTCCTTGAAGTAGTCACCGAAGGAGAAGTTGCCGCACATCTGGAAGAACGTGCCGTGCCGGGCAGTCTTGCCCACTTCCTCGATGTCACCGGTGCGGATGCACTTCTGCACGCTGGTGGCGCGCAGGTAGGGAGCTTCTTCCCGGGCTGTCAGGTACGGAATGAAGGGCACCATGCCGGCCACGGTGAACAGCAGCGACGGGTCGCTGGAGACCAATGATGCGGATGGCACCGGCGTGTGGCCTTTGCTGACAAAAAAGTCCACCCAGCGCTTCGTGATCTCCTGCGACTTCATGAGCTGTTTTCTTACCCTTCGTGGTCCGCCGGTGCGGCGGAAAGTTCGTTCAGTGGCGCGGGCCGTGCTGGCTCGTACCGGGTTGCTGCTGCTGTGCCGTGGATGCCACGGCGGCTGGCCTGGCTACGGCCGGCGGGCTACATCGGCTGAGTCGATGCCCAGCGCGGCGCGAAGGTCGGTTTCCCGTTCGCGCATGCCGTCACGGACAGCGTCGGCGAAGTCGTAGACGGTGTCCGCGACCCGCGAGACGGCCCGGTTGAGCCCGGCGGGGCCGAGCTGGGTCTGGGCTTCGTTGATCTTACGGAAGGCGATGACACCAATGGCCACGCCGAGTCCCATCCAAACAAGTCGTTTCATATGGCTATCCTCCGGAATTCAGCGGCTGCGGCGGCCGGCGGCCGGCTTCTTGCGGTTGGCCAGTGCGGTACGGACACCGTAGCTGAACGATGCCGCCTTGATCAGCGGGGAACCCACGGTGGCGGCCACCAGGGACGACAGTGCGGAGATGTTGGCGGACGCGTCGGAGACGTTCGTGGAGATGCCGTCCACCTTCTTGAGCTGCTGGTTCGTGGTGGACACCGTGGCAGTGACCTCGTCCATGAGGGGCGTGGCGCCGTCGCTGATGGACCTGATAGAGGTGCGGACTTCGTCAAACACCCGGCCGAGCTTCAGGATGGGCACCGCCAGCAACAAGACCAGGAGGGCAAACACCCCGGCAGCTATCAGGCCGGCAATATCGCCACCAGACATATACGTTTCATCTCCTTGAGGTTCAGTGCATGGGTGGGCATCGACGAGAGACGCTCTGGGCGCGTCCCGCGGATGTCCCCCAAGTACCTTACATACAAAGAAGCCCGCGGCGCTTGCCACGGGCTTCTTTGGATACGCTGCTGAAATTTAGCGTGCGTAGAATTCGACGACGAGCTGCTCTTCGCAGGTCACGGGGATCTCCGAGCGCTTGGGGCGACGAACCAGGCGAGCCTGGAGTGCCTCGAGCTTGACGTCAAGGTAGGCCGGAACGGTGGGCAGAACGTCGCGGTGTGCGCCGGCTGCTGCCACCTGCAGCGGAACCATGGTTTCGCTGCGGCTGTGAACGTGAACCAGCTGGCCTTCGCCAACGCGGAACGACGGACGGTCAACGCGGATACCGTCAACCAGAATGTGGCGGTGCACAACCAGCTGGCGGGCCTGAGCGATGGTGCGGGCGAAGCCGGCACGCAGGACCAGTGCGTCCAGACGCATTTCGAGCAGCTCGATGAGGTTCTCACCGGTCAGGCCCTTGGTGCGGCGGGCTTCTTCGAAGGCACGGGTCATCTGTGCTTCGCGGATGCCGTACTGGGCGCGCAGGCGCTGCTTTTCGCGCAGACGTACTGCGTAGTCAGAGTCCTGCTTCTTGCGGGCACGGCCATGCTCACCGGGGCCGTACGGGCGGCGCTCCATGTACTTGGCGGCCTTGGGGGTCAAAGCAATGCCGAGTGCACGCGAGAGGCGTGCGGTACGGCGAGCACGAGTGTTGTTAGCCACTTGTGTCCTTCCACTATCTGCGGTGTTCAGGTGTTACTGGCCTCCACAATGGAGAGCATCGGCCAACCGCTGCCTTTTGCTACTGGGTTCAGGGCACAACCGAGCGGATACGATCCAGTGATTGGGCGCCCGAACCTTGCCAGACAAACATCAATCCTAGCATGGGGCCTACGTGCCCCTGACAATCTTCCGCAGCCGCTCCAGCCGGGTGGAGATCTCGCGTTCGGCACCGTTGGCCGTTGGCTCGTAGTAGTCCCGGCCCACCAGGTCGTCCGGCGGATACTGCTGTGCCGCGACACTGTGGGGCGCGTCGTGCGCGTACTTGTAGCCCTGGCCGTGCCCCAATTGCTTGGAGCCCGGATAGTGCGCGTCCCGGAGGTGGGCTGGAATCCCGTTGCCCAGGCCCGCGCGGACATCGGCCACCGCCTTGTTGAGTCCCATGTAGGCAGCGTTGGATTTGGGCGCCGTGGCCAGGTGCACCACCGCTTCTGCCAGGACGATCCGCCCCTCCGGCATCCCGATCAGCTGCACCGCCTGCGCCGCGGCCACCGCTGTCTGCAGCGCCGTGGGATCGGCCATGCCCACGTCTTCGGCCGCCGAGATCACGATCCGGCGCGCCACGAACCGGGGATCCTCGCCTGCTTCGAGCATCCGGGCCAGGTAGTGCAGCGCGGCATCCACGTCCGATCCCCTGATCGACTTGATGAAGGCGCTGGCGACGTCGTAGTGCTGGTCCCCTGCCCTGTCGTACCGCACCGCTGCCACGTCCAAGGCACGTTCGGTGTGCTTGAGCTCCACCTGTACCGGCCCGTGGTCGGTGTCCTCGGCGTCCCCGAAGGCCACCCCCGCGGCAGCCTCCAACGCCGTCAAAGCCCGGCGAGCGTCACCGCCGGAGAGCCGGACCAGGTGGGCGAGTGCTTCGGTGGAGAGTTCCACGGCGCTGTCCAGGCCCCGGTGGTCTTCGACAGCGCGCAGCAGCAGGGCCTCCACGTCAGCGTCCGTCAAGGGTTTGAGGGTCAACAGCAGTGAGCGGGACAGGAGAGGGGACACCACGGAGAAGGAAGGATTTTCCGTGGTTGCTGCCACCAGCACCACCCAACGGTTTTCGACGCCGGGCAGGAGGGCGTCCTGCTGCGCCTTGTTGAAGCGGTGGATCTCGTCCAGGAACAGGACCGTGGTGGTCTTGTAGAGGTCACGCGCCGTCAATGCCTCGTCCATGACCCTGCGCACGTCCTTGACGCCGGCGGTGATGGCGGACAGTTCAACGAATTTCCGGCCCGTTCCGCGGGCGATCACGTGCGCCAGGGTGGTTTTACCGGTTCCGGGCGGCCCCCACAAAATCAGTGAGCTGGGTCCCGCCGGTCCGGTGGCGTTGGTGCCCGCTGCCAACTGCCGCAACGGGGAGCCTTGGCCCAGCAGGTGCTGCTGGCCCACTACCTCATCGAGGTTCTTGGGCCGCATCCGGACGGCCAGCGGACTGCGTGGCTGGACCCGCCCGGGAGCCGCCGCGTTGGAATGGCCCGACGCCGGAACAGAAGTATCGTCGTCGTCATCCGGTTGCTGCCCAAAGAGATCATCCACATAGATAGGCTACTTGCAGAGCACCCCCATCCCCCGCCGCCAAGGAATCCATGCCAGCCGCCCCACCCCGCGAACCAGACCGCCAGCCTGGAACCCGCTGGGTCGCCGTCTCGGGTGAGAGGTTGGCGGGGTGGGTTGAACGGTTTGGGGCCAGCCATGGCGGCGCCGAGCTGGACGACGCCGACGGCGGCCTGCGGCTCGTGGCGCATGACGGCACCACGGCGCTCCTGCAACCGCCGTGGCCGGTGGACGGCAGGCCGGGCCGCGGTCCCGACGCGGTCGCACGACTGGCGTCGCTGGCCATCCAACCGCGCCGGACCGGGCTGTTGTTGATTCGGCGTGGCGGCTACGGCGTGGCGGTGACGGGCGCCGGTCAGGTCCTGGCGTCGAAGGTTGGCGGCAAGTCCAGCAGGTCACGGGGCCGGGGCGACAGCTCGGACAGCATGCTGGCCGATGCCGTGGAGCAGGCCAGGGCAGTCTTTGCCCGCGAGAATTTCGAGTACTTGGTTCCCGGCGGGGATCGACTCCTCGCCGACGCAGCCTTGGCGCGGCCCGTCCTGGCAAAATACTCGGGCTACCCGCGCCTGGCCTACCTGGACGTGCCCGATCCCCGCGCGGAAGTCCTCAAGCGCGCAGCCCAGGACGTGTGTGCCGTGCGGATCCAGGTCACCGACGCGCCATCACGGCAAGACTAGCTCAGGGTCCAGGACCGCTTGGACAGGCCGAACCAGAAACCGTCAATCGCCGTCTTGGCGTGCAGGTCCCCAGACGCGTAGGCAGCACCAAGCGTCACGTAGAGGGGCGCCCAGTGTTCACTGCGGGGGTGCGCTTCGCGGGCGGCCGGCGCCTTGTTGAGGAAGTCGAGAATGGCGTCAACGTCCCCGCGGGCCATGGCCTCCTCGGCCCACTGATCGAATTCGCTGGACACAGCGGGAGGTGCGGTGTCCGGCCCACCGGCAGGGTTGAACCAGCGCAGGTTGTGGGTGGTGAAGCCGGAGCCAACAATCAGCGTGCCGCGATCGCGCAGCGGTGCCAACGATTCGCCCAGCTTGAACAGGCCTTGCGGGTCAAGGGTTGGCATGGACATCTGCACCACAGGAACGTCTGCATCAGGGAACATTTCCTTCAACGGGACGTAGGCGCCATGGTCAAGGCCGCGGCTCTCGTCCCGCGCCACGTGATGTCCGTGCTGGCCCACCAGCCGAGCTACCTCGTTGGCGAGGTCGGGCGCCTGTGGGGCGTCGTATTCGACCTCGTAATACCTGGGCGCAAACCCACCAAAGTCGTAGACCAGGCCCGGATTGCGTTCGGTGGCACTGAGGGTTACGGGCGCATTTTCCCAATGCGCCGAGACCATCAGGATGTCCTTGGGCTTGGTGAAGGAGTTTCCCCAGGCACCGAGCTGGCGGGTCCAGGTGGCGTCGTCGGCGAGTGGCGGTGCGCCGTGGCTGAGGAACAGGACCGGCGGCAGTTCAGTGGTTTGCGTCATGCTTCAAGTGTAAACCTGTTTGCTTGAAGCTTCAAGTGTCAGTTCCGTGGTGCTGCTAACAGCCCGATCGCGCCGGGGCAGGCCGCTCCTGGCGGTACAGGTAGCGTCCGGCCTCGCGGAAACCGGCCTTGGCATACAACTCTTGCGCACCCTCGTTTGCGGCGGTGACCAGCAGCCAAAAGGTACCCACTCCACGGGCGGCACCTTCGGTCAGCAAGGCCTGCAGCACAGCACTGGCATGCCCAGCCCGGCGCGCGTCGGGCCGGGTGGCCATCGCATAGATCCCGCCCCAGCCCTCTGGCTCGGCAGGCAAGGCCAGACGGCCGACGGCGGCAGCCCCGCCGTCGGCGTCCCGCACCGTCGCGTACAGCGCAGGGCAGCCGGTGAGGATGTCGCGGGCAATCTCGCGTTCGGCGACACCCCCGCGGCCATCCACATCCCACCAGAGCTGGAGCCAGTCCTCGGACGGTGTCTCGGCGATCTCCACGCCAACGGCGGCCCACGGCGCCAGGGTGCCTGCACACGCCACGAGGATCAGGGTCTCCGACTGGCGCGTGAAGCCCTCGCTGTCCAGCAGGGCGTTGAGCTGTGCGTTGTCCGGGCCGGCAAACACCTGGACGATGACGGGCAGGCGGCGGCTCCGGTACCAGGCCCGCGCAGCGCGCAAAGCCGCTGGCAGCTCGTCAGCGCCGGAATCCGGGCCCACCCGGGGCCAGATCGAGTTGGCCCGCTGGGTCACCCCGGCGGCGGCACGGAGGACCCAGTCCCCCACCTCGGCACGGTCTGGTGCCAGCCAAGAAGCGTCCATGGCCTTTTCCAGGTCCCGTTGCAGCACCCGCGCCGGTAGCTCCACCACTGGCTCTTCCCTTCCTCGACATCATGAGATTAACGCCATAAGGCTCCCCGCCGGAACGGGAAGCCTCATGGGTGACACTTGGCCAGCCCCCGTCAAGGGGGGCGGGAGTTACTTGGCTTCGGGCTTGAAGTCCACGCCGGCTTCCTTGCGCTGCTGGGCCGTAATGGGTGCCGGAGCAGCAGTCAGCGGGTCGTAGCCGTTGCCGGTTTTGGGGAAGGCAATGACGTCGCGGATGGACTCGACGCCGGAGAGCAGCGCAACCACGCGGTCCCAGCCGAACGCGATGCCGCCGTGCGGGGGCGCGCCGAACTTGAAGCCTTCCAGCAGGAAGCCGAACTTCTCCTGCGCATCGGCCTGGGACAAGCCCATGACCTCGAAGACACGCTCCTGGACATCGCTGCGGTGGATACGGATGGACCCGCCACCGATTTCGTTGCCGTTGCAGACGATGTCGTAGGCGTACGCCAGCGCCGACTCCGGATCGGTGTCGAAGGTGTCCATGAACTCGGGCTTCGGCGAAGTGAACGCGTGGTGCACGGCGGTCCACTTGCCGGCGCCAACAGCCACGTCGCCTGAGGCCACGGCGGCGGCGGCGGGCTCGAACATGGGTGCGTCAACCACCCAGCAGAAGGCCCAGTCAGCGGGGTTGATCAGTCCGGTGCGGTGGCCGATCTCCACCCGCGCGGCACCGAGCAGGGCACGGGCAGCCGACTTCTCACCGGCGGCAAAGAAGATGCAGTCGCCGGGCGTGGCACCCACGGCAGCCGCGAGGCCCTCGCGCTCGGTGTCCGTCAGGTTCTTGGCAACCGGGCCTGCCAGCTCGCCATCTTCCTTGAAGAGGACGTACGCCAGGCCCTTGTGGCCGCGCTGTTTGGCGAATTCCTGCCAGCCGTCAAGGGTCCGGCGTGGCTGCGACGCGCCGCCGGGCATCACCACTGCACCCACGTAGGGTGCCTTGAAGACACCAAAGTTGGTGTCCTTGAAGAACTCCGTCAGCTCGGTGAGCTCCACGCCAAAGCGAAGGTCGGGCTTATCCGAGCCGTAACGGGCCATGGCGTCGTGATAGGTGATGCGCTGGATGGGCGTCGGGATCTCGACGTCGATCAGCTTCCACAGCGCCGTGACGATGCCCTCGCCGAGGGCGATGATGTCGTCCTGCTCCACGAAGCTGGCCTCAATATCCAACTGCGTGAACTCCGGCTGGCGGTCCGCGCGGAAATCCTCATCGCGGTAGCAGCGGGCAATCTGGTAGTACTTTTCGAAGCCACCCACCTGCAGCAGCTGCTTGAAAAGCTGCGGGGACTGCGGGAGCGCGTACCAGGAACCCGGCGCCAGGCGCGCGGGGACCACGAAGTCACGGGCGCCTTCCGGCGTCGACCGCGTCAGGGTGGGCGTTTCGATTTCGACGAAACCGTCCTGGTGCAGCAGGTCGCGGGCCACCCGGTTCGCTTCCGAGCGCAGGCGCAGGTTGCGTGCGGGGCCGGGACGGCGCAGGTCAAGGTAGCGGTGCTTCAGGCGCGCTTCCTCGCCCACTTCAACGTGCTCGTCAATCTGGAACGGCAGCGGGTCTGACGTGTTGAGGATGGTGACGTCATCAGCAATGACCTCCACGGCGCCGGTAGCCAGCGCCGGGTTTTCGTTGCCTTCGGGGCGCTGGGAGACGGTGCCGGTCACCTGTAGGACGTACTCGTTCCGCAGGCCGTGGAAGACTTCCTCTTCACGGACGACCACCTGGGCCACGCCGGAGGCATCGCGGAGATCCACGAAGGCTACTCCGCCGTGGTCACGGCGGCGGCCAACCCAGCCGGCCAGGGTGACGGTTTGACCAATGTGCTCGGAACGGAGTGATCCGAGGTCATGTGTGCGCAGCACAGCACACCTTTCTAGAGGGAACAGCGGGAAAACTAAGGGAAAAATTCTGGACTGGCCTCGAGGGCAATCCCGTTCGAGTTTACCCGCTGGGGGCAGCGGGGCTACCCGGTCAGGCTCGGGTGCTGACCTGGACGCGCAGGTCGGCCGACGGCGGCGCCCAGCTTTCGGGCTCGGCTGCCACCTGCTCACCGGTGCGGATGTCCTTGACCTGGTGCGCGCCGTCGTCATCGGTGAACCAGACGAAGGGGATCCCGCGGCGGTCCGCGTACTTGATCTGCTTGCCGAACTTCTCGGCCTTGGCGGCCACCTCGGTGGCGATACCGCGGCTGCGCAGCTGGGCTGCAACGTCTTGGGCAGCGCTCCAGGATTCGTCGGCGCTCAGGGCCACCAGCACGGCGGTGGGCACGGAACGGGACGCTTTCGCCAGGTCTTGGCTGAGAATCCGGGACACCAGGCGGGTCACGCCGATGGACAGGCCCACGCCGGGGAACTTGCGGTTGCCCTTGGAGGCCAGCGCGTCGTACCGGCCGCCGGAGCAGATCGAGCCGAGCTGTTCGTGCCCCACCAGCACGGTCTCCACCACGGTACCGGTGTAATAGTCCAAGCCACGGGCGATGCTGAGGTCAGCCACCACCTTGCCGGGCGCGCGCTGTACGACGGCGGCCACCACCTGTTCCAGTTCGGTCAGGCCCTCCTCGAGGAGGTCGTCCTGCACACCCAAGGCGCGGACCTGCGCCACGAACGAGGTGTCTTCGGTGCGGATACCGGCAAGCTGCAGGGCCTTCTGGGCCTGCTCGTCGGTGGCACCCAGTTCGGCTTTGAGGAGTTCGGCCACCTTGGCGGCTCCGATCTTCTCCAGCTTGTCGATGCTGCGCAGCACGCCAGCGGTGTCGGCCAGGCCGATGCCCCGGTAGAAGCCCTCGGCCAGCTTGCGGTTGTTGATGCGCAGGCGGAAGTCCGGGATGGGCAGGGCGCCCAGGGCTTCGGCTATGACCAGCGCAATCTCGACGTCGTAGCGGAACGGCAGGTCGCCGTCGCCCACCACGTCAATGTCCGCCTGGGTGAATTCCCGGGCCCGGCCCTCCTGCGGGCGCTCGCCCCGCCACACCTTCTGGATCTGGTAGCGCCGGAACGGGAACGCGAGGTGACCGGCGTTCTCCACCACATACCGGGCAAACGGAACCGTGAGGTCGAAGTGCAGGGCCAAAGCCTGAGGATCAGATTTGGCACTGGCCTCGCCGTCATCGTCCTGCAACCGACTCAGGCCGTAAACCTCTTTGTCGATCTCACCCTTCCGCAGCAATTGGCCAACGGTCTCCACGGCGCGGGTCTCAATGGACGAAAATCCGTGCAGTTCAAATACGTTGCGCAGCGTATCCAGGACATGGAGTTCCACCAACCGTTCCTCGGGCAGCCACTCGGGGAATCCGGACAGGGAGGCGTTGCGTGCCATGGTGGGAGATCTCCTCTGGTTACGGGCAGCCGGAGCGCCGCGCCGGTCCCGAAACGGGCTTCTGGGGGCGTCGCTCCAGCTGGTCATGCATAAACTGTGTGCGGCAGTCAGTTTATGCGGCATCCGTGTGCATCTCTAATACGGTTCACCACCGCCTGCAGCTGCCATCCCTTTGCAGGACAGGCCCCGTTCCATGCGGCGCCGACGCTCGAACTACCAGGAGGACCCGTGGCGGCCAGTTCACGCAACGCCCGTGAAACCAAGCGGCGCATCCAGCAGATGGAAGCCAAGCGCGAAATCCGGCGAGACCAGGACACCCGGCGTAAACGCGACAACCTCGTGGCCGTCGGCGCGGGAGCCACCGCCGTGGTGCTCGCCGTCGTCCTTCAGCTGACGGCGTTTGCCGGCAATCCCACCGAGGACGAGTTCGCTGCGGCCCAGGCAGGCCTGACCGACCCGTCGGCGACGGCCGCCCCATCGGCGACCGCCAGCCCGTCGCCTAGCCCGGTGCAGACCAGCAACGGCGCCAACATCCCCGCACCGGACGTTGCTGCGGGCAAGACGTTCAACGGCGACCTGGTCCTCAACGGGAACGCCTTGGGCGTTGAACTCAACGGGACCGCGGCACCGCAGGCCGCTGCCGTCTTCTCTGCCCTGAGCAACGAGGGGTTCTACAACGGAAAGACCTGCCATCGCCTCACTACCGGGGACGCATTCGCCCTGCTGCAGTGCGGATCCGATGACGGCACCGGTGCCAGTGACCCCACCTATACCTGGGGTCCGCTGGAAAATACCCCCGCCGACAACACCTACGCCGCCGGCACCATCGCCGTGGCCCGGAGCGCCAATAACGCCTACGGCAACGGCAAGCAGTTCTTCATTGTCTACAAGGACACGGTGATCCCAGCAGACACAGCTGGCGGCTACACCGTGGTGGGCAAGGTAACGTCCGGGCTGGAGTTTGTCTCCGCCATTGCCGCCGCCGGGATCACTCCGGGCAACAGCGACACGGACGGCACCCCCGTGGAACCAGTCACGATAGACTCGTTTTCTCTGAAGTAGGACATTGGGCGCTGCGGCCCCGGTGCAGTACGTGAGTATTTCCCTCCAAGCGAAAGACTTTTAGCGGTGACAGACAGTCAGAAATCCGACGAAACAGCAAGCGAAACCCAGGAGGCCCCCGTGGCCGAGACTGAGGGTACAGCAGCTACCGAGGTAACCAGCGAACCCACGACGGCGGCAGCCGAGGAAACTGAAGCGGCACCGGCTGCTGAGGTTGTTGAGGCAGCCGAAGAAGCGACTTCGGCAGCCGATGAGGCCCCGGCTGCTGAGGCGGCCACCGCCGTCGAGGCTGCCCCAGCCGCTGCACCGACGCCGGCACCAGCGCCTGCACCTGCCAAGCCGGGCGCCCCGTCGCCCGCAGCTTTCGCTTCGCGGCCCAAGCCTGCAGCGGCCTCCCCCGCAGCAGCGGTGCAGCCGCTGCCCGCCACCTCGCTGGCCGAAGCCGCCAAGTGGGGCCGGGTTGAAGGTGACGGCCACGTTTTCCTCACGATCGACGGCACCGAGCACCCTGTGGGTCAGTACCCGGACGTCAGCAATGACGAGGCGCTTGCCTACTTTGCGCGGAAGTTCGACGACGTGCTGGCGCAGGTTGTCCTGTTGGAGCATCGGGTTGCCTCCAAGGCTCCCAGCACCGACATGCAGAAGACTGTCACGCACCTCCGCGAGCAACTGGCTGAGCGCAACATGGTGGGCGACCTCCGCGCTGCCGAGGCCCGCCTGGACACCCTCACGGGACTCATCACGGAGCTGGAAAAGTCCGAGAAGGCCGAACACGACGCTGTTCGGACCTCCGAGCTTGCTGCCCGCGAAGCCATTGTTGCCGAGGCAGAACTGATCTCCGGCCAGGATCCGGCGCAGACGCAGTGGAAGACCTCCTCGGCTCGGATGAATGAACTGTTCGAGCACTGGAAGACCGCGCAGAAGAGCGGCGTCCGGTTGGGCCGCAGTAACGAAGACAGCCTCTGGAAGCGCTTCCGCGCGGCACGGACGGTTTTTGATCGGCACCGCCGGGCGTACTTCTCCCAGCTGGACAGCACCAACTCGGCCGCCAAATCGGCCAAGGAGAAGCTGATCCTGGAAGCCGAGGCGCTTTCCAGCTCCACCGACTGGGGTTACGCCGCCGGCGAGTACCGGCACCTGATGGATCAGTGGAAGGCTTCGCCGAGGGCCAGCCGCAAGGATGACGATGCTCTCTGGGCCCGTTTCCGGGCAGCCCAGGACGTCTTCTTCAGCTCCCGCCAGGCCGCCAACGATGAGATCGACCAGGAATACTCGGTCAACCTCACCGCCAAGGAAGCACTCCTGGCCGAAGCCACCGCGATCCTTCCCATCAAGGACCTCGCAGCAGCCAAGAAGGCACTGCAGTCCGTCCGTGACCGGTGGGAGGATGCCGGCAAGGTACCGCGCGCCGACATGGGCCGGATCGAAGCAGGCCTCCGCAAGGTCGAAGACGCCGTCCGCGGCGCCGAAGAAGATCAGTGGCAGCGGTCCAACCCCGAGCGCAAGGCCCGCACCAACAGTGCGCTCTCGCAGCTGGAAGCGGCTATTGCAGGATTGCAGGACGATCTCGCCAAGGCTGAGAAGACCGGTGACCAGCGCAAAATCAAGGCTGCCCAGGAAGCCCTCGAGGCGCGTCAGGCCTGGCTTGACCAGATCCAGCGCTCCGCCAACGAACTGAGCTAGTCCGAAGCTTCCCAGCTTCGCTGAACATCGCTTGGCCACCAGGCCCGGCACAGGTTATCCACATGACCTGTGCCGGGCCTGTGTCGTTGCTGCAGTCCGGGGCAGGATGGAGCAATGGCACCCACATCGGCCCCCAGCACGGCAGCGGCAAACGCCCTCTCGCCGCGTTTCCTCGAACTGTATGCGCCGGACTCACCGTTCGGTTGGCCCGAATTGCAGGCCATGGCACTGGATGGCGTGCTGGCCCGGATCCATCACCAGGGCTTTGTCCCGCCACAGGTTCCCGTCACGCCGCAACTCCGGGCCCGGGCGGTAGCCGGCGCGGTGCCGGCCCGGATCCGGCAGCGGGTGGTTGCTGGCCGCCTGAGCGCTGCCTGGATCTACGGTTGCGCGCCAGAGCCGGACAAACTGGCCCTCTTGGTGGATGCGAGCCGGCGGGTCTCCAGCCTGCGCGGCACCCGAGGCTGCACCCTGCATGAGGTGAAGCTGGGGCCCATGGATGTGGTCAGTCTGGGCGGGCTCATGGTCTCAAGCCCGCTGCGGACCGCCCTTGACATTGCCCTGCACGTTGAAGCGAAACAGTCCATCGCCGCCCTGGCCAGGCTGTTGGCGCGGCCGCAGAACGATGTCAGGCTCCGATTGCTGGTCTTGGCCATTGAGGCGAGCCCCCGAGTGCCGCACAAGCGGGCGGCACTCGAGAAGCTTGAGCTGCTAGCCTCGGCGCTTGTTCCCGGTGGTCCGGTAGACATCGAACACGCCATCGATCCGACGGACGGCGCTGAGCACGTGGCTGAGGTACTTGGGGTCCCCCATCTCGAACGCAAACTTTGAGATGGCAACCCTGTCCGTGGAGGTGTGCACGCTGGCGGCCAGGATGTTCACGTGGTTTTCGGAGAGGATCCTGGTGACATCGGAGAGCAGTGACTTGCGGTCCAACGCCTCCACCTGGATTTCCACCAGGAACACGCTCGCCTGGGTGGGAGCCCAGTCAACATCCACAATCCGGTCTGGCTGATCGAGGAGGTCTGCAATGTTGGTGCAGTCGGTCCGGTGCACCGACACCCCAGAGCCGCGGGTGACGAATCCCAAGATGGGATCGGGCGGAACAGGTGTACAGCAGCGGGCCAACTTCACCCAGACATCATCAACGCCTCGGACCACCACACCGGAATCGGAGAACCGGGTCTTGGCCACCTGGGTGGGGATGCTGACCTCGGTGACCTCATCCGTGGCCTGCTGGTTGCCACCGAGGCTCTCCACCAGCCGTTCCATCACGGACTGCGCCGATGTATGCCCATCTCCCACGCCCGCGTACAGACCGGAAATGTCCACGTACTTGAAGTCCTCGGCCACGGCGGCCAAGGCCTCGTGGGTCATCAGCCGTTGGAGGGGCAGGTTCTGCTTGCGCATGGCACGCGTCAGCAGTTCCTTGCCCCTGTCGATGGCCTCTTCGCGACGCTCCTTGCTGAACCACTGCCGGATCTTGTTCCGGGCTCGCGCGCTCTTGACGAAGTGCTGCCAGTCCTGGCTGGGTCCTGCGCCTTCTGCCTTGGAGGTGAAGATCTCAACCCAGTCGCCGTGGTTGAGTTCGCTGTTGAGGGGAACCAGCTTGCCGTTCACCCGGGCGCCGATGGTGCGGTGCCCCACCTCGGTGTGCACTGCGTAGGCGAAGTCCACCGGTG
Source organism: Arthrobacter ulcerisalmonis (assembly GCF_900609065.1). Lineage (GTDB taxonomy): Bacteria > Actinomycetota > Actinomycetes > Actinomycetales > Micrococcaceae > Arthrobacter > Arthrobacter ulcerisalmonis. Next base: position 35,112 of record NZ_UXAU01000038.1, on the reverse strand, counting down.
TTGAGCCTGCGGGCAAGGCCATGACCTCGCCCTTGGGGGTGAACACGAAAACTTCGCGCGCGTTGATCTCGAACCGCAACGAGTCCAGGAACTCTCCCGGATCGGATGTCTCCTGCTGCCAGTCCAGCAAGGACCGGAGCCAGCCCATGTCGCCGTCGCGCGGGCTCCCGGGGCCTACTGCCGTCCGGTTGGGTTGGTCCTTGTACTTCCAGTGCGCAGCCACGCCGTACTCGGCCCGGCGGTGCATCTCGTGGGTGCGGATCTGGATTTCCACCGGTTTGCCGCCGGGACCGATCACCGTGGTGTGCAGCGACTGGTACATGTTGAACTTGGGCATGGCAATGTAATCCTTGAACTTGCCAGGCAGGGGATTCCACCGCGAGTGCATGCTGCCAAGGGCCGCGTAGCAGTCCCGCACCGAGTCGACCAGGACCCGGACCCCCATGAGGTCGTTGATGTCGTCAAAGTCTTTGTCGCGAACGATCATCTTTTGGTAGATCGAGTAGTAGTGCTTGGGCCGGCCGCTGATGGTGGCCTTAATGCGGGCAGTACGCAGGTCATCGGTGATCTGGTCGCGGATGACGCTGAGGCTCTTTTCCCGCTCTGGGGTCCTGTCCCCCACCATCCGGACGATTTCCTCGTACACCTTGGGGTACAGCGCCGCGAAGGAGAGGTCTTCGAGTTCCCACTTGATGGTGTTCATGCCGAGTCGATGCGCCAAGGGGGCGAAAATATCGAGTGTCTCGCGGGCCTTTCGCGCCGAGGACTCAGCCGACACGAAGCGCCACGTCCGGGCGTTATGCAACCGATCGGCGAGCTTGATCATCAGGACGCGGATGTCCTTGGCCATGGCCACGACCATCTTGCGGACCGTTTCGGACTGTGCGGCTTCGCCGAAACTCACCTTGTCCAACTTGGTGACGCCATCCACCAGCATTGCCACCTCGGCGCCGAAGTCCGCCGTGAGATCGGCCAGGGTGTAGGGGGTGTCCTCGACCGTGTCATGCAGGAGGGCCGCCGCAAGAGTTGTCCCACTCAGGCCCAGTTCCGCCAGGATGGTGGCCACGGCCACCGGGTGGGTGATGTATGGGTCTCCGCTTTTGCGCTTCTGGCCGCGGTGGCTGTGCTCCGCCACGTCAAATGCGCGTTGGATCAGATCAAAGTCTTCTTTGGGGTTGTTCGCCCGCACCGTCCGCAGCAGCGGTTCCAGGATGGGCGAATAGGTGGCGGCACCGCGACCCGTGAGGCGCGCCAGACGGGACCTGGTCCGCTCCCGGCGGCCAGGAAATGTTGGCCGGGTCCCAGAATTGTCCACGGGCACCAACGAACTGGGCCGCCCAGCCTCTGCAGGCTCTGCTACCACGCCACCAGAATCTGGTCCCTGAACAGCTGGCGCCGACGCCGAACGTTCTTCCAATGAAGTACCCCTCACCACCGTTTAATTACCTCAGTCTATTCCTCCGGACTTCCAGTTTTATAACCGGCCCCGAAATGCCGAATGGACCGGAACGCGCACAGAATACGCAGTCCGGTCCATTACCCGCAGGGGCTGGCGTCTCAGGCGGTGGCAGGATCTCCTGCCGCAGTTGCGGCAGCGGTGTTCTCCCGCCGCTGGGCCACGCGTTTGGCCTGCTTGACGAGGTCAGGTTCGTTCTGCCGGAGCAGTGCGTAGAGCGGAGCGGCGATGAAGATGGTGGCCGCCGTGCCGATCAGGATCCCCACGAACAACGCCAGTGACAGGTCCCGCAAGGTACCAGCGCCGAGCAGGCCCGCACCGATGAACAAGATGGCTCCCACCGGGAGAATGGCTACCATCATGGTGTTGATGGAACGCACCAGCGTCTGGTTCACGGCTAGGTTCACTTCTTCGCCAAACGTGCGCTTGGTGCTGGCGTCCAGCTCCGAGGTGTTTTCGCGGATCTTGTCGAACACCACCACGGTGTCATACAGCGAGTAGCTCAACACCGTGAGGAAACCGATGATGGCAGACGGGGTGACTTCAAAGTCGCTGAGCGCATACACGCCAGCTGTGATGAACATGGTGACGCCCATACCGGCAATCGCCGAAAGAGACATCTTCCAGGTCCTGAAGTACAGGGCCATCAGGACCGCCGCCAACAGGACAAAGACCACTAGGCCAATCAGTGCCTGCTTGGTGACGTCAGCACCCCAGGTGGGGCCGACGAACGTCGAGGTCACCTCGTTGTCCGTCACGCCGTAGGCAGTGGCGAGGCCATCCTTGATCCTGAGCGTCTCATCGTCCGTGAGTCGGTCCGTCTGGATCCGCATGGTGGTACCCGCCACGTTGGCCACGCGGGGAACACTGCCCGCCACCACGTCGGTGACGATCTTCTCGCCCAGGGCAGGATCGGTGGACTGGACGTTGGAGACGGTGAACTCCGAGCCACCGCGGAACTCGATGCCGAGGTTGAATCCGCCTTTGGCAATCGGGACGATGATGGAGATGGCAACGCCGATCACGGCAATGAGAAACCACAGCTTCTTGGTGCCGACAAAATCGTAGGACCGCTTGCCGCTATAAAGGTCGTTACCAAAATTCGCGAAGCGTGACATTACTTCTTCTCCTTCGCTGCGGACGTCGACGTACCGCTCAACTGGTCCTGCTTTTCGGCGAGTCGGCGTTCCGCGATCGTCATCCGGCGTTCAGCTTCAGCTGCGGCACCCGCATTCTTGCCACGGGCGGCCGTCGGCTTTTCGTCTGGTGTGCGGATCCGGCCGGCGCCACGGTATAGGGGCACCGCGCCGAGTTTCTTCGGATCGAGGCCGGAGAACCGGTGGCCTTCGCCGAAGAACTTGGTCCGCGCCAACATCTGCAGGGTGGGATGGGTGAACATGAAGACCACCAGGAGGTCGGCAAGCGCCGTAATGCCCAGGGTAAATGCGAAGCCACGGACGTTACCCACTGCCACGAAGTACAACACCAACGCGGCGAGCAAGTTGACGGCCTTGGAGGCAAGCACGGTGCGCTTGGCACGCTTCCAGCCGTTTTCGACGGCGGATACCAGGCCGCGGCCGTCCCGGAGTTCATCGCGGATCCGTTCGAAGTAGACGATGAACGAATCGGCTGTCTGACCGATGGCCACGATGATACCGGCGACGCCAGCCAGGGACAGCCGGTAGTTTTCGGTCCACCCGAGGATGGCGATCGCCAGGTAGGTGAGCACGCCGGCAACCACCAGCGAGGCGATGGTCACCAAACCCAGCGCCCGGTATTGGAAGAGTGAGTAAACCACCACCAGGAGGAGCCCGATAATGCCTGCCAACAGGCCCATGCGCAGTTGTTCGCCACCAAGGGTGGCGGAGATCTGCTGGTCGCTCTGGATTTCGAAGCTGATGGGCAATGCGCCGAACTTCAACTGATCAGACAACGCCTTGGCTGTGGCCTCGGTAAATCCACCGGTGATCTGCGGACGGCCATCAGTGATGATCGCTAGGGATCGCGGTGCAGAAATGACCTGGTCGTCCAGCACAATGGCGAACTGGGCTTTGGGGTCGCTTCCCGACTGGCCACCAGCGGCCAGGTAGAACTGGTTCAGGCGCTCGGTGACCGTCTTGAACTTGGCGGTACCTTCGTCGTCGAACTGGATGTTGACAGCCCACTCGTTGGTGACGGCGCCCTGGGCGCCCTGCTGGAGCTGGAACGAGGAGGTGACAATGTTGCTGCCCTTGACCTCCACCGGGCCCAAGATGTACTTGATGGCCGGGGCCGTAGCTGTGGCGGGCTCGCAGGTCACCAGCGGCTTGGCTGGGTCGGAGCGCTGCACTTCTTCGGGGCCAGGGTTATCGCAATCCAAGGCCTCAAACTCTTGGTAGACCTCAGGGGTGATCCAGTTGGTGTCGCTGCTGTTGGTGGGCGCTGCCGTTGGCGCAGGCAGCTGGTCAGCAGGAGTGCGGGAAGCTTCCGGGACCACGGCACCGGCGCCGTTAAGCAGCACGGGGCGGAAGTTCATGTCAGCGGAGGCCTGGATGAGGTCCCGGGTTTCCTTGCTGGGCGTTCCTGGAAGGCTAACCACCACGTTGCGGCCAGACTGGGTGCTGATTTCCGCCTCGGCCACGCCAGAGCCGTCAACGCGCTGCCTGATGATGGCGACAGCCTGGTTGAGCTGCTCTTCGGTGATGTTCGCGTCGCCCTCGACCTTAGGCGCCAGGATCATCTGGGTACCACCCTCAAGGTCGAGCGCCAGCTTGGGAGCCCAGCTCGCCTGCCCAGCAATGGTCCCGCCAGCCAAGACGGCGGTCAGGACGGCGAGGATGACGCCGAGCCAGACCAGGACCCGCAGGCCTGGTTTCTTACGGCCAGTTCGTGCCATTGTCGATCTTTCTCTTGTTCACGGACGAACCGCCGGTGCATACGTGCACCGGCGGTTGACCGTAGTGGTAGAGGCCTGGAAGCGGCAGCGCTACTGGCTGTCCTTCTTGCCCTCTTCGTTGAGTCGCTTCAGGGTCTCTTCGGAGGTCTCGCTGGCTGCCGGGGTGCCGGCGCCTTCAACGGAGAGGGAGGAGAGATCGTTCGGGACGGCGGGGGTTTCTTCCTCATCCGCCGCCACGGGCTCCACAATCTTGGTAACCGCCTGGCGGTGCACCGTAGCGAGGTTACCCGGGGAGAGTTCGAGGACGACTTTGTTCTCTGCGTCATCCATGGACACGATCCGGCCGTACAGGCCGAAGCTGGTCATGACCTCAACACCGGGAGAGAACTGCGATTGGAGTTGAGCCTGCTGCTGCTGCGTCTTCTTGTTGCGACGGAACATCATGAAGATGAACACGCCAAGCATGACGAAGAGGAGAATTGACATTAAATCCAAGGGAAAAATCCGTTCTTTTGCGTGCCTGGCCAGTTCCGGCGACGCCAAGTGGGCGCGCCGAGCGTCGTACCAGTCTAGGGGGAAAAGCTGAACGGAGCCTGCCAGGTGGGTCACACCTGCCAGGCGTCGCCGGATTCGGTGTCCTCTGCAGCTGGTTCGAAAAGGTCCAGCTGCTCCTGGCCAAACGCTCCGGCAGGAACGGCATAACCCAGGTGGGTCCAGGCTGGCGCCATGGCAATCCGGCCCCGGGGCGTCCTGCCCAGCAGCCCTTCCCGCACCAAGAACGGCTCGGCTACCGTTTCTACTGTTTCGGTTTCCTCCCCCACGGCAATGGCCAGTGTTGAGAGGCCAACCGGCCCGCCACCAAACTTGGTGATGAGTGCTTCTAGGACAGCCCGGTCCAGCCGGTCCAGTCCCTTTTTGTCCACCTCATACATGTCCAGCGCCGCCGAGGCTGCGCGGGCATCAATCTGTTCGATTCCGTGCACCAGCGCCCAGTCCCTAACCCGTCGCAGCAGGCGGTTGGCGATCCGGGGCGTACCCCTGGACCTGCCAGCAATTTCGCTGAATCCGGCTGAGTTCACCTTCAGGTCAAGCAGGCCTGCGGAGCGACGCAAGACCAGTTCCAGCTCGGCCACCGAATAGAACTCCAGATGGCCGGTGAACCCAAAGCGATCACGGAGCGGCCCAGGCAGGAGCCCCGCCCGGGTGGTGGCACCCACCAGGGTAAACGGCGGCAGTTCCAGCGGGATAGCGGTAGCACCAGCCCCCTTGCCCACCACAATGTCCACCCGGAAGTCCTCCATGGCCATGTAGAGCATTTCTTCGGCTGGCCGTGACATCCGGTGAATCTCATCGAGGAACAAGACCTCGCCCTCGGATAAGGAGGATAGTATCGCTGCCAAGTCGCCCGCGTGTTGGATGGCGGGCCCGCTACTGATCCGCAGCGGGGAGTTCATCTCCGCGGCGACGATCATGGCCAAGGTGGTTTTGCCCAAACCGGGTGGACCGGAAAAGAGAACGTGGTCCGCGCTGCGGCCACGCATCCTGGAGGCCTGCAGCACCAGTGAAAGCTGTTTGCGGACCCGGTGCTGGCCCACGAAGTCATCGAGGTTCTTTGGCCGCAGCGCGGCTTCGATGACTCGCTCTTCTGGCTCTTCCCCCGCAGCGACGAGGGACGGTTCAGCCACGGGCGCCTACACGGTTCCCGGCCCGGGCCCCGTCCTGCCCCAGCCAGCGGAGGGTGGTGCGAAGAATTTCCGCGACGTTGCCCCGGAACAGGACCTCGGGGTCATCTGCCAGCGCCTTGTCGATGCTGGTGCTGGCATCCTTCTCGGACCAGCCCAAGCTGGTCATGGCAGCCACGACCTGGGGCTTCCAGGCGGCCTCAGCCGCGGTGGGTGTACCGGGAGCCCCGGCGTCACCATGCGGAACCAGCTTGCCGGCAAGCTCCAGCACAATCCGGCCCGCCACCTTGGGCCCAATGCCGGGGACCTTGGTGAAGGTCTTGCTGTCACTGCTGTGTGCTGCCACGCGGATGGTTTCCGGTTCGTGGACGGCCAGCACGGCCAAAGCCAATCGCGGGCCAACGCCGCTGACGCTCAACAGGATGTCAAACACTTCCCGCTCATCATCAGAAGCGAAACCGAAGAGGGTGAGGGAATCTTCCCGGACAATCAAGGAGGTGAAGAGTTTTCCCTCCTCCCCCACCTTGAGCCGACTCAGCGTCTGCGGAGTGGCAAAGACGCTCATCCCCGCCCCATTGAGGTCGATGACGGCCGTGGACAAGCCCACATGCGCTACTGTTCCGCGAAGGAAGCTGATCAAGGCCGTACTCCTGGTGTACTGCCGGTCATTCGCTGGACCGGCTATCCGAACATATCTACGAATACCCTAGCAAGGAGCCATCGGTTTCAGCGGCCGCGGCGCGCCTTCGCTTCTGCGTCGGCCCAGGCGCGTTGGGCCGGAGTCAGTGCGGAACTGCCTGGCCCTGTGGTGGCCGCCGCGGCGCCGCTGCCAGCCCGCCAAGCATGCGTGATGGCAAGCGCCAACGCATCGGCTGCGTCGGCGGGCCGGGGCGCGGCTTCCAAGCGAAGGATCTTGGTGACCAGTTTGGTGACAGCGTCCTTGTTGGCAGAACCGCTGCCCGTGACGGCAGCCTTCACCTCCGACGGCGTGTGCATGGCCACTGGGATGCCACGGCGCGCCGCGGCGGCAATTACCACCCCAGAGGCCTGGGCCACGCCCATCACGGTGCTGACGTTCATCTGCGAAAACACCCGTTCTACCGCCACCACGTCCGGCTTATGACGGTCCAGCCATTCGTCGATGGCGAGGGCGATCACTAGCAGTCGTTGGTCAAGAGTCTGCTCAGGCGAGGTCCCCACCACGCCAACTGCCACCATGGTGGCCCGGCGGTTGCGTTCCACATCCACCACGCCGATCCCGCACCGGGTGAGGCCCGGATCAACCCCCAATACCCTGAGGGTCAACGCCGGGCCCCAGCAGCCATGCGCGGAGGAATCACTCGGATTCCAGGGCTGCCTGTACCTCGGCGCTCAGGTCAGCGTTGCTGTAGACGTTCTGGACGTCGTCGAGCTCTTCAAGGGCGTCAGCGAGCTTCAGGAACTTGCGGGCGCCGTCAACGTCAAGTGCCACCTGCATGGACGGGACGAACTCTGCCTCGTCGGTGTCGTACTCGATGCCGGCTTCCTTGAGGGCATCACGGATGGCCTGCAAGTCGGTTGGCTCGGAGTGAATTTCAAAGGTGTCCCCGTTGTCCTTGACTTCCTCAGCACCGGCATCCAGCACGGCCATCAGCACGTCATCTTCGCTCAAGCCGTTCTTGGGCAGGTTAACCACGCCCTTGCGGGTGAACAGGTAGCTCACGGAGCCGGGATCGGCGATGGTGCCACCGTTGCGCGAGATAGCCAAGCGAACCTCGGAGGCGGCGCGGTTCTTGTTGTCAGTGAGGCACTCCACCAGAAGGGCCGAGCCCTGCGGACCGCGGGCCTCGTACATGATCTCGGTGTAGTCGACCACTTCACCGGTGAGTCCGGCGCCGCGCTTGATGGCACGGTCAATGTTGTCTGCCGGGACGGAGGTCTTCTTGGCTTTGGTGACAGCCAGTTCCAGTCCGGGGTTACCCTGCAGGTCCGGGCCGCCCATCCGGGCTGCTACTTCGATGTTCTTGATCAGCTTGGCAAAGGATTTGGCGCGTCGGCTGTCGAGGATGGCTTTTTTGTGCTTGGTGGTTGCCCATTTGGAGTGGCCTGACATGCTTTACGCTTCTCCTCTGATCATGCGGATAAAAAGTTCGTGGATACGTTGCTCGCCCGTCACTTCCGGATGGAAGGAGGTGGCCAAGAGGCGGCCGGAACGTACTGCAACAATTCTAGCTTCCCCCGAAAGCGCGGTTCCGGCGGTAACTTCGGCAAGGACTTCCACGCCAGGACCGGCGCGCTCCACCAGGGGGCCGCGGATAAAGACGGCATGCACGGGCGCCACCACCGAATCAACGGCGCTGAATTCGAGTCCCTTGAAGTCCAGGTCCGTCTCGAAGGATTCGCGCTGCCGGCCGAACGCGTTACGCCGAACGGTGATGTCCAGGCCGCCAAAGCTCTGCTGCGGGGCGCCCGCAAGGTCTGTTGCCGGGTCGGCGATCTGGTCGGCCAGCAGAATCATCCCGGCGCAGGAACCGTAGACGGGCAGCCCGTCCGCAATCGCCGCCTTCAGCGGCTCGGCGAGATCGAAGGCGCGGGCAAGTTTGTCAATGGCGGTGGACTCCCCGCCGGGGATGATCAGCCCGTCAAGGTCCGTCAGTTCGGCGGGCCGGCGCACGCTCACCGCGGCGGCGCCGCTGTCCTCGGCCGCGCGCAGGTGCTCCCGGAAGTCGCCCTGAAGCGCCAAGACACCAATTCGGAGGCCAGTTCCCGGGCGCGTGGGAGCCGCAGAGGGGGAATTTGTCATCCGCCAAGCATACGGTGCCGCGGTTCACGAATCCGCCCCGGCAAGACGGCGCCGGGCGGTTCCATGCCCCTCCTGGGATATATTCGAAGCATGTTCCCGCTCATAGTTCCACTCGGAAAGCTCGTCCGCCGGGTGTCCCGGCTCAGGGGCGGCGGCTCGGCCCTGCCAGGCCTGGTGGTCGAGAAAATCGATCCCGACTTCATGCGCCGTACCCTTTCCAGCTTGCCGCACGGCGTTGCCGTGGTCAGCGGAACCAACGGCAAGACCACCACCACCAAGATGGTGGTGGAACTGCTGGAAAGCCAGGGCCTGAAGGTCTTCACCAACCGCACCGGCAGCAACTTCACCCGTGGCGTGGCTGCGGCCCTGATCGGAGAGGTGGATTGGCGCGGCCGCCTCGACGCCGACGTCGCCATCCTGGAACTGGACGAGGCGCACGCGGTCCACTTCGTCAACAGTGTCCCGCCGCGCTTCAGCCTGCTGCTCAATGTGCTCCGCGATCAATTGGACCGGTTCGGTGAAATCGACAAGACGGCGCAACTGCTAGAACACATTGCCGCGAACACCACGGGGACCGTGGTCCTCAACCGCGAAGATCCCCGGGTGGCCCGGATCGCCGCCACGTTGGGGAGCCAAGAGGTGCGCTATTTCGGGTTGGACGAGTCGCTGCTGGCAACCTTTCCCAATGACGATGACATGCGCACGGCTGCCGGTTCCCCCGGCTCCGCTTCTCCCGGTTTGGCGGGCCTGCCCGCCAAACCGTCGGCCGACGTCGTGCTCCGCAGCGTAGGCGCCGACAGCGCCGAATTTGAGTACGACGGCGGCACGGTCAGCACCGCAATGAAGCTCCGCGGCGTCTATAACATTTTCAACGCTGCCGCGGCGTTGGTCCTGGCGCGAAGCGTCCTCGCCGCCGGGACCGCCGAGGCTGACCACGACAAGCTCTTGACCGCGTTGTCCCAGGTGGCCCCTGCCTTCGGCCGCGGCGAAAGCCTCACGGTGGAGGGCCAGCCGCTCGACCTGGTGCTGGTCAAGAACCCTAGCGGGTTCCGGCTGGGACTCAAATCCTTCGCCGCCGAGGGCTACGCCACCATGATCGCGATCAACGACAACTACGCCGACGGCAGGGACATGTCGTGGCTGTGGGACGTCGAATTTGAGTCCCTGCGCGCCGATGGCGTTGACCAGCTGACAGGATCCCGCGCGTACGACATGGCCCTCCGGCTGCAGTACGACCAAGTCCAGATCGGCGGCGTAGACACCGAAATTGCGCCAGCTTTGGCGGCGTTCATCCGGGGCGCGGCCGGGAAGCCGAAGCGGATCTTCTGTACCTACACCGCCATGCTGGCCATCCGCCGCGAACTGGCCAAAATCACCACCGTGGAGGTTGTTTCGTGAGCACCAAAGGCACGCTCCGAGTCCTGCAGCTCTACCCGCGCGACATGAACATCTATGGCGACTGGGGCAACGCCCTGGTCCTGCAGCAACGCATCAGCTGGCACGGCTACACCCCCGAGCTGCTCGAATACAACGTGGGGGACGAGTTTCCGGCGGACGTTGACCTGATTGTTGGCGGCGGCGGGCAGGACAGCGGCCAGTTGATAATCCAGGCGGACTTGCAGGCTAGGGCTGAGGATTTGCGGGCCTTGGCCGAGGCGGACCTGCCCATGCTGGTGATTTGCGGGCTGTACCAATTGTTCGGCAAATTCTTCAAGACCCGCACCGGCGAAGTCATCCCCGGTATCGGCATCCTAGACGTGGAAACCCACGGAACGGACGAACGTCTCATCGGCAACGTCAAGGTTGCCAGCACCGAGTTCGGCGAGGTGTTGGGCTATGAGAACCACAGTGGCCAAACCACGCTGGGAAGTGGGGTCAGCCCGCTCGGCACCACCGCGAAGGGTACGGGCAACAACAGCGGCGACGGTCATGAAGGCGCCCGCTACCGGAACATCGTGGCCAGCTACCTGCACGGCTCACTCCTGCCCAAGAATCCCGCAATCGCGGACTTCCTGATCCAGCACGCCGCCGAGCGCAAGTTCGGCCATTTTGCTCCCGGCTCCCCCGATGACACCTACGCCGTGCTGGCGCGCGAACACGCTGGACGCCGCCCGCGGTGAGCGCACCGGGAGAACAGGCACAGGCGCCCACGTTTTTCGCCGTGCCCGGTGACCTCCACTCCCGGACCGGTGGGTACGAGTATGCCCGCCAACTCCTTGCAGCCATGCCAGCTACCGGCCTGGAACTGAACCTGGTCCAGCTTCCTTCGGGCTTCCCGCAGCCCACCCCCGCTGACCTGCGGGCCACCGAACAGGCGCTGGCCGCACTGCCGGACGCCGCCGTCGTCCTCGTTGATGGATTGGCTTACGGGACGTTCCCGGCAGGATTGATCGCACGGCTCCCCCAGACGCTCATCCCCCTGGTGCATCACCCGCTCGCCTTGGAGACCGGGCCCACTGCTGCCGAGCAAGAGCGGCTGGCGGCCGCCGAACGCGAGGCGCTGGAGCGGGCGCCAGCCGTACTGGTGACCAGCGTGCCCACCGCCGCCGTCCTCGCCACCGACTACGCCGTGCCGCCCGGGCGGATCACGGTGGCGGTTCCCGGCACCCACGCGGCCCAGCGCGCCGGCGGCTCTGGCGACAGCGTGCTCTCCCTCCTCGCCGTGGGCACGCTCACGCCGAGGAAGGGGTACCGGGTGCTGATCGACGCGCTGGCGCAGCTCTCTGAGTTGCCGTGGCGGCTACGGATCGTAGGCGATACCGATCGTTCAGTCGCAGAGTTCGACGCCCTCACTGCCGCCGTGGCGCGTGCCGGCCTGGCAGACCGGATCAAGTTCGCAGGCCTCCTTGAGCCTGCGGCGCTTGAGGCAGCGTTCCAGGCGAGTGACCTCTTTGTCATGCCCTCCCTCTACGAAGGCTTCGGAATGGCCCTGACCGAGGCGATGGCGCGCGGACTGCCCATCGTCAGCACCACGGGGGGTGCGGCTGGCCATACGGTCCCGGACGGCGCAGGCTCTAAGGTACCCCCGGCCGACGTCGGCGCGCTGGCGGCTGCGCTGCGGACCATGCTGACGGACCCGGCAGCCCGCCGCGCCGCCGCGGCGGCGTCCTGGACGGCAGGGCAAAATTTGGCACGCTGGACCGACACCGCTGCGATCGTGGCGGGCGTCCTACGGGCACCTAACAAAGGACGGACGCCATGACCGGATTCACCGCAGACTGGCTGGCTCTCCGCGAGCCGGCTGACCACGTTGCCCGTTCCGGCTCGGTGGCTGCCGCGCTCCGGGCACACTTCGCCCACCGGGCAGCAATCACCGTGCTGGATCTTGGCTGCGGTGCCGGTTCGAACTTGCGCGGCACCTACCAGGACCTCCCCCAGCACCAGGACTGGACGCTGGTGGACTACGATCCCGCGCTGCTGGTCGCGGCACGGGCCGAACTGACCGGTTGGGCCGATTCCGCGACGCCGGACGGGGACACGCTGCTGCTCCGCAAGGGTGCAGCGGAGCTGCGGGTGCAGTTTGTGCAGGCCGACCTCACCACTGACCTGCCGTCTGTCTTGGCAGTCCAACCTGACCTGGTCACCGCCGCGGCCCTGTTTGACCTGGTATCCGAGAGGTGGCTGGCAACCTTCACCGAAGCCCTCAGCGCCGTCCGCTTGCCGCTCTACACCGTCCTCACCTACGACGGGCTGCAGCAGTGGCAGCCTCCGCATCCACTGGACGACACGGTGGTGGCGGGCTTCAACGCGCACCAACGAACGGACAAGGGGTTTGGTGCGGCAGCCGGTCCACGGGCCGTCGGCATCCTCGCATCCAGCCTGCGAACGGCCGGCTATGCCATCAGCACGGGTGCATCACCATGGCAGCTGGCCGCTAGCCCGTTACTAGCGGAACTGGTCGCCGGTATTGCGGCATCGGCGCTGGAGGTGCGGGCCGTTACCGACGCTCAGGCCGCCGAGTGGGAGGCCGCACGACACGGCGCCGCGGTGGGCAGCGCCACGATCGGACACCTCGACGTGCTGGCGTTACCGCCGGCGGCAGGCTGACGCCCGTAAGCGGCGCTAGGGCGCAGTGATCAACAATTCCTTGGCGCCGGCGTCGGCCGCTCCCATGGACTCGACCACGTCCTTGGTGCGCTGCCGCGTTTCGGCATCCGCCTGAGGGCTGGCACAGGTACCCTGCGGCGCGTCGGCCGCAACGGAGCACCAACGGTAAGGATCGCGGATAATGACCGACGGCGCCCAGGCCAGGTCTGTCGCCGTCCACTTTCCGCCAGCGTCCTGGCCAAACTGAGCGCGGACCAGAAGGCCCTCATTGTTCACCACATACCAGGGCGACAGCTCCGTGACGCCGTTGCCCAGCCCATAGACAATCCAGGTGCCGTTGTACTTTTCGATGGGCAGCACCGAATGGGTGTGATGGCCGTAGATCATGGTGAACTGCCCGCTGTCCACCAGTGCGTGCGCCACCTCCCGTTGCTGGCTGTTGGGCTCGCTGGCGTATTCGTCGCCGGCGTGGAGGGCGCCCAGGACGATGTCCGCCCCCAAGGCCCGGGCTTGCTTGGCTTTGGCGATCATGGTGGGGGCGTCAATCATGTCCACCTGCCACGGTTCGTCGGCGACCTGCCCGTTGAGCCCGTAGGTGGCCTGGATGAGTGCCACTTTGGCCGCGGGGGTCTGCAGGATGAGGATGCCCTGGGACTCGGCCTCGGTCCGGTACGAACCCGTGTGTTTGAGGCCCACGGCGTCCAGTTGGTCGAGGGTGCGCAGCAGGCCATCCGTGCCGCGATCGATGCTGTGGTTACTGGCAGTAGTGCACGCTTGGTAACCCACGTTCTTCGCCGCCGTGATGATCTGCGGCGGCACGCTGAAGGACGGGTAGGCGGAGAACGGACCGTCCGGGCCGGCCACGGGAGTTTCCTGGTGGCAGATGGCCAGGTCACTTGCTCCGATATAGCTGCGTTGGCCCTCCAGGAGCGGCCCGAAATCCAGGCCGGGGAGCTTGGCGGCTGCGGCATCTTGTTGGGCCTGTTGCCACAGCTGAGTGTGGACCAGCATGTCGCCGGTGACCAAGACGGAGGTGCAGCGCAGCACCGGGCAGGCTGGACCTTTTCCCGGTGTCGGCGTCGGCGCGGGAACTGTTGGCGGCTGGGAGGCGGCGGGGGTCGCCTGACTGCTGGCCGCCGTCGTCGCCTCCTGTTCGGCGACCAGTCCGCAGCCTGCCAGAGCGGGCAGCATGATCGCCACTGCCGCTGCCACGAGTGGAACCCGAAAATTCGACGCCTTTGCCCCCATCCCCACATGGTACTGACGTTCGCCAGCCAAGCCGGTCATTTGGGCGCCGACGACGGCGGGCGGCCACCTTCGAGAAGGTGACCGCCCGCCGTCGGACTGCTGGAGCCGGGGTTACCAGCCGCGCTCGGCGAGTCGGTGCGGCTGCGGGATCTCGTCCACGTTGATGCCCACCATTGCCTCACCCAGGCCACGCGAGGCCTTGGCGATCACGTCGGGGTCATCGAAGAACGTGGTGGCCTTGACCACGGCAGCGGCGCGCTGAGCCGGGTTGCCGGACTTGAAGATTCCGGAGCCGACGAACACGCCATCAGCGCCGAGCTGCATCATCATGGCAGCGTCCGCGGGGGTGGCGATGCCGCCGGCGGTGAACAGGACCACGGGCAGCTTGCCTGCTGCGGCGACTTCCTTGACCAGTTCGTACGGGGCCTGGAGTTCCTTGGCCGCAACGTACAGCTCGTCCTCGGGCAGGGCGGCCAGCTTGGCGATCTCGGAGCGGATCTGGCGCATGTGGCCCGTGGCGTTGGAAACGTCGCCGGTACCGGCCTCGCCCTTGGACCGGATCATGGCAGCACCTTCGTTGATGCGGCGCAGTGCCTCACCCAGGTTGGTGGCGCCGCAGACGAACGGGACTTTGAAGTTCCACTTGTCGATGTGGTTGACGTAGTCGGCAGGGGTCAGGACCTCTGACTCGTCAATGTAGTCGACACCGAGGGACTGAAGGACCTGGGCCTCGACGAAGTGGCCAATGCGGGCCTTCGCCATGACGGGGACCGACACGGCGGCAATGATCGCGTCGATCATGTCCGGATCAGACATCCGGGACACGCCGCCCTGCGCGCGGATATCAGCTGGCACGCGCTCGAGCGCCATCACGGCCACTGCACCGGCGTCTTCGGCAATGCGGGCCTGTTCAACGTTGACCACGTCCATGATGACGCCGCCCTTGAGCATCTCAGCCATGCCGCGCTTCACGCGGTTGCTGCCCGTGACGCTGTTCGCGGCCGAGGCGGCTCCGTTGCTTACATCAGGTGTAGACACAAAAACCCCTATGGGTAGATAGATGACCATCGTCGGGTGCGCAGGCGGCGTTGCCAACCAGCCAAACACACTCGGATTACCGGGTCCCTTGACCGGGCAGAGTTAATACTAGTCCCCGCACGGCTGACGGGCTTAATCACGTTGCGCCGGTGGTCACTCGGCAGGCTGGACGTCTGAAAAAGCTTGCCGCCGGACCGAAACCATACGTTGGACAATGGTCACAAAACTGGCGGCCGCAAGAACAGAAAGGGTCACCAGCAGCACGATGGTGGGCAGGCCCAAGCCGGTGAATCCGGTCACCACTAACACGGACACCAACCGCTCGGCCCGCTCGGCTATCCCTGTGTTGGCGGTGAAACCGAGCGCCTCGGCCTTGGCCCGCACGTAGGAGACCACCATGCCGAGGACCAGGCAGACGACGGCGGCGATCGCAATGACGGTATCCTCACCACCGGTGAAGAACCAGATCGCCACGCCGGCAAAGAGGGCGCCGTCCGCCAACCGGTCCAGGCTTGAGTCGAGGAAGTTGCCCCAGCGGCCCTCGGACTTCTGCAGCCGAGCCATGATGCCGTCCAAAACATCCGAGAAGATGAACGCCGTGATGAACAGGGTTCCCCACCAGAGCTGGCCCAGGGGGTAGAACACCAGGGCGCCCACCACCACTCCGGCGGTGCCGATGATGGTGACGGCATCCGGGGACACCCCGATTCGGAGGAGCCACCGCGCGAGGGGGGTGAAGAGTGCAGTAAAAAAACCGCGGGCGTGCCTGTTAAGCATCCGGCTCCCCAGCTGGCGCCAGCCCAGATTCAGCTGCAGCGGGCCACGCCTCAGCGACCAGCTGGCGGACCTCGTCAAGGGTCTGGGTGATGGCTTTGGTTTGGGCGATGATGGGGAAGAAGTTCCCGTCGCCGCCCCACCGCGGCACCACGTGCTGGTGCAGGTGGGCCGCGATGCCTGCCCCGCCCACTGCGCCCTGGTTCATGCCGAGGTTGAACCCGCCCGGGTTGGAGACCTTGCGAAGTACGCGCATGGCCGTTTGGGTGAGGGCAGCAAATTCAGCCGTCTCCTCGAGTGTCAGGTCTGTGTACTCCGGGATGTGCCGGTAGGGGCACACCAGCAGGTGACCCGGGTTGTACGGGAAAAGATTCAGCACCACGTAGCAGGTAGCGCCGCGGTGCACGATCAACGCTTCCTCGTCGGTGCGGTTGGGACCTACGCAGAACGGGCAGGCCGCAGCGTCCTTGAACTGCTGCGAGCCGCCTTTGATGTAGGCCATCCGGTGCGGAGTCCACAGGCGCTGGAATGCGTCCGGAACGCCGGCAAGCTCAAAGTCATCCTGCACATCAGCATCCCCCGGATATCCTGCGCCTGTGTTCTCCTGCACCGTGATGATTTCCGTTCGCTAGCTGGTCCGTTGACGGACGGCGTCAGTGATCCGCTGGACCGCTTCTGCCACCGGCACGCCGTTGTCCTGGCTGCCGTCGCGGAAGCGGAAAGACACCGCGCCCGCCTCGGCGTCGTCCCCGCCCGCAATCAGCACGAAGGGGATCTTGTCCTTGCTGGCGGTGCGGATCTTCTTCGGGAACCGGTCGGAGGACGTGTCCACCTCGGCCCGGATACCGGCGGCCTTGAGCTGATCGACGACGTCGAACATGTACTCGTTGAACGTCTCCGCCACCGGGATGCCCACCACCTGGACCGGTGAGAGCCAGGCCGGGAAGGCGCCGGCGTAGTGCTCGGTCAGGACGCCCATGAACCGTTCGATCGAGCCGAACAGTGCACGGTGGATCATCACCGGGCGCTGCCGGGTGCCGTCGGCAGCCTGGAATTCGAGTTCGAACCGCTCGGGCAGGTTGAAGTCCAGCTGGATGGTGGACATCTGCCAGGTGCGGCCTAGCGCGTCCTTGGCCTGGACGGAGATCTTGGGACCGTAGAACGCGGCTCCCCCCGGATCCGGCACCAGCTCCAGGCCCGACTCCCGCGCTACTTCGCCGAGGGTGTTGGTGGCTTCTTCCCAGGTGGCGTCGTCGCCAACGTACTTGACCGGGTCCTTGGTGGAGAGTTCCAGGTAGAAGTCGTTGAGGCCGTAGTCCTTGAGGAGTCCCAGGACGAAGTTGAGCGTCTTGGTGAGCTCGTCCTTCATCTGTTCGCGGGTGCAGTAGATGTGGGCGTCGTCCTGGGTCATGCCGCGCACCCGGGTCAGCCCGTGCACCACGCCGGACTTTTCGTACCGGTAAACGGAGCCGAATTCGAACAGGCGCAGCGGGAGTTCGCGGTAGGACCGGCCGCGTGAACGGAAGATGAGGTTGTGCATGGGGCAGTTCATCGGCTTCAGGTAATAGTCCTGGCCGGGCTTGCGGACGGTACCGTCCTCGTTCAGTTCGGCGTCCACATGCATGGGCGGGAACATGCCGTCCCGGTACCAGTCCAGGTGGCCCGAGACCTCATACAGGTTGGCCTTGGTGATGTGCGGGGTGTAGACGAATTCGTACCCTGCCTCGACGTGGCGCTGGCGGGAGTAGTCTTCCATCTCCTTTCGGATGATGCCGCCCTTGGGGTGGAACACCGGCAGGCCGGAGCCCAATTCATCCGGGAAGGAGAACAGGTCAAGTTCGACGCCGAGCTTGCGGTGGTCGCGCCGCTCGGCTTCCGCAATCCGCTCCTGGTAGGCCTTGAGGTCTTCCTTGGTAGGCCACGCGGTGCCGTAGATGCGCTGCAGTTGCTGGTTGGCCTGGTCGCCCAGCCAGTATGCCGAGGAGGACCGGGTCAGCGCGAACGCGTTGGAAATGAGCTTGGTGTTGGGCAGGTGCGGACCGCGGCAGAGGTCGCACCAGACGGAGGTGCCTTCCTTGCGTTCCACGTTGTCGTAGATGGTGATCTCGCCGGCGCCCACCTCGATGTTGACGCCTTCACCCGCTTCGGCAGCGTCGTTTTTCTTGCCCAGGAGTTCGAGCTTGTACGGCTCGTTCTTCATGGCCTCGCGGGCTTCGTCCTCGGTGACCACGCGGCGGACAAACTTCTGGTTCTGGTTGACGATCTTGAGCATCATCTTTTCGAGGGTCTTCAGATCCTCGGGGGTGAAGGGCTCGGCGACGTCGAAGTCGAAGTAGAAACCGTCCGTGATGTACGGGCCAATACCCAGCTTGGCGTCGGGGCGCAACTGCTGGACGGCCTGGGCCATGACGTGGGCGGTGGAGTGGCGCAAGACGTTCAGGCCATCCGGGGAACCGATGGTGACGGCCTCAATGGTTGCGCCTGCGGGGAGTTCCTGGTCGAGGTCTTTGAGCTCGCCGTTGACTCGGGCAACAACCACGTCGCGGCGCTCAAAGAAGAGTTCCGCACCGGTTGTCCCGGGAGTCACCGTGGTCTCTTCGCCGTCGACGATGAGGGTGATCTGCTGGACATCTGACACGGGTGTCTCCTATTCAAAGTTTCAGGCTTCATAGCTTGTGGCATACGGGGACCACAGCCAGCCATCGTCAATGCTATCGGTTCGGCAGGGGTCCACCAACGCGACCCACCCGCCGCGGCCAGTGGCATCACCCGCTGAAACCGGTAATGGCCAGAGTCCTGCTGATGCCGTCCAGCGGGTGCACCACAACGTCTGCTGGCGGTTCCGGATCCTTGAACGGCAAGGTTTCTGGCTTCCCCAGATCCCAGGCCATGCTCGCACTCAGGCTGATTCCGCGGGGACCGGTGCGCCGGGTTGTTCCCTTAATCAGGAGCAACCTGGTGCCGAACAGCAGCAGCCCGGCGTTTTCCTGCGCTTCATGGAAGAAGACCGAATCGATACACCCGGTGCCGTCGTCGATGCTGATGAAGACTACCCGCCGGCCACCACGCATGGGCGGGGTCTGGGTGGCGATCCGCACCCCAGCCACCAGGACTTCCGTGCCGTTGCGCAAGCCCAACAGCTGATCTGCCGTGCTCACCCCCAGCCGGTCCAGCAGGGGCCGATGGCTGTCCATCAGGTGGCTGCTGACGTCAAGGGCCATCAGGTCCAGTTCGGTCCGCACGGTTTCTACCAACGTGGGCGGAGGGAGCCCTGGTTTGACGTTGCGTAGTTCCACATCTCCCAGCGGTAACGCGAGTTGGCCGTCCAGCACCTGGACCCCCTTGCGGGTACCGGTCCCCTGCAGCGTCTGCAGATGATGGACCAGGTCCGCCCGGTTGGCGGTGCCGCCTGCTTCCTTGTGTAAAAAGTCGAAGGCACCGAGTTGGGCAAGTCGCTTGATGGTGGGTTTGCTGACCCGTGACCTGGCCCGGAGGTCTGCCAATGAATCGAACGGCTGGCCCGCCACAATCCGCTTCAACTCGGTTCCGGAGAGACCATAGATCCCGTTCAGGCTCAGCCTGATGCCCAGCTTGCCGGCATCCTTGCCCGTATGAATACGTTCCACCCGGTATTCGGCGCCACTGTGGTTGATGTCGAGGGGCAGGATGGGAATCCCCAGCCGGCGGGCTTCCGACACCAGCAATCGTTTGGGATACATGCCGGGATCGTGCTCCCATAATCCGGCCAGGAAAGCCTCGGGGTGGTGCGCCTTCAACCACGCCGACTGGTAGGTGGGCACGGCAAACGCCGCTCCGTGGGCTTTACAGAACCCAAAGCTGCCGAAAGCCTTGAGGGTCCCCCACACCTTGTCCACCACTTCGGGAGAAAAATCGTGTTCCCGGGCGGCCTTGCGAAAGAATCCCTCCACCTTGTGCTCTTCCGCCTCGTTGCCCAACGCGCGGCGATATTCATCTGCCTTCGCCAACCCGCACCCGGTCATCACATTGAAGGTACGCAGGATCTGCTCGTGGAACACCGTGACCCCGTGGGTTTCTGCCAGCACCGGTTTGAGTTTTGGGTGCGGATAGACTTCCGGCGCGAAGCCGTGCCGATGCTCTAGGAATGGCCTGACCATGTTTGATTTCATGGGCCCTGGCCGGAAGAGCGAAATGTCGATGATGAGATCATTGAACTCCCGCGGCGCCATCTTGCCGATCAGCTCACGTTGGCCAGGAGATTCGATCTGGAAGCAACCCAAGGTGTGGGTGCTCCTGATCAGCTCGAAGGTGGCCTCATCATCGAGGGGAACGGCATTGAGATCGATAGCCCCGTCCGCTGCGATGTAGCCGGGGCCGGACCCGTCCATCCCCACCGGGTGCTGGCCGGCAGCCACCACCTGATCCTTGGACGGGTGGATCCGGATGATCTCTCGGACGGCGAACGCCATGGCACTCTGCATCCGGACGCCCAGGACGTCAAGCTTGAGCATTCCCATCGGATCCATGTCGTGCTTGTCGAACTGGCTCATGGGCAGCCCCATGCCGCTGGGTTGTACGGGGGTGCGGTCCAGCAGGGTGGCGTCCCCCAGGATCACCCCGCAAGGGTGCATGGAAATGTGGCGTGGGAGCCGGTCCAGGCGTTCGGTGAGGTCCACCAGGAGGTCGAGTTGCTGGTTTCCGTCATCGTCCCGCTGTTCCACTCGGCCGGCGAACTGCCGCAGTTCAGGTTTCTCCTGCAACGCTTCGCGGAACTTTCGCGCCGAAAAGCGCCACAGCTGTTTGGCGATTTCGCCAACCTCGCCGTCGTCCATGCCGAGGGCCATCCCGGCGTCGCGCACTGCTCCCCTGGCGCGGTAACCGTTCTGCATGCTCATCAAGGTGACCCGTTCGGCGCCGAACCGCTTGAAGATCCGGTGGTAGACGTTATGCCGTTCAGCGCTTTCCACATCGATGTCGATATCTGGCAGGGTGGCCCGGTCCTGGGACAGGAAGCGCTCGAAAATGAGGTCGTGCTGCAGTGGGTTGACCTGGCTGACATCGATCAGGTAATTGACCAGGCTGGAAGCACCGGAGCCCCGGGCGGCGGCCCTGACTCCCATCTCCTGAATCATCCGCGACACCTCCGCCACGGTCAGGAAGTAGGCCGAAAACCCCAGGTTGCTGATGATGCCCAGTTCGTGCTGCAACCTGTCCTGCACGGCAGCTGCGGCGGTCCCGGCAACACCGGGAAACCGCCGGCCGATCCCCGCCTCACAGCGTTGCACCAGCTCCTGGTATGGGTCCTGGCTGATGCCCAGCACCGAGGCTTCCGGCACCCGCGGCTGCTTCCAGCCCATGTCCGTGCCGGGATCCAGCCGGCATCGATCGGCGAGCGCTTCGGTCTGCGTCATCAGCTGGGTGAGGTCCGCGGCGCCGTATCCTGCGGTCGTAATGATTTCCCTGGCGAGCCGCACCATCTGCTCCCCTGTTTTCAGCCAGCCTTGCCCGGTGGGTTGCAGGAAGGGTTCCTCGGCCAGTTCGGGCAGGGATTTGAGGGCACGGGCTGAGTCGAGGACATCTGCCGTGGGGGCGCCGTCTTCCACGCTGTACCGCACGGCGTTGGCGAGGATGGCTGGGACGTGGTGCTCTTCGGCGAGCCGCAACATCCGGACGGCGTGTGAGGTACTCAGTGCCGTCCCTGGGGCGCTGAGCTGCGAGACGATTTCAGCCACCAGGGTTCCAGCGGGCATGGCGTTTTGCCAGTCCTTGAAAAGGGTCCGTGGCCTGAGGTATTTCCTGCCGCCCATGGCGCGGCCTACGTCCGAGTCCGGGCCGAGCAGGACTGTCAGAACCGGTTTGAGGGTGACGGGGTCCACTGCCCTGGAGGCCAGCTCTGCCCGGGTGATGGCAACCGGCACCGTTCCGCCTGCCTTTCCTGAGGTGCGGGCGTGGGCGTCCGAGACAACCCGGCACAGGGCGCGGTAGCCAGCGCCGTTGTTGTGGCCCCGGGCCAGAACCACCACCCTGCCCGTGATTCGGGTATGGCGGGGGTCGTCGTCGGCGAGGATGGCGAGGTCCACTCCCACAATGGGGTCCAGCCCCTCTGCCATGCAGGCCTTGAGGTGTTTGATGGTGCCGTAAAGGCCATCCCTATCCGTGCAGGCGAGCGCGGTGGCGCCACCTGCCTTGGCCGCGCGGGCAAGTTCGTCGGGCCAGGAGACCCCGTAGTGGGCACTATAGGCAGAGGAAACGTGGAGGTGTGTGAAGCTCATGCTGTTCTGGGGTGGGGTGGATCGGGGTCGGCTGGCTCGGTGTGGAGTGCGTCGTGGAGGCGAAGTAGTCGCCAGCGGCCGTTGCCGGCATTCCTGGTGAGGTCTAGGGTGAGCGGCTCTTCAGCAACAGGCTCCCGCCGCCCCTGCTGGGGCTCGGGCTGAACCTGGAGCCGCCAGATTTCGTGGTCCACCAGTCCCGGCCCGGTACCCAAGGGAGCTCGGCTTTCTTCAGCCCACCAGGAACGCCGCTCATACCAGCGCACGGATTCGGCGCAGACAGTATAGGAGCGGCCAGCCCACTGCACGTGAACTGGTTGGCCATCAGCAGAGCAGGTAACCTCCACTGATTCGCTGAACAGTCCCATCCCGCTTCCTCACCCAAGAATTTATTCGAATGTATGTTCGAATAAAGGAAGTCTACGCGCAGCAGATGACAATGCCTACCCGCCAGCAGAACGCATGGGGTGGGTTACTTGGCGGCCGGGATGAGTGAAGCGATCAGGTCTTCGATGCGGGACTTGATCTCGTCGCGGATGGGACGGACCGCGTCCACGCCCTGGCCTGCGGGGTCCTCCAGGACCCAGTCTTCGTAACGTTTGCCGGGGAAGTACGGGCATTCGTCGCCGCAGCCCATGGTGATCACGACGTCGGATTCCTTGACGGCTTCGGTAGTGAGGATCTTGGGGATTTCAGCTGACATGTCGATTCCGAGTTCGGCCATGGCCTTTACGGCGGCCGGGTTGACCTTGTCCGCTGGTTGCGACCCAGCTGAGCGGACTTCAATGGCACCTGCAGAGAGGGTGGTCAGGAAGGCGGCGGCCATCTGGGATCTGCCCGCATTATGGACGCAGACGAATAAGACGGTGGGCTTCCTATCGTGTACGGTGCTCATGGACTTCTCCTAGGGGTGTAGCGGCTGGTGGGGCGGGGAAGAAGCGCGTGCGGGCCCACAGTGCGGCATAGACGAGCCCGACAAGAACCGGAACTTCGATCAGAGGTCCGACGACGCCGGCGAGCGCCTCCCCGGATGTCACACCAAAGGTGCCGATGGCCACGGCGATGGCAAGTTCAAAGTTGTTCCCTGCTGCTGTGAAAGCAAGGGTGGTGGTCTTGGCGTAACCGAGGTTCAGCACCCGGCCCAGGACCATGCCCGTCCCGAAGACAACCAGGAAGTAGACCAGCAACGGCACGGCAATGCGGACCACGTCCAAGGGCCGGGAAGTGATGGTGCCGCCCTGCAGGGCAAAGAGAAGCGTGATGGTGAACAGCAGACCATAGAGTGCCCAGGGCCCGAGCTTGGGTAGGAACCTGTTCTCGTACCAGTCTCTGCCTTTGGCCTTCTCCCCAAGGGTGCGGGTGAGGAACCCTGCCAGCAGCGGAATGCCCAGGAAGATCAGCACTGACGCTGTGATGGCCCAGAAGGAGAAGTCAGCACTGGTGGTAGGCAGACCCAACAGGGACGGGAGCCACTGGAGGTAAAACCAGCCCAGAGCACCGAAGGCAAACACCTGGAAGACGGAGTTGATGAGCACCAGTACGGCGGCGGACTCGCGGTCACCACACGCAAGATCGTTCCAGATCATCACCATGGCAATACACCGGGCCAGGCCAACGATGATCAGTCCGGTGCGGTATTCAGGCAAGTCCGGGATGAAAATCCACGCCAGGGCAAACATGAAGGCCGGAGCCAAAAGCCAATTGATCACCAGCGAAGTGATCATCAGTTTCCGGTCAGCCAACACCCGGTGCGCCTGGTCGTAACGGACCTTCGCCAGCACCGGATACATCATCACCAACAAACCCACAGCAATCGGCAGGGACACTTCGCCGACTTTCACCGCCTCCAACGCGGTGTTCAGCCCCGGGATAAGACTGCCCAACAACAGACCCAAGGCCATGGCGGCAATGATCCACACCGGCAGGAAACGGTCCAGGGTGGAGAGTTTGCCAACGACGGCGGCCTCATTCCCGCGGAAGGGTGGGATGTCAGTCCGGATACTCACGGGTCTCCTGTGCAGCACTAAATTGATGATGATCGATATGTGAAGTATCCCCAGTCATATCGATAACTGTCAATCCATGGGCATAATGGGACTTATGAAGACCCTGCAAATTCTTGAGCCCGCAGCCGACGCCACCTGCTGCGTACCGACGGCCAAGCCAGCCTTGAGCGCTGCAGAAGCCCAACAGAAGGCTCTCGTCTTCAAGGCCCTGGCCGACCCGAACAGGCTGCGGCTCCTCTCGATCGTCAAGGCGGGCGGATCAGGTGGGTCCTGCGTCTGCGACCTCACCGAACCCCTCGATCTCGGCCAGCCCACGGTCTCCCACCACCTGAAAATCCTGGTCGACGCCGGTCTGCTGCACCGCGAAAAGCGCGGCACCTGGGCCTACTACTCCCTGATTCCAGGAGCCCTCGACGACGTCGCCGAGATCTTGGCTACCCTCTGAGCACCTGGCGGTAAGCCCCAAGTGCGGTTCGCCCACAGGAAGGGTGGACGGACAGGACGCCAGGTAGCAGGATGGACCAATGAGCACCCATGACGCACTCCTGAAAAACGTCAGCATCGAAGCCAAGGACGCTACCCTGGTGGCTACCTTCGAGGTCGAGGGAAACATTCCGGGCGCTGGCGCGTACGTGGTGGGTCTGGTGGCTGCGAGCCCTGACTACTCTTCCCAGCGCAGGCTCGGTATTGAGTTCATGAACGGGGAGGCCATCGCCTTCTACTCATTCAGTCACGAACAGGGCACCGAAGAAAACTATGACCTCGCCGGTGTCAGCCATTCCGGCTCGAACATCACCGGTAATTTCCCCATGTCTGCAGTGCATGGGCTCGGCAAGGGCCACGTCATCTCAGGGTTCAGTGAAGCCGATGGACGGGAATTCCAATCCGGAGTCCCCGTCCACGAAGCGCTCTAGCTGGTTTCTTTGTGCACGCGCATTTCCAGTTCAATGAAACCGGAAATCATGGCGCGATACGTTGACTCCACAATGTCAGGGTCAATGTCCTTCTTCTCGGCGGCACTGCGAACGTGCTCAATGATCCGTTCGACGCGTCCAGGTGCACGGACTTCGGCGTCGTCACCCTTGAGGGTGCCGGCTATGCGAATCAGCCGTTCGCGGCGGGCAATGAGGGTGACAATTTGCTCGTCAACCTCGTCCACGGCAATCCGGACGGCGGCAAGTTGTTCCTTGTCGGCCAGGGCGTCTCTGTCGTTTCCTGGAATAGTTGCCATGGTTCGAGGGTAGCGAGCAGGCAACCAGGAGTCGACCTCCGGACAAAGGCTGAGACGATGTTGGGAACCGTCCCCTAGAAAAGGGCCTCCTCCGGATGGATCAGCTGGGGTCCGTTGTTGCGGACGTTCCCCACGTCCTTGCCCACTGACTCCACCCGCCAATCGGCCGCCACTCCCGTGACTCCCGCCTTGACCAGGTCCAACAGATCGGCTGGATCTTCGGCGGCAGGGTCCAACCAGGCCGCCATGGTGTCGGCGTCCATGGGCAGCGGCACCCTGTCATGAAGTTCGGTCAGCTTCCCAAAAATTGTTGACTCGGCTCCCTGCGGCGGCGTGTCTGCCGTCAGGATGGACGTGGTGAGCAGCCATGCGGCAGGCTCCTCAGGGTTGGCGGTGGGCACCTTCCACCACTCATATAGGCCGGCGAAAACCAGCCCCTCGTCCGTCCCCGGATGAACGTAGTACGGCTGCTTGGTTTTGCCCGGGCCTTGCTTCCACTCGTAGTAGCCGTCAGCCGGGACCGCGCACCGCCGGGACTTCATGGCCTTGCGGAAAGCGGGCTTCTCCAACACCGTCTCACTGCGGGCATTGATCATCCGCGAACCGATCCCCGGGTCCTTCGCCCACGACGGCACCAGTCCCCACCGCGCCACGTGCAGCTGCCGCACGGGCTGCGGGCCGCCGTCGTTCTTCACACGTTCCAAAACGATCGGCACGGCATCGGTGGGCGCCACATTCCACGACGGCGGGAGGCTGACTTCCTCTTCCAGTTCGGCATCGAACTGCGCCAGCAGGTCCCCGACGGCGCGTGCCATCACATAGCGTCCACACATGGGGTCCAGCATGCCACAGGCGGCAGGGAATACTGGGCGAAATCCAGCGGTTAGGACAAGTACTGCCCGTACCAACCCACAGGAGAGTTTCTTGGACTTCACCCCGGAACCCGGCACTATCACCATGTTTTCCACCACCTGGTGCGGTTACTGCAACCGGCTCAAGAAGCAACTCGACGCCCAAGGCATCGGCTACACCGAAATCAACATCGAAGAAGTCGAAGGCACTGCCGAACTCGTCGAAAAGCTCAACGGCGGCAACCAGACCGTCCCCACCGTCTTGTTCCCCGACGGCAGCGCTGCCACCAACCCCTCCGCCGCTGAAGTGAAGAGCCGGCTGGCTGCCTGACATACGGCGGAGCACCATGCCGGAGCACCGGCCCTTGTGATAGACAGAACGGGACCAACACTGCGTGTGCTGGTCCCGTTCTGTCTATCTGCGTCAAGGGAGCCTTCCGTGGTCCATAAAGTCAAAGGTGTCGTTGCCCTCTCCAAAGGTGCGCCGGTCACCCTCGAAACCATCCTCGTCCCGGATCCCGGACCCGGCGAGGCCCTCGTGGACATCATCACCAGCGGCGTCTGCCACACCGACCTGCACTACAAGCTCGGCGGAATCAGCGATGACTTCCCCTTCCTGCTGGGCCACGAAGCAACGGGCGTCGTCAGCGCCGTCGGCCCAGACGTCACCAGCGTGGTCCCCGGGGACCGGGTGGTCCTGAACTGGCGGGCTGTCTGCGGCACCTGCCGCGCCTGTGCCAAGGGCCAAGCCCAATACTGCTTCAACACCGCCAACGCCACCCAGAAAATGACCCTCGAGGACGGCACCGAGCTTTCCGCCGCACTGGGAATCGGCGCCTTCATTGAAAAGACCCTCGTGGCCGCCGGGCAGTGCACCAAGGTTGATCCCGACGCCGATGCCGCCGCCATCGGGCTCCTCGGCTGCGGCGTCATGGCCGGCCTGGGCGCCGCCATCAACACCGGCGGAGTCAAGCGCGGCGACACCGTTGCCGTCATTGGCTGCGGCGGCGTGGGCGTTGCCGCCATCGCCGGCGCAGCGCTCGCGGGCGCCACCACGGTGATCGCGGTGGACATCGACGCCAAGAAGCTGGAGCGTGCCACGCACCTCGGCGCTACGCATACTGTCGATTCCTCCGAAGGCGACCCCGTGGAACAGATCCGCGCACTCACCGGCGGCTTCGGCGCCGACGTGGTGATCGACGCCGTCGGCCGCCCCGAAACCTACAAGCAGGCCTTCTACGCCCGCGACCTCGCCGGCACTGTGGTCCTGGTCGGCGTCCCCACCCCGGACATGACGCTGGAATTGCCCCTGCTGGACGTGTTTGGCCGCGGCGGCTCGCTGAAGTCCTCCTGGTACGGCGACTGCCTGCCGTCCCGCGACTTCCCCATGCTCATCAGCCTCTACCAGCAAGGCAAGCTGGACCTCGACGCATTCGTCACCGAGCGGATCAGCATCGACCAGGTGGAAGAGGCGTTCGACAAGATGCACGCCGGCGCCGTCCTCCGCTCCGTGGTTGAGCTGTGACGGCCCGGATTGACCGGCTGGTCACCTCTGGCACGTTTTCGCTCGACGGCGGCACCTGGGACGTGGACAACAACGTCTGGATCGTGGGGGACGACGCCGAATGCGTGGTCATCGACCCCGCGCACGACGCCGCTGCGATTGCCGCAGCCATCGGCGGCCGGACGTTGAAGGCCATCCTGCTCACCCACGGCCACGATGACCATATCGCCGCCGTAGGTGCGCTTCGGGACCTGGTTCCGGCGCCGGTCTACCTGAACGCCGCGGACCTGATGCTGTGGCAGGCCGTGTACCCGGACACCGAACCGGATGTGCAGATCGCCGCTGGTGACGCGTTCGAAGTTGCCGGGTTGTCCCTGACGGCGTTGCCCACTCCTGGCCACTCACCGGGGTCCGTGTCCTTCCACGCAGCGGAAGGGCCCGACGGCGGTCCAACGGTTTTCACCGGCGACACCCTCTTCCAGGGTGGTCCGGGAGCCACGGGCAGGTCCTACAGCGACTTCCCCACCATCATCGAATCAATCCGCACGCAGTTGCTGACGTTGCCGGCCGAGACGGTAGTTCGGACCGGACACGGCGACTCGACCACCATCGGCGCGGAGGCTCCCCAACTCGGCGAATGGATTGCCCGCGGTCACTGATCCCGTGCGGGTCATGCTCCCAGGCTGCTGAAAGGCGCTTCAACCAGGGTGGCGTGACCCGCATAGGTCTCCAGCAGGGCAGCCTGCACGACCTCGACGGTCAAGCCGGGAACCAGGTCATCTGCCGCTCCCGCGGTGGCAGGGTCCCAGGCCAGGCCCAGGGCAGCGTAGCTGTCGATAAGGACGGTACGGATCGGCGTGGAGTTTTCCACCACGATCACGGAGCTGAACAGCCACCCACCGGCCACCACGCGTTGGGCCGTGCCCACCAGCTTCACCCGGTGACTGGTGTCTGCGGCGTCAACACCGTGCACACTGTATTCACCGGGACAGTACTCCCCCGGGATCTCGCCAACAGCGGACTGCACCCCCGCCCGCTGCAGGGCCACGGCGAAAAGTTCGCCAAAGTAGCCAAACCGGGTCTTGGAACCGGCCACAGCATCCTGATCAGGCTCAATGTGGTCCACGATCAGTGTGCCCTCGTGATAGGCGGCGGCGCGGCCCCCTGCCCTGCGGACCAGCGGCTCAAACCCGTGGTCCCGGCAGGCTTGCTGGGCAGACTCGAAGCCCGGCAACCGCGTGTCCCGTTGGCCGAACGCCACGGTGGGAGCTGGCCGGTACAGCCGGAGCATCGGGCCCACAGCGCCGGTGCGGGCCCTGGCCAGCAGCTCCAGCCCAAACTCTAGATCGCGGGCAGCGCCGAGGGTCCGGTCCTGGCGCACCACGGTCAAGACATCGGCAGTGGCCATAGTGCAAAGCTCCCTCAGGTCATGGGCTTGGGCCCGGCGTTGGGCACAAAACCACACCTAGGGTACGCCGTCCCGGCAAAGTCCCCAAGGAGATCACCGGCTACACCCCGCGGCGCCCCACCCAGAGTCCGTGCAGGAGCGGCAGCACCGAAGCGATCATGAGCACGGTGCCCAGCACGGCATCATCTGCCCGCACCACCGCCCCGGCGATCACCAGACCCGCGAAAACCAGCGCCGACGCGGCCCTGCGGGAGCTCCTATCCAACCGCGCCACCTGCCGCTCGAGCCTAGGAGTGGCTACGGGCAGCGACCCCTCGTCCAGCCGGGTCAGCAAAAAATCCACGCGACGGGGCAGGCCCAGGGTGACGCTGGCAATGTCCAATGCCTGCCGGCCCACGTCCTGGGCAATGTTCCCGCGTTCGTCCTTGAGCAGTTGGGCCGCAAACGGTTCCACCGAGTCCCAGAGGTTGAACTTCTCATTCAACGAACTGCAGACTCCGGACGTCAGCGACATGGTGCGGATGATCAGCAGGAAGTTCTCCGGCAGTTGGAACGGCAGGGAACGCACCACGTCACCAAATTCAAGGCCAAAGTCACGGAACTCGCGCGGATCAACGTCACGTAGCTCGGCGAACCCCATGCCGCCAAACCGGCCGAAAAGGTGGGTCATGGCCCGTTCTAACTCAACCGTGTCAGCGGAGGGAACAAGTACGCCAACGTCCCGGATTGCCGCCACCAGGCCTTTGCCATCGCGGGCGGCGGCTGCGATCAGGAGCTTACGCAGCCCGCTGCGGGTACTGGCAGTGACTTCGCCCATCATGCCGAAGTCGATGAACGTCAGCTTCCACGGCTGTCCCCCGGCCTCAGCCGGAACGGGAGTCACAAAGATGTTCCCCGGATGCGGGTCAGCGTGGAAGAAGCCGTTGGTGAAGAGCTGTTCAAACATGACCGAAGCGAACACCGGCGCCACGTCCGCCGGATCAATGCCGGCGGCCCGGAGCCCTTCCGCATCGGTGATCTTGATGGCCGTGACGTCTTCAAGGGTCAGCACCCGCCGGGTACTGCGCTCCCACACCACCTGGGGCACGCCCACCCGCACGTCGCCGGCGAAGTCCTCCGCAAACCGGACCGAGTTCGCAGCCTCGTGTAGATAATCAATCTCTTCGAAACTGGTCAGGGCAAACTCTTCGACCAGTGCCGGCATGTCAGCCCGCCTCGAGACCAGCCGGATGTGGCTGAGCCAGCCGCCCACCTTCCGCAGGGCGGCCAGGTCGACGTCGACAATCGCCTCAATGCCCGGCCGCTGCACCTTGACCACCACGTTCTGCAGTCCGGTGTCCGCTATGTCGGCCGGCAGCAGCCGGGCGCGGTGTGCCTGGCCCAGGGACGCTGCAGCGATGGGAGTCTCGTCAACCCAGTCGAAAACCCTCTCCAAAGGTGCACCAAACTCGGCTTCGGCCAGCGCCCGGATGGCGGGGAACGGAACCGCCGGCACCTCATCCTGCAGGCCCTCAAGTTCCTTGGTGATCTCCGGCGGCAACACATCGAGGCGCGAGGACAGGAATTGTCCCACCTTGATCATCAATCCGCCCAGCTCCACGGCCAGGTCGTGGAATCTCCGGGCGAAACGTTGCATCCGCTTGGCCCGGGTGCGCTCGGCGACCCGGGCCAAGCCGACCCTCGGCAGAAATAACTCGAACCACCACGTCACAGCCAGGTTCCAGGCCGCAAAACGCAGGATCCTGCGGTATCGGGCCTTGGTGTCTCCGGCTCCTGCGCCCGAGCTGGTGGAGTAAGCGGGGCGAACCGATGGCACTCCCGTTAGTCCTGGGCGAGGATGGAATACAGCCGACGGCGAGCCTCGTCCAGCACCGATACGGCTTGTTTGACCTGGTCCGGGGTGCCCGTCCGGCCCACTTGCGCAGCGGCCTGGGCCAGTTCCACCCCGGCTTTGGGCAGGGCGGTGACGCCTGGGCTCTCCTGCTGGCTGGGGCCGCTCTCCCACGGGGCCGCGTTGCCTGCACCTGCTACGTCGTCGCGGCCAGCCTCGGTCAGCGAATAGATCTTCCTGCCGTTGGCTTCCTCGGCGCTGATGAAACCCTCATCGGCCAGCAGCTGCAGGGTGGGGTACACGGAGCCGGCACTGGGCTTCCAGCTGCCACCGCTGCGTTCCTCGATCTCGCGGATGATCTGGTAGCCGTGCATGGGACGCTCAGCCAGGAGCGCCAGGACAGCTGCCCGCACTTCACCCTTGCCCACGCGGGTTCCCACGCGCTTCTCAAACTGGGACCGAAGGTTTTCCACGGCCTGCCACATGCCGTCAATGTTGGGTCCGCCGGTGAAACCGCCGGCCGGGAATGAACTGCGCATGATGGGCTCCTCTGCTCGGTAACGATATACAACGATACCTAACGATACATCCGAACGAGCAGACCCGGAAGAGCCGCCAGATCAGGTCTGCCGCAGTGTCAGGATCTGCTCCGCACGGCCGAAGGGCCCCTGCTGGTCGTGGAGGATGGTCGAGGTGAGCCCAATTCCATCGCCCCCGAACGACACCCGGTTATCCAGGCCCAGCCACTCGCCAGCCGGCTGCCGGTGCATGTGGATCTGGAGGTCAACGTTGGGGAACGCGTAGCTGTCCTTGCCGGGCGGAACCCGCGAGGCGATGCCGTTGGCGGTGTCCACCAGGCCAACCAACCGGGCCACGTCGCTGGCATCGCCGCGGTCCGTCAGCGGGTGCGATGTCCGGAGCCAGACCTTGCCCGCTCCAGGCCGGTGACCTTCCGCCACCCGAATCTCCAGCGAGGCGATGAAACCACCCGGCCAGATGCTGGTGACATCGAACGGTTCGCAGTCAGCAGGAGCCGGCATGGCAGGATCCTCTACCGCCGCCACCGCAGAAGTATCGCTGGTCAGAATCCGCCACGCCGTGGCGCGGATGGCTGTCCGGCCGTTGGCGCTCAGTTCGGCCTGGACCAGTTCGATGGTCCGCCCCGGACGGAGCGTGGAAACCTCAACCTGGCAGTCGCCGGCATGGATCAGGCCGAGAATCTCGTAGCTGATCCGGGCCATTCGCAGCTCCGGCCGGGGCGCGTGGAGTTCCAGGGCGTGGGCCAGCAGGCCTGCGGCGGGAGCCATGTGCTGTTCGTGTTCGTTCCAGGCGCCTTGGGCGTGAATCGTGGACCTGAAGCTACCGGCACCCAGGTCCTGGTAGTAGGAATTTCCTTCGGCCAAGCCAGACGGGAGGGCTGTCAACGGGTACCTTTCGGGGAGTCGGCGCAATGGCGCCCATCCTATCGCCAGCCAGGAACGCGCCGCCGTCAAAACCCAGCACCGGATTGCGGAGAAATGTTGGCGCGGGGTGGGAAGCTACTGGGTAGACTCAGGAACCGATCCTGTCAGCCACCCTCGGAAGAGGTGTTTCATGCGCGTCATCAGCTACAACCTCCGCAAGCATCAGGCGAGCGGGGAACTCCTCGCCCTGGCCCGGAACCATGACATCGATGCGCTCTGCCTGCAGGAGGTGGATTCCACCGATCTACCCGAGACGCTGGGCCCCCTGCATCTGGCCGACTCCACCAAGGGGAACCGCCTGGGCCTTGCCATCTATTACCGGACCAGCCGCTTCACAGCCCTGGATACCCAGTCTTTCGCCCTGCAGAAGTCAATGCATGACAGGGTCTTGGCGCCAGCGCACGAGCGCCTGATCGGCACCAGGGTCATGGACAACGAGACCCAGCACGAATTGGTCATTGGCTCGTTCCACGCGGCTCCACTCACGGCTTCAAACTCGCTGCGCCGCAAGCAGATCCATGCCGCCCACGCCGAACTGCTCAGCATGGGCGAGGGCTTGATGACGCTGATGGTGGGCGACTTCAATTACCCTTTCTTCACCAAGAATCTCGACGTCCACATGAAGAAGTCCGGCTACTCGCTCTCGCTGAGCAACCGGCGGACTTACACCCGGTACAAGGTCTTCAAGGGACATTTCGATTTTGCCACCTCATTGGGCTTGGACATCACCAGCGTGGAGACCATGCCCCGCGGCAAGTCCGACCACCTGCCCATCCTGGTGGAAGCGGAGTACGGCCGGGACTACTAGCCCGCCGCCAGCAACTTTTCCTGGAGAGCGGGCCAGGCTGCCGCGAACCCCGGGTGCAGGTCCTGGTTGGCGACGTCCGCCGCTGGCACCCAACGAAGTTCAATGCTTTCGGGATCGTTGATGGCAGGGTCGAAGGGCTCCGTCACCAGCAGCACCACCGTGGTGTAGGACCAGTAACCTAGGTCCAGCACCGAGGTGAAGAGAACCTCCACGCCGACCGCCGGCACCGCTGCCTCCTCATGGGCTTCGCGGAGCGCGCCAGTGACCGCGTCTTCGTGCTGGTGTAACGCGCCGCCGGGCAGTCCCCAGGTGCCGCCGTTATGACTCCACATCGCTCGATGTTGCAGCAGGACTCCCTTGTCCGGATCGTAGGCAAGCACGCCTGCAGCTCCGAACCTGCCCCAGAAACGCCCCTGGTCGCCTTCCACCCACGCGTCACCAGGGTCCCTGGGGCCGATGCGCGGCGGCGGAGTGGAAGACATGCCGGGTGCCAAACGATGATCCATGCCCCCAGTCTGGCAGGTGTCAGCGTGGTGGCGCGTCTTTGTCCAACTGCCGGTCCAGGTACGCCGCCGCGGCCGGCAGTCCAGGTGCGGGGTCAGCCCGCCAGCGAGCCAGGATGACGTCGGCGCGCTGCCGGTCCCGCTGACCCAGTCCGCGGAGCAGGGGAACCACCACGTCGGCAAGTAGTGGGTCGGCCAGTTCATCGGTGTGCGCCGAACGCAGGAATCCTTCGATCCGGGTCAGGTCCGTAGGCAGGAGGAGGTTCACCCTCGACTGCAGCAGGACCACCGCGGCGAGCCGCCGCTCATAGATGGGCAGGACCCCGGGCCTAGGCTGCGACCACAACGTCGACGCGAGGAGTGTGACGCCGTCGTGCTCCAGCGTGCGGAACTTCCGTAGCGCGTCCCGCACCGTACCGCGCACGGCACCCACTGACGACCCGTAGGAGCCGAGCAGGCCACCCAGCCGGGACCCGACATCGTCCGCCCGATACCAGGCGCCCTCCTTCTGGAGCGTGGCGTCGATGAAGTCCGCTGCCGCGGCTACCACGGTGGGATCCGTCATGCGTTCCGGCCGGCGCTGGCGTGCGTGATGCAGAACGGAGTCCATGGTCGCGCCTCAAGCCGACCGGCTGCGATCGCTTGGCCGCAGACCGCGCACAGCCCATACGTGCCAGCCTCGATGCGGCTGAGGGCAGCCTCGATGGCTGCCAGCCCGGCGTCTGATTGGGCGGCCAGGGCGGCAGCCTGGGAGAGCTCGAAGGCGATGGTGGCGCCTTCTGGATCGTGTTCGTCGTCCACGTTGGAGTCTTGCCTAGCAGCGTTTGCCGCGGCGATGTCCGCCCGGAGGGAGGCAATCAGCGTCAATTTGAGGGCGCGCTCCGCCTCGAGAAGTCTGCGGAAATGTTCAACGCCTGCCATCCCAGCAGCCTAGCCAAATCAGTACCAGTTCGTGGCCATCGAGTGGTTCCACGCGGCGCACGGTGAGCCGTAGCGGCCGCTGATGTAGCCCAGGCCCGAGTCCACCTGGGTGCGGTAATTGGTGAGCCAGTCGCCGCCCGCGCTGGCGTATTTGCCGGCGGGGAGCGATTGGGCGATGCCGTAGGCGCCGGAGGAAGGGTTCGTGGCGGTGGTCAGCCAGTTGGATTCCTTGGTCCACAGCTGTGAAAGGCAGGGAAACTGGTCCTGGCCCCAGCCGTAGGCCGCCAGTCGAGAAGCGGCGTAGTTCTTGGCGGCGGCGGGATCGTTGACTGCCCCGCCAGGAACGGAAGGTACGACGACGGGTGGCGGGCTCGGTGCTGGCGCCGGCTGGGGTGCCGGGGCCTGATTTACCGGGTTGGCGGGGGCGGGATTCGCC
>NZ_UXAU01000035.1 GCF_900609065.1 Arthrobacter ulcerisalmonis | reverse complement strand
CCGTCGGCCCAACGAAGTCCACTATGGTTATCAACAGCCAGCCCTGGCAGCGTAGAAGAAACCACTAATTCCGCTGTCCGAAATCCCCGCAGCAGCTCAGACCGGCTCCATCGCTCGATGGGGGCGGGTTTATTTCGGGTTGCAGGCGATTGCTGGTCTGTCGTGGTGGATTGCAGTCTTTGCCTCGCCCGTGGTGCGGGAGGCGACTCTGGGTAGTCTCGATCCGGTCGTGGTCGCGGCCTTCGATATTCCGTTGTTCGTCCTGGCCTCGGCGTTTGCGGCGTGTGGTTTCAGGGTGGCCGCGATAGTCAGCACCTGCTGGACCGGCACCGTGGCTGTCGCCTTGGCGTGGTACGCGACAGTGACAACGGAGGCCGGTTGGGGTGCCGTGACGATGGTTGCTGCTGCTGGCGGTTCGGTGATTGCACTCTGCTTGATTCTGTTGGGGCGGGTACCGAATGAGTTCATCATCCGCGGTCCGTTCGCCTTCCGCCCCGCCGCAAGCCGTGCGACATCTGCAAGGCACGTCGCCTCAACGTTTATCCAAATAGTCGTCTTCTGGGGACTCTTCCTTGTGGTTGTTCCGGTCACTTTGACCGCCCTGGAACGGCGCTGGGATGTTGTGTTCTCCTTTCCATCATTCGTTGCTCCGGTTGGGTTCATAATTCTGGTGCTCGCCAGCGGCCTTGGCCTCTGGTCTGCCGTGGCGATGTCGACGCTTGGAGATGGCACTCCCTTGCCGTCAGCAACAGCCAACCGACTGGTCATCGCAGGACCTTATCGGTGGGTTCGTAATCCGATGGCGGTCTCTGGAATCGTCCAAGGCGCCGCGGTCGGCCTGATCGTCCAATCCTGGTTTGTGGTGGTCTACGCGGTGGCGGGCTCTCTCGTGTGGAACTACGCCGTCAGACCGCTGGAGGAAGCTGATCTTGAGGGACGGTTCGGCGAAGAATTCCAGCGCTACCGCGACGCTGTGAGCTGTTGGATTCCTCGCGTGCCGCAGGACCGAAGCACACGGCCAGCACCACGCCAGTGATCGGCGGGCAACGGCCACAGCTGAGCGGATGCAGCGCCTCTGGTGCGAGCGGAACCGTCGGCGTAGAGTCCGCACATGGCAAAGGATCCTGTGGAGACCAACCCCGGGAACTACCGGTTGGTGTTTGAGAACGATCGTGTCCGTGTACTCGAGTACACGGACAGCCCTGGGCATTCAACGACTGAACACCATCATCCCGACAGTGTGATGATCACAGCCAGCGCGTTCCACCGGCGGCTTTCTTCCAATGGCAAAACTATGGATGTGGAGTTGCCGGCCGGCGTGGCACGGTGGGTGCCGGAGCAGGACCACGCCGGAGAAAACATCGGCGACACGGAGACGCACACCTTCTTCGTTGAACTCAAGGAAGCCGCGCCGGATTCATCCCGGGGCCGTCCCGATCAGCTGGGACCCGCAGGTCCTTGAGCGAGTTGTGAATATTCACTGATGGTAACGGGAGCTGGAGGATTAGGCTATGCAATCCTGTCTGGTCGGGGGAGTTAGACGGTGTTTTACTGGCCCGTATGAGTGAGCTGCTGAAGCAACACCCCAACGAGCCGCACAATGATGGCATTGCCGCTCGTTTGAATTGGCTGCGAGCTGGCGTTCTTGGTGCCAATGACGGCATTGTGTCCGTTGCCGCTACGGTAGTCGGTGTCGCCAGCGTAACCAACGATGTCACTCCCATTCTGGTGGCTGGGGCGGCGGCCGTCGTGGGTGGTGCCGTCTCGATGGCGCTGGGCGAGTACGTGTCCGTCAGTAGTCAGAGTGACAGCCAGCGGGCGCTGATTGAAAAAGAACGCCAAGAACTCGCCGACGATCCGGAGGGCGAGCTGGAGGAGCTTGCGGCCATTTACCAGGCGAAGGGACTCAGCGAAGCGACCGCCCGAACTGTCGCGAGGGAGCTTACGGCCCGTGATGCTTTGGCCGCGCATCTGGAGGCTGAGCTGAGGATCGACGAGACGGAAGTGGCCAGCGCTTGGCAGGCTGCAGGTGCTTCAGCTGTTGCCTTTACCGTGGGCGCGGTGTTGCCGTTGTTGGCGATCTTGCTGCCACCGGCCGACATCCGGATCCCGATGACCTTTGTGGCTGTTGTTATTGCCCTAGCAGTCACGGGCACGATCAGTGCAAGGATTGGTGGCAGTTCGAAACGCAAGGCAACTTTGCGGTTGGTTATTGGCGGTGCATTTGCGATGGCTTTCACGTACGGCGTTGGCCTGTTGCTTGGTACCACCGGGATAGCCTGACTACAGCACACCTGGCCCGGCGTTACGTGGCGTCAGCCGCCAACTGGCTGCCCGCCGGCTTGTTCCCGCCACATCAGTGCTCTGAGCCCTTGCCGGACTGTTCCTGATCTACCAAGCCATCGTGACCGGCCACTCGGGGTCGGCTTCGGAATGGAGCGGCAGCTAGGGCCTCATCCTCAGCACTACAAGCGCTCTTGAGGCAGACCAACGACCGCAAAGTGCTCTTCGATGAGCCCGCGGATGTCATCATGGCAGCCGCCGCAACCGGTCCCGGCCCGGGTTGCTTTGGACACCTCGGTCACGGTTGCGCAGCCGTCTGCCACTGCGGCTTGGATGCTGGTGCCGTTGACGCCGGCACACCGGCAGACGGTGCCGTTCGGGTCGGCTGAGCCGCTGCCCGGCAACTGGTCCGGCCCGTCGAGCCGAAGCAGCAGCGAGCGGTCCGCGGGCAGCTCGGCACCGCGTTCGTAAAGTCCCACCAGTTCCGCAGCAGTGCGCGGCATGCCCACGGCCACGAGGCCCTCGAGCACTCCATCCCGGGTGGTCATCTTCACATAGCGGCCGTGTTCAGGGTCTGCCCACTGGGCAACGTGCAGGCGAGCCCTGCCGTTGCCCGAACCCGCAGTGAGCAGCTCCTCGTCCCACGGTTCAACGGCGTTGTTGCCGGCCACCGCCATATTCATGCCGCGAGCCTTGAGTACGATCACACCCGGTTGCTCAGCCGGCAGTTCGGGCAACGCTTCGGCCTGCTCCGCGTGGCCTTGCGCCAACAACGTGAGGTATTCGGCCAACCATTCGGCCTGCCGCCAGCCCGGTCCCACCAGGCCGGGCGGTCCCAAAGCATCACTGCACTGCGCGCACGTGGGATCGGGGCAGTGGACTTCGGCGCAATCGCCAATCGCGAAAATGTGCGGTTCGTGGTGCGCCCGCAGCCGGTGATCCACCACAATCCCAATACCCGTGGACAGGCCGCAACCGTGGGCCAACTCCGTGCGGGGCCGGACCCCGCACGAGAGGACCAGGAGGTCGCCGTCAATCGCGGAACCATCACTGAGCAGCAGGGCCGAGAAGCCGCCGTCGGCCGCGTGGTGCTCCACGCCCGTGGACCGTGCGTTGCCGGCCATCCGCACGCCGCAGCGGCGCAGGTTCGCGGCGAGGACGGCTCCGCCACCGCGGTCGATGCTGCGGCCCAACGGGTGCGGCCCGTTGTGAACGACGGTGACTGTGGCGCCTTCCTCGGCTGCGGCCAGCGCCGTCTCGAGGCCCAGCACACCGCCACCCAACACCACCACCCGCTTGCCGCCAGCCACGGCCCGGTGCAGGATGCCGGCGTCGCGAAGATCCCGCAGCGCAATCACGCCCCGAGGCAGCACGGGGGAGGTGGGGTCCGGATTGAGGCCGGTGAGGTTGGGAATGACCGGCCGCGCACCGGTGGCAAACACCAGCCTGTCGTAGTGAACAGCGCTGCCATCGGTGAGGAGTACCTGCTGGCGTGCCCGGTCCACGCGGCGGACCCGGGTGCCTAGCCGCACGTCAACGCCGGCGGTGACCAGGGACGCAGCATCGGCCAACGCCAAGGCGTCAGCGGTGGTGCGGCCAACTCCCAAGTCAGCAACCAGCACCCTGTTGTACGCCGCTTCCGCTTCCTCGCCCACCACCGTGAGACGGACGTGGCCTGCGCGGACGGCCGGCATCAGCTCATCCACCAATCGGGCGGCCACGGGGCCAAACCCCACAATGACTGTCTGCTCGCTCATGGGATCTCCAGCATGTCAGGAACCGTCACCGTCTGGGGAGCGGCGACCGGCCGAACCCACACGGTGTTGAATTTGAACTCGGGCATCCCCGAAAGGGGATCCGTCGCGGCCTCCGTCAGGCGGTTGGCGCTCTGCAATTCGGCGAAATGAAACGGCAGGAACACGGTCTCGGGCCGGATGGCGGTACTCAATTCAGCGCGGCACACCACCTCGCCGCGCTCGTTCGCCACGGAGACCAGGTCGCCCTCAGTAAGATTCAGTGCGGCCGCTGCTGCCGGATGGATCTGCAGCATCGCCTCGGGTTTCGTGGCGAGGAGCTCAGCCACCCGCCGCGTCTGTGCCCCCGACTGATAGTGCTCCAACAGCCGACCGGTGATGAGGGTCATGGCCTTGGCAGTGGGTGAGGCGGCACCGGTGCGGACTGCGCCTGGCGCGTCGGGTGCAACCGTTGCCTCAGGCGTACGACGGCGGCGCGGCGTCACCGGGGTCAGCACCGCCTTGCCGTCGGCGTGCGCAAATCGTTCAGTGAAGAGCCGTGGCGTTCCGGTGCTCCCGGCAGGGTAGGGCCAATAGGCGGCCTCGCCACGGTCCAGCATGGCGTAGCTGATCCCCGAGTAGTCGGCCAGTCCTCCGGCGGAGGCGAGCCGCAGCTCCTCGAATACCGTTTCGGGGTCTTCGCTGTAGGTGGATGGTGCGTCCAAGGCCTCGGCCAACCGGGCCATGATCCACAGCTCGCTCCGGGCGCCGGCTGGCGGGGTGAGTGCACGACGGCGGCGGAGGACCCGGCCCTCAAGGTTGGTGAGGGTGCCTTCCTCCTCAGCCCACTGCAGCACCGGGAGGATCAGGTTCGCCATGGCTGCCGTCTCGGACATGAAGAAGTCGCACACCACCAGGAAATCCAGGCTCTTGAGGCCAGCGATGACGGCGTTGGCATCGGGGGAGGCCACGGCAATGTTGGAGGCATGCACGAACAAGCAATGCACGCCGCCCGGTTGTCCCAGTGATTTGAGCAGTTGCACGGCGGGAAGCCCCGGCCCGGGGATGAGGCTTTCGGGGACGCCCCACACCCCAGCAACGTGGGCCCGTGCGGCGGGGTCCGTGATTTTGCGGTAGCCAGGTAACTGGTCCGCTTTCTGTCCGTGTTCGCGGCCGCCCTGGCCGTTGCCTTGGCCGGTGAGGGTGCCGTAGCCGCTGGTGGCCGAGCCGGGGAGTCCCAGCAGCAGGCTGAGATTGATAGCGGCGGTGGCAGTGTCGGTGCCATCCACGTGCTGTTCCACGCCGCGGCCGGTGAGGATGTAGGTGCCGCCGCGGGTGATGCCAGCGGCAAGCCTTCGCGCCGTCTCTCGGATCAGGTGCGCCGGGACACCAGTGAGAGATTGGACCCGCTCTGGCCAGAACGTGGTCACGCTGCGGGCCACCGCCGCATAGCCAGAGGTCCGGTCCGCGATGTAGGCGGCGTCCGCCAGGTTCTCAGCGATCACCACGTGCGAGAGGCCGAGGAGCAGGGTGAGGTCGGTGCCCGGCAGGGGCTGCAGGTGCAGGCCGCCGCCGTCGGACGTGAAATCGGCGGTGGCCGAACGGCGCGGGTCCACCACGATCAGCCCACCCGTGTCGCGGGCCCCTTTGAGGTGCTTCACGAACGGTGGCATGGTCTCGGCCACGTTGGAACCCAGCAACATGATGGTCGACGCCGCATCGAGCGCTTCGAGCGGAAAGGGGAGTCCCCGGTCCACGCCAAAGGCGCGCATCCCGGCCGCCGCTGCGGAGGACATACAGAACCTACCGTTGTAGTCGATCCGGGACGTTCCGAGCGCCAGCCGGGCGAACTTGCCCAACATGTAGGCCTTTTCGTTGGTGAGGCCGCCGCCGCCAAAGACGCCCACCCCGTCTGCGCCGTGCCGGGCCCGCGTGCTGCGAACGGCGGCAGCAGCAGTGGCCAAGGCCTGCTCCCAAGAGATGGGGCGATGAACGCCGTCGGGCCCTTTCAGGAGTGGTTCGGTAATACGGCCGGGGTGGTTGATGAGGGTTGCCGACGTCCAGCCCTTCCGGCAAAGCCCGCCCCGGTTAGTGGGGAAATCACGACCGGCCACGGTGAGCAGTGGAGCCGCGGTGGGGGACACAGGGGCTGGCCCCGGCGCTGATGCCGGGGCCAGATCCGCAGTGGGGATCAGCGTCATGGCGCACTGCAGCGCGCAGTAGGGGCAGTGCGTGTCGGCGCTTCCGGGCATGTTAGACGTGTCCCATCGCATTTCGGTTGGCGTTGCGGATGTAGCAGGCCCAGCAGACCACCAGCATGAGGACGTACGCGGCCACGAAGCCGTAGAACGCCGGGGTGTAGGAGCCGGTGGCGGTGTTGGCAGCGTTCAGGACCTGCGGGATCACGAACCCGCCGTAGGCGCCGATGGCGGAGATGAGTCCCAGCGCTGAGGACGCCAGCCGCTGCGTTGCCACGGAGTTTGCTCCGTTTTTCGCCGCCCTGCTGGAGGTGGCGAAAATGACCGGGATCATCCGATAGGTGGCGCCGTTTCCGAAGCCGCTGGCGGTGAAGAGCATCAGGAACAGGACCAGGAAGAGCCAGAAACTGCGCAGCGGCAGGGTCCAGATCATGGTCAGGGTAATGATGGCCATGGACGCGAACGCTGCCACTGTCATCCGAGCCCCGCCCATGCGGTCGGCCATCCGGCCTCCGTACGGCCTGGCCAGTGAACCCACCAAGGGGCCCAGGAACGCCAGGGATAAGGCAACCGTGCCCACTCCGATGGTGGAGAAGTCCGGGAAGTAGTCCTTGATCAGCTTGGGAAACACGCCTGCGAAGCCAATGAAGGAGCCGAAGGTGCCGATGTACAGCAGCGCCATGATCCACAGGTGCGGTTCTTTCAGCGCAGCAACGGAACCAGCCACGTCACCCTTGGCACTGGTGAGGTTGTTCATGAACTTGAACGCACCGAACGCGGCCAGCAGGATGAACGGCACCCACATCCACCCGGCCATGGGGAGATTGACGGTGCCCACGGCCAGCAGGGTGATGACAATGGGGACGGCAAGCTGCGCGACGGCGGCCCCCAAGTTTCCGCCGGCCGCATTCAGGCCCAGCGCCCAGCCTTTTTCGCGGGCTGGGTAGAAGAAGGTGATGTTGGCCATGGAGCTGGCAAAGTTTCCGCCGCCGAAACCGGCCAGGCCGGCCACCAGCAGCATGACACCGAAGGGCGTCTCCGGGTTGGCCACGCAGAGGGCCAGGCCTACCGAGGGGATCAGCAGGAGCAGGGCCGAGACGATGGTCCAGTTCCGGCCACCGAAGCGGGGAACCATGAACGTGTACGGGATCCGAAGGGTTGCGCCCACCAGGCTGGGCATGGAGATCAACCAGAAGATCTCGGAGGTGCTGAACGTGAAGCCAGCGGCTGGGAGCTGGACCACCACGATGGACCAGAGCTGCCAGACCACAAAGCCAAGGAACTCGGCGAAGATGGACCAGTTGAGGTTGCGGCGGGCGATGCCACGGCCCACGCTCTCCCACTGTTCCTTGTTCTCGGCGTCCCAGTTGGCAATCCAACGGCCGGGGCGGAACTCCAGGGCGGTACTCTCACGGCTGGGCTGGGCGGTTGCGGAACCGTTGACTCCGGTGAGTTCAACGGAAGGTCCGGTGCCGGCATCAGCGATGCGATCGACAGTCACGGTGTACCTCCTTTGTGCGGGATGTTATGGCTTCAAAGGTAGGGAAGCGGCGTTTCGCGGATGGTCGCGGCGTGTTAACGCGCTGTGACATTTGCCTATCTGC
Organism: Arthrobacter ulcerisalmonis; assembly: GCF_900609065.1. Taxonomy (GTDB): domain Bacteria; phylum Actinomycetota; class Actinomycetes; order Actinomycetales; family Micrococcaceae; genus Arthrobacter; species Arthrobacter ulcerisalmonis. Next base: position 99,235 of record NZ_UXAU01000035.1, on the reverse strand, counting down.
GACGTCGGGGGAGTGTGAGGCTGGTGAGGAACCACTAGTGCTGAGATGCAGCCCACACGACCGGATGTCGGACAAGTTGTCCAGAGGGTGGACGGCGGGAACTAAGATAAAACTCTGACTAGGCCGGACCTGCAGGCTCCGGCGCATCCTGATGAAAGCGTTTACTATGTCAACCACCGATACATCAAGGGTCCCGGGCCAGCCGCAGCCGGTGAACTCCCGCGGCCGAGTGATTGTGGCCAGCCTGATTGGCACCACTGTCGAGTTCTACGACTTCTACGTCTATGCCACGGCTGCCGTGCTGGTATTCCCGCAGCTCTTCTTCCCCAACCAGAACGAGACCACGCAGCTGCTGAGCTCTTTCGCCGTCTTTGGCGTGGCCTTCGTGGCCCGCCCACTGGGGTCCATCCTGTTCGGCCACTTCGGCGACAAGTTTGGCCGTAAGGGCACGCTCGTGGCGTCGCTGCTGACCATGGGTATCGCCACCTTCTTGATTGGCTGCTTGCCCACCGCCCTTGTCCCGGGCTGGGAGTTCTGGGCACCGGCACTGCTGGTCGTCATGCGCTTCGCCCAGGGCCTGGCCCTCGGCGGCGAGTGGAGCGGGGCCGCCTTGCTGGCAACAGAGAACGCCCCCGCCAACAAGCGCGCCATCTTCGGCACGTTCCCGCAGCTGGGAGCACCTATTGGCTTCATCATCGCCAACGTGATCTTCCTGGTCTTCAGCTACGCACTGTCTCCGGCTGCGTTTATGGCATGGGGTTGGCGAGTGCCGTTCCTGGTCAGCGCCGTCATGGTCATCATCGGCCTGTACGTCCGGCTCAAACTGATCGAAACCCCTGCGTTTACCAAGGTGATCGAGTCCAAGGAAGTGGCAAAGCTGCCCTTGGCCCGCGTTTTCAAGACCAGCTGGCGCCAGCTGATCCTCGGCACGTTCATCATGCTCGCCACCTACGTGCTCTTCTACCTGATGACCACGTTCACCCTCACGTACGGCACCCGGGCCTCAAGTCTGGAAGCAGCCCAGGCCGCTGCCCAGAAGGCAGGCAAGCCCATGACCGAGGCTGCTGCTGCTGCGTTCGTTCCGGGGCTGGGCATCGCCCGTAACGATTTCCTCTGGATGTTGATTGCCGGCGTCGTTTTCTTCGGTATCTTCACCTTGGTGTCCGGTCCCTTGGCCGAAAAGTACGGCCGGCGGAAGATGCTGCTGGCTGTCACGGCCGGCATCTTCGTCTTTGGCCTGCTCTGGGTGCCGCTGTTCAGCGGCGGATTCGTGGGCACCATGGCTCTGCTGATTCTCGGCTTCTCGCTGATGGGGCTCACCTTCGGCCCCATGGGCGCGGTCCTGCCCGAGCTGTTCCCCACGAATGTGCGGTACACCGGCTCGGCCATCAGCTACAACGTCTCCAGTATTCTTGGTGCGGCCGTGGCCCCCTTCATTGCCGTCTGGCTGTGGGAGATGGCCAAGGGCAGCCCCGTACTGGTGGGGGTCTACCTCACCTCCATGTCCGTCCTGACGCTCATAGCGCTGTTTATCAGCCGCGAAACGCGGGACATGGACTACGAGAACAACGTGGCGTAGTCAGCCTCTGCCGTTCAGGCACCAGCTTTTAGGCCCGGCGTTGGTCCCTGATGAGGGGGCCAGCGCCGGGCCTTTTTGCTAATCGGCCACGGCGTAGCGGGTCACGAAGTTCCGCAAGATTGCCATGGGTTCGCTCACGCTCAAGTGGCGGACGGAAGACATGAGTTCCTCCGCCGATTCGGCCGGAAAATAGCCTGCGTGCCGGTAGATGTCCATCCGGGTGAGGAGACCGGCGATATCGAGTTCGGGGTGGAACTGGGTGGCGTACAGGTTGGTTTTGACCCTGAACATGTGGACCGGGCAAGTGGCGGAACTGGCCAGCAGAACCGCGCCGGGTGGCAGCTTGCTGCAGGCCTCCTTGTGGCCGGTCAGGGCAGCAAACGTCTGCGGCAGGCCTGCCAGCAGTGGATCCACCAGGCCCGCTGCGGTGAGCTCGATGTCCACCATTCCCAGCGGCTCGCCGAAGGTCCTGTCGATCACGGCGCCCTGATGCTGCCCCAGGGTCCCCACTCCGTAACACGCTCCCAGAAAAGGGAAATCGCGTTCCACTACCTCATCCAGCAGGCCGGCTAGTTCTTCCTCCACCCGGTGCTGCACGGCAGACTTCTCAGCCGCCGGATCGCTGCTGGTGAATGGACTGCCACCGACGAACACGCCAGAGTAGTCGTTCAGGTCCAGCTCCGGCAGCGGAGCAGCCTCCAGCCGGATCCGTCGCAGCTGGTGCGGCTCCAGTTCGCCGTACTTGAGGAATGCAGCATACTCATCGTCAGCGGCTGCGTCCTCAGCACGGGAGGCCAGGAGCAGGAATGGCTTCATGACCCCAGGCTCAGGCGAGCGGCGGCTGGGCCAGGGAGCGGCGCGCCTGCGGCCGGGCAGCCGGATCTGAGTGCCGGTGAACCAGTTTCCAGTAGCCCTCTTCACGGCGGAAAATGCTGGTGACGCGTAGATCGAAGTCCTCCGGCGCGGCAGCCCCGTCCAGCCGGGCACGGAAATGCTCCGTTTCCAGCAGATAGGCGGTATCCCGTGCGGTGTAGGAGGTGATGGTTTCGAAGCCCAGCATCTCGCCCTCATGGAACTGCCGTGCTGCCTGGTCCAGCCGGGCCGAAACCTGCGCCCAGCCTTTGGCAATACCACCGAAGGGGTTCGCCAGGGTGACATCGTCCGCCCGAGAATAGAGTTCCTTCACGGCGCCGGGGTTTCCCTGTGTGATCTCGGGGACCGCCAGATGGTAGCGGGCCACTTCTTCTTCAAAGCTCGGGGCGATCATTGCTGCAGGTCCGCTCAGTCTTCGATCGAGGCGATCACGGCGCCGGCGGCAACCGTTTCACCAGGGCTGGCAATGAGTCCGGTGATGGTGCCGGCACGGTGGGCGGTCAGCGGCTGCTCCATTTTCATGGCTTCGAGTACGACGACGAGATCACCTTCCGCGACCACGTCACCGTTGGCCACGGCAACCTTCACAATGGTCCCCTGCATGGGCGACGTCAGGGCGTCGCCGCCCGCTGCCGCAGCGCCGCCGCCGGTGCGTGAGCGCTTCTTCGCTTTGGCGGGTTTGGTGGCAGCTCCGCCGCCGCTGATGGTGCCCAACGACGCAGGCAGCACCACCTCAAGCCGTTTGCCACCTACCTCCACCACTACGCGTTGCCGTTCGCCGGCGTCGGCCGCTTCCGCATCTGTTCCAGAAGGCGTCCACGCCGGAATGTCGTTGACGAACTCCGTCTCGATCCAGCGGGTGTGGGTCTTGAAGGAGCCGGTTTCCGGGGCGAAATCGGGGTGGCTGACCACAGCCAGGTCGAACGGGATGACGGTGGGGATGCCCTCCACGACCATTTCTTCAAGGGCGCGCCGCGAACGCTGCAGTGCTTCGGCGCGGGTGGCCCCGGTAACGATCAGCTTGGTCAGCATGGAGTCGAAGTTACCGCTGATCACATCGCCTTGTTCCACGCCGGAATCGATCCGGACGCCGGGTCCCGTGGGGTTCTTGAGGGTGCTGATGGTGCCGGGGGCGGGCATGAAGTTACGGCCCGGGTCTTCGCCGGTGATGCGGAACTCGAAGGAGTGGCCGCGAACCTCGGGGTCCCCGTAACCCAACTCTTCGCCGCGGGCCAGCCGAAACTGCTCACGGACCAGGTCGATGCCGGTGACCTCTTCGGAGACGCAGTGCTCCACCTGCAGGCGGGTGTTGACCTCGAGGAAGGAGATGGTGCCGTCCTGGCCCACCAGGAACTCGCACGTGCCGGCGCCCTGGTAGCCGGCTTCCTTCAGGATGGCCTTGGAGGACTCATACAGGCGGCGGTTCTGTTCCTCGGTAAGGAACGGGGCCGGGGCCTCCTCAACGAGCTTCTGGTTGCGGCGCTGGAGGGAGCAGTCCCTGGTGGAGACCACCACCACGGTGCCGTGCGCATCGGCCAGGCACTGGGTTTCGACGTGGCGGGGAGCGTCGAGGAAGCGCTCAATGAAGCACTCGCCGCGACCAAAGGCGGCCACCGCCTCACGGACCGCAGACTCGAAAAGCTCGGGAATTTCCTCGCGGGTACGAGCCACCTTGATGCCGCGGCCACCGCCGCCGAACGCTGCCTTGATGGCGACGGGGAGCCCGTGCTGGTCAACGAAGGCGAGGATTTCCTCGGCCGACTCCACCGGATCGGCGGTGCCGGGAACCTGCGGTGCGCCAACCTTTTCGGCGATGTGCCGGGCCTGGACCTTGTCGCCCAATGCGGAGATCGCGGCCGGTGAGGGGCCGATCCAGGTGATGCCGGAGGCGATCACCAAAGCAGCGAAATCGGCGTTTTCGGCGAGGAAGCCGTAGCCGGGGTGGATGGCATCGGCACCAGAACGCTTGGCGGCGTCGATCAGCTTGTCCATGACCAGGTACGACTCGGCGGCGGTGTTCCCGCCCAGGGCGAAGGCCTCGTCGGCGAGTCGGACGTGCAGGGCATCGCGGTCCGGGTCAGCGTAGACGGCCACTGAGCCGATGCCTTCATCGCGTGCGGCCCGGATGATGCGGACGGCAATTTCACCGCGGTTGGCGATCAACACCTTGGTGATGGTGGATGGCATGGAACCTGCGGACTGCTCGATTGTTGCTGACAAGGCGTCTCCTTCTTTCCTTCAGGGAGCCTAGCGCGATTTTGAGGAATCGACCCATATTACTGGTGTAATCCGCGTGTGCAGCGCCCAAGGCTTGTAGGGAACCTACAAGACGGCTCGAAATTGGCCGCTACGTTACAGGCCACAGATCGGTGATGCGCACCCCGGCCTGGGCCAGCAGTCCGCGGAGCGTCGAGATGGACAGGCCCACGACGGCGTGCGGGTCGCCCTCCACGGTGCGGATGAACGCCCCGCCCATGCCATCGATGGTGAACGAGCCGGCGCAATGCAGCGGCTCACCGGTAGCAATGTAGGCGTCTATCTCGGCCAGTTCCATGTCCACGAACGAGACCACGGCTGAGGTGACCGTCCCCAAGGTGGCGCCGGAGCCTGTGGCCGGGGCGCCGTCGTCGGCTGCTTCCGTGTCGCGGCAATCCACCAACCAGTGCCCGGTGTGCAGGGTGCCGCTGCGCCCGCTCATCCGCAGCATCCGCTCGCGCGCGACGTCGGCGGTGTAGGGCTTGCCGTGCGCCTCGCCGTCGAACTCGAAGACGGAGTCGCAGCCAATCACGAGTGCCCCTTCAGCCTCCGGGAGTGCCGCTACCGCTTCGGCCTTGGCACGGGCCAGCAGGAGGGCGGTGTCGTGCGGATCTGTCACGCCATATCTGGCCTGGACCGCGTCCTCGTCCACGTCCGAAACGAGGACTGTGTGTCCAATTCCCGCCTCCGTGAGGAGCTTGGTGCGGGCGGGGGACTGGGAAGCCAGGATCAGTGCAGTCACAGCCCCAAGCCTAGACCAACCCTCCCGGAGGTTTGACGGCTTAGACGCCAACCTTCCCGGACGTTTGACGGGTTAAATGACAACCGTCCCGGACAAGTTGAGGTGTCAGCTTGTCCGGGAGGGTTTTCGATTCCGGCGTAACTACTCCGGGACGGTTGCGGCCTGGCGAGTGATCTTGGCACCTTCAACGTCCACGTCCGGCAGGATCCGGTCCAGCCACTTGGGCAACCACCAGGTCTTCTCGCCGAGCAGGTACATGACGGCGGGAACGATCGTCATGCGCACCACGAACGCATCCAGCAACACGCCGAAGGCCATCGCGAAGCCCAGCGGCCTGACCATGGTCAAGTGGCTGAAGATGAAGCCGGCAAACACGCTCACCATGATGATGGCGGCAGCGGTCACCACTGCTGCGGCGTGCCGGAAACCAATACGGACAGCTTCCTTGGCCGAGGAACCGTGCATGTACGCCTCACGCATGCCGGAGGCGATGAACACCTGGTAGTCCATGGCCAGGCCAAACAGCACACCGATGAGGATGATCGGCAGGAAGCTCAGCACGGCGCCAGGATTGGCCACGTCGAACACGCCGCCCAGCCAGCCCCATTGGTAGACGGCCACCACAGCGCCGAACGCCGCGGCGAGTGAGAGCAGGAAGCCGCCCGTTGCCAGCAGCGGCACCACGATGGAGCGGAATACGAGCAGGAGCAGGATCAGGGAAAGTCCGACGACGATCGCCAGGTACGGCGGCAGGGCGTCACCGAGCTTCGTGGAGACATCGACGTTGCCGGCCGTCTGCCCCGTCAAGCCCATGGCCACGTTGTACTCAGACTGGATCTCGCCGTTGAGGCCGCGTAGCTCGGCGACGACCTGCACGGTGCTGGCGCTGGCCGGGCCTTCCTTCGGGATGATCTGGAAGACAGCTGTCCTGCGGTCGTCACTGAGCGCCACCGGAACTGCGGCCACCACGTTATCGACGGCGCGGAGCTTGTCCGCGACGTCGTACTGCAGCGTCTGCGCCTGAGCCTCGTCGAGGTTGGCGGGGAACTCGCCCACGGCCACGATCGGGCCGGTGACACCCTCGCCGAAGCTGCGGGCGGTGAGGTCGTAGGCCTGGTAAGCCTCGGACTCCACGGGTTCGGAACCGCCGTCCGGCAGTGCCAACTGCAGCTGGGTGGCCGGGATGGCGAGGACGCCGAGAAGCACGACACCGGAAATGAGCGACACGATGGGGTGCCGGGTGACCAGGCCACCCCAGCCGCGGGTGCTGCGGTCGCGGTCGATGGCCTCGTCCGCAGCCTCGTGGCCAGGCTCGGCATTGTGCGCGGCGGCCTTGGCCCATGCCCGCTTGGAGATGATCTTCCGGCCGATCAGGGACAACATTGCCGGGGTGAGCGTGATGGCCACGAGCACGGCGACGGCAACGGTTCCGGCAGCGGCCAGGCCCATTACGGTGAGGAATGGCAAGCCAGGAACCACCAGGGCGGCGAGGGCAATAATGACGGTGAGACCGGCAAACACCACGGCGTTACCGGAGGTGCCGGTGGCGCGGGCCACTGATTCCTCGGTATCCATCCCGGCCAGCAGTTGGGTCCGGTGCCGGTTGACGATGAAGAGTGAGTAGTCGATGCCCACGGCGAGGCCCAGCATGAGGGCCAGCATGGGGGAGATGGAGCTCATGTCGAAGAGCCCGGAGAGCGCAAAGGTAATGCCAACTCCGACGCCGACTCCCACCACGGCCATGAGCAGCGGCAGTCCGGCGGCAATCAGGGTACCCAGCATCAGGATCAGCACCAGGGCGGCGACGGCGATGCCGATGATCTCCGCAATGCCGAACAGTTCTGAGATGTCCTCGGTGATCTCCTTGCTGGCAAACGCCGTGACGCCCGCCGAGGAGGTTTCATGCGCGATCTCCTGGACTTCTTCGCGCACCGCGGGAGTCAGCCCGTTGATTGAGGTATTGAACTGAACCTGTGCGACGGCGGCCCGGCCATCCTCAGACACGAACCGGATGGCAGACGACGCGTCTGCCTGCCGCTCGCCGAGGTCGAGCTTGGCCTTGCTGGCGGCTAGTTCTTGGGTGCCGGCGTCGAGCTTTGCCTGTCCTTCGGCGAGTGCTGCCTTCTGCTGGCCCAACTGCGCCTCGATGGCTGCCGCGGATGCGCCGGCGGCAGTCAACTGCTGTTCGGCGGCTGCTACCTGCGCCTGGCCCGCTTCCAGCTGGGCGCGGGAAGCATCCAACTGTGCCTGGCCTGCCGCGAGCTGCTGCTTGCCGTCGGCAATGGTCTGCCCGGCCTGGTCAACCCGGGCCTGGACGGCGAACGGGTCCACCGTGCCACGGACGTCCGGAAGTTCTTGGAGCTTGGCCAGTGCAGCAGTGACCGCAGCCTTGCTTGCATCGGTAAAGCCGCCGTCGGGCGATTCGAAAACGATCGTGGCGGTGCCTCCGGACGCCGAGGGGAGTTCTTCCTTCAACTTGTCCGCGATGCGCTGGGTTTCAGTGCCCGGGATCTGGAAGTTGTTGGACAGCGTGCCGTGGAAGGCGGCGGCAGACCCGCCCACTGCCAGCAGCACAGCGATCCAGAGGGAGAGAACCAGCCAGCGGCGGCGGTATGAAAATTTGCCGAGCCGGTAAAGAAGCAGTGCCATGGTGGGGACCGATCTGATCAGGAGGAAGGGGTTGCGGTTGACGGATGTGTGGTTGCCGGGGTGGCGAAGCCGGACCCCAACAGGGCCATGGCTTCGACTAGGAGGAGCCGGAGCTCCGCCAGGGAGTCAGGGGAGAGGTCTTGGCCGCGGCGCCCGAACCAGGCCTCCATGGCAGCTTTGCCACAGGAAATGACCGAGCCGGACAGCGCTCGGATATAGAGTTCGTCGGAGGCGGCGGGAGAGGCGGACAGCCGTTCGCGGGCTACGGCAAAGATCTGTTCGCGGCAGTATTCCCAGGCGTCCAGTTCGGTGTGGGCCATCAGCGGGCTCTGTTGGGTCAGGGCAAACATTTCGGCCAATGGGGCCACCGTGCGTGGATCGGCGAGTGCCATCAGTGCTGCCTGCGCCGACTGCAGGATGGGTTCGTCCGTGGGGCGCAGCCTGAGCTGCTGGATGGCGGAGTCGAGGAAGCTGTGCGAGATGGCGGCCAGGGCGGCGTCGGTGCTGGCGAAGTAGTTGAAGAACGTTCGGCGGGATATGCCCGCTTCCGCGGCAATATCCTCAACAGTGAAGTTGCCGGGACCGGAGGTGCGCAGGAGCCCCAAGGCGGCATCAATGATGGCCGTGTGGGTCGCGGCCTTGTTGAGTTCACGCCGGGTGGGCGTTCCCTCTGGCGCAGCGTCAGGAGCTGGTGTTGAGATGGGCACGTAATTACACTACGTGCAACTTTGCACTGTGAGCAACTTTGATTCACAGCAGAATGAAAGGTTCCCGACAGCCTGCCCTGAGCGTTGCGGCAAACACTGGATATGTCCCGTAGCGGATGTTGATACAGCAGTCGTCCCCGCGACGGCGGATCCAGGAGATAAGAAATGTCACGCACAAAGAAAATGACCCTCGGCGCCTCGGCCGCAGCCTTGGCCCTCGGGGCCGGCATCGGAGTAGCCGGCATGGCCTCCGCGTCCACCACAGCCACCCCCGCACCTTCCCCCAGCGCCAGTTCGAGCGCCCCGGCCGATTCCGGACAGGGCGGCAAAGGCCCCGGCGGCATGGGCCGGCATGGCGGACCGGGTGGCCTGGAGGGCGCATCAGCGTCTGCGCTCGCCGAAAAGCTCGGTGTGGAGGAATCAAAGGTCACTGATGCGCTCAAGGCCTTCCGCGAGGCGAACAAGCCCACAAAGCCCGCCGAGGGGGAAAAGCCGGATCCGACCGTCCGCGAGGCCGCATTGGCGAAGTCGCTCGCAGATTCGCTCGGCATCGACGAAGCCAAGGTGACGGCTGCGCTGTCCGATCTGAAGGCTGCGGCCCAGGCAGATCGGGCGGAAGAGCTCAAGACCCGGTTGGATCAGGCCGTCACGGACGGCAAACTCACCCAGGCCGAGGCTGACGCCGTGACCAAAGCCGTCCAGAACGGCGTGATCGGCGGTGGCGGCCGGTAGCGTCGGCGCGTTGACCTGAGAAACACAGAACGTCCCCTGGAGCTCCCGGGGACGTTCTGTGGTGATGGCCGACGGCGGCCAGTTTTGCGGGTGCCGCCGTGGCGGTCAATGCCGCCGCTGCCGAATTATGCGCGCGACTCGTGCAGTTCGCGGGACTCGGCTGAGTCGTTCAAGACGATCGCATCGGTGGTGGCGGCAGCGTCGGCGTCGTGCTCGTCATCGACGAACGGTGTGCCGTTCCGCGGTGCGTTGTAGAGCGTCTCGTCCAGGATGCCCTGGCGCTTCGCCACGATGGTGGGGACCAGGGCCTGGCCTGCGACGTTGACCGCGGTGCGGCCCATGTCCAGGATCGGGTCGATGGCGAGCAACAGGCCGACGCCCGCCAGCGGCAAGCCCAAGGTAGAGAGCGTCAGGGTCAGCATGACCACGGCGCCGGTGGTCCCTGCGGTGGCGGCCGAGCCGAGGACGGAGACCAGAACGATCAGCAGGTACTGGCTCAGGTCCAGCTGGATGCCAAAGAACTGTGCCACGAAGATCGCGGAGATGGCCGGGTAGATCGCTGCGCAACCATCCATTTTGGTGGTGGCGCCCAACGGGACGGCGAAGGAGGCGTAGCCGCGGGGGACACCCAGGCTGCGCTCGGTGACGCGCTGTGTGAGCGGCAGCGTGCCAACAGAGGAGCGTGAAACAAAGGCCAACTGCACGGCAGGCCAGACGCCGGAGAAGTACTGCTTGATCGACAGGCCGTGGGTGCGGACCAGGATGGGGTACACCACGAAGAGGACCAAGGCCAGGCCAACGTAGATGGCGATCGCGAACTTACCGAGGGAGCCGATGGTGTCCCAGCCATAGACGGCGACGGCGTTGCCGATCAGGCCCACGGTGCCCAACGGTGCAACGCGGATGATCCACCACAGCACCTTCTGGATGACAGCCAACGCCGAGGCGTTCAGGGCCAGGAACGGTTCTGCTGCCTTGCCCACCTTCAATGCTGCGACGCCCACGGCGATCGCGATGACCAGGATCTGCAGAACGTTGAAGTTGACGGCCGTGGCCACGGTGGTGGCGGCGTCGGCGCTTTCCGTCACGGTGGAGCTGGCGCCCAGGCCCAGGAAGTTCTTGGGGAAGAGGCCCGTCAGGAAGGCCCACCAGTTGCCCACGGAGGAGGGCGCTTTTCCTTCGCCGGAGATGCCGGTGTTGGCGCCGGGCTGCAGCAGCACGCCCAGGCCGATGCCGATCAGCACCGCGATCAGGGAGGTGATGGCGAACCACAGCAGGGTGTTCCAGGCCAGCCGCGCAGCGTTTGATACCTGGCGCAGGTTGGAGATCGAGCTGACCACTGCGGTGAAGATCAAAGGGACGACGGCGGTCTGCAGCAAGGCGACATAGCTCGAGCCGATGGTCTGCAGCGTCGCGCCGAGGCCGTTGGGCGCCTCCTTGGTGCTGCCGGTGTACTTGGCCAGCAGGCCGAGGCCAAGGCCAACGATCAAGGCTGCAATGATTTGGACGCCGAAGGAGCCAGCCCACTTGGGGAGCTGGAAGCCGGTCTTTCCGGCGGATTCTGGGGTGCGGGTTTGAGTGCTCACCAGAACACGCTAGGACTGCGGCTCTTATCATGACGAACGAATGTTGAGAAATGTTACGTTGTCCTTGATGCCGCTGCTTCGCATCATGCCCGGTATTTCGGTCTGGGCACAGGGAATTGTGAAGTTATTCCCAGCCGGCGTGTAATAAACGTCTCGCGCTTCTGCGCGCCCGCTCAGGCCAGCAGCGCTCGCCGCAGGGTGTCCAGCCCAACCGAGCCAACGTTGAGCGCACGGGTATGGAATTCCTTGAGATCGAAGCCGGGCCGGGTTTCAAGCTCGGCGCGGATCTGTTCCCACAGCCGCTGTCCCACCTTGTAAGAGGGCGCCTGGCCGGGCCAGCCCAGATACCGGGCGAACTCGAAGTCAAGTTGCCCCTTGCTGATGGGCAGGTTTTCGCGGAGGAAGTCGTAACCCTTCTCGGCCGTCCAGGTCCCGGAGCCCCACCGTTCCGGGATGTCGAGCTCCAGATGGACGCCGATGTCGAAGACCACCCTGGCCGCGCGCATCCGTTGCATGTCCAGCATGCCCATCAGGTCACCGGGATCGGACAGGTAGCCGAGCTCCTGCATCAGCTTTTCTGCGTAGAGCGCCCAGCCTTCGCCGTGGCCAGACGTCCAGCACGCGTTGCGGCGCCAGTTGTTGAGGAGTTCCCGGCGGTAGGTGGCGGTGGCTACCTGCAGGTGATGGCCCGGCACGCCTTCGTGGAACACCGTGGTGGTTTCCGCCCAAGTGGTGAAGGTGTCTTCGCCGGCTGGAACCGACCACCACATTCGGCCTGGACGGCTGAAGTCATCCGATGGCCCCGTGTAGTAGATGCCACCCTCGTCAGTGGGCGCGATCTTGCACTCGAGGGTCTTCATCACGTCAGGAATATCAAAGTGAACGCCAGCGAGTTCGGCCACAGCCCTGTCAGAGAGTTCTTGCATCCAGGCCTGCAGGGCATCCGTTCCCTTGAGCTGGCGCGCAGGATCGTTGTTCAGGATTTCCTTGGCCTCGGCAATGCTGGCCCCGGGCTTGATTCTCTTCGCTACTTGCTCCTGCTGCTGGATCAAGCTGTCCAGCTCGGCCGCACCCCAGGCGTAGGTTTCCTCGAGGTCAACGGTGGCACCGAGGAAGGATCGTGAGGCCAGCGTGTAGCGTTCCCTGCCCACGGCGTCCTTTTCTGGCGCGGCGGGGAGCAGTTCGGCCTGCAAAAAATCGGCCAATCCCCGGTACGCTTCGCGGGCTGTGGCGGCGCCTGCGTCGAGGCGGGCCTGGGTCTCTGCCGGCAGGGCGCCGTCGGACGCCTGCGCGCCTGCAGCGAGTTTGGCGAAGAAGCCGTCCGCGGCGGCGTACTTGGTGGTCTGCTCGACGACGATCCGCACTTGGCGCGCGGCGGCCACCTTGCCTGCGGCTAGGCCCACCCTCAGCGAGTCGATGTAACCAGTGATCGCCGCTGGAACGTGGTGTGCGCGGCCAGCGATGTGCTCCCAGTCCTGGACCGTGTCAGTTGGCATGAGGTCGAAGATGGCCCGAATGTCCTGCGCCGGGGAGGCGATGTTGTTCAGGTCCGCATGGTCCCAGCCGGACTCGTTGATGAGTAACTGCAGGCCAAGGCGTTCGCGCATGGCGTCGAGGGTGACGGCGTCGACGTCGTCCACCGGCTCCAGGCCGTCAAGATCGGCAAGTGCCTGCCGGGCAGCGGCAGCGAACTCGGCAATCCCGGCGGGCGAGAAGTCTTGGTACTCAGTTTCGTGTCCGGCCACGCCCAAGGTGGTGGCGAACGACGGATTCAGGCGGATGAGCTCAGCCGTGTATCTGTCCGCGACGGCGTCGATGGGAGTGTGCGGTCGGGTGGCGGGAGCAGATTCTGTAGTCACCCTCCGAGACTAACCGGACTGCGCACGCCACGCCGGCAACCCTCCCGGAGTTGTTGCAGCGGTTTGGACAACCTTCCCGGAGTTGTTGCGGGAGTTTGGACAACCCTCCTGGGGGATCCCGCCGTCGTGTCCCAAAGCGTCAAGTAAAGCTCCGGGAGCGTTAGCCGGACGGGTGTCAAAGCTCCGGGAGCGTTAGCCGGACGGGTGCCAAAGCTCCGGGAGGGATGCGGTTTTGGCCGTAAGAGCTACGGGAGGGTCAGCCGCGGCTGCGCTTCCAGGCCCCCGGGCCGGGCTTGGGAGCCAGCCGGAGCTGGTGCCGGCGCACCCAGGAGCGGACGGACGGTTCGGCGGCCCGCTCTGGCGCCGCTGCGGCCAGGGACAGCACGACGGCGGTCAGCGCCGCCAGTTCTTCGGCGTCCGGTTTGCCCTTGACCACGGACAGTAGTGGTTCCGGCGTGCCGCCCGGCTTGGCGTCGGTGGTCACAGCGGGATGTTCCCGTGCTTCTTGGCGGGAAGGCTGGCGCGTTTGTCGCGGAGGGCCCGAAGGCCGCGGACGATCTGGACCCGGGTGTCGGACGGGGCGATAACGGCATCCACGTAACCGAGCTCGGCAGCCTGGTACGGGTTGAGGAGCTCGTCTTCGTACTGGCGGATGACCTCGGCCCGGCGCGCATCGACATCGCCACCGGATTCGGCCACGCCGGCAAGATCGCGGCGATAAAGGATGTTGACGGCACCCTGGGCACCCATGACGCCGATCTGCGCGGTGGGCCAGGCCAGGTTGAGGTCGGCACCCAGCTTCTTGGACCCCATCACGATGTACGCTCCACCGTAAGCCTTGCGCGTGATCACGGTGATCTTGGGGACGGTGGCCTCGGCGTAGGCGTAGAGAAGCTTGGCGCCACGCCTGATGATGCCCTGGAATTCCTGGTCCTTGCCGGGCAGGAAGCCGGGCACGTCAACCAGGGTGATGATGGGAATGTTGAAGGCGTCGCAGTTCCGGACAAAGCGGGCGGCCTTCTCAGATGCAGCAATATCCAGGGTGCCTGCGAACTGCATGGGCTGGTTGGCGACGATGCCCACCGTGTGCCCCTCCACCCGGCCGTAGCCGATCATGACGTTGGGCGCATACAGCGACTGCATTTCCAGGAAGTGCGCGTCGTCCACAATCTGGTCGACGACGGTGCGCATGTCATAGGGCTGGTTGGCGGAGTCCGGGACCAGCTTGTCCAAGGCAAAATCGTCGTCGTCGACCTCCAGGGACTGCAGGAAATCCGTGACCGGAGCCTCTGACAGGTTGTTGGAAGGAAGGAAGTCGAGAAGTTCGCGGACGAACTCGATGGCGTCGGGTTCATCAACGGCCAGGTAGGTAGAGGTGCCGGTGGTGGCGTTGTGCTGCCGTGCGCCGCCCAAGGTTTCCATGTCCACGTCTTCGCCGGTGACGGTCTTGATCACGTCGGGGCCGGTAATGAACATGTGGGAGGTCTTGTCCACCATCACCACGTAGTCGGTCAGTGCGGGGGAGTACGCCGCACCGCCGGCGGAGGGGCCCATGATCAGGGAGATCTGGGGGACGACGCCGGATGCGTGGACGTTGTTGCGGAAGATGTCGGCAAACATGGCCAGCGAGGCCACGCCTTCTTGGATGCGGGCGCCGCCACCGTCCAGGATGCCTACCACCGGGCAGCCGTTTCGGAGCGCGAACTCTTGTACTTTGACGATTTTCTCGCCGTTGACCTGGCTGAGGGAGCCGCCGTAGACGGAAAAGTCCTGGCTGTAGACCGCAACGAGTCGGCCGTCCACCGTGCCGTAGCCAGAGACCAAGCCGTCGCCCAGGGGCTTTTTCTTCTCCATTCCGAAGGCCGTTGACCGGTGCACGGCCAAGGCATCAAACTCCACGAACGAATCCTCGTCCAGTAGCAGGCCGACCCGTTCGCGCGCCGTGTTCTTGCCGCGCGCGTGCTGCTTCTCGATCGCTTCGGGGCCGGAAGGCTGTTCGGCACGGGCCTGGCGGTCGCGGAAGTCGGCGATCTTTCCCGCGGTGGTACTCAGATCGTGGCTCATCAGATGTCTCCGGCTCTGTTGCAGATTGGTTCGGTACTGCTGTGCATGGGGCGGGGCCAAGTGGCCGGGCCTGCGGTCGAAATGTTAAGTAGCTTCCGCACAAAGGCCCATCCCTGCAGGCAAGTCTAGTAACGCCGTGCGCGCCTGGAGCTGTAGGGAACCTACAATTTTCTGCCGTGCCGAAGAGTTGGCCCCAATGTTACTCGCCGGTAACTTATTTGGGTTACAGTGTTTCCATGACTCCAAGCGATGACGCTGTGCCTGCCCTCGACAGTCCCTATCGGGCCACTGGCTCACTGCGGGGACAGACCATCTTGATCTCGGGCGGGAGCCGTGGGATTGGCCTCGCTATCGCCACCCGGGCCGCCCGCGATGGCGCCAACATTGTCCTGATGGCCAAGACCGGCGAACCGCATCCAAAATTGGCGGGCACCGTGCATACGGCTGCCCAAGCATTGGTCGACGCTGGCGGCCAGGCTTTGCCGTTGGTGGGTGATGTGCGCCGGGACGAGGACGTGGCCGGCGCGGTCGCGGCGGCGGAAGAACGATTCGGCGGGATCGACATTGTGATCAACAATGCCTCCGCCATCGACCTGTCCCGGACAGATGCAGTGGACATGAAAAAGTACGATCTCATGCAGGACATCAACGTCCGGGGTACGTTCCTGATGGCCAAACTGGCGCTACCGGCGCTGCGGAAATCGGCCGCCGGTCAGATCCTGACGCTCTCGCCACCACTGAACCTTGACCCGCAGTGGGCCGGCCGCCATCTGGCCTACACCATGGCCAAATACGGGATGAGCATGACCACGCTGGGACTCGCCCACGAGCTGCAGGAGGAGGGCATCCGGGTCAATTCGCTGTGGCCCTGCACCCTGATCGACACCGCAGCGATCCGCAACATGCCCCAGGGGGAGGCCATCGCGCTGTCGGCCAGGGGTCCGCAGATCATGGCCGATGCTGCGCACGCTGTCCTGACCGGTGCGCATCTGCGCCGTGGGGCAGTACCCAGTGGCAACTTCTACACAGATGAAGAGGTCCTGGGAGCTGCTGGCGTGACGGATTTCCGCTCCTACAGCCTTGGCGCGGACGAAGATCGCCTGGTTCCGGACATCTTCCTTTAGGCACGCCAGGACAAGGGGCCTCGGATCAACGATCCGGCTCGTTGTCAGCGGCAGTCGGTAAGATTCAAGGATGGCTGACGCACACATTCCCGGGACTCCATTGAACCGGCGGGACCTGGCTGACCCAGAGTTCTTCGCCGCGACGGGGATCGCACGGTTGGACGTGGTGGACTCCACGGGCTCCACCAATGCTGACCTGGTCCGGCTGGCCAACGTGGACGGCGCCAACTGGCCAGACCTGTCAGTCCTGACCGCCGAATACCAGACAGCGGCGCGCGGCCGGCTGGACAGGCAGTGGGAGGCGCCGCCGTTGAGCTCCATCTCCGTGTCGCTGGTGCTCCGGCCCGTCAACGCCCAGGGCCGTCCCTTGCCAACGCAGAGTTACTCGTGGTTGTCCCTGATCGCGGCGTTGGCGCTGCGGGACATGCTCCTCGAGACCGGTGGTGTGGCTGCCGATATCAAGTGGCCCAATGACGTCCTGGTGGGGGGCAAAAAGATCGCCGGCATTCTCGCGCAGCTTGGGCCCATGGTGGATGGAACCCCGCCACCGGTGATCTTGGGAACGGGCCTGAATGTGACCTTGCGCCAGCACGAGCTCCCCGTTCCTACGGCAACGTCTGTGGTGTTGGCGGGCTCGCGCACCCTCGACCGGACAGTGCTGCTCAAGAGCTACCTGCAACGTTTCGCTGCGCTTTACCGCCAGTTCTGCGATGCCGACGGCGATCCCACCGCCGGGATGGGCGGCGGTCCGTCACTGCGTAAGCGGGTGGAGGCCGTCATGGCCACGCTGGGCAAGCAGGTCCGCGCCCAGTTGCCCGGTGACCACGAAATCATCGGCCACGCCTCACGGCTGGATGAATATGGCTCGCTCCTGGTGGTGGACCGGGATTCCCGGGAGCACGTGGTCACCGCCGGCGATGTTGTGCACCTGCGGCCCTGGCCGGCCGAAGATGGGTCCGGCGCCGGCGGTTATGCGTAAGGACCTCTTCCCTGGCGAGCAGTTGATTGTCAGCACCAGGCCGCAGCCGAGGAGACTCTCCCTTTCAGCTGTGGCATTTATTGTTGCGCCGGCAGCAGCTTCGTTTGGCGCCGCCTGGGTCAACCGGGGCGGGGCACAGCAGGTTTTTCCGGCGCTCAACGATTCCTGGAAGCCATGGCTCATGGGCGCTTTCTTTGTGCTGGCAGCCTGGATCCTGGTGGGGTTCTGCCTGCCGCGACTCCTGCGCTGGTCCAGCACGAACTACACCCTGACCAGCCAACGCGTCGTGGCCAAGTTTGGCCTTCTCAAGCGCCGTGACCAGCAGGTCAACCTGCGCTCGGTCCGGAACGTGAGCATCCACGGCTCGGTGTTGCAACGGATGTTGCGGTCGGGGACTATATCCTTGGAAGTCGGGCATCAGGGCGTGGTGACGTTGCAGGACGTCCCGGAGGTGGCCCGATTCCGGGAATTCATCCTCGACGCCATCGACGATCTCCCGGAAGAATATGCGGCCCAGCCTGGACACCCTGCTAGTGCCGCGCCGTGGCTGGATGAGCGAAACAGGTGGCTGAGAGAAGGTGGACGGAATGAACGATGAGGCCTTGCAAGACCCCACGGACGCCGTCGTGCCAGCAGCCGAAGCCGAGCAGACACCAGAACCGGCACCCGCAGTAGACCCCACGCCGCCCACGTCTTCCCTCTCAGCGGAGCGGCTCGCCGTCAAGGCTCTTGAAACCAGGCTGCTGGGCGGCCCGCGTAAGTTCCGTCGTCGGGAGATTGCCTCCGGTGCCGGGCTGTCCCTGCTCTCGGCCCGGAAACTCTGGCGCGCGCTAGGGTTCCCCAACTTCGGTGACGATGACGTTGCCTTCACCGAACGCGACCAGGAAGCCCTGTCCGCGATCGTGGACATGGTCCGCTCCGGCATGATCACCGAAGAAGCAGCCATTTCCGTGACCCGCGCCATCGGGCAGATGACGGACCGCATGGTGGTCTGGCAGATTGAAGCCCTGGTTGAAGACCTGGTGGAAGAGCAAGGCCTCACGGATGCGGTGGCCCGCAAGCAGATGGTCACCGAGCTCCCGGATATTGTGGATGCGCTGGAACAGGTCTTGGTCTATTCGTGGCGCCGGCAACTCAACGCGGGTGTGCAGCGGCTGGCTGTCCGGGCTGAGGCCGGCCTGCAAGCCAGCGAAGAGGGCCGCGAAGGTGACGAGGATGACGCACCGTTGCCTCTGGCGCGGGCCGTGGGCTTCGCCGACCTGGTCTCTTACACCAGCCTGTCCCGGCGCATGAACGAGAAAACCCTGGCCCGGTTGGTGCAGCGGTTCGAAAACAAGTGCGCCGAAATCATCTCCGTGGGTGGTGGCCGGCTGGTCAAGACCGTTGGCGACGAAGTCCTTTATATCGCCGAAACTCCGGCAGCCGGCGCCGAGATCTCGTTGGCGCTGGCCCAGGCGCTGACCGAGGATGAGATCCTGCCGGAAGCGCGCGTGGCCATGGTCTGGGGGCGGATCCTGTCCCGCCTTGGTGACATCTACGGCCCCACAGTCAACCTGGCTGCACGGCTCACCTCCCTGGCCGAACCGGGGACCGTGCTGGTGGATTCCATGACGGCAGCAGCCCTGGAAAACGATGAGCGGTTTGTGCTGGCACCGCAGCCCATCGAAAACGTGCGCGGGTTCGGTGAGATCCTGCCCTTCCTGCTGGCACGTGGCCGCGGCAAGGGACTGGTCCTGGACTGAGTCCTGCCCGGCGGGCAGTTTATCCATTTGTTAGGTTAAGGCGGTACATTTGTTGTGCCCGGGCACCAGTCCGCCTGAAACCGGCAGTTGTCGGAGCATCTCTGGGGGAACCAACCAATGAGTCGTAGCGATCAACCGCGCGCAGATCGCACCACCGTCGCCGCTGCCTTTGGCCGTTTCCGCCGTTCGGCTGCCCTGCGGGGTTCAGTGTTCAGCCTCGCCCTGGTGGCGTTGGTGGTGGGCGCTGTGGTTTATCCCGGGTTCAAGACCGCGGAGGTTGAGCTCAACGACGGTGGCGTGTGGGTCGTGTCCAAGGCGAAAAATGCCGTGGGCCGGCTCAATTACCCGTCGCGGGTGCTGGATGGTGCCGTGACTCCTGCCTCGTCCACATTCGAGGTGCTGCAGGATGCCGGAGAGGTCTTCGTCGACGATGTCTCGGGTTCAACGCTGAACCAGGTATCACCAGCCAACATGCGCCTTGGCGGCGAAAAGCAGCTGCCCGGCGCGGCCACGGTGAGTTTCGGTTCGGCCGTGTTATCCGTCACGGATGCGTCCTCCGGGAGGGTCTGGGCGGTTTCGCCGTCCACCGTCAGCGGCTTCGACGAGGAGTCTTCCGAACCCGTCCTGGTGAGTGGCGCTGGCACGGTCTCCGCAGTGGGTGCTGATGATCGGGTGTACTCCGTTGACCCGGTGGCCGGGGTGGTGACCGCGACGGCTGTTGATGCCGAGGGCGCAGTGGTGTCCCAGGAAACCGAGTCATGGCCCGAGTTGAAGGGTGCCGGGGAACTCCAGGTCACGGTAGTGGGGGACAAACCTGTGGTCATGGATGCTGCGGCCGGCAACCTGTTCCTGTCCGGCGGTAAGCGACTGCAATTGGCGGATGCGCGCGATGCGAAGCTGCAGCAAAGCGGCCCCGCCAGCGACTTCGTGGCGTTCGCAACCCCGAAAGCGTTGCTCAAGCAGCCGCTGAATGGGGATACCGCCAAGACGGTCACTTTTGGCGGTGAGGGCGTCCCCGCAGCTCCTGTCCAACTGGCGGGGTGCGTGCACGCTGCCTGGTCCGGCGTGAACAAGTACGTCCGCGACTGCGTCAACGACGCGGACGACAAGAACGTGGCAGTGCCCAAGGCGAGCGCATCGCCGTCGTACGTTTTCCGGGTGAACCGGGACGTGGTGGTCCTCAACGATGTGAACTCCGGCAACGTGTGGCTGGTGAACCAGAACATGCAGCTGGTCAACAACTGGGACGACGTCATCCCGCCCAAGGAAACCTCTGACGACGCCGACAAGGACTCCGCTGACGAGGTGCAGCAGACCGTCCTGCCGGACCGCACCAAACCGAACAGCCCGCCGGTGGCCCAACCCGATGCATTTGGCATCCGGGCGGGCAAAACCACCATCCTTCCGGTTTTGGACAATGACACCGATCCCGACGGCGACATCCTCACCGTCCGCGCGCCGGGCAACCTCACCACCGGGGCCCTCTCCACCATCTACGGTGAGACGGGCTTCCAGATCGCCGTTCCGGAGGGCAAGTCCGGCAACGAAACCTTCCAGTACACGGTGGATGACGGGCGCGGCCTGTCCGCTTCGGCCAGCGTCGCGCTCCGGATCGTGCCGCTGACCGAGAACGCGCCGCCCGCGCAGAAACCCAACCGGGACACCACCCTGGTGGTCCAGCAGGGTAAATCGGTGGCCCAGAACATCCTGCCGAACTGGTCCGATCCCGACGGCGATGACCTCTTCGCGGTCTCGGTCTCCAGTCCGGATCCCCTGGACCAGGTCCGCATCCAGCCCGACGGCCAACTCACCTTCCAGGACTCGGGCACCGTCCCCGGCCGCAAGGTCCTCACCGTGATGATTTCCGACGGCCAAGCAACCACCGAGGGCAGGATCACCGTTGATGTCCGCGCCCCCGGCGCGCTGCCACCGATCGCGAACGCTGACCATGTCATTGCCGTGGCCGGAACCGAAACGGTGATCACCCCGCTCAGCAACGATATCGATCCGCAGGGCGGCACCCTGCGGTTGGCCCAGGTCACGCCGGACGAGCAGTGCAGGGTGTCTATTGGAACTGACCAGCAAACGTTCGCCTTCACCTCCGAGACCCTGGGCTCCCACTATGTGGAGTACCTGGTGACCAACGGGCCGGCCAGCGCCCAGCAACTGGTGCGGGTCGACGTCGTGCCCGGAACCGCGGAGGGGACCCCGGTGGCGGTCCGCGACATTGCCCTGCTCCCCACGGGCGGGAACGTTCTGGTGGACGTGTTGGGCAACGATTCGGATCCCTCCGGCGGGGTCTTGGTGGTCCAGTCGGTCACTGCAAATAGTTCCCTGCCGGTGAGCGTTTCCGTCCTGGACCATTCAGTGGTACGCATTACGGATCTCAGGGCAGAGGGTCAGCTCACCCTCAAATACACAATTTCCAACGGCAAGGCTTCGGCCACCGGAGAAATCGCAGTCTTGGTGGTGCCCGCGCCCACCAAGCTGCAGGCACCGCAGGCCAAACCGGATGAGGCCACGGTGCGCGTGGGCGATGTGGTGACCATTCCCGTCTTGGCAAACGACGTGGACCCCAACGGCGGTACGCTTAGCCTCATCCCGGATCTGGCGCAGCAGCCTGATGCGGCGGACGGCCGGACCTTCGTGGCCGGCGACCAGCTCCGCTTCATTGCCGGACCTACCCCCAAAACCGTCTACGCCATCTACAAGGTGCAGAACACTTCCGGTCAGGTCGATTCCCAGCAGGTGAGCATCCGGATCGTGGCCCGCGATGATGACCGCAACACCCGCCCCGAACCGCGCAACCTCACCGGCCGGGTGGTCTCCGGAATGACCGTGCGGATCCCCGTGCCGCTGGATGGCATCGATGCGGACGGCGATTCCGTGCAGCTGATCGGCATCGATAAGGCTGCCCGGATGGGCACCGCCGTCCTGGGCGACGGGTTCCTGGAATACACGGCCGCCGGCGATGGTGCTGGCACCGATACCTTTACCTACCGGGTCCGCGACCGCATCGGCGCAGAAAACACCGGCACCGTGATTGTGGGGATCGCCCCGCCGGAGGCCATCAACCAGAAGCCCATTGCCGTTGATGACGCCGTAGACGTTCGGCCGGGCCGGAACGTGGCCGTCGAGGCGCTCGCCAACGATTCAGACCCCGACGGCGATCCAATTGCCCTCCTGGTGGACGGTTTCGAAGCCAAGCCTGAACTTGCGGTGGAGGTGGTGGACGGCGCCAACGTCCTGTTCACCGCTCCTGACACTGCTGGCAACGAAAGTATCGGTTACCGGATCCAGGACGACAAGAAGGCCCAGGCCAGCGCCGTCATCCGGATCAGGGTCAGCCCCGACGCCGAACTTAAGCGGCCCATCGCCAAGGATGACCGGGTGACGCTGTCCGAGACACTGGGCAAGACAGCCGTTGATGTCCCTGTCCTGAAAAACGATTCCGATCCTGACGGGGTAGCTTCAGAACTCGACGTCACACTGCCGGACGGCAACCCCAACGCGCGGGTCTCAAGCACCGGCTCGGTGCTGGTGGACCTCACCCCCGAGGACCAACTGGTGCCGTACACCGTGACCGACGTGGACGGGCTGAGCGCCACCGCCGTGATCTGGATTCCAGGCCAGGGCGCCCAGCACCCCACCCTGTCACGCACCGATCCGGTGGAGGTGATGGCCGGCAAGGAAGTAACGCTGAGCCTTGCCGAGTACGTCCGCGTCCGCGACGGCAGGAAGCCCCGAATCACCGTGGTGGAGTCCGTGTCTGTGCTGGGTGGCTCACCTGAAGGTGTAGTGGTGGGCGACGGCGATGCCCTGCGTTATGCCGCACGGGAGGGCTATGCTGGCCCCGGCTCTATCACCTTCGAGGTCACCGACGGCAGTGGACCCGACGACGCCGAGGGGCTGAAATCGACGCTGGTCATCAAGACGATCGTCATCCCAGACCCCGACCAGGCCAACACCCCGCCCACCTTCCAGGGCGCATCGCTTGACGTGCCGAGCACCGAAACCGGAACCCTTGACTTGGCTCCACTGGCCAAGGACGTGGACGAACGTGACCAGGGCAACCTCACGTTCGCCGTGGATCCAGCACTGCCGCCAGGGTTCCAGGCCCAACTCAACGGCAGCAACCTGGTGGTCAAAGCCGACGACTCGGTGGGGGTGGGCGTCTCCGGCACCATCAGGGTGTCCGTCACGGACGGCCGCTCGGATCCCGTGTCCGCCGCGGTCCAGGTCCGGCGCGTGGCTTCCAACAGGCCCATGCCAGTGGCCAACGACGACGTGGTGGAGAAGGCCAACGCCGGTAAGAGCGAAACCGTCAACGTCCTCGCCAACGACTTCAACCCCTTCAGCGACACCCCGCTGCGCATTGCGGGCGCTGTCGTGGAGACCGGTTCAGCACAGGGCCAGCCGGTGCCCGACGGCGACTCCATCACCGTGACACCCGCTGACGGCTTCAAGGGCGTCATGGTGGTCCGGTACACCATTGCGGACAAGACCAACGAGCTCTCGCGCCAGGCGGACGGCCGGGTCCGGATCACCGTCCGGGACGCCCCCGACGCGCCCTCGGCCCCGACTGCCACGGACGTCCGGAGCCGGACTGCCGTGCTGAAGTGGGCGCCGCCGTCGGATAACGGTGCAGCCATCAGCAAGTACACCGTGACGGCCAACAACGGCTTCAGCCAGGAGTGCGCCACCACCACGTGCACCCTCAGCGGACTCACCAACGACGTGAAATACACGTTCACCGTCAAAGCAACCAACGAGGTAGGCGAGTCACCCGCATCTGCCGCCTCCAACGAGATCAGGCCGGACGAGAAGCCATCGCCGCCTGAGGCCCCCACCGTCAAGGCCGGCGACAAGGACATGGCCATCACCTGGCCGGCAGCCAAAACCGAGGGTTCGGCCGTCAAGTTCTACAACCTGGAGATCTCGCCGCCACCCGCGTCCGGCGTGGGCCTCAAATCCGAGGTGGCCGGCCTGAACTACACCTGGCCAGGACTGACCAATGGCGTGAAATACAAGGTCCGCGCCCAGGCCGTCAACGAGCTCGGCGCTTCCGAGTGGGGCGCCTACTCGGCCGAGGACAACCCGGCAGGTGTGCCGGCAGCGCCGGCTGCACCACAGACCTCGGTGGCGGGACCTGTGGGGAGCACCAATCAGCTGCAGGTGACCTGGGAGCAGCCAAACACCAACGGCGATCCCATCAAGAACTACTACGTCACCATGAGCGGCGGTGGCGGCACACCGCAGACCCAGACAGTGGCAGGAACTGTCCGTTCCGCGGTGTTCGTGGCCAACAACTCCGAGACCGCGTACACGGTCACCGTTCAGGCCGACAACAAGGCCGGTAAGGGAGCGGTCAGCAACCCCTCCGCACCCCGCCGTGCCACTGGAAAACTCGGAACAGTGACCGGCGTCAGCGCCGTGCCGGCCAATACCAACGCTGCTGGCCGGCAACTGACCATCACGTTCAACAACCTCACGGCAGCCCAACGTAACGGTTCGTCGGCCGGCGAGGTCAGCTACCAGTACCGGGCGGGCAACCTGTCCGGACCCATCGTCAGCGGTGCCACGATCGGCGGTTTCACCAACGGGCAGGCCGCCAGCGTGACCATTACGGCGGTCTCCAGCGTGGCGCCTAGCTCCGATGCCAGCACCCCAGCAACAGCCACCCCCTACGGCTCGCCGGGGACCCCATCCGCCAGCGGAACCAACGGTGCCGTCAACGATCAGAGTGTCAGCTTCTCCTGGTCGTCACCGTCAAGCTCTGCCTTCGATGTGGCCAGCACCAGGATCCGCATCAACGGTGGCGCGTGGGAGAACGTGGCGGCCTCCGGCAGCCGCACGGTCAACACTGGCGGCTGGCAGCAGACCCGCACCTTTGACGTCCAGACGCTCAACTCGCTGGGCACGGGTAGCGCAGTGGTGTCTGCTTCTGCTACGTCGGGCCAACAGGGGGAGTGGGTGACGGCCATCAGGACGTACGATCCTAAGTTCCAACGGACCTGTACGTACACCCTGGGTGGATCGAACTACCGGCCCTACCCGTATACAGACTGCGACCGTGTTACGGGTAATAACCCGCCGTGGTTCTACAAGGACACTCAGGACCGGATCGTCGTGAAGTGCTACATCGACCAGGACGACAACTGGTCCAACAGCGGTGTTGTCCGCTGGTGGCGCGTGGAAGCCGGCTCGGCCCGCAACGTGGGACGTTACGTCATTGCCAGCCACACCACACTGGCCGATCCAGCCGGGCTGGGTGCACCCCGATGCTAAGCCACCTTACGAACGTCGTCGCAGGTCAAAGCGCACTTCCGCTGAGGAGCCGGCTGGCAGGGGAGCCCTGCCCATCGCAGGGTGCCTCCGCGTTGGGTAGGCTTGCCCCGAACGCGGGCCCCGCTGGGGGGCTTCGGACGTGCCACATCTGGGCCGGCTGCCCGAACGAAGGAACACCTCTGTGACATCTCTGCTGGCGAAGCTCGGCCTAAAACGCCGCCACAAGAAAGCCGTTGCGGGCACGGCACTTGCCGCCGCCACAGCCGTGCTGGTAACCGGCGCCATTATCTACCCGGGGTTCAAGACCGCCGAGGTCGAGCTCAATGACGGCGGCGTCTGGGTGGTGTCCAAGTCCAAGAACGCAGTGGGGCGCTTGAACTATCCGTCCCGCGTGCTTGACGGCGCCGTGACACCGGCATCCTCTACCTTTGACATCCTTCAGCATTCGGGCGATGTGTTTGTCGATGACGAGGCCGGTTCAACGCTGAACCAGGTATCGCCGGCCAACATGCGCCTGGGTGGCGACAAGCAGCTGCCCGGTGCCGCTGACGTGAGTTTCGGTGCCCAGGTAATTTCGGTGACCGACGCTGCGTCCGGCAAGGTCTGGGCTGCATCGCCGTCCACCGTGAACGGGTTTGACGAAGAATCCGTGGAGCCCGTCCTGGTGGGGTCAGAGGGGACGGTCTCCGCCGTGGGCACCGACGACCGGATCTACTCCGCGGACCCCGCCACGGGCGTGGTGACGGTGACGAGTGTCGACGCCAACGGTGCAGTGGTGTCCACCGATTCCAGTACATGGAATGACCTCAAAGACGCAGGCGATCTGCAACTGACAGTGGTGGGGGACCAGCCCGTGGTCCTGGACGCCGCCGCTGGTAATCTCTTCCTACCGGGCGGCAAACGGCTGCAGCTCGCGGACGCTGGCAACGCCAAGCTCCAGCAGAGCGGCCCTGCCAGCGACTTTGTGGCTATCTCGACGCCGAAAGCGTTGCTGAAGCAGCCGCTGGGTGGTGGCACCGCCAAGACCGTCACGTTCGACGGCGAAGGTGTCCCGGCAGCCCCGGTCCAGTTGGGCGGCTGCGTGCACGCAGCCTGGTCCGGCGCCAACAAGTATGTCCGGGATTGCGTCAATGACGTTGATGACAAGAACGTGGCCGTGCCCAAGGCGAGCGCGTCGCCGTCGTACGTTTTCCGCGTAAACCGTGACCTGGTGGTCCTCAACGATGTCAACTCCGGCAACGTGTGGCTGGTGAACCAGAACATGCAGTTGGTCAACAACTGGGACGACGTTGTCCCGCCCAAGAACGAGTCGGACGAACAAGACGAAGAGTCCGCGGACAACAACACCATCAACGTGCTCCCGGACCGCACCAAGCCCAACCGGCCGCCGGAAACCAAGCCCGATGCTGTGGGCGTGCGCCCCGGCCGGACCACCATTCTTAGCGTCCTGGACAACGACTCGGATCCCGACGGCGATGTCCTCACCGCCGCAGTCCAGGGCAATCCGCCGAAGGCCGGCACGCTGGAAAGTATCTACGGCGGTACCGCCTTCCAGATCTCCGTGCCTGGCGATGCTAAGCCGGGAACGGAGACTTTCAGCTATTCAGCCTCTGACGGGCGAGGTCTTTCCGCCACCGGACAGGTAACCCTCACCGTGGTTGCGCCGGACCAGAACAAACCGCCGCAGTTCAAACGCGGCGACAACACCACCACCATGCTGGTGGAACAGGGCAAGACCGTGAGCCAGAACATCCTCACGGACTGGGTCGACCCCGACGGCGACGACCTGGTGCTGCTCGACGCCAAGGCCGACAATGACCAGGACCAAGTGAAGGTCCGCCGCGACGGCCTGCTTACCTTCCAGGATTCCGGCGCCACCGCCGGGAAAAAGAACGTTGAGGTGACCATCTGGGATGGCCGCGACACCGTGCAGGGAAAGGTGGTCATCAACGTCCAACCGCCCGGTGCCCTCGCGCCCGTTGTCAACGCCGACCACGTCACCGCCGTCGTGGGGCAAGACCTGGTCATCTCGCCGCTGAAAAACGATGTGGACCCCAATGGCGGCGCATTGCGCCTGGCCCAGGTTGAGGCCAACGGTCCCGCCGACGTCGGCCCCGTGACGGATGGCGGCACTTTTACCTTCCGCAGCAGTACACCGGGCCCGGTCTACTTGACGTACATTGCCAGCAACGGCCCGCAAAGCAGCCAGGGCCTGATCCGTGTCGACGTGGAATCCGGGAACGACGCCGGCGATCCCGTGGCCGTGCACGACGTCGCCTTGATGCCCACTGGCGGCAGCGTCCTGCTGGACCCGCTCGCCAATGACTCCGATCCCTCCGGCGGCGTCCTGGTGCTGCAATCCGTGAAGCTGCCGGACAACGCGACCATCTCGGTCAGCGTGATCGACCACAGCGTCCTGCGCATCACGGACATCCTGGGAACCAAGGACCCGATCCTCTTCGAATACACCATGTCCAACGGCAAGAAGTCGGCCACCGGCTCCGTCTCCGTGGTACCCGTTCCGGCACCGGCCGTGGTGGAAGCACCTCAGCCCAAGCCGGACGAGGTGAATGTCCGCGTTAACGATGTGGTGACCATTCCGGTGCTCGACAACGACACCCACCCACAGGGCCAGGAACTTTCCGTGGACCCGGTCCTGCCGCAGGGCGTGGATCCCGCCGATGGCAAGAGCTTCGTCTCGGAAAACACCGTCCGGTTCCTCGCCGGCGCCCAGCCCAAGACAGTCCGCGCCATCTACAACGCCGTGGACCCGCAGGGCCAAAAGAGCGCAGCAGCCATCACCATTCATATCCTCCCGCTTGAGGGAGCGCAGAACTCGCGCCCGCAGCCGCAGAACCTGACTGCCCGGGTGGTTGCCGGTGGCACGGTCCGGATCCCGGTTCCATTGGATGGCATTGATCCCGATGGTGATTCTGTCCAGCTCACCGGTATTGACAGCTCTCCCGCACTGGGTACCGCCACGGTGGGCAGCAACTTCATCGACTTCACCGCCGCCGGCGACGGCGCAGGCACGGATGCTTTCCGTTACAAGGTGGTGGACCGTCAAGGTGCCGTCAACACCGGGACCGTCACTGTGGGCATCGCTCCGCGGAGCGACATCAACCAGAACCCCACCCCGGTTGATGACGAGGTGCGGGTCCGGCCCGGGCGGCAGATTGCCGTCGACGCAACCAAGAACGACACCGACCCTGACGGCGACACCATCCGGATCCGGACCGACGGCCTTGAGGCTGACCCTGCGCTGCAGGCGTCCGTCAGCAAGACCAGCGGCAGGGTGCTCTTGACCGCGCCCCAGGAAGAGGGCACCGTCAACGTCCGCTACACGGTCAGCGATGACCGGGACGCGAGTGCACAGGCCACCATCCGCGTGATTGTCGACAGAGAGGTGCCGCTCAAGGCGCCGATCGCCCGGGACGACCGCGTCACCTCCGCCCAGACCATGGGCAAGACCGCCGTTGACGTGCCGGTCCTCAAGAACGATGAGGACCCGGACGGTGTCGGCGAGAACCTGGTGGTCACCACTGACAACCCCGCGGCCCGGCCTGGCACCGAAGGCAATGTGGTGGTGGATCTCACCGAAGGTCCGCAGCTCATTCCCTACACGGTTGAGGACGTCGACGGGCAACGCTCGACGGCGATCATCTGGGTCCCCGGTATCGGCCAGCAGGTGCCAACCCTGGCCAAGGACGATGTCATTGAGGTGGTTGCCGGTCAGTCCATCACCGTGGACCTGGCCGAATGGGTCAAGGTCCGCGAGGGCCGCTCGCCACGGCTGACGCAGGCCGACAAGATCAAACTCATCGGAGCTGATGGCAGCAACCCGATTACCGGTGACGGAACCGGCCTGAAATACACGGCTGGCACCGATTACGTGGGGCCGGGCTCGTTGACCTTTGAGGTTACTGACGGATCCGGACCCGACGACCCCGCCGGCCTGAAGGCGACGCTCAGCATTCGCACCAAGGTCCTCCCGGATCCCAACAAGAACAACCCGCCCGAGCTCTTGGGGTCGAACGTCGAAGTGCCGATGGGCGACTCGACGAGCATCGACCTGGGGAAGCTCACCTCGGACCCGGACGGGGACGATGTCGAGAACATGAAGTACGAGCTTCTCGACGGCGTGCCGGCCGGGTTTAATGTGAGCGTCGACGGCAAGAGCCTCAAAGTCTCTGCGGCTGACTCCAGCCGGGCCGGTACAGCTGGTGCCGTTCAGGTCAAGGCCAAGGACCCGCGCGGCCTTGAAGCGACTGCTACGTTCCAGCTGTCCGTGACGGCATCCAACCGGCCCAAACCGGTAGCCAACGACGACGTTGAACCCAACGCCGCGGCCGGCAAACCCGTCACCATCAACGTCCTGGCCAACGACGTTAATCCGTTCCCCGAGACAGCGCTGAAGATCATCGCCGCGGGCGCCGAGACTGGAAACGGCAACGTGGAAGTGAACGGCGACTCTGTGACGGTGACGCCCGCTCCCGGATTCACGGGGACCATGGTGGTCACCTACACTGTGGAGGACAAGACCCAGGACGCCTCGAGGCATGCCACGGCCCGCGTTCGGCTCACCGTAAAGGACGCGCCCGCGGCCCCTACGACGCCGCAGGCCCAAAGCGTAGGGGACCGGACCGCACTGCTGAACTGGACGGCACCTGCTGACCGCGGCTCACCCATCACCAAGTACACCGTGTACGGCGAGGGCGGGTTCCAGCAGGACTGTCCCGCCAATACCTGCACGCTGAACGGGCTGATCAACAACACGAAGTACCACTTCCAGGTCACCGCCACCAACGAGTTCGGCGACTCCGACAGGTCGCCGGCCTCGGCCGAGGTGCGGCCGGACGTCAAGCCGGATACTCCGCTGGCGCCGGGGCTCAAGTTCGGGGACAAGGAACTCGCCGTCTACTGGGTTGCTCCTGCCGGCAAGGGCTCCCCGGTCAAGAGCTATGATCTTGAAATTTCGCCGGCACCGGCCGGACAGAACGCCCAGATCCAGAACCTGACGGCTGTCAGCTACGTCTGGAAGGGCCTCACGAACGGCGTGTCCTATAAGGTCCGTGTCCTGGCACGCAACGACGCCAAGGAGCCGTCCGAGTGGAGCCCATACTCTGCAGCTGAAGTACCGGCTGGTGTGCCTGCCACCCCGGCTGCACCCACGGCCGCCCAGGCAGCGCCCTTGGGTCCGCAGAGCCAGCTCAAGGTCAGCTGGACTGCACCGAACAACAACGGTGACGACGTAAAGGCCTACACTCTCACCACCCTCCGGGGCGGTGCGGCGGTAGCCACCCAGCAAGTGGCCGGCACATCGCAAAACGTCACAGTGGACAACTCCGAGGCCAACTACACCTTCACGGTGGCGGCCACCAACAAAGCGGGAATTAGTGCCACCAGTGCCCAGTCGGCGGCGATTCGTGCGGTAGGAAAGCCCGGCATCGTCGGCGCACCGACGGCGACGCTTGTGGACACCGGTGGAGCAGGCGGAAAGATCGACATCCGATTTACTCCTCTGTCTGACGCCCAGCGCAATGGTTCCACCGCGCAGGAAATCACGTACAGATACAGCCTGACCTCGGGTGGAAGCAGTGGAGCCATCAATGCCGGCGGGGGTACTGTTGCCGCCGCAAATGGCACGCCCACCTCGGTGGTGGTCTGGGCCGTCTCCTCGAGAAGTTCCACCGCCGGAGACGCCAGCGCTCCGTCCAACCAGGTCAATCCTTACGGCCTGGCCTTTGCTCCGAACGTGAACGGCAGCAAGAGCAGCGGCGTGGGCGACAAGACAGTGTCTTGGACCTGGAACCAGCCGGACGGAAACGGCCGCGCTGTCACGGGCTACCAGTACAGCCTTGATGGCGGCGGCTGGCAGGACACCGACCAGCGCTCGTTCTCGAAGACGGTTGGTTTCAGCGAGACCCTTACGCTCCGGGTGCGGGCCATCAGCGGCGGCCAGCCGGGCCGGATCGGCAGCGATACGTCCCGTAGTGGTGCGGAGCCGCCTCCGCCTGTGCCCGACTCGTGGGGCATCACGGCCAGCCCCGTCCGCAGCTGCACCGAACCCCGCAAGGGAACGGACAGCTTCCGAGACGGCAACCCGTCGTCGTGCGTGGGCGAGGGCAAGTGGCTGGACGCGAACGTCGGATCGAAGTCGGACAGGTACCAGGTCTGGTACAAGACGTCTAACAACCCGAGCGGCATCTGGTACCACTTGACGTCCGGTCCAGCGGCCGGTAACTGGCTCCGCTGCGACACCTCCAATCTTGGCTGCAACCCGCCCAACGGCATGCCCAACAGATAACCTCCAGCACGTCCCGGATCGGCCAACCGGCCCCACCCTAGAATCCCCTGACACAGCAGAAGAAGGAATCACCATGACCATGACCACAGAGCAGGCCGAATGGTTTGCCGACACGTTCGAAAAGCTGGTTGCCAACGTGGGCCAGGCCGTTCTGGGCAAGGAACACGTCATCCGGCTCACGTTCACAGCGATGCTTGCCGAGGGGCACATCCTCTTCGAAGACGCGCCGGGAACGGGTAAGACCTCCCTGGCCCGCGCGTTGGCCGCCACCGTGCAGGGCTCCAACAACCGCATCCAGTTCACTCCCGACCTGCTGCCCTCTGACGTCACCGGTGTGACCATCTACGACCAGAAGACGCAGAAGTTCGAGTTCCACAAGGGACCCATCTTCAACAACATCGTCCTGGCCGACGAGATCAACCGGGCCTCACCCAAGACCCAGTCTGCGCTCCTGGAAGTCATGGAAGAGTCCCGGGTGACGGTGGACGGCGTGACCCACTCCGCCGGCCGGCCCTTCATGGTGTTGGCAACCCAGAACCCGATCGAGCAGGCCGGTACTTACCGGTTGCCCGAGGCTCAGCTGGACCGCTTCCTGATGAAGACCTCCATCGGCTACCCTGACCACGCCTCCACGGTGCGGCTCCTGGGCGGCAACAACCTCAAGGACCGCTCACAGGACCTCACTCCGGTCATTACCACCGCCGCCGTCGCTGACATGGCCGACCTGGCCACCACTGTCCACGTGGACACCGCCGTGCTGGAATACATCTCCCGGCTCTGCGAAGAGACCCGCAGCGCCCCGGAGACCCGGTTGGGTGTGTCCGTCCGCGGTGCACTGGCCATGGTCCGGGCAGCCAAGGTGTGGGCTGCCGCCCAGGGCCGTAACTTTGTCCTGCCGGATGACATCAAGGAGTTGGCCGCCGTGGTGTGGACCCACCGCTTCGTGATGGACGCCGAGGCCGAGTTCTCCGGCGCCACCGCCGAAGCCGTCCTGACGCGGATTCTTGCGGACGTGGCAGCGCCACAACAGCGCACCAACGCCTGACCCTTCCTACACCTCCCGACAGCACTAGACCCAGCAAAACGAAGGCAACACATATGTCCAGCGGCACCCCGTTGACCAGGCTCGCAGAGCGCCTGAAGCGGCCTTTCATCAAGAACGGCCGCCCCACCGCCCTGCATCCGTCCGCAGTGTGGGCAGAAGCCACGAACACGGCAGCCTTGGCCGCGGCACCGGCTTGGAAATCCGTTCGGTACTTCTGGTTCAAGTACCCCTGGCCGGTCCTGTCCGTCGTCAGCGTCCTGGGCTGGTCGGTGCTGGCCGCTTCACTGCTGCTCTGGATCACCGGGCAGTCCTTCGGCTGGCAGGAAGCCAAGGCCGCAGCCATCGCCGCTTTTGTGCTGTTTGCGGTGGCGGTGGCATTCATCCTGGGCCGATCGTCCTACGGTGTGGTCCTTGACCTGGCCCGCACCCGGGTGGCGGTGGGGGACAACGCGGTGGGAAGCATTGCCGTGTCCAATACCTCGGCGCGGCCGCTGCTGCCGGCAGCCCTGGAACTGCCCGTCGGCAACGCCACAGCCATTTTCCACCTGCCCCGGATGAAGCCGCAGCAGGTTCACGAGGACCTGTTCACCATTCCCACGGCCCGGCGCGCCGTGATCGTGGTGGGTCCGGTCCGCTCCGTGCGCGCCGACCCGCTGCACCTGCTCCGCCGCCAGGTCCTGTGGACCGAACCCGAGGACCTGTTTGTGCATCCCCGGACGGTGGCCTTGGCAGGCTCCGCCGCTGGGTTCATCCGGGACCTTGAAGGCATGCCCACCACCGACCTTTCCAGCGCCGACGTCTCCTTCCACGCCCTGCGGGACTATGTTCCGGGCGATGACCGCCGGCACATCCACTGGAAAACCACGGCCCGGACCAACAAGCTCATGGTCCGCCAGTTCGAGGAGACCCGCCGGGCCCACCTGGCCATCTCGCTGTCCATCAACACCGAGGAATACGCCAGCGACCAGGAATTCGAAATGGCCATCTCCGCCGCGGCGTCCATCGGCCGGCAGGCCATCCGGGAACAACGCGAGCTGGACGTCCTGACCCAAAAGGGTCCGCTGCGCTGCGAAACCGGCCGCAACATGCTGGACGACATGACCAGGATCGTAGGCGCACCCATGCGCCGCACCGCCGTCGACCTCGCCCGCAGCCTGGCAGATACCGTCCCCAACGCCTCTGTGGTGTTTTTCGTGGTGGGCAGCAACGTGACCCCCACCCAGCTCCGCTCCGCGGCGGCCTCCGTGCCCATGGGCGTCCGCAGCCTCGCCATCCGGATCGACGAAGGCGCCGCTCCCGCCCGTGCCAACATTGCTGACCTCACCGTCCTCACGCTGGGCGACCTGTCCGATCTGGCCATCATGCTGAGAAAGGCGGCAGCATGAGCTCCGCACCCGGCAAGCGGCCCCGCCGCAAGACCGCACCTGCCAAGGGCTTCGCCGCCCCGCAACCCGTCCGTGCCCGCCGCAAGACGGCAGGACAGCAGGAGTCCGGCTTCGCTTCCGGCCAGCCGCTGTGGCACTTCCTGCTCGACGCCGGCGCCCTCACCGTCCTGCTCGGGCTGGGCCTGCTGGGCTTCGGCCTCAGCTTCGGTGGCGATGCCTACTACCTGATTTCAGGATTCGGTGGCATCATCCTTGGGCTGGGAATCGGGGCTTTCAACGCTCATCTCAGGCTGGGCCTGCTGATCACCACAGCCCTTGCCCTGGCGGCCTACCTGGTCTTCGGCACGGTATTGGCCGTTCCAGACGCCGCGATTGCTGGTTTTGTTCCCACCCTTGATTCGCTCCGGACCCTGCTCCTGGGTGTCGTCTTCGCCTGGAAGGACATGCTCACCGTCGGCGTGCCCGTTGGAACTGCCGGCGGTGTCCTCATCGTGCCGTTCCTGAGTGCGCTCATCACCGCGCTGGCCGCCGGCATCCTCACGTGGCGGACGCGGAGCCCGTACTTCCCGCTCCTGCCCGTCCTGGTCCTGTTTGTCACCGGTATCGCCTTCAGCACCAACGCTGCCTTCCTGACCCTGGAACGTGGCATCGGCCTGACAGTCCTGGGTATCGCTTGGGCTACCTTCCGCCGGGACGTGCTCCGCCAGAGCAGCACCCGCCGGGTGGCCGTCAATAACCCGCAGGTGGACGCCGGCACCGCCCAGCGCGCCAGGTTGCAGCGGCTGGGCCTCGCGGCAGGCGTCATCGCCGTCAGCGTGGGGGTCACAGCCCTCGCCTCGCCACTCATCACCGCCGCGGATGACAGAAAAGTGCTCCGCAATGTGGTGGTGCCGCCATTCGACCCCAAGGCCTACATCACGCCGTTGGCCAGCTTCCGAACCTACGTCAAAGACCAAAAGGACGACACCCTGTTCGTGGTCAAGGGGCTGCCTCGGGACAGCAGGGTCCGGTTGGGCGCGCTGGACTCCTACAACGGCACCAACTACACCATGGACCCCAACGGCTCAGGTAGTTTCAGCAAGGTTGGCGATTCCCAGTCCATCAACACCCTGGCCGACACTCGAGGCGTAGTCCCCACCAAGGACTACGAAATCGACATCAGCATCGAGGACTACCAGGGCTTCTTCGTGCCCGGCGGCCGGACCACCACCGGCTTGAGCTTCGACCAGGACGCGGCGGCAGCGGCGGCCGGGCTCTACTTCAACGCCGGGACGGACACCGCCGTCACCACCAACGGGCTCTCCCGCGGCGACTCCTACAGCGTCCAGGTCTCCGAACCTGTCAAACTGGAGCACGGTCAGCTCACCCAATACGACTTCGCTCGGCTCAACCTGCCCGACACCGCCGAGGTTCCGCCCGTGGTGGGTTCCCAGGCCAACGACCTGTCAGCCGACGCGCCCACGGCGATCGACAGGGTCAGGCAGATCGAAGCGCATTTCCAGAAAACGGGGGCGTTCAGCAACGGCTTGGTCAGCGATGGGCAGCTGCCCAGCGTCTCCGGCCACGGTGCCGCCCGCATCCGGAGCCTCCTCACGGCCAAACAGATGTTGGGTGATGACGAGCAGTACGCGGTGGCCATGTCCCTGATGCTGCGCCACCTGGGAATTCCCTCCCGCGTGGTGATGGGCTTCTACCCTGATCCCACCAGCCCGGAAAACGGTGCCGGTGAGGTCAAAATCACCGGCAAGAACGTGCACGCCTGGGTGGAAGTAGCATTCGAGCGCGTGGGCTGGGTCAGCTTCGACCCCACCCCGCCGAAAGACAACATCCCCATCCCACCTGACCCGGAAAACAAGTCCAAGCCCAAGCCGCAGGTCCTGCAGCCGCCGCCGCCACCGCAGGAGCCAGCGGACCTCCCGCCGGATTCCTCACCGGATGCGTTGGACGCCGACCAGAAGAAGGACAACCCCTGGTTGTTCTGGGGCGCCCTCCTGAGCGCCCTGGGGATCGCTGCCATTCCGCTGCTGATCATTGCGTTGCCGCTGCTGTTGGTGGCACTGCTGAAATCACGACGACGGAAGTCACGGTTCAGCGCCGGTCACCCCGCGCAGCGGGTAGGCGGCGGGTGGAGCGAGGTGGTCAGCCTGGCCACCGACATGGGTGCCGCAGTGGACACCCGGTCCACGCGCCGGGAAAGCGCCGTCGTCCTGGCAGACGCCTTCCCGGGCAGCAGCAGCGCCACCACGTTGCTTGCCCGGCGCGCCGACGCCGCCATCTTCGGTGCTGGTTCGCCCAGCGAAGCAGAGGTTGCAGAGTACTGGAAGATCGTTGACGGGTCGCTGAAGGAAATGACTGGGACCGTGGGTTTCTGGCGTCGGCAACAAGCCAGGTTCTCACCCAGGTCCCTCCTCTCTGACGCCCGGACGGCGCTCAACGGGCGCAGCCTGCGACTGTCCCTGCCGGGCGTAGCCAAAGCCCCCGCCGCAAAGCCATCCCAGGAAGTGACAGCAGCGTCACCGCAGCCTTCCGCGCAGGAGCAGGCCGAACCGAAGCGGCCAGCCGAGCCGCAGCAACCTCCTGCGCCGCCGTCGTCGGCCGATCCGGAGCGGCCTGCGGATCCGCCGTCGTCCCCGCCGGAGGGTCCATGACCGCGCCCACCGAACAGTGCCCGCGCTGCCACCAGGTGGTGCGGGCCGGGGCTACCTTTTGCACCGCCTGCGGGGTGCCCCTGCCCAACCGTGCGGCCCGGAGCGTCCGCAACCAGGACCTGGGTGCCGGGGCCGCGCTGCCCGGCCAACCGGCGGCCCCCGCGCCGCACGGTGCCGGGATTCCCGGTACTATCCCGGTAGTGGAAACGCTCCCGGGCTTTGCCGGGGGCGCAGTATCGCCGTCACCGCGCGGTGGTGCCAGCGGACCCGGCGCACCTCATGGCGCCGCTCTAGGGGGAGGAACCCGGATGGCAGTGAACCTTCAGCTTGTACCGGCTACGGCGGGCAAGCGGCTGGGTGCTGCCGTGCTGGACTGGCTCTTCCCGCTCGCTGTCCTGGCCGTGACCTTCAGCATCGGCTTTGCCGGGATCACCAGAACCCGCAGCGGCGGTTTCATTGTGTACGACACCGGTTCCGTGGTCCTCTTCGGTGGCATCGGCGTGGGCGTGACCATCATCTATGCCGCGGTGCTGCTGGGTCTTGAGGCGCGCACCGGCAAGACCCTTGGCAACATCCTGCTGGGCATCCGCAGTGCCGACGCCGACGGCTATGCACCCGGGGCCGGCGCCGTTTTCCTCCGCGGCCTGATCACCGGCGCCGGCGTCATCCTGGCCCTGATCGCCAGCGTCCTGGTGCTGATTTTCCAGTGGTTCGGCGTTGCCTTGTTTATCCTGGGACCGTTGCTGCTGGTAGCTGCCATCTGGGCCATCCTGGTGGTGGTGTCCAGCCGGTGGGACAAGGAAGGCGGGCTCCGCGGCTGGCACGATTCGGCTGCCAAGACGCTGGTCTTCGACGTCAAGGCAGGGCGCGATCCCATCACCAGCGGTGGCATCCAGGGACCCTACAGTTTCGCCCCAATGGACCTGCCGCCGGTGCAGCAGGTCCTGTCGCCCGTGGCCGGCTTCCGCCCGGCAGCGAACGCGGCCAGCTCGGCGCCGGCGCCGGCCTCACCTCCTGTCGTACCCGGTGCTGCCGCTCCTGCTGCCGCTTCGGCAGGGATCCCGACGTCGGCCGCCGCTTCCGCGCCAGCGCCCGCACCCGCCGTGCCACCCACGTTCGTGACCCCCACCTTTTCGGCGCCGCCCGCCGTCGTGGTTCCAGCGGCTGCTGCACCAGCGCAACCACCCAGCCACCCTGACGATGATGTGGAACGCACCCACATTCGCCCCGGAACCGCGGTCCCGGCACCCGTTGCCGTGCTGCGCGTGCGGCTCGACGACGGCCGAGACTTCCAGCTGGACCGCAGCGTCTTGGTGGGACGGAACCCCGTGGGCCAGGCGGGCGAACAGCACGCCCAACTTCTCGCCGTCGACGATCCCGGCCGATCCATTTCCAAAACCCACCTTCACCTCCTCAGCGACGGCGCCGGCATCTGGGTGACCGACCGGAACTCCACGAACGGCAGTGCCGTCACCACTCCGGACGGCCGGCGCGACGCCTTGGCCCCCGGCGTCCCCACCTTTGTCACCCCGGGATCCACCATTCACTTCGGTGACCGGACCTTTTACCTAGGACAGGCATGAACCAACAGCCCGCCAGCGTTTCCGCCACAAGGCAGGGTTCCGGCCTCAGCCTGAACTACGGCTACGGCACGGACCGGGGACTCCGCCGCGAACTGAACGAGGATTCGTTTATTGCGTCGGACCCCGTGTTCGCCGTGGCCGACGGTATGGGCGGCCACGAGGCAGGCGAAATTGCCAGTGGCATGTGTGTCCGCGCTTTGGCTGCCATTCCGCAGCTTGCCACGGGGGAGCGCAGCGTCACGGCTGCCATCCTGCAGCAGTACCTGGTCCGCGCCGACACCGCCATCCGCGAAGCTACCGGCGCCAGGGCCGGCACCACGTTGACCGGTGCGGTGGTGGTGGAGCAAATGGGCATGCCGTATTGGCTGGTCATGAACATCGGCGATTCGCGGACCTACCGACTCAGCCAGGGCCGCTTCGACCAGATCAGCGTGGACCACTCCGAGGTCCAGGAACTCGTGGACGCCGGCCAGATCACCGCGCTACAGGCCACCGTCCACCCGCGCCGGCACGTGGTGACCCGCGCCCTGGGAACCGGGGACGAAACGGAAGCCGACTTCTGGCTGCTGCCCGTCGAAGAGGGAGATCGCGTTCTGGTCTGCTCTGATGGGCTCAACGGCGAACTGTCGGACGAACATATCTTCCGGTTGCTCGCCACTGCCGGCAGCCCGCAGGAGTGCGTGGACGCCCTCATCCAGGCGGCACTGCGCAGCGGCGGACGCGACAACATCACGGTCATTGTGGTGGACGCAAAAAATGTCATGAACGACGCCGGCGTTGCCACCACTGCGCCGCGCCGGGGCGCCGACGCCGAGGACGAAAACACCCTGCCGCGCTCGCAGTCACCCCACGCCACCACTGCGCCGCTCCCGCACCAGGTCCAGCAGGCTGCGGCCGCAGACAGCGAGGATGACCGTTCTGTTGACAGCGACGCCGTCGCACGTGACGCCGACGCGACCGAGGGAGCCGTGGACAATGAGCGCAGCTAGCTACCAGCCGGGCGCCTGGGTAGGCGTTGTCCGGGCGAAGACGGCAGTAGTCCTGGGCCCGGACGCGCCCACCGGACTTGCGGCTGCCCTCTGGGACCTGCTCGCAAAGCGACCCCAGGTCCACGAGATCCTGCACGCCGTCACGGGCAGTGCGGGCGGATCGTTAGCTGACATCCCCGCCTTCGGCATTGTGGACTTCACCGGTCCGCTCCGGGTCTTCCTGCGTGGCCCGTTGGACCTGGCTGTCCAGTCATCGCAGGGAACTGTTGACCTTGATGGCCGGGACGTCACCACCTGGAACGAACGCAGGTTCGAGGGCGCCGAGCGTTGCCAGCTGACTATTTCCGACGTTGAGGCCACAGACGTTGCCGAGCTTCCCCTGGTGGAAGGCGTGGTGCTGCTTCGTTCTCTGACCCTGACCCTTTCCGGCGTGCCCGCAGAGGCCGACTCCGCTGCCGGAATCGGCGGTCCTGTTTTGGTTCCGGCTGTTCTTCCCGGCAGCGTGCTCCCTGCAGCTGCAACGCCCCAGAGCGTAGCGGCCGCCGTGGTGCCAGAGCCCAACGCGCCCACCCTGACCCACGCAGTACAGGTCCCTTCGGCCGCGCCGTCTCAGGAGGGAACCACCGGAGATGAAGCTGAGGCGCCCCAGGACCCGGACGCGGCAGGCCAGGCAGTTGCTGCCGCCATCCCGCTCCCGGCTACAGACCCCGTCCA
The DNA here is from genome assembly GCF_900609065.1 of Arthrobacter ulcerisalmonis. GTDB lineage: Bacteria > Actinomycetota > Actinomycetes > Actinomycetales > Micrococcaceae > Arthrobacter > Arthrobacter ulcerisalmonis. The sequence goes on along the minus strand of NZ_UXAU01000035.1, from coordinate 59,384 downwards.
GGACGGGGACGTTTCCGAGGAAGCAGCAGATCTGGGCATCACCATCATGCCGGACCACGGACTTGCCGCAGAGCCGGAAGCCTCGGACGGCCAGACCATCGCGTCTGCGGGCCAGGACGCTGAACCGTCGGCGAATGGCACTGCTGAAGAAGTAGCTTCCTCAGCCGAACCTGTGGCAGCGCCAGACGAAGAACCTGCCGATTCCCCGGCCGGCGATGAAGCCCCGGCCAGCGAGTTCACCAGTTCCTATGACCACCTGTGGGAACGGACGGTGATGCGGAACATCGAAGACGCCGCCGTACGCGAGGACCCCGACGCCGAGCCGGCCACAGCCCCAGATCCGGCCACGAACCAAGAGCCGGCAGCAGAGGCCCCGGAGCAGGACTCGAACCCCGACCAGGCGCACGCCAAGGACGTTCCAGCACCGGACAACAACCGCAACCTCCCCACTTCCGCGGAGACGGCTGCAGCCGCGCCTGTGGCCGCCAAGCCGGCCGGCCTCCTGATCGACTCCGTGCCATGGCGCACCGGGTCCGCCGCGCCGACGAAAACGCCGGATACTTCCAGTGCACCCAGCGCACCCAAACCGGCGGCCAGCATCGGTGTCGTAGTCGCCCCTGACAGCCCGGCAACCGATGCGGCCGCGGAAGACTTCGGTGACCATGATGGCCAGACTGTGATGAAGAGCAGCCTCAAGGACTCAGCAGCGCCGTCGTCGTCGTCCGGGCCGGGCGGGGCAGCCTCGCCAGCTGATCCCGGCAAGGGCCCCGTGGTCCTGGCCCGCGTCTGTGCCCAACGCCACGCCAACCCACCCACCCGTTCACAGTGCGCTGCCTGCGGCGCCGCGCTGCTGCCCGACGCCATCCAAGTGGCGCGGCCACGCCTTGGCCGGATGCGGGTCTCGACCGGCGAACTGGTGGACCTGGACCAGTCGCTGATTGTTGGCCGGCACCCCTCGGTGTCGCGGGTCCAGGGCGCCGGCATGCCCAAGCTGGTGCAGGTAGCCAGTCCTGAGGGTGATATTTCCCGGTCGCATGTGGAGGTTCGCCTGGAGGGCTGGCACGTCATGCTGTGCGACCTGAAAGCCACCAACGGCACCGTGCTGGTGCGCGAAGGCCAGCCGCCGCGTCGGCTGGCTCAGAACGAGATGGCCATCCTTTTGGACGGCGATATCGCCGAGCTGGGCGAGGGCATCTCGTTGCGTTTTGAGGAGATTCTTTGAGTTCCAAACGGCCCATCGCGCCGCCCCCCTTAATTCCGGGGTTCAACTACATCAGCCTGCTGGGGTCCGGCGGCTTCTCCGACGTCTACCTTTACGAACAGGACCGGCCGCGCCGCAAGGTGGCCGTCAAGGTGCTGCTCTCGGACCTGAAGACCGAGGGCGCCCGCCGCCGGTTCGAGTCCGAGGCCAACCTGATGGCCCAACTGTCCTCGCACCCCTACATTGTCACCATCTACGAAGCTGAGGTGACCGCCGCCGGGCACTCCTACCTGGCCATGGAGTACTGCTCCCGGCCCAGCCTGGACGTGCGGTACCGGCGCCAGCGTTTCAGCGTCGACGAGGTGCTCGCCGTGGGAATCCAGGTGGCCTCTGCCGTGGAAACCGCACACCGCGCAGGCATTGTGCACCGCGACATCAAGCCCGCCAACATCCTGGTCACCGACTACAACCGACCGGCCCTCACCGACTTCGGCATCTCCGGCACGCTGGCGGATGACACCGACGACGACTCCGGCATGTCCATTCCCTGGTCGCCGCCCGAACAGTTCACCGACGGCAGCGTCGACGGCATCAGGGTGGACGTCTGGGCCCTGGGTGCCACCCTCTACACCCTGCTGGCCGGCCGCTCCCCGTTCGTGATGCCGGGGGCGGACAACTCCCAGCGCGAACTGATCAGCAGGATCAGTTCCATGACGTTGCCGCGCCTTGGCCGGGCCGATGTACCGGAATCGTTGGAGCTGGCCCTGGCCACCGCCATGGCCAAGACACCGGCGTCCCGCTACTCGTCCGCCCACGCGTTCGCGTTGGCGCTGCAGCGGATCCAGGCCGAACTGAACCTCTCCGTCACTCCCTTCGAAGTGGTGGATGAACCGCACCTCGAAGAGCAGCACCCTGACGATGGGGCCGAGGAGACTCGCGTCCGCAGCATCGCCAGCATCGACCCCGAACGCACGGGCAGCGCCCCCACGTTCCCGGCGCGGACCCGGCCCACCACAGCCAACCAGCGCCCGGGGACGTACGACGCCGGTGCAGGCACTGCTGGTACCAACGGTCCGGCGTCGCGCGTTCCCGCTCCGCCCGCCACCCCGTGGCTGCCCACACCGGCTGCGGAGGCGGCCGCAGCGGCGGCACCGCAGGTGCCTGGGGACCTGTTCGCCGCACCGCCGGCAGTCCATGCCGCCGGCAGCCACCCGGGTGCTCCGGCCGACGAATCAACCGTCCTCCGACCTGCCGCTGGACAGCGCGCCACGGCTGGACAGGAGCACGGCAAACGCAATCTGTGGCTGGGCATCACGGGCGGGACGGTGCTGGCAGTCGCCGCGGTGGTGGGCATCGTGATGGCCAACGCAGCCTCGGTCCCGGCCAAGACTGTCAGTCAGGAGCCGTCCAAGCCACCGGCAGACGCCCTGGACAACGGCACGGTGCCCGACGTCGAGAATCTCAAGGGCGTGGTGGCAGCCAACGGCCAGATCGACTTCAGCTGGGAGAATCCGCAGCCCAAATCGGGGGACTCCTACAAGTGGAAGGTCTACACGATCGGTGGCGGCGGCGAATTCCAGGCCGCGCAGGCATCACCGGTTCGGGTGGCGCCGAACCCCTCCGGACAAACGTGTGTCCAGGTGATGATCGTCCGCAGCGACGGGGCGTCCTCGCCGCTGGAGCCTGATTCGATCGCCTGCATTGGCCCGTGAGGCATTCTCAGCAGCACCCAACGCGCGTGGCAACGACAAGCATTAAGCCCTAAAGGAGGCAGAACATGGGGGATCTGGCAATAGATTTCTGCGGGGAATGGTACGAACCGTCTGACGAAGACGTTTTCAATATAGGCCGCGAGGGCGACCTGGAAGTGGATGACAATCCGTACCTGCACCGGCAGTTCCTGCAGGTGGCGCGCTACGCCGGCATCTGGTGGCTCAGCAACGTGGGCGGCATGCTCTCCGCAACGGTGGCTGACGCGTCCGGCGGAATGCAGGCCTGGCTGGCGCCGGGCGCCCGCATTCCGCTGGTCTTCAGCCACACCAACATCATCTTCACCGCAGGGCCCACCACCTACGAATTCGCCGTGCACCTGCGGACTCCTTCGTTCCGGCAGGAGTCCAGGGACGGCGACAGCAACGGTGACACTACCATCGGCCCCGTCGTGTTTACGGACTCCCAGAAGGCCCTGATCGTGGCGTTGGCTGAGCCAATGCTCCGGCGGGAAGGAACAGGATTCAGCGCCATTCCCTCCTCGGCCGCGGCGGCCAAGACCCTGGGCTGGGCGCTGACCCGGTTCAACCGCAAGCTCGACAACGTCTGCGACAAACTCGACCGGGTGGGAGTGGTGGGGCTCCGTGGCGGCGGTGGCAAGCTTGCCACCAACCGACGGGCCAGGCTCGTGGAACACGCTGTCACGTCGCATCTGGTGACCGCCGATGACCTGCACCTCCTGGAGCAGATGAGGGGCGTCGACGAAGGATGAGGATTCGCCTGACCCTCCGCCGCGACCCGGCAGAAACCAAAGACCTTGCTGTCACTGTTGACGGCCTGGCCACCGTAGCCGACATTGCCGCGGTCCTCTGGGCCGCCGACCCAGACCGGAAGGGGACCCCGGCACCGGATAATCTGTCGTTGCGTATCGACGAGGCCTTCGTGGGCGCCGGCATGAGCGGCAATATCCTTAGCCGCGACGATAACCTGCTCGAATCGGGGCTGCGGCCAGGCTCGGTTGTCTCGTTGACGCAGGTCAGCAGCCAGTTCCACGTGCCGGGGACGTCCCGGGGACCTGCGGCGGCGACCCTGCGCGTCCTGTCCGGGCCCGACGTCGGCCGCGAATTTTCGCTGCCGATCGGCACCAGTTACGTGGGCCGGGACCGGGACGTGGACATCCGCCTCACGGACCCGTTGACATCTAAACGCCACGCCCGGATCACCGTGGGCGACGGCGTGGAGATTGTGGATACCAACTCCGCCAACGGCTTGCTCATGGATGGGCTGGCCGTCACCCGTGCCACGCTGAACTCCTCGGACACCGTCACCCTCGGAGACACCACTCTCACCGTGGTGCCGTTGGGGCACAGCCATGCGGCAGCGCCAACCTCGCCGCTGGTGGACTTCAACAGGTCCCCGCGGGTGGTACCGCGCTTCGAGGAACCCAAACGTGTGGTGCCGGCGGGCCCTAAACGGCCCGAGGACCAGCCTTTCCCCTACATTATGCTGATTGCGCCGCTGATGATGGGCGCCATCATCTTTGCCGTCACCAACAATCCGCTGTCAGTCCTGTTCATGCTGATGATGCCCATCTTCATCCTGGGACACTATGTGGATCAGAAGATGCGCACCAAGAAGCAGGTCAAGGAAGGCCTCAAGCATTTCCGGGCCGCGATGGCTGCGTTCCGGGCGGACATCACTGAATTGCAGAAGGTGGAGCGGGCCGTGCGGCTGCAGGAGGCCCCGTCCGTCAGCGACACGGTTGACGCGATCTATAAGTTAGGCCCGCTGCTGTGGACGCATCGGCCCGAGCACGCCTGGTTCTTGGGCCTCCGCTTTGGCCTGGGCACCGCGCCATCGAGGGTCCGGCTGGAAGAGCCCGCGAATAACGACACCGAGGTCCAGTTCGCCCGCGAAATCCAGGACTGCCTCAAGCAGTTCAAGGACATTGAGGGCGTACCGGTAGTCTCGCAGTTCCGCACCTCGGGGGCGCTGGGCATCGCCGGCGCCCGCGGACTGGTGGATGACGTGGCCCGCGGGATTGTCCTGCAGCTGGTGGGGTTGCACTCTCCTGCTGAAGTGGTGCTGACCGCCATCACTTCCGCCCAATCGCGGGAGCGTTGGAACTGGCTTCAGTGGCTGCCCCACGCCGGGTCCGGACACAGCCCATTGACCGGTGACCACCTGGCCGCAGGCTCCGCCGGTGGAGCATCGTTGCTGGCCAGGCTCGAAGACCTGGTTTCCGCCCGCGAGAAAGCCGCCAAGCGGACAGGGCCTGAACTGCGCCCGCAGCTGGACCCCGCCAAGGTGGAGGTTCCCAACCCGGTCCTGCCAGCCGTGCTGGTCATCATCGAGGACGACGCCCCCGTGGATCGTGGCAGACTGACCCGGCTCGCCGAACGCGGTCCCGACTGCGGCGTACACGTGCTCTGGATTGCCACCGACATCCAGGCTCTCCCCGCGGTGTGCCGGGACTTCATGGTGGTGGATGGCGACCACGGCACCACCACTGGCCAGGTCCGCCTGGGCAGGCACACGTATCCCGTCAGCTGCGAAAGCGTCGACGCCGAGCTTGCGGGCCAGTTGGCCCGCATGATGACTCCGGTGGTGGACGTGGGCCAGCCGGTGGACGACGACTCCGACCTACCCCGCGCGGTCTCCTACGCCACCTTGATCGGCAAGGACTTCCTGGACAACCCGCAGGCCGTGGCCGATCGGTGGACCGAGAACAACTCCGTCCACGCAACGGCCGTAGCCAATCGGAAGGACAACGGTACCCTCCGCGCCCTGGTGGGTTCCAAGGGTGTGGAACCGCTCTACCTTGACCTGAAGAACGAGGGACCGCACGCCCTGGTGGGTGGTACCACTGGTGCCGGTAAGTCCGAGTTCCTCCAGTCCTGGGTGATGGGCATGGCTGCCGCCTACAGCCCAGACCGGGTGAGCTTCCTGTTTGTTGACTACAAGGGCGGCGCCGCGTTTGCCGACTGCATCAGTCTCCCGCACACGGTGGGCCTGGTCACCGACCTTTCACCGCACTTGGTCCGGCGTGCCCTCACCTCATTGCGGGCCGAGCTGCACTACCGCGAGCACCTGCTGAACCGGAAGAAGGCCAAGGACCTGCTCGCCATGCAGCGCGAGGCAGATCCTGAGGCGCCGCCGTACCTGATCATCATCGTGGACGAGTTTGCCGCACTGGCCAGCGAGGTACCCGAATTCGTGGACGGGGTGGTGGATGTGGCGGCCCGCGGCCGTTCGCTGGGCCTGCACCTGATCCTCGCCACCCAGCGCCCCGCCGGTGTCATTAAGGACAGTCTGCGCGCCAACACCAACCTGCGCGTGGCGTTGCGGATGGCTGACGAGGACGACGCCGCGGACATCCTGGGCGTGCCGGACGCAGCGTACTTCGACCCTGCCATCCCTGGCCGCGGTGCCGCGAAAACCGGGCCAGGCAGGATCCAGGGGTTCCAGACCGGCTACGCCGGCGGCTGGACCACAGAGAAGCCGCAACGGCCGCAGATCGACATTGTGGAGATGGCGTTCGGGTCCGGCCAAAGCTGGGAAGCGCCGGCACCGGACAAGCCACAGGTCGAAGAACCCGCTGGCCCCAACGATATTGCCCGGATGACTGCCAACATTGTCCGGGCCGCAGATTCGCTGGACATCGCTGCGCCTCGGAAACCTTGGCTGGACGAGCTGGCCACCACCTATGACTTCTCCAAGTTGCCCAACCCGCGGACCGATGAGCAGCTCCTCCTCGGTGTGGCAGACGTGCCCGCGCGGCAGGAGCAGCCAACAGTGTTTTACGAGCCGGACCGAGACGGCAACATGGCCATCTACGGTACCGGTGGGTCCGGCAAGTCGGCGGCCTTGCGGGGGATAGCGATTGCTGCGGCCGTCACGCCGCGCGGTGGTCCCGTGCAGGTCTACGGCATTGACTGCGGCTCCTCAGGGCTGCGGATGCTGGAGGAGTTGCCGCACGTAGGCCAAGTGATAAATGGCGATGACGTGGAGCGGGTGGGCAGGCTGCTGCGCATGCTGCGGGACGAAGCGGAGCAGCGCTCGGCACGCTTCGCCGAGGTCCGTGCCTCCACCATCGGGGAGTACCGGAAGCTGGCCAACCGGCCGGAAGAGAAACGCATCTTCGTACTGGTGGACGGCATGTCAGCCTTCCGGGAAGCCTATGAGCACAGCCGTCTCTCGGCACTGTGGGATATCTTCCTGCAGTTGGCAACGGACGGCCGCACGCTGGGGATCCACTTGGTGGTGTCCGGCGACCGGCCCAACTCCGTTCCCACCTCACTCCTCGCTTCCATCCAACGCCGGCTGGTGCTCCGGCTCTCCTCCGAAGACGACTACATCTCCATGGATGTGCCGCGGGACGTCCTGACGGCGGCATCGCCGCCAGGGCGCGGATTGTTGGATGGGCTCGAAGTCCAGTTGGCAGTGCTGGGTGGAAACGCCAACCTGGCGCTCCAGGCCCGGGAAGTGCATAAGCTCAGTGACGCCATGCTCCGGCAAGGGTTCGAACAGGCGCCGGGGATCGAGCAGTTGCCCGAACAAGTGGACCTCGATGTGTTGCCCACCGGCGCACCAGACCAGCCGGTTATCGGCGTCGACGACGAAACCCTCCAACCGGCAGAGCTGCTGGCCAAGGGCCCGCTGCTGCTGGCTGGCCCGCCTGGCTCCGGCCGGACGGTAGCCCTGGTCACCCTGGCGTATGCCTTGCGACGGGCTAACCCGCAGATCGAGATCATTTACCTGGGGTCCCGGCGCACAGCGGTGGCAGGCCTGGCAGTCTGGAACCGCTCCCTGGTGGGCCCGGACGATGTTGCCGACGCCACTGACGAGTTGTCCGAGTACGCCACCGAGAATCCCGGAAAGCTGGCGATCTTCGTTGAGGGCCTCACCGACTTCACCGACACTCTCGCAGAATCCGGAGTGGCGCAGCTGGTGACATCGGCGATCAAGGCGGAGCAATGGGTGGTGGGCGAGTCCGAATCGTCCACTTGGTCTTCCGCCTGGCAGTTGGCGCAACCGTTCAAGTCGGGCCGGCGCGGCCTGCTCCTGAACCCCGGCGATATCGAGGGCGACAGCCTCCTGAATACCTCGCTCGGCAGGGTGTCCGGTGGCTTCATCCCAGGCCGGGGCTACGTGGTGGGACGCGGAAAAGTCCGCAAAATCCAAGTGGCGTTGCCGCCCGAAAACAAGGCTTGATTCCCCGTGGCCAGGCTGGCCACGGGGACATCAGGAGTTGCGGGGTCTGGGCGGGTGTAGCAGACTACCGGGGAATCTATACTGCCGTGGCTGGGGGACTGCGCGCGTCGAAAGGCAGCAATGACCTTCTCCTCCCCGGTGTTCCGCACCGCATTAGCGGCGGTGGCGCTTGCGCTGGCCGTCGTCGGCGTTGCGACAGCACTCCTTGTCGGCTCGCTGGTGGCTGGCGGCGCGGCCGCCGCAGCCACAGTCCCGCCGACGCCAAGCGCCAGCGCAACAGCCACTGTGACTGTTACGCCGCCTCCGCCCAGTCCCACCGCTGCACGGCCGACGGCGGACCCCGTCCCCAGCAGCCAGCCGACGGTTCGCAGCCAAGCGCCGCTGCCCGCTCCCACGGCTCCGCCCGCGCCGGTCACGGAAGAGCCGCTGGAGACCCCGGTGCCAAGCACTGCTGAGGCCAGCCCGGAGATCGTCGAGGACCTGCCCACGGACGCCCCCAGCGTGACCCGCTCGGCGGCGCCGTCGTCGGAATCGAACTGGAACAAGCCCATCTCGAAGTCCGCCACGCCCAGCCAGGCCACGGACATGGCGCTCTCTGGAGAATCCGGCGGAGGGCTCAACCTGCCCGTCATCGCTGGCCTGATCCTCTTGCTCCTGGGCGGGGTCGCCTTCGCCTGGTGGGCCAGGACCGGGCGCCGCACGCACTAAGCACGCGCTGGCCAAAGGATTCCACCCCGCCCACGCAGCCCCCGGCTGCACAAGGCCTTGATAAGGCAAGATAGGTCTGTGAGCACAGTTCCAGGCCCCGCAGCAGACGAAGTCCCCAACGAACAGGTCCCCGCCGAGGGGATCCGCGACGAATACGAGCGTCTCGCCGATCTGGTGCGCAAGTACCGGTTCTCCTATTACCAGGAGGATGCGCCTGTTGTCTCGGACGCAGAGTTCGATGAGCTGTTCCGTCGGCTCGAGGAGATTGAGGCGCTGCACCCCGAATTGGTGGCCAACGACTCGCCAACCCAAGAAGTGGGCGGCGAAGTTTCTGCGGCGTTTGCCGCCGTCGACCATCTGCAACGGATGTACAGCCTGGAGGACGTGTTTTCGCTTGAGGAGCTGGAAGCGTGGCTGGCGAAGGCCGAGGCGGGCGTGGCCAAGCTCGGCGACACGGCCCCCAGCATTGCCTGGCTGACCGAACTCAAGATCGATGGCCTGGCCGTCAACCTGCTGTACCGGGACGGCAAACTGGTCCGGGCGGCCACCCGCGGCGACGGCTACACCGGTGAGGACATCACCCACAATGTCCTCACCATCAAGGAAATTCCCCAGGAACTCTCCGGTGCGGGCATCCCGGCCGAGGTGGAAATCCGCGGTGAGGTGTTCATCCCCTCCACAGCGTTCGCCGAATTCAACGCGGCCCTGATCGAGGCCGGCAAGGCACCGCTGGCGAATCCGCGGAACGCCGCCGCAGGCTCGCTGCGGCAGAAAGATCCCGCGGAGACGGCCAAACGGCCGCTGCAGATGTTTGTGCACGGCATCGGTGCCCGGGAAGGCCTGGGGTCTGCCTCGCAATCGGAAACGTATGCCCTGCTCAAGGAATGGGGGCTGCCGGTCAGCCCCTACTTTGAGGTGCTGGGCACCGTGGCAGAGGTGCTGGCCTACATCAAGGGCTACGGCGAGAAACGGCACAAACTGCTGCACGAGATCGACGGCATTGTGGTCAAGGTGGACGACTTCGCCACCCAGCGTGCGCTCGGCTACACCTCCCGGGTGCCCCGCTGGGCCGTGGCGTACAAGTACCCGCCGGAGGAAGTTCACACCAAGCTGCTGGACATTGCCGTCAACGTGGGCCGGACGGGGCGGGTCACTCCCTTTGGCCTGATGGAGCCCGTCAAGGTGGCCGGCTCCACCGTGGAGATGGCCACCTTGCACAACCAGGACGTGGTGAAAGCCAAGGGCGTCAAGATCGGCGACATTGTCATCCTGCGCAAAGCCGGCGACGTCATTCCCGAGATCGTGGGGCCCGTGCTGGCCCTCCGTGACCAGCAGGATCCGCCGGTCCGGGACTTTGTGATGCCCACCGAATGCCCCTCCTGCGGGACGCCGCTGGCACCTGCCAAAGAGGCCGACGTCGACATCCGCTGTCCCAACGCGAAGTCCTGCCCGTCGCAACTGCGGGAGCGGGTGTTCCACCTCGCAGGGCGCGGCGGCTTCGACATCGAGGCGCTGGGCTGGGAAGCAGCGATCGCGCTCACCCAACCCACCGAGCCGGAGGTCCCGCCGCTGACGTCCGAGGCCGGCCTGTTTGACCTCACTCCAGAGGCACTGGCTGAGGTCCGGATCCGGCGCGAGAAGCGCTCAAAGGGCGTGGCCACCGGTGAGTTCGAGCTGGTGCCGTACTTCTATACTCGGGGTACGGCCAAGGTGCCGTCCAAGCCCACCGCCACCACCAACAAGCTCTTCCTTGAACTGGAGAAGGCCAAGAAGCAGCCGCTGTGGCGGGTCCTGGTGGCGCTGTCCATCCGGCACGTGGGGCCGCGGGCCTCCCGCTCGCTGGCTACCTGGTTCGGCACCATGCAAGCCATCCGGGATGCCTCCGAGGAAGAACTCGCTGGGGTGGACGGGGTCGGCCCCACTATCGCGGCGGCCCTGAAGGAATGGTTTGCCGAGGACTGGCACCGCGAGATCGTGGACCGGTGGGCGGACGCTGGTGTCCGGATGGCTGACGAGCGGGACGAGTCAACGCCCCGTACTCTCGAAGGCCTGACGGTGGTGGTGACCGGTTCGCTGCCGAACTTCAGCCGCGACGAAGCCAAGGAAGCCATCCTCCTGCGTGGCGGCAAAGCTGCCGGTTCGGTTTCCAAAAACACCAGCTTCCTGGTGGCCGGAGAAGCTGCCGGCACCAAGCTGGATAAGGCGGAGCAGCTGGGCGTCCCCGTGCTGGACGAGGACGGCTTCCGTGATCTCCTCGAAAACGGACCACCGGCCCCGCCCGAGTCCGTAGACCCCGAACCCGCAGACCCGGAGTCCGCTGCCGACACCGCGTCCGTTGCCGAATCCGCCGAACCAGGAGTATCCGAATGAGTACGACGCCGACACATCAGCCCGCCAACCAGGCTCTCCTGGCCGAGCTGCTGCAAGTAGCCCGCGCAGCCGCGGCAGCGGGCGCAGCTGTCCTGGCTGGTCGGAGCCACACCGAATTGGCAACAGCCGCCGTCGTCAATAACAAAGGCGAGGCCGGGGACTGGGTGACGGCGTATGACCTGGCCGCGGAGACCGCCGTCCGCGATGTGATCGCCGCGGCCCGCCCGCACGACGCCATCACCGGCGAGGAGCACGGCCCCAGCCGGCCGGCCGAGCCTTCGGGGTACCGCTGGTCCATCGATCCGCTGGACGGCACCACCAATTTCATCCGCAACATTGTCTACTACGGGACGTCGGTGGCGGTGGCGGACGCCAACGGAGTCTGGCTGGCGGGCGTCGTGGACGCGCCGGTCCTCGGCAAGGTGTATTACGCCTCGCGGGGCCAGGGCGCCTGGGTTGAAGAACGGGGAACCAAGGCTCAACTGACGGGACCGCAGCCGGGACGGACGGGGCAAATCCTGGCCACTGGCTTCAGCTACGATCCCGCGGTCCGTGCCGAACAGGGTGCGTTGTTGGCGGGCCTGATGGACGGCTTCGCTGACGTGCGCCGGCTCGGCTCAGCCGCCTTGGACCTGTGCCTCGTGGCAGACGGCACCCACGACGCGTACGGCGAGCGGGGACTGAACGAACACGACTTCGCGGCGGGCGCGCTGATCGCCGAGGAAGCGGGCTGCTGGGTGCGCCGGCCCCGGCTCACCAACCCGTTGGACGGCGGCCCCACCGATGCCGACCGATTAGCCGCGTGGACGTGCGCCGGCACCCTGGAATTATCCGGAAAATTCCCGCTGTAGCCGCATGATCACCACGCTGGCCATCGCCAACTACCGTTCCATTCGCGACCTGTCCCTGGAGCTGTCCGGATTGGACCTGGTCACCGGCGCCAATGGCAGCGGCAAGTCATCGCTGTACCGGGCTCTGCGGCTGCTCGCCGACTGTGCCGGCGGGGCAGGTGGGAACGTGGTGGGGTCCCTGGCCAGGGAAGGCGGCCTCGGATCTACGTTGTGGGCAGGGCCTGAGACGCTCAGCGGTGCCATGCGGCGCGGCGAGGCGCCCGTCCAAGGGACTGTCCGCAAAGATCCGATCAATCTGAAGCTGGGATTCTCGGGTGACGGCTTCGGGTACCTGGTGGACCTGGGCATCCCCGTACCCGTCATGGGCGAAATGGACGAACAGACCCGCAAGCCGAAGGTCTCGCTGTTCGCCAACGATCCGGACATCAAGCGCGAGGTGGTGTTTTCTGGTCCGGTGGCCCGTCCGGCGTCGTGGTTGGTGGACCGTCGCGGGGCAGCCGTTCGCGTCCGCAACGCCGCCGGGGACTGGCAGCAGGAAGCCATTACCTTGAAGCCTTACCAAAGCGTCCTGACGGAGATCGCAGATCCCGAGCGGTCGCCAGAGGTCCTGCAGGTCAGGAACACCGTGCGGTCCTGGCGGTTTTACGACCATTTCCGGACCGACCACGCGGCACCGGCGCGCCAGGTGCAGGTGGGTACCCGGACCCCGGTGCTGGACCCCACCGGCGCCGATCTCCCCGCTGCCCTGCAAACCATTAGGGAGACCGGCGAGAACGTCCTACTGGACAAGGTCATTGCGCGGGCCTTCCCGGGCAGCAGGCTGGAAATCAGCACCAGCGACGGCATGTTCGGCGTTCAGCTGCGACAACAGGGGATGTTGCGGCCACTCAAGGCCGCTGAGCTGTCCGACGGCACGCTGCGGTTCCTCCTGCTTACTGCCGCCCTGCTCACTCCCGAACCGCCGCAGCTGATGGTCCTCAACGAACCCGAAACCAGCCTGCACCGAGACCTGATGCCCGCCTTGGCGGAGCTCATCACCCAGGCTGCTGAGCGCTCGCAGGTGCTGGTGGTGTCGCACTCGAGCGCCCTCATCGCTGCCCTGCGTGAGAGCGGAACCGTTGCGGAGCATGAACTGGAGAAGGAACTGGGGGAGACCCGGGTGCGGGGTCGGGGTTCGTTGGAGGGGCCGCTCTGGAGTTGGCCGTCACGGTGAGCCGGGGCAGACTCCTACGGTGAAGGTCTACCATTGATGGGTGCCACACCAGATTCTGATTCGTCCCGCCGTTCCCGCCGATTATTCTGAAATTGCCCGGATTACCGTTGCTTCCTATCTGGCGGCAGGGTATTTCGACGACGATCAGCACCCCTACATGCAGGCCATCCAAGACGTGGCACACCGGGCGGCCCACGCCATGATCTGGGTGGCTGAACGGCACGGCATGATCGTTGGCTCGGTCACCCTGGCGGTGGCGGGGGAGCCTTTCGCGGATATTGCCTTGGCGGGTGAGCTGGAATTCCGCATGCTGGTGGTGGACCCGGAAGTCCAGCGCAGCGGAGCAGGAAAAGCGCTGGTGGAAGCCATCATTGCCCATGCCCGCTCACTTCCCGGGATCGATGCCGTGGCCCTCACCACCGGGATGACCTGGGAAAGCGCCCATGGCCTCTACCGCAAAACCGGATTCAGCAGGGTCCCCGAACGGGACTGGTTCGTCCCCGAAACTGACATAAAACTGTTGGTTTATCGCCTCGACCTGTAGCCGCCTTACAGTGGGTGCCGACCTCATCTCCCTTTGAAAGGCACTCCATGCGTAAAACGTTCGGCACCGGCTCCGTTTGGGAGCAGAGCCTTGGCTATTCCCGCGCCGTCCAGGTGGACAACACCCTCTACATTTCCGCAACGGCCGCCAGCGGCGAGGACGGCATTGTGGGCGCTGATTTCTACACGCAGACGCAGTTCATCCTGCAGAAGCTGGACAAGGTGCTGGCAGATGCCGGCTTCAGCCTTGCTGATGTTGTCCAGACCAAGCTGTATCTGACGGACATCAGCAAGTGGGAAGACGCCGGCCGCGCGCACGGCGAAGTCTTCGGCGATATCCGTCCCACCATGTCCCTGGTCCACGTCCTGCCGTTCCTCGACCCGGAAATGCTGGTGGAGATCGAGCTCGTGGCGCAGAAGAGCGCCGAGTAGCCTACGGCGTCCCCGGCAGACCGTAGCGGTGCTCCGGCCTGCCGGTGGTGCCGTACCGCAGCTGGATGTCCACGGCGCCGTCGTCAGCCAGCGAGGACAGGTACCGTTGCGCGGTGGCACGGGATACTCCAACCCGGCCGGCCACCTCAGCGGCAGAATACTGTTCACCCACCACCAGGGATTCCAGCACCGCCGCCTCGGTGGCTGAGCGCGGCTTGGCCGACGGCGTCACGTCCCCCGGGATCAGCGCCCGTTTGGCGCGCTCCACCCCGTCCTGGTCCAGGGCGCCGGGCTGGCTCAGGAGCCGCCGGAACCTGGCGTAGGAGCGCAATTGCTGGGACAGTGCGTCAGCGGTGAACGGCTTCAATAGGTAGCCCAAGGCGCCGCGGCGCAGCGCCAACCGAACCGACGCTGGATCCGAGGCGGCGCTGAGCATTACGGTGTCCACATCCAACTGCTGCAGAAGGTCAAGACCAGACGCATCCGGCAAGTAGACGTCCAGCAGCACCAGGTCCGGACGGAGGCTGTGGATGGCCTGGCGCGCCAACGACGCCGTTCCCACCGGAGCCAGCGCCAAGAATCCGGCCACCGAATCCACATAGGCTGCGTGCAATTTAGCCACGTGGAAGTCATCATCCACGATCAAAACGCGGAAGTCCTCACTCATGCCTGTCCTTTGATTGTTCTGCTGCGCCGGGCAGCGCAAGGGTGCCCGGCAACACGGCCATGAAAACGGCGCCCGGCCCACCAGGCCCGCCGGCTGCCAAGAGGGTGACGTCCCCGCCACGCCGCCTGGCCAACTGTCGGGCCAAGGCCAGGCCAAAGCCCTGCCCGCCGCCAGCCCGGACCGGCCCAGCTGCTGTGGTGAAGCCTGCGGCAAAGACGTCCTCGGGTCCCGTTCCGGCGGCGAGGCCATTCCCGGAGTCGGCCACCACAATGTGGAGCGTCCCGCCGTCGTCCGCTGCCCCATCAAGGACCTCCACCTCCACCCAGCGTTCCGTCGCCGAACCAGCCACGGCAGCGTTGACGGCGTTATCGATCAAGTTCCCCAGGACGGTGGTGACATCCTGGGGCTCCATGACCTGGCCGCGCACCAGGGTTTCGGGGCCGATCCGGAGGGCCACGCCGCGTTCGTGAGCCTCCACCCCCTTGGCGCCCACAAAGGCCTGCAGGTACGGGTCCTGGAGCAGTTCGGCCTGGTCCACCGGGAAGCGGAGCGGTCCCGTGGCGGCCAGCCCGCCCAAGTATTCGCGTGCCTGCTGATGCTGGCCGATGCTCATGAATCCAGCGAGAGTGTGCAGCTGGTTGGCGAATTCGTGCCGCTGCGCCCGCAGCGCCGTGGACATGGTGCCCACGGCATCGAGCTGGCGGGTGAGTTGCTGCAGCTCCGTCCGGTCGCGCAACATGAGCACCCAGCCCAGGTCCTCCCGGCGGTGCAGTGCCTTCCGGGCGTTCGCCACCAGAACCTGACCGTTCGCCACCAGTTCGAGGGCCTCCGGGCCGGCGTAGCTGGGCAGGGTGAGTGAGGCGAGCTGCTCCGGGACGGGGGCATCAGCCCAGCGGGTCCCGGTCAGGTCCGGGAGCCCCAGGAGCCGTTGGGCGGCGGCGTTGAAAACGGAGATCCGGCCGTCGGGACTGACGCCGATGACGCCGTCGTCCACGCCCTGCAAAACGGCCACCTGATCGTGGACCATGGTGCTGATCTCCTCCGGCTCCAGCCCGAGCGTGAGCCGCTGCAACCGACGCCGCAACAGGAAAGACCCCAGCACGCCCACGCCTAGGGCCCCGGCGGCAGTGAAGCCCACCGGGCCAATATCCCTTGCAACGGTCTGGCCTACCGTCTCCATCGAGTAGCCCACGCTGACCTCGCCCACCACGGTGCTGCTGTTGGGTGCGTAGACCGGAACCTTGGCGCCGGCGGAAGGGCCTAACGTTCCGGTGTTCCTCGTGGTGATCTCCTGGCCGGAGAGGGCCTCGGACGGATCCGTGCTGACCCCTTCGCCCAACCGGGTGGGGTCAGGGTGCGCGAGCCGCAGTCCGGTCTCGTCCGTGATCACCACAAACAGCGCACCAGTCCGTGCCCGCACGGCTTCCGCCGCTTCCTGCAGCGTGCCCTTCACCAGCTCAGCGGCGGGCGGGGTGCCCTCTTCGGCACTGATCGCCAGCACGTCCGCGCGGATCGAAGGGTCCGCAGCAACAGTCCTGGCCAGCGTCAACGCCTGGTTTTCGGCGTCGCCGCCCACCCGGTCAAAAGTCAGCCACGCATGCACGGCGGTGCTGAGGAATACCACCAACAGCACCACGCCCAGCTGCAGCAGGAGCGTCTGGGTCGAGAACCGCAACGGTGTACGGAGCGCAGGGCGCGGCATGGTCCTCCTCGACGGGTGTGAGCACAATGAGCAAAATGCTCCCAATAAGCAGTATGCCAATCAATTGAGCCAAAGGCACGGCCGGTGTTGCGGCCGCCCTACAGTCTGTAGCACGCGTCACACCGATGTGGCGCTGAACACACGTAAGGAGCCGGCCGTGCTGGTAATACTTGGATTCGCAATGATCGCGGTATTCATGGTGCTGATCATGACGAAGAAGTTGACGCCAGTGCTGGCGCTCATCATCGTCCCCACCATCTTTGGACTTTTCGCCGGCGCCGGCCTGGGCATTGGCGACATGGTCCTGGAGTCCATGAAATCCATGACCTCCACGGCCGCCCTACTGATGTTCGCCATCATCTACTTCGGCCTGATGATCGATGTGGGCCTCTTCGACCCGCTGGTCAAGTTCATCCTCCGCAGGCTGGGTAACGACCCCGCCAAAGTGGTCTTGGGCACCGCCATCCTCGCCGCAGCGGTTTCCCTGGACGGGGACGGCTCCACCACCTTCATCATCACCACCGCGGCCATGCTGCCGGTCTACCTTCGCCTGAAGATGAGCCCCGTGGTCCTCACCTGCGTCGCCGGCCTCGCCAACGGCACCATGAACATCGTCCCGTGGGGTGGCCCCACCGCCCGCGCCGCTACCGCCCTCAAGATCGATGTCAACGATGTCTTCGTCCCCATGATTCCGTCCCTGATCGGCGGCCTCGTGGTGGTCATGGTCTTCGCCTGGCTCCTGGGCCTGCAGGAACGCAACCGCCTCCGCGCCACCGAGCCGGGACTCTGGGCCACCCCGGGTGCCACTGATTCCAACGGAACGTTCGACGGCGGCACCCCCGCAGGTGCCTCCGTAACCGGGGGCACCGCAACCCGAACCCCCGGACGCAAGGGTAGCACTCCCGGCGGAGCAGCCCCCGCCGTCGACGGCTCCTCCGTCGCCGTTCTGGAACGCACCGACGCTCCTGACGGGGATCACGGCCACGGCTTGGCCGATACCGCCCTGGATCCCAACCGCAAGACCCTCCGCCCGCACCTGTTCTGGTTCAACCTGGGCCTGACCGTGGCCGTGATGGCCATGCTGGTGGCCGACTTGGTGCCGCTGCCCTACGTCTTCATGGTGGGCTCCGCCATCGCCCTGCTGGTGAACTTCCCCCGGGTCAAGGAACAGGCTGAACAGCTGGTGGCCCACTCCTCCTCGATCGTGGCAGTGGTCAGCATGGTCATGGCCGCAGCAGTGCTGACCGGCGTCCTCACCGGCACGGGCATGGTGGCAGCGATGTCCGAATGGCTGGTCCAGATCATCCCCAGCAGCATGGGCCCGTTCCTGGCCATCATCACGGGCGTGCTCTCCATCCCCATGACGTTCTTCATGAGCAACGACGCCTTCTACTTCGGCGTCCTCCCGGTCTTGGCGGAGACGGCCAGCCACTACGGCATCCCCGCCGCGGACATGGCCCGGGCCTCCATCACCGGCCAACCGTTCCACCTGCAGAGCCCGCTGGTTCCGGCCATCCTGCTGCTGGTTTCGCTGGCTAAGGTGGACCTCGGCGACCACCACAAGAAGGTCCTGTGGCGCACCGCCGTGATCTCCCTGGTGATGCTGGGAATCGGCGTCCTCACCGGAGCCGTGGGAATCGGCTAATCTTGAGGCTTCCTGCAGCAGGCTCCGGCCAGCGCAGGAAGACAATGCCCGTCTGACGCCCGCTGGGGGTCGTCAGACGGGCATTGCTCTTTGCCCACTAGACTGGATCGGGAACAATTCGTACTTGTTCTAGACCAACACTTTGAACTTGCAGGGGAGATCCATGGCTGCGATCAACCGTGACGATGTTGCGCACCTGGCGCGACTCGCTCACATCGAGATGACCGACCAAGAGCTGGACACGATGGCCGGCGAACTCGCCGTCATCGTCGATTCGGTCAAATCCGTCAGCGAAGCTGCCGGGAACGACGTTCCCGCAACGTCCCACCCGATCCCGCTGACCAACGTCTTCCGGGACGACGTGGTGGGCCACACCTTCACCGCAGAGCAGGCGCTCTCCGGGGCCCCGGACTCCGACGACAACCGTTTCAAGGTTCCGGCCATCCTGGATGAGGCATAACAATGACTGAACTGAACTCTGCTGAGACGTTGATCCGTCTCTCCGCCGCGGAACTCGCCGCGAAGCTCGCCGCCGGCGAGATCACCTCCGTTGCACTTACTCAGGCCTTCCTGGACCGGATTGCCGCAGTGGATGGTGGCGCTCGCGGCGTCAAAGCCTTCCTGCACGTCAACACCGACGAAGCGCTCGCCGTCGCCGCCGAGGTGGACGCCATCCGCGCCGCCGGTGGTGCCGACGCTGCGGCGCTGCACGAACTGGCTGGCGTGCCCATCGCCATCAAGGACCTGATTGTCACCGTGGGACAGCCAACCACTGCCGGATCGAAGATCCTGGAGGGCTGGCACAGCCCGTACGACGCCACCGTCATCGAGCGGATCCGCGCGGCCAAGATGCCCATCTTAGGTAAGACCAACCTGGACGAATTCGCCATGGGTTCCTCCACGGAACACTCTGCGTTTGGTCCCACCCGCAACCCGTGGGACCTGGACCGGATCCCCGGCGGGTCCGGCGGCGGTTCCGCTGCCGCCGTCGCCGCCTTCGAAGCGCCGCTGGCTTTGGGCACCGACACCGGTGGCTCCATTCGCCAGCCTGGCGCCGTCACTGGCACCGTTGGCGTGAAGCCCACCTACGGCAGCGTGTCCCGCTACGGTGCCATTGCCATGGCATCCTCGCTGGACCAGATCGGCCCTGTCACCCGGACCGTGCTTGACTCCGCACTGCTGCACCAGGTCATTGGCGGGCACGATCCCAAGGACTCCACCTCACTGCCGGAACCACTTGCGGACCTGGCTAGCGCTGCCCGCAACGGCAGCGTCGCAGGACTCCGGATTGGAATCATCAAGGAACTGCACGGCGAGGGCTACCAGGCCGGCGTCGAAAACCGCTTCAACGAGTCGCTGGAGCTGTTGCGCAACGCTGGTGCCGAGATCGTCGAGGTGTCCTGCCCCAACTTCCAGTACGCGCTGGGTGCCTACTACCTGATCATGCCTTCAGAGGCCTCGTCCAACCTGGCAAAGTTCGACGGCGTGCGGTTCGGTCTGCGGGTACTACCCACCGAGCCGCCACTTACCATCGAACGCGTCATGGCTGCCACCCGTGCGGCCGGCTTCGGCGACGAGGTCAAGCGCCGGATCATCCTGGGCACCTACGCCTTGAGCGCAGGCTACTACGACGCTTACTACGGCTCCGCCCAGCGGGTCCGCACCCTGATCCAGCGCGACTTCGACGCCGCGTTTGCCCAGGCTGACGTGCTGATTTCGCCCACGGCGCCCACCACGGCGTTCAAGCTCGGCGAAAAGCTCGACGATCCGCTGGCCATGTACCTTAACGACGTCGCCACCATCCCCGCCAACCTGGCGGGCATCCCGGGTATCTCGCTGCCCGGTGGCCTGGCGGACGAGGACGGCTTGCCCGTGGGGATCCAGCTGTTGGCCCCGGCCCGCGAGGACGCCCGCCTGTACCGGGTGGGTGCTGTCCTGGAAACGTTGCTGGAAGAAAAATGGGGTGGCCCGCTGCTGGCCCAGGCCCCCGAGCTTGCCGCCACGGCACTCGAAACCCAGGAGGCAAAGTAATGAGCACCGACGCAACCCTGAGCTTCGAAGAGGCCATGGAGAAGTACGATCCCGTCCTGGGGTTCGAGGTCCACGTGGAGCTCAACACCAAGACCAAGATGTTCTCCTCCGCCCCGAACGTGTTTGGTGACGAGCCCAACACCAACGTCAACGAGGTGGACCTCGGCCTGCCCGGCGTCCTGCCCGTGGTGAACGGGAAGGCCATCGAGTCCTCCATCAAGATTGGCCTGGCCCTCAACTGCAAGATCGCCGAATCCTGCACGTTTGCCCGAAAGCAGTACTTCTACCCGGACACCCCCAAGAACTTCCAGACCTCCCAGTACGAGGACCCCATTGCGTACGACGGGTACCTGGACATTGAACTGGCCGACGGCACAGTCTTCCGCGTGGAAATCGAGCGCGCACACATGGAAGAAGACGCTGGCAAGCTGACCCACAAGGGTGGTGCGGCTGGCCGGATCCAGGGTGCCGACTTCTCCTTGGTGGACTACAACCGTTCAGGCGTTCCGTTGGTGGAAATCGTCACCAAGCCCATCGAGGGCGCCGGTTCACGAGCCCCCGAACTTGCTAAGGCCTACGTCGCTGCCGTTCGTGAGATCGTCAAAAACCTTGGCGTGTCCGACGCCCGGATGGAGCGCGGCAACGTGCGCTGCGACGCCAACGTTTCGCTCCGCCCGCACGGCCGGGAAAGGTTCGGCATCCGGTCCGAGACCAAGAACGTTAACTCGCTGCGCGCCGTCGAACACGCCGTCCGTTACGAGATTCAGCGCCACGCCGCCGTCCTGGACGCCGGCAACCCGGTCATCCAGGAGACCCGGCACTGGCACGAGGAAACTCGAAGCACCACCTCGGGCCGGCCCAAATCTGACGCAGATGACTACCGCTACTTCCCGGAACCCGATCTGGTTCCCGTGGTGGCGTCTCGTGAGTGGGTCGAAGAGCTGCGCGCTACGCTCCCTGAGCCGCCGGCTGCCCGCCGCAAGCGGCTGCAAGCTGACTGGGGCTACTCCGAGCTGGAGTTCCGCGACGTAGTCAACGCTGGCGTCCTGGACGAGATCGAAGAAACCATCGCTGCAGGCGCTTCCGCCTCGGTGGCCCGCAAATGGTGGATGGGCGAGATCGTGGGGCGAGCCAAGAACGCCGATGTCGATCCAGGTCAGCTGGGTGTGGAACCCGCCACGATCGTGACGTTGAACCGCCTGGTTGAGGACGGCAAGATCAACAACAAGATGGCGTCGGCGGTCCTGGACGGTGTCTTGGCCGGCGAAGGAACCCCGGAGGAGATCGTTGCCGCCCGCGGGCTGGCAGTGGTGTCCGACGACGGCCCTCTCCTGGAGGCGATTGACGCAGCCTTGGCGGCCCAGCCGGATGTCGCGGAGAAGATCCGCGGCGGTAAGGTCCAGGCGATTGGTGCGATTGTTGGCGGCGTCATGAAGGCCACCCGTGGCCAGGCCGATGCCGGCCGCGTCCGTGAGTTGATCCTCGAGAAGTTGGGCGTGGAAGGCTAGTTCCCCCCGTTTTCCCAACTAGGTCGCAGTTGTTGTCGTTTTGAGCCCTCAAAACGACAACAACTGCGACCTAGTTGAGTTAAGCGTCCTGGACCAGGCCAGCCACGATGTCTTGCAACGCCCGGCACACCATCATCACCGACCGGCGTTTCAGGTTCTCGGGCCGCGCCAACAAGTCGATCCGGCGTCGGGTGCTGATCCCGGCCAGCGGCCGCAGCACAATGTCAGGATTCAGCACTGGCCCCGCCGTGTAGCGCGGCAGCAGCCCCACCACGCCACCTGCCGCCACCAGCGCCGCCACCGTGGAGTAGTCGTTGATCCGGTGCACAATGTTTGGTTCCGTGCTGGAGACGGCCGCGATGGCGGACAACACGTCGGAGGGGGAGTAGCCGGTGTGGCTGGTCACCCACGCCTCGGCCGCGACATCGGCGGCGCTCACCGTTGCCTGCCCCGCCAACCGATGTCCGGCAGGCAGCGCCACATCGAGCGGCTCGTGCGCCAGCGGAATCACCGTGACCCGTTCAGCCGGCCAGCGCGGACTGTGGTCCATCCGGTGTGCCAGCACCAGGTCATACCGGGCCGTGAGCGCAGGGAAATCGTGCTGCGCCACGTCCTCATCAGTCAGCTCAATCCGCGGCTGTCCCGGTCCGTCCAACGCCCGGGCCAGCGGCGCGAACACGGCCTGCCCGGCACTGTGGAACCCGCACACCCGGACGCTGCCGACGGCGGACCCGTGATAGGTGCCGATCGCGTCCCGGGCGTCGGCCATGGCGCTGACGACGGCGGCTCCGGCGTCCGCGAGGACCTGGCCGGCGTCGGTGAGCACCAGGTTCCTGCCTTCCTTGCGCGTCAGGGGCACCTCCACGGAGCGCTGCAGGATGGCCAGTTGCTGCGACACGGCGGACGGGGTGACCATGAGAGTGTCCGCCACGGCTTTCACGCTGCCCAGCGCGCCAAGTTCCCGCAGGATTTCCAGCTGATGTATTTCCACCCGCCCAGTCTACACATTAGCAAAAGCTACATCGTCGATTGAGAAATTCGCTGTTGTGCTAAGCCGTCAAGCTCGCTGTAATGGCAGTACCTGGCGTACAAGAATGAGGAGGAGCCAATGAAGGCTTTGTACAAGGCGGGCCCGCAAGCTGGCTTCGAACTGGTGGATCGGCCCGAGCCCGAGGCTGGACCGGCAGAGGTGAAGATCAGGGTGATGACCACCGGGATCTGCGGCACTGACCTGCACATCCAGTCCTGGGACGCCTGGGCGCAAGGCATCATTGAAGCCCCACTCATTGCCGGCCACGAGTTCTACGGCGAAGTGGTGGCTGTTGGTGGCGACGTCCGGGACGTGAAGGTGGGCGATCGGGTGTCCGGTGAAGGCCACGTGGTTTGCGGAATTTGCCGCAATTGCCGCGCCGGCCGCCGGCAGATGTGCATCCACACGGTCAGTGTTGGCGTGCAGCGCGATGGCGCGTTTGCCGAGTTCGTGGTGCTGCCCGAGACCAATGTGTGGGTCCATCACGACCCGTCCGTTACCCCTGAGCTGGGCGCAATTTTCGATCCGTTCGGCAATGCCGTGCACACCGCACTGAGCTTCCCGCTGGTGGGCGAGGACGTCCTGATCACCGGCGCCGGACCCATCGGTCTGATGGCCATTGCGGTGGCCCGGCACGCTGGCGCCCGCAAAATCGCCATCACGGATGTCTCCAAGCCGCGCCTGGACCTGGCGCTGCAGCTCGGTGCCGACCTGGCGATCGACGTCTCCACCACCCGGGTCCGGGATGCGCAGCGCGAGCTGGGGATGCGGGAAGGATTCGACATTGGCATGGAAATGTCCGGTCACCCCACCGCACTCCCTGAGATGATCGAGAACATGAACCACGGTGGCAGGATCGCCATGTTGGGACTCCCCAGCCAGGACATCACCATTGACTGGGGCAAGGTGGTCACGCACATGCTGACCCTCAAGGGAATCTACGGCCGGGAGATGTACGAAACCTGGTACGCCATGAGCGCCATGCTCTCCTCAAACCCCGTCCTGAACGCCGGCATCTCGGCAGTGGTCACGGACGTCCTGCCCGCCGCCGACTGGGAGAAGGGCTTCGACCTGGCCCGCAGCGGCACCGGCGGCAAAGTTGTCCTCGACTGGACTCGATTCTAAGGAACCCCATGTACTCCGCCATCAAAGATCAACTCCAAGGCGAGCTTGAAGACATCCGCACCGCGGGTCTCTTCAAGACCGAACGCAGCATCAACTCCGCCCAGTCCAGCCACATCACGGCTGGCAAGATCGGCGAAGCAGGCGCCGGTGTCCTGAACTTCTGCGCCAATAACTACCTGGGCCTGGCCGACCACCCCCAGATCATCAGCGCCGCGAAAGAGGCCTTGGACCAGCGCGGTTTCGGCATGGCCAGCGTCCGCTTCATCTGCGGCACGCAAGACCTGCACCTGGAACTCGAAGCGCGGGTCTCCTCGTTCCTCGGCACCGAAGACACCATCTTGTTCGGCAGCTGCTTTGATGCCAACGGCGGCGTCTTCGAATCGCTGTTCGGGCCAGAGGACGCGATCATCTCGGACGCCCTGAACCACGCCTCCATCATCGACGGTATCCGGCTCTGCAAGGCGCGCCGTTACCGGTATGCCAACCAGGACATGGCTGAGTTGGAGGCGCGGCTGCAGGAATCTGCAGACGCACGACGCCGGATCATCGTCACGGACGGCGTCTTCTCCATGGACGGCTACCTTGCCCCGCTGGCCGCGATCTGCGACCTCGCGGAACGCTACGACGCGCTGGTCATGGTGGACGATTCGCACGCCGTCGGGTTCATGGGAGAGACCGGCGCCGGTACACCCGAGCACGCAGGAGTGTCCGATCGGGTGGACATCTACACCGGAACGTTCGGCAAAGCCCTGGGCGGCGCCTCCGGCGGTTACGTGTCCGGCCGCGCCGAAGTGGTGGCCATGCTGCGGCAAAAAGCCCGCCCGTACCTCTTCTCCAACTCGCTGGCACCCGCCATTGTGGCCGCCACCCTCAAGGCCCTGGACCTGGTGGAGAACTCTGCTGACCTGCGCAGCCGTCTCTTCGAGAACGCCGAGCTTTTCCGGACCCGGATGACGGAGGAGGGTTTCGACCTCCTGCCCGGCGAGCACGCCATTGTGCCGGTCATGTTCGGTGATGCCGTCGTCGCGGCAAAGGTCGCCGACCAGATGCTCTCGCATGGCGTCTTCGTCACCGCGTTCAGTTTCCCCGTGGTTCCGCGCGGTGCAGCCAGAATCCGGGTGCAGCTCTCAGCATCGCATTCAGCGGCCGACGTCGAAGCGTGCGTTGCCGCGTTCGTCGCCAGCCGCGCGGCAGTGGACAGCTAGGCAACAGCCAGCACGCCGGCGTCGGCCTCTGCAAGGATGGAGCCATGGCAGCATACGTGGATGTCCTGATTGTTGGCGGCGGCATTGCCGGGCTCTCGCTTGCCGCGGAGCTGGCGCAGCATTGCACTGTGGCGTTGGTCGAGGCGGAGCAGGAGTTGGCGTACCACACGTCCTCCCGCTCCGCCCGGCAACTCATCCCCAGCTACGGTCCGCCGGTGGTCCAGGAGCTGACTCGGGACACCCTCGCGCTGATCGCAGCCGACGACGCCGAGAGCCAGCACCCCGTCCTGACCCCGCGAAGTTTCATGCTGATCGGCACCGAAGCCGGGGTCGCAGCCCACGGCAGTGACCAAATGGAGCCCGTGACCATCGACGAGGCCCTCAGGCTCTGCCCGGCGCTGCTGCTGGACAGTTTTGCGGCGGCTGGCCTGGACACGGGGTCCTTCGGCTGCGACGCGCCCCTGCTGCTTGAACGCCACCGTCATGTCGCCCTGGCTGCGGGAGCCGAGATCTTCACGGGCGCAAGGGTGCACTCGGCGCAGCGCCTCGGGTCCGGCTGGCGGGTTGGCGCTGGCGTGGACGGCTTCGACGCCACTGTCGTGGTCAACGCTGCAGGCGCGTGGGCGGACGAACTGGCGGTCATCAGCGGCGTGGAGAAGCTCGGGCTGCAACCGTACCGGCGCACCGCGGCGATTGCCGCCGTCGACCATCCGCTGCCTGCCCAAAGCCCGATGGTGGCCGCGGCAGATGATTCCTTCTACTTCCGGCCCGACGGCGGTGACGTCCTCATTTCGCCGTCGGAAACCGTCCCCAGCGGACCAGAAGACGCCAAGCCAAGGGCCGGGGACGTCGAGCGTCTGGTGGACCGGCTCAACAACGTCACGGTCCTGGGCATCACCGGTGTCCGCCGTGCTTGGACCGGGCTGCGCACTGAAGCGGCAGACGGCATACCGGTGGCCGGATTCGACGCAGAAGCAACCGGGTTCTACTGGCTCGCCGGCCAAGGAGGCTATGGATTCCAGACGTCAGCCGCCATGGCCCAGCTCGCCGCCGGGCAGATCCGCGCTCACCTCAGCGGCGAGTCACGTCCGGAATCCCAGACAACGTGCGCGCTGGCCGCCACCCGGTGGTCCAACCGACGCTGAAGAATGGAAATCATGAGTACCCTGATCACCAACATCGCCGAACTGATGACGCAGGATCTGGAGCACCGGGTCCTCCGCGACGCAGCGGTAGTGATCGACGGCGAACGCATTGCCTGGCTGGGGCCAGCGGCACAGGCGCCCGCGGCGGATGACGTGCTCGACGTCGGCGGGCGGGCCGTTTTGCCGGGCTGGGTCGACTCGCACACGCACCTGGTCTTTGCCGGCGACCGGACAGCCGAATTCGAGGCCAGGATGGCGGGGGAGTCCTATGCTGCTGGCGGGATCGCCGTCACCACGGAGGCCACCCGCGCTACTGGTGACTTCGACCTAACCCGGCTGGCCCTGGGCAGGGTGGCGGAGGCCACCTCACAGGGGACCACCTACCTGGAAACCAAAACTGGCTACGGGCTCGATGTTGAGCAAGAAGCCAGGAGCGCCCGCATCGCCTCGACCGTGGCGGACCAGGTGACATTCCTGGGCGCCCACCTGGTCCCCGCCGACATTGACCCGGAAGCGTATACGGACATGGTGTGCGGGCCCATGCTCAGCGCGGCCCTGCCGTATGTGCAGTGGGCAGACGTTTTCTGCGAAGTGGGTGCCTTCACCGAATCCCAGGCCCGCCGCGTTCTGCTGGCCTGCCGGGATGCCGGCCTGGGCCTCCGCGTCCATGGCAACCAGTTGGGCTTCGGTCCGGGAGTGCAACTGGCCGTTGAGGTCGGCGCCGCCAGCGTTGACCACATCAACTATCTCGCCGCCGACGACATTGCGGCGCTCGCCGGAACGTGGTCGGACTGGGACGCCTCGGCTGGGACCGGGTCCCGCGGCACCGTGGCCACCTGCCTGCCCGCCTGCGACCTCTCCACCAGGCAACCACTGGCGCCCGCCCGGGACCTTCTGGATGCTGGCGTCCCCGTGGCGCTGGCCTCCAACTGCAATCCGGGCACGTCGTTCACTAGTTCCATGGCGTTCTGCGTGACCACTGCCGTGCTGCAGATGGGACTCAGTGTGCACGAGGCTGTCCGGGCGGCGACGTACGGTGGCGCGCTGGCACTGCATAGGGATACCGGCAGCGATTACGACGGCGGCCGCGCAGTCGGGTCGCTCGCCGTCGGGCATCGCGCCGATCTGCACGTCCTGAACGCACCGTCGGCAACGCACCTGGCCTATCGCCCCGGGATGCCGCTCACCCACGCCGTCTGGCGCGCGGGCGTCAAGGTGAGATGACCGGCCTGTGAGCGCATATGATCGTAATGATCAAAAGAAGTCATTCATGGGTGATGACTGAGCGTTTGGAGGCACCGTATGACTCGCACTGATCGCCTGACGGCCATCCTGGATCTCTTGGCCGAATCGGGGCAGGTGGAGGTCGAGGAAATCGTCACCAAACTCGCGGTCTCGCCAGCCACAGCCCGGCGGGATCTGGACAGCCTCGCTAAACGCCGGCTCCTCACCCGGACCCGCGGCGGCGCAACCACAGGGGCATTGGCGTACGACCTTCCCGGGCGCTACAACCGCGACGATCACGGCCATGCCAAAGAACAGATCGCGCAAGCTGCCTCCGACCTGGTGTGGCCCGGCGCCGTGATCGGCCTCTGCGGCGGCACCACCAGTACCGCGTTGGCGCAGATCCTGGCCACCCGCGAAGACTTGAATGCGCACGCCAACCAACACACCTTGACGGTGGTCACCAACGCCATCAACATTGCAGGCCAGTTAGCCGTTCGGCCCAACATCAAGGTCATGGTCACCGGCGGGATCCTGAACCCGAGGTCCTACGAACTGGTGGGCCCCTACACGGACATCATCATGCAGAAGGTCGTGCTGGACATCGCCTTCATTGGCGTCAACGGGATCGACCCGGAGGTGGGCCCCACCAACACCGGCGAGGGCGAGGCGTCGGTGAACGCGCTGCTCGCCAGCCGGGCCCGTTGCTCCTATGTGTTGGCCGACTCGTCAAAGGTTAGGGTCCGCGCGTTCGCCACCATGGACGGCTACAACTTCACCCACCTGATCACCGACGCAGGCATCTCGGCAGCAGACAAAGCCGCCTTTGAAGCCAACGGGACCGAGGTCATGGTGGCTCCGGCCTGAGTCCGTGCTGGCCAGCATCAGGCCAGATCCAGAAACTGCAGGCAAGATGGGTACATGCTCGCTCCCTCCCGCCGCCGGTTGCGGCTCGAAGTCTGGATTGTTCTAGGGCTCTCTTTGGGTCAATCCGCTGTTTATTCGGTGGTGCAACTCCTCGACAAGCTATCCCGTGCGCCGCTGGTGGAGGGCACCTCAACCCTGAACAGTTCGCAAAGCTCGCGTGAGTATTTCGACCTGACGTACCAGTTGCTGGACATTGTCTTCGCCCTGGTTCCCGTATTGCTGGTCATCTACCTCCTGACAGATCAGCGGCAGCCGGCTGAGCTGACGGCGCGTGGATCTGGGCCCGCTCCGGCGTCTCGGTCCGCTTTCGCCAAAATTGGCCTGACCTTCGACAGGCCCGGGAAGGATGCCCTGCAAGGCTTGGGCCTGGCCGCGCTGATCGGCGTCCCCTCGCTGGGACTCTACGCAGTGGGTCGCGCGCTGGGCATCACCACCGCCATCATCCCCAGCGCCCTGGACGCCTACTGGTGGACAGTGCCGGTGCTCATCCTTTCGGCCATCCGGCATGGGATTGTCGAGGAAGTCATTGTGGTGGGCTACCTGCTGAACCGGTTCGGCAAATTTGGCTGGAGTGTTCCTGCTGCCATCGCCGTCAGCGCAGTGCTGCGCGGCAGCTATCACCTGTACCAGGGGTTCGGGCCGTTCATCGGCAACGTGGTCATGGGCATCGTGTTCGGCTGGATCTACACCCGCACCAAGCGAGTGATGCCGCTGGTCATTGCCCATGCACTGCTGGACATCGTCGCCTTTGTTGGCTTCAGCCTGTTTGGAAAGGCAGTTGGCCTGGGGTGAGGTACTGGGTTACTGGCTGAGTCGCTGGGCTTTTTGTCTGGAGTGCCGGGCTGCCGAAGGGGCTGCCACGCTCACCAGATGGCGGCCAACTGCGCCGCCAGGTCCATGCCCTGTTGGTAGCCACCCTCCGCTGCCCGGCGGCGAGTGGCCGGGTCAGCCGCGCTGGCGTTGAAGACGTCGCCCGCACGCTCATCAGGAAACACCGTCTCCACCCGGCTGCCACCAGAGCGTAGTTCCGCCACCTGGCTGGCCAGGTCCATGCCCCAGGACAGCGGCATGCGTGTTCTGCCGCCAAAAGGTGAGAGCACCAGGACCGTGCCGTAGCCTGCGGCGAGATCGGCGTTCTCGCTGCGCCGGTACCCGCCGCTGATGTAGCGGCGCCCACCTGCCTGGTACGGCGGGACGGTACTGGTGCTGGCTGCCACCGCATCCACCAACTCCACACCGCTATTCCGGTCCAGCGCTACCGGCTCGCCGGTGACGGCATCCACCACCGTGATGAGGATCCGCTGGCTGGGCCAGGTCGTGCTGGGCAGCCTTGCGGCAACGATCTCGCGCCAACGCGCCTGCCGCGGGTCCGCTGTGCCGACGCCGGACGCAGGGTCAGTAGCGCCGCCGTCGGGCCTGCCTTGGAACCCCAACGCCAACGCCGCGGCACCCATTCGGCGGCGCATGTCGCTGGCATCTGATGCGGCGGCGATAACGGCGTCAGTCCAGTCCAGGTAGCCCTGGGCCGATGCCGTGGGTGCCTGCCGCGCCATAGGTGAGCCGCCAGGTGCCCCAGAGCGCGCGGGCACCTCCGCGAAAATCGCGGCGTAGAGCTGGGCTGGCGGGATGCCGCAGGTGATCTGGGCGGCCACGGTGGAGCCGGCAGAAGTACCAACGATCAGCTCAGCTGAGGTGAGGTCCACGTGCGCCGTGGCCAGGCCGGCGATGAGTCCGAGCTGCCAGGCGTTGCCAGCGGCACCACCGCCGGCAAGGACCAGGGCGCGGTGATGGGCTGTTGCAGCCGGAAGGCCAGAAGATGGTGAAGTCATGGGAGTCGCCTTTGCGATGGTGCCAGTAACGACGCTCCCGGTTGCGACTATCTCAGTCGCGCGAATCGCGGACCGCGGGGGAGCGCCATGGTGGGTACTGCCGTCATGGGTCTCACCTCCTACTACTGGGTCACGATAGTCGACATGCTACTCGCGCACCGACGCGGCGGCAATTAAAAGGATTCGGCCCCCATCAGCACGTCACGCCTTTGTGGCGCGCTGAGGGAGGCCGAAGTAGTGCAGGCGCAAGCACCGTGGTGCTGGACCCTGGGGACCTTTAAAGGGTTACGGCTCCCGTGGCAGTCTCGAAGGTGACCGAGAGGATTCCTGGTGTGCCGTGGGGGGCCAACCAGTTGACGGCCACGTCCTCGAGCGGTTTCTCGACGGGTTCGCCCAGCCATTCGGTGACCCGCTCAGCGGAACCGGCAATGGTCAGGCTGCTCATCTTGACGCCACTTTCGTAGACGTTGGAAGGGTGCAAGGCGGGGTCGCCGTCCCACTTGAGCATGTAGGGAACCTGGGGATCGGCAATCAGGCCCAAGATGCCGATCTGCTTCCACATCAATTCCCGGCCGTCAGGGAACTTGCGGTTGCCGTTTACCGCGGCGCGTCCCAGACGTTCCTCGAACGGTCCCAGGTCATCCACCTCGACGCACCAGCCCATCCAGCCGCCCCCGGCTTCGGAGCGTGCGCGGACAGCCTGGCCGAACGGCGCTTTGTCCGAGGCAGGGTGTGCCAGGACTTCCACCACTTCGAGGTACTTGTGGCCGGCCAGGGGAATAATCATGTTTCGAGTTCCAAAGCGGGGGTGCACCCCGCCCTTGACGGCTTCCACGCCCAAGGCAGTGGCGATCCGTTCGGTGGTGGCCGCGAGGCCATCGTGTTCACAGGCGTAAGAGACGTGATCCATGCGCATGCCAACATCTTGACACTTTGTGATCCGGCTCTCAGCTAAGGCTAGCCTTACCCGGAATGCTGTGGTGATCGGATACTGTTCCCGCCGGCGACCCGGCTGCTGGAGACTATGTTCGTCACAATCATGGTGCCCTGACCTGCGGTGTTCCTACACTGTTCTCAGGTCATGAGCGTCAGCGATAAGCCCCGGCTCGCTGGCCGGCAACCCTCCAACCGCGGTGGGGTGCCCCGGGTGAAGACCTGGCTGTCCGGCACCGGCCGGATGGCAAGCGCGGCCCGTGCATGCTTCGGCACCGGGCCCAGTCATGAGGAGCCAGGACATGTCCAACGGATGGTCTTTCGAAACCCGCCAGATCCACGCAGGCCAGTCGCCCGATCCCGCCACCGGCGCCCGGGCACTGCCCATCTACCAGACCACGTCCTTCGTGTTCCCCAGCGCCGAAAGCGCTGCCAACCGATTCGCGCTGGCCGAACTGGCGCCGATCTACACGCGCATCGGCAACCCCACCCAGGACGCTGTGGAGCAGCGCATCGCCAGCCTGGAAGGAGGCCTTGCGGCCCTACTGCTCAGTTCGGGGCAGGCTGCCGAAACCTTCGCGGTCCTCAACATCGCGGAGGCCGGCGATCACATCGTGGCCAGCCCCAGCCTGTACGGCGGGACTTACAACCTGTTTGCGCACACCCTGAAGCGCTTCGGCATCACCGTCACGTTCGTCGCAGACCCGGACAACCTGGACCACTGGCGGGACGCCGTGCAGCCCAACACCAAGCTCTTCTTCGGCGAAGTCGTCTCCAACCCCCGCCAGGACGTCCTGGACATCGAGGGCATCTCCGCTGTGGCGCACGAAGCCGGCGTGCCGCTCATTGTAGACAACACCCTCTCCACCCCGTACCTGATCCGGCCGTTGGAGTGGGGCGCCGACATCGTGCTGCACTCGGCCACCAAGTACCTTGGCGGACACGGCTCGGCCATCGCCGGTGTGATCGTGGACTCGGGGAAGTTCGACTTCACCAAGGAGCCGGAGAAGTTCCCCGGCTTCAACACCCCGGACCCCACCTACAACGGCTTGGTTTACGGCCGGGACCTCGGCGCAGACGGCGCGCTGGGCGCCAACCTCTCCTACATCCTCAAGGCCCGCGTCCAGCTGCTGCGCGACCTGGGTTCCGCCGTCTCGCCCTTCAACGCGTTCCTGATCGCGCAGGGCCTCGAGACGCTCAGCCTGCGGGTTGAGCGTCACGTCTCCAACGCCGTCGAGGTGGCCCAATGGCTGGAGGCGCGGGACGACGTCGAATCCGTCGCCTACGCTGGCCTGCCGTCCAGCCCCTGGTTTGAGCGCGGCCGCAAGTACGGAACCAAGGGGACGGGCGCCGTCGTCGCGTTCAACCTGGCCGGTGGCGCCGAGGCCGGGCAGCGCTTCGTCGACGCCCTGGAACTGCACTCCCACGTCGCCAACATCGGTGACGTTCGATCCCTGGTCATCCACCCTGCCTCCACCACGCACAGCCAGCTCTCCGCTGAGCAGCAGGCCGTGGCTGGCGTGACGCCGGGGCTCGTGCGGCTCTCTGTCGGCCTGGAGCACATTGACGACATCCTTGCCGATCTGGAAGCCGGCTTCCGGGCAGCGAAGTCGGCACCTGGCGCCGCCGAGTAGGGGAACGACGACGGCGGCCCGGCCTTAGCAGCTTGGCGCGCGCAGGCGGTGGTCGGCAGGCCGGGGTAAGTCACAACCAGTCACACTCTTGGCTGCTTGAGGGGTGTTCTTCGTACACTCGATTGAGGTCATGAGTACCAGTGACAGCCCCGGCTTGCTGGTCGGCAACCCTCCATCCGCGGTGGGGTGCCCCGGGTGAGGACCTGGCCTGCCGGTCATTCGACGGTAGGCAAGCGCGTAGAAGAGGTCTTGTTGTGACAGTCACCGTAGCCCGTACCACCACCCCCCAGCATGGCGTGGTCCGCTACGCCGCCGTGGGCGCACTGAGCTGCGAAGCGGGGGGATACCTGCCGGACGTCACCCTCGCCTATGAAACGTGGGGGACACTCAACGAGGATGCCAGCAACGCGGTCTTGATCCAGCACGCCCTCACCGGAAGCACCCATGTGACCCGCGGCGATAGCGACGAGCCTGGCTGGTGGGAGGAGTTGGCTGGGCCTGGCGCACCGGTCGACACCGACCGATTCTTTGTGGTCTCCATCAATATTGTGGGTGGCTGCAACGGGTCGACAGGACCGTCTTCGGCTGCTCCGGATGGCCAGCCGTGGGGCTCACGTTTCCCGTTGGTAACGCTCCGCGACAGCACCGTGGCCGAGGCCCGGCTGGCTGACCTCCTGGGAATCCACAGCTGGTTTGCCGTCCTGGGCGGTTCCATGGGTGGGGCCCGCGCCCTCGAGTGGGCCATTACCTACCCGGAGCGTGTGCAGCGCTGCGCCGTCATTTCCATCGGAGCAGCCAGCACCGCCGAGCAGATTGCCTTCGCACAGGCCCAGACACTGGCCATCCGCCAGGACGTGAACTTCCAGGGCGGCGACTACTACGGCGGCGTCCAACCCCAGGACGGGCTGGCCTTGGCGCGGCGGATCGCGCACATTACCTACCGCTCCGCTGCTGAACTGGAGGGACGTTTCGGCCGGCTGGCGCAGGCGGCAGAAACCCCGCTCCGCAGCGAATCCTTGGCGCGCGGCCGCTATCAGGTGGAAAGTTACCTGGACCATCAAGGCAGCAAGCTGGTGCAGCGGTTCGATGCCAACAGCTACATCGCCTTGACGGAGGCGCTGATGAGTCACGACATCTCGCGCGGTCGGGGGACCTTGACCGAGGCGCTGGCCGTTTCCAACGCACAGTTCCTGGTTGCCGCCGTCGATTCTGACCGGCTCTACTTCCCGGCGCAGTCCTTCGAGTTGGCTGATGCGTTGCCCGGCGACGTGGGCGTGCACATCATCCAGGCGCCCATTGGGCATGACGGCTTCCTGACGGAGATCAGCCAACTGGGTGAGCAGCTCCGGACTTGGTTCGCGGCCTAGCTTGGCCTTTGGGGTGGCCGCTGCCCCGTCCTAAGCTTGTTCGCGGGTCAGAGCCTTGTAGCTTAGGTTTCGCCAACAAGCTTAGGAATGGTGCCGGTTCAGCCCTTCATGATCTCGCCGCGGCGGGACATGTACTCTTCCATGGACAGTTTTCCGTCCGTGTACTGCTGGTCCAACTCGGCCAGTTTCCGCGCCCGGAAACCTTGCGGGGCCGACGGCGGCGGGGGAGTTGACGGGGCTGCCGGCGGTTCCGGAGCAGGTCGCTGGGCGTCCGGCTGGGTGGGGAGGGGCTGGTTCGGGTACCCCTGGCCAGGATAGGACTGTCCCGGATACGGCTCGCCGGGCTGGCCCGGGAACTGCTGGCCCGGCTGGCTTGGAAACTGTTGGCCCGGGAACCCCTGGTAGGGAGCGGGCGGCTGGCCGAACTGGTTCGGTAGCGGCTGGGGGTTGTCGATGGGCTGGGGCGGGTCGAACTGCCGGAACCCGCCGCCGTAGTAGTCCTGCTGGGTGTAGCCGTCACGAGGCTGATTGCTCTGCGCTCCGGTGCTGCCGAACTGGTTGGGGTAGCGGCCCTGGAAGGTCTGGTCCTGGTTCCTCTTGGCCACGGACTTCCGGTACATCCGCATGCCCATGGGGATGAGGAAGGACAAGATGATGATCCAGAAAAACAGGTTGCTCACGGTGACGCGCCTCTCGAGTGTGTCATCCCAGTTTAGCGGGGGCACGTCCGGCAGGGGTTCGCTGGGAGCTAAGCCCGGCTGCCTGGGCTCCCCAGCGGACCCTCGCCGGATCCCAGGGGGGCGCCGGAACCGAAGACGGGTCCCGGCGTCGGCCGCTTGGCGGTGATGCCGTCCCCGGAGGACTGGTGACGGAGCCGCCGGATGACCCACGGGACGAAGTATTCCCGGGCCCAAACAAAGTCGCCGGAGCGGGCTTCGCGCCAGGTGCTGGGCGGGAGCGGCTTCGGGTGCAGGGGGTCCAGGGAGTGTTCCACGTTGAGCGAATCGAGGACCATGGCGGCGATGGTGTGGTGGCCCATCGGGGAGAAATGCAGCCGGTCCTGATCCCACATCTGT
Organism: Arthrobacter ulcerisalmonis; assembly: GCF_900609065.1. Taxonomy (GTDB): domain Bacteria; phylum Actinomycetota; class Actinomycetes; order Actinomycetales; family Micrococcaceae; genus Arthrobacter; species Arthrobacter ulcerisalmonis. The sequence goes on along the minus strand of NZ_UXAU01000035.1, from coordinate 24,094 downwards.
GGGTCGCTGAGCTGGCGGAGCGCCCACATATCGGCGATGACGGCGTCGTGCCGTGCAGCTACGGTGCGCAGGTTTTCGTTATAGATGGCCACCTTCGAACGGATCCGGCTCAGGACCGACGAGCCCGTATCTGGTCCGTTGAACAGCACCACAGTGGCGCCGTTCATGGCGAGGATCTGCACCACGGAGTCGAGCCTTTCGGCCAGGACATCGGGATCGCCCCCGGGCCGGATGAGATCGTTGCCGCCAGCTGAGAGGGTGACCAGGTCGGGCCGCAAGGCCAAGGCGGGAGCCAATTGCTGGTCCACGATCTGCTGCAGTAGCCGGCCACGGACGGCGAGGTTGGCGTAAGCGAAATCCTGCTGACCGCGGCCGAGTTCCTCTGCCACCCGATCGGCCCAGCCGCGGAAACCGCCGGGACTGGAAGGCTCGGGATCGCCGATACCCTCGGTGAAGGAGTCACCCAGGGCTACGTAGCGGGTCCAGGGGTGCGATCCGTGGGGGATGGTCGGGTTGGGGACGGCATTCGTGTCACTCACATTCCTATCCTGCCTGCTGTCGCGTCCACCGCGCCAACGAAAGTTGTTACTTTTGAGTAACTGCAAGAATAGAACCATGACTGACGCTTCCGTATTTCCAGCTCCCGTTGTCCTGTGGTCCCACCCCGAAAATGAGCGCGCCGGAAAGCCGCTCTTGGTGCTGCTGCACGGATATGGGGCCAACGAACAAGACCTCATGGGGTTGGCGGACATGCTGCCCGACGAGTTCGTGATCGCGTCCCTCCGAGCACCCATCCAGATGGGGCAAGGTTTCACCTGGTTCCCGTTGACGGCCTCGATCGACTACACGTTGGCCCGGGTCACCGACGCTTCGGCCTACGTGCAGGAGTGGTTGGATGCGGTTCGACCCAGCCACCCAACCGTCAGCCTCCTCGGGTTCTCGATGGGAATGGCCATGGCCACCACCTTGCTGCGCCAACGCCCCACGGACTATGCCGCCGTCGTCGGGCTGTCCGGATTTGCCGTGGACGCCGGTGACGACCCGTCCTTCCGCGACGCCGAACTGGACGGCACCTTCCCACTGTTCTGGGGCCGCGACCAGCAGGATCCGGTGATCACCGCCGACAAAATTGACTACACCATGGGCTGGGTCCGGCAGCACGTCAAGCTCACCAAGGTCCTCTATACGGGAATGTGGCACGGCATCAACCAGCAGGAAATCGGGCACGTCAGCGAATTCCTCACCCACGAAGTGCTCAAGAAATAGGACGTACGACGGCGGCCCGGCGGGGGTGTCGCGCAAACGACAGACGAGCGCCTGGCTCCGTTGGTTGTCAGCCGCGCCGTTCCTCTGTCCCTGTCTGCTCGCCGCTGCCCAGCGACGTGCTCATACTCCGCAACAGCCTGCGGGCGTGGGACTGATCTTCTGCCGTCATTCCGCTGAGCATTCTGACCTCGACGTTCCTGACGGCCGTTGTAGCTTTCTGCAGTTGCCGCCGTCCCTGCTGGGTGAGTTGGGTTGGCAGTACCTTGCCGACTGCTGCCTCGGCGGGGCGCGTGACAGAGCCTTCCCGTTCCAAGGCCTGCAGGAGCACGCTCATGGACTGCCGGGTGACAAATGTGCCCCGCGCCAACTCCGAATTGGACATGCCCGGACGCTGAGCGAGCAGCTCCAGGCAGGAGTAGTGCGTCACGGTCATCCCCAAAGGGCGGAGCGCCGCCTCCATGGCGGAGCGCAAGGCGCTGGACACCTCCTTGAGCAGGTAGCCCAGCGAAGTTTCGAGGTCGACACCGTCTTGACTCATGTCAATATTCTGACATAATCTAATTTGTGTCAGATAACTGACATCAACTTGGAGGTTCCCATGCCCGTGACTGGCCCCGATTTCATCTCACTTCAGGCCCACAACCTTGCTGCGTCCCAAGCCTTTTACGAAAAGTACCTCGGGCTGGTGCGCTCCCCGCAAGGCCCGCCGCACGCCGTCGTATTTCAGACCGCACCGATCGCCTTTGCGCTCCGGGATGTAGTGCTGGGGACGGATCTAGACTCAGTGTCCCAGCCCGGTATCGGGTCTGCGATCTGGCTGCACGCCACCGATGTCCAAGCGATCCACGATGCCCTTGCTGCCGATGGTCACATCATCACGTCAGCGCCCGTTGACGGCCCGTTCGGCCGGACCTTCACGTTCGCCGACCCGGATGGTTATCACATCACCCTGCACGACCGGGCGTAGGGGCCGCCTAGTTGGTGCGGTCCGTAAACCGCGACCCAGGCGCCGAAGCATTCGCCTCAGCTCCCGGCCGCCGCCACCCGGACGGTCTGGCCGTTGACGGTGATGGTGTCACCGTGGTGAAGTTGGCGGCCGCGGCGATCGTCGATCTCGCCGTTCACCTTGACCATGCCGTTCTTGATGAGCTCGGCTGCTTCCACGCCGTCCTCCACCAGGTTGGCGAGCTTCAGGAGCTGGCCCAACCGGATCATGCTGTCACGGATGGGGACGTCTTCTACACGGTTGCTCATACAGTAATAATGCCTGACGTAAGGTGGTTTCAATGACCTCCTCTCCCCGTTTATCGCCTCTGGTCGGCCTGCCGCTCGCTGTTGGTGCCGGCTTGGCCATTCCCGTCCAGGCGCGGATCAACGGTGCCCTGGGTGCGCGCCTCAACGACGGAATCGCCGCCGCCGTCGTGAGCTTCTCGGCTGGCCTTGTGGTGATGATTCTGGTGTCCATCATGTTGCCCCGTGGCCGAGCTGGCCTGGCAGGCATCGTGCCAGCCATCCGCCGTCGTGCGTTCCCGCGGATTTACCTCCTCGCCGGTGCGATCGGCGCCGTATTCGTCTTCGCGCAATCGTTCACTGTTGGCCTCCTTGGCGTGGCCTTGTTCACCGTAGCCACCGTGACCGGGCAGACGGTCAGCGGCCTGCTGGTGGACCGATTGGGAATTGGGCCCGCCGGGCGCAAGGCCGTCACCGGCATCCGCGTGCTGGGCTGCGTCCTGACCATCGCCGCCGTCGTTTTCGCCGTGTCGCCGCGCTTTTCAGCAGGGGGAGCGGCCGACGGCGGGATGGCAAGTCTGTTGCTGCCCCTCCTTTTGCCGGTGGTCGCCGGGTTCCTGACGAGTTTTCAGCAGGCTATGAACGGCACCGCCACCGTTCATTACGGCACCCCCATCACCGCCACGCTGGTCAACTTTGTGATGGGCACGTCAGTCCTGTGGATCGCCTACGCCGTCAAGGTCGCTGTGGCCGGGGCGGGTAATCCGTTGCCAGGGGACTGGTGGCTGTACCTGGGCGGGCCCATGGGCTGCGTCTTCATTGGCCTCGGTGCACTGCTGGTCCGCAGCCTGGGTGTCCTCATCACGGGCCTTGGTATGATTGCCGGCCAACTCCTGGGTTCGCTGGGCCTGGACCTGGTGTTCCCCGCGCCGGGAACAGCGGTGGCGCTGGCCACAGTGGTGGGCACGGTCCTGACACTCGGTGCCATTATTCTGGCCACATTGCCCTGGCCCAGAGGCGCCGTGCGAGGCTCTGGCCGGTAGGCTGTTGCACGCAGCATTTCGCAGGAGATACTGCACGCATCCCGCCCGGCAGTCCGTGGTGTCCACCCTGGGCACCGTGGCCCCGAAAACCCAAGGACCGCACCCAGCGGCCCTGCAGAAACTGGAGTTCCCCCATGGCAGCAAAGTCCGTACTCGACCAGGTCATTTCCCTCTCCAAGCGGAGGGGCTTCGTGTTCCAGGCCGGTGAAATCTACGGCGGTTCGCGTTCGGCGTGGGACTACGGGCCCTTGGGCGCTGAGCTGAAGGAAAACATCAAGCGCCAGTGGTGGCAGTCAATGGTCCGTGGCCGCGAAGACGTTGTAGGACTCGATTCCTCCGTCATTCTGCCCCGCCAGGTATGGGAAGCCTCGGGCCACGTTGATGTGTTCTCCGATCCGCTGGTGGAATGCATGTCCTGCCACAAGCGCTACCGCGCCGACCATCTCGAAGAAGAGTATGAGGAAAAGAAGGGCCGGCCCGCCGAAAACGGCCTCAAGGACATTGCCTGCGCAAACTGCGGCACCCGCGGCCAGTGGACCGAGCCGCAGGAGTTCTCCGGGTTGCTGAAAACCTTCTTGGGCCCCGTAGCCAGCGAAGAGGGCATGCACTACCTGCGCCCCGAAACCGCTCAAGGTATTTTTGTGAACTTCAGCAACGTGCTCACCACCGCCCGGAAGAAACCGCCGTTCGGCATTGGCCAGATCGGCAAGTCCTTCCGCAACGAAATCACACCGGGTAACTTCATCTTCCGCACCCGCGAGTTCGAGCAGATGGAAATGGAGTTCTTTGTCGAGCCCGGCACTGATGAGCAGTGGCACGAATACTGGATGAAAGAGCGGATGTCCTGGTACACCGGCCTGGGCATCAAGGAAGAGAACCTGCGCTTCTTCGAACACCCCAAGGAAAAGCTCAGCCACTACTCCAAGGGCACCACTGACATCGAATACCGGTTCGGCTTCCAGGGCTCCGAGTGGGGCGAGCTGGAAGGCATCGCCAACCGCACCGACTTTGACCTGTCCACGCACGCGAAAGCATCCGGCACGGACCTCAGCTACTTCAACCAGGCCACCAACGAGCGCTATACGCCGTTCGTGATCGAGCCTGCCGCAGGCCTGACCCGGTCCTTCATGGCTTTCATGGTTGACGCCTACACGGAGGACGAAGCCCCTAACTCCAAGGGCGGCGTGGATGTCCGCACCGTGCTCAAGCTTGATCCGCGGCTCGCCCCGGTGAAGGCAGCCGTATTGCCGCTGAGCCGTAACGAAGACCTGTCCCCGAAAGCCAAGGACTTGGGCGCGCAGCTGCGCAAGAACTGGAACATCGACTTTGACGACGCCGGTGCGATTGGCCGCCGTTACCGTCGCCAGGATGAGATCGGCACCCCGTTCTGCATCACAGTGGACTTCGACACCCTCGAAGACCAGGCCGTGACCATCCGCGAACGGGACACCATGAGCCAGGAACGCGTTTCCCTAGACAAGGTGGAAGGCTACTTGGCCGCCCGCCTGATCGGCGCCTGAGCATGGCCATCGAATACCGCGAGTGGCGGGAGGGCGATGACCTCGCGCTCCTCGAAATCTGGGGCGACCCGGAAACGTACCAGGCACGCCAGTTTCGTAGCTCCTTTGCCGTCTCCTCGGCAGGGGGCAACGGTGCGCCGTGGCGCCGGTGCATTGTGGCCGAAGACGTGCTGGACGGCGTCGGAATTCCCGTCGCAGCGGCAGTCGTCTACGAGGCGGCGCTGCATCCCGAACGGCTGTGGGCTTACATCGAGGTGGCCCCGGATCATCGGCGGGCCGGCATTGGTGCCACGCTGATAACCATGCTGCGCCGCGAAGCCGAGCAGTCGCCGTCGGGCGTTGCCAAGCTGCGCGCCAAGGTGGAGCCGGGCACCCCCGGTGCCAATTTCGCCGCCACCTTTAACCTCGCCCCGATCCAGCGGTCGCGGCTGGTGGTGGTGGACCCTGGTGCGCTGCGGCTGCCGGTGTTCCCGGAGACGGACAGAGCCGGCGGCGAGAACGCCGGCTCTGACGTGGTCATGGATCTGGCCACGGGGTCGGTGGAGCTGACCGACGTGGTGGGCAGGTATTACACGGCCGTCCATGACTGGGATTCGCCGGGCGAACTGTCCGTCGGCCAGGTGCAGCGTCTGTTCCTCGATGACCTGACCGGCGCGCACGGAGCGATTGTGCTGCGTTCGCAGCCAGGGTCCGCGTTTGGCTCTGGCGTCGCGGCGAGCCGTAAGGGCCGGATCCGGGCGTTTGCCGTGAGTTACGCGGCGCAGGCAACGGATGCTGACGGCCAACCTGCCGGCAACGAGAGCGCTCCAACGGACGTTTTCGTGGGGCACGAACCGGCGCTTGAGGCGGCGGATGCGGCCGAGGCGGTCCGGGACATGCTGTCCCTCATCGCCTACCAGCACCCCCTGATGCTGGAACTTGACGACGCGATGACGGCCTTGCGTGCCGCCGTCGAACCTGTCCTCACCGCGGGCACGGCGCACGTGGTGGGTTCGGACACGTGGGTGGTCTCGGACTGACCCCCGCCCCCAACCAGGTAGCGCTAACTGCGGTTTTGAGCCCTCAAAACTGCAGTTAGCGCTACCCAGTTGGGCGAGGGGACCGACGACGGCGACCCCGCGCAGCGTCCGCAGCGTCCAGTGACTGCCGCTCACGTTCGGACGGGGCAGCGCCGCCGAGCCGCGCCGGCAGCCACCACGCCCCAGGTTCGGCCGGGAGGGGAAAGTCAGCGGTGGCGAGGTCAATGCCGTGCTGCAGCGTCTCGCGCAGTGATTCGGTAGCCAGATCCGCGGCGTCGTCGGCGCCAAACCTGAGCGGCTCGCCGATGTGCACCCGGATGGGCGCCCGCCAAGCCCGGCGAAGCGAGAAACCATGTCCGCGCGTCAGGAGCCGGTGCGCGCCCCAGATGGAGATCGGGATGACGGGCACGCCAGCCTCTGCCGCCATCCGCACAGCACCGGTCTTGCATTCCCGCACCGTGTAGCTGCGGCTGACGCCGGCTTCAGGAAACACCGCCAGGTATTCGCCGGCCCGCAGTTTGGCCACTGCGGCGTCATAGGCGTCTTTCCGGTCGTCATAGCCCACCACCACGTGTCCGGACGCGGAAATGGCGGGGCCCGCGAGCCAATGATCGGCGGCGCCCTGATGGATGAGGAACCGCAGCTGTGCGCGGGTGTGCCGCCACAGCATCAACTCCACCACCGCAAAGTCCAGGTAGCCGAAGTGGGTCAAGGCAAAGACGGCTCCGGTACCGGGTTGCACAGCCCGCGAAGCGCCGCGCCGCGGGTCCGGTGCGGGCAGGTTCTCCTCGCCCGTGCAGATGACCTGGAGCCCCAACGCAGCGCGGAAGAGTTGGCCGGTCCGCACGATCACCCGGTAAAACCTGTCGCTGGGTGCTGGCCGCCACGGCATGGTCAGGCCTCTAGGGGAGTGCTGGACGGGCTCACAGTGTCACCTGCACCGATGCCGGTGGCAACAGCGCTGGAAAGCGTCGCGGAATGGTGGCCGTGGCGCCGGTGGCCTGGTTGTGGGCGGTCAGCACGAACCCGGTGGCAAGGGTCTGCCATACCGGGACCTTGCGCAGCATGAAGTGCCCCACCCCTCGCAGGGACACGTATTGCAGGCTCGCCGCAACAGGCGTGGCACGGCGGGCGAAGGCCAAAGACTGCGCGGGACTGGTCCAGTGATCGGTGCTGCCGTGGACAATCAAGACCCGTTTACCGGCAACTCCAGTAGTGGGGGTTTCGGGGCTCAGCCACGGCGCTAACGCAACAATGGCCTGGACCTGCGGGTGATCGGCCGCGCAGACAGCGGTGAGGCCGCCCATCGAATGCCCCAACAAATAAATCGGCACGCCAGGGTGCTGCTCGGTGATCTGCTGCAAAGCCCAATTGGCGTCCCATAGCGGGGACATCTCCGCACCGTTCCAGCCCCGGACGCTGTTGCGCAGGACCCACACCGACAACCCGTGCGCCCGGCCGGCCCGGTGCAGCTCCTTGGCGAACGGAATCATCCGGACGGGGCTCAGGTGCCGGGCGCGGACGGGCTCGTGGCTGACAGATTGTCCGCCGTGCAGCACCAACACCACACCGGTCGTGGGGCCCGACGGCGGCAGGACAGTCAGCACCGCGTGCTGGCCGTGGGTGGGGGTCAAGGGCTCAGGGCGTTGCGAGCCTCTGCCCTCGGTATTGCGATTCGCCACGCTTGGTACCTCCCAGTGCCGATCATCTATTTATCAACCCTACGGTGCCGCAAGTAGAGTTCAACGCATGAGGATTTACTGCTGATGGGAGCCGGTCACTCCCACGCTTCACCAGATCATTCGGAGCCAACACCCGCTGCGATTGCTGCCCGGCGAAAAGCGAATCGCATCCTGGCCGCGATCCTCATTCCGCTCACCTTGCTGACTCTTGCGGGGATGGCCATGTTGTGGCCGTCCGGCAGCAAAGAGGGGATTTCGCTGGCCAACCCGTACTCGGCTGCCCCCGGCGTGACCTTCGATACGGGCACCATCCAGAGCGTCAGCCTCGATAGCTGCATGCAGGGCACGCCGCAGCAGGCGCCCGGCCAAGCGGGCCAAGACACCCAAGGAACGCAGGGCACCCCAGGAAGCCTGGACACCCAGGGTGGCCAGCAGGCTGCCGGCTCGGACTGCACTTTTGCCCTGACGCAGCCGGACAAGGGTGGCAGCCCGGTCAAAGTGGTGATCAACCCGGACGTGGCGAGCTCGCACGGCGTGAAGCCGGGGGACCAGATCCGCTATCTGAACCTGTCGGGTGTGCAGGGCGCATCAGCGTCGCAGACTTCACCGTCGTACATCTTCCTGGACTTCGTCCGGACCCTGCCCATTGTGCTGTTGGCGCTGCTCTACGCGGCGGTGGTGATTGTGGTGGCTCGTTGGCGCGGTTTCCGGGCGTTGGTGGGTTTGGTGGGCGCCTACTTTGTGCTGGCCGGGTTCATCCTACCCGGGCTGGTGGAGGGCAAGCCGCCGCTGCTGCTGGCGTTGGTGGGGTCAACGGTGATCATGATCGGGGTGCTCTATTTTGCGCATGGCTTTTCCGCGCGCACCTCCACGGCGCTGCTCGGGACCATGTTCGGGCTGGGCATCACGGCCCTCCTGGCGGCGTGGGCCACTGACGCGGCTAACCTCGCCGGGGTGGGAAACCATGACGCCACCACGCTGATCAACACCTCTGCCAACATCTCCATCACCGGTGTCATCCTGTGTGGGCTCATCATTTCCGGCCTCGGCGTGCTCAACGACGTCACCATCACCCAGTCCTCAGCCGTCTGGGAACTCTACGAACTCGCGCCGGACAGCAGCGCCCGCAAACTCTTCACTTCAGCCATGCGGATTGGCCGCGACCACATCGCCTCCACCGTCTACACCATCGCCTTCGCCTACGCCGGCGCCGCCCTGCCCATCCTCATCATCGTGATGCTGTACGACCGCCCACTCGGCGAAACTCTCACCAGCGCAGAGCTTTCCGAGGAAGTCATCAGGACGCTCGTGGGATCCATCGGCCTGGTCCTGGCCATCCCCGTCACCACCCTGATCGCCGTCCTGGTGGTCAAGGCCACCCACATGGGCCGGCGCCAGCCGATGGGACTCGAAGGCGGTGCGCCGGTGCTGTCTGGCGAGGCGGACGACGGCGGCGCGCACCTCCCCGCGCGGGCACGCCAAAGCGGAAGGGACGACGTCGGGCCTCCTCTCGGCGAGGATGTCCACCTGGGCGGCGACACGGCCGGCGGTACTGCCGACGGGACCACAGCAGCGGCAGGGACGAGGCGCGGCCGGCGCGCTGACCGCAGGCCCTAGGGCTCCCGGCGAAGGAAACCGGCGCCGGGCGCGCCGGATTTGTGCGGCTTTGCAACAATGGAAGGGTGACTGTTGTAGCAACGCCTCCCGCCCCCAAACTGGAACTGCCGCCCCTCAAGCTCGGTCCGATCACCGTGGACACCCCGGTGATCCTCGCGCCCATGGCTGGCATCACCAACTCCGCCTTCCGCCGCTTGTGCCGCGAATACGGCGGCGGAATGTATGTCGCCGAGATGGTGACCTCCCGCGCGCTGGTGGAGCGGACGCCGGAATCGCTGCGCATCATCTCCCACGACGACGACGAAAAGGTCCGTTCCGTCCAGCTCTACGGCGTGGATCCGGTGACGGTGGGCAGGGCCGTGCAGATGCTCGTGGAGGAAGACCGGGCAGACCATATTGACCTGAACTTCGGCTGCCCGGTTCCCAAGGTGACCCGACGTGGCGGGGGATCGGCCCTGCCATGGAAGATCGACCTGTTCACTGCCATTGTGCAGACAGCGGTGCGCGAGGCCGGCAAAGGCAACGTCCCGCTGACCATCAAGATGCGCAAGGGTATCGACGATGACCACCTGACGTACCTCGAGGCAGGCCGGATCGCCCGCGACTCCGGGGTGGCCGCCGTCGCGCTGCACGGCCGGACCGCCGCACAGTTCTACTCGGGGCAGGCAGACTGGTCGGCGATCGGACGGCTCCGCGAAGCCCTGCCGGACATTCCCGTCCTGGGCAACGGCGACATCTGGTCCGCCGAAGATGCGATCCGCATGGTCCGGGAGACCGGCGTCGACGGTGTGGTGGTGGGCCGCGGCTGCCAGGGGAGGCCGTGGCTCTTTGGTGATCTGCAGGCCGCGTTCGAAGGCAAGGACACGCGCCACAAACCCAACCTGGGCCAAGTGGGCAAAGGCGTCTACAGGCATGCCGAGCTCATGGTGGAAACGTTCGCGGACGAGGGCAAGGCGCTGCGGGAAATCCGCAAGCACATCGCCTGGTACTTCAAGGGCTACGTGGTGGGCGGCGAACTCCGTACCCGAATGGCGCTGGTCAACAGCCTCGAAGAGCTCCGGGCCGCGTTGGCCGAGTTGGATTCCGATTCGCCCTACCCCGGTGTGGACGCCGAGGGCCCTCGGGGGCGCGCCGGCTCGCCCAAGAAGCCCGCGCTGCCCAAGGATTGGCTGGATTCACGAGCATTGAACGACGCGCAGTCACTCGATATTTCAGCTGCTGAACTGGATGTCTCCGGTGGTTGAGACGCACACAGCACCTTTGGCCTTGCCCGGCTACACAGAGCAGGATTCCGCCCGCTGGGTGGAGGAACCGGCCAAGACCACCTACCGGTCAGACTTCGAGCGCGATCGAGCCCGCGTCCTGCACTCTTCTGCCCTGCGCAGGCTAGGGGCCAAGACGCAGGTGGTCGCGCCAGACACGGACGACTTTGTCCGGACCCGACTCACCCACAGCCTCGAAGTGGCCCAGGTGGGCCGCGAACTGGGCCGCACCCTGGGCTGCGACCCGGATGTGGTGGACACCGCCTGCCTGAGCCATGACCTGGGGCATCCACCCTTTGGCCACAACGGCGAATCCGCGCTCAACGAGGTGGCACACGCCATTGGCGGGTTTGAAGGGAACGCCCAAACGTTACGGCTGCTGACCCGGCTGGAACCCAAGGTCCTCACCGTTGACGGCCAACCCGCGGGCCTGAACCTCACCCGGGCCAGCCTGGATGCTGCGGCAAAGTACCCGTGGTCAGCCCTGGAAGCGCCAGTGATCCACGGCCAGCGCACCAGCAAGTTTGGCGCCTACGAAGACGATCTGCCGATCTTCACCTGGCTGCGGCACCGGGCCCCGGAACGACGGTCCTGCCTCGAAGCCCAGGTCATGGACCTGGCGGACGACATCTCCTACTCGGTCCACGACGTCGAAGACGCGATCGTGGCTGGTCACTTCCAACTGGGCTGGATGACCAACCCGGATCACCGTGCCCGCGTGGTGGGTTACGCCAAGCAGTGGTACCTGCCGCACAACGATCCTGCAGCCATCGACGCTGCGCTGGCTCGGCTCGAGGCCACCGACGTCTGGGTCCGCGAGGCGGACGGCAGCCGCAAGTCAATGGCGGCGCTGAAGAACATGACCAGCCAACTCATCGGCCGGTTCTGCCAGAGTTCCCTCGAAGCCACCCGTGCCGTCTACGGGCCGGAGAATCTGACCCGCTACAACGCCCAGCTGATGGTCCCCGAGGAAACCATCCTCGAGATCGCGGTGATGAAGGGCCTGGCCACCACGTTTGTGATGACCACCGATCACCGCCAACCCATTTACGAGCGCCAGCGCGAGGTCCTGCATGCGCTGGTCACCGCACTGAGCGCGTCCGGGGACCGAAACCTCGAACCCATGTTTGCCGCCGACTGGCGTCTGGCGACAGATGATGCCGCCAGGCTTCGCGTGGTGATTGACCAGGTGGCGTCCCTGACCGACGGCTCCGCACTCGCCATGTACGAGCGACTGGTGGGGAGCCTGCCGTCCCTGTGGTGACCCGGATCGGGGTGCCCCTCACCGGGAACGGGCTGGCCCATGGCCGGGACTAGGATGGCATAGTGGCTGGCCTGATTAAACGTGACGATATTGACGAAGTACGCCAGCGCACCGACATCAAGGAAGTGGTTGACGGCTACGTCACCCTCAAAGGTGCCGGGCTGGGAACATGGAAGGGCCTCTGCCCCTTCCATGACGAGCGCTCGCCGTCGTTCACCGTGCGCCCGCAGGTGGGCCGCTACCATTGCTTTGGCTGCGGCGAAGACGGTGACGTCATTGCTTTCGTGCAGAAGCAGGACCACAGCTCCTTCCATGAAGCGGTGGAGAAGCTCGCCGCCCGGATCGGCTACGAACTCCGCTACGAAGATGGCGGCACCGGCCCCAACCGGGAAGAGGTGGGCCGCCGGCAACGCTTGCTGGATGCCCACAAAATTGCCGATGAATTCTTCCGCGCGCAACTGTTGACGCCCGGCGCCGCGGAGGGCCGCAACTTCCTCTTCGGCCGCGGCTTCGATCGCGAGGCCGCGGAGCACTTTGGGGTGGGCTACGCCCCGCAGGGCTGGGACGCGCTTCTCAAGCATCTCCGCGGCCGCAACTTCACGGATGCGGAACTGAAGCTCACCGGCATGTTCTCCGAGGGCAATCGCGGTATCTACGATCGGTTCCGCGGGCGGCTGATCTGGCCGATCAAGGACATTGCCGGCGACACCATCGGATTCGGCGCGCGGAAGCTCTACGACGACGATCAAGGCCCCAAATACCTCAACACCCCCGAGACCACGCTCTACAAAAAGTCCCAGGTCCTCTACGGCATTGACCTCGCCAAGAAGAGCATTGCCAAGGACCGGCAGCTGGTGGTGGTGGAAGGATACACGGACGTGATGGCCTGCCACTTGGCGGGAATCACGACGGCGGTGGCCACCTGCGGCACCGCGTTCGGCACCGAACACATCAAGGTGGCCCGGCGACTGCTGTCGGACGACGGCACCGGGGGCGAGGTGATCTTCTGCTTCGACGGCGATGCTGCCGGCCAGAAGGCCGCGCTGCGGGCGTTCGAAGAAGATCAGCGCTTCACCGCCCAGACCTTCGTGGCCGTGGAGCCCAACGGCGCAGATCCGTGCGATCTTCGCCAAAGCAAGGGCGATGCCGCGGTGCAGGAGCTCATCAACAGTCGGAAGCCGCTCTTCGAGTTCGCCATCAAGGCCTCGCTGAAGCGGCACAACCTGGACACCGTTGAAGGCAGGGTTGCTGCTCTGCGGGAATCGGCGCCGGTGGTGGGACAGATCCGCGACGCCGGCATTCGGCCCGGCTACGCCCGCGAACTCGCTGGCTGGCTGGGGATGGCTGTCGAGGAAGTCAACCGGGCCGTTGCCGTGGCCATGAAGCGTGGCAGTTCAGGGCAGCCATCCGGGCCCCAATCTGGCGGGCCGGGCGTAGCCCAGGGGCCGGCGTCGGGCGCTGTTCCCTCCTACCATCGGCCTGACCCGCGCGATCCTGTGGCCTCAATGGAGCGGCAGGCGTTGGAAGTTGCCTTGCAGGAACCTGCCACCTTGGTGGGCGCCGCCTGGGATCGATTCAGCGACGTCCGGTTCGTCACGCCCGCGTTCGCCGCCGTGCACGACGCCATGCGCGCTACAGGCGTGGGCCTTTTGGGCGATCCCGTCCGCTGGGTGGAGTACGTCATGCACGAGGTCCCTGAGCCGTTGCGGCCTCTCGTGTCCGAGCTGGCGGTAGTCCCGCTGCCGGCCAACACTGACGACGCTATGCAACGGTATTGCCGGGACATTCTGGCCCGTCTCTTCGAATTGCAGATCACCCGGGTCAAAGCAGACAAGATGGGTCAGTTGCAACGGCTGGACCCGGCCGTGGATCCGGAGGCATATCAGCAGCTCAACCGAGAGTTGATGATGCTGGAAATGGAACGCAGGGCGCTGCGGACGGAGAGCTGAGGACCGTTGGTAGCCTGGGTCGAGCCGTCGATTTCGTATCCCGGTCCGGTGTTTGCTAGGCTATTACCTGCTTCATTCCTCCTTAGCTCAATTGGCAGAGCATTCGACTGTTAATCGAAGGGTTGCTGGTTCAAGTCCAGCAGGAGGAGCGCACAATCCCCGTTCCGGGTCTCCGGGACGGGGATTTTTCTGCCCAGGCCACCCTGTCAGGTCAGCAGGCCGAGCCGATTTCACATTCGCCTGAATCTCTTGCTAAGGTCATACCTGCTTCATTCCTCCTTAGCTCAATTGGCAGAGCATTCGACTGTTAATCGAAGGGTTGCTGGTTCAAGTCCAGCAGGAGGAGCTTGCACGGAAAATCCCCGTTCGGCGTCATGCCGGACGGGGATTTTCTTTGCCTTTGTGGCCGCTGATCCGGCCGGGGTGGAACCGGCTCAGACGAAGTCCATTTCTACATGCAGGAACCGCTCGGCTTCAGCCACTGCGGCTTGGAAGGCTTCCTGCTCGGTAGGAGACTCCCGGGGGTGCCGAGGGCTCCACTCGTGGGCGGCTGAGTGGATCTTGACGAAGCCCTGCTCCGAGGGCGCATAGAAAATGCCGAAGCGCTGTACAGGCCACTCTGCGGTCGCTTCGGGGGCCACCAGGAGCGCCGCGTTGAAGGCGGGATTGAACCATTGTGCAATGGGGCGGCGGCGGTCTTCCTTGAACAACCCGGCCGCGTACAGGGCCGCCGACTGCTCACCCAGGTCCGCGCACAACCGATCCCACCACAGTGGCAGGATGCGTCCGTCGCAGCGCAGCCACGTGGCGGGAAGGGGCGGAATTTCCGGCCGTTTGGGCACAAGATCATGCTAACGCCCTCCCTGCCGAGATGGCACCTGGTGGCAGTTTTTGTCACCCGGATGGCCTCTGTCTCGGCGTCTCGGCGAGGGTTATGGCCGGGGGCCGGCGGGGCTAGGGCTTTTTCCTCGGTCCGGGGTTCACCCGGTAGAGCAGGGCCGCTCCGATCAGCGCGCCCAGCACCATGCCGATCACTGCGGCTCCCATCGCCCGGCCGGCAAGGAAGCCGACGACGGCGCCCAGCATCGCACCGAGGAACAGTCCCCGGCCGTTGCGGTGCGGTTTAGTAGGGTTCGGTTTGGGTGCCATGGGTGCGGCTCCTATTGGATGGCAGGGACGGTGCGGGGCCGCACGATGAGCCAGAGCGCGGCCATGGCAACCAGGATGCAGGCCGCCTGCAAGGCGCCCATCGGCGTCGCGCTTTCCAGTCCCAACCACCCCACCACGGGGGAGATGAGCCCGGCGGCGAGGAAGGTGGACGCACCCAACAGGGACGCGGCAGTGCCGGCCTGGGCGCCGTGGCTGGCCAAGGCCAGGACCTGGACGCACGGGAACATAAAACCGGTCCCCAGGATGTAGAACCACAAGGGCACCAGGACCCCCCACAAACCGAAGCCGAGGACGTCGAACAGCACGATGAGCAGTGACATCAGGAACATCCACGCCGAGGCGAAGGCAAGGATCCACTGCGGCGGGACGCGCCGGATCAGGCGTGCGCTCGTCTGGACGCCAGCCACGATGCCCAATGAGTTGATGCCGAAGATGAGGCCGTACTCCTGCGCCGAGAACCCGAAAACTTTCTGGAAGAGGAAGGGCGAGGCGGAAAGGTAGGTGAAGAGGCCGCCGAAGTTCATACCGGCAATGATCAGTAGGCCAACGAAAATCCTGTCCTTGAACAGCGCGCCGTAGCGTTGGCGGATGGTTTGGCTGCCCTGGCTGCGCTTCTCCGCAGGTAGTGTCTCGCGGATAAGGAACAGGGCGGCAATGATCACCAACGAGCCGTAGCAGGCCAGGAACACGAAAATTCCCGGCCACGCCATGACCAACAAAAGTTGGGAACCAATGACCGGAGCGAGGATCGGTGCCAATCCGTTGACCAGGGCCATTCGGGAAAACATGCGGACCATGGCGTAGCCGGAGAAGAGATCGCGCACCATGGCCATGGCCACTACGCCGCCACCTGCAGCACCAACGCCCATGAGGACCCGGAAGAGACCCAGTGTGGTGATGTCCGTGGACAGGGCAGCGCCAATCGAGCTGGCAATGTGCAGCGCGGTCGCCAGGATCAAGGGCATCCGGCGGCCAAATTTGTCGCTGAACGGCCCCACCAGCAGTTGGCCGAGTGCAAATCCGAGGGTGGTGCCGGCCAAGGTGAGCTGTACCTGGGCCTCGGACACGCCCAAGCTCGCCTCCAGCGCAGGGAACGCGGGCAAGTACAGGTCAATGGTGAAAGGTCCCAGCGCCGTGAGGGCACCAAGGACAAAGATGTACAGGATTTTCCGGCGGCGGCTCAGCAGATCGCCCGGATTGGCGGGAGTGGTCACGGTCACCAATCCTAGGCCTGCCTCAAGAGTATTTGGACTTTCTCGCCTGCTCACCACGGCATGGCCCCGGAGTTCACTCGGATCCTGAATGATAGTTTTGGGGACGGGGACCGTTTACCTGCGGATTCTTGAGCAAAGGGAAGCCGATTCACATCACACATTCAGTAAGGCGGAACCGATGAGCGGACGTCACAGCGGCACCACGAGCCCAGGGCTGCGCTTCACCGCACTGCCCCGGACAGTGAAGCTCCTGGCACGACTGGCGCCACGCCAGCTCAACGACGAGATCGCGTTTGCCAAGGTCGAACTCAAGCGCAAGGGCATCCAGGTGGGTGTCGCCGCTGCCTTCTTTGTCGTGGCCCTGGTGTTCGTCCTGATGTTGGTGGTGGCGTTGATCGTGGCGGCCATCATGGGACTGGCCACCATCATGCCTGCCTGGTTGTCTGCACTCCTTGTTGCTGCCGCGTTCTTGGTCATCGCCGGGATCTGCGCGCTCCTTGGGCTGAGTAAGTTCAAGAAAGCCATGCCGCTGGTACCGGAAGAGACCCTGCGCGGCATCAAACACGATCTTGGCATTGCCAAGGAAGGCTCGGCGTTCAACCCGGCCGTCCTGGACCCCAAGAGCCCCGAAGCCAAGGCCGCGAAGGCGGCCAAGGATGAGGTGGCAGCCAAGGCCAAGGCGGAGAAGGAAGTCAAGGAGCAGGAGCACCGCAAGGAGTTCCCGCATGCTTCTGAGCCGGAGTTGGCAGCTCGCCTGAAGCAGCGCCGTCAGCACTTGGTCGGCGTCCGGGACGACCTCGGCACCCAGCTCGACGTCAAGACCCAGTCCCAGTACCTTCTGAGCGTGGCGCAAGACAAAGTCAGCGAGGGCCAGAAGGTCGCAGCAAAGGGGGCCGAAACGGCCAGCCACAAGCTTGCAGAGGTGGCTGAATCTGCCGACCTGGCTGAGCGCTGGAAGCCGCTGGCAGCACTTGCCGTGGCTGGCACTGCCCTAGCCGTCCTGATCCGAAAGCTCATTCGCACTTACTGACCCGGCGATGGGCCTGGCCCATCGCCGCACCGTTGACACTAGACGCCATAGGGCGGTCGGAAAGGGGGGAACCGCTATGAAGCTCATTGGCGCTGGCTCCCATCCTGACCGTCCCCAGATTGATCACGACCTGATCTTTACGGTCCCCAACTTCCTCACCGTCCTCCGGTTCATGGGCGTCCCCCTGTTCATGTGGTTGGTGCTGGCCGAGCGCGAATACGGTATCGCCGTGGTGGTCCTGGCGGTCATGGCGAGTACCGACTGGGTGGACGGCTATGTGGCCCGGCGCTTCAACCAAGCGTCCAAGCTGGGCCGGGTCATGGACCCCATCGCTGACCGGCTCGCCCTCATCGCCGTGGCGCTCACCCTGGTGATTGCCGGCGTCGTGCATTGGTTGTATCTGGCCGCGCTTTTGGTGCCCGACGCCGTGCTGCTGGTGCTGACCCTGGTGTTTTTCCGCGGCCACCCGGACCTGCCCGTCAGCTCGGTCGGAAAGTTCCGGACGGGTTTGCTGCTGCTGGGCACGCCGTTGCTGGTGCTTTCCAAACTGGACGTAGGGTTCGCGTCTGGGTTATTTGTGGCCGCCTGGATCATCCTGGGGCTGGGCCTGATCGGCCATTGGATCGCTGCCTATAACTATTTTTGGGCCATCCTCCGTAAGGGCCGCGGTCATTCAACGCACGACGGCGGGACCGCCTAGTGGTGTGGGTGGCGGTAGTCCTCGCCGTGCTGGGTGCGTTTTGCCTCGCCTTTGGTGCGCAACGGCAGGGGAGCGCGGTTAAAGCCGACACCGGTGGGCTTGCACTGAACTCGAACGGTTTCCTCCGCTTGCTGCGCAACCCGCGCTGGGTTTTCGGGTTGGTCCTCCTGGTGGTGGGCATGGGGATGAATGCGGTGGCGTTGGTGTCGGCGCCGTTGACCGTTGTCCAGCCCATCGGCGCGATCGCGCTGGTCATCACCACTGTCGTCAACGCCAGGGACCAACACCTCACCATCAACAGGGCCACCATCGTGGCCATCACTGCATGTGTGAGCGGATCTGCGTTGTTCGTGCTGCTGGCCGTGACGGTGACGCAGGAAAACCATCACGTCAGCACGGAAAACGAGTTGACCATTGTCTTGTTGCTGGCCCTGGCGGTCGGCATCTTCGGTACCCTCGCCGTCGTCTTCCGGCATCGACTGAACGCATTCATCTTCATTCTGGGCGCCGGCGTCCTTTTTGGTTTTGTGGCAGTTCTAACGCGGATCATTGGTAAGCACCTCCTCGATCCCAACGGGCAGTTCCTGCTGAACGTCCAGTGGTATTCGGTGGTGGCTATCATCGCCGCAGGTGGGCTCGGTTCGTGGTTCGTCCAGAGCGCCTACTCGGCCGGTCCGCCGGACCTGGTGATTGCGGGCCTCACAGTCATCGACCCCATTGTGGGCATTGCCATTGGCATCGTCATCTTGGGCGAACTGCGCCCGGACGTCCACGCCGTCATGGCGATTGCCATGGGAACCGCTGCCTGCCTTGCTATCGTTGGGGTAATTGCCCTTTCCCGGCACCATCCCGAGGTCACCAAGCGCAGGAAAGAAGCGCGCAAAGCTTCGGGTAAATCGCCGCGATAAACCGATCAACCAGTTAGCCCACGAGGCCCGGCGCCAACCCTGCCAGCGGCCAACCGTGCGCTCAGCTTCCGCTGTCCGCACCGTGACCATCAGGAGAATTCCCCATGACCACGCCCGCAGACCAGCAACCGCTGACAATTCTGATCGCCGCGGACACCTACCCGCCCCACGTGAACGGTGCGGCCCAGTTCGGCTACCGTCTGGCCAAAGGCATGACTGCCCTCGGACACACTGTCCACGTGGTGGCCGGCCGGGCAGACAACGGGAAGCCATTCTCCGAGTTTCGGGACGAAGCCACCGTGCACCGGCTCCGTTCCCGCAAGGCGTTTACCCACGAGTACTTCCGCATCTGCCTACCTTTCGAGATCCGGAAAGACATCGCCGCGCTCTTCGACCGGGTACAGCCCGATGTGGTGCATATCCAAAGCCACTACATGATCGGCAAGGCAGTCCTCGAGGAAGCCGTCCGCAGGGGCATCCGGATCGTTGCCACCAACCACTTCATGCCGGAGAACCTCAACCCGTTCCTGCCGTTCCCGCAGTGGTTGAAGAACCGGATTGGGCGGGTTTCCTGGCGGGACATGGGCAAGGTCATGGGCCAGGCTCAGGTCATCACCACCCCCACGCCGCTTGCCGCCAAGGCCATGCACGATCACGCGTTCCTTCGGAAAGTCCTGCCGCTGTCCAATGGCATCGACTCAGCCGCGTATGAGGTGCAGCCAGGCGAGCAGATCGAACCGCACCAGCACCCGACTGTTGTCTTTGCCGGCCGGTTGGCAGAAGAAAAGCACGTAGATGTGCTGATCCGGGCGATCGCCAAAACGCCTGCCGAACTCAACGTGCACCTCGAGATTGTGGGTGGCGGCGAGGTTCGGGCCGCGCTCGAAGACCTGGTCCAGCGCCTGGGCCTGGGCTCACGGGTGAAGTTCCTAGGCCTGGCCAGCGACGAGGACCTGCGGTTGGCCTACATCAAGGCTGACCTGTTCTGCATGCCGGGAACCGCCGAACTGCAGTCACTCGTCACGCTGGAGGCGATGTCCGCGTCCACTCCGGTGGTCCTTGCCGACGCCATGGCACTGCCGCACCTGGTTCGCGACGGCGTTAACGGCTACCTCTTCATCCCCAACGACGCCGATGACCTCGCCAAGAAGATCACCCAAATCCTGGAACTTCCAGCGGACCAGCGCTTGGCCATGGGCCGGGTAAGCCGGGAGATGGTGGAGCCCCACAGCATCGCCGGCACCCTGCAGACGTTTGAAAACCTCTACCGGGGCGCAAGCTACGACGACACAGTGGTCTAGGCTCCGCCGGGTCTTTGTTAGAGTGTTTTAGCCCTTCCGTCCGCCTCGGTTTCGTGTCGGTTCGGACTGGGTTGCACGGGGCTATAGCTCAGCTGGTTAGAGCGCGGGACTCATAATCCTAAGGTCCTCGGTTCAAGTCCGAGTAGCCCTACCCAACTAAGTAGCGCTAACTGCAGTTTTGACCCCTCAAAACTGCAGTTAGCGCTACCTACATGGGGCCCGGACACCCGGGACCCAGCGGCGCAGTGCATCCTTCCGCCGCAGATTCTCGGACGCCGCTGCCTTCACCGAGCACAGCTCGGTTCCTCGCGGGCAGAGTTCGCGCCTTGGCCTCCACAGCCTGCGCATTCGTCCGACATGTCTCGCGCTTTTGCCCCGCGGTACTGGCGCTCTCCGCTGATCTCGATCGCCGTCCGCCCTATGCAGATCTGCAGGACTGCGGTAAGTTACTGTCCAGTAACTTATGTGCGTTTCGGCTGCGAAGCGCCCGTCAACGCTTGGAGGGTCATCATGTCCACCACTTCCGCAGATCTCTCGTCACTTCCCTACGCGGACGGCGACTTCTATGCCTTCGAGCAACTGCTAAGCCAAAAGGAGCAGGACAGGCTCGCGGAGATCAGGGATTTCCTGGCCCGCGAAGTGAAGCCGATCGCTGTTGACTGCTGGAACCGCGGCGAGTTCCCTATGGAACTGATTCCCAAGCTCGCCAGCATTGACCTGGTCAGCCCAGTTCGCCGGCAGGGCTACTCGAATGTTTTTGCTGGCTTGGTCCACGCGGAAGTAACTCGGGCGGACGCCTCAATCTCCACCTTCATGGGAGTCCACGACGGGTTGTTCACCGGATCCATTGAAGCCCTGGCATCGCAGGAACAAAAAGATGCGTGGCTGCCAGATATTTACGCCATGAAGAAGATCGGGGCCTTTGGCTTGACCGAGCCGCTGGGTGGCAGCGATGTAGCTGGTGGAACGCGCACCACGGCACGGCGCGACGGCGACACCTGGATCCTCAACGGCGCAAAGCGTTGGATCGGAAATGCGACCTTCTCAGACTGGGTGGTCATCTATGCGCGCGACGTGGCGGACAACAAGGTCAAGGGCTTCCTGGTGGACACCAGCTGGGACGGCTATGCGGCCACCAAGATCGAAAACAAGATCTCGCTGCGGACTGTGCAAAACGCTGACATCACCTTGACCGATGTGGTGGTACCCGACTTCTTCAAACTTGCCGAGGCGAACAGCTTCCGCGACGTCAACAAAGTCCTGAAAGTCACCCGCCTTGGCGTTGCCTGGCAGGCAGTCGGGCTGCAGCTTGCGGCTTTCGATGTGGCCCGCAGCTACGCCGTGGAGCGGCAACAGTTCGGCCGCCCGTTGGCGTCCTTCCAATTGGTCCAAAGCCAGTTGGTGAGCATGCTGGGCAATACCGTCAGCTCAATGGGCATGATGGTCCGGCTGTCGCAGCTTGAAGATGCCGGCGTGGCCAAGGACGAACAGTCAGCGCTGGCAAAGGCCTTCACCACCCAGCGGATGCGCGAAACGGTGGCCACGGGCCGCAACATCCTGGGCGGCAATGGGATCGTGACGGACTACGGCATGGCCAAGATCTTCGCTGACGCCGAGGCTGTCTACTCCTACGAAGGAACGCACGAAATCAACACGCTGGTGACAGGGCGGGCCATTACGGGTATTTCCACAATCGTCTGACCTGATCGGCAAACCTGGCTGACGCACAGAGGGCCCCTTCCAAGTTTCAAGACTCGGAAGGGGCCCTCTGTACGTGCGGTGGCTCTGGTGGCTAGCCCATCGCGATCTTGTACACGTGATACGTGTACTCGTTGGCGAAATTATCAGAGAACGAACCGTTGGTGACCGTCAGGGACCGGTTTTCGCCGACCACATCGATCTTGGTTCCCTTGATCCCCGCTGGCAGGGTGAAGGTCCGCGCGCCGGTGGTGCCGTCTGTCATCGCGAAGATGTAGGCAGAATCCTTACTGACCTTCAACATGGTGTCCAGCCGCTGTCCGAACGTCCACTCGTAGGACTGGGTGTTGAGGACAGGGGCCAGGCTCTGGATGAGGTTGTTGACCTCACCCATGGCCTGCATCTGGGGGTAGCCGCAGAAGCTGGTGCCCTGCACTTGGGCGAGTCGCAGTGCGCCATCGGTCTGGCAATCGCCGGTGAAGGACTGATTGAACCAGAACAGGCCCCGTGCTTCGTTGATGACGGAGCTCATGGCGGCGCCCTTGACCTGGCCGGGCTGAATGTAGCCAACGTGGGCCTGACCGGACAAGCCGTTCAGGTTCTCCAGGAACATCCACCGGGGCTGCAACTTGCCGTCCGCAGCATCGCGGATGGTCATGCCGTTGACGGCCTTGCCGTAGCTGGATGCTGTCCGGCACGTGGCCTGGTCCACCGGATCGGCATAAAGGGTGCCGCGGTATGGAGTCCAGTCGCAGAACGGGATGGTGTACCAATACATGTCCACCGACACGGCGTCCGTCAGGTTGACGTAGCGCTCCTGGTCGGCGATGGACATATCCGAGCCAATAACCAGCTGGGTGAAGTTGGCGTAGGCAAACTTGCCCTGGCCGGTCACCAGCTCACTCTTCAGGCTCTCAAGGTGCTTGATGCCCTCGGACGGGGTGAAGCGCCCGTCCACTTCGTCGTCCAGCAGGACACCGGGCCAGTTTGGTGAATCGTCCTTGAAGGTGGAGTTCAGCTTGTTGCCCAGCCAGTACACATCGTTGTCCTCGAAGAGCGAGAAGTCCGTACCTTCCCACATTCCGGCGTAGGTGTTGATGCCGTGGTCCTTGTCCCACTGAACCTCAGCGTTATTGCTGAAGCCGTTGAACCAGATGCCAATGGGGAAGAACGACGGGTCAGTCCACTCCTTGGCATTGGGGAACTGCTTCCAGTAGTCCGGGCCACCTTCCCAGGGAATCCGCGGCAGGTTCAGCACACTGGTGCCTGGGTTCGGGTTGGTCGGCGTGGGTGTAGCCGATGGGGTGGGAGTAGCCGTTGGAGTCGTTGTTGGCTGTGGGGTGGCCGTGGGGGTTGCAGTCGGCGTTGCTGTGGGGGTGGCCGACGGCGTTGCCGTGACGGTGGGGCGCGGCGTAGTGGTAGCCGAAGGTGTAGATGTGGCCGTTGGGGTGGCGGTTGGCGTCACGGGGGGCGTTGCCGTTGCCGTTGGTGTCGCGGTCAGCGTCGCCGTAGGCGTGGCGCTCGGTGTAGCTGTCGGCGTTGTGGTCGGCCCCGGAACGGTGGCGTCGGAGGGCTTGAAGACCACATCCACCAGGTAGTTGGAGTTGCGGTAGTTCGACGTAGGGAACTCGCCGTCGCCATAGGCAAAGACTCCGCCGTTGCTGCGCACCGTGAATCCATTACTGCGGTAGGTGCGGGTGAACGCGTTTTCGGTGACTGCGTAGGAGCCGTGGGTGGCCAGGTAGGAGGCGACATATTGCTCATTGGCAGCTATGTCGACGGGCTTGGAGAGAGTGGCTGTCTGCCACCCGGTTTCGCCATTTGCTAGGAAGG
This sequence comes from Arthrobacter ulcerisalmonis, assembly GCF_900609065.1. GTDB lineage: Bacteria > Actinomycetota > Actinomycetes > Actinomycetales > Micrococcaceae > Arthrobacter > Arthrobacter ulcerisalmonis. Next base: position 388 of record NZ_UXAU01000035.1, on the reverse strand, counting down.
TCGTGGTGGCCAGGGGAGTGCCGTTGGCAGACCACAAGGTGGCTTTGTAGTCTTCGGTCTGAGCCTCAGTCCGGAAGAACTGCAGTGCACTGACGGTGCCAGCGTTGCTGTTGGAGAATTTCACCCCAAGTTCCACGGTGGTTCGGTCGGGATCAACAGGGGTCACGGGCTCCAGGCTCTCGGAGAAGATTCCGGATGAATCGGCCGCCGCTATGGCCGGAGCCACGATGGCAATGCCGGACGCCACAACAAGCAGCGATATGACGGTAGCAATACGTCGTTTGAATCTGGAGGAACGCGCGTCGGAAGCGCGACTGAGTGAAGGCATGGAAAAGGCTCGCTCTCGTATGCGCCGCGAGGGAGGGGGAGGGGGAGTGTTGTATTTGAG